>NZ_BMZP01000001.1:0-145107 GCF_014652855.1 Novosphingobium pokkalii
ACAATCATCATGAAGGAGCGAGACTCTACCTCTGACCGGTAACAATCAGGGGAGCACGTCACACGCGCCAGCGGCGACGCGAAATGGAATGATCGGCCATAAAGCCCCCGGTTGTTGCAAGTGTGACCAGGTTTGCTTGGAGAGTATCGCAATGCAACCATTTTGCGCCAATCTGATCAATGGTTTGCCAGGGTGTTGCGGCCAGGTTACACCCTGCACTTTGGTGCAATTTATTGGCAAGAGTTCGCAACAGACGGCACCGCTCGCGCGCTGCAACGCACATTCACGGGCTTGGTTCCCGGCGCTTTTGGCATGATCGATTCCGGCAATCTTTGTGACCGGATAAATGCGTTTCCGATATCTCATCATTTGCTAAAAAAGCTCCCTGAACATGGTGTGAAGGGAGTGCGTCACGGCAGCGTCGAAAACGAACTGAACTGAAATTTACGAAATTGCCGAAACCAATGGCCTTGCCGGCATCTTGTCGGAGAAGGCTCTTCGCTTTGCCTGTCTGACATAATGCGGAAACAATTCATGCTGCGAGCGCGTGCGCTTTCGGCAGCACATTACTTTGTCTGATCCATTTGCAGGAGATTTTAGCCATGCGCCATCATGTTAAATTGGCCAACCGTCCGCTGGGCGCTCTGGCCCTGGCCTTGATTGCCCCTTGGTCCATGGGGGTAGCCCATGCCGAAGCGGCTCCGGCTGCCGCTGCCGCTGTGGCCAGCGATGCGGCGACGACCAACAAGGACTGGTGGCCGACGCGGCTCGACCTGGCACCGCTGCGCCAGAACGATCCCAAATCGAATCCCTATGGCGCCGATTTCGACTATGCGGCGGCGTTCAAGACGCTCGATCTGGCCGCCGTGAAGGCCGATATCGCCAAAGTGCTGACCACCTCGCAGCCGTGGTGGCCGGCCGACTATGGCAATTATGGCCCGTTCTTCATCCGCATGGCCTGGCACAGCGCCGGCACTTATCGCACGGTCGATGGGCGCGGCGGTTCGGCGGGCGGCGAGCAGCGCTTCGATCCGCAGAATTCCTGGCCCGACAACGCCAATCTCGACAAGGCGCGCCGCCTGCTCTGGCCGATCAAGCAGAAGTATGGCCGCAAGATTTCCTGGGGCGACCTGATGGTGCTGACCGGCAATGTCGCGCTGGAGCAGATGGGCTTCAAGACGCTGGGCTTTGCCGGTGGCCGCGTGGACGCCTGGGAGCCGGACATGGTGTTCTGGGGCAGCGAGAAGAAGTGGCTCGACGGCGCAAACAGCCGCATCGGCGCCAATGGCCAGCTCAAGGGACCGTTGGCGGCGGTGCAGATGGGGCTGATCTACGTGAACCCGGAAGGGCCGGGCGGCAATTCCGATCCGATCGCCGCTGCGGCCGACATCCGCCGCGCCTTTGGCCGCATGGCGATGAACGATGAAGAGACCGTGGCGCTGATTGCCGGCGGCCACACGTTCGGCAAGGCGCACGGCGCGCACAAACCGGCCGAGTGCGTGGGTCACGAACCCGCCGCCGGCGCGGTGGAAGACCAGGGGCTGGGTTGGAAGAACACCTGCGGCAAGGGCAATGCTGAGGACACCGTGACCAGCGGCCTGGAAGGCGCCTGGTCGGCCAACCCGATCGCGTTCACCACGCAGTATCTCGACAACCTCTTCCAGTTCGATTGGGTGCTGACCACCAGCCCGGCCGGCGCCAAGCAGTGGACCCCCAAGAACGCGGCCGATGTGCAGATCGTGCCCGATGCCCATCTGCCCGGCGTGACGCACGCGCCGATGATGTTCACCACCGACATCGCGGTGAAGGAAGACCCTGCGTTCCGCGCCATCGCGCTCAAGTTCCGCAAGGATCCGCAGGCCTTTGCCGATGCCTTTGCCCGCGCCTGGTTCAAGCTGACCCACCGCGACATGGGGCCAAAGGCGCGCTACATCGGGCCGGACGTGCCGGCGCAAAGCTTCCTGTGGCAGGATCCGCTGCCCAAGGCCGACTATGCGATGATCGACGCGGGTGACGTTGCCAATCTCAAGGCGCAGATCCTGGCGAGTGGGCTTGGCCAGCGTGAACTGATCCGCGCCGCCTGGGCCTCGGCCAGCACGTTCCGCAGCACCGACATGCGTGGCGGCGCCAATGGCGCGCGCATTCGCTTGAACCCGGAAAAAGGCTGGGCGGTCAACGATCCGGCCGAACTCGGTGGCGTGCTGGCCAAGCTGACCGCGATCCAGGCGAGCTTCAACAAGAGCGCGCCGGGCGGCAAGAAAGTGAGCCTGGCCGACCTGATCGTGCTGGGTGGCAATGCGGCGGTAGAGCAGGCGGCGGCCAAGGGCGGCGTCACGCTGGACCTGCCGTTCACGCCCGGCCGCGTCGATGCGACGCAGGCGCAGACCGATCCGGCCAGCTTTGCCGTGCTCGAACCCGTGGCCGATCCGTTCCGCAACTATTACGATGCACCGGCCAACTGGCAGGGCCCGGCCGAGGCCATGGTGGACAAGGCCGACATGCTGGGCCTGAGTGTGCCCGAGCTGACCGTGCTGGTGGGCGGGATGCGCGCGCTCGATGCCAATACCGGCCATTCGGCCAATGGCGTGTTCACCGCGCGGCCCGGCACGCTGAGCAACGATTTCTTCGTCAACCTGCTCGACATGGGCACGGTGTGGAAGAAGTCCGACAAGGCGCCGGGTCTCTATGAAGGCGCGGATCGGGCGACCGGCAAGCCGCGCTGGAGCGCGACCACGGTGGACCTGATCTTCGGCTCCAACTCCGAACTGCGTGCCGTGGCCGAAGCCTATGCCATGGACGATGCCAAGGAACAGTTCGTGCGCGATTTCGGCGCGGCCTGGACCAAGGTGATGAACGCGGATCGGTTCTGATGTTTCGGGGTGGGGCGGCTGGGGTAGTGCTTGGCTTCCACCACCCCCCAACCCCCTCCTCTGAAGAGGAGGGGGCTTTTTGGCCCCAACAACAAGAAAGCCCCCGGATTGCTGTCCGGGGGCTTTCTTGTTGTTGGGTGAAGGGGATCAGGCAGCCTGGCGCTGGTTCATTTCCAGGTCGAGGCGTTCCCAGATTTCCACCAGAGCCTGGGTCAGCTCCTGCATCATCGCGTCGGTATGCGCCGGGCCAGGGGTGAAGCGCAGGCGTTCGGTGCCGCGCGGCACGGTCGGGAAATTGATCGGCTGCACATAGACGCCATATTCGGCGAGCAGGATGTCCGACACCTTCTTGGCGCGCACCGGATCGCCCACCATCAGCGGCACGATATGCGTGGTGCTGTCCATCACCGGCAGGCCCGCTTCGCGGAACAGGCGCTTGAGCGTGGCGGCGGCGGCTTGCTGTGCATCGCGTTCCACGCTCGAGGCCTTGAGATGGCGCACCGAGGCGAGCACCCCGGCGACCAGCACGGGCGAGAGCGAAGTGGTGAAGATGAAGCCCGGCGCATAGGAGCGGATCACGTCGATGATCCGGCTGTCGGCCGCGATATAGCCGCCCATCACGCCGAACGCCTTGCCGAGTGTGCCCTCGATGATGTCGATGCGGTGGGCCGCCTCGTCACGATCGGTGATGCCGCCGCCGCGCGGGCCATACATGCCAACGGCGTGAACTTCGTCGATATAGGTGAGGGCGTTGTACTTTTCCGCCAGGTCGCAGATGGCGTGGATCGGGGCCACGTCGCCATCCATCGAATAGACGCTTTCAAACGCGATCAGCTTGGGCAGGGCCGGGTCGGTCTGCGCCAGCAGCTCTTCCAGGTGTTCCAGGTCGTTGTGACGGAACACGCGCTTTTCGGCGCCGGAATTGCGGATCCCGGCAATCATGCTGGCATGGTTCAGCTCGTCGGAAAAGATCACACAGCCGGGCAGGATCCTGGCGAGCGTGGAGAGCGTGGCGTCGTTGGAGACATAGCCCGAGGTGAACAGCAGCGCGCCATCCTTGCCGTGAAGGTCGGCCAGTTCGGCTTCCAGATCGACGTGGTAGTGCGTGTTGCCGCCGATGTTGCGGGTGCCGCCAGAGCCGGCGCCGACATCGTGCAGCGCTTCTTCCATGGCGGCGATCACCTTGGGATGCTGGCCCATGGCGAGATAATCGTTGGAGCACCACACCGTGATCGGCTTGGGGCCGTTGTGGCCGGCAAAGCAGCGCGCGTTGGGATAGGCGCCCTTGTTGCGCAGGATGTCGATGAAAACGCGATAACGACCTTCGGAATGCAGGCGATCGATGGCAGCATCAAAAATCTGGTCGTAGTTCACTGCTTGCTGCTCCTTCGTTCCTGCAAGCGGACCGGCTGGGCCCGGATCGCTTCGCGGTGAAGCAGGGCCGGGTGGCCGTGTCTTTGTCTTATCGCAACAAAACCCACCCCGCAGTGAATGGCTGGACCGGTTCTTGTCGCATCATCGTTGCGCGCCCTCGCTGCCTCTCTCCCAAAAGGCTTTGCCGCGAGTGCTGGGGCGCTTCTACTCCCCGCGACAAAGCCTTGCCAAGTGACTTTTGCGGTTTGTGTGATCGAAGGGATTGCACTTTGGGTCAATGCGGCAAAATGCCCCAGCCGGATCAGGCTTTCCCGATGCGCTCCAGGCCGTGCTGCGCGAGGGCCGGGCGCAGGGCATCCACCGCTTCGTCTGCCTGCGTGAACAGCGCCAGATCGGGCGCGGTGCGGGCAAATTGCTGGCCCTGGGTGAGAAAGGCGATGCGCCGGGCGATGCCGTCCGATCCGTCGATGAAGCGCACGCCCGCGCCGAATGCCGTGCCCAGCTCGCGCTCGATCAGGGGGAAGTGGGTGCAGGCCAGGACCACCGTATCGATCGCCGCGCCGCCCGGCTGGTCGCGCAACGCCTGCGCGGCCTGTGCGAACACCGCCGGATCGACCGCTTGGCCGCGCAGCACGGCTTCGGCCGCCGCCACCAGTTCGGGCGCGCCATGGCGCAGCAGGCGCTTGTCGGCGGCGAATTCGGCTTCCAGGCGATCGACATAGGCCTGGCGGATCGTCGCCTGGGTCCCGAGCAGGCCGATCACGCCGCTGCGCGTCATCGCGGCGGCGGGCTTGATCGCCGGCACGGTGCCGACGATCGGCACTTCCAGCACTTCGCGCACCGAGGCGAGGGCAATGGTGGACGCGGTGTTGCAGGCAATGCACACCAGGCGCGGGCGCAGCCGCTCGGTCAGCCGGCCGAGCAGCCCCGAAACCCGCGCCGCGATCTGCGCCTCCGTCTTGGTGCCATAGGGCAGGCCGGCGTTGTCGGCCACATAGATCACCGGCGCCTGGGGCAGGGCTTGGCGCAGCTTGGCCAGAACGGACAGGCCGCCCACGCCGGAATCGAACAGCAGGATCGGCGCGTCGGCCGGCGGAAAACCAGGAGCGGGAGAAGAGGCGGGAACGGTCATCGCGGCGGTTCTAGCGATAGTGGTGGCAAAAAGGGAGAGCTTGCCACCTTCCGGTTGTGCGCAATCGCGGCTAGGAGCAGCGGCGTGACCCACGACCTCGTTCTTCCGGCCTGCATTCTTGGCTATCTGCTTGGCTCGATTCCGTTCGGGCTGATCCTCACTCGCCTGACCGGCGCCGGCGACCTGCGCGCGATCGGATCGGGCAACATCGGCGCCACCAACGTGCTGCGCACCGGGCGCAAGGGCCTGGCGGCGGGCACCCTGCTGCTCGATCTGCTGAAAGGCAGCGTGGCGGTGTGGCTGGCCCGCGCCTTTGCGCCGGGCAGTGAAGGGCTGGTCGCGCTCGCTGCCGTGATCGGGCACTGTTTTCCGCTGTGGCTGCGGTTCAAGGGCGGCAAGGGCGTGGCCACGACCATGGGCGTGGCGCTTGGGCTCGCCTGGCCGATCGGGCTTGCCTATGCCGTGGTCTGGCTGGGCATGCTGGCGCTGCTGCGCATTTCGTCGGTCGGCGGGATGTCTGCAGTTGTCGCTGCGCCGCTGGCCGCGCTGGCGATCGGCCGCAGCGATTATGCTCTGGTGCTGGCGGTGATCGCGGCGCTGGTGATCGTTCTCCACCGCGCCAACATTGCCCGCCTGCTGGCGGGCACCGAGCCCCGGATCGGCAAGAAGGGCGCTGCCTGATGGCGGATGCGGGCGAAACCGCGGCGCCGCCGCTTTCGTCCGACGAGGCGCTGGCCCGCCTGCGGCTGCTGCGTTCGCCCAATGTTGGGCCGGTGTCCTATTACCAGTTGCTGCGCCGTTTCGGCCATGCCGGCGCCGCGATCGAGGCACTGCCAGGCCTCGCTGCGCGGGGCGGTGCGCCCTATCGCCCGGCAGAGGCATCGCGCATTGCGGCAGAGGCTGCGAAAGTGCGCGCGCTCGGTGGCCGCTATCTGTTCCACGATTCCCCGCACTATCCCGCCTTGCTGGGGCAGACCGACACCCCGCCGCCAATCCTGACGATGCTGGGCGATGCGGCGCTGCTGGCCCGGCCGGCGGTGGCGCTGGTCGGCGCGCGCAACGCTTCGGCCGGGGCGATGCGCCTGGCGCGGGAATTTGGCGCGGCACTGGCGGGCGCGGGCTTTGCCGTGGTGTCCGGCCTGGCGCGTGGGGTGGATGCCGCCGCGCACACCGGCGCGCTGTTGCCCGGCGCGGCGGCGGCAGGTGGCGGCACGATCGGCGTGATCGCCGGTGGGCTCGACAGCATCTACCCGCCCGAGAACGCTGCGCTCCAAGCCCGGATCGTGGCAGAAGGCGTGCTGCTTGCCGAAATGCCGCCGGGCACGGAGCCACAGGCGCGCCATTTCCCCCGCCGCAACCGGATCATCGCCGGCCTGTGCGCCGGCACCGTGGTGGTGGAAGCCGCGCCCAAGTCCGGCTCGCTGATCACCGCGCGCCTGGCGGCCGAGGCGGGGCGGGAAATCATGGCCATCCCCGGCTCCCCGCTCGATACGCGCAGCCAGGGCTGCAACCAGTTGATCCGCGACGGCGCGATCCTGGTGCAAGGCCCGGCCGACGTGATCGAACTGCTCGAAAGCTTTACCGGCACGCCGCGCTCCACCTTTCACGAACCCGCGCCGGCGCCCGCGTTCGACAGTGTGCCGGATAGCGACGAGCCTGCCGATATCGTCTCGCTGCTGGGCACGGCGCCGGTGGCGGTGGACGAGATCGTACGCCTCAGCGGCGCGCCGGCCGGATCGGTGCAATTGGCACTGATCGAACTGGAACTGGCCGGTCGCCTGATCCGCCATGCCGGGGGGCGCGTATCGCTCGCCTGATCTACGCTCATGAACCCGCGCTGAAATTCGGGGTCTTGACGCCACAGTCCAACCGCCTCCACCCTCGTACGCACGTGTACACGTAAGGACGTTCCGCCAGTCGCCATGCAGCTTGTCATCGTAGAATCCCCGGCCAAGGCCAAGACCATCGAGAAGTACCTTGGCCCCGGCTACAAGGTCCTGGCCTCCTACGGCCATATCCGCGACCTGCCGGTGAAGGATGGCTCCGTCCGCCCGGACGAAGACTTTGCCATGGATTGGGAGCTGTACGGCGACAAGCAGTCGCGCGTGAAGGCGATCACCGATGCCGCCAAGGAGGCCGATGGCCTGATCCTGGCGACCGACCCTGATCGCGAGGGCGAGGCGATTTCGTGGCACGTGCGCGAGCTTCTGGCCAAGCGCCGCGCGCTGCCCAAGGCGGTGTCGCGCGTGACGTTCAACGCCATCACCAAGCCGGCGGTGACTTCGGCGATGAAAGCGCCGCGCGATCTCGACCAGGATCTGATCGACGCCTATCTGGCGCGCCGCGCGCTGGACTATCTGTTCGGCTTCACGCTGTCGCCGGTGCTGTGGCGCAAGCTGCCCGGCGCCAAGTCGGCCGGGCGCGTCCAGTCTGTCGCGCTGCGCCTGATCGTGGAGCGCGAGCGCGAGATCGAGACGTTCAAGGCGCAGGAATACTGGTCTGTCGCCGCGCGGATGGAGCATGACGGCACACCGTTCGTGGCGCGGCTGGTCAAGTTCGACGGGGCCAAGCTGGATCGCCTGTCGCTGGGCGACGAAGGCAGCGCCATGGCTGCCAAGGCGGCGGTGGAAGCGGCCAATTTCCGTGTGGAAGACGTGGACGTGCGGCCCACGCGGCGCAATCCCTCGCCGCCGTTCACCACGTCCACCCTGCAACAGGAAGCCGCGCGCAAGCTGGGCTTTTCGGCCAGCCACACCATGCGCGTGGCGCAGACGCTCTATGAAGCGGGCGCGATCACCTACATGCGGACCGATGGCGTGCAGATGGACCCGAGCGCCATTGATGCCGCGCGGCGGGCGATTTCCGATCGCTACAACGGGCATTTCCTGCCCGAAAAGCCGCGCATCTATGAAACCAAGGCCAAGAACGCGCAGGAAGCGCACGAGGCGATCCGCCCCACCGACTTCACCCGCGACACTCACGGCAGCGGCGACGAGGCGCGGCTCTACAACCTGATCTGGAAGCGCGCGCTGGCGAGCCAGATGGCCTCGGCGGCGATTGAGCGCACGACAGTTACCCTGCGCGAAGGCACCGGCAAGCACGAGCTGCGCGCCACCGGCCAGGTGGTCAAGTTCCCCGGCTTCCTCGCGGTCTATGAAGAGGGGCGCGACCAGAAGCCCGATGCCGATGATGATGACAGCAACCTGCTGCCGATCATGAACAAGGGCGATTGCCCCAAGAAGCACGGCGTCGATGCCACGCAGCACTTCACCCAGCCGCCGCCGCGCTATTCCGAAGCCAGCCTGGTCAAGCGTCTGGAGGAACTGGGCATCGGCCGGCCTTCCACGTATGCCGCCACGTTGCAGGTGCTGAAAGACCGCAACTATGTGCGGATCGAGAAGAACCGTTTCTTTGCCGAGGAAAGCGGGCGCATGCTGACCGCCTTCCTCGAACGGTTCTTCGATCGCTATGTCGCCTATGAATTTACCGCCGGCATGGAAGACGAGCTGGACGATGTTTCCGGTGGCCGGGCCGCGTGGAAGCAGGTGCTGGCCGAATTCTGGCGCGATTTCAAACCCAAGTCCGACGAGGTGATGGAGAAGAAGCCCAGCGAGGTCACGGCCGAGCTGGACGTCTTCCTGGAAGACTACCTCTTCCCGCCGCGCGCCGACGGGCACGATCCGCGCGAATGCCCCAAGTGCGGCAATGGCCGCCTGGCGCTGCGCGGCGGCCGCTATGGCGCGTTCGTTGCCTGCTCGAACTATCCCGAGTGCAAGTTCACCCGCAAGTTCGCCCAGCCCGGCGGGGCCGAGGGCGGCGAGGGCGAGGATGCGCCGCTGGGCAAGGATCCGGAAACCGGCCTGGAAGTCACGCGCCGCTCCGGGCGGTTCGGCCCCTACATCCAGCTTGGCGAAGGCAAGGAGGCCAAGCGCGCCTCCATTCCCAAGGATATTCCCGAACTGGACCTGGAATGGGCGCTCAAGCTGCTCAACCTGCCGCGCGAGGTGGGCGTGCACCCGGAAAGCGGCAAGCCGATCACCGCCTCGATCGGCCGCTATGGCCCCTATCTGGCGCATGACGGCAAGTATGCCCGGCTCAAGTCCACCGCCGAAGTGTTCGACACCGGCATGAACGCTGCGGTGGTGCGCCTGGCCGAAGCGGCCAGCGGCGCCGGCGCGCGTGGTTCGCGGGCAGCGGCCGAGCCGCTCAAGACGTTCGGGCCGCATCCCACGTCCGGCGGCGAAATCAAGCTGATGTCGGGCCGCTATGGCCCCTATGTGACCGACGGCACGACCAATGCGACGCTGCCGCGCGACAAGCAGCCCGAAACGCTGACGGCGGCCGAAGCCGTGGCACTGATCGACGAGCGCGCCGCCAAAGGCCCGGCCAAGGGCAAGAAGAAGGCTCCGGCCAAGAAGGCTGCGGCGCCGAAGAAGGCTGCCGCCAAGAAGGAACCGGCCGAAAAGAAAGCGCCTGCCGCCAAAAAGGCCCCGGCGCGCAAGAAAGCCGCAGCGGAATGACAGCGTGGCAGGGCGGGTGAATGACCCGCCCTGCCACGGTTCAGCGCGGACGATAGAGCGCGTAGCGTTCGTTCCCCAGCACCACTTCGCCAAATCGCGCATAGTCGCGCGCCAGTGCCTGCATCAGCACTGCGCGCGTGGCGCGGTTGGGCAGGTAGAGGTCTTCCGGCGCGCTTTGCGAAACCTGCACCACAGCGGGGCGGCTGGCCATGATCCGCTGCACTTCCGCCACGGGATCGGCCCCGATCGCCGGGCCTTCGGTCCAGGTGTCGAGATGGTTGGGGAAAGCAAAGCGCGTGGGAATGCAGGCATCCACCCCGCGATAGAGCGCCGGGGCGCCGTCGAACTGGAAATAGCAGCCGCCGCGCGCGGCGTGGCGCACCATGGCGGTGGCGTGGTGGTATTCCTCGGCCGTGCCGTGGTTCTGCACGGCGCCTGCCATCACGACGAGGCCGCCGATCGCGCTCGCGGCCAGCAGGAAGCGCCCGCTCCAGCGCGTCTGCCACGGTTGCCCGCCACGCACCGCCGAAGCCAGCGCCGGGGCGGACAGCACCGCGAGCGGCGCAACGAGCGGCCCGGCGTAGTGATCATACCACGTGCCGAAGACCAGGAAACCGGCGACCGCCGCGCCTCCCCACAGGCCGAGCACGCGCCGGGACAAGGTTTGCACGGGATCGACCCGCCGTGCCGCGCGCAGGGGATCGAGCGCGATGCACAGCACGAATGGCGAAAGCCCCGCCGAAAGCTTGGCCAGCCGGCGCCAGCTTGGCGCGCCATCGGGCAGGCGCTCCAGCACCGAGGTGAAATTGGCAAACAGAAACGCATGGGTCTGGTCGATCGCGGCATAGGCCGCCAGCGCCGCCAGCGTCGGGGACAGCGCCAGGCCGCACCACAAGGCGGCCGCGCCAGCCAGCCGGGGCAGGGGCCAACCCACCCGGCGGCCCAGGGCGAGCAGCATCAGGCCCATGGCCAGCCCCTCGAACACCGCCGCATACTTGATCTGGAGCGCGAGGCCGATCAGCAGCATGATCGCGCTGCCCTCGCGCAGCAGGTTGGCTGCATCCGCCCGCTGCCAGGCGCGCAGCAGCAGCAGCGCCGCCAGGGCTACCAGCGGGTTGTAGAACACCGGCGACTGGCCCAGCGCGCAGTTGAACGCGGGCATGGCGCAGATGTAGACCAGCCCGGCCAGCCATGCGCCGCGCGCCGGCGCCAGTTCCAGCGCCAGCGCACGCACGACGAGCGCGGCCGCCGCCGTGCTGGCAATGCCGCAAAGCTGATAGGTGAGCACCGGATCGCCCGGCAGGCTGTGGAACAGGCGATAGAGCAGGAACAGGCCAAGCGGCTTGCGGTCCCAGATGTCAACGAACGGCAGCGCGCCATGCGCCCAGCGATCGGCCACCAGAAGATAGAACTCCTCGTCGACGTGGACCAGCGGATTGCCGAGCAGCAGCAGGCGAAACATCAACGCCAAGCTGAAATACTCGAGGAACAGCCGAAAATTCTCCAGGTAGGCAGATGATCCATTGCGATGATCAAGATGGTATCGTGTTGAAGACGATGCGATCGTCCGCGCGGTAATCTTGAGCATGTTCATTTCCGAAGTTTTCAGCCGTATTTATCAAGGCTAAATGGTCGGAATTGGTGCGGCAAGGCCAGCGTATATTATTAACGCTATATATCGCTACGCGGTGATTTCGATGCATTTATATCAGTATTGTCGCAGGTGTATTGCGATTGTGCCAGAAAAGAGACGCGGCGACGGTCACGCGCCAGGCCTGCGCGGGAAAAGCCGCAGCAGCCGCGAATCAGCGCGAGGCGAACAGCCCGAACGAGCGCGTTCCCAGGGTCAGCGTGGCGATGCGGCGATAATGGCTGGCCAGCGCCTGCAAGACGACCGCGCGCGTGCGCAGGTTCGGGGCATAGGGATGCGCGGATTCATCGATCACCACCGCGCCCGGGCGACTGGCCATGATCCGCGCCACTTCGGCGGCTGGATCGATGCCCAGCGCATGTTCTTCAAACCGCGTGGAAAGGTGGGCGGGAAAGGCGAAGCGCGTGGGCAGGCACGATTGTGTGGCCCGATAGAGCGCGCTGTCGCCCTCGTAAACATAGAGGCAATGGTTGGCGTCGATATGCGGGCGGATGGCTGCGGCCGCGTCATCGAGATCGGACGTGGTGCCGAACTTGTGTGCCTGCACGGTGGTGGCGCCCAGGCCTGCGCCCAGGCCGACCACGAAAAGGCCGCGGCGCAGCCAGCCGGTTACCCGGCATCGACCGTCCAGCGCCGGGGCGGCGAGGATGGCCAGCGGCATGAGCGCGGGCGCGACATAATGATCGTACCACGTGCCGGGGGCCAGAAAGCCGATCACGGCCATGCCCAGCCACAGCAGGACGCCGCGCCGCGCCAGCATGCCCTGCGGGCACAGCGCCGCGCGCCGCCAGCCGATCCACAGCGCAACATAGAACGGAATCAGCGCCACCAGAACCTTGGCCAGACGGAACGTCGCCTCGCCCAGATCCTGCCCCCGGCCAACGATCGACAGGACATTGGCCACCAGGAAGGCCTGCGCCTGCCCCTGCGCGGCATAGGCGGCAAAGACGATCGCGGTCGGGAGCAGGGCGAGGGCGATCCACAGCGCTGCACTGGCGGCCAGGCGCGGCCAGCGCCAGCCTTCGCGCCACCCCGCCCACACCAGCATCAGGCCAAAGCCGCACCCCTCGATCACCACGCTCGTCTTGATCTGCAAGGCCATGCCCACCAGCGCCATGGCCAGACAGCCCCGGCGCAGCAGGCCGGTGTCACGCGGCGGCACAGTGGCGGTCCTGGCCAGCGCGCCGATCACCAGCCATCCGGCCAGCATCATCGGCAGGTCATAGAACACCGGCGCCTGGCCCATGCCGCAATTGAACGCCATCAGGTAGATAAGATAGGCCAGACCCGCGAACATCGCCCCGCGTGGCCCGGATAGCAGCCGGGCGCAGCGCGCGATGACCACCGCCGTGGCCGCCGCCGCAGCCATTGCCATCAATTGATAGGCGATGACGGCATTGCCGGGGAATGCGCTGGCGGCGCCATAGATCAGGAACAGACCCAGCGGCTTGCGATCCCACAGGTCGACATAGGGGATGACCCCGTGCCACAGCCTGTCGCCCATCAGCAGGTAGAACTGCTCGTCAGCGTGAAACAGCGGATCGCCCAGCCAAGGCGCGCGAAGCACCAGCGCGACCAGCAGGAACAAGGCAAAGTTGCGCATGGGCGGCGGTCCGATCGCGGTCAGCGCAAAGCTGTGATAAAGGCGTCGCGGCCAGGGGCCAGCAGGGCCAGGCCAGGTGTGCCCGGCGATGTCTGGTCCAGCGCGGTCATGCCCCGATCAACGTCCTTTCCGGCTGCGCAACAGCCCCGATGGCGCGCCCGGTGCCATCACTTTACCCAGTCGAGACCGATTTCCTCGTAGATTTCGCGGCTATCGGCCCAGTTCTCTTCCACCTTAACGTGCAGGAAGAGATGAACCTTCGCGCCCAGCAGGTTGGCAAGCTCTTTTCGCGCCGCTTCGCCGATCGCCTTGAGCTTGGCGCCACCCTTGCCCAGCACGATGCCGCGCTGGCTGTCGCGCGCGATCACGATCTGCTGGTGGATCTCGACCGAGCCATCCTTGCGATACTGATAGCTTTCGGGGCGCACGGCGCTGTCATAGGGCAGTTCGTCGTGAAGCTGGCGATAGAGCTGCTCGCGGGTGATTTCCGCCGCCAACAACCGCTCCGAGGCGTCGGACACCTGGTCTTCGGGATAGTGCCACGGTCCGGGCGGCATCAGCGCGGCCAGGCGCGTCTTGAGTTCGGGCACGCCGTCGCTGGTCAGCGCCGAGACGAAGAACACTTCGTCGAACTGGCCCTGCGCGCTCAGCTCCTCGGCCATGACCAGCAGCGGTTCCTTGGGGGTGGCGTCCACCTTGTTGAGCACCAGGAACTTGCGTTCGGGGCGCCCGGCGAGGGAAGCGAGGATCGGTTCGAGATATTCGCGCTTCTTCTTGCGGGCATCGACCACCAGCAGGATGGCATCGGCCTCGCTCGCGCCTTCCCAGGCAGCGTTGACCATCGCGCGGTCGAGCCGGCGCTTGGGCTCGAACAGACCGGGCGTATCGGCCAGGATGATCTGCGCTGGGCCTTCCAGGGCAATGCCCATCAACCGCGCGCGGGTGGTCTGCGCCTTGGCCGAAACGATCGCCACCTTCTGGCCGACCAGCGCATTGACCAGGGTGGATTTGCCCGCGTTGGGGGCGCCGATCACGGCGACCAGGCCGCAAGACTGCTCTGCGCCGGAATCGGCGGGGGTGGTAACGGTATCGATCATGAAAACGAAGATGAACCTCATCGCGCCCGGCGGCAAGCGCCGGTGCTTCAAATGGGAATGATCCTGATCGCGCGGCGCGTCAGGGTTGGGTGGCCAGGGATTGGCCGGATGATCGGCTGTTCAGGCAAATTCCTTGAGGAAGTCGCGCGCGGCGGCGGTTTCGGCTTCCTGCTTGCTCGATCCACGGGCCTGGGCCTGGCCCACGCCTTTCACTTCCACCGCCACGGTGAAGATCGCGGCATGGTCGGGGCCGTCGCGGCTGACCAGCGTGTAGACCGGCGGCTTGCGGCGATTGCCGGCGGCCCATTCCTGCAAGGCGGCCTTGGGGTGCTTGCGCTGGCCCGCGCCGGTGCGCATCGGCTTGTCCCAGCAGCGGCGCACGAAATCGCGCGCGGCGGTAAAGCCGCGCTCGATGAACAGCGCGCCGATCAGCGCTTCCATCACATCGCCCAGGATGTTGTCGCTGTCGGCGCCGCCATCGTCGCGCGCCTGCTTGCCGAGGCGGATATGCGCGGGCACGCCCAGAGCGCGGGCCACGTCGGCGCAGGTTTCGCGGCTGACCAGCGCGTTGAGGCGCTGCGACAGCTTGCCTTCGGCGGCATCGCTGGCTTCGTGCAGCCATTCGGCCACGGCCAGGCCCAGCACGCGATCGCCCAGGAATTCCAGGCGCTGGTAATCGCGCGCCTCGCCCAGCGAGCCGTGCGTGAGGGCTTCATGCCAAAGCGCCGGCTGTTGCACCGGCGCCAGGGTCAGATCCGCCAGGAAAGCGGCGGTTTCGGGGGAGAGGGGCGTGCTCAGAACATGCCCCCGATCCGATTCCAGCGCAGCGCGGTGAACCAGGTCCAAGGCAGGAACCAGTTGGCCGAGCCGTCGGTGGACCACATCACAATGGTCGCGCGGCCGACCAGGTTGTCCTGCGGAACCAGGCCAATGCCGCCACCTTCGATGGCCGGGAAACGGCTGTCCATCGAATTGTCGCGGTTGTCGCCCATCAGGAACAGCTTGCCTTCGGGCACGACCACTGGCGGCGTATCGTCCTGCGGGCGATAGCCCAGGTCGAGCACGTTGTAGGTCTTGCCGCCGGGCAGGGTTTCCTGGAACTGCGGATAGTGGCAGGTCTGCGTGCCGTCGGCCTCGGTCACCGCGAAATCGGGCGAGATGCATTCGGTGTTCGCCGAAACCCGGATCACGAAATCGGCGATCTTGACCTTGGGCACGGCCTTGCCGTTCAGATGCAGCACGCCGCCGATCATCTGCACGGTATCGCCCGGCACGCCGATCACGCGCTTGATGTAATCCACATCGTTGCCCGGGGGTGCCTTGAAGATCACCACGTCGCCGCGATTGGGCTGGCTGGCGAAAATGCGCTTGGGCAGCAGCGGCAGGCTGAACGGCAGCGAATACTTGGAAAAGCCATAGGGCCACTTGGCCGCGAGCAGGTAATCGCCGTTTTCCAGCCGGGGCAGCATCGATTCCGACGGGATGTTGAACGGCGAGAAGAAGAAGCTGCGGAAGATCGCCACGATCAGCACCAGCTTCACCAGGAATACCGGGAAGCTGTCTTCCTTCTTCTGCTTTTTCGCCGGGGGCGGGGGCGTCGCCGGGGCAGGCGTGGCCGCCGTTGGGTTGGCGGGTTCGGGCGTTTCGTTCATCGGCTGGGTCATGTGGAGGGCAAAGGCATCCGTCAAGCAGGAATGCACCCGCCATAGCGCGGGGCAAATACGTTTGCACGATCCGTTCGTCGAGCCACGCGCCCGCTTGGAAGATTGTGCGCAAGCGGGCATGAGAGGGCCGTTCCGCAACCGCGAAAAAGGATTTAGACAATGGCTGCACAGGATCAGGCCACGCTGTGGCATGCGCTGGAGACGCTGGAAGTGCCCACGCTCGCAACGCTGTTCGCCGATCCGGCGCGTCTCGCGCGCTATGCCACGACGCTCGATCTGCCGGGCGGGCCGATTCGCTTTGACTGGTCCAAGACCCATCTTTCCGCAGCCGTGGAGACGATCCTGGGCCAGTTGGCCGATGCCGCCAATTTCGTGGGCAAGCGGGAAGAGCTGCTGTCGGGCGCCAAGATCAACAACACCGAAGGCCGCGCCGCCGAACACACCGCGCAGCGCGGCGTTGGCGCCGAAGCCAGCGTGGAAGAAGCACAGGCCCTGCATGCGCGCATGGCCCTGCTGGTCGATGCCATCCACGAAGGCGTGCTGGGCGAGGTCAAGAGCCTGATCCACATCGGCATCGGCGGTTCCGCGCTCGGCCCCGCGCTGGCGATCGACGCGCTGGCCCGCGAAGAAGCCAAGGTGGCCGTGCACGTGGTCTCCAACATCGATGGCTGCGCGCTGGAAGCGGCGATGAAGCAGTGCGATCCGGCCACCACGCTGATCGCCGTCGCGTCCAAGACTTTCACCACCACCGAAACCATGACGAACGCTCACAGCGCGCTGGAATGGCTGCGGGAAGGCGGCGTGGCCGATCCCTATGGCCGCGTCGTGGCGCTGACCGCCGCGCCGGAAAAGGCGGTGGAATGGGGCGTCGATGAAACCCGCATCCTGCCGTTCTCGGAAACCGTGGGCGGGCGCTATTCGCTGTGGTCCTCGATCGGCTTCCCGGTGGCGCTGGCGCTGGGCAACGAGGCGTTTGCCGAGTTCCTGGCCGGTGCCAAGGCCATCGACGAGCATTTCCGCGACGCGCCGCTGGCCGACAACGTGGTGGTACGCGCCGCCTTTGCCGATCTGCTCTATACCCAGGCGATGGGCTGCCAGACCCGCGCGGTGTTCGCCTATGACGAGCGCCTGGCCCTGCTGCCCGACTATCTCCAGCAGCTCGAAATGGAATCGAACGGCAAGCGCGTGCTGGCCGATGGTTCGCCGCTGACGCGCCCGAGCGCACCGATCACCTGGGGCGGGGTGGGCACCGATGCCCAGCACGCCGTGTTCCAGTTGCTGCACCAGGGTACGCACCTGATCCCGGTGGATTTCCTGGCGGTGAAGGTGCCGGGCCACGATCTCGATCCGGTGCACCACAAGATCCTGCTGTCGAACTGCTTTGCGCAAGGCGCCGCGCTGATGGCTGGCCAGGCGAGCGAGGATGGCGCGCGTGCCTATCCGGGCAACCGTCCTTCGGCCACGATCCTGTGCGATGACCTCAATGCGGCGACGCTGGGCGCGCTGATCGCCTTCCACGAACACCGCGTGTTCGTTTCGGCCATGCTGCTGGGCATCAACCCGTTCGACCAGTTCGGCGTGGAGCTGGGCAAGGCGATCGCCAAGAAGATCGATGCCGGCGGCGGCGAAGGCTTCGATCCCAGCACCGAGGCGCTGCTTGCCGAAGCGGGAATCGGCGTGGCCTGAACGTTAGCTGCACTTATCAAATAATCGTCGGTTGAGGGACTGGCGCCGGATGGCCATCGTTGCCATATCCGGCGCCAGTTTCCGTTTCAGCGAGAAGAGATCCAGCCATGACCGACCCCGCTTACGACTATGACCTGTTCGTGATCGGGGCCGGTTCGGGCGGGGTGCGCGCCAGCCGCATCGCCGCCGGCTATGGCGCGCGGGTGGCCGTGGCCGAGGAATATCGCGTGGGCGGCACCTGCGTGATCCGTGGCTGCGTGCCCAAGAAGCTGCTGGTCTACGGATCGCATTTCGCCGAAGAATTGCAGGATGCCGCCAACTACGGCTGGACCGTGGAGAAGATGACGTTCGATTGGCCGACGCTGCGCGATGCCGTGGCCAAGGATGTCGACCGGCTCAACGCCGCCTACACCAATACGCTGAATTCCAACAAGGTGGAGCACTTCCTCGACCGCGCCACGATCACCGGGCCGAACAGCGTGCGCCTGGCCAGCGGGCGCGAGATCACCGCGAAGCACATTCTCGTGGCCGTCGGCGCCTGGCCGGTGATGCCGGAATTCGAGGGGAGCGAGCACTGCATCACCTCCAACGAGGTCTTCCATCTCGAAAGCCTGCCGCGCCGCGTGGTGATTGCCGGAGCCGGCTATATCGCGCTGGAATTCGCCGGTATCTTCAACGCACTGGGCAGCCATGTCACCGTGGTCAACCGCAGCGAGACGATCCTGCGCAGCTATGATGCGTCGCTGCGCGATCGTCTGCTGCAAATCACCATGGCGCGCGGCATCGAATACAAGTTCAACTGCGGCATCGAGCGCGTGGAGCAGCACGAGGAGGGATGCCTGATGGTCCACATGAAGGGCCAGCCCGATCCGCTGCCCGCCGATGCCGTGCTGGTTGCCACCGGCCGCCGCCCCAAGACCGACGGGCTGGGCCTGGAAAACGCCGGCATCGAGCTGGGCGCGCATGGCGAGATCGTGGTCGACGAACTCGGCCAGACCACGTGCCCGAGCATCTTTGCCGTGGGTGACGTGACCAACCGCGTGCAGCTTACCCCGGTGGCGATCCGCGAAGGCCATGCGTTTGCCGACCGCGTGTTTGGCGGCAAGGACACGCGCGTGTCCTATGACTGCATCCCGAGCGCGGTGTTCTCGCAGCCGCCGCTGGCGAGCGTGGGCCTGACCGAAGCGCAGGCGCGCGAGAAGCTGGGCAGTAACGTCAAGATCTTCACGTCGGATTTCCGCCCGATGAAGAACATCTTCGGCCACCGGCCGGAGCGCGGGCTCTACAAGCTGGTGGTCGATGCGCAGACCGACAAAGTGCTGGGCGTCCACCTGATCGGGCCTGAGGCGCCGGAAGTGCTCCAGGCGGCGGCGATTGCGGTGAAAGCCGGGCTGACCAAGGCCGATTTCGATGCCACGGTCGCGTTGCATCCGTCCATGGCCGAAGAACTGGTTCTGATGCGTTAACCACACTTGCCCGTTGAACTGTGCGCAGGCTGCGATATCCTGCGTATTGACGGGCATTTGGGGGCGGAATCATGGACAAGGTCGGCGGCACCGTGCTGGTCACGGGCGGTTCTGGCTATATCGCGGGATATATCATCCGCGCGCTGCTGGACGAGGGGTGGACCGTGAACACCACGGTTCGCGACCTCGCCCGCGAAGCCCAATTGCGCACACAACTGGGGGGCAGCTACGCCTCGCTGCGGTTTTTCCAGGTCGATCTGCTCAAGGACGCTGGCTGGCGCGCGGCGATGGATGGCTGCACGCACGTCTGCCACGTGGCCTCGCCGCTCAGCGTCAATGCCCCGCGCCATGAGGACGAACTGGTCGTGCCGGCGCGCGAAGGCGTGCTGCGCGCGCTGCGGTTCGCCAAGGCAGCAGGCGTCACGCGCTTCGTGCAGACCTCGTCGGTGGCCGCGATCGTCTATGGCCACGGCAAGGGCATCCGTCGCTTTACCGAGGCGGACTGGACCGACATCGACGGGCCGGGCGTGCAGGCCTATGCCAAGTCCAAGACTGTGGCCGAGCGCGCCGCGCGCGAATGGATGGCGCAGCACGGGCAGGGGATGGAATTCGTTTCGGTCAATCCTTCGGTCGTGCTCGGCCCGGTGTGGGGGCGAGATTACTCCGCCTCGATCGAACTGGTCCGCCAATTGCTTGCGGGCAGTGTGCCGGGCTGTCCCGACCTCGGCTTTGGCGTTGTGGACGTGCGCGACGTGGCGGCTTTGCATCTGCGCGCGCTGACCGAGCCGGGCATCGATGGCGAGCGCTTCATCGCCTCCGGCCCGTTCCTCAAGATGATCGACGTGGCGCGCATCCTGCGGCAGGAACTGGGCAACCAGGCCCGCCGCGTGCCGATGCGCAACCTGCCGGACTGGATGGTCCACGCCATGGGCCTGGTCAGCCCGATGGTGCGCCAGGTTACCGGCGAACTGGGCAATGTGCGCGATACCGACGCCGGCCACGCGCGCACCCGCCTGGGCTGGGCCACGCGCCCGGTGGAGCAGACGATCGCGGAGTGCGCCAACAGCCTGATCGAAACGCGGGTGGTCGCGGCCTAAATCCCCGCCCACCACTGATAGCCGGAGTGGTCTTCCCAATAGCCGCCCTTGCCGCCGTAAAGGCGGTCCAGGCTGGCAACCAGTTCCACGCGCATCACGTATTTGGCCTGCTTGTAGCCAAGCTGCCGTTCCACGCGCAGGCGCAGCGGGGCGCCGTGGCCAACGCTGAGCGGCTGGCCGTTCATGGTGTGGGCCAGGATCGTCTGCGGGTGCAGCGCTTCGGCCAGATCGATCGATTCGTAATAGGGCGTGCCGGAAAAGTCGTCGGCGCAATGGAACACGGCGTAGCGCGCCTGGGGCAGGGCGCCGGCACCATGGAGCAGGGCAGCGAGCGGAACCCCGGTCCACTGCGCGATCGCGCTCCATCCTTCCACGCAATCGTGGCGGGTGATCTGCGTGCGTTGCGGCAGCGCGCGCAAGTGCGCCAGGCTGAGCGCCAGCGGTCGCGCCACCAGCCCGTCGATGGCGAGCCGCCAATCGGCAAAGCCCCGCTCCACATGTGCGAGGTAGGCGCTGGCCGTAGGCCGGGTGTTGCCATTGACGCGGAACACCGGGGAAATGTCGACCGCCGAAAATTCCGGCGCGAGGGCCTGGCCCGTGACGAGCCGTTGCGCGCTGCGGCTGGCCTTTTCACCCAGCGACAGCAACGACTTGGCGGTGGGCGAGGTCGTCAGCCGATCGCAGCCCGACAGCAGCAGGCCGCCCGATCCGGCGAGCAGGGCGCGGCGCGAGAAGCCGGTCATGGCTTGCGCTCCGGCGGCAGGCGATACCATCCGGTGCTCATCGCGCGCAGTTCGTTCAGCGGCCCGGCCAGCACCACCATGGCCAGGTGCACCGCGATGAACAGCGCCATGGCCAGGGCGCAGAGGAAGTGGATCGACCGCGCCGACTGGCGCCCACCGAGCCCATCCAGCAGCCAGGGCAGCGCGGCGTTCATGGTGGGCGACATGGCGAGGCCCGTGGCAATCAACAGCGGCAGGACGGCCAGCAGGACGGAAAGATAGGCCAGCTTCTGCAAGGGGTTGTAATGCCGTGCTGCCTCTCCGCGCGGCAGGCGCAGGCGCAAGTGCTGGCCAATGTCGTGCAGCAGCGCGCGCGGGCGCCGCTCTTCGCGCGAGAGGCCAAGATCGCGGCGCAAGTGCCCGGAAAGCAGCGCATAAAGCAGAAAGCACACCAAGCTGGCAACGAGCGTCCAGGCGCCGAGGAAATGCCAGCCGCGCGCCAGCGCCAGATTGTAGTGCGAAGGCAGCGTCACCAGCGGGGGAAAGGCCAGCGCGATGCCCTGGGCAAAGCCCAGCACCCCGGTGGTCGGCCATTCCTGCCCGCCCAGCGCAAGGTATCCATGCGCGCCGTGGTTGCCGATTTCCAGCCAGGCATGATCGAAATTGGCGCCAAACTTGCCCCAATAGAGGCGGGGGTGGGCGTTGAAGATCATCATCCCGCTCATCAGCATGATGAACACGGTCAGCGCGTTGATCCAGTGCCACAGCCGCACCGGCCAGCGAATGCGCAGGATCAGGGGGGAACGCTCCATAGCCGGCAGCATGCACCAGGGCCGCCGCGCCGTCATCCCCCGATCGACGAACGGCAGAAGGCTTTTATCAGCCCAGCGGACGTGCCTGCGCGAGCGCGATCAGGCTCTGGCGGGTGTGCCGCCGCGCCAAGGCTCCTTGGTGGCAGGTGGCGGGCACCGGGCGCAGTGCCTGCCAGGCGGAGCGCGCGATCCACGCCAGCTTGGCCTTGCCCGAAACCACGGTGCGGCTGTGCCAGGCACGCGGCCCGCGCGCGGCCACCTTGCGGGCGATGTCGCCATAGATGCCTGCTGCTGCCAGGATCGCCCAGCGCTGGCGCGGTTGCAGGCGCCCGGCGCCGATCCGCGCGGAGCATTCGTGCGCCTGGGCCATGGCGCACATCCGTTGGGCCAGGCCCGCCAGCGTCTCGCGGTGTTGCGGCTTCAACTGCTCGCCCGGCGGCAGGTCGGCTTCCGCAAGCCATTCGGCCGGCAGGTAGCAGCGCCCGGCGGCGTCATCCTCGGCCAGGTCGCGCGCGATGTTGGCAAGCTGGAACGCCAGGCCCAGATCGGCGGCACGATCCAGCGTGTCGTCATCATCGGGCGCCACGCCCATGACCACGGCCATCATCACGCCCACCGCGCCCGCCACATGCCAGCAATAGCGCATCAGGTCCGCCTCGGTGCGCGGCTGCCAATCGGCTGCATCCAGGGCAAAGCCGTCGATCACGGCCTCGGCCATGGCCATGGTGAGCCCGGTTTCGCGCGCCACCAGGCCCAACGCGTCGAACGCCGCATTGCCGGTGGGTTCGCCCGCCATGGCCTGCGCCGTCAGAGTCCGTACCAGCGCCAGCCGCTCCGCCGCGCCGGACTGGTCGCCCAGGGCGCCGCCCATGTCCTGCGCATCGACGATATCGTCGCAGGCGCGGCACCAAGCATAGAGCAGCCAGACCCGTTCGCGCGTGGTGCGGTCGAACAGGGTGGAGGCGGCGGCAAAGCTTTTCGATCCGCGCCGGATCGTGTCGCGCGCGGCAGCCACCAGCGCGGCGCGATCGGCAACGGCATGGGTCATGGGATCAGGCTCTAAAGGTCCGAGGCCTGCATCGCAATGATCGGCTGATGCGGCTCGTGCGCAGCCATGCGGGCAAGCAGCAGGTCCAGCTCATGCTCGGCAACCATGATCCCGGCATGGGCCGGACGGATGAAGCCGACCTCGATCATGTGGCGGTTGAACGCCAGCAGGTGATCGTAAAAGCCATAGGCGTTGAGCACGCCGACGGGCTTGGCGTGATAGCCAAGTTGCGCCCAACTGATCGCTTCCCACAGCTCGTCCATCGTGCCGACGCCGCCGGGCAGGGTCAGGAAGCCATCGGCCAGATCGACGAAGGCCTGCTTGCGTGCATGCATGCCGGGCACCACCTCCAGCCGGGTCAGTCCCTGGTGCGCCACTTCGGCGCTGACCAGCGCCTGCGGGATCACCCCGATCACTTCGCCCCCTGCGGCCAGCGCGCCATCGGCAACCGCGCCCATCAGGCCCAGTCGCCCGCCGCCATAGACCACGCCGATGCCGCGTTCGGCCAGTTGCCGCCCCACCTCGGCGGCCAGCGCAATATAGCGGCAGTCGGCCGGGCTGGCCGATCCGCAATAGACCGCGATCCGCTTCATGCCAGGTCCTCCAGCATCAGCTTGGCCGTGGCCTTGGCGCTGCCGACCACGCCGGGGATGCCCGCGCCGGGGTGCGTACCGGCGCCGACAAGGTAGAAGTTGGCAATGTCGTCATCGCGGTTGTGCGCGCGGAACCACGCGCTTTGGGTGAGGAGTGGCTCCAGGCTGAACGCCGCGCCCTGGTAGGCGGAAAGGTCTGCCGCGAAATCGGTGGGTGCATAGTGGAACTTGGTCACGATGCGGCTGTGAATGTCCGGGATCAAGCGGCGGCCCACTTCATCAAGGATGCGCTTTTCCAGCACCGGGCCGACTTCCGCCCAGTCCACCGGCAGCTTGCCCATGTTGGCCACGGGCACCAGCGCATAGAACGTGCTCATGCCTTCGGGCGCGACCGAGGGATCGGTGACGGTGGGATGGTGCAGGTAGATCGAAAAATCCTGCGGCAGCACGCCGTGCTGGTAGATGTCATCCAGCAGCCCCTTGTAGCGCGGGCCGAACAGGATCATGTGGTGGGGAATGCCCGGCCAGGTGCCCTCGATGCCGAAATGGACGACGAACAGGCTGGGCGAGAACTTCTTGCGCTTGAGCGCGCGCGAACGCTTCTTGCCGGTGGCGCTGTCGCCCAGCAGATCGCGATAGGTGTGCATGATATCGCCGTTCGACGCGACGGCATCGAAATTGCCGTGCCAGCCGCTGGCGGTGTGGACGCCCGTCACGCGGTTGCCTAGCGTCTCGATCCGCACCACGGGATCGCCCATGCGCACTTCGCCGCCGATCCGCTGGAACTGCGTCACCATGCCGGCGATCAGGCGGTTGGTGCCGCCCTTGGCCCACCACACGCCGCCGTCCTTTTCCAGCTTGTGGATCAGGGCATAGATCGCGCTGGTGTTCATCGGATTGCCGCCGACCAGCAGGGTGTGGAAGCTGAACGCCTCGCGCAGCTTCTCGCTTTCGATGAACTTGGACACCATCGAATAGACCGAGCGCCACGCCTGATACTTGGCAAGCGCGGGCGCGGCCTTGATCATGCTGGCAAAATCGAGGAACGGCACCGCGCCCAGCTTGACATAGCCTTCTTCGAACACGCCGGCCGAATAGAGCAGGAATTCCTCATAGCCGGCCACGTCGCGCGGGGAGAGCTTGGCGATCTCGGCGCGCAGCGAGGCTTCGTCGTTGGAATAGTCGAAGTTGGTGCCATCGGCCCAGTTGAGCCGGTAGAACGGCATGACCGGCATCAGCTCGACATCGTCGGACAGCTTGTGCGCGGTCAGGCCCCAGAGTTCCTCCAGGCAGGCCGGGTCGGTCACCACGGTTGGCCCGGCGTCGAACGTGAAGCCGTCGCGTTGCCAGTGATAGGCGCGGCCGCCGGGCTTGTCGCGCGCTTCGATCAGAGTGGTCTGCACCCCGCCGGCCTGAAGCCGGATCGCCAGAGCCAGGCCCCCGAAACCGGCGCCGATCACGCATGCTCGCTTCATTGTTTGCGCATCCCTGCCAGAGTGAGTGGCCGTGGGCGCGCGCCCGATCCGGCCAGAACCGCGAGCGCCCGCGACACCGGAACCGGGGGGCGACCCACGAAAATCCGGGCGCGGTCCAGCAATGTGCTGCGCCCGGCGTAAAAGCGTTCGACCAGCCGCGTATCCAGCCGGTAGAAATGTTCCATCATGCGATAGCGCGCCAGCGGCTCGGCCGCCTGGAACAGCATGGCCGAAAGCAGACGGGCAAACCCGGTGCGCTGCCAGTGCCGCTTGGCCCAGCGCTCGCTGAAATCAGCAAGGGCGGCGTGGCTCAGGTCCGCTTGCTGCGCCACGGCCAGGGCAAAGCGCACCGCCTCGGGCACCGAATAGCTGGTGACCGGGTGAAACAGCCCGGCGCGGGTGCCGGCACGGGCGATCTGCCCGCCCGAAGAGCGCCAGAACCCGTCCCAGTCCCCGGCCGAAACCACCGGCAGCACGCCCTGCTCTTCGTGCAGCACTTCGGCGATGGTCCAGCCCTGGCTTTGCGCATAGGCGGCGATGCGCGCCGCCAGCGCCGGGTGATCGATCGTCGTGCTGTCGGAATAATAGGTGTCTTCGATGAAGATCTCGTCCGCGCCGAAGGGCAGGCAATAGACGAAGCGATAGCCGTCCACCTGCTCAACGGTGGCATCCATCACGATCGGCTTGGTCAGCCCGTGCGGCTGCGCCAGCCTGACGCGCTGGCCCAGGAATTTCTGCCAGCCGCCGGACAGGTGGCCCTGAAGGCGGATGCCGCGCGCGTCGATCACCGCGCTCGCCTCGATCCGCGTGCCATCGGCCAGGGTCACCGCACCGGTACCGGCGGCGAGCACCCGCGCGCCGGTGAGGATCGCATCCTCGGGCAGGGCGGCACGGAGCGCTTCGTCGAAACGGGACGACGTCATCGAATAGTAGCTGGTCGCCAGATCGCGGCTATAGCGCGGAAAGCGCACCGAATAGCCCGACCATGCGCCTTCGACCATCGGCGCGAGCAGTTCGCGCCCGGCCTTGCCCACATCGGAGCCGAAGAAGGACCATACGTGATTGCCGCCCAGCACCTGGTCCTGTTCGACCAGCAGCAGGCGGCATTCGGGGCGAGCCTTGCGCAGGGCAAGCGCGATCAATCCCCCGGCAAGGCCCCCGCCCAGGATCGCGATGTCGGCATGGCGTATGCTCATCGCCATGGCGTTAGGCCACCCCGCGCGCCCATGCAACCGCCCCAAAGGCCCTGCTGCAAATGCCCCGCCGATTTCCGCGATGAGCCGTGGAAATCAGACCGGAACGGCGCGCGTGCTTGCCTTGAGCCGGCGACCGGCGCGGGCCGAACGCTTGCGCAGCCAGATCAGCACGCCGGTGACCGACAGCACCGTGGTGCCAAGGCCGATCAGCGTGACCGCGATGCGCCAGGCGATCCCGCCAACCTGCGCCATGTGCAGCGCCACGATCCAGGTGGTCAGGGTATCGGCCGCCCGTGCGCCGGTGGGCAGCGTCACGCTGCGCAGCGCGCCGCTGTTTCCATCAAACGCGATGCGCGTGCCGCCGCCGTCGCGGGCCACGTCGGCCGACGACTTGACGCCATAGACATAGAGCCCGGCGCTGGGGACATACCACAGCCAGGCACGCCCATCGCCGGGCAGCGCGAGACCGCGTCGGGTGGCTTCCTGCGCTGCGAGTTCGGCACCGCGCCGGGCCGCAGCGGGGAAATCGAGCGCCGGAGTCCAGCGCGGGCGGGGCAGGGCGGCCGCCTCCAGCATGGCCTCGCTATCCTGGCCGCCGAGCAATGCGAGCGCCGGGCGATAGACTTGCGGCAGGTTGAACGAGACGCTCGAAAGCGCGAACACCAGCAGGATCGGCCAGAGCCATAGCCCGCCGGCGCGGTGCAGGTCGAACGTCAGCTTGTAGCCCGTGCTGGGATAGCGCAGCTTCCAGCTTGGCCGCCAGCGCCGCAGGAAACCCGCCTTGCCCAGTGCCCCGGGCGGCAGGGTCAGATAGAAACCGACGAAGCAATCGAGTGTCCAGACCAGCGCGGCCAGGCCCATGGCGAACAGGCCCCAGGGGCCGAGCGCGAGCGAGAAATGGAGCTGGTAGAGGAACGGCATGAGGTTCTTCACGCCCTGGCGGATGGCGCCATAGCGGCGATGGCCCTGTTCCTCCCCCGTCCAGGGATTGATGAAGACATCGTCCCAATCGGGCCGGTCGGCGCGCTCCAATCCGGTCTGCGGGTCGATCCACGTGGCATAGAGCCGGTCGGCGCGGCCGTCCTCGCGGGTGAGGTAGACGAAATCCACCCGCGCCGCAGGGTGACGCGCCAGCAAGGCCGCGCGCACCGCCAGCGGGTCCAGCGGCGCCTGGCCCGGCCGGGGCGGCGCAGCGTTCTGCATGGCCGGGGCCGTGGCTGCATCCAGCTCGTCGAACCATGGCAGCAACGAGCCGGTCAGGCCAGCTAGCGCCAGGAACAGGGCCAGCGTCAATCCGGCCCAGCGATGGACGATCACCCAGAACGGACGGCCAGGCAGCGTCATGGCGATCAGAACGTCACGCGCACGGAGCCGGTGACATTGCGCGGCGCCGCGTAATAGGCCTGCGTCCAATAGAGGCTGGTCAGGTAGGAATGGTTGGTCGCATTGGCGACGTTGAGATTGAATTGAACGTGATCGTTCAGTTCATAGCCGGCCTGGAGTTGCAGGGTGGCATAATCGCCCTGGCGCACCGTGCCCGACCAGATCGTGTCCTGCCACTTGACCGCCGCGCCCAGTTGCAGCGGTGCCACCGGATTCCAGCGCAGCGTGAGATTGGCGGTGTTGCGCGGCACATAGCTGCGCACCTGGTTGCCGGCGCCATCATCCATCTTGAGATGGGTCGCGCCTGCCTGGATGGTGAGCGTGGAGGTCAGCTTGCCGCCCACTTCGGCCTCCACCCCGCGGCTGACCGCGCGGATGCCGTTGTAGAGTGTCTGGCCGGTGGCGGTGTCATAGCTGCCCGCGTCGGCAAGGTTGCTTTGCTCGGCGCGGAACCAGGCGACCGATCCGAACAGTCCGCCGCCCGGCGTCTGTGCCTTGATGCCGGCTTCGTAGCTCTTGCCCTTGGCGGCGCCGAGCGGCTTGCGATCCATGTCGAGATTGGCCTGAGGGGCAAAGATGCTGGAATAGCTGGCATAGAGGTTCAGCCCCGGCAGGGCCTTGAACGTGAGACCGACGAAGGGGCTGAGCGCCTTTTCGTTCTTGTCGGTGCTGACGCCAAAGCTGATGCCGCGCGTCTTCTCCACCAGGTAGCTGGCGCCGAGCAGCACGCTGAGGTGGTCGGTCAGGGCCACGTCGCTGGCACCGCGCAGGCGCCATTGGCGATCTTCGGTATGCTCCTGCTGGACCAACGCGCCAAACGTGGGCAGCGCCACTTCCGTTCCGGTCCACGTGCCGGGAAGGCCGGACAGTTCACCCCAGGCGGGAGAGGCGGGATCGGCCGGGCGGCCGTAATAGAGATAGGTGCCCACCGTGCGCTGGACGCCCAGGGTCAATTGCTGGTCATGGCCGAACAGGCGATAGGCGCCCTGCACGGTGCCATCGTAGATCCAGCCCTTGGCCACCGGGGCATAATAGCCGGGATAGCCATAGAGGCCGCCCCACGCGCCGCTCTGGCTGTTTTGCGTGGGCGTGCCATAGACATAGAACAGCCGCGCATCCTCGGTATGGTATTTGCGGGTGACGTGCGCGCGCGCGCTCCATCCCGGCGCGAAATCCCAGGTCAACTGGCCATAGGCGGTCTCGTCCCGCGTCTTCCAATAAGTCCAGTCCATCGTCGTCGATGCGCTGGTATCGTATTCCAACTGGTTGCCCTTGCTGTCCTGCAAGGGCAGGGCGCCCCACATCACGCCGGTGGAATTGCCATCCTGCCGCATGTAGCCGGCCGAGAGATGGAGATTGGGAGTGATTTCCCCGTCGAGCACGCTGGAAACGGCAGTGCGCTTGTGGTGGTAGCTGCGCAAGTACGATCCGCCATCCTGCGCCGCGCCCGTTACCCGCACGGCCCACTTGCCATCGGCGGTCAGCGGCAGGTCCAGGTCCACTTCGGCGCGCTTCTTGTTCCACGAGCCATAGGACAGCTCGGCCGACATGTGGCGCTGCCCGGTGGGATGGCGGCGGTGGTAGTTGATCGTGCCCGAGGGATTGCCCGCCCCGCTGAGCAGGGCATTGGCGCCGCGCACCACTTCGACATTGTCGCACATCACCGAATCCTGCGCGCCGATCGTCGGCCCCCAGATGTTGGGCAGGCTGATGCCGTCGATCATGGCGTCTACGATGTCGAAGCCGCGCGCGTTGTAATAGGTCCGCTCGGTTTCGACCTGGTCCACGTTGACCCCGGTGACGTAGCGCAGCAACTGGTTGGTCTCGTCGAGCGCGAAATCGTCGAGGAACTTGCGATCGACCACGCTGACCGACTGCGGCGTATCCATCAGGGAGAGGGCAAGGCCGGTGGCGCCGCTGGCGACGGTCTGGCCACGTTCGCCATTGACCACGATGCTCCTGCCGTTGCCGGCTTCGGCTTCGCTCGCATTGTCGCTGCTGTCGGCGCTTTCGGCCCGCGCCGGTGCCCCGGCGAGCACGGCGAGCGAGACGCCATAGGCGAGCGCTGCGCGGCGAAAGTGCGAGGGGGCCATGGTTGTCATCCTTCCTGAACTGCGATCCGTTGCAGGCCCGCTAATGCGAACGGTTATCACGAGTCAAGGAAAGTGATAATCATTTTCAATAAATCTCGTGGTTGTTGCAGGGTTGTGTCAGCAGCCCACCAGAGGCGGGCGATCCAAGGCGGGCTAGCAGGCGGGCTTGCAGGCCTGCGCGCTTGGCCGTAGAAAGGCGCTACCCCGGGGAGCCAGTGGCCGGGCAGCGCAGCCGCGTTGCCAGGTTGATCCAAGGCTGAGAGGGGCTGGTCACGCAGCCCGACCCGTTGAACCTGAACCCGTTAGCACGGGCGGAGGGAGGGCCGGCCAAGCGACTGCCGTTGCGTGCCACAAGCCTTTCGTTCGTCCACACGAAAGGAACCTCGTGTATGGCCGATCTCAATTCCCCCCTCGAAATTGGCGTCACCACCGGCCCGATCCGCGGCAGCCGCAAGATTCATGTGGAATCGCCGCGCTTTCCCGGCCTGACTGTGGCGATGCGCGAAATCGCGCTGGAGCCGGGCAGTGGCGAACCGCCGCTGCGCGTCTACGACACCTCCGGCCCCTACACCGATCCCAAAGTGGCGATCGATATTCGTGCCGGGCTGCCGCGCCTGCGCCACGACTGGATCGTGGGACGCGGTGACGTGGAAAGCTATGCCGCGCGCGAAGTGAAGCCCGAGGACAATGGCCTGAAAGGGCCGGACCGGTCGGGCGGGGTGCCCGCATTCCCCAACGTCAATCCCGCGCCGCTGCGCGCCAAGGCCGGCGCCAATGTCACCCAGATGCACTATGCGCGGCAGGGCGTGATCACGCCCGAAATGGAATATGTCGCCATCCGCGAGAACCTGGGGCGCAAGCAGTTGAAGGAAGCCCTGGCGCGCGACGGGCAGGATTGGGGCGCCAGCATTCCCGACTATGTCACCGCCGAATTCGTGCGCGACGAAGTGGCGCGTGGGCGGGCGATCATCCCCAGCAACATCAACCACCCGGAAAGCGAACCGATGGCGATCGGGCGCAATTTCCTGGTCAAGATCAACGCCAACATCGGCAATTCGGCGGTCGCTTCGGACGTGGCCAACGAAGTGGACAAGATGGTCTGGTCGATCCGCTGGGGCGCGGACACGGTGATGGACCTTTCCACCGGGCGCAACATCCACGACACGCGCGAATGGATCCTGCGCAACAGCCCGGTGCCGATCGGCACGGTGCCGATCTACCAGGCGCTCGAAAAGGTGGGCGGCATTGCCGAGGACCTGACCTGGGACATCTTCCGCGACACGCTGATCGAGCAGGCCGAGCAGGGCGTGGACTATTTCACCATCCACGCCGGGGTGCGCCTGCCCTATATCCCGCTCACGGCCAAGCGCGTGACCGGCATCGTCAGCCGGGGCGGCTCGATCATGGCCAAGTGGTGCCTGGCGCACCACCGCGAAAGCTTCCTCTACGAGCATTTCGACGAGATCACCGAGATCATGAAGGCCTATGACATCGCCTATTCGCTGGGCGATGGCCTGCGCCCCGGCAGCGTGGCCGATGCCAACGACGAGGCCCAGTTTGCCGAGCTTTACACGCTGGGCGAACTGACCAAGCGCGCCTGGGCGCAGGACGTGCAGGTGATGATCGAGGGCCCGGGCCATGTGCCGATGCACAAGGTCAAGGAAAACATGGACAAACAGCTCGTCGCCTGTGGCGAGGCGCCGTTCTACACGCTCGGGCCGCTCGTCACCGACATTGCGCCGGGCTATGACCATATCACCAGCGGCATCGGCGCGGCGATGATCGGCTGGTTCGGCACGGCGATGCTGTGTTACGTCACGCCCAAGGAGCATCTGGGCCTGCCGGATCGCGACGACGTGAAAGTCGGGGTGGTCACCTACAAGCTGGCTGCCCATGCCGCAGACCTGGCCAAGGGCCATCCGGCCGCCAAGCTGCGCGACGATGCGCTCAGCCGCGCGCGGTTCGAGTTCCGCTGGCGCGACCAGTTCAACCTCAGCCTCGATCCCGAAACCGCCGAGCAATATCACGACCAGACTTTGCCGGCTGAAGGCGCCAAGACCGCGCACTTCTGCTCGATGTGCGGGCCCAAGTTCTGTTCGATGAAGATCACGCAGGAAGTGCGCGAATTTGCTTCCAAGCAAAATCAAGCGGCTGACACGTTCCTGGCGGCGGAGGAGGCCGAGGCGGGAATGCTGGCGATGAGCGAGAAGTATCGTGAGGCGGGCAGCGAGCTCTATCTGCCGGCAGCGGAATAGCGCGGGGATCGCGAACCAGGCCAGGAACCGCAAGGGTTCCCGATCATTGCCTGTCCATCTGGAATGGCGCGCTGCCGATCGGGAGCGCGCCACCCCTCTCGATGGAGACGAAGCCATGAAGAAGGCTTTGCTGGCATTGGCACTGGCCGCCTCGGGCCTGACTGCCGCCTGCACCGACGATTACGCCTATGGCGGCCGCCCCGGCTATGACAACGGCTATCACCGCCATCGCGGCGGCTATGGCGGCGTCGAAGGCGGTTGGGCCTATCGCGACGATGGTTATTACCGCCGCTATGGCAACTATGACTACAATCGGCCCGATCCGTCGTACGGCGGCTATTACGCCGATCGCTATTACCGCGAAGATCCGCGCTATGGCGAACATCGGCTGAGCATGGACGAGCGGGTCTATCGCGGCGGCGACGGGCGCTATTACTGCCGTCGTTCCGATGGCTCGACCGGCTTGATCGTGGGCGGCGTGTCTGGCGCGCTGCTCGGCTCGGTGATCGCCAACGGGGATTCCCGCCCGCTGGGCGCGATCATCGGGGCCATCGGCGGTGCAGCCGCCGGCGCGGCTATCGACAGCAACAACGTGCGCTGCCGCTGAGGCGTCCCTTATAGCCAAAACCAAAAAGGCCCCTTCGCACAGCGCGGAGGGGCCTTAAGGTTTTGCGGGTGCGGCCGGGGATGCGTCCCTGGCCCGAAACCGAAAATTACTTGGCGGCTTCGACGTTGATGCCGAGCTTCTTCACGTCGTTCAGCGTGAAGCTGACCGGACGATCGTTGAAGGTGCCTTCCACCGACTTCTTGCGGATGTGCAGTTCGAACGGCACCTTGCCGGCATAGGCGGTGCCACGGACGATCTTTTCTTCGCCCTTGGTTTCGGTGGTGTAGGAGTAGCTCACGCCCTTGTAGGCGAAGCTGTCGGCCTGCGCTTGCGCCGAAGCAACCGCCGGAGCGGCGAGAACGAGAGCGGCGGCAGCGGTCGAAATGAAAGAACGAAGCATGGCAATTTCCCCTGATGAAAAAGGTGAGATTGCCTTCGGACACCCGTCTGTTGTGTTCTTGTTGCAGAGCGTTTCGCCCATGCTGCGCTTGCGAGCAATTGCTTTGGTTGCGGCCTTGGTTGCAAAACGCGCAACCGTGAGCGAAGCTCTTTCGAAAATGCGTTCTATTTCAAGCAGGCAGCATTGCGCCCGATGGTGACAACCACCATCGGGCGCATACGAAAGCGTGAAAAACCGCGCAAATCCTCAAGATTCGAGCGTACGCTCCAGCGTGACTTCGCAGTTCAGCAAACGCGAAATCGGGCAATTGGCCTTGGCTTCGTCGGCAATCCGGGCAAGGTCCGATTCGGTGATACCGGGGACGTTTGCCTTGAGCGCAAGTGCGCTGCGGGTGACCTTGAAGCCATCGCCATCGGCCTCCAGCGTCACCTTGGCGGTGGTGTCGAGCGTGCCGTCGGCATGGCCGGCCTTGGCCAGGGCAAAGCTGGTCGCCATGGTAAAGCAGGCCGCATGCGCCGCTGCGATCAACTCTTCCGGGTTGGTGCCGGGCTTGCCCTCGAACCGCGTGCCAAAGCCATAGGGCTGATCGTGCAGCACGCCCGAAGCGGTGCTGATCGATCCCTTGCCGGGCTTGCCGAGGCCTTCGTAGCGGGCGGATGCAGTGCTGGTGGGCATTGGGGCGTCTCCAATTGTCGGGATTTCCCGACCAACGCCCTGCTGCCCGGCGCGTTCCGGATCAGCGCTTGCGCACGAATTCCGCGCGCAGCACGAGGCCCTTGATGCCGTCGAACTTGCAGTCGATCTCCTGCGCGTCGCCGGTCAGGCGGATCGACTTGATCAGCGTGCCGCGCTTGAGCGTCTGGCCCGCGCCTTTGACGTCGAGATCCTTAATCAGCGTGACCTGGTCCCCGTCCTGAAGCACGTTGCCCACGGCATCTCGCACTTCGATGGCATTTTCTGCGGCGCGGCGGCTGGCCTGCTCGGCTGCCGTCATCCATTCGCCGCTGTCTTCGTCGTAGACGTATTCGTCGTCGCTCATGTCCCGTCCTGTCCGTTCCCGATGGATCCCGGGCCGGCCATGACAGGTTGGAGGCGGATACGCCAGCCTCGGCGCATCACCACACGGCAGGGATAAGGTCGATGCGCCCGCCGTCGCGGGGTTTCCACGCGCCTTGTGCCAAGGCGGCATTGCTGTCGCGCGCGGCCCGGTCCTCGGCCAGCGACCAGGTGATGTGCCAGGTGCCACCGTCTGGGCGCGCGGTCGAGCCATCGAGCGCGACCACCAGTGCTTCCACGCCCATGGGATCGTCGATGTGACCGACGACGCGGGCGTGATGGATGGCAGGCGGCAGGGGATCACCCGGCCTTGCCTCTACGGTACGGGTCACGTGGCTGGCCACGGTACGGGCATAGCGCGGTGGAAACAGCGCCAGCAGGCGGTCGCGGCTGTCGGGGTGAAGTTTCCAGCCGCTGGGCATCACGCCGCCCCCGCATCAACGCCACGCAGGCTCATGGAACCGGGGTCGCCTGGCCGCTGACGACGCCGTTGTGATCGGGCTGCGGGCTGGTCAGCGCGCCGGTGATCCAGATCGCCGAGAGGGCGAGGATGGCCAGTACCAGGCTGATCAACAGCACCCAGCGCACCACATTGAGGCCGGTGGCGGCACGAGCTTCGTCGGTGGTGAGACGAGCCGGGGGCGATTGCCCGTGGGTATGGTCGTTCTGCATGACGACGCTCTCCTACGTCTGATCGGGTGGAGCGCGCCCGAAGCGCGCCCCGTTCGCCCGATTCTACGCGCGGAGAGGCCGCGTGGTTCCGGGTCAGTCGCGCAGCAGGTCGTTGATGCCCGTCTTGCTGCGGGTCTGCGCGTCCGCGGTCTTGACGATCACGGCGCAATAGAGCGACGGGCCGGGCGTGCCATCGGGCAGCGGCTTGCCGGGCAGGGCACCGGGCACGACCACGGCATAAGGCGGCACGCGGCCGATATGCACTTCGCCGGTGGCGCGATCGACGATCTTGGTGCTGGCGCCGAGGTACACGCCCATCGACAGCACCGCGCCTTCGCCCACGATCACGCCTTCGGCCACTTCCGAACGGGCGCCGATGAACGCGCCGTCTTCGATGATCACCGGGCCGGCCTGGAGCGGTTCGAGCACGCCGCCAATGCCGACGCCGCCCGAGATGTGCACGTTCTTGCCGATCTGCGCGCACGAACCGACGGTGGCCCAGGTATCGACCATGGTGCCTTCATCCACGAAAGCGCCGATGTTGACGAAGCTGGGCATCAGTACGACGTTCTTGGCGATATGGGCGCCAGCGCGCGCCACGGCGCCCGGCACCACACGGAAACCGGCGGCGCGGAAGGCGGCATCGTCCCACCCGGCAAACTTGCTCGGCACCTTGTCGAACGCGGGCGCGCCGGCGCTGCCGCCATCGACGACGGCGTTGTCGTTGAGACGGAACGAGAGCAGCACGGCCTTCTTCAGCCACTGGTTGACGCGCCATTCCCCGTCGACCTTTTCGGCAACGCGGGCCTGGCCGGCATCGAGCAGCGCCAGCGCCTGTTCCACCACCGCGCGCACGTCGTCGCTGGCCGGCGTCACCGCTGCGCGGTTTTCCCAGGCGGCTTCGATGGCGGCTTCAAGCTGTGCGGTCATGCGTGTGTCTCCTGGGTGATACGGTGTATCTCTGTTTGGCAGCGCGCCTAGCGAAGGTGGCCGCCATCGGCAAGCGCATCGAGCCAGGCAGCCAGATCGTCGATGGTCTCGTCGATCGCGCCCTCGTCCTTGGCGCGGGCGCCCCAGTCGGTGCCGAAATCGAGCCAAACCGTCTGCATGCCCATGGCCTTGGCCGGGGTGAGGTTGCGGGCCGAATCCTCGAAGAACACGCTGCGGGCCGGATCGACGCCAAAGGCGGAAACAAAGCCGCGATAGGCCGAAGGCTCTGGCTTGGGCTTGTATTCCATCGCGTGGATATCCCACAGCCCCTCGAAGCAATGGGTGATGCCCAAGGCATCGAGCACGCGCGTGGCATACGCGGCATCGCCGTTGGTGAACACCAGGCGGCGGCCCGGCAGGCGCATCAGCCGTTCTTCCAGGCGCGGTGCGCGGGCCAGGGGGGCCATGTCGACATCGTGGACATAGCCCAGGAATTCATAGGGATCGACGCCGTGGAAGTGCATCAGCCCGGCCAGCGTGGTGCCATGATCGTGGAAATACATCTTCTGCACGCGCCGCGCCTCGGCATGGTCGCAGCCCAGCAGATCGGCGATGTAGGCCCCCATCCGCACGTCGATCTGATCGAACAGGCAGGTTTCGGCGGGGTAGAGCGTGTTGTCCAGATCGAAGATCCAGCAGTCGACACGCGAGGGATCAAAGGGCATCCGTCATCCTCGAGAGCATGGCCGCGCCGACTGCCCGTAAAATCAGCGCGGGGCAAGCCTCCTCAGCCGGGCGTTTTCGCCGTCTTCCAGAATCCATAGCGTACCATCGCCCGCTTCGCGAATCTCGCGAATGCGCGTGCCCAGGTCGATGCGTTCCAGTTCCTTGCCCACCGGGCGCCCACCTGGTCCACTCTCGATCCCCACGCGCACGATCCCGGCCGCGCCCAGCGCCGCGATGAGCGCCTGGCCGCGCCATTGCGGGAAGGCCTTGCCCGAATAGAACACGAAGTCACCCGGCGCGATCACCGGGTTCCAACTGATCGCCGGAGCGGCCAGATCGGGGCGGGTGGCGTTGCGCGGGATCGGCGTGCCGTCATAGTTGTCGCCATCGGAAACCAGCGGCCAGCCATAGTTCTTGCCGGGTTCGAGCAGGTTCAATTCGTCGCCGCCGGCCGGCCCGTGCTCCAGATCCCACAGCCGCCCCTGCGCATCGAATTGCAGGCCCAGCGGATTGCGATGGCCCAGCGTCCACACTTGCGCGGCGAGGCCACCCTGCGCGGCGAAGGGATTGCCCGGTGCCGGCTGCCCATCGAGCGTCAGGTGCAGGATCTTGCCCAGGTTGGTGCCCATGTCCTGCGCCGGGGTGAACTTCTGTCGCTCGCCCGATGAGAGGAACAGGCTCTGGCCATCGGGAGCAAAGGCGATGCGGTGGCCGAAATGGCCGCGCCCGGAAACCTTGGGCACCTGGCGCCAGATGACGGTGAGGTTTTCCAATCGCGGTGCGCCCTTGTCCAGCACCAGCCGCGCGCGGCCGAGCGCAGCGCCGCGCGTGTCGCCAGGGCCAGCCTCGGCCCAGGTGAGGTAGACCAGGCCGCTGCGCGCGAAATCGGGCGCCACCGCCACATCGCCAAGTCCACCCTGGCCGCCGGCATCCACTTTGGGCGTGCCGGCCACCACCACGGCCTTGCCGCCCGGGCGCCACAGCTTGAGCGCGCCGGTGCGCTCGGTCACCAGAACATCGGGGCGGCCGGGCAGGAACGCCAGCGCCCAGGGACTATCGAAGCGGGCCAGATCGGTGATGGCGAAGCCGTCGCGCTGCTCGACCGCGCCGGCTTGCTCCTTGGCCTGTTCCCCGGCCGGTTCGGGCTGGGCCTGCGAGCCGCAGCTTGCGGCGAGGAACGCGAGCGGCGATAGAGCCGAGAGGATCGTTTTCTTCATGACCGGAACAATGCCTGAAACCCGCCGACGTGCCACCAAAATCGCTCGTGTTTCCGGGCATGTGATCGGCGTGGACGAAGCCGGGCGCGGGCCACTGGCCGGGCCGGTGGTGGCTGGCGCAGTCCTGCTCGGGCGGCGCCCGCCAGAGGGCCTCGCGGATTCCAAGAAGCTCTCGGCCAAGCGCCGCGCCGTGCTGGAAGAGCAGATCAAGGCGCAGTGCCGCTGGGCCGTGGGCGTGGTGGAGCCGGAAGAGATCGACCGGCTCAACATCTTCGGCGCGACGATGCTGGCCATGACCCTGGCGGTGCAGGGCCTGGTCGCGCAGCTCGATGGCGCGGTGGGTGAAGTGCGCGTGGACGGCAACCTGACGCCGCAGGGGCGCCACACCGACTGGTGCTGGCCGGCGCGCGCGATCGTGGGCGGCGATGCGATCGAGCCGTGCATCTCGGCCGCCTCGATCATTGCCAAGGAACATCGCGACCGGCTGATGCGCGCGGCGGCAGAACGCTATCCGCACTATGGCTGGGAGCGGAACGCGGGCTATGGCACGGCGCAGCACCTGGCCGCGCTGCGCGAACACGGGCCCACGCCGCTGCATCGGCGCAGCTTTGCCCCGGTGGCGCAATTGCTGCTGATCTGAGTGCGACTCGCGACAAGCCCTGCAAATAAATTTTCCACAGTTGCGTGCACCATATCTTGAGTCGCAGGCCCTGCGCAGACTCAAGATATGGGTGTCGGACTCGTTCCGTTCCGCTTTCGATCACGCTGCGACTCGCCGCAAATCCGCGAGTCGCGCCTTGACCTGCGAGTCGCGATGATTCAGATTCCAGGTCAACGAACGACACTGGAAGGAATGATCATGGTTACGGCAGTGAAAACGCGCACCCGCGCCTTGCGGGCCAAGACGGCCGCCAAGGTTCAGGCGCCCGCGCTGCCCGTGAACCGCATCCTGAAGGGCGACTGCATCGAAATGATGCGCTCGCTGCCCACCGGCTCGATCGACATGATCTTTGCCGATCCGCCCTACAACCTGCAACTGGGCGGCGATCTGGCGCGCCCCGATGGCAGCCATGTCGATGCCGTGACCGACCATTGGGACCAGTTCGACAGCTTTGCCGTCTATGACCGCTTCACCCGCGAATGGCTGAGCGAAGCCTATCGCCTGCTCAAGCCCAATGGCTCGATCTGGGTGATCGGCAGCTATCACAACATCTTCCGCCTCGGCACGATGCTCCAGGACATGGGCTTCTGGATCCTCAACGACATCATCTGGCGCAAGACCAACCCGATGCCCAATTTCAAGGGCACGCGGTTTACCAATGCCCATGAAACCCTGATCTGGGCGGCCAAGAGCGAAAAGGCCAAGTACACGTTCAACTATCGCGCGATGAAGACGCTCAACGACGAGTTGCAGATGCGCTCTGACTGGGTGCTGCCGATCTGTTCGGGCAAGGAGCGGCTCAAGCGCAACGGCACCAAGGCGCACCCGACGCAAAAGCCGGAATCGCTGCTCTATCGCGTGATCCTGTCGACCACCAACAAGGGTGACGTGGTGCTCGATCCGTTCTTCGGCACCGGCACCACCGGCGCGGTGGCCAAGCGGCTGGGCCGCAACTGGATCGGCTGCGAGCGCGAGGACGACTATATCGAAGTGGCGCAGGAGCGCATCGACCTGGCCCTGCCGCTCGATGAAAGCGCGCTCAAGACCATGCAGTCCAAGCGCGCCGCGCCCAAGGTGCCGTTCGGCTCGCTCGTGGAAAGCGGCTGGCTGGCACCGGGCACGATCCTGGCGGACAAGAAGCGCCGCTGGCAGGCCGTGGTGCGCGCCGATGGCAGCGTGGCCGTGGGCGAAGACAGCGGATCGATCCATGGCATGGGCACCAAGGTGCAGAACGCCGCGTCGTGCAACGGCTGGACGTTCTGGCATTTCATGGACAAGGGCGAGATGAAGCCGATCGACGTGCTGCGCCAGCGCTACTTGCTGGCCGTGGAAGACTGATCAGGCTATTTGTCGCTTTCCTTCTCGTCACCCCGGGCTTGACCCGGGGTCCAGCTTCTTTTGGACGCCTTGCGCTAACTTTCCAGAAAAGCGGGACCCCGGATCAAGTCCGGGGTGACGACTGTGTGGTAGCTGGGGCGAAGGCTTTTGCATGAACGAGACGGTCTACCTGCGCCCCATCGCGCTCACCGAAAGTCCGCAGGCCGATGATGGCGCCGCCGTGCGCCTCGCCGGTGGCCTGGCCTGCGCCAGCCGCTTCGCCTTGCTGGTGCGCCAGGATGGCAGGATCGTCTCCCGCCAGGTCTTTGGCGCCAGCGATGTTCCGGCCGCGATTGCCGCCTTGCCCGATGCGCTGGCCGCCGAAGCCAGCGCGCAATGGACCAATCTGCGCAAGAACCATGCCCCGATCGGCTGTGGCGAGCGCGTGCTGCGCCTCGACCAGCCACTGGTCATGGGCATTCTCAACGTCACGCCCGACAGCTTTTCCGATGGCGGGCAGTTCCTCGACAAGCCCGAGGCCGCGCTCGACCATGTCGCCGCGATGCTGGCGGCGGGCGCGGCGGTGATCGACGTGGGCGGGGAATCCACCCGGCCCAATGCCGCCGCCGTGTGGGAAGGGGATGAAATCAAGCGCGTGGTGCCGGTGATCGAACGCCTGGCTGCAACGGGCGCGGCGATTTCCATCGACAGTCGCCGCTCCAGCGTGATTGCCGCGGCCCTGGCGGCGGGCGCCCATATCGTCAACGATGTCTCGGCCCTGCGCCATGATCCGCGCAGCCTGGAAATCGTGGCGGCGAGCGGCGCGCCGGTGGTGCTGATGCATGCGCCGGGCGGGGCGGACGACCTTCACGCCGATGGGCATTACCGGGACGTCGTGCTCGACGTGTTCGACGATCTGCGCGCCCGCCGCGATGCCGCGCTGGCGGCGGGGATCGCGAGCGACAAGATCCTGCTCGATCCCGGCATCGGCTTTGGCAAGACGCTGGCCGACAACCTGGCGCTGATCAACGCCTTGCCGCTGTTTCATGCACTGGGCCAGCCGATCCTGTTTGCTGCCAGCCGCAAGCGCATGATCGGCGCCTTGTCCAACGAGGCGCCCGCGCACCAGCGCCTGGGCGGATCGGTGACACTGGCGATCAAGGCGCTGGAGGCAGGCTGCCAGATGGTGCGGGTCCACGACGTGGCCGATACCGTGCAGGCCCTGCGCGTGTGGCGCGGGCTGCGCGATGCCGCGCTGACCGATTTTTCGCAGCTGGTGTGAGGGTTGCCGGGCTGGGGCAGGCGGGCTTCGACAAGCTCAGCCCGAACGGCTGTTGCTATTGAATTCGTTTGAATACCTTGGCCACTTCCGTTCGCCCTGAGCTTGTCGAAGGGCGCCAAGCACGGCGCCAGAATTTCAGCGCCCTTCGACAAGCTCAGGGCGAACGGATCGGAAGAACAGTTTTCTCAGCACCGTTCGGGCTGAGCTTGTCGAAGCCCCTGTCCCGCACAACAGTTCAAGCCGCGTTGTCGATGCCCAGTTCGGAAAGCTTGCGATAGAGCGTGGAGCGGCCGATGCCCAGGCGCCGGGCCACTTCGGTCATGCGGCCGCGATAGTGGCCGATCGCCAGGCGAATGACGTCGGCTTCGATCTCTTCGAGTGGACGCAGGTTGCCATCCGGCGTGAACAGCATCACGCCCGCGCCGTCGCTGATAGGGGCAGGACTGCGCGGGGTTTCTCCCACCATCGTGGAAAGGTTGGGAAAGTCCTGCGCCGTGAGCGTTTCGGCATCGCAGAACACGGCGGCGCGAAACAGCGTGGCCTGCAATTGCCGCACGTTGCCCGGCCAGTCATAGGCCTTGAGCAGCGCCAGCGCGCCGTCGGTGATGCCCAACGGGCGCAGGCCGGGCTGCTCGCCGATGCGCGCGAGGAAATAGCGGGCCAGGGCGGCAATGTCGCCCGCCCGCTGGCGCAATGCGGGCAGATGGACGTGGACCACGGCCAGGGCCTCGACCAGGGGCGCATGATAGAGCCCGGCATCGGCAAGATCGCGCAAGGGCGCATTGCTGCATGCCAGCAGCCGCACATCGATGCGGAACGAATGGCGCGCGCCGATCGGCTGCACGTCTCCGCGATCCAGGAATTGCGCCAGGCGTTCCTGGACATGGGTGGGCAGGCGATCGACCTCGTCGATCACCAGGGTGCCGCCGTCGGCATGCTGAAGCGCGCCGATGTGACGATCGAACGCGCCGGGAAACGCGCCCTTTTCGTGGCCGAACAGCACGCTTTCGATCTGGTTGGCGGGAATGCCGCCGGCGTTGATGATGCGCAGCGGCGCCTTGGCGCGCGGGCTGGCGGCGTGCATGGCACGAACCAGCATTTCCTTGCCGGTGCCGCTTTCGCCCTCGATCAGCACGGTTTGCTGGGTGCGCGCAGCCTTGGCCGCCACCGCCAGCGCGGCGCGAAAGGCGGGGGCCGCGCCGATCATCGAATCGAAATCCAGCGTCGTGCCGATCTTTTCGGTAAGCGGTTGCAGTTCGGCGGCCGGTGCTTCGCGCGTGGTCGCGCTGCGCAGGGCGTGGAGCAGGCGGTCGGGCGCGACCGGCTTGATCAGGTAGTCGGTCGCGCCCGCGCGCATGGCTTCCACCGCCAGCAGCGGCGAGGCGCTGGTGGTGAGCATCAGGATCGGCAGCGCGGGGCGGCGGGCCTTGAGCTCGGCGATCAGGGCGCAGGCATCGTCACCCGGAACCCATTGATCCAGAATGATCGCGCCCAATTGCATGCCCTGGCGGGTGCCCAGCATGGCAATCGCCGTTTCGGAATCGCGCGCCACGATCGTGCGCCAGCCTTCGCGCGCGGCCAGCGCCGTGATCAGCCGGCATTGGGCAGGCTCATCATCGATCAGCATCAGCAGGCGGTCGTCGGCGTCGGCCATGGCATTCCCGTGGTTGAAACACCTAGGGTTTAGTCTTTTCTGGTAAAAACCTGATTAAACAATCAGGCTGTTCAATCGCCCTTGAGGGCTGCCGGACGGATGGATAAGGTGCCTCCAAGGATAATAACGAGGGAAGAGAGAGCATGACGTCTGCCAATGATATGAAGGCTGCGCGCGAAACCTACGAAGGCTTTCTGTCCTTGATCAAGGTTGCCGTGCCGGTGATCGCGTTGATCGTCGCGTTCGTGGTCCTGATCATCCAGTAAAGAATGTCACAAGACATAACGATCGCGGTTCTTGCCGAACGCGCGATGGGAGAGAGCCGGGTGGCGGCGACACCGGAAACGGTGCGCAAGCTGGCCGGCCTGGGGGCCAGACTGGTGGTGGAAAGCGGCGCGGGGAAGGGCGCCGGCATTTCCGACGAGGATTATCACGCGGCGGGGGCGGTAATTGCCAGTGCCGATGTCGCGGCCGGGGCGCAGATCGTGCTGGGCGTGCAGGGGCCGGATCCGGCCTTACTGGCCAGTGCCGCATCGGGGGCCTGGGTGGTCGCCTCACTCGATCCGTTTGGACAGCGTGGCCGGGTCGATGCCTATGCCGCCGCCGGGCTGGAAGCGCTGGCCATGGAATTCATGCCGCGCATCACCCGTGCGCAATCGATGGACATCCTTTCCTCGCAGGCCAACCTTGCCGGATACAAGGCGGTGCTGGTGGCGGCCAACCTCTATGGCCGGGCCTTTCCGATGATGATGACGGCGGCCGGCACGGTGAGCGCGGCCAAGGTCTTCGTGATGGGGGTGGGCGTGGCCGGCTTGCAGGCGATCGCCACGGCGCGGCGCCTGGGCGCGCAGGTTTCGGCCACCGACGTCCGCTCTGCCACCAAGGAGCAGATCCAGTCGCTGGGCGCCAAGCCGATCTTCGTGGAAAACGTGGCGGGGATCGAGGGCGAAGGTGCCGGGGGCTATGCCACCGAAATGAGCCCGGAATACCAGAAGGCCCAGGCCGAGCTGGTATCCAGCCACATCGCCAAGCAGGATATCGTGATCACCACCGCGCTGATTCCCGGCCGGGCGGCGCCACGCCTGATCACCGACGCCCAGATTGCCACGATGCGTCCCGGCTCGGTGATCTATGACCTGGCCGTGGCGCAGGGTGGCAATGTGGAAGGCAGCCTGCCCGATCAGGTGGTGGAGCGCCACGGCGTGAAGATCGTCGGCTATGCCAACACGCCGGCGCTATTGCCCGCCGATGCTTCGGCGCTGTTTTCGCGCAACCTGTTCAATTTCCTCTCGGCGTTCTGGGACAAGGAGCAGGGCCGCCCGGTCCTGGACGAGGAAATCGGCAATGCCATCCGCCTGACCCAAGGCGGCCAGGTGGTGCACGAAAGGCTGAAGGGTTGAGGGCGTTTCCTCCCCGGCACGGGGAGGGGGACCGCCCGCAGGGCGGTGGAGGGGACTCGCGGCCCGCAGCACGCCGCGAAGTCATCCTCGCACGAAAACTGCGCCGCACGATGAGTGTGCCCGAGCGCTTGCTCTGGCGGCAACTGCGCCAACGGCCGGAAGGCCTGAAGTTCCGCCGGCAGCATCCGATCGGACCCTATGTGGCCGATTTCTGCTGCCTGTCCCACCGTCTCGTGGTCGAGGTGGACGGCATGGCACATGACAACAGCGATCGCGCTGCCCACGATGAAACAAGCCGGCGCTTCATGAATGAGAACGGGTTCAGGGTGTTGAGGGTTTCTGCAAGGCGCGTGCTGGCCGATGCCGTGGGAACGGCAGAAGCGATCGTCGCGCGCGCGGCCAGTCCCCTCCACCGTCCTGCGGACGGTCCCCCTCCCCGTTCCGGGGAGGAAAGCTGATGGACTTCATATCGATCCTGAGCATTTTCGTGCTTGCCTGCTTTGTCGGGTATTACGTGGTCTGGTCGGTCACGCCGGCCCTGCACACGCCGTTGATGGCGGTGACCAATGCCATTTCTTCGGTGATCATCGTCGGTGCGCTGGTTGCGTCGGCGGCGGCGGGTTCGCCTTTGGCCAAGTTCCTGGGGCTGGGCGCGGTGGTGCTGGCTTCGGTCAACATCTTCGGTGGCTTTGCCGTGACGCAGCGCATGCTGGCGATGTACAAGAAGAAGGAGAAGAAGTGATGGAACATGTCACCTCTTCTCCCTGGGTGGGCCTGGCCTATCTGGTTGCCGGTGTGCTGTTCATCATGGCGCTGCGCGGGCTGTCTTCGCCGGGCACGAGCCGGGCGGGCAACCGCTATGGCATGATCGGCATGACCATTGCCGTTGCGACCACGCTGGTCACTCATTCGATCGCCAGCCTGCCGGAAATCGCCGTGGCCATTGCCATCGGCGGTGGCATCGGCTTCGTCATCGCCCGGCGCATCCAGATGACGGCGATGCCGCAATTGGTGGCGGCGTTCCACTCGCTGGTCGGTCTGGCAGCGGTGCTGGTGGGGCTGGCGGCTTATGCCAATCCCGGTGCGTTCGGCATTCTCCATCAAGTTCCGGTGGAAAATTTGCTGGAGGCCGTGATTGGAAATGGCGGCGCGCCGGTGGGATTTGTCAACGAGATCGAGCCGCAGAGCCGCATCGAAATGGGCCTGGGCATTGCCATCGGCGCGATCACCTTTTCCGGTTCGATCATCGCTTTCCTCAAGCTCGCCGGCAAGATGAGCGGCGCGGCGATCCTGTTGCCGGGCAGGCACGTGCTCAACCTGGGCACGCTGATCGCCATCCTCGGGCTGGTCGCATGGTTCACGCAAGATGAAAGCGCCTGGGTCATTGCCACGATCACCGTGCTGTCGTTTGCGATCGGCTTCCTGCTGATCATCCCCATCGGGGGGGCAGACATGCCGGTGGTGGTCTCGATGCTCAACAGCTATTCCGGCTGGGCCGCGGCGGCGATGGGCTTCACGCTGCACAACACCGCGATGATCGTCACTGGCGCGCTGGTCGGCTCTTCGGGGGCGATCCTGTCGTACATCATGTGCAAGGCAATGAACCGCTCGTTCCTGTCGGTGATCGCCGGCGGTTTCGGCGCCGAGGCAACGGCGAGCGGCGGCGCGGCCAAGGAGCAGCGCCCGTGGAAGCGCGGCTCGGCCGAAGACGCCGCGTTCCTGATGAAGGAAGCCGAAAACGTCATCATCATCCCCGGCTATGGCATGGCCGTGAGCCAGGCGCAGCACGTGCTGCGCGAGATGGCCGACGTGCTCAAGGCCAATGGCGTCAACGTGAAGTATGCGATCCACCCCGTGGCCGGGCGCATGCCGGGGCACATGAACGTGCTGCTTGCCGAAGCCAACGTGCCGTACGATGAAGTCTTTGAACTGGAAGACATCCAGGGCGATTTCGCGCAGGCCGATGTGGCTTTCGTGATCGGCGCCAACGACGTGGTCAACCCGGCCGCCAAGACCGACAAGTCCAGCCCGATCTATGGCATGCCGGTGTTCGACGTCGACAAGGCCAAGACGATTTTCTTCGTCAAGCGCTCGATGGGCGGGGTCGGCTATTCCGGCGTCGACAACGACGTGTTCTACATGGACCAGACGATGATGCTGCTGGCCGATGCCAAGAAGATGGTCGAGGAGATCGTCAAGGCGTTGCAGCACTGACGTTGACAGACCGCGTGCGCCGGGGCGAGAAGGCGGGGCATGAAGCCTTTTGCCATTCTTGCCCCCACGCGCCTGGTCTTGATCGCGCTGGCCCTGTCTTCTTCCGCCTGTGTATCCAAGCTGGCTGAAAGCCGCGTGCGCAGCGCCCTGGTCAACGCCGGCATCGACCGCGCCAATGCCGCCTGCATGGCCGAGCGGATGACCGACCGTCTCTCCATCGGCCAGTTGCGCCGGCTGGAAGCGTTGCAGGCGCCCAAGCGCAGCCTGGCCGACTATGTGTGGACGGTGAAGCGGCTGGACGATCCGCAACTTGTACAGGTAACGACCAGCGCGGCGGCGCTCTGCGCGCTGGGTCTGGCCCCCGAAAAGCGGTGAGCCGTGCGCGGGCGCGCGGCGGATTGCCCGCTGCGCCCGCTGGACCTGCGGACACGCCTTGCCTAAGGCTGGGGAACCGGAACGGGACTGACCGGCAGGAGAACAGGGTTTGCGCAAGATCGGCCTTATCGGCGGCATGAGCTGGGTTTCGACCCGCACCTATTACGAACATATCAACAAGCTGGTTCAGGCGCGGACAAGCACTTTGTCGAGCGCGCCGCTGTTGATCGAAAGCCTCGATTTCGCCGGCTTGGCGCGGCTTTCCACGCCCGAGGAATGGAACCACGCGGCCCAGGTGCTGGTGCAGAGCGCCACGCGGCTGGAGCAGGCCGGGGCGAGCGCGATCGTCATCGGTGCCAATTCGATGCACAAGGTCTATGATCAGGTCGCTGCCTCCGTGGCCGTGCCGGTGATCCATATAGCCGATGCCGTGGGCGCGCGGATGCAGGCGGCGGGCGTCAAGACGGCCGCCCTGATCGGCTCGCGCAATGTCATGGTCGAAAGCTTTTACCGCAAGCGGCTGGTGGCGCATGGCGTTACCCTGCTGCCGCCGGTGATGGACAACGTGGACGAGATCGACCGCATCATCTACGAAGAACTGATGCAGGGCCGCGCCACGCGCTCGGCCGAGCGCACCTTCAAGACTCTGCTCACCACGATGGGCCAGGCCGGCGCGCAAGCGGTGGTGCTCGGTTGTACCGAGCTCGACATGGTGATCGATGTCGATGCCAACGTGCTGCCGATCTATGACGGCACGCGCATCCATGCCGAAGCGGCGGTGGACTGGATCCTGGGCGGGGAGCAGAGCGCAGCGTGATCGTGCCGCGCGCGCCCTGGGCTTGCGATCCGGCCATGTCGCGTGGGCGGGAGTTCGCGCCGGAGCAGGGCGGCGTGCGCGGGCCGCGCAGCGAATTCCAGCGCGACCGCGACCGGATCATCCATTCGATCGCGTTCCGCCGCCTGCGCCACAAGACCCAGGTGTTCATCGCCCCCGATGGCGATCACTATCGCGTGCGGTTGACGCACAGCCTGGAAGTGGCGCAGATCGGCCGCGTCATTGCCCGCGCGCTGGGCGCCGACGAAGACCTGACCGAGGCGCTGTGCCTGGCGCACGATATCGGCCACCCGCCGTTCGGCCATGCCGGAGAGGATGCGCTGGAAGCCGCGCTGGCCGATTGCGGCGGGTTTGACCACAACGCCAATACCTTGCGCGTGCTGATGCGGCTGGAAAGCCCCTATGTGGAGCACGACGGCCTCAACCTGACGTGGGAAATGCTGGAAGGGCTGGCCAAGCACAACGGGCCGGTGAAGCAGCCGACCTGGGCGCTGGCTGAACTCGACGCAGCCTTTCCGCTCGATCTGGCCAGCCATGCTTCGATCGAGGCGCAGATCGCCGCGATTTCCGACGATATCGCCTATGACAACCACGATATCGACGATGGCCTGCGCGGCGGTTTCCTGACGCTGGATGACCTGCTCGAGCTGCCGTTCCTGGCTGAACAGTGGTATGCGATCGAGGCGCGCTATCCCGGCGCCCCGCGCGAGCGGCTGCTGCGCGAACTGGTGCGCGGGCAGATCGGGCGCATGGTCAACGACGTGATCGGGGAAACGCAACGGCGCCTTGGCGAAAGCGGGGTGGACAGCGCCGCCGATGTGCGGGGGGCAGGGCGCGCGCTTTGCGGCTTTTCCGAAGCCGTGCGGCGCGAGGAGCGCACGCTCAAGCAGTTCATGTATGCCCGGCTCTATCTCCACCCCGAGCAAGTGGCTGCGGCCGATCGCGCGCGCCATGTGGTCGAGACGCTGTTTGCCGCCTATCGCACCGACGCGGCGCTGATGCCTGCGACGTGGCAGGCCCGGCTGCCGGCGGAAGAGCCGGCGCGCAGCCGGACGATTGCCGATTTCATCGCTGGCATGACCGATCGCTATGCCATCGACAATTACGCGAAGATCGTCGGGCAAGTACCTGAAGGATTGCGCAATGTCTGACCCGGTTCGCGTCCTGGTGGTGGGCGCGAGTGGGCTGGTGGGGCAGGCCGTTTTGCGCGCTGCGGTTGATCGCCCAGCCCTGCGCCTGGTTGCCCTGGGCCGCCGGGCGGCGCCTTTGCCGCAAGGGGCGCGGATGGAGCAACTGGTGATCGATCCGGCGCAATGGGCCGATGCCGTCGCGGCGGCGCGACCTGGCGTGATCGTGCTGGCGCTGGGCACGACGATTGCCACGGTGGGCGGCGATCGCGCGGCGTTTCGCGCGGTCGACCACGGGCTGACCCTGCAATGCGCGCAGGCGGCGCGGCAGGCCGGGGTGGCCCATGCCATTCTGGTGTCATCGGTCGGGGCCGATCCCGCAGCGCGGTCCTTTTACCTGGCCACCAAGGGCGAGGTTGAGCGGGACGTCGCGGCGCTCGGCTTTGCCCGGCTCGACGTGATGCGCCCCGGGCTGCTGCGCGGGGCACGAAGCGGCCCGCCGCGCCCGGCCGAACGGCTGGGCATGGCCGTGGCGCCGCTGCTGGACTGGGCGCTGGCCGGATCGCTCGCCCGCTATCGCTCGATCCCTGCAAGCACCGTCGGTCGCGCCATCGCCGACCTGGCAAGTGCCCGATCCACCGGGCATTTCGTCCACCACTATCGCGAAATCCACAAGGCTGCGCAGGGGCTTGCTGATCCAGGCAGTTGACTTGGGCCGGGGCGATGGGCGAAAGGGCAAGCCTGTCGCTGACCCGCGCGGGAGAGTTTCCTGCTGATTCGCATATGTGAAACAGCAGGGACGCCGAAGGAGCAACCGCCCCGGAATCTCTCAGGCCAAAGGACCGCACGGGGTCTATAGCGACACTCTGGAAAGTGCTGCCACTCCCACAGAGGAGCGGAGCCGCCGAAGGGGTAACCCCGTGACGCGCCACAGGAGAGGGCGCTGGGGGAAAGCTCTCAGGTTTCCGTGACAGAGGGGGCACCGTTGGGTGCACCTCTGTGCGGAGTTGAAACTTGTGAGTGACACATACGATCTCGTCCGCGATGCGGGCGCAAAGCCGCCTATCCTGACTCTGCCGCTCGACGCCTGGCACCGCGAACGCGGCGGCCGCATGGTGGAATTCGCCGGCTATCACATGCCCGTGCAGTACGAGGGCATCATGGCCGAACACCAGTGGACGCGCGCCCACGCCGGGCTGTTCGATGTGTCACACATGGGCCAACTGGTGCTGCGCGGCGACAATGTGGCCCAGGCGCTGGAAAGCCTGCTGCCGGGTGCCTTCACCACGCTCAAGCCGGGCAAGCAGCGCTATTCACTGCTGCTGGCCGACGATGGCGGCGTTCTCGACGATCTGATCGTCACGAACCGCGGTGATGATTTCTACGTCGTGGTCAACGGCGCCACCAAGCATGCCGACATCGCCCATATCGCGGCGCGCCTGCCCGAGGGCGTGGCGCTGGCCCATCTGGAAGACCATGCCTTGCTGGCCTTGCAGGGGCCGGAAGCGGCCGTGGCGCTGGGCGCGCTGGGCCTGGTGCCGGCGGGCGATGCCACCCGCACGCTCGATGCCCTCGTGTTCATGGAAGCGGCGCCCTTCGTGTGGAACGGCGTGGCGCTGGGCGTCAGCCGTTCGGGCTACACCGGCGAGGATGGCTTCGAGATTTCGGTCCACCGCGATCACGTGGCGGCGCTCGCCGATGCGCTGCTGGCGCAACCGGCGGTCAAGCCGATCGGCCTAGGCGCGCGGGATTCGCTGCGGCTGGAGGCGGGGCTGCCGCTCTATGGTCATGATCTTTCGCCCGATATCGATCCGGTGGAAGCCGACCTCGGCTTTGCCATTCCCGCCCGCCGCCGCGTGGCCGATGCCGGCTATCCCGGTGCCGCTCGCCTGGCCCGGGCCTTTGCCGAAGGCACCGCGCGCCGCCGCGTGGGCCTGCTGATCGAAGGCCGCATGGCCGCCCGCGAAGGCGCCGAAGTGCTGGCCGATGGCCGCACCGTGGGCACCGTGACCTCTGGCGGGTTCGCCCCCAGCCTGGAGCGGCCGATCGCCATGGCGTTTGTGGAGACGGCGCTGGCCGTGCCGGGCACCTCGCTGACCCTTTCCGTGCGCGGCAAGACGCTTGCCGCCACCGTGACTTCGCTTCCCTTCCATCCCCACCGTTACGTGCGCAAAGGAGCCGCCTGATGACCCGCTATTTCACTGCCGACCACGAATGGATCGCGGTTGAGGGCGACACTGCCACGGTCGGGATCACCGACTATGCGCAGAGCCAGTTGGGCGACATCACGTTTGTCGAACTGCCCGCCGTGGGCGCCAGCCTGGGCAAGGGCGACAGCGCCTCGGTCGTCGACTCGGTGAAGGCCGCGTCTGACGTCTATGCCCCGGTTTCGGGTGCCGTCACCGAGGTGAACCCGGCGCTGGAAGACGCGCCGGAACTGGTCAACTCCGCTCCCGAAGGCGAGGGCTGGCTGTGGAAGATGACCCTGTCCGACGCCGGCCAACTCGACGGCCTGATGGACGAGGCGGCCTATGCCGCCTATGTCGCGGGGCTTTGACACGATGCGCTATCTTCCCTTGAGCGACCACGATCGCGGCGAGATGCTCGCCACGATCGGGGTACCCGATGTCGACGCGCTGTTCGTCGATGTACCGGCCGAGGCGCGGCTTGCCGGGCCGATCGCCGGGCTGCCTGGCCATGCCAGCGAAATGGCGGTGGAACGGCACATGGCGCGGCTTTCGGCCGAAAGCCTCACGGCCGGCCAGGTGCCGTTCTTCCTGGGCGCCGGTGCCTATCGCCACCACGTTCCCGCCACGGTCGATCACCTGATCCAGCGCGGCGAGTTCCTGACGGCCTACACACCCTATCAGCCGGAAATCGCGCAGGGCACCTTGCAGGTGCTGTTTGAATTCCAGACCCAGGTGGCGCGCCTGTTCGGCACAGACGTGGCCAATGCCTCGCTCTACGACGGTTCGACTGCGTGCTGGGAAGCCATTGCCATGGCCGGGCGCATCACGCGCCGCAGCAAGGCGGTGCTTTCGGGCGGGCTGCACCCGCATTACGTGGGCACGGCGCAGACCATGGCGCGCTTTACCGGCGATACGCTGGTCACCGCCAAGCCGGAATTGACCGCGCAGGCCGATGACGACGCGCTGATCGCCGCGATCGACGCGGAAACCAGTTGCGTGCTGGTGCAGTATCCCGATGTTCTGGGCCGCATTCCCGATCTGCGCCGCATCAGCACCGCCGCGCAAGCCAAGGGCGCGTTGCTGATCGCCGTGGTGACCGAGCCGGTGGCGCTGGGTCTGATCGAAAGCCCCGGCACGCTGGGCGCGGATATCGTGGTGGGCGAAGGCCAGTCGCTGGGCGTCGGCCTCCAGTTCGGTGGCCCCTACCTCGGCCTGTTCGGCTGCCGCGAGAAGTATGTGCGGCAGATGCCTGGCCGCCTCTGTGGCGAGACGGTGGACGCCGATGGCAAGCGCGCCTTCGTGCTGACACTCTCGACGCGCGAGCAGCACATTCGCCGCGAAAAGGCGACCAGCAATATCTGCACGAATTCCGGGCTTTGTGCCCTGGCGTTCAGCATTCACCTGAGCTTGTTGGGCGGCGAAGGCCTGGCCCGCATGGCCCAAGCCAGCCACCTGCGCGCGGTGCAGGCGGCGCAGGCGCTGGCGGCCGTGCCCGGCGTGGCGCTGGTGAACCAGAGCTATGTCAACGAATTCGCCGTCACGTTGCCGCGCCCGGCAGCCGAGGTGGTGGATGCGCTGGCGGCCAAGCGGGTGCTGGGCGGGGTGGCGCTGTCGCGCCTGGTTCCCGGCGAGCCGGGCCTGGCGAACGCGCTGCTGGTGGCCACCAGCGAACTGACGAGCGAGGAAGACATCGCGGCCCTGGCGGCGGCGCTTGCGGAGGCATTGGCATGACTGTTTTGAACCCTGCCGGCTGGCGCCCAGAGATGGGCGAGCGCATTTCCGCCGCGCTCGAAGCGCCCGAAACCGTGACCGGCAATCGCGCGCTCCATCTGGAAGAACCGCTGCTGTTTGAAGTCGGCCGGATGGACCATTGCGGCGTCGATTTCGACGACGTGCCCGGATCGCCGCTGGCCGGCTTGGCGCTGCGCAGCGCACCGGTCGACCTGCCCGGCCTGAGCGAGCCGGAAGCGGTGCGCCACTACACCCGCCTGTCGCGCCAGAACTATGCGATCGATCTCGGGCTGTTCCCGCTGGGAAGCTGCACGATGAAGCACAACCCGCGCCTGGACGAAAAGGTTGCGCGCATGCCAGGCTTTGCCGACGTGCATCCGCTGCAACCCACCGCCACGGTGCAGGGCGCGCTCAAGGTGATCGACCAGCTTGCCGACTGGCTGGTCAAGCTGACCGGCATGGCCGCCGTAGCGATGACGCCCAAGGCCGGCGCCCATGGCGAGCTGTGCGGCCTGCTGGCGATCCGCGCTGCCCTCGATGCGCGCGGCGATACCCGCGACGTGATCCTGGTGCCCGAGAGCGCCCACGGCACCAACCCGGCGACGGCCGCCTTTGCCGGGTTCAAGGTGGAGGCGATCCCCGCGACCGACGATGGCCGCGTCGATACCGCTGCCCTGATCGGCAAGCTTGGCCCGCATGTGGCCGGGGTGATGATCACCAATCCCAACACCTGCGGCCTCTTCGAGCGTGACCTGAAGACCATTGCCGATGCCGTTCATGCGGCGGGCGGCTATGTCTATTGCGACGGTGCCAACTTCAACGCCATCGTCGGGCGGGTGCGTCCGGGCGACCTTGGCGTGGATGCCATGCACATCAACCTGCACAAGACGTTTTCCACGCCGCATGGCGGGGGCGGCCCCGGTGCAGGGCCTGTGGTCCTGTCCGAGGCTCTGGCCCCGTTCGCGCCGCTGCCGTTCGTGAAGCCGGGCGCCGATGGTGCCCTGCGTCTGGTCGAGGAAGCCGATGGCGACACCGACGCGCCCCAGGCCTTTGGCCGCATGTGCGCGTTCCATGGCCAGATGGGCATGTTCAGCCGCGCGCTCGCCTATATCCTGAGTCACGGCGCCGATGGCCTGGCGCAAGCCTCGGGCGACGCCGTGCTCAACGCCAATTATGTGCTGCGCCGGCTTGAGCACGTGCTCCACGCGCCGTTCGGCGCGGCCGGCCCGTGCATGCACGAAGCGCTGTTCAGCGATGATGGCTTTGCCGAAGGCTTTGCCACGCTGGACCTGGCCAAGGGGCTGATCGACGAGGGCTATCACCCGATGACGGTCTACTTCCCGCTGGTGGTGCACGGCGCCATGCTAGTCGAACCGACGGAAACCGAAAGCAAGGCGGACCTCGACCAGTTCATCACGGCGATGGAAAGCCTGGGCGAACGCGCCCGGGCGGGCGATCCGGCGCTCAAGAGCGCGCCACACTTTGCCCCGCGCCGCCGCGTGGACGAAACCCGCGCCGCGCGCAAGCCGCGCCTGGTGTGGACCGAGCAGGGCGCCTGAAAACCTGGCATGAGAATGTAAAAAGGCGCCGCAAGATGCTGATCTTGCGGCGCCTTTTGCATACAAAATCCGATCGCGCGGATTACTTGCCGTTGATGGCGTCCGAACCAGCTTGGCCGGCGGACTGGATGTCCTTGCCAGCGCCTTTGACGGTGTTGCAGGCAGCGGTGCCGAGCAGCAGGCCGCCCATGGCCGCGGCGACGATGATCTTGCGCATCATGGAATTGGCTCCCTTCCTTGTGGGACGAAAGGCGTTCCGTCGCCTTCCCGAACGCGCACAGAACGCGCGATCACAGGGCCGGTTCCACGGCGCCGGTTCCGCGCCCTTTCAGGCAATCACCGGGCCGGTGGCACGGGTACGGGCGAGCACATGCTCGCGCCACGCGATGATCAGGCCGGCGGCGATCACGATCGGCGCGCCGATCCAGGTGGTGGCGGGAGGCAGGTGGTCGAACACGATCCAGCCCCACAGCGTGGCCCAGCCGAACTGCGAATAGTCCATCACGATCACGCTCGATACCCGGCCAAAGCGCAAGGCGGCGGTCATCAGCAATTGCGCGGCGAGACCCAGCACGCCGATACCGCCCAGCATCAGCCAGCCCAGCGCATCGTGATGGACGCCGGTGTGGAACAGGAACAGTGCGAGCAGTGGCGCGCTCATCGCCGAAAAGTAGAACACCACGGTGAGTGGCTCTTCGGTCCGCCCCAGATCGCGCAACTGGATCGAAACCAGCGCAACCATGAACGCCGCCCCCACGCCCACCGCCACGCCCAGCGCGGGCAGCTTGCCTTCGCTGGGCCCGGCGATGACAAGGATGCCGAGCAGGCCGATGGCGACCGCCAGCCAGCGCCATGGGCCAACCTTTTCCTTGAGCACCAGCGCGGACAGGATCACCGCAAAGACCGGCGCGGTAAAGCCCAGCACGGTGGCCTCTGCCAGGGGCAGGATCTGCACCACACCCAGGGTGAGGAACATGCCGGCCGTGCCGATCATCGCGCGGCGGAAATGGACCCAGGGGCGGGCGGTGCGCAAGCGGCGCAGTTCCCCGCGCGCACCCAGCCAGCCCAGCAGCATCACTGCGGGCAGCGTCTGGCGCCAGAACATCGTTTCGGGCAGCGGCATGCCGCGCTCGCCGGTCAGCTTGACCAGCACCAGCATCAGCGAGAGCATGACCATCGCCGCCAGGCGCAGCCCGAGGGCAAGGAAAGGGCGTTCGTGCGACGGCATGGCCCGCGCCCCTAGGCGGCGGGCAGTCCATGCGCAAGCCCTTGCATCCCCACCGGCAGGCCGCCATGGGGCGGCGATGACCATCGATTGGCAAGACCTGTTTGACGGGCCGTGGCACGCCATGGCGGCGGTGGGCGGCGTCCTGCTGGCCGTGGCGCTATGGGCGTTGTTCGCCGAGCGCCGCCGGACCAAGCGCAACGATCTCGATCGCGTGGGCTGCATGCCCTGGACGATGATCTATGTGCTGTGCTTTTTCCTGGCCTGCGTGCTGCTGGGCGGCGCCGTGCGCACTGCCCTTGGGAGTTAGAGGCTGTTTGGAAATCCGGCTTTGCCGGATTTGCGGCACCGGCCCGCGCCCCCACCCGAACTCCCATAGGGTACTATCGTCGGGAGGTCGGGTGGGGGAGCGGGCCGGTGCTGCAACGAAAATGCGCCTTGGCGCATTTTAAAAACGGGCGCTTAGAGGCAGGCTTCGAGGAAGGCCTGGTCGAAGCCGAACTGGCGGGCCTTTTCCAGGGTATAGGGGCGCAGGCCCGAAGGGCGGAACTCTCCGATGATCTTGCCGTCGTCGGTCTCGTCCAGGTATTCGAATTTGAACAGTTCCTGCGTCACGATCACATCGCCTTCCATCCCGATCACTTCGGTGATGTTGGTGGTGCGGCGCGAACCGTCGCGCAGGCGCTTGACCTGCACGATCAGGTCGACGCTTTCGGCAATCTGGCGGCTGATCGCTTCCTTGGGAATCTTGATGTCACCCATCAGGATCATGTTTTCCATACGGCCCAGGCATTCGCGCGGGCTGTTGGCGTGAAGCGTGCACATCGAGCCATCGTGGCCGGTGTTCATCGCGGCGAGCAGGTCGAAGCATTCCGCGCCACGGATTTCCCCCAGGATGATGCGGTCGGGCCGCATGCGCAGCGCGTTCTTGACGAGATCGCCGATGGTGATCGCACCCTGGCCTTCCAGGTTGGGCGGGCGGGTTTCGAGCGGCAGCCAATGCGGCTGTTGCAGGCGCAGTTCGGCCGCGTCTTCGATTGTGAGCACGCGCTCGCCCGGATCGATCATCTTTGACAGGGCGTTGAGCATCGTCGTCTTGCCCGAGCCGGTGCCGCCCGAAATGACGATGTTCATGCGGCACGCGCCGGCGATTTTCAGCGCGGTGCACATCTTGTCGCTCATCGAGCCGAAATCGCGCAGCATGTCGAGCGTGATCGGCTTCTCGGAGAATTTGCGGATCGAGATCGCGGTGCCGCGCAAGGATAGCGGCGGCACGATCACATTGACGCGGCTGCCGTCCTTGAGGCGCGCGTCGGCCAGCGGCGTGGTCTGGTCAACGCGGCGGCCGACCTGGTTGACGATGCGCTGGGCGATCTGGAACAGGTGGCTTTCGTCGCGGAAACGGATCGGGGCGAGTTGCAGCTTGCCCTTCTTTTCGATGTAAGTCTGCTCCGGCCCGTTGACCATGATGTCCGACACGTCGGGATCGTTGAGCAGCTCTTCCAGCGGGCCAAAGCCGAGCAGTTCGTCGATCAGCACCTTTTCCAGCGCGAATTGCTCGCGCCGGTTCAGCGTGACTTTCAGTTCGGCCAGCACTTCCATGATGATCGGGCGGAATTCCTCCGACAGTTCATCCTTGGTCAGCGTGGCGGCGGCTTCGGGATCGACTCGTTCGAGCAGGCGCGGCAGCACCTGTTCCTTGATCTTGTGGACCGAGGCTTCGAAACCTTCGGCCTGATAGGTGCCATCGACGACGCCGTTGACGCGCTCGGCCAGGCGGCTCATCGCATCGGCGTGCTTTCCGCCCATGTCGTCGTTGGCGCCGGGCAGCGGGCTCGGTTCGGGAATGCCGGAAGGCACGGCCGCCGCCATCTCGCCCGCCTTCATGGGACGCGCCACGCCGAACGAGGGGCGCGCGGGGGCGGCTCCACCCAAACCTGTTTTCCGGCCAAAAGCGCTCATGCGTCTTTTCCTGTCAACTCGTTCCCAGCCGCCATCGCCTGCCCGGCGGCAGGAACGGCTTTGTGCACGTAGTGAATAAGGGGGAAACCTTCAGGATTTCCTAAAACCGCGCAAACGGACGTAAAAGCATGGTGCATGGCAGCATCGCAGTTCCACGCAGCGCGGCGAGGGCCTTGCCGCTGCCATGGCATCGCGTCATGGTCAGGCACTATGGCAGCGCGGATAGCAAAGAAGGGCGATGCAGGCATGCCGCGCGACGATGGCGCCGAGCCGGCCTGCTGGCTGTGCGGCCGGCCGCTGGGGCGCAAGCGGGAATGGCACCATCCGGTGCCGAAAAGCCGGGGCGGACGCGATGTGGTGCCGTTGCACCCCATCTGTCATCGCACGATCCACGCCTGTTTCGACAATGCCAGGCTGGCACGGATCGGGTGGGATCGGGCTGCGTTGTCGCAGGACGCAGCCCTGAACCGGTTTTTGGGGTGGATCGCGAACAAGCCGCCCGATTTCCACGCCCGGACCGCACCGCGGCGCTGAGGGAAGCGCCTGGGTGCGTGGCAATCAAATGCGTGGCAATCAGATGCGGGCCGCGAAAAGATAGCCTTCGCCGCGCACGGTGCGGATCAGCGCGCCGCCACCATGGCGCACGAGCTTGGCGCGCAGGCGCGATACGGCCACGTCGATGGCGCGGTCGAACGCTTCGGCTTCATCGCCGTGCACCAGGCGCAGCAGGGCTTCACGGCTGACGACCTGGCCGGCGTGGGCGGCCAGCGCGTGCAGCAGCTTGAATTCGCCGCTGGTCAGATCGACGTCACGGCCAGCGGCATCGCGCACCACGTAGAACGTGGGATCGAGCACCCACCCGGCGAAAGTCAGCACCGGGGTGGCGGCAGCGCGCGCGCTGGCGGCATGGCCACGGCGCAGCACGACGCGCAGGCGGGCCAGCAACTCGCGCGGGTTGAACGGCTTGGCCAAGTAATCGTCGGCACCCAGTTCCAGGCCGACGATGCGGTCGATGTCGCTGGCCACGGCCGAGAGCAGCATGACCGGCGGCGTGCCGGGCTGTTCGGCCATTTCGCGCAGCAGGCCGAGCGAATCTTCGCCACGGGCCATCACATCGAGGATCACGGCATCGATCGGCTCCTGGGCGACAAGCTGGCGCAGTTCGGTGCCGTTCGCGACTGCGATCACGTGCATGCCCTGGCCTTCCAGGTATTCGCGCAGCATGTCGCGGGTCTGCTGGTCTTCGTCGAGCACGGCGATGCGCGCATCGTGGGTGCGGCGCGGGGCCTGTTCATACCCGTTGGCGGGAGCGGCGATCATCGCATCGTTGCGGGCAAAGCGCAGGGCACCGGGATGATTGGTGGTCGGGTTGGGGCGGAGTTCGGAGTGTGCAAGGGCCATTCGTCAGGGTCCATCAGTGGGAGGGGAGGGATGAGGGACACCCGCTAAACGGGGCCGTCCGGAAAACCCTTCGCGGGAAATTTCTTTTTCTTGCGGTTCGCGGGTCTTTCCTGCCAAAGATGTACCACCGGTGAATGCAATCGATTGTTGTAACGTCCCGCACTCTGTGCCATGGTGCGCAAGGAAGGGCCGATGAAGCCCGTTGGGAGAGCGTGATGGAAATTGCCCGCAACCCGGCCGAAATCGGGCCGAGCCAGGATCAGGCAGGGGCCGTTGGCCCGGGTCCGGTGCGGCCGCATCTCTCGCTCGCGCGCATTCTCGAAATGAATCTCGGGTTCCTTGGCCTGCAATTCAGCTTTGGCTTGCAGCAGGGCAACATGGGGCCGATCTACAGCTATCTGGGGGCGAACGAGGCGCAATTGCCGCTGCTCAGCCTGGCCGGGCCGATCACCGGGCTGCTGGTGCAGCCGTTGATCGGGGCGCTTTCCGATCGCACCGCCGGCCGCTGGGGCCGACGCACCCCTTACTTCCTGGTTGGTGCGGTGCTGTGCGCGCTGGGGCTGTTCCTGATGCCGCTGTCATCCTCGGTGCTGATGGCCGCGTCGCTGCTATGGCTGCTCGATGCGGGCAACAACATCACCATGGAACCATACCGCGCCTATGTCTCGGATCGGCTGAATCCCAACCAGCGGCAGACCGGCTTCCTGTCGCAGAGCGCGTTCACCGGGCTTGCGCAGATGCTGGCGTTCCTGACCCCGTCGATCCTCGTTGGCGTGGGCATGAACCAGGATTGGGTCGATGCCCATGGCATTCCCTATACGGTGCGCGTGGTGTTCACGCTGGGCGCGGTGCTTTCGCTCGCCACGATCCTGTGGTCGGTGTGGCGCGTGCCCGAACTGCCGCTCACCGCGCAGGAGCGCGCGCATATCGAGGCCGCGCCCAAGGGTTTTGGCGCTGCGCTGGCCGAGATTGCCGATGCCATCCGCACGATGCCGGTGGCCATGCGCAAGCTGGGGCTGATGAGCCTGTTCCAGTGGTCGGCGATGTCCGGCTATTGGCTCTACGTGACCTATTCGATCGCGCGCACGGTCTATCACACCGCCGATGCGCACAGTTCCGCGTTTCACAGCGCGGTGCTGACCAATGGCGAGATGGCCGCATTCTATAACGGCATTTCGTTCGTAACCGCCTTTGCCATGGTGCCGCTGGTGCGGCGCATCGGGCCGGGGCCGCTGCACGCGCTGTGCCTGATGGCCGGGGGCCTGGGCATGCTGGCCCTGCCGCACATTGCGGACAAGGCGCTGCTGTTTGTGCCGGCGGTTGGCGTGGGCCTGGCCTGGGGCAGCATCATGGGCAATCCCTATGCCATTCTCACCAATTCCATCCCGCCCGCCCGCACCGGGGTCTACATGGGCATTTTCAACATGATGATCGTGATTCCCATGCTGCTGTTCGCGGTGGTGATGAGCGAGCTGGACCTGGGCTTCATCAAGCTGGGCCTGGGAGTCTATGCCCATGTGCTGCACAGCGATCCGGGCAACATGCTGTCGCTGTGCGGGGGGCTGCTGATCGCGGCGGCGCTGTCGGTGCTGTGGGTGCGCGAAGGGCGGCCGCAGGCCCTGCGCCTGGCCGAAGCGGCGGCCGGGGCATGACCGCGATGAGCAACGGCATGCTCGACCTGGCAAGCGGCGGCGCGATGATCGTGCTGGAGCCGCGCGCCGGCCGCGCGCCGGCCTGGCGCCATTGGGGCGCGGCGGCGGACCTGGCCGGCTTGCCGCCGCTGGCGCAGGCGCGCGGGCCTGCCTCGTTTTCGTTCGATCAGGATGTGCCGTTCGACACCGCGCCGGTCGGCGGGCTGGGCTGGTTCGGCCCGGCGGCGCTGGCGCTGCGCGATGCGACGGGCGCGGCGCTCGATGTGTCATGGACCGATTGCGACTGGGCGCGCACCGGCGATGGCGTGATGATCCGCCTGGAAGACGGGCTGCGCGGTCTGCGCCTGGTGCAGACCATCCTGGCAGACGGGCAGGGCGGCTTCCGCATCGGCGCGACGCTGACCAACAACGGCCCGGCGGCGGTCTCGCTCGATTGGCTGGCCAGTGCCGCCTTGCCCCTGCCGGCAGACGCGGCGCGGCTGGTGTCGTGGCGCGGGCGGCACAATGCCGAACTGGTCGAGCAGAACGAGCCGATGCCGGCCCATGCCTGGCTGCGCGAAGGGCGGCGCGGGCTGGCCGGGCACGGCGGTCCGCCGGGCGTGTTCGTGCTGGGCGAGGGCGCCGGCCATGCGCAGGGCCGCGTTCACGCGCTGCAACTGTGCTGGTCAGGCGACAGCCTGATCCGCGTGGAGCGCGACGACGAGGGGTTCTTCACCCTGATGGCCGGGGCGCACCTGCAACCCGGCGAAGTCACCCTGTCGCCAGGCGAGAGCTGGGCCGCGCCCGAAGCGATCGCGGCCTTTTCCAGCACGGGGCGCAATGGCGCGACGCGCGTGTTCCACGCCGCCGTGCGCGCCATGGTGCGCTGGCCGGGTGGGGCCATGCCCATCCGCAAGGTGCATCTCAATTCCTGGGAAGCCTGCTACTTCGATCACGACGAAGCGCGCATCCTGGCCTTGGCCGAGGCGGCGGCACAGATCGGTATCGAGCGCTTCGTGCTCGACGATGGCTGGTTTGTGGGCCGTAACGACGACACCGCCGGGTTGGGGGACTGGACGCCCGATCCCGCCAAGTATCCGCATGGCCTGGCGCCGCTGGCCCGCAAGATCACCGCCATGGGCATGGAATTCGGCCTGTGGGTCGAACCGGAAATGATCAACCCGGATAGCGATCTCTATCGCGCGCATCCCGATTGGGCGCTGGCGACACCGGGCCGGGACCGCCCCACCGCGCGCCACCAGTTGGTGCTCGACCTGTCGCAGGCGGCTGTGCGCGATTACCTGTTTGCCTGTCTCGACCGCCTGCTGCGCGAAGTTCCGATCGGCTACCTGAAGTGGGACCACAATCGCGACCTGGCCCCGGCTGGCGGCGCGGCACAGGTGCGCGGGCTTTATGACCTGCTCGCCCGCCTGCGCGCGGCCCATCCGGGCGTGGAGATCGAGGCTTGCGCCGGGGGCGGCGGGCGCAGCGACGCCGGGATGGCGCCCTTCGTGCACCGCTATTGGACCAGCGACAATATCGACGCGGTCAGCCGGGTGAGCATCCAGCGCGGTTTCCTGGCCTTCCTGCCGCCCGAAATGATGGGCAGCCATGTCGGCGCCAGCCCGGCGCATGCCACCGGCCGGGCGCAGGCGCTGCCGTTCCGCGCCGCCGTGGCGATGCCGGGGCACTTTGGCGTGGAGATGGATCCGCGCACGCTCACCCCGGCCGAACGCGAGGATCTGGCCGGATGGATCGCATTCCATCGCCAGTGGCGCGATCGGCTGCATGGCGGCCAGGTTTGGCTGGGCGAGGCGCCCGACGGCCTGGTGTGGCAGGCGCAGGGAACGCCCGAAAATCACCTGCTGTTCGTGATCCGCCGCGATCCCGCGCAGGATCGTCGCCCGCAGCCGCTGCGCCTGCCGCATCTGGCTGGCCAAGGTTCTTGCACCGTGCGCCTGCTGCGCCTTGCCGGCGGAGCGGATGGCCATGCCGCGCCAACCACTGCGCTGCATCAGGCCATGGGGGCCACGCCGCTGATCGTTTCCGGCGGTTGGCTGGCCGAGGCCGGCCTGCCGCTGCCGCCGATGAATGCCCAGACCGTGGCGATCTTTCATGTCGAGGCCGGATAGATGATCCGGCCCACCCCCCACCGCCTGTTCCACCCCGCCTTGCGCGCCTGACGCGCCAACCTGCACGAGGTCGCATGTCCGCCGATAACCTCTCTTCACCCGCCGTTGCGCAAACGATTGCTGAGCCGGTCAGCCGTCCGCCGAGCCGCTGGGAGCCGCAGGGCTATGACCCGCTGCCCGAGATTCCGCTGGTGACCGCCGCCGATGTTGCGCCCATCATGCCGGGGCTGGACTTGTGGGACTGCTGGCCGCTGGCGCACGAAGATGGCCGCACCGCGGTTCACGCCGGGCGGACCTGGTGGTTTTTCCTCAGCGCGCCGTGTTTCCCCGATCCGGTGCAGCGGCATGACGTGGCGCGCATCCGCCTGTTGTCGCATGGCGAGGATGGCTGGCGCGATCATGGCAATGCCTTGCCCGACGGGCTCAATCCCGGCACGCGCGAATGGGCCGGGTGTGCCGTGGTGATGGATGATGGCGTGTCCGTCACGCTGTTCTACACCGTGGCCGGCCGGCGCGGTGGCGCGTTCTCCTATGAACAGCGCCTGTTCGCCGTGCCCGGCACGCTCGATGCCGATGGTCCCGGACAGTGGCAGGAACCTGTCGAGATCGTGGCTGCCGATGGCGTGCGCTACATCGCCGATCGGCAGGAAATCACCAACCCGGCGCCGGGCTCGATCAAGGGCTTCCGCGATCCGGCCTGGTTCCGCGATCCGGCCACGGGGAAGGCCCATGTGGTGTTCACCGCCAGCGCGGCGTGGAGCGACAATCCGCACAATGGCCTGGTGGGCCTCGCCACGCTGACCGACGCGGGCTGGGTGCTGGAAGATCCGCTGGTCGAGGCGATCGGCACGAACAACGAAATGGAGCGCCCCTGCGTGGTGTGGCGCGACGGCCGCTATTACCTGTTCTGGTCCACCCAGCGCCATACCTTTGCGCCGGGCGCAGTGGCCGGGCCGAACGGGCTTTACGGCATGGTGGCCGAAAGCCTGACCGGGCCCTGGCGCCCGATCAACGGCAGTGCGCTGGTGGCTCCCAATCCGGCGGGAGAGCCGGGCCAGACTTATAGCTGGTGGGTGACGGGCGAACGCACCGTTTGGAGCTTCATCGACTATTGGGGCATGAACGGGCGCAAGCTGGCCGATCACCCCGAGCTGCTGCGTGCCCAGTTCGGCGGCACGCCGGCGCCGGTGTTCAGCCTGGCGTTCGACGGCGACCGCGTCACGGTTGCCGGTTGAGGCCGAGGGAGAGCGGGGGGCAATGCCCCCTCGCTCTCCGCAAAGCACTTGGTTCTTCTGATCAGGCGCTTTCGCGCACCACCAGTTCCGGCGCCATGATCGTGGAGGCGGTTTCCACCCCGGCGATGCGCTGGGTGAGCAGATCGACCATCGCGCGGGCGCCGCCGGCAATGTCCTGCCGCACGGTGGTGAGGCGCGGGACGGTCTGTGTGGCGATCGGCACATCGTCGAACCCGGTGACCGCCACATCCTGCGGCACGCGCACGCCGCGTTCGTGCAGCAGGCGCAGCGTGGTCATGGCGATCACGTCTGACGCGCAGACGATGCCATCGAGTTGCTGGCCGAGGGCATTAAGGTGCCCGGCCACTTGCTCGGGAATTTCCTCGTTCGAGAGGTGGGTGGAGCAGGCGACGATCTCCGCTGCGCCGGGGCAGGCGGCGACGGCTTCCTGCGCGCCGGCCAGGCGGTCGGCGATTTCCGGAGCCCCGGTATCGCCGAAGAACACTAGCCTGCGCTTGCCCTGGTCCAGCAGGCGCTGCGCCGCGAGGCGGCCACCGAGGCGGTTGTCGGTGCCCACCGTGCAATGGATCTGGCCAGCGCGGTGGCTGCCCCACACCACCATCGGCAGGTAGCGCTCAGCGACGCGCTCGATCGCGTCCATCTGGTTGGACTGGCCGATGACCAGGGCGCCATCGAGCATGCCGGAATCGACGATGCGATCGAGCCATTCGTCATCGCCCGGAATCACGCGCGAGAGCATCAGATCGTGCCCGCTTTCGGTGAGCGCGTCCGCCAGGTGGCCGAACAGGGTCATGAAGAATGGGTCGGAGATGTGCTGGCGCCGCTCGTGGCCGAGCGGGATGACCACGCCGATCACGCCGGTGCGCTGGGTGCGCAGCCGCCGCGCCATCTGGTTGGGGCGAAAGCCGTGTTCGCGGGCGATGGCCTGGATGCGTTCGCGCGTTTCGGCGTTGACCAGGCTCTTGCCCGCGAGCGCGCGCGATACCGTGCCCGCCGAAACGCCGGCCATGCGCGCCAGTTCCGCAATGTTGCGGATCCGGGGTTTGCTTCCCTCTCTTGCGGTCTTGTCGTTGGACGTTTCGGTCATGGTCACGCTTTTAACTTGGGGAACCTTGAAAGCAAGGTGGCGGACACTTTTCCGCAAGGTGGGCGGCCGGGTGGGCTCGGTCGCCAGGTGATGCAAGTCTGCCACAGCCCGAGGCAAAGTGACAGGCGCTGATGCAATCCATTGCAGATAGCGCAAATCCGCATTGCAAACGATTGTAGTCGTGCGTATCACACAATCCATCGATTCCCGCTCCGCATGCGGGAACGTGTTCATGGGAGAGTACCTGATGAAGCCGTCCGCTTTTCTGTCGTGCGCGTCCGCTGCCGCCCTTGCCGGTGCGATGATCGCCACGCCCGCCCTGGCGCAGGATGCCCAACCGGCCGCCGCCCCCGCCGATGACGCCGCCGATGTCGCCCCGATCGTGGTGACCGCCGCTGCCGGTGGCAAGTCCGCCCAGCTTTCGTCGATCTCGGTTTCGCAGATCAACCAGGAAGCCGTGACCAACTTCACCCCGCGTTCGCAGGCCGAAGTGCTGCGCACGATCCCCGGCCTCAACGTGCAGGACACCGCCGGCCCCGGCGGCAACGCCAACATCGGCGTGCGCGGCATCCCGGTTTCGACCGGCGGTTCGGAATATGTCGGCCTTCAGGAAGATGGCCTGCCGGTCACCCTGTTCGGCGATATCCAGTTCGGCAACAACGACTACTGGGTGCGGTTCGACAACAGCGTGAACCGCGTGGAAGCGGTGCGCGGTGGTTCGGCCTCCACCTTCTCGAGCCAGGCGCCGGGCGCGGTGATCAACTATGTGTCCAAGACCGGCGAGCGTGACGGCGGCGAAATCGGCCTGAGCCAGGCGCTCAACTATCGCGAAACGCGCGTCGATTTCGATTACGGCGGCCACCTGTCGGACAGCGTGCGCTTCCACCTCGGTGGCTATGCCATCGACGGCAACGGCCCCACGCACCTGCCGTACAAGGCGCAGAGCGGCTATCAGATCAAGGGCAACATCACCAAGGACTTTGACGACGGCAAGGGCTACATCCGCTTCAACTTCAAGCGGTTGGACGACAAGGAGCCGACCTTCACGTCGATGCCCAGCCTGGTGACGCTCTCGGGCAACAAGATCACCGGTTACAGCACGTTCGACGGCGTCGACGCGCGCAAGTATGCCTCGACCGGCATCTACAACCAGACGTTCCAGATCCTCGATGCCAACGGCAACGTGCGCACCGTGGCGATGGAAGGCATTCACCCGGTCGCCACCGCGCTGGGTGGCGAATTCCACTATGAATTCACCCCCGCCTTCACCGTGACCGACAAGGCCCGCTGGACCTCGATGAGCGGCACGTTCGCCAACCAGTGGACCGGCGAAGCCACCACCGCTTCGATCGCCGGCGACGGCACGCTGCGCTATGCCGCCGGTCCCAATGCGGGCCAAGTCTACAACGGCCGTTTCGTCAGCAACAGCGCGCAGGCCTATGTCGACATGAAGGATGTCGGCAGCCTGGTGAACGACCTGACGTTCAGCGGCAAGTTCGACGTGGGCGATGGCGCCAAGATCAAGGCCAATGCTGGCTGGTTCCACATGCGCCAGACGATCGCGATGGACTGGCGCATCAACAACGTCACCCAGACTCTCAACGGTTCGAGCAACCCGGTGCCGCTCGACCTGTTCGATGCATCGGGCAACCAGCTTACTGCCAACGGCCTGACCGGTTTCAACAACCAGTGGGGCGGTTGCTGCGGCGGGCGTTCGTATGACGTCAGCTATACCGACGACGCGCTCTATGGGCAGTTGGAAGGCCAGCTCGGTCGCCTCAACCTTGACGCCAGCGTGCGCTATGACAGCGTCAAGGCCTCGGGCGTGGCCTATGCGCCCGAGCAGGTCGCCAACGTGACCGTGACCGACGCGCTCGGTTCGGCCTCGATCCCGGCCTACAACACCAGCTCCACGCCGGCCAACGTGCTCAACTACACCAAGAGCTACGCAAGCTGGTCGTTCGGCGCGCTTTATGAAGTGAGCAACGACACCAGCGTGTTTGTCCGCGTCAGCCGTGGTGGCCGCTTCAACGCCGACCGTCTGCTCTACAACAACAACAACTTCACCGCCGATGGCAAGCTGACCGCCGGTGGCGACCACCTCTCGGTCAACTATGTCAGCCAGCAGGAACTGGGCCTCAAGCAGCGCGGCAACGTGGCGGGCGGCCGCTATCACGCCGAAGTGACGCTGTATCGGGCGCAGGTGAAGGAAAGCAATTACGACTTCACCGCGCCTTCGCGTGGGGAAAGCCCGTTCATCGACGCGGTCTACCACTCCTATGGCGTGGAAGCCTCGGCCGGGCTGTCGGCGGGCAATTTCTCGCTCGATGGCTATGTGGTCTATACCCATGCCAAGAACGTCGGCACCGACACCACCCCGGTGGCCATGCCGAAGTGGACCTGGCTGGTTTCGCCAACTTATGATGCCGGCGTTGCCGCGCTCGGCTTCTCGGCCAGCGGTCAGTCCAACTTCCTGGTTTCCGGCGGCTACACCGCGCCGGGCCGCACGTTCGTGAACGGCTTCGTCAAGGTGCGTCCGGCCGACAAGCTGGAAGTGAGCTTCAACGTCAACAACCTGTTCAACACGCTGGGCTATCGCGCCAACAACGGCTCGATCGCCGTGGCAGCCGGCACCGGTGGCCTGGCCGCCAACCAGGCGATCTTCGACAACAGCGCCATGCTGGGCCGGACGATGACCGCCTCGGTGCGCTACAAGTTCTGACGGCATGGGCATGGTCGGGGCCAATCCCGGCCATGCCCTTCCGATCGGGTCGCAAAAAACCCGGCAAGGTTGCTGACCTTGCCGGGTTTTTTTTGTCTTGCGTGCGGCGCTGCGTCAGCCGGGCAGCGACACGTCCAGCGCCTGGCAACCCAGCGCGATCGCCCCGGTGATGCCGGCATCATCGCCCAGGCCGGGCGTGACGATGTAGGTTTCCAGGCCCTTGTCGAGGCGCGGATGGCTGACATAGCCATTGAGCTTGGCCTCAGTCTGCCGACGGACCGATTCCACCAGGCCGGGCGCCTTCATCACCCCGCCGCCGAAGATCAGGCGATCGGGCATGTGCAGCAGCACCAGGGTGGCGGCGAGGTGCGCGATATAGCCGCCGATCAGGTCGATCGCAGTCTGATCGCCGGCAAGCTGGTCCAGGCTCTTGCCCCAGCGCTTTTCGATGGCCGGGCCAGACGCCAGACCTTCCAGGCAATCGCCATGATAGGGGCACGACCCGGCGAAAGGATCGGCCACGCGATCATGCGGCGGCAGGATATGGCCGCTTTCAAAGTGGGAAATGCCCATCAGCGAGCGGCCGTTGCTGACCACGCCGGTACCCACGCCCGTGCCGATGGTGGTATAGGCCAGCGTGCGGCAGCCTTGCCCGGCGCCTTTCATCCATTCGCCAAGGCAAGCGCCGTTGACGTCGGTATCGACCACGATCGGCGCGCCGAACTGGCCCAGCACATCGTGGAAGCGGGCGCCCTGCCAGCCCGGCTTGGGCGTGGTGGTGAACGTGCCATAGGCGGGCGAGGCGGGGTCGATATCGATCGGGCCGAAGCTGGCGACGCCGAAGGCGGCGACCGGGCCATGCTCCTGCTGCGCTTCTGCAAAGAAAGCCGCCAGCGCCGGGAAGCAGGTTTCGGGCGTTTGCGTGGGGATGCGCGTGCGCGCCAGGATCTCACCCTCCGGGGTGGCCAGCGCAGCGATGAACTTGGTTCCGCCTGCCTCGATCGCACCGATCAGAGGGGCACCGTTGGGCGAGGCAGCAGGCATCATTTCTCCCTTGAAAGCGCACAAACGCACCTGTCCTTGAAAGCGAGATGCCAGCATGGTCAACCTCTTTGCAATCGAATTATCACGAAAATGGCGAGAAGCGGTGTGGCGCCGGAAATTGCGCGCGCTACCATGCCCTGCGACGGAAAGATGCTTTGCAGCCGCCCTTGCGCTTGCATACTTATGCAACGTGCATCGGCGCGCATGAGCGACTAGGGCATGCATCGACAGGGCCCGTTTCAGGGACCCATCCAAACGGCTCGCACGTTGTCTTGCATGATGGCAGGGCACGGGCGCTGCGAAAGACAAGGAGATCCGCCGATGGCCGACAGCAGTTGTTCTGCGCTTTTGCTTTTTGGCGCTACCGGCGACCTTTCCCGCCGGATGCTGTTGCCCTCGCTTTATGCCCTGCATGAAGACGGCCTGATCGATCCCGGCCTGCGCATCGTCGGCACCGCCCGGTCCGAGCATCAGGACGAGGATTTCCGCGAATTCGCCCATGCCGCGCTCGACGAGTTCCTGCCCGCCGACCGCAAGGATGAAACCAAGCTGGCCAGCTTCCTCGCGCGGCTGGAATACCAGACGCTCGATGCCTCCAACATCGACGGCTTTGCCGATCTCGCCAAGAAACTGGGCGATACGAGCTGCGGCCTGTCGATCTTCCTCTCGACTGCGCCGGCGCTGTTCGAGCCGACCATCGAAGGCCTGCGCCGCGCCGGCCTGGCGCACGAGAACGTGCGCATCGGCCTGGAAAAGCCGCTGGGCAACGATCTGGCCTCCAGCCGCCGGATCAACGACGCCGTGGCGGCCGGCTTTGCCGAGGACCAGATATTCCGCATCGACCATTATCTGGGCAAGGAAACCGTGCAGAACCTGATGGCGCTGCGCTTTGCCAACATGATGTTCGAGCCGCAGTGGAACGCAGGCAATATCGACCACGTGCAGATCACCGTCAGCGAAACCGTGGGCCTGGAAGGGCGCAAGGGATTCTACGACGATACCGGCGCCCTGCGCGACATGGTGCAGAACCACATGCTCCAGTTGCTCGCGCTGATCGCGATGGAGCCGCCCCGCGATTTCGACGCGACCTCGATCCGCGACGAGAAGGTCAAGGTCTTGCGCGCGCTGCGCACGGTCAAGGCCGAGGAAATGGTGCGCGGCCAGTATCGCGCCGGGGCGGTGAAGGGCGGCGGCGTGGCTGGCTACCAGGAAGACCTGGGCGAACCGTCCGACACCGAGACCTTCGTGGCGATCAAGGCCCATGTCGACAACTGGCGCTGGCAGGGCGTGCCGTTCTACCTGCGCACCGGCAAGCGCCTGGCGGAGCGTCGCTCCGAAATCGTCGTGCAGTTCAAGCAGGTGCCGCACAACATCTTTTCCGAACGCGGCGGCAAGTTGCAGGCCAACCGCATGGTCATCCGTCTCCAGCCCGAGGAGTACGTGCGGCTTCAGGTCATGGCCAAGGAGCCGGGCCTCGATCGCGGCGGCGTGGTGCTGCGCGAAGTGAACCTCGACCTGTCGCTGACCCAGGCCTTTGCCAAGGCGCGCCGCCGTATCGCCTATGAACGCCTGCTGCTCGACCTGATCGAGGGCGAGCAGACGCTGTTCGTGCGCCGCGACGAAGTGGAAGCGCAGTGGCGCTGGGTCGATGCGATCCGCGCCGTGTGGAAGAGCGAGGACATGGAGTGCAAGCCCTATGCCGCCGGTAGCTGGGGGCCGAATGCCGCCATCGCCCTGACCGAACGCGACGGGAGAAGCTGGAATGACTGAGGCCAATACCCCCCGCGTGCGCTGGGCCACGCCCGGCGATGCGGCCGCCGTGGCCGATCGCATTGCGGCCGAACTGGCCAAGCCGGGCGAAAAGCGCCTGGCCATGACCGGCGGTTCCACCCCGCTCAAGGTCTTTGCCCTGCTCAAGGATCGCGGCCTCGACTGGAGGGGCGCCACGCTGGCGCTGACCGACGACCGCCGCGTGCCCGACGATCACCCCGCCAGCAACTTTGGCAAGCTGTTCGCGGCGTTGGGTGACAGCGGTGCCAAATTCGAGCGCCTGGAAGAAGGCGCACCCGTGGCGCCGTTCGATCTGGTGTGGCTGGGCATGGGCGAGGATGGCCACGTCGCCTCGCTGTTTCCCACGATGCAGGCGCTGGTCCGCCCCGGCGCCACGGTGATCGCCACCACGCCGATCCCGCTGCCGCCCGAGGCGCCATTCGATCGCCTGACCCTGACGGCGCGCGCGCTCAAGGCCACCAAGGAAGTGATCCTCGTCGTCACCGGCGCGTCAAAGAAGGCGCTGATCGAAGACGTGCTGGCCGGCAACGCCGATTACCCTGTTTCCGATTTCCTGCGCGGCGCCGATGGCCCGCCGGTTACCATCTACTGGAGCGAATGATGGCCCTTCATCCCACCGTGGCCAAGGTCACCGACCGTATCATCGCGCGCAGCCGCGACACCCGCGCCGCCTATCTCGACCTGATCGACCGCGCGCGCGAAGCCGGCGTCAACCGGCCAAAGCTGACCTGCGGCAACCTGGCGCACGGCTTTGCCGCCGCCGGTGACGACAAGCCCGCGCTGCGCGATGGCAAGGCGCTGAACATCGGCATCATCACCGCGTTCAACGACATGCTTTCGGCGCACCAGCCCTATGGCCGCTATCCGGAACAGATCAAGGTCTTCGCCCGCGAAGTGGGCGCCACGGCGCAAGTCGCCGGTGGCGTTCCGGCGATGTGCGACGGCGTGACGCAGGGCCAGGATTCGATGGAACTGTCGCTGTTCAGCCGCGACACCATTGCCATGAGCACGGCCGTGGGCCTGTCGCACGGCATGTTTGAATCCGCGCTGTTTCTGGGGATTTGCGACAAGATCGTGCCGGGCCTGATCATCGGCGGCCTGCGCTTTGGCCATCTGCCCACGATCCTGGTGCCGTCGGGCCCGATGCCCACGGGCCTGGCCAACAAGGAAAAGGTGCGCATCCGCCAACTCTATGCCGAAGGCAAGGTGGGGCGCGCGGAACTGCTCGAATCCGAAAGCGCCAGCTATCACTCGGCGGGCACCTGCACGTTCTATGGCACGGCCAATTCCAACCAGATGATGATGGAAATGATGGGCCTGCACATGCCCGGCTCCAGCTTCGTTCTGCCCGGCACCAAGCTGCGCCAGGAACTGACCCGCGCCGCCGTGCACCGCGCCGCGCAGATCAGCTGGAACGGCGACGACTATCGCCCGCTCGGCCACTGCGTGGATGAAAAGGCCATCGTCAACGCGATCGTCGGCCTGCTCGCCACGGGTGGTTCGACCAACCACGTGATCCACCTGCCGGCGATGGCGCGCGCGGCGGGCGTGCAGATCGACTGGGACGACATGGACGAGCTTTCGCGCGTGGTGCCGCTGATCGCCAGCGTCTATCCCAACGGCGCGGGTGACGTGAACTATTTCCACGCCGCCGGCGGCATGCCCTATGTCATCCGCGAACTGCTCGACAACGGGCTGGCCCATGCCGACATCCGTACCGTTTATGGCGCCTCGCTGGCCGAAGGCGCGCAGGAGCCGGTGATGGACGGCGATACGCTGACCTGGAACCCCGCGCCGGTAAAGAGCGGCGATGACAGCATGCTGCGCCCCGTAACCGCGCCGTTCCAGTCCGAAGGCGGCCTGCGCCTGCTTCAGGGCAACCTCGGCCGGGGCACGATCAAGGTCAGTGCGGTCGATCCCTCGCGCTGGACGATCGAGGCGCCCGCGCGCGTCTTTGCCGACCAGAACGACGTGCTCAAGGCGTTCAAGGCGGGTGAACTGGAACGCGACGTGATCGTCGTGGTGCGGTTCCAGGGCCCGGCCGCCAACGGCATGCCCGAACTGCACAAGCTGACCCCGCCGCTCGGCGTGCTCCAGGATCGCGGTTTCCGCGTCGCCTTGGTCACCGACGGGCGCATGTCGGGAGCCTCGGGCAAAGTGCCGGCCGCCATCCACGTTTCGCCTGAAGCCAAGCTGGGCGGGCCGCTGGCCAAGCTGCGCGATGGTGACATCGTGCGCGTCTGCGCGCAGACCGGCGAGCTGGTTGCCCTGGTCGATGCCGAGGAATGGGCCGCGCGCGAAGACGTGGTCGCCCCGGCCGAAGCCATGGGCGTTGGCCGCGAACTGTTTGCCCTGATGCGCCACCATTCCGATCCGGCCGAACGCGGCGGATCGGCGATGCTGGCTGCGGCAGGCCTGTAACGCCTCGGCACTTGGGGGAGAGGAACATCATGGAACTCGTAGCCGTCGATATCGGCGGAACACACGCGCGCTTTGCCCTGGCCACCGTGGAAGGCGGCCGGGTTACCCATCTGGGCGAAGCGGTCACGCTCAAGACGGCCGAACACGCCAGCTTCCAACTGGCGTGGAAGGAATTCGAGCGCCAGAACGGCGGCTCCGTGCCGCCGGCGTGCGCCATTGCCGTCGCCGGGCCGGTGGGCGGCGAAGTGATCAAGTTCACCAACAACCCGTGGATCATCCGCCCTGCGCTGATCCCGGAAAAGCTGGGCGCCGATCGCTATGTCGTGGTCAACGACTTTGCCGCCGTGGCCCATGCCGTGGCCCAGGCCGATGCCGAGCACTTCATCCACCTTTCCGGGCCGGACGTGCCTTTGCCCGAAGAAGGCGTGCTCAGCGTGGTTGGCCCCGGCACCGGGCTTGGCGTGGCGCAGCTCTGGCGCCATTCGGCCGGGTACCAGGTGCAGCCGACCGAAGGCGGGCATATCGACTATGCCCCGCTCGACGGCATCGAGGACGCGATCCTGGCCCGCCTGCGCAAGCGCCATCGCCGCGTCTCGGCGGAGCGCGTGGTCGCCGGGCCGGGTATTGTCGATATCTATGAAACGCTGGCCCTGATCGAAGGCACGCCGTTCATCCCGCGCGATGACAAGGCGATCTGGACGCTGGGCAGCAGCGGCGAAGACAGCCTGGCCGCCGCCGCGATCGACCGCTTCTGCCTTTCGCTGGGCAGCGTGGCGGGCGACCTTGCGCTGGCCCACGGCGCGCAGGCGGTGGTCATGGCCGGTGGCCTCGGCCTGCGCATCAAGGATTGCCTGGTGCGCTCGGGCTTTGCCGAACGCTTCCGCGCCAAGGGCCGGTTCGAGCAGATCATGGCGCAGATGCCGGTGAAGCTGATCACCCACCCGCAGCCTGGCCTGTTTGGCGCGGCGGCGGCCTTTGCCCAGGCCAACAAGGACTGATGGCTTGGCCCTGCCGCCTTGCGCAAGCGGGGCGGCAGGGCCACATTGCTTCCCATGCACGTGATCCACGATCCCGCCAGCGAAGCGGAAGAAACGATTGCCTTCAGCGATTTCCTGAAGGTGGACATCCGCATCGGCACGGTGCTGTCGGCTGAGGAACTGGTCGGCGCGCGCAAGCCCTCGATCAAGCTGGTGATCGATTTCGGCCCCGGCGTGGGCCACAAGAAGAGCTGCGCCCAGGTCGCCGCGCTTTATGATCCCACGGAACTGGTCGGCCGTCAGGTCGCCGCCGTGGTCAACTTCCCGCCGCGTCAGGTTGGCAAGGCGATTTCCGAAGTGCTGACGCTCGGCTTTGCCGACGAAGAGGGCCGCGTGGTCCTCGCCGGCCCCGAACGCCCGGTGCCCAACGGCGCCCGCTTGCTGTGAGTGCGCTGCGTCGGTCTCGCGTCAATCCAATCCCGCTGACGCGCCTGTATGTGCGCATTTGTCAACACCCGCATTAGAGTGCGATGACAAAAAGTGAGAACCGGTTTTTGTAAAAAATTGCACGATCACAAATATTTAGAGCGTTATGACGTTTCATTGAAACGTCATAACGCTCTAGCTCTTCCGCTGCCTGAAGATTTTTACGAGTGACGTTCAGTATTTTCAAAACGCTTTGTCGAGACCGGCATCTTGCAGCGTGCCGTTGGCGGTGTGCCGCACCTTGACCTTTTTATCGACGGTGAAATTTCTGTTTGAAATGGGGCTGTACCAGATTTCATGATCGCCTTTGCCGTTCCGGACAAAATGGCAGCCTGCGTCTCGTAGCAGGGCAATGATGTCACGGTAGTAATCGGCCACAGCCATTCACGCACAGGCAAGCGACAAGGGCGTATCGAAGATCGGTTTTATCGATGGGCGTCGTGTTGCCCAAGGTTCTGCCTCCGGCTCGCCCAGATGAGCTGCAATGATCTCGTCCTTGTTCATCTCGATCAGTTCAGGGGCCGCTTCGCGCAGCCTCTCGATGAGGGTCAATGCATCATCTGCTTCCAACCGCAGGCCAGGAATGTCGGACTCGGCAACATACCAGCGGCCGGACTCTTCGTCTTCCGCGATATGAACCTTGAGCTCGATGACATTCTTCATGGGTGAAACGCTCCGTAGCCCGCCTCGACCGAGACGACTGATTAGCCCCCAAAGGGTTCCCAAAGCGTTAGACGAACGATGAGCAATATGCTTGCGACGGCCCGACTCTGCAATGGCCCTCATGTCAATACCCCCTACGCTCACCCCGGACGCTTTCCCACAAAGAGGTGGAAAAAACAATTCCGAGAATCCGAGCAGCCGAAGCAGCGTTTTGAAACGCCTGCGGCCAGGTGTTCCCTCCACACCACATGCAAAGAGGATCAATCTTGGAATGTAAATGGCCGCTACCGCGCCAGTTCCTCGTCGAGGAACGCGGCCACGTCGGCCAGGTCCACGTCCTTGGCCAGGAACGTCTGCCCGAGTCCACGCATCAGCAGGAAGGGCAGGGTGCCCGCGTCCATCTTTTTGTCGTGGAGCATGTGGTTCTTGAGCGTCTGCCCATCGCAATCTATGTCCAAAGCCTTGAGCGAGGCGGGCAGGCCGACAGCCGCGATATGAGCAGCGACACGCTCGGCGTCCTGGCCGTGCATCAGGCCGAGGCGCGCGGAATAGCGCGCCGCCAGGATCATGCCCAGCGCCACGCCTTCGCCATGCAGCAGGCGGTCGGAAAAGCCGCACTGCGCTTCCAGCGCGTGGCCGAAGGTGTGCCCCAGGTTGAGCAGCGCGCGAACGCCGGTGGTTTCCTTCTCGTCCGCCGCGACGATCCGCGCCTTGGCCGCCACGCTGCGGGCGATGGCATGTTCGCGCGCATCTGCCTCTCCGGCGAGCAGGCACTGCGCGTTGGCTTCGCACCAGAAGAAGAATTCCGGATCGTCGATCAGGCCATACTTCACCACTTCGGCATAGCCGGCGCGCACATCGCGCAGGGGCAGCGTATCGAGGCTGAGCGGATCGGCCAGCACCAGGCTGGGCTGGTGGAACGCGCCGACCAGGTTCTTGCCCACGGGCGTGTTGATCGCGGTCTTGCCGCCCACGCTCGAATCGACCTGCGCCAGCAGCGTCGTGGGCATCTGGATGAAGCCGCAGCCACGCTTGACCATCGAGGCGGCAAAGCCGGTGAGATCGCCGATCACGCCGCCGCCCAGCGCGACGATGTTGTCCTTGCGCTCCACTTCCAGATGCAGCAGCCAATCGACCACGCGGGCGAGGTTTTCCCACGATTTGGTCGCTTCCCCGGCGGGCAGCACCAGCCAGTGGCTGGCAATGCCCTGAGCGGCAAAGCTGGCTGCCACGGTCTCGCGCCAGGCGCCGGCGACGTTTTCGTCCGTCACCACGGCCACGGTGTCCTTGCGCAGGAACGGGCGGCACAGGGCGCCGGCGCGGGCGAGGGCGCCTTCCTCGATCACCACGTCATAGGGGGCGCCAGCAATGGCGACGGGGATTACAGCCATGCGTCAATCGCTTTCAGGATGCGGCTGGCCGTGACCCCGTGGGGCAGGTTGCCGCTGGTGATGTGGATCGCGGCCTGTTGATAGGCCGGGCGCCGTTCGTCGCGCAGGCGGGCGAGAATCTCGCGCGGGTTGCCGCCGCGCAGCAAGGGGCGGTTGTCCTTGCGGCCTACACGCTCGACCAGAGTATCGATATCGCTGTCGAGCCACACCGACACCGCCTTGTCGAGAATCAGCGCCCGCGTTTCGGCATCGACGAAAGCGCCGCCGCCGGTGGCCAGCACCTTGCGCCGGGCGGGCGTGGCGCCGTCAAGCAGGCGGGCGATCACCCGGCGCTCGCCGCTGCGGAAATAGGGCTCGCCATACGTGGCGAAGATTTCCGGGATCGGCATCTGCGCCGCGCGCTCGATCTCTTCGTCGGCATCGATGAACGGCACATCCAGCAGGCTGGCCAGCTTGCGGCCCACCGTGGTCTTGCCCACGCCCATCATGCCCACCAGCACGACGGGCCGATCGAGCCGCCGGGCGATGCGGGCTATTTCCGCCATGGAGAGAGGAGCGCTGTCGTGGTCCATTGCCGCGCCGCCTATACTTGCGCTAGGGCCAAGCGCAAGCGCCGTGGCAGCGAGGCAACGTGAACACCGAGAGTTCGATGCAGACAGGCAAGAATGAGGGAGCGGGCGAGGGCTTGCGCCAGAACGCGCTCCGGCACCTGCCATGGCCGGCGATCGGCGGCGGCCTGGTTGCCGCCATTGCTGTCGGGTTGATCATGCTCGCTTGGGCGCTGGGCGGTCCGCGCCGCGCCGACTGGATCGAACAGCCGATTGCAGCGCCAAATGCCGCCGCCACCACGACTTTGGGAAGCAAGCCATGATGCCGCGCTTTATTCGTCCTGTCCGGTTGCGTCACGCCTTGCTCGGCTGCGCGGCGCTCGCCGGCATGACCGGTGCCCTGCTCGCCCAGGAATCGCTGTTGCCGCCCGGCTTCGACAAGCCTGTGGCCCAGCCTGCCAAGGCGCCTCAGGCCAAGCCCAAGCCGGCCGCCGCCAAACCGGCTGCCCCGGTCGCGGCGTCGGCCGCGAAACCGGCTGCGGCACCGGCTGCCGTGGCCTCTCCAGTGATCCAGCCGCTGCCGCTCGATGACAATGCCGATGTCAGCGCCAGCGCCGCCGGTCCGGCCGATCCGCTGGATTCGATCGATCCGGCCACGCTCGACGCGCTGATCGCCAAGGCGCAGCCCAAGTATGACATTCCGCCCAGCGCGCAGCGCAGCCTGGCGCGGGTTGGCGTGATCGACCAGGTCGATGGCGGTTTTCCGGCCACTTCCACGCACTATCTCAATGGCGCCTTCGTGCAGGAGCTGCTGGGCCGCATGCGCGGGCCGATGGTGTCGCGCTGGGGCCACATCCTGGTGCGCCGGGCGCTGGCCAGCCGCATGGACACGCCGGTGGGCATGAACGGCGCCGATTGGGCCGCACTGCGCGCCGGGCTGCTGCTGCGCATGGGCGAAGCCGATGCCGCGCGCGCCATGGTGCAGTCGGTCGACAGCGGCTTTTTCACGCCGGGCCTGGAAGATGCGGCGATGAACGCATTCCTGGCAACGGCCGATCCGGTGGGGCTGTGCCCGATCACCGCGCTCACCGCCGCCGGGCGTCAGGGCGCGAATTGGGATCTGACCCGCGCGATCTGCTCCGGCTTTACCGGCGATGGCCCGCCGGCCATGGCCCAGCTTGACCGGCTGCTGCGCCGGGGCGGGCCTGACAAGATCGATATCCTGCTGGCGCAGAAGCTGGCCGGGGCCACCTCGGCCACGCGGCGCGCGGTCAATATCGAATGGAAGGATGTCGACCAGCTCACCCCGTGGCGCACCGGCCTGGCCTTTGCCGTGGGGATTGAGCCGCCGCAGTCGCTGCGCGAGCAGGCCTGGGCCGACTATGCCGTTATGGCCGTCCGCGCCCCGATGCTGCCGCTGCCTTCGCGCTGCGCAGCGGCCGATGTCGCCGCCGGGCGCGGCATCCTGTCGAGCGCGGCGATGGTTGATCTCTACAGCCAGTTGGCCGAAATCAACGCGCAGGACGGCGCCGATCAGGACAAGACCTGGGGCCCGCTGGCCGACCAGTTGCGCACGGCCTATACCGCGCCCGAAGCGAGCGACCGTCTGGCCGCGATCAAGACACTGTGGGGCAATGCCGATGATCCCGATCGCGCCTATTCGCGCCTGGTGCTGACCGCCTATGCCGCCGCGCGCATGGTGCCGAGCCCCGATCTGGCCGGGGATGCCGGCGGGCTGATCGCCTCTATGCTGACTGCCGGGCTCGATGCCAACGCGGCGCGCTGGAGCGGCGTGGTCGCCGTGGGCAGCGAGCCCTGGGGCCTTATTGCCCTGTCCGCGCCGGCCAAGGCCACGGCCATCGGCAACGATGCCCTCGATACGTTCCAGAGCGGCGATGAAAGCAGTGGCGCCTTGCGCTCGCAGTTCCTGCTTGCCGGGCTGATGGGGCTGGGCCGGATCGACGGCAACACCGCCAATGCCTTTGCCGGCAAGCTCAAGGTCGACATGAACCGCCAGACGCGCTGGACCCGCGCCATCGACGATGCGGCCGAATCGAACAATCCGGCGCTGGTCGCGCTGCTCGCCGGCTTTGGCATGCAGGCGCAAAGCTGGGACAAGATGACGGCGGTGCATCTCTATCACATGGTTTCGGCGCTGCGCCGCGTGGGCCTGGATGGCGAAGCGCGGATGATCGCGGCCGAAGCGGTGGCGCGGGTGTGACACGCGGCAAGCGTGCCGCTGGCCCTGCCTCTCCGGCCGTCACCGCGTTTCTGGAAATGATGGCGGCCGAACGTGGCGCGGCGGCCAATACGCTGGCCGCCTATGCGCGCGATCTGGCCGGCGCGGAAAGCGTTGTCGGCAATCTGGTGGAAGCCGATGCCCAGGCGCTGACCGGCCTGGCACAGAGCTGGGCCGATCTTGCCCCGGCCAGCCAAGCGCGCAAGATTTCGGCGCTGCGCCAGTTCATGGCCTTTGCCCAGGACGAGGGCTTGCGCGAAGACGATCCTTCCGTCGCGCTGGTGCGGCCGCGCGCGCGGCGGCCTTTGCCGCGCCTGCTCGATCATGCCGAAATCGCGCGGTTCCTGGAAACGGCCGAGGCCGATGCCGCCGCCGGCACGCCCGAAGGCGTGCGGCTGCTGGCGCTGGTGGAACTGCTCTATGGCTCGGGCCTGCGCGCCACCGAACTGGTCTCGCTGCCGCTCACCGCGCTGCCGCGGGACGTGCCGTTCCTGGCGATAACCGGCAAGGGCGGGCAACAGCGGCTGGTGCCGGTTTCCACGCGCGCGCTGGCCGCGCTGCGCCGTTGGCTGGCGGTGCGCCCCGGTGGTTCGCGCCACCTCTTTCCCAGTCCGCGCGGCGGGCACCTCTCGCGCGTGCGTCTGTTCCAGCTTGTGCGTGATCTGGCCCTGCGCGCCGGGATCGATCCGGAAAAGGTCAGCCCCCACGTGCTGCGCCACGCCTTTGCCACGCATCTGCTGGAAGGCGGGGCAGACTTGCGCGTCTTGCAGACGCTGCTCGGCCATGCCGACATTGCCACCACCGAAATCTACACGCACGTCGATTCCGCGCGACTGGTGGCGTTGGTCAACGAAAAGCACCCGCTGCGCCATCGCTGATCGGCCTGACAGGCCACGTGCCCCCATTGACCAAATGCCCGCGTGTCCCTAGCGCAGGCGCCATGATTTCGTACCTCGAATTCGAAAAGCCCGTCGCCGCCCTGGAAGCCCGTATCGCCGAACTGCGCGATACCGCCGCCGCCAGCGGGGAACTGGATATCGCCGCCGAGATCCGTCGTCTTGAAACCAAGTCGGCCGAGCTTCTGGCCAATACCTATCGTGCGCTTTCGCCGTGGCAAAAGACCCAGGTGGCCCGCCATCCCGCGCGGCCGCATTTCCGCGACTATGTGGAGCGGATGTTCACCGGGTTTATGCCGCTGGGCGGGGATCGCCTGTTCGGCGAGGATCAGGCGATCATCGGCGGTTTTGCCCGGCTCGGCAACCGTCGTGTGATGCTGATCGGCCACGAAAAGGGCAACGACACGCAAAGCCGCATCCGCCACAACTTCGGCATGGGCAAGCCCGAAGGCTATCGCAAGGCGGTGCGCCTGATGGAAATGGCCAGCCGATTCGGGCTGCCGGTGGTGACGCTGGTGGATACCTCTGGCGCGTTTCCCGGCGTGGAAGCCGAAGAGCGCGGCCAGGCCGAAGCCATCGCCCGCTCGACCGAGGCCTGCCTGGCGCTGGGCGTGCCGATGGTCGCCACGATCGTGGGCGAGGGTGGCTCGGGCGGCGCCGTGGCCCTGGCCAGCGCCGAGCGCGTGCTGATGCTGGAACACGCGGTCTATTCGGTGATCTCGCCCGAAGGCTGCGCCTCGATCCTTTGGCGCACAGCCGAAAAGGCCCCCGAAGCGGCCGAGGCGATGAAAGTGACGGCGCAGGATCTGCTCGCGCTCGGCGTCATCGACCGCATCGTGCCCGAACCGGTCGGCGGCGCTCATCGCGATCCGGCTGCCACCTGCACGGCATTGGCGGCGGCGATTGGCGAGGAACTGGATCACCTGGCCGGCAAGAACGCCGATGCCCTGCGCGCCCTGCGCGCCGAACGGTTCCTGCGCATCGGCGCCTGATTGTTTTCTCCTTGCGCGAAAAAGGCCGCCGGACAAGCACGTCCGGCGGCCTTTTTCTTGCTCGCGCCTGGAGCCACTTGGGCCGGCGCACGAAAAAGGGCGGAAAAAGGCCCCCGCCTTCTTCCGCCCTTCCGGTTCGGCGCCTTGCGGCAGCCCGCTCTTAGAGCTTGCCGTCCGAAGCGTTGTTCATGTCGTTCGACACGAGGTTGAACGTGTTGCCCAGCGAGTTGCCCAGCGCGCCCATGGCGGTGATGGCGGCAACGGCGATCAGAGCGGCGATCAGGCCGTATTCGATGGCGGTGGCGCCGTCTTCGTTGCGGAACAGGTCGCGGATCAGCTTCATAATTCTTCTCCTGAAGAGGTCTTCTTTTTCCCGGCCCGCATCGGTCTTTCGCGTCGCTGCGGACAAGGCCGTCTCTAGGCAGGAAAACCTAAGATGCACTTAATGGGAATTGGCCGCTGCGGTCGTGTGATCATCGACAATGTGCCAAAGACGGTAGAGTTGATTGGTAAACGCATTCAGCCCGAAAACGATCGACAGGCCCAGCACGCCCACCAGCAGGCCGTATTCCACCAGCGTCACCGCGTCGCGTTCGCGCGCGATCTTGCGCAAGAAGTTCTTCATCGTTGGGCCCCATCCACCTATGCATCGATCCGCATAACGGAGCGCCGCCTAAGAAAGCGTTGCAGAGGCCCCGTGGTCTTGTCCCTAGCCTGTTCGCGATAGGATTAACCGATGTCGTCCACTCTCTCGCCCGTGGTGCCTGCCAGCGCCGCATTGCCGCTCCTCGTGGTCGCAGGGGCGCTTGTGCGCGGGGAAAGCGCCGAGGCGCGCCTGCTGCTTCAGCAACGGCCCCTGGGCAAGCACCATGGCGGCCTGTGGGAGTTTCCCGGCGGCAAGGTGGAGCCGGGCGAGACGCCGGCCGAGGCGCTGGTCCGTGAACTGGCGGAGGAGCTGGGGATCGCGGTCGATCCGGCCGACTGCGTGCCGCTCACCTTTGCGGTGCGCAGTGCCCACGAAGGGCTGGCGGCGGGGCGCGATCTGGTCCTGCTGCTCTATCGCTGTGCCGCCTGGCAGGGCACGCCCGTGGCCGAACCCGGCGCGGCCCTGCAATGGGTCGATGGCGCGGGCCTGCGTGCGCTGGCAGTGGAGGCGACAATGCCGCCGCTCGACATTGCACTGTGCATAACTGCACAAAAATTGCTTGAGGCCTGAACAAGGTGCTTGCCAACCTGGCCGGTCTGACATAGAGGCGCGGCTCCCCGGCACCCGTAGCTCAGCTGGATAGAGCATCAGACTACGAATCTGAGGGTCGGACGTTCGAATCGTTCCGGGTGCGCCATTCTCTCTCGTGGAGCATGGGGCAGGGGAAAGGCCCTGATGGGCCATACATGGCAGGCACCCGTAGCTCAGCTGGATAGAGCATCAGACTACGAATCTGAGGGTCGGACGTTCGAATCGTTCCGGGTGCGCCATTCCTTCCTTCGGGAAGCGCCCTTGCGGGCAGACATCGGCAGGCACCCGTAGCTCAGCTGGATAGAGCATCAGACTACGAATCTGAGGGTCGGACGTTCGAATCGTTCCGGGTGCGCCACCCCCTTTCATCATCATGTACTGCGGCAATCATGCCGCGAACCGGCGTCCGTTTGGGGCGGCCGGTCGCTTTGCCATTTGCCGTCCCGCGTCGCCTGCCACGATGCCGCGCCGGCGCGCTTGGGCAGGGCTTCGTGCGGCTGCGATCAAGTGTGCACTGCAATGCCGCGTTGCAGCACTTTCGCGTTATACTAGTATAAACGCGGAGCGGCGCCATTTTCGCCGCATCAATTATCATCTTGCCGTGCGTTGGGCGTTGCGAAAGCCGCGATGATGGTCCAATGGGAAAGCCGGTTTTGCGAAACCGCAGAGCCTAGAGGCAGCCAGAATAAGGATATTGAGACTTGGCCAAGTCCGCCAGGCCGCGCGCCGCCAATCCCCGCTCCTCCGCCCCCAAGCCTGCTGCTGTGGCCGCGTCGGTTCCCGACGTGTCGGCCGCGCTGAGCAGCCCGGTCGAGGATGACGCCACTTTCGCCCTGCGCAGCCTTCAGCAGGCGCACGCGAACAACAAGCGCTATGATGCGTCGGACGCTGAACTGCTCAAGTTCTATGAGCAGATGGTGCTGATCCGCCGCTTCGAGGAAAAGGCGGGCCAGCTCTATGGCCTGGGCCTGATCGGCGGCTTCTGCCACCTCTACATCGGCCAGGAAGCCGTGGCGGTGGGCTTGCAGTCGGCACTCAACGAAGGGCACGACAGCGTCATTACCGGCTATCGCGACCATGGCCACATGCTGGCCTATGGCATCGATCCCAAGGTGATCATGGCCGAACTGACCGGTCGCGGTGCGGGTATCTCGCGCGGCAAGGGCGGGTCGATGCACATGTTCTCGACCGAGCACAAGTTCTATGGCGGCCACGGCATCGTCGGCGCGCAGGTCTCGCTTGGCGCGGGCCTGGCCTTTGCCCACAAGTACCGTGAAGACGGCGGCGTGTGCATGGCCTATTTCGGCGACGGCGCGGCCAACCAGGGCCAGGTCTACGAAACCTTCAACATGGCCGCGCTGTGGAAGCTGCCGATCGTGTTCGTGGTGGAAAACAACGGCTATGCCATGGGCACGGCGGTCAAGCGCGGCTCGGCCGAAACCCATTTCTACCGTCGCGGCACCGCCTTCCGCATCCCCGGCATGCCGGTCAACGGCATGGACGTGCTGGAAGTGCGCCAGGCGGCCGAAGTGGCGCTGGAATATGTGCGCGGCGGCAATGGCCCGGTGCTGATGGAACTCAACACCTATCGCTATCGCGGTCACTCGATGTCTGACCCGGCCAAGTATCGCAGCCGTGAAGAAGTGCAGGAAATGCGCGACAAGCACGATCCGATCGAAGGCGCCAAGCAGGAACTGCTCAAGCGCGGCGTGAGCGAAGACGCGATCAAGGACATCGACAAGAAGATTCGCCAGCAGGTGGCCCAGGCCGCCGACTTTGCCGAAAGCTCGCCCGAGCCGGACATGGCAGAGCTCTATACCGACGTGCTGGTGGAGACGTACTGAGATGGCAATTGAACTGAAGATGCCCGCCCTCTCCCCGACGATGGAAGAGGGCACGCTGGCCAAGTGGCTGGTGAAGCCCGGCGACACGGTCAAGTCCGGCGATATCCTCGCCGAGATCGAAACCGACAAGGCGACGATGGAATTCGAATCCATCGACGAAGGTACCATCGGCGAACTGCTGGTGACCGAAGGCACCGAAGGCGTGAAGGTCGGCACCGTGATCGCCACGCTCCAGGGCGAGGACGAGCCTGCTGCCCCGGCTGCGTCGCCCGAAGCGGCGCCCGCTCCCGCCGCCGAACCGGCTGCCGATCCCAAGGCCCAGGCCGTCGCGGCAATCGCGCCGCGTCATGACGCCAAGCCCGCTGCCGATCCGGAAATCCCGGCCGGCACCACGATGGTCCCCACCACCGTGCGCGAAGCCCTGCGCGACGCCATGGCCGAGGAAATGCGCGCCGACCCCGGCGTGTTCGTGATGGGCGAGGAAGTCGCCGAGTACCAGGGAGCCTACAAGGTGACCCAGGGCCTGCTCGACGAATTCGGTGCCAAGCGCGTGATCGACACCCCGATCACCGAATACGGCTTTGCCGGCATCGGCGCCGGCGCGGCGATGGGCGGTCTCAAGCCCGTGATCGAGTTCATGACGTTCAACTTCGCCATGCAGGCGATCGACCACATCATCAACTCGGCGGCCAAGACCAACTACATGTCCGGCGGCCAGATGCGCTGCCCGATCGTGTTCCGTGGCCCCAACGGCGCGGCGGCCCGCGTCGGCGCTCAGCACAGCCAGAACTATGGCCCGTGGTATGCCTCGGTCCCCGGCCTGGTGGTCATCGCGCCCTATGACAGCGCCGATGCCAAGGGCCTGCTCAAGGCCGCGATCCGCAGCCAGGACCCGGTGGTCTTCCTGGAAAACGAACTCGTCTATGGCCGCACCTTCGATGTGCCGCAGCTTGACGATTTCGTGCTGCCGATCGGCAAGGCCCGCGTGGTGCGCGAAGGCAAGGACGTGACGATCGTGTCGTACTCGATCGGCGTGGGCTTTGCGCTCGATGCCGCGCAGCAGCTTGCCGCGGAAGGCATCGAGGCCGAAGTGATCGACTTGCGCACGCTGCGCCCGCTCGACAAGGAAACCGTGCTGGCCAGCCTGGCCAAGACCAACCGCATGGTTGTGGCCGAGGAAGGCTTCCCGATCTGCTCCGTCGCGTCGGAAATCATTGCCATCGCCATGGAAGAAGGGTTCGACAGCCTCGATGCCCCGGTCCTGCGCGTGTGCAATGAAGACGTGCCGATGCCCTATGCCGCGAATCTCGAAAAGGCTGCGTTGATCGACGCGGGCAAGATCGTCGCGGCCGTGAAGAAGGTCTGCTACCGCTGAAACGCGGTGGCTGATCGTTCTTGATGCAGGATCTGATCGATAGCTTGCCGCCACTGGAACGGTTGGCGGCAAGCTATGCCCCGGCGGCCACGCGCCCGCTGTGGATCGGCTATTTCGCGCTGGAGCAGCGCCTGGCCGATGCCGCGCGCGACGGGCGCGATGCGATCATGATCCAGTTGCGCCTCGCCTGGTGGCGTGATCGCCTGGCCGAAGACGCCACCCGGTGGCCCAAGGGCGAGCCTTTGCTGGCGGCCCTTGGCCCCTGGAATGCCGAGCGCGCCGCGCTGTCGGCGCTGGTCGATGGCTATGAAGCGCTGCACGTGGGCGAGGAGGGCGCAGCGCCGCTCGATGAAGCCCGCGTCGGCGTGATGGCCGCCCTGGCGCGGCTTTCCCATGTTTCCGATATGCCCACCGTTGAACGGGCCGCACGCGAGTGGCGTGCTCTGGCACCGCTCGCCGCCCCGGCCCCACGCCTGCCACGCGCCATGCGGCCGCTGGCCGTGTTGCGTGGCATGGCCTTGCACGGCGAGAATGGCACGCCGCTGGGCCGGTTCCTGCGTGCACTGCGGTTGGGCCTGATCGGCCGTTGATCCTGCCAAATCGGTATCGCTTCCCTCTATGGAATGCCCCGGCTGCAACGTAAAATTACGTAAAGCGGCAAGGGGGCGGCATGAACAGGACGTTGGTGGGTGCGCTGGGTGCGCTGATGCTGGTGGCGGCGGGCGTGTTCTGGTGGCAGGGGCACGCGGCCGTGCAGAGCATGCCCGCTGTGGCCACCATGCCCAGTGGCGTCCCTTCCGAAGCCGGTGAGGATGAAGGTCTGCCCACTGCCGACGGCGATGGCCTGCAAGGCCCGGCCTTGCCCCATGCCAGCGAGGCCACGCGCGAGCAGCGCCGGTTCGACCGGTTCGACAAGGACCGCGACGGCCGCATCACGCGCGCCGAGATGCTCGCCCCCCGCGCCAAGGATTTCCGCAAGCTGGACACCGACGGCAACAACCTGCTCAGTTTCGACGAATGGGCCGTCAGCACCGACAACAAGTTCAAGGCTGCCGACGCCAACGGCGATGGTGCGCTGACGCGGCCGGAATTCGCCACGACCAAGCAGAAGACGAAAAAGCCGGCGTGCAAGTGCAAGTGACTGGTTGGCCGGCCGTTCCAAAAGCGGCCTAACCCAGCGCCGCCAGTACCGGCTCCAGCCCCGTGAGCAGCACAGCCGGGGTATCGCGCGCGGGAAGATCGGTGGTCGATTGCATCAGGCCGGTGGTCAGCCCCACGGCGAGCGCGCCGGCGGCATTGGCCATGCGCATTTCCAAGGCCGGATCGTCGCCCACCACGACCATCTGCCGCACAGCGCTGCGGGGCAGGCCCATGACCTGGCGCGCGACGTCAAGCGCCACGCGCGACGGCTTGCCGAGGATGCGGGCGCGCTTGCCGGTCATCGCGGTGAGCATGGCATTGATGGCAAAGCTCGATCCGATCGCGCGGCCGGTGGCGGTGGCAAAGAACGGCACGTTGCTGGCGGTGAACAGCCGCGCGCCGTGCCACAGCGAGTCGCAGGCGGCTTCCAGCGCGGCAAAATCGAACTCGCGAAACCATCCGGTGTAGACCGCTTCCACGTCCTGCGCCGGCGCGGTTGGATCGATCACCTCCAGCCCGGCCGCGCGCAGCGGAGCAGCACACCCGGCATTGCCGAGGACGCGCACGCGGCGCATGCCTTGCGCAACGAACCAGGCGGCCGCGCTGGCAGACGGGGTCAGCATCTGCGCATCGCTGACGGGAAACCCGGCGGCGCGCAGCGAGGCAGCATAGTCAGCCGGTGCCTTGGCCGTGCCATTGGTGAAAACCACGAAGGGGATGCCGCGCCGCTCCAGCGTTTCCAGCAGGGCCACGGCATGGGGCAGGGCCTTGTGGCCGCCGCTCTTGGCATCGCCCAGGGCAATCGTGCCGTCCATGTCGAACACGAAACCGGCGGCATCGCGCAGCCGCGCGGCATGGTCGGGGGAGATGATCGTCACAGGCTGGCTCCGGCATGAAGGGCAAGGCGAAAGCCCGGGCGTTCGACCACCAGGTCGCGGGCGTCGGGCTGCGCGGCCAGCCGGCGGAACAGGGCAAGCAGCGGCGCCGCTTCGGGCGTATAGGTGGCGCGCGAGGGGCCGGCAGCGAGCATGGCATCGACCTGGTCGCCTGGCATCACCGCGCGCAGCAGGAATTCCTCGTCGGGCAGGCCATGCCCGAACTGGCGGCGCAAGTCGGCCAGGGCGGGGAAGGTCGGCTCGGCCTCCAGCTCGCGGGCGCGTGGGCGATCCATGATCGTGGCCAGCACCGCCGGATCGATGGGCGATGTTGGCTTGCCGAACTTGCCCAGGCAATAGCGGATGACCTGATCCGACACTTGCGCATAACGGCGCGTGCCGATCACGTTGAACAGCGCCTGGCTCATGACCATCTGCGGAAACGGCGTGACCATGATCGGATAGCCAAGCTCGGCGCGGACCTGGCCGGTTTCGGCGATCACCGCGTCGAGCCGGTCGGCCAGGCCCAGTTCGGCAAGTTGGCGCGCGGTGGTGGTCATGACCCCGCCGGCGATCTGGTGGCGCAGGAAGCTGGCATCGAAATTCTGCGGTGCGCCGGGCGGCAGCCCTTCGGCCCGCGCGACCCGCTGCCAATAGGCGGTGAGCCGCGCCAGCGCCGCCTTGTCGATGTCCACCGTGTGCCCGGCCTCTTCCAGGTTGGCGACCATGCGGTTCGCCTCTGGCAGGGAAGAGCCGTCGCCACCGGGGCCAACGCCGACATGGATGGCCGAAATGCCCAGCCGCGCCGCTTCCAGGCTGGTCAGCATGCCCTGGCCGATGGTGGTGTGGGCGTGGATTTCCAGCGGCTTGGCCCCGATCACCGCCTTGACCGCCGGCACCAGGGTGCGCACCCGGTCCACCGACAGCAGCCCGCCCGGATCCTTGATATAGAACAGGTCTATGTCGGGGCACTGCGCCAGGGCGCGGGCGAAATCGGCATAGAAGCCATCGGTGTGGATGGCCGACAGCGTGAAGGTGAGCGCGGCCATGACCTGCGCACCGCCTTCCTGTTTCACCAGCCGCGCCGCCTCGATCACGGCTGGCACTTCGTGCATCGGATCGAGCAGTACGAAGCGGCCCACGCCGTTGGTTTGCAGCGTGCGATAGACCAGGCGCATGAATTCGGGATCGGCCTGTTGCCAGGCGATGAAGCGCAGGCCCGTGGTGATGAACTGCAACGGCGTGGTGGGCATGGCGGCGGCCATGCGGCGCAGGCGTTCCCACGGGTTGTTGCGGAAATAGCGGACGGCCACGGCCATGTGGCTCGACGAGGTGAAGTCGATCGCGGCAAAGCCGCAGGCCTGGGTCAACGCGGCGGCCTGGAGCATGTGGGCGGTGTGGAGGCCGGTGGCGCCCCACAGGCTCTGGTTGCCATCGCGCATGGTAACATCGACGAGGCGGATCGCGGTCATGGCTGGGGCTCCGTGGGGTTGAGGCCGGCCAGGAAGCCGGTGTCCACCCCGCCTGCGATGAAGCGGGGATCGGCAAGGATGCGGCGGTGGAGCGGCGCCGTGGTGGGCAGGCCATCGATCGCCAGGTGGCGTAGCGCCGCTTCCATGCGCGCCACCGCTTCGGCGCGCGTCGCGCCATGGACGATCAGCTTGCCCAGCAGCGAATCATAGAACGGCGGCACTTCGCCGCCATCGGCAATGTGGCTGTCCACGCGAATGCCCGGTCCGGCCGGCCAGGCCGCGCGGCGCACGGTGCCGGGCGCGGGGCGGAAATCGGCGTCGGGGTCTTCGGCATTGATCCGCACCTCGATGGCGTGCCCATGCGGGCGCACCATGGCCTGGGTCAGCGAAAGCGGGTGCCCCATCGCCACCAGCAATTGCTGTTCCACCAGATCGACCCCGGTGATCGCCTCGGTGACCGGGTGCTCCACCTGGATGCGCGCGTTGAGTTCGAGGAAATAGAACGAGAAATCCTCGGCATCGACCAGGAATTCGGCCGTGCCCGCGCCGCGATAGCCGATGTGCTGCGCCAGGCGCACGGCGGCCTGCTCGATCGCGGCGCGGGCGTCGTCCGGCATGGCCGGAGCGGGCGCTTCCTCGACCAGCTTCTGGAACCGGCGCTGGATCGAGCAATCGCGCGTGCCCAGGTGCAGCGCAGTCTGCCCATCGCCCAGGATCTGCACTTCGACATGGCGCCCGCGCGCCACGAAGCGTTCGACATAGACCGCCGGGTTGCCGAACGCGGCCTGCGCTTCGGCGCGGGCCATGGCCAGCGCGGCGTCAAGGTCTTGCGCGCGGTCGACCCGGCGCATGCCCTTGCCGCCACCGCCCGCCACAGCCTTGAGCAACAGGGGATAGCCGGTCTGCCGCACGCGCTCGGCCACGGCGGCGGCGGTTTCCGCCTCGCCGCCAGGCAGCACCGGCAGGCCCGCAGCCAGCGCCAGGGCCCGCGCGGCCAGCTTGTCGCCCATGCCCTCCAGCGTGGTCACCGCCGGGCCGACGAAGACCATGCCCGCCGCTGCTACGGCGCGGGCGAAGGCGGCATTTTCTGACAGGAAGCCATAGCCGGGATGCACGGCATCGCAGCCCGTCTCGTGCGCGGCGGCGACCACCCGGTCGATGGCCAGATAGCTCTGCGCCGAAGGGCCGGGGCCAAGCACCACGGCGCGGCCGGCCAGGCGCGCAGGCAGCGACGCGGCGTCCGCTTCCGAAACGCCCAGGACGGTTTCGATCCCCATCTTGTGGGCGGTGCGCAGCACGCGCAGGGCAATCTCGCCGCGATTGGCGATGAACAGGCGCTGGATTGTCATGGAGCTATGCTTTCAGGACAGGCGCACGAGCGGTGCGCCCTTGGCCACCAGGGCACCATTGGCCGCGAGAACGGCGGCCACCGTCCCGGCGCGCCCGGCATGGACCGGGTTCATCAGTTTCATGGTTTCGACAATGCCCACCACGGTGTCCGCCGTCACTGCGTCTCCCACCGCCACGAACGGCGGCGCGCCGGGTTGCGGGGCATGGTAGAAGGTGCCGGGCAGGGGGCTGGCGATCACGTCGGGATCGGCAACCGCTTCCGCACCGGCCGCCTCGGCCACCGCGGGCGCATCACCGGCCCATTGCCATTCCTGCGTTGTCCCCTCGGCGCTGCCGTCTCCGGCGCGGGCCACGCGCAGGCGGAAGCGCCGGGTGGCCAGGTCAAGTTCGCGATAGCCGGATTGGGCGAGGATCTCGGCAATCTCGGCCACGTCTTCGGCGGTGAGTGGAAGGTCTGGAATCATGGCGGTCCCTTCGGGGCGGGCTCAGGCCGCGCGCGCGGTGCGCTCGGCCAGCAAGGCTCGCGCGGTGGCGATTACGGCATCGGAAAAGGCCGGGTCGTTGAAATGGGCGTCGACCACCTGCACCGGCACATGCGCGGGCATCGCCTGGCGCAGATAGTCGGCGAACGGCGCGGGCACGGCGCGGTCCATGATATGGCCTTGCGGGCTGTCGTGGCTGGAAAAGCCATGCAGCGGCGTGATCACGTGCACCGGGCCCCGCGCGGCGGCCACGTTGGCCGCGAGGTGATCGGCCAGCCGTTTCAGGTCGTCGATCGTGGTGCGCACGGCGGTAAGCTGCGGATTGTGCTCATGATAGCGGCGGCCCGGGAACTGCGCGCGCGCCACGTCGATCGGGCCGGCGATGATGAAATCGGCATTGCCCGGCGCCAGCACCGTGGGAATGCCGCGCGCCAGCGCCGCCTTGCCGCGATCGGGGCCACTGTCGGCCAGCCCGCCCATCAGGTGATCGAGAATTTCCGTCTGCGACAGGTCCAGCACCAGCGCGACGTCCTTGGCCTGGGCCAGCCCGTCGAGCGTGGGGCCGCCCGCGCCGGAGGAATGGAACACCATGACTTCGCACCCGTCGCTTTCCAGCGCCTGGCGCACGCGGCGCACCGAGGCTTCGGTCGTCCCGAGCGTGGTGATCAGCACCAGCGGCTTTTCCGCCGGCGCGTTGTGGTCATAGCCATGGGCCATGCCGGCCACGGCGCGGGCGGCATTGCCGAACACGTCGCGGCTGATGGTGTTGAGGCCCGAGATATCGGTCACCGCGTTCATCATCGCGATGTCCTTGATCCCCATGTAGGGCTTGGTGAAGCCCGAGGCCATGGTCGAGACGATCAGCTTGGGCAGGCCATAGGGAAAGCTCTGCATCAGGGCGCCGGCCAGGGCCGACCCCATCGAGCCGCCGATCGCGAGAATGCCCGAGATCGGCTCGCGCGCGTCCCAGGCATGGGCGGCGGCGATCGCGCCCTGGATCATCGCGGCCTGGCACTTGCCCTCGTGGCCCAGCGCGCGCACCTCCTCGATCGTCATGCCCGCCGCCGCCGCCACGTCTTCGGGGCTGATCTCGGCACCGCCCACCGTGCGCCGCACGCTGGGATCGAGGTGAACCACGCGCACCCCGGCCGCTTCCAGCGCGGCGCGGGCAAAGCGCGCTTCCTCTTCCTTGGTATCCTGCGTGATCACCAGCAGGACGCTGGGCGCCCGCGTGCTTTCCCTTTCGGTCATGGTCGGTTCTCTCCCTCGGTCCTGATGTTGCGCCAAGGGATTTGACTTTGCCACCGGCTGCGCCATTCTTCCGTTTCACAAGATGAAACCATAACGAGCCGCCGCAGCGGCCGGGGGACAGGATGCAGGACCGGAAAGTGAAGACTGTCCGCGCGCTGGAGCGTGGACTGGATGTCTTGCTGCAAGTGCAGGCGCGCCGCGCGGCCAGCCTGCACGAAATGCACGTGGCGCTGGGTTTGCCCAAGGCCACCTTGCTGCGCATGTTGCAGACATTGGGGCAGAAAGGCCTGATCTGGCAGCGGCTTGCCGATGGAGCCTATCTGCCGCACGTGGACGCGCGCGCCCGCTCTCAGGCACTCACGCTGGAGCATGTCGCCGAAGTCGCCTCACCCTGGCTCAAGGCGCTGTCGACGCGGGTATCCTGGCCATCGGTGCTGGCGATGCCCCGCCTCGATCACATGGAGATCGTCGAGACCAACAGCCCGCTGTTCCGCCTCGACTCGGCCACGCTCGGGCCGGTGGGCGTGAAACTCTCGTATATCCACACCGCCACGGGCCGCGCCTATCTCGCCGCCTGCCGCGAGGACGAGCGCGACGCGATCATCGCCCGCCTGCGCCCGCGCCATCCGCAAGAAGGCAGCGAGGCCGACCTGCGCGCGATCCTGGCGGAAACGCGCGCGCGGGGCTATGCGGCGCGCGAACCGCTGCACCCCTGGCCCGACCGCTCCAAACAGCTCGTGCTGCGCGACGGGCGCCGCTCCATGGCCGTGCCGATCCTGCTCGATGGTGCGCCGGTCGCTTCGATCAACATCACCTGGCCGGCCAAGCGCGGCACCGATGATGCGGTCATGCTGCGCCATCTCGGCGCGCTCAAGCACACCGCGCGCGAGATCGCGATGGCGATCGAACGCGCCGCGCTGACGGCGGAAGGGCGGGCGCCGGCCGGCGCGGTTTTGGCCCAGTTTGCCGGGCCCACGCCACAAAGCGTTTCACCTGGTGAAAATTGTTAGTCTAACTGATTAAATTGCGCTGCGGCTATGTCATGATCCGAAACACGGCGTAGGACGCGGCCCGCCACAAGGTGCCGCGCTCGCCCTGGGGGAGATCGAGGGCTGTATGCGGCAATGGCTTATCCGCAAGGGCGCGCAATCGCTCGACGACATGGCGCTGGTGGAGGTGCCACAGCCTGCGCCCGGGCCTGGCGAAGTGGCGGTCCGGGTGCGGGCCTGCTCGCTCAACTATCGTGACCAGCTCATTCCGCTCGGCCACTATTTCGGCGGCACGGTGGATCGGGACACGGTGCCGCTGTCAGACGGCGCGGGTGAAATCGTTGCGGTGGGGGAAGGCGTTGCCAGCCACGCAGTGGGGGACCGGGTCGCCGGGCTGTTTTTCCAGAACTGGCAGGATGGGCCGCCCAATCCCGGTGCCGGGCCGGCGCTGGGCGCACCGCCGGCCACCGGCATGTTGCAGGACTTGGTGATCCTGCCCGCACATGGCGTGGTGCCCTGCGCGCAAAGCCTGTCGTTCGAACAGGCCGCATGCCTGCCCTGTGCCGGTGTCACCGCGTGGAATGCGCTGATGGAAGGGCCGCGCCCGGTCGGGCCGGGGCAATCCGTGCTCGTGCTCGGCACGGGCGGCGTCTCGCTGCTGGCCGCGCAGATTGCGCTGGCAGCCGGCGCACGGGTGATTGCCACGTCTTCCTCCGACGAGAAGCTGGAGCGTGTGCGGGCGCTGGGCGTGCAGGACACGATCAATTACCGCACCACGCCGGAATGGGGCACGCGCGCGGCCGAACTGGCCGGGGGCGGGGTGGATCACGTTGTGGAAGTGGGCGGCGCGGGAACGCTGGCCCAGAGCATCCAGGCGGTCGGCTTCGGGGGTGAGATCGCCCTGATCGGAGTGCTGACCCGCAGCGGAGATACCAGCCCGCATGGCCTGATGATCAAGGGCGCTACCTTGCGCGGCATTTTCGTCGGCTCGGCCGGGATGGCGCGGCGGCTCAACGATTTCGTCGACCAGCATGGCATCAAGCCGGTGGTAGATCGGACCTTTGCGATGGACCAGGCGGTGGACGCCTGGCGCTACCAGGCCTCGGCCGGCCTGTTCGGCAAAGTGGTGATCACGGTGTGACCGGCTGCGGCCGCTAGCATCACGCGCGACGAGGCCCGGCAGCGGCCCGCGCGCAACGGGAAGAGGATGACGCGGGGTATGGCCCGACGCCGGTTTCCGGCGGCGATCCTGCGCGCGCAAGGGAAAGGACACAAGCGTTGGACCAGGTCATGCCGGCCATCGGCCCCGCCGCCACGCTGGGCTATGGACAGCCCATCGGCGGCATCTGCCAGACGGCGTTCGTGGTGCGAGACATCAACGCCGCGATCGACCATTTCATCCGCGATTGCGGCGCGGGACCGTTTTTCCTGCTGCCCCACTTCCTCACCGAGGGGCAGGTCTATCGCGGCACGCCGTCCATGGCGGACGTGGCCATCGCCATGGGCTTTGCCGGGCACATGCAGATAGAACTGATCCAGCCACTGGACGACAACCCATCGGTCTATCGCGAGACCATCGAGGCGCGCGGCCATGGCTTCCACCATGTCGGCATCGCCTGTCTGGATGTGGACGCGATGCTGCCGGGCTATCTGGCGCGGGGCTATACCTTGGCTTTCCGCGCGCCGGTGCCGACGGGCGGATCGGTTGCCTATCTCGAAGGCGGGCACGATGCCGCGCCGGGCTTCGTCGAGCTGATCCCCGCCACGCCAGGCATGGACCGCCATTTCACCGCGATGTGGCAGGCGTCCCGCGATTGGGATGGCAGTGATCCTGTGAGGCCGTTCCTGTGAGCGGGGCGGTGGACACGGCGCGCGCCGGGCGCGGCTATCAGGTGTGGGTTACCGGGCTGCTCAGCCTCAACTTCGGCATCCTGTTCTTCGATCGCAACGCGCTCAATTTCCTCATGCCCTTCGTGCAGCCCGATCTTGGGCTCACCAACACGCAAGTCGGGCTGTTCTCGTCCGCGCTTTCGCTCACCTGGGCCTTGTCCGGCTTCGTCGTCGGCCGCGTGTCAGACCGGCTGGGCGCGCAAAAGGCCGTGGTCGTCGTCGCCACGCTGGCGTTCTGCCTGTGCTCGGTGGTCTCGGGCTTTGCCACTTCGTTCCTGATGCTGCTAGGCGCGCGCCTGTTGATGGGCGCGGCCGAAGGCGGGGTCATGCCAGTCAGCCATGCCATGATCGTGGGCGAAGTCGCGCCCGAACGACGCGGCCTGGCAATGGGGGTGGCGCAGAATCTGGGTTCCAACCTGCTGGGTTCCGGGCTGGCGCCGATCCTGCTGGTGCCGCTAGCGGTGGCCTATGGCTGGCGCGAGGGGTTCTATCTGGCCGCTGCGCCCGGCGTGATCACTGCCGCGCTGATCTGGTTCACCCTGCGCGAGCCGCCTGCTGTCGCGCACGAGGGCAACGCGCCCAAAGTCACGCTGCGCGAGGCGTTCGGCCATCGCAATGTCGTGCTCTGCGCGCTGATCGCGATCCTGCTGGTGTCCTATCTGGTGGTGTGCTGGGCGTTCATGCCGTTGTTCCTCACCAAGGGGCGCGGTTTCGATCCGGGCACGATGGGCTGGCTGATGGCCACGCTCGGCCTTTCGGCGGGGATCGGCAGCTTTGCCGTGCCGGCCCTGTCAGATGCGATCGGCCGGCGCCCGGTGATGATCGGTTTTTCGTTCCTGGGCGCGATCCTGCCGCTCGGCGCGCTCTATTACGGCGGATCGGCCTGGATGCTGGGCGCCATCTTCTTCTTCGGCTGGGCGCTCAACGGGCTGTTTCCGATGTTCATGGCAACCATCCCGGCCGAAAGCGTCGACCCGCGCCTGACTGCCACGCTCACGGGTGTGGTGATGGGCATCGGCGAAGTGCTCGGCGGGGTGCTCAGCCCTTTCCTCGCCGGGTTCCTGGCCGATGCCTATGGCCTGGCCGCGCCGATCTGGCTGATGCTGGTGCTGTGTCTCGTCGCGGGCGTGCTGGCGCTCGGCCTGGTGGAAAGCGCCCCCAGCGTGGTGGCCCGCCGTGGCCGCGCCAGCCTTGCCGCGCACTCGCCGGAGATCGTGCCGACCGTCTGATCCTGATCGTTGTTTTCGTTGGGGGAGCTCACGCCGATGAATGCCGTGCAACGCTACGCCACCGATGCCGTCGCGCCCGACCAGCGCCTGACCTATTGGAACGACCTGGTCGATCGCATCTACACCGGCACGTATGTGAAGACCGGCGGCCGCGATTTCGTGGGCGAGATGTGGTCGTGGACCGTGGGTGACCTCGCCATGATCCGCCCACGATCCACCGCTTCGTTTGTCGGTCGCCAGGGTCACGATGCGCCCGAGGAACGCCTGATCCTGCACCTGCAATGCCGGGGCCGCAGCCTGCATCGCCAGGGACAGGCCGAAAGCCTGCTCGAAGCGGGCGATTTCGTGATCGGCTCGCCGCACCAGTCCTACACGCTCGATCTTTCCGCGCACGAACTGCTGGTGGTGGAGTTCCCGCGCGCGCCGCTGGCCGAGCGCGTGCCGGGGCTGGATGACATGCTCAGCCGCCGCTTGTGCGGGGCGAGCCCCGGTGGCCGGGTGTTCCACGATTTCCTGCGCTCGCTGTGGCATCAGGGAGACCTGAGCGGCCAGGATCGGCAGTGGCAGCAGGGCGTGAGCGCGGTGTTCTATGATCTCGTCGCATTGGCCATGCGCGGGTCTACCCGGCCGGAAGAGCGTGCCACCGACCATGCCTTGCGCGACAAGGTACTGGCGCTGGTCGATGCGCACCTGGGCGATCCGGCGCTGCGCACCCTGACGCTGGCCGATGCCTGCCACGCTTCGGTGCGCACGATCCAGAACGTCTTTGCCATGATGGGCACCACGCCCAGCGGCTACATCCTCGAAAGGCGCCTGGCCCGCGCGGCCGAGCGCCTCGCGGCCACCCCGGGTGCCAGCATCACCGAAGTGGCGTTCGAGATGGGCTTCAACGACAGCGCTTATTTCGCGCGTTGCTTCCGCCAGCGTTTTGGCGTGGCGCCGCGCGAATGGCGCACGCGCGCCTGAGTTTTCAGGCGGATTTCTCGCCGGGCATTGCGCCAGAGTCCTGATCGGCTTGCGCGCCAATGCAAGCGCCACCGCCCGGCCCGGTTTAGCATCATCGACAGCGGAACAGATTGTCAGGGGCATCTGTGGACAACCCGCACCGAAAAAAGGGAGAGAGACCATGAAGTTCGCACCGGTATCGGTGGGCGCGCTGGCCATTGCGCTGGCCAGCCCGGCCCTGGCCCAGGAAGCGCCGCAGCAAGCGCCGCAGGCCAACGCCACAGCCCAAGGTGGCGCGGAGACGGGCGGCAACGGGGGCATCCAGGAAATCGTCGTCACCGCGCAGAAGCGCGCGGAAAACGTGCAGGACGTGCCGATCGCGATCAGCGCTTTCACCGCTTCGGCCTTGCAGGAACGCGCGGTGACCAGCGTCTCGTCTCTCTCCAACATCGCGCCCAACGTCACGCTCGATGCGGGCACGCCGTTCTCGGGATCGAGCCAGGTGCTGGCCGCCTACATCCGCGGCATCGGCGCCAATGACTTTGCCTTCAACATCGACCCGGGCGTGGGCATCTATCTCGACGGCGTCTATCTCGCCCGCTCGGTCGGCGCCAACCAGGATCTGCCCGACGTTGACCGTGTCGAGGTGCTCAAGGGGCCGCAGGGCACGCTGTTTGGCCGCAACACCATCGGCGGCGCGATCTCGATCGTCACGCACGATCCGGGCGACACCTTCCGCTTCGTCGGTTCAGCGATGACCGGCAGCTACAGCCTGTTCAGCGCCAAGGGCACGGTGGACATGCCGTTGGCCGACAAGCTGTCGTCCTCGGTCAGCTTTGCGATCACCAAGCGCGATGGCTATCTGCACCGCATCCCCTATCCGGGCGCGAGCAACTATGCGTTCGATCCGATCACTTCGCTCAAGGCGGCCGGCTATGGCAACCAGGGCTATGGCACCGAAGGCGGAGACAATACCTGGAACCTGCGCGGCAAGCTGCGCTACAACGGCGTCGGATTCCGCGCCACGCTGACCGGCGACTACAGCAAGACCGATACCTCGCAGATCGCCAACAAGGTGATCACCACGTTCCCGTCGGTCTTTGCCGGCACCTACAACTGCGCGATTGCCGGCAATCCGACGGTGACCGTGGGCGGGGTGAGCGGCCCGTGCGACAGCTTCATCGGCGGGCCACCGTCGGCCGCGTTCCTCTATCGCCGTGGCGGTCTCAATTCGATCCTCGATCTGCCCGCGATCTATGGCGTCAATGCCGACAACAACCCGGACAACAACCGGCTGCCCTATGACAACCGGTTTGTCACCAACAACATCGATACGTCCTATGCCAACGGCAACAACTTCAACAAGTTGAAGCAGGGCGGCGCGGCGCTGACGCTGGACTTCGATCTGTCCGACACCGCCTCGGTCAAGTCGATCACCGCCTATCGCGAGCTGCACTGGGTGGTGGGGATGGACCTCGACAACTCCCCGCTCAATTTCCTCCACACCAGCTTCTCGATGAACCAGAAGCAGTTCAGCCAGGAACTGCAACTCACCGGCACCGCGCTGGAAAAGAAGCTGAAGTACGTGCTCGGCGCCTATTACTTCACCGAAAGCGGCGACCTGCACGACTATGTCACGTTCGCCGAAGGGCTGCTCCAGGTCGATGGGCCGAACAACCTCTCGACCAAGAACTATGCGTTCTACGGCCAGGTGGACTATGCCCTGTCCGATCTCCTCGCGTTCACCGTCGGCGGTCGCTACACCCACGAAAGCAAGGAATTTGAAGGCTTCCAGTCCGACGCCAACGGCCTGAACTACAAGCTCGCGAACTATTTCGGTGATCCCAACTGCGCCTCGCTCAACCCGATCAGCGATGCCTGCCGGATCGACAACGGCTTCCCCAATGCCGGCCAGCCGCTGCGCTATTACGTGGCGGGCGTGCAGCACAAGACGTTCTCGAACTTCTCGCCCAAGGTTGGCGTGCAGCTTCATCCCAACCAGGACGTGATGGTCTATGCGAGCTGGTCCAAGGGCTACAAGACCGGCGGCTGGACCACGCGCTTGTCCAACCCGCTGCCCTATGCCCCCGGCTTCGGCCCGGAAAAGGCCACGACCTGGGAAGCGGGGATCAAGTCGGAACTGCTCGATCGCCATCTCCAGATCAACGGCGCGGTGTTCCTCACCGATTACAAGGGCATCCAGCTCAACTTCCAGCAGGGTGTCTCGCCCACCATCCAGAACGCCGGCGATGCGCGGATCAAGGGCTTTGAAGTGGAAGTGGTGGCCGCCCCGGTGCGCGGCCTGACGGTGACCGGCTCGCTCGGCTATACCGACGCCAAGTATACCAGCGTCGATGGCCCCGCGCAGGTGGCAACCTCCACGCTCCAGGCCGGGGTCTTTGCCGGTGCCACGCTGCCCAAGACGCCCAAGTGGAAGTTCAACGTCTCGCCGCGCTACCAGGCCGATCTGGGCAGCCACGGCAGCCTGGTGTTCCTGGCCGACGTCACGTTCACCAGCACGATGAAGAACGACACCGAAGGCACGTTCCTGCTCGATCGTCCGAGCACCACCGTGCTCAACGGCTCGATCACCTATCGCGCGCCCGGCGGGAACTGGGAACTGACCGCCGGCGGCACCAACCTGACCAACGAGCGCTATCTCACCACCGGCCAGGCGCAGCTTGCCGGCGGCCAGATCTACGGCACCTACAGCCGCCCGGCCGAATGGTATGCCCGCGTTGGCGTGAAGTTCTGATGCAAGCGACCGGGCGGTGGCCTGTCCGCCGCCCGGTTTCCTCCCTTGAAGTCTCCCCCCCTTGGAGAGTGCCCATGCCCGAAGCCGCCCACACCGAATTCTGGAAAGACATCAAGCCGGTGGAGAAAGTCTTCCGCGACGGTGGCTTGCCCGAAGTCTACATGCCCAAGATCGCCGAAGGCGACGAACGCTATTGGGTGCCGATCAGCGAGACGGTGTTTTCCAAGCCCGTGTGGATCAGCCCGGCCAAGAACATGTGGGCCGACGTGCTGATGAGCAAGCAGGCCGGCCTGGTCAACCGCCACTACCACCCGCACCCGATCTGGGCCTACACGATCAGCGGCAAGTGGGCCTATCTCGAACATTCGTGGACGGCCACCGCCGGTGACTTCATCTATGAAACGCCTGGCGAGAGCCACACGCTGGTCTGCTATGAACACGAAGACCCGATGAAAGTGTTCTTCGTGGTGTCCGGCCCGCTGATGTGGCTGGACGAGGCCGGCAACACCATCGGCCATTACGACGTGTTCGACTACATGGCCGCCGCCCGCGCGCACTATGCCGCTGTGGGTATCGGCGCCGATTACGTCGACACCCTGATCCGCTGAACGAACGGAGCATCCCCCCATGACCGTGATGACCGCCCCGCCGTCTGACAAGGCCGCGATTGTCGACGTGAAATTCCCGCACAAGGCGCTGGTCGAGCGCCTCAGCCCCGGCGGCCGCTATATCGATGCCGCCACCGACGTGGACAGCCCCTGGGTGCCGTTCGGCGATGGCGCGGCGATCAAGCACCTCGCCTTCGATGTGCGGCAGAACCTGTTTTCCAACATCCTGTGGGTCAAGGGGCCCGGCGTGATCGGCACGCATTTCCACCGCGGCACGATCACCATGGTCTGCCTGGAAGGGTCGGTCCGCTATCTGGAATACGATTGGGTGGCAACGCCGGGCGGCCTGATCCTAGAAACGCCGGGCGAAAGCCACACCCTGGTCACCGATCATCCGCAGGGCTGCAAGCTGTTCGGCTGGATGCAGGGGCCGATCGACTTCTACGATGCCGATGCCAACCTGGTCGATACCACTGACGTGTGGTGGTTCATCAACCACTACGAAACGCACTGCCGCGAGCACGGCATCGCGATCAATCCCAAGCTCTATCTGTAAGGCGCGCGCCATGGCATCGATGAAAGCACCGCCGTCCTCGGCCTATGAAATCGTCCAGGTTCCCGAACTCTATGGCGATCTGATCCGCGCGCGCGGGGTGGAAGGCACCTATGTCGGCGCCGGGGAGGCGGAAAGCCCGTGGGTGCCGTTCGGCGACAACGCCGCCATCCGCCACCTGGCGTTCGACGTGCGCGAGAACATCTACGTCAACATCCTGTGGATCAAAGGCCCCGGCGTGATCGGCACGCACAAGCACCGGGGCAAAGTTTGGGCGATCGGGCTGGAAGGCTCGTTCCGCTACCTGGAATACGACTGGGTGTGCCGGCCGGGCGAATTCATCACCGAGACCCCCGGCACCGCGCATACCCTGGTGACCGACGATCCCCAGGGCATGAAGGCCCTGTTCCACATGCAGGGCGCCAACGAGTTCTTCGATGCCCAGGGCAACCACGTGGAAACGCTCGACGTGTGGTGGTTCATGAACCACTACGAAAGCCATTGCCGCGAGCACGGCATTCCCATCAACAAGCAGCTCTACCTCTGAACGGCCGAGCCGTGTGATGCAGGCGCCCGTGCTTTCCAATCCGGTTCTGGCCATCCCGGTTCTGGCCGGCCCGCCACGCGGCACTTATCTGCGGCGGTGCTGGTATGTCGTGGGCTGGGCCGACGCCCTTGGCGAGAGCCCGCAGGACCGGATTTTCCTGGAGGAACCGGTCGCCCTGTTTCGCGACGAGGCGGGGGTGGCCCATGCCGTGGGCGGGCGCTGTCCGCATCGCTTCGCGCCGCTGGGGCAGGGCAGGGTGCTGGGGGGCGCCCTGGCCTGCCCTTATCACGGACTGCGCTTTGATGCGCAGGGCGCCTGCGTTCACAATCCCCATCCCGGCGGCCAGCTTCCAGCCGCGCGCCTGCCGGTCTATCCGCTGGTCGAGCGGCACGGTCTGCTGTGGATCTGGATGGGAGAGGCCGAGGTAGCCGATCCCGCGCTGATCCCGGACTTTGCCTGGCTCACCGATCCGGCCTGGGCCGTGGTGCGCGGCGCCACGCGGGCCGAAGGACACTATGAACTCTACAGCGACAACATCCTCGATCTCAGCCATGCCAACTTCGTGCATCCGGCCCTTGTCGCCCGCGCCTTCACCGAAGGCGAGCGGCGCTTCTGGCAGGATGGCGAGACGGTCCACGCCGAATATGTCCGCCTGGACGATACCCTGTCCAACGGCATCGGCGCGATGCTCGGCCGCGTCGGGCAGCCGCAGGATTTCTATGGCGAAGTGACCTGGCATGCGCCGGCCGTGCTGCGCTTCGACTATGTCGCAGGGCCGCCGGGCACGCCGCGAGACGCTTGCACCCTGCTGCCCTCGCTTCATGCCTTCACCCCCGAAACGCCCGACACCACGCACTATGTCTGGGCCACCGGGCGCGATTTCGCGCTGGGCGATGCTGCCTTTTCGCAAGCCATGCAGGCCGCGCTGGAACATGCCTTTGAACGGGAGGACATGCCGATCATCCGCGACAGCCACCGTCTTATGCGCGGGGCGGATTTCTGGTCGCTCAAGCCGCTGGTGCTGGGCGGCGATGGTGGCGGCATCCGCGCGCGCCGCCTGCTGCAACGCCTGATCGCGCGCGAGCAGGGCGCCGCGCTGCCCCAAGACAACGAAGCCGACGCCTGAGCGCGGCATTCCTGGAGAGGAACACCATGGCCATTCTCGATCGTTTCAGCATCGCCGGGCGCAGTGCCTTTGTCACCGGCGCCGCCAGTGGCATCGGCCTCGCCTATGCCCAGGCCATGGCCGAAGGCGGCGCGGCCGTCACTCTCGCCGATGTCGACCACGCCGGGGCCGAGCGCGAAGCCGCGCTGCTGCGCGAGGCCGGGCACGAGGCGCGCGCGGCGCACTGCGACGTATCCAGCTTCACCGCCGTGGCCGCCACGTTCGACGATCACGCGCAGGCCTATGGCGGGCTCGACATCTGCTTTGCCAACGCCGGGATCGATGCCGGCGCGGGCTTCTGGAATCCTGCCGGTCATCGCAATCCCGATGGCCAGGTCGATACTTATGATCCCGCGCGCTGGGATCGCTCGATCGCGGTCAATCTCAATGGCGTGTTCTACACCGTGTCCAACGCGGTGCGGATCATGAAGCAACCCGGCCGCGCCAATGGCCGCAGCGGCGGCTCGATCATCTGCACCGCGTCCAACGCTGGGCTGGTGACAGAGCCGATCGTGGGCCTGCCCTATATGCCCGCCAAGGCCGGGGTGCTGCACATGGTCCGTGCGCTGGGCCTGGAACTGGCCGAATTCCGCATCCGCGTGAACGCCATCGCGCCCGGCCCTTTCGTGACCAACATCGGCGGCGGCTGGCTCAAGAAAGACCCGGTGGCCCGCGCCGCCTGGGACGCGATCGTGCCGCTGGGCAAACTGGCCGAAACCGAGCAGATCAAGCCGCTCGCCCTGCTGCTGGCCTCCGATGCGTCCGATTACATGACCGGCAGTCACGTGGTGATCGACGGCGGCATGATGCTGGGCAAGTACCAGTAATGCGCGCCGTGGTGATGCAGGGGCTGCACCGGCCCCTGGCGCTGGAAACCGTGCCCGATCCCACGCCCGGCGCGGGCGACATGGTGGTGCGCGTGGGCCGCTGCGGTATCTGCGGGTCTGATCTGCACATGACCGAGGATGCCGCCTATGGCCAGGGCGCGGGCTCGATTCTCGGCCATGAATTCGCCGGAGAAGTGGTCGCGCTGGGGCAGGGCGTCGAAGGCTGGCGCGTGGGCGATCGCGTGGCGGTCAGCCCACTCAAGAGTTGCGGGGCCTGCCCGGCCTGCCGCGCGGGCGAAGTGCAATGGTGCGCCGCTTTCGGCCTCCAGGGCGGTGGCTATGCCGAATATGCCCTGACCCGGCCCAACCAGTGCGTCCGCCTGCCGCACAGCGCGAGCCTGGCCGATGGCGCCATCATCGAGCCGCTGGCCGTGGCCTTGCACGGTATCGGCCTGTCTGGCCTGCGCCGGGGCGACAAGGTGCTGGTGCTCGGCGCCGGGCCGATCGGGCTGGCCGTGGCTTTCTGGGCGCGCCAGCATGGGGCGGGCCGGGTGGTGGTGCAGGATATCGCCCAATGGCAACGCGATCGCGCCCTGGCCATGGGCGCGCACGATTTCGTGGTGGCGCCCGACGATCCAGTCGGCACGGCGCAGCGCGCGCTGGGTGGCCCGGCTGATCTGGTGTTCGAGTGCGTCGGCGTCCCCGGCCTGATCGCGCAAGCCGTCGAGCAGTTGCGCAATCGCGGCACGGTGGTGCTGCTTGGCCTGTGCACCCGGCCCGATACGCTCAACACCTTTGCCATGCTGTCCAAGGAAGTGCGCCTCGTCACGTCCGCGTTCTTTACCACCGGGGAATACGCCGCTGCGCTCGACGCGCTCGATCGCGGCCTAACCGAACCGCGCCTTCTGGTCACCGATACCATCGCGCTGGCGCAGACGCCGGATGTGTTTGAAAGCCTGCGCCACCGCACCCACCAGTGCAAAGTCTTGATCGCGCCCGATGGCTAGGCCTGGGCCAGGAACGCGCGCAGCAGGGTCTGGCCATCGGGCGTGTCGGCATTGGCGGCGCGCAGCGCGGGCACCGAAAAGCCGGCGCGGGTGATCGCCTCGGCATAGACGTCATAGCTGCCGGCCATGATCGCGGCGTCGAATTCGGGATGGAACTGCACGCCCCAGGCGCGCGGGGCATAGCGCACCGCATGGTGCGGATCGTGCCCGCTGGTGGCCAGCACTTGCGCGCCTTCGGGCAGGGCCAGGACCGACTGGAAATGGAACACCATCATCCGCGCCACCGGGGGCAGCGCGGAAAACAGCGCGTCCTCCGCGCCCGCTGCGGTGCGGGCCACGTCCACCCCGCCAAACATCGCCCCGCGCGGATTGTCGGCCACCGTGCCGCCCAGGGCATGGGCCAGCAACTGGTGGCCAAAGCACACGCCCAGGATCGGCGCGCCCTGCGCCATGGCCGCGCGCGCCCAGGCGGCGGTGCGCTCGATCCATGGGTGGCCGTCGGTCACCATGTCGATCGCCCCAGTGATGATCGTGGCGCGTACGTCTGCCGGATCGGGCAGCGGCTCGTCGCGATAGACTTTGACCGCCAGGATATCCTCGCGCGCCACGCCGCAGCCTGCGCCGAACCAGGCCAGTTCGTCGCCATGCACGGCGCAAGTGGCGGGCATGTCGTCATAGGATGTGGCGGGCTGGATGATGAGCAGGGGCTTGGGCAAGGAAAGGCCTTTCACGGCTGGATGCTACAGGGTCTTGAGGCTTTTGCGCAGCGCCTCGACAAAGAACGCGACTTCGCTTTCCGTCCAGGTGAGCGCAGGCCGCAGCTTGAATGCCGAACGGTGTGGGCCGGCCGTGCCCACCAGCACGCCGTTTTCGCGCATCGCCTCCACCAGGCGCGCGGCCTGCGCGGTGGCCGGGGTGCGTGCGGCAGGATCACTGGTGAATTCCAGCCCGGTCAGCATGCCGCGCCCGCGCACATCACCGATCAGCGGAAAGGCCTGCGCCAGATCGCGCAACTGCGCGCGCAGCAGATCGCCGATGCGGTTGGCCCGCGTCAGCAGGTCCTCCCGCGCGATCACGTCGAGCACCGCCTGCCCGGCGGCACAGGCCACGCTGTTGCCGCCAAACGTGCTGAACACCTCGCACTGCGCGTAAAACGCCTGCCACAGCGCGCGGCGGGTGAGGACCACGCCCAACGGATGGCCATTGCCCACCGGCTTGCCCAGGGTGATCAGGTCCACATGCTCCAGCCCTTGCACGGCAAAGCCCCAGAACTGCCCGAGCCGGCCAAGGCCCGCCTGCACTTCATCGGCAATCACCAGGGCTTCGCTCGCGCGGGCCGCCTTGGCCAGTCCTGCCATGTAGCCGGGCGGCTGGTCGGGCACGCCATTGCTGGTCAGCGCCGTGTCCACCATCAGGAAGGCCGGGGCATGGCCGGCGCTGGCCAGGTGCGCCGTGGCTTCGGCCCAACTGGTCGCGGGATCGGGCGCGAACCCGCGATAGAGATCGGGGGCGGGCAGGCAGGCGACATGGGGCGGCGGCGCCTTGGTCAGCGGTGACAGTTCCACGGTGGCCGCCGTGATCCCGTGATAGGCCCCTTCCATCACCACGGCGCCGTGCCGCCCGGTGGCAAAGCGGGCGATCTGCGCAGCCAGGTCGTTGGCCTCGCTGCCGGAATTGACGAAGGCGCAAACGTCGAACCCCGCCGGCGCCTGCGCCAGCAGGGCTTGCGCATAGGCGCCGGTACTGTCGGCCAGATAGCGCGTGTTGGCGTTGAGCGCGGCGGCCTGGCGGGCGATGGCGCGCACCACGGCGGGATGCGAATGGCCCACTTGCGGCACGTTGTTGTAGGCATCGAGATAGCGCGCGCCATCTGCCCCGATCAGCCAGGCCCCTTCGCCGCGCGTCAGGTGCAGCGGGCTCTGATAGAAATGCCAGACTTTGCCCATCGCTGCCTCGCGCTGGGCGATCAGTGCCGCCTGGGTCGCTGCCGGATCGGGCATGAGCGCTGGCACCGGAAAGCCGCAGGCACGGCGCAGCATGCGGGTCGCTTCCGTGCGCCCCACGGCCAGCAGCTTGCCCAGCATGGCGCCATGCTTGTGCCCGCCGCCCAGGTGCAGATCCGGCGCCGTGTCGGCCGGATCATGGCGCGCTGCCGCGACCAGCACGGTATTGACCAGGCGCAGGCAGCACAGATCGAACACCAGGTCGATTTCCGCCTCTTCCAGCGGGCACACCGCGTCAAAGCCTTGCGTCACGTCTGCCAGGATCGCCAGGGGATCGGCCTGCGCATCGGGAAAGCAATCGGCCGCCGTCGCCAGATCGGCCAGCAGCGGGCCGTGCAGCATGTCGCCAAAGTCGATCACGCCCACCACGCGCGTCGGCTCGGCGGGATCGACCAGCAAGTTGCCCATGTGTGCGTCCTGATGGACCACCTGGTGGCGGGTGCGCGCCAGGGCCGGATAGATGCGCGCGTCCGCCTCGGCCAGCACCTGCGCGCATTGCGCGCGCAAGGCGTTGTCGGCAATGCGGGGCAGGGCAGGGGCCAGCGCCGTCACGCGGGCAAGATCCCAGTCGTGGCGATTGCTGCCCGCGTGCGGGTGGAAAAAGCCGCGCAGCGCCAGGCTCAGCCGCGCCACGAACCCGCCGATCGCCCGCCGCAGCCCGGCCGGATCGGCGCAGGCGGCAAACACGTCCTGCGCGATGGCGCCATCCACATAGGTCAGGAGGCGCAGGATATGGTCCGTGCCGTCTTCGCCCCGGATCATGCTGCGCAATGCCCCGCCGCGTGTCTCCACCATGCGCGGCACGGGCAGCGCGGGATCGACCCGCGCGATATGGCCCAGCGCGCCGATCTGAAAATCCACCGTGCCCACTGCCTCGTCGCGGTGAGACAGTTTGACGATCACGCCGGGTCCATCGCCCGTGGTGAGATGCCAGGTCTGGTCCCGCTCCGATCGCAGCGGGCGCCAGTCGCCGCGCAGGCCCCATTCCGCCAGCACCCGATCCTGCACCATGCCAAGGGGAAACTGTGGTGGCCCGTCCGTCACGCAATACCCCGCTGCTGCCTGTCGCTGCTGGGCATAGCGCCGCGCCAACTGAGATCGCAAGTGCAATGTGGTTGCGGGGCGCGGGCTGGGCGGCCATACCACTGCCCAACGTTTCCGGGGAATTCCTTGCATATGGCCAACCCATCCTCTGCCAACCAGGCGCAGGCGCTCACCGACGGGCAGCGCCTGCGCGCGATCCTGGCCGGATCGGCCGGAAACCTGATCGAGTGGTACGATTTCTACATCTACGCCTTCACCTCGCTCTATTTTTCGGCGGAATTCTTCCCGGAAAGCGATGCGCTGGTGCAGGTCATGGCCACCAGCGGCATCTTTGCCGTGGGCTTCCTGCTGCGGCCCATCGGCGGCTGGTATTTCGGCCGCTTTGCCGATCGCCACGGGCGGCAACGGGCGATGGTCGTCTCGGTATTGATGATGGGGCTGGGCGCACTGCTGATCGCGGCGCTTCCCACTTATCGCCAGGTGGGCGTGGTGGCGCCGGCGCTGCTGCTGCTGGGCCGGATGATCCAGGGCTTTTCCACCGGCGGCCAATATGGCACCGCCGCCACCTATCTCAGCGAGATTGCCGGGCGCGGGCGGCGCGGGTTCTGGTCTTCGTTCCAGTATGTCACGCTGATCGGCGGGCAGTTGCTGGCCACGCTGGTGATCCTGGCGCTGCAACACGGCCTGGGCGAAGCGGCGATGAAGGCCTATGGCTGGCGCATCGGCTTTGTCCTCGGCGCAGGCGGGGCAGCGCTGATCCTGCTGCTCTCGCGGCACATGCACGAAACCGGGCAGGCGGCGCAGGGCCGGGCAGAGGCGGGCTCGCTGCGCGAACTGTTCGCCCACCACACGCGGCCGTTCCTGCTGGTCATGGCGCTCACGGCCGGGGGTAGCCTCTCGTTCTACACGTTCACCACCTACATGCAGAAGTACCTTGTGCTTACAGTGGGCATGACCAAACCCGATGCCACCCTGCTGATGACCGGCGTGCTGGTCGTGTTCATGCTGATCCAGCCAATGATGGGCGCCTTGTCCGATCGGATCGGGCGGCGCGCCAACATCCTGGTGTTCGCCGCGCTGTCGATGACGCTGACCGTGCCGATCTTCACGGCATTGGCCAGCGCGCCCGGCGTGTGGGCGGCAGCCGCCCTGGTGTTGGCGGGCCTGGTGATCAACAGTTTCTACACCTCGGTCAGCGGGCTGTTCAAGGCCGAGCTGTTCCCCGTCCATGTGCGCGCGCTGGGCGTCGGCCTGGCCTATGGCGTGGGCAATGCGCTGTTTGGCGGCACGGCCGAGAACGTCGCCCTGGCGTTCAAGCAGGCCGGCCACGAAAGCGGGTTCTATTGGTATGTCACCGCGCTTGCCGCCGTGTCGCTGGTCGCGGGTCTCATGCTGAAGGACACGCGGCGGGATGATCCGCTGGGGTGAGGCCCCGCGCCATGGCAACCGGCAGTTCGGCGGCCAGCAAGGCGATGAAATCGGTGACCTTGCGCGGCACCAGGCGGCGGCGCGGGTGCATCGCCCAGACGGCTTCCTCGGTGGCACGAAAAGGGTTCAGCACCGGTTCCAGCCGCCCTTGCGCCAGGGCCTGCGCGGCATAGAAATCGGGCACCTGGCAGATGCCCAGGCCCGCCACCGCCGCTGCCGTCACTGCCGGCCCGTTGTTGCAGCGCCAGCGCCCCTGCGGCTGATAGGTCGTTTCCGCGCGGTTGCGCCGGAAATGCCAGACCTCGGCCGATCCCACCAGGCAATCGTGCGCATCCAGATCCTCGATCTCCTGCGGGCGCCCGCGCCGCGCGAGATATTCCGGGGCAGCGCAGGTCACCAGGTTGCGCCCGCCCAGCCGGTGCGCGGCGAGGCGCAGGTCTCCCTGCGGGCCTGTGCGGATCGCCACGTCGAACCCTTCGGCAACGATATCGACCACGCGATTGCTGAAATCCAGCGTCACGTCGAGCGAGGGGTTGGCCATGGCATGGCGCAGCGCCAGCGGCGCGATGAAGTATTCCCCCAGCGCCACGGGGCAGGTGATGCGCAACGATCCGCGCAGCCCGGTATCGCCGCTGGCCACGGCCAGCGCGGCGTCGCGCTCGTCGATGATCCGCCGTCCGCGCTCGGACAGTTCGCGCCCCGCCGCCGTCAGCGAGACCTGCCGCGTGGTGCGGTGGAGCAGCGTGGCCCCGGTGCGGTGCTCAAGCTGCGCGATAGCCCGGCTGACGTGCGAGGTGGAGCGGCGCAACTTGCGCGCCGCCGCCGCGAAAGTGCCGTTTTCGGCAATGGCGACAAGTTCTTCCAGACCGGTCCAGTCCGACATGGCATTATCCCGCACAGGCAATAAACTTTTGCGCAAATGCGCTCTTTGTGCCTGCCATGCAATGATGTAGGCCAACGCGATCGATAAGGAGGACACCTTCATGAAGACCCGTGCCGCCGTGGCCTTTGAGGCCAAGAAACCGCTTGAGATCGTCGAACTCGATCTCGAAGGCCCCAAGGCGGGCGAGGTGCTGGTGGAAATCATGGCCACCGGCGTGTGCCACACCGATGCCTACACGCTCGACGGTTTCGACAGCGAAGGCATCTTCCCCTCGGTGCTCGGCCATGAAGGCGCCGGCATCGTGCGCGAAGTGGGGCCGGGCGTTACCAGCGTGAAGCCGGGCGACCACGTGATCCCGCTTTACACCCCCGAATGCCGCCAGTGCAAATCGTGCCTTTCGGGCAAGACCAACCTGTGCACCGCGATCCGCGCCACCCAGGGCAAGGGCCTGATGCCCGATGGCACCACGCGTTTTTCCTACAAGGGCCAGCCGATCTATCACTACATGGGCTGCTCCACGTTCTCCAACTTCACCGCGCTGCCCGAAATCGCGGTGGCCAAGATCCGCGAAGACGCCCCGTTCCAGACGAGCTGCTACATCGGCTGCGGCGTGACCACGGGCGTGGGCGCGGTGGTCAACACCGCCAAGGTCCAGGTGGGTGACAATGTCGTGGTGTTCGGCCTGGGCGGCATCGGTCTCAACGTGATCCAGGGCGCGCGCCTTGCCGGTGCCGGCAAGATCATCGGCGTGGACATCAACCCCGATCGCGAGGAATGGGGCCGCCGCTTCGGCATGACCGACTTCCTCAATTCCAAGGGCCTGAGCCGCGAGGAAACCGTCGCCAAGGTGGTGGAAATGACCGACGGCGGCGCGGACTACACGTTCGACGCCACCGGCAACACCGAAGTCATGCGCACCGCGCTGGAAGCCTGCCACCGTGGCTGGGGCACCAGCATCATCATCGGCGTGGCCGAAGCGGGCAAGGAAATCGCCACCCGTCCGTTCCAACTCGTGACAGGGCGCAACTGGCGCGGCACGGCCTTCGGCGGCGCCAAGGGCCGCACCGACGTGCCCAAGATCGTCGACTGGTACATGCAGGGCAAGATCGAGATCGATCCGATGATCACCCACGTCATGGGCCTGGAAGAGATCAACACCGCGTTCGATCTGATGCACGCCGGCAAGTCGATCCGCAGCGTCATCGTGTTCTGATCATCCCATCGGATGGACGGGAAAAGGGGCCGGTCCGGCAAGGACACGGCCCCTTTTTCTTGGGCATCAGGCAGCCAGTGCCTCGGCGCGGATCTGCGCCTCCAGCAGACGCCGCACCTGTAGCGCGCCATTGTCCACCCGCGCGCTCACTTCGCGGGGCAGGGGCGCGTCGCCGCGCAGAACGGTCTCGATCGCGCTGATCGCGTCCACGTCCTCGGGCTGGATGCGCGTGCCCATGGCCAGGTTCATCGCGCCCAGCGCCGGGTTGTCGTGCCCGAAATCGCGCGCCGTCGCCACGAAGTAGTGCAGGCGGCCGGGCGCGGCAGGGGTGATCATGTGAATGAAGTTCTGCGTGCCCAGCGCTTTCCCGCTAGCATGGTCGCTGATCGTGCCGCCGGTGCGGATCAGGCACGGCCCCATGTATTGCGCGTCGAATTCCTGGTCCACCAGCGCGTCCTGATCGGGAAATTGCGCCTTGATCAAGGGATTGGGTGGAATGCCCACGGCCTTGCGCGCCACGGTCAGCCCACCGCTGCGCGCTTCCACCGTCACCGGTAGAGCCGCCACCTTTTCGCCCGAGGGAATGGTGGTCGCGTGGATGAAAGTCACATGGCTCAGGTCGAGCAGGTTTTCGATGAGCAGGGTATAGCGCGCTTCCACCGTGGCCACGGGGTGGATTTCCACTGTCCAGCCTGGCGCATCCAGCCCGATCGCCGCAAGGTCGGGCAGCAGGGCAGGATCGGCGGCGCTCTCCTCGCCGGTCCAGATCCACACCACGCCACCGCGCTCCACCACCGGATAGCGGCGCAGGGTGGCATGCTGCGGCACGCCGTTCTGGCTCGGTACGCGCTGGCATGCGCCATCCGGCCCGAAAGTGAAGCCGTGATAGCCGCACTGCACACTGTCGCCCACCAGACGCCCCTTTTCCAGGGGAAACGCCCGGTGCGGGCAAATGCCCGAGACGGCCACGGCCGTGCCGTCTTCCTTGCGGTAGAGCAGCACGCGCTCGCCCAGGATGTCGCGCGCCACCAGGTTGCGGCTGACTTCCGTAGCGGTGGCTGCCGCCCACCACTGGCGGCGCGGATAGGGTTGCTCGGTGGTCAATGGATAGCTGGCATGGGCCATGGCCCGATCTCCCGAAATTGTTCTGCGCCATGTTTGTCGCACGACAAAATCGAGTTTGTCAATTGACCAAGTCGGGTCCGCCGGGCATGACGCTTGGCATGACTGTCTCCACCACCAAATCGGCCAAGGCGCGCCGTCCGCAACGCTATGATGGTGCCGACAATCGCCGCGCCGTGCTCGATGCGGCGCTGACGGTGTTTGCCGATCTGGGTTTCGAAGCGGCCAGCACCCGCGCCATCGCTGCTGCCGCCGGGCTGGAGCAAGGCCATCTCGCCTACTACTTTCCGTCCAAGGCCGCCCTCTGGCAACAAGTGGTGGAGGCCTTTGCCCGCGAAGGGGAAGACCTGCTGCGCGCGGCGCTGGAAGGGGACGACCTGTCTCGGCCTGAACAGACCGCGGCTCGCGTCCTGCCCGGCCTGCTGCGCGTGTTCGCCCGCAATCCGCGGCTCACGCGGCTGATGCTTCAGGAATTTTCCGTGCATTCGCCGCGCCACCAATGGGTGGTGGATACGTTCGGCGCCCCGGTGTGGCGCTTGCTGGAACCGCTGTTCGCGGCCTTGCGCGCGCACGGCCGCCTTTCGGGCGCGCCGCCGGCGGTGGCCTATTTCAACCTCGTCGGCGCGGCGCTGATCACCTTTGGCAATCGCGACCTGATCCTGCGCCTGGCCGGATGCGATACCGGCGAGGAAGCCACGGTCGACGCGGCCATTGCCTACATATTGGGGCCGGTGCTGGCACCGGCCCCCTGATCCTGTTCAGAACTTGAGCGTACCACGTACGCCATAAGTGCGTGGCGGGCGCAACTGGTTGTAGATCACGCCGGGCTTGCCCGGGCTTTGCGTGGAATTGGCAAAGACCAGCGCGTTTTCCAGGTTGTTGACGAAGCCGGTGATGGCCAGCGAGCCCGGCGCATTTTCCCAGGTGAGGCGCGCGTTCGACATCATGTAGCTGCCCTGCCGCCCAAGATCGAGATAGTCGATCGACAGATAGCGGGAGCTTTCGATGCGCGTGTCGGCCGCCGCGATGATCCGGCCCGAGCCGCCCAGGTCGAACGTGTGGTCATAGCCGGCATTGACCACCCAGCGCGGGGCATTGACCAGCGGCTTGCCCGAGCAGTCCACGGTATAGATCCGCGCCGCCGCGCTGGCGCCGACCAGCGCAGTCGGTGTGATCGCGCAGCCCACCACCGGCGCCGGTCCCGTGGTGGAATAGGCCTGGTACTTGAGGCTGTCATAGCTCGTGTGCAGGTATTGCACGTTGAGCGAGAACAGGTCGTTGCGCGTGGGCTGCCACAGCACTTCGGCTTCCGCGCCATAGAGCTTGGCGGCCCCTGCGTTTTCGGTGGCATAGACCGGGCCATAGATCGCCCCGCCGGGCGTCTGGGCCACCTGCACCGGCGCCAGGTGCGAGATCTGCTGGTCGCGGTAATCCCAGTAGAAGCCTTCGACGTTGACCTGCAACGTATTGGCAAAGAAACGGTTCTTCGTGCCGATCGTATAGGCCGTCAGCCGTTCCGGGCGGGAATAGTTCTGCCCCAGCGCGGAAAACAGGATGCCCGATTTGAAGCCGGTGGACACCGTTGCATAGAGCAGCGAGTGCGGCCCGGCATCGAATTCCATGCCGGCCTTCCAGGTCAGCTTGCTGAAACCGACATCGGTGGTCGCGTTGGTTTGCAAGTCGAGGATGATCGGCGTGAAATTGGGATAGGCAGGCGGCACGAAGCCGACGAAGGGATAAGTGTGCGCCTCGGTGATCTGCGTCTTGGTATCGTGGGTATAGCGCAGCCCGCCGGTCAGGCGCCAACGCGGGGTCAGCGAATAAGTCGCTTCGCCGAACGCGGCATAGCTGTCGGTGTCGAGATCGGAATTGATCCGCGTGCCGTTGTTGCCCTGGTTGAAATATTGCCGCGCCTTGACGCTTTCGGTGAAGTAATAGCCGCCCAGCACCCACTTGAGCTGCGCATTCTGGTTGCCCAACCGCGCTTCGAGCGACATCTGGTCCGACTTTTCGGTCACGTCGATCAGGAAGCTGGACGAATAGTTGACGAAATCGAGATCGGTGCGCCGCCACGCCGGGATCACGGTCAGCTTGGCAAAGCCCAGATCGGCGTTCACCGTCACCAGCGCGCCGTAATACTTGTTGTTCTGATAGCCGTCATTGCGCGCGATGATCTGCGGCACCGGCGCGGTGGGCGAGCGTGACAGATATTCGGCCAGCACGCGCGGATCACTCGGCCCCAGCCGGTTCTTGCCATCGAGCAGAGGCATGATCGTGCCACCTGATCCCTTGCCGCCGACATCGCCATAGTCGACCATCAGGTTGGCATTGAAGCCGTCGCCGGTGTCAAAGCGCAACTGGCCGCGCACGGCGGTGGTGTCTTCATCGTCATAGCCGTCGCTGAAATAGCCATCGTGCTGCGCGTGCTGGCCGGAAATGCGCAGCGCCGCCTGCGGGCCGAGCGGCAGGTTGACTGCGCCCGAGGCCTTGATCGCGTTGTAGTTGCCATATTCGCCGGTGACGAAGCCCGATGCCTCGCCCAGCTTGGGCTTGGCCGTGATCAGGTTGACCGCGCCGCCCGTGGCGTTGCGGCCATAGAGCGTGCCTTGCGGCCCCTTGAGCACTTCCATCCGCTCCAGGTCATAGAACAGCGCGGCGGGGGCGGCGGGGCGCGAGAGATAGACGCCGTCGAGGTTGAAGGCCACGCCCTGTTCGGCGAAGGCATTGGCACCGAAGGTGCCGATGCCGCGCAAGTAGATCTGGGTGAACGAGGCGGCCGGCGCCACTTGCAGCGCCGGAACCAGGCGCGTGAGATCGTCGGCACGAGTCACGCTCTGCTTGGTCAGCACGTCGCCAGCCACGGCGCTCACCGGAATGGCGGCGCGTTGCAGGTTTTCGGTGCGGCGCTGCGCGGTCACGACGATTTCGGCGAGGCCGGCGGGCGCTGGTTGCTGGGCCTGGTCAGGTGCGGCCGGTTGCTGTGCCGCCTGTGCCTGCGCGGCATGGGCGGACACCGGCAGTGCCAGTACGGCGGCAAGCGCCAGCAACGACGCGACGGGGCGAATTTCGGAACGCAAGATGCCTCTCCCTGCATGTTGTTTATTGGGGGCAGTGTCGCGATCCGCTTGCCATAATGGAAATGATTTGTTTTTATTGGTTCCAATCTGTAAAAATTATGGTGAGCCATGCGCTTCAAGGGTCTCGATCTCAATCTCCTGATCTGCCTCGATGCGCTGCTCGATCTGCGCAACGTAACGCGCGCGGCCGAGCATCTCAGCCTCAGCCAGCCGGCCATCAGCGCAGCGCTCGCGCGGCTGCGCACCTTCTTTGCCGATCCGCTATTGGTGCAGAACGGCAAGCGCATGATGCCCACGCCCTTTGCCCTGCGCCTGCAACCGGCGATCCGCGCCATTCTCGAGGATGTCGATGGGCTCGTTGGCAGTTCCCCGCATTTCGATCCCGCCAGCAGCACGCGCGATTTTCGCATCTGCCTGTCCGATTACCTTGCCAGCGTGCTGCTCGCGCCGTTGCTGCGCCATCTTGCGCAAGTTGCGCCGGGGGTGCGGATCGACATGGTACCCTTGAGCGACGATGCGACCCAACGGCTGGACCGTGGCGAGATCGACCTGCTGTTGACCCCCGATAGTTATGTCAGTGACGAGCACCCGTCAGAACTGCTGTTCGAGGAGGAGCACGTGGTGGTTGGCTGGCGCGGCAATCCGGTGATGGGCGGGCCGATCGATGTTGCCGCATTCGTGGCCGCCGGCCATGTCGCGGTGGAGATCGGCCGGTTCAACCGGGTGTCCTTTGCCGAAAGCTACATGCGCGCGCAAGGGATCGAGCGGCGGGTGGAAGTGCGCGTGGCGGCCTTCACGATCATTCCCGAACTGCTCGAAGGAACCATGCGCCTGGCTGTGATGCACGGGCGCTTGGCGGCCAAGGCTGCGCGCCACTGGCCTGTGTCTGTGGCGCCGCTGCCCTTTGCCATTCCACCGATGCGCGAAATGGTGCAGTTCCACCGCGCCCGTGCGGAAGACGCCGGGCTGCGCTGGCTGATCGATTCTTTCCACGCCGTCGCGCGTGGCGAAGGGGATGGACCGGTTCCTGCGTTGGTTTAGAACGACCGTGTCAGCAGCGCGCTGGCGCTACAAAAGCACTTGGGAGGAAATCGATCCGATGACGAATGCAGACCTGCATATCCGCCGCGAAACGGCCGTAAGCATGGCGATCAACACCGTGCTGAGCGGTGTCTTTTTCCTGGTGGCATTCGGGTTCGTCAATCCCGTGCCGGTCTGGGGCGTCGGGCACTTCGTCTTCGATTTCTGGGTGCAAGCCTTTGCGGTGGCATTCATGGGCACGCTGGTTCCTTGCGCGCTCTCGCGCCGGGCGCTGCGCTCCGGGCGCGTCGCTTCGCGTCCGTCGTCCATCCGCCTTCCGGCCAACCTCTTCCTGCGCTCCGTGGTGCTGGCCTTGCCGGCTGCGGTCCTGTCGCTGGCGATCGGCGCCGTGCTGTTCCGGGCGCTGGGCGTGGCACACATCGACTGGAACATCGCGCTGGCGATCAAGCTTGCCTTTGGCGCTGGCCTGGCGCTGGTGATCACCAGCCTTGCCCTGCGCGCCACCCTGGCCGAGGCGCAGGGCTAGGGCCCGTTCAGACCATCGCCATCAGGCTGGCGTTGCCGCCGGCCGCCGTGGTGTTGATCGACAGGCTCACTTCCTCCAGCAGCAGGTCGAGCGGATAGGCGCCGTGCTCGTCGGCCGCATGCAGCGCCACGATCATACCGTCGCGCGCTGCCAAGGCCTGGGCAACCGCCTGCGCCGGTTCGCCAGCCTGTTCCACCAACGCGGCGGCCAGGTCGGCCTCGCTCTTGGAAGCAAACGTGATCCGCTCCGCCACTGCGGCAGGAAACCCTGCGGGTAGGGCGCCCAGCGGTGCGCCAGCCGCGATCACCGCGCGATTGCCGGTGGCGAGCACCGCACCGACCTGCCGCCACAGCCCGTCCAGAGTGGTGGCATGAAGCCCGATTGCCCCACGCGGCGCCAGGCGGTAGCGGTTGCTTTCGCCCACCGGTCCCGGCAGTTCCACATCCAGCCCCAGCCGGCTGCGCGCGGCATCGGCGCGGATGGCTGCGGCCAGCGCGGCCTTGCCTTCGCTTTCCAGCCAATCGGCCAGGATCGCTGCGGCCGGATCGGGCAGAGTCGCGGCCCCGGCGAGCGCGGGCGGCGTCGCCATCGCGCCGCGTACCAGGCGCGCCAGGTAGAGTGGTCCGCCGGCCTTGGGACCAGTGCCCGATAGGCCCCGCCCACCGAACGGCTGCACGCCGACCACCGCGCCGATGGTGTTGCGGTTGACATAGAGGTTGCCCGCTTCCACCGCGCGCGTCACGCGGGCCACGGTATCATCGAGCCGGGTATGCAGGCCGAACGTCAGGCCATAGCCGGTGGCGTTGATCGCGCCGATCAGGCGGTCAAGATCGCGCGCGGCAAAGCGCACCACGTGCAGCACCGGGCCGAACACTTCGCGGCCCAGTGCCTCGATGCCGGGAATTTCGATCAGCGTCGGTGCCACGAACGTGCCATGATCGCAGGCGGCGGGCAGGGGCAGGCGGTGGACGATCGCCCCGCGCTGCGCCATCGCCGCGACATGCGCCTCAATCCCGTCGCGCGCCTGCGCGGTGATCACCGGGCCAACATCGGTCGCCAGTTCATCCGGATTGCCCAGCGCCAGTTCGGCCATGGCCCCGCGCAGCATCGCCAGAGTGCGGTCGGCGACGTCGTCTTGCAGGCACAGCACGCGCAGCGCCGAACAGCGCTGCCCTGCGCTGTCGAATGCCGAGGCGATGACGTCGGCTACCACCTGCTCGGCCAGCGCCGAGGAATCCACGATCATCGCGTTCTGCCCGCCGGTTTCGGCGATCAGCGGGATTGGTCGCCCCTGCGCATCGGCGCGCGAGGCCAGGGTGCGCTGGATGATCCGTGCCACTTCGGTCGATCCGGTGAACATCACCGCCGCCACGCCCGGTGCCTCCACCAGCGCCGCACCGATCGCGCCGTCGCCGGGCACCAGATGCAGCGCCTCGGCAGGAATGCCGGCGGCGTGGAACAGGCGCACCATCTGTGCCGCGATCAGCGGGGTTTCCTCGGCCGGCTTGGCCAGCACCGGATTGCCCGCCACCAGCGCGGCGGCGACTTGCCCGGCAAAGATCGCCAGCGGAAAATTCCAGGGCGAGATGCACACCACCGGGCCAAGCGGGCGGGTATGGGCCAGCCCGCTGCGCGCCTGGGCTGCATAATAGCGCAGGAAATCCACCGCTTCGCGCACTTCGCCCACGGCATTTGCGGCGGTCTTGCCCGCCTCGCGCATGATCAGGCCGAGCAGGGCCGGGGCTTCTTCTTCCAGCAGGCCCGCCGCGCGTTCCAGCATCACCGCGCGCGCCGCCACGGGCGTTGCCGCCCAGACCGGCGCGGCGGCTTGCGCAGCGGCCACGGCGGCACGCGCCTCGTCCGCCGTCATCGGCCAGACATGGCCCACCACATCGCGGTGATCGGCCGGATTGCGCACCGCTTCGCCGGCGTCTGCGTCACCGGGCGTGCCCGCTTGCCAGTCCGTTGCCGCGCTTGCGGCAAGGCGCGGCGCCAGGTTGGCTAGCACGGCCTCGTCGGCCAGGTCGATCCCGGCTGAATTGCGCCGCTCGGCAAAGAGCCGGGCGGGCAGGGCGACCGCCGCATGCGGCGCGCCGGGATCGCTGGCGGCCGCCACAGTGGCAGCCGGATCGGCGACCAGTTCGGCCACCGACACCGCCGGATCGTTGATGCGGTTGACGAACGAGGAATTGGCACCGTTTTCCAGCAGGCGTCGCACCAGATAGGCCAGCAGCGTCTCGTGCGTGCCCACCGGCGCATAGACGCGGCACGGGCGGTTGAGCTTGTCCGCGCCCACGACCTGGTCATAGAGCCCTTCGCCCATGCCATGCAGGCACTGGAACTCGTAGTCGCCGATGCTGAAATCCGGCCCGGCGAGATGGAGCACGCTGGCCACCGATTGCGCGTTGTGCGTGGCAAACTGCGGGAACACCACGTCGCGCGCGGCGAGCAGCTTGCGCGCGCAGGCGACATAGGCCAGGTCGGTGTGAACCTTCTGGGTATAGACCGGAAAGTCGCTCAGCCCATCGACTTGCGCACGCTTGATTTCCGCGTCCCAATAGGCGCCCTTGACCAGCCGCACCATGATCCGCCGCTTGGCCCGCTGCGCCAGATCGACGATCCAGTCGATCACGAAGGGGCAGCGCTTCTGATAGGCCTGGACCACGAAACCCAGCCCGTTCCAGCCCGCCAAGTCGGCGTCCAGCGCCAGGCTTTCCAGCAGGTCGAGCGACAGTTCCAGCCGATCGGCTTCCTCGGCATCGATGTTGAGGCCGATGTCGTAAGCCTTGGCCATCAGGCACAGCGCCTTCACGCGGGGCAGCAGCTCGGCCTTGACCCGCTCCACCTTGGCGCGGGCATAGCGCGGGTGCAGGGCGGACAGCTTGATCGAAATGCCCGGCCCGCCATAGATGCCACGCCCGGCGCTGGCCTGGCCGATGGCATCGATCGCCTGTTCGTAGGAGGCGTTGTAGCGGTCCGCATCGGCCGCGGTCATCGCGGCTTCGCCCAGCATGTCATAGGAAAAGGCAAAGCCCTTGGCTTCGCGCGGGGCAGCGCGGCGCAGCGCTTCGGCGATGGTCTCGCCGGTCACGAACTGTTCGCCCATCATCCGCATGGCGGCATCCACCGCGCGGCGGATGACCGGCTCGCCCATCCGCGCGATCAGGCGCGTCAGGCTGGCGCCAAGGCCATTCTCGTCTTCGGCCTGGACCAGCCGCCCGGTCACCAGCAGGCCCCACGAGGCGGCATTGACGAACAGCGGGCGATCCTTGCCGACATGGCCGCGCCAGTCGCCCGGTGCGATCTTGTCACGGATCAGCGCATCGCGCGTGGCCACGTCGGGGATACGCAGCAGCGCCTCGGCCAGGCACATCAGCGCCACGCCTTCCGGGCTGCTCAGCGCATATTCCTGCACCAGCGATTGCACCGCGCCCGGCCGGGCATCGGCCCGCAGTTGCGTGATCAGCGCGCCGGCCGTCGCTGCGATCGGCGCCTTGAGCGCTTCGGGCACGCTGGCTTGCGGCAGCAGCGCGGCAACGCAGGCCCGCTCGGCGCGGCGCGTGGCCGCGGTGATCGCGGCGCGCAACGGGCTTTGCCCGGCAAGCGGGGTGAAGAAGCGGGCGAAAGGCTGGCTGGCGGGCGCGGTCTGATCCATAGCGCCATGGTATCATGCCGCGTTCAGGCCATCGGTCCTATTTCGCCTCTGGAGCAGGCTAAACGATCTGAAAGCAGCGCCCCAAACAGGCCGCATTGCTGCGATCAGGCAGTCGCAGCGGTCACCACGATTTCCACGCGCCAGGCCGGATCGGCCAGGCGGGCCTGCCCGGTGGCGCGGGCCGGCGGCGGCACATCGGCGACAAAGCCATCCCAGGCGCGGTTCATCTCGTCGAAATCGCCCATATCAGCCAGCCAGATCATCGCCGAAAGCATGTGGGCCTTGCTGCTGCCCGCCAGGCCCAACAGTCGCTCGATCTCGGCCAGCGCGGTCTGCGTCTGCTCGAACACGCTCTGACCAGCCTCGCCCACTTGCCCGGCCAGATAGACCGTGCCGTTGTGGACCACGGCCTCGCTCATGCGCGGGCCTTGTTCGATGCGGGTGATGGCAGACATGCGGAAGCCTCTGGCAGGAAGGGAGAATGTCACGCGCCGGGGAGCCTGTAAGCCGGGTTCTGTCGTATCGACGGTATCCCACGGGTGGACCGTATCGACACGGGCAGCCATTCCTCTCGGCGACCTGTTGCCAGGCCGCTCCAGCAACCAACCCGGGCAACTGGCGCGAAACACGCCTGCATCCTTGCAGATGCACGTTGCCCCTATTCGGTCTTGCTCCGGGTGGGGTTTGCCATGCCGCTTCCGTTGCCGGTCGCGCGGTGCGCTCTTACCGCACCCTTTCACCCTTGCCCGAGGCCCGAAGGCCCCGTCGGCGGTTTGCTCTCTGTGGCACTTTCCCTTGCCCGGCTTGCACCGGGCCGGCGGGCGTTACCCGCCACCCTTGTTTCGTGGAGCCCGGACTTTCCTCGGCATCAGGCGAAGTGATGACGCGGCTGCCCGGCTCCCCGGCGCGAGCGGGTCACCTAGCATGGCCCAGGTCGCGCGCCAACAGCAGTTCGAACAGCAAGGCACCGATTTGTCCGTCCACCTGCCCATCGATCTTGTGCGGGCGCCAGCGCCGCTGGAATGCCGCCACAGCTGCTTCCTTGTCGCTCACGTCATAGCCAAAGCGTTCCAACGCCAGGAAAAACGCGCCCTCGTTGTCATAGAGCAGGCGCATCCTGGGGCGCGGGCGGGGCAGGGTGAGGTTGTAGCGGGCGAGCATGTCCCAATCGAACAGTTCGCCCGGGTCCAGCTTGCGCGCCGGCGCCACATCGGAATGGCCGACCACGTTGGCACGCGGGATGTCATGCCGGCGCACGATATCGCCCAGCAGCGGCACCAGCGCTTCCATCTGCGCATCGGGAAACGGGCGATAGCCGAATTCGTGGCCGGGATTGACCAGCTCGATGCCCACGCTCGCGGAATTGACGTCGGTGATCCCGCGCCAGAAGCTGCGCCCGGCATGCCAGGCGCGCTTGCTTTCATCGACCAGGCGCACGACGGTGCCGTCCTCGTCGATCAGATAGTGCGCGGAAACTTCCGCTGCCGGGTCTTTCAGCCGCTCCAGCGCCTGCGCCGCGCTCTGCATCCCGGTGTAATGCAGCACCACCATCGATACCGGCAGCCGCCGCTCGTTGAAATTGGGCGACGGTTCCTCGCGGTGGACCAGCCAGCGGTTCATGCGGCCCTGGGGCGCTCAGCGGACCGGCAGCACGGCGCCCAGCACCAGGGCATCGGCCGCGACATGGGTCTGGAACCCGCCACCCAGGCCCTGTGCCAGTTGATGGAGCATGGCGGCGGGCGCGGTGCGGCTCGAAAGTTCGGCGGCGGGCAGGGTGCCGGCCAGGGCCTGGCCCACCAGCGGATCGAACGCGATGCGCGGGCCACTGGCGCGGATCACCAGTTCGGTCGCGCCGTTTCTCACTTCACCGGCAATATCCAGCGTGCCGCCGCGCACCAGCGCCTCGATCCCGATCAGCGCGAGGTTGAGCAGAGTCTTGACCGCCGCCTTGGGCAGCATGTCGTCGGCCAGCGCCCAGGCCACGCTGATGCGCGGATTGGCCGCCACCAGAGCATCGACCAGTGCGCGCGGCTCGGCCACCGGCACCATGTCGCCAAAACCGCCCGCCGCGCCGAACGCCAGGCGGAAAAAGCGCAGCTTGTTGGCCGAACTGGTGGCGCTCTGTTCCAGCAATTCCATGCACTTCTGGCGCATTTCGGGGTCGCGTTCCTCGGCCAGCAGCTCCAACCCGTTGGTCAGCGCGCCCACTGGGCTCAACAAGTCGTGGCAAAGGCGCGAACAGAGCAGGCTGGCGAGATCGAGGGTGGCGATGGTCATGGGACGTGGACAAGCCTTTACCAAATCATGCGTGGCAGACGATGCATGGCGCACCCTCTCCCCGGGCATTCGCCTTAACCGTCTGTGACGCGATAGGAAAGCGCCTGAAACACGGATGGCGTATCGCGCCAGATCGTAACTTTGCCCTGCGCCACGATCGCCCAAGTCCGCCGGTCGCCGGCAGCTTGCGCAGAATCGGTGGCAGAAGGCCTGGTCAAGCCATTGGGATGGCTATGAAAATAGCCCAGGACTTGCGGTGCGCCGGCCCGCGCTGCGCGATGCGCGGCGATCAGTGCGACCGGATCGATCTCGAAATGGTGCAGCGGATCTGGTGCCACATTGGTGCATTCCTGCGCCAGGGCGATGTGGTTTGCCTCGCCCAGCAGCAATCCGCAGGCTTCGCGCGGATGGGCGCGATGGGCGGCGGCCAGCATGGTGGCTTGGGCGTTGGCGGTAATGGTGATGCCTGGCGCTGCGCCAGCGCCCTCCGACAAGCTCAGGGCGAACGGGGGGTGGAGTGGTAAAGCAGGAGATGGGTCTTCAGATTGATCCTCTCCCGCCGTTCCGTTCGGGCTGAGCTTGTCGAAGCCCCCCCGCGCAACCTCGCGTCCCTGCCGATTGCGCGCCAAGACCTGCAACCGCTCCCAATCCCCATCCACCAGTGCCTGCTTCTTGGCCCGAGACCAGCCCTTGATTCGCAGTTCGGCGGAAAGCGCTTCCTCGCGCGTGGCAAAATCCTGCTGCCACACCAGGCGGAGCGGGCGCCGCTGCGCAGTGTAACCGCCCAAGCCGCTCTCATGCTGCGCCATCCGCGTGTCCAAGTCATCGGTATGCCCCGCATAAAACGAGCCATCGGCACAAAGCAGAAGATAGGCGTGGAAGGCCATGGCCGAAGCCTTACATCCCCTTGTCGCGGCCCACAATCGTTCCCATATCCGCAATCCAATGGGGGATACCGAAGAACTTCTGACCGGCACGATCGCCGCGCCCGGCCGTCTCGACAAGGCGCTGGCCGAGGCGAGCGGCTTGTCGCGCGAGCGGGTCAAGGCCCTGCTCGACGAGGGGCGGATCACGCTCGAAGGCCAGGCAGTGCGCCAGGCTTCGCTCAAGGTGGCACCCGGCGCCATGTTTGCCGTGCGCGTGCCTGCCGCCGCCCCGGCCGAGGCGGTGGCGCAGGACATTCCGCTGTCGGTAACTTACGAGGACGAGGCCCTGATCGTGGTGGACAAGCCCGCCGGGCTGGTCGTCCATCCCGCAGCGGGCAATCTCGACGGTACGCTGGTCAATGCCCTGCTGCACCATTGCCGGGGGCAGCTTTCGGGCATCGGCGGCGTGGCCCGGCCGGGCATCGTCCACCGCATCGACAAGGACACCTCGGGCCTGCTCGTGGTGGCCAAAAGTGATGCCGCGCACGAAGGGCTGGCGCGCCAGTTTGCCGATCACTCGATCATCCGCGCCTACAAGGCGGTCACCGCCGGCCAGCCCATGCCGGCGGCCGGCACGATCACCGGCGCGATCGCCCGCTCGGTCCACGATCGCAAGAAGATGGCGCTGGTGCAGGACGGGCGCGGCAAGCATGCCGTGACGCACTATCGCACGCTGGCCAGGCTCGACGGCGCGGCGCTGGTGGAATGCCGGCTCGAAACCGGGAGAACCCACCAGGTCCGCGTTCACCTTGCATCAATCGGCCATTCGCTATTGGGTGACCCTGTCTATGGACGTGCGCCCGCAAAGATCCGCCCCCTCCTGGCCCGCATCGGCTTTGCCCGACAGGCGCTTCATGCGGCCGAACTGGGGTTCATTCACCCGATCAGCGGCGAAACGCTCCATTTCACCAGCCCGACGCCCGTCGATATGCAGGAACTGATTGTCGAATTGGGCGGTTCTTGAGGCATGTCATGGTCTAAATCGATTACTGTGTACCAAAAGGATGTGTGGCCCCACCGGGGAATGCTCGCTAGAGGTTCTTCATCGGGGAACTGACGCGACGAAAGGATGTGTTCAGGTGAGCAACAAGACAGCAGTGGCCAAAGCCCCCGCGACCGTTCCGGCCCTGGGCGGAGAAGCCAGCCTCAATCGCTATCTGTCTGAGATCCGCAAGTTTCCAGTGCTGACGGCTGAGCAGGAATACATGCTCGCCAAGCGCTATCAGGAACATGCCGATCCCGAAGCGGCGGCGCAACTAGTGACCAGCCACCTGCGACTCGTGGCCAAGATCGCCATGGGCTATCGCGGCTACGGCCTGCCCGTGTCCGAGCTGATTTCCGAAGGGAACATCGGCCTGATGCAGGGCGTCAAGAAGTTCGAGCCCGATCGCGGTTTCCGCCTGGCGACTTATGCCATGTGGTGGATCAAGGCCTCGATGCAGGAATTCATCCTGCGCTCGTGGAGCCTCGTCAAGATGGGCACCACGGCCGCGCAGAAGAAGCTGTTCTTCAACCTGCGCCGCATGAAGAAGAACCTCGAGGCGTTCGAAGACACCGACCTGTCGCCCGAGGACGTTCGCAAGATCGCCACCGACTTGGGCGTGCCCGAGCAGGAAGTGATCAACATGAACCGGCGCATGATCATGGGTGGCGATGCCAGCCTGAACGTGCCGCTGCGCGAAGACGGCGAAGGCACCTGGCAGGACTGGCTGGCCGACGACCGCCCGCTCCAGGACGAAACCGTGGCCGACGCCGAGGAAGCCCATTTCCGCCACGACATGCTGGTCGAAGCCATGGGCAGCCTCAATGAGCGCGAACGCCACATCCTGACCGACCGCCGCCTGGTGGACGATCCCAAGACTCTGGAAGAACTCAGCCAGGTCTACAACGTCAGCCGCGAGCGCGTGCGCCAGATCGAGGTTCGCGCGTTTGAAAAGCTGCAAAAGGCGATGCAGCGGATTGCTGGTGAACGGCATCTGCTGCCGGCCGGCTGAAGCTGCGGCAGTGATGTAAAAAAGCCCGGCTGTCCAACAGGATGGTCGGGTTTTTTGTGCAGATTTCACAGGTTTGCGGTGGGCCCCGGATCAAGTCCGGGGCGACGATGAAGGAGATACCCCAAATTCGTCGCCCCGGACTTGATCCGGGGCCCCAAGCCAACATTGCAGCCTGGTACCTGCGCCCCGCAACGCCTGCCCCACAACGCCTGCCCCTCAATGAAAATCCCGCGAACGCGGCAACACCCGCACCTGCCGGGGATGGCGGGCCATGGCCGGATCCGGCTCCGGCACAGCGCCATCTTCCTGCAATAGCGCCAAGGTCTCGCTGGCGTCATGCACCAGCGCCGCCATCAGGTGGACCACGCCTTCCTTGCTGCGCTGGACTTCGCCGTCGATCACCATCAGCCGCGCGGCCATGACCTGGCGGCGCTGTTTCTCGAAATCGCGCGCCCAGAGCAGGGCGTTGACCACCGCGGTCTCGTCTTCCAGGGTGATGAACACGGCATTGCCCTTGCCCGGCCGCTGTCGCACCAGCACCACGCCGGCTACGCGCACTTTCTGGCCGTCCTTGCCGGCATTGACCTGCGCGCAGGTGAGCACGCCCTGCCGGGCGAATGTATCGCGCAGGAATTGCATGGGATGGCCTTTGAGCGAAAGACGCAGGGTCTGGTAATCGGCCACGATTTCCTCGGCCGGGGGCATGGCGGGCAGGGCGGGGTCGGGTTCGGCCGCCAGTTCGGGCGCATCGAGCGCGGCGAACAGGGGCAATTGCCGGGGCGGCACGCGGCGCACGTCCCATCCCGCCTCGCGCCGGGTGCGGCCGAGCGAGCCCATGGCATCGGCATCGGCCAGCAGGGCCAGGGCGCGGGCCGGAAGGTCCGCCCGCCGCGCCAGGTCTTCGGGGGACATGAACGGCCCCTCGATCCGCGCCCGCACGATCGCGGCAGCCCAGTCCTCGTGAAACCCGTCGATCAGGCGCAGCCCCAGGCGCAGCGTGCGCGGCGCATCGAGCGTGCAGTCCCACCAACTGGCGTTCACATCCGGCCCATGCACCACCACGCCGTGCTCGCGCGCATCGCGCACCAGTTGCGCCGGGGCATAGAACCCCATCGGCTGGCTGTTGAGCAGGGCGCAGGTGAACACGCCGGGATAGTGGCACTTGAGCCATGACGAGACATAGGCCAGCCACCCGAACGCCTGCGCATGGCTTTCGGGAAAGCCGTATTCGCCAAAACCCTTGATCTGTTCAAAGCAACGCTCGGCAAAGTCTTCTGGATAGCCGTTTTTCACCATGCCGCCGATGAACTTCTCCGCGTAATTGGTCACCGTGCCGTGGTTGCGGAAGGTGGCCATGGCGCGGCGCAGGCCGTCGGCCTCGGGCGGGGTGAAGCCGGCGGCCACGATCGCCAGCTTCATCGCCTGCTCCTGGAACAGCGGCACGCCCAGGGTCTTGGCCAGCACGCCTTGCAACTGGCCGGGCGGGCCGGGAAACACGACCTTTTCCTCGCCATTGCGCCGCCGCAGATAGGGATGCACCATGCCGCCCTGGATCGGGCCGGGCCGCACGATCGCCACCTGGATCACCAGGTCATAAAGCACGCGCGGCTTCATGCGCGGCAGCATCGCCATCTGCGCGCGGCTTTCCACCTGGAACGTGCCGACGCTATCCCCCCGGCACAGCATGTCGAACGTGGGCTTGTCCTCGCGCGGAACGCTGGCCAGGGCATAGCGCCCCAGGCCGTGTCGCTCCATCAGGTCAAAGCTCTTGCGGATGCAGGTGAGCATGCCCAGCGCCAGCACGTCCACTTTCATCAGCCCCAGCACGTCGATATCGTCCTTGTCCCATTCGATGAAGGTGCGATTGTCCATGGCGGCATTGTGGATCGGCACCAGTTCATCGAGCCGGCTTTCGCACAGCACGAAGCCGCCGACATGCTGCGACAAGTGGCGCGGGAACGTCAGCAGGCGGTCGACCATCTCGCGCAGGCGGGCGATCTCGCGGTTTTCGGGATCGAAGCCGGCCTGCGACAGGCGTTCTTCGGGCAGCGAGCCGCGCCCCCAACTGCCCCAGACCGTGCCGGAAAGCCGCGCGGTGACATCTTCCGACAGGCCCAGCGCCTTGCCCACGTCGCGGATCGCGCTGCGCTGGCGATAGCGGATCACAGTGGCCACGATCCCGGCGCGTTCGCGGCCATAGCGGCGATAGATGTATTGCATCACTTCCTCGCGCCGCTCATGCTCGAAATCCACGTCGATATCGGGCGGCTCGTTGCGCTGTTCCGACAGGAAGCGGGAAAACAGCAGGCGTTCCTTCACCGGATCGATCGGCGTGATGCCCAGCAGGTAGCAGACCAGCGAATTGGCGGCGGAGCCACGCCCCTGGCACAGGATCGGCGGCGAAAGGCTGCGGGCATAGTGCACCACATCGTGCACGGTGAGAAAGTAATAAGCGTAATTTTTCAATTTGATGAGGCGGAATTCCTCATCCAGGATCTCACGATAACCCGCAGGCAGGCCGGCCGGGAACTGGCGGCCTGCACTCTCCATCACCAAGTGCTCCAGCCAGGCCTGCGGCGTCCAGCCCTGGGGCACCGGCTCGTGCGGGTATTCGTATTGGATCTGGTCGAGCGTGAAGGTGATGCAGTCCAGCCAGTCCCGTCCCGCTGCCAGCGCCTGCGGGCACAGCGCAAACAGGCGCGCCATCTCGGCCGGTGGCTTGATATGCCGTTCGCCATTGGCCGCCAGGCGACGCCCGGCGGCATGCACCGTGGTGCCGAGGCGCGTGGCGGTCAGCACATCGTGCAGCGGCCGGTCCTCCGGCACGGCATAGAGCGGGTCGTTGCTGGCGATCAGCGGCACGCCGGTTTCCCTCGCCAGCGCCATGCGCCGGGCCAGGTCACGCCCATCGCGGCCAGCGCGGGGCATCGTGGCGGCCAGCCAGAGATGCGGCGTCACGTCCCGCAGTCGCTCCAGCAAGGGCACGTCGCCATCCATGGCAATCAGCGCCAGCCCTTCGGCATGGTCCAGCAGATCGGCCAGCGCGAGGTGGCAATCCCCCTTTTCCACGCGGCGGTTGCCCAGCGTGAGCAGGCGGGTCAATCGCCCCCAGGCCGCGCGCGTGGTGGGATAGGCGGCCAAGTCTGGCGTGCCATCGGCAAAGGCCAGTCGCGCGCCCACTTTCAGGGCAAAGCCACTGGCCGGCCCGCCGATCTCCCGCCAGGCGGCATGGGCCCGCACCACGCCGGCCACGCTGTTCCTGTCGGCAATGCCGATGCCCCGCAGCCCCAGCGCATGGGCGCGTGCAACCATTTCGGCCGGATGCGCCGCCCCGCGCAGGAAGCTGAAATTGGTGGCGGCCACCGGCTCGGCAAAGAACGGTGTCGCGCTCATGCAAACAGCCCGTGGACATACCAGGCCGGCACGGTTTCTCCGCCATAGAGGCCACGACGGAACACCCACAGGCGGCGGCCCCGGCTATCCTCGATCCGATAGTAATCGCGCGTGGTGCGCGGCGCACCCGTGCCCCTGTGCCCCTCGCGCTGGCGCCACCATTCGGGCGCGATCCGCTCCGGCCCTTCGGCATGGACCACCTCGTGCACCGTGCCGCGCCAGCGCAGGCGCAGCGGCGGGCCATCGGGCACCCCGGCGATAACCTCGATCCCCTGCGGTGGATCGAACAGCAGCAGCGGACGGGGCAAAGCAGATGAGGGAAATGAAACGGAACCGTTCCGTTCCATTGCAGGCATCCAAGCCTGGGCGCGCTCGGGAATGTGGCGGTCGGCCGGGGCCAGGCGCAGCACGGCATCCTGGCCCAGCCGCACCCCCAGTCGGTCGATCAGGGCCTGGACCGTGTCTTGCGCATCTTCGGCGCGGTCCAGCCGGGATTGCCGCGCGCCCAGCGGCTCGGCGCGGGTGACCGCCAGAGTGATCGCATCAAAGCCGAAGCCGGGGTCGATGGGATCGGCCAGGCTCTCGATCCGCTCGCGCAGCAGGCGCACTACCAGCGGCGGATCGCGGGTGGGCTGGCCGGTTTCCACCGCCAGCACGCGCCGCGCGCCGTCGCTGCGATGCAGGGTCAGGGCAAAGCGCCGCCCGCCCAGCCGCCGCTGCTCCATCTGCATGGCCACCTGGCGCAGGAGATCCTCGGCCACGTCGAGCACATCATCTGTCCGCGCGATCGGTTCGGCAAAGTGTGCTTCCGCCGCGATCGGCGCTTCGGCCACGCGGGGGGCAAGCGGGGCGGCGACGTCTCCGGTCATCTGGCGCAGGCGCAGCACCACGCTTTCGCCAAAGCGGGCGGCCAGGGCCGAGGCGGGGCGCGTGACGAGGTCGCCCAGGCGCTTGAGTCCAGCGCGGCGCAGGGCGGTGGTGGCCTGCTCTCCCAAGTCTAGCGCGACGACGGGCAGGGCGGCCACGTCTTCGGCGCGGCGCTGGGCCGGGGTGCCATGACGCACCAGGGCACGCGCCGCAGCAGGATTGCCGGCCAGCGCATGCAGCGTGGAAAGCCCTGCAATTTCTGCCGCTTGCGAAGCCATCCTGGCTTCCGATCCGAAGAGATGGGCGCAGCCGCTGATATCCAGCAGCAGGCCATCGGGCGGATCGGGAGTCACGCTGGGGGTCAGCGCATGCATCGCTCCGGCTAGGGTATTTAGCAGGGCGGCATCGCCGGCCGGGTCATGGGGCAGGGTGACCAGATCGGGACAGCGCGCGCGGGCATCGGCCAGCGTCATGCCAGGCGCCAGGCCATGGCGGGCGGCATCGCGCTCCACCGCCGCCAGGCGCAAGGCCTGCCCGCTGCGGGCCACCAGCGCGAAAGGCGTGCCTTCAGGCGGCGGCGGGGCTGCTGCCGCCTGTCGCCGCACCCGTTCGCAGGGCAGCCAGGGAAACCACAGCGCCAGATGGCGCCGCGCTGCCGCTGTCGCTGGTGCCGGTGGCGTCCCGGAACCCGCCATGTTGTTCATCCCATTGCAAATGCCATGTCTGCCCCGCCGGCCCACCCCGCCAGCGTAGCGCTTCTACTGCCAGTGCAGGCAGGCCCGGCGGGCGGACTTGCGCGCCGGGCGGGGCCTCCAGGGGTTGCGATGGCGCGCTGGAAACCTGCCAGCGGGTGTGCGCCGCGCTGGCCTGTGGCCGGGCGGCATGGCGCAGCAGGACCACCGGCGTCTGCGTGCGTTCGGCCGCCAGCACGAAGCGGCGGCTGGCGGTGAGATCATAGCCCTTGAGCGGCCCTTCGCTTTCCAGCAGGACCAGCGCCAGGCCGGGGCAGCGCGCCCCTTCCAGCCCAGCGCGCAGCAGGGCGGCGGCATCGCGCGCCTGCGCCAGCACCAGCCGCGCCGGATCGATGCCCAGGGCCGCCAGCCCTTCGCCATAGAGCGCCAGGGGCTGGCGCAACCCGGCCCGAACCACCAGCACCGGGCCATCGCGATTCGCTGCCCCCAGTCCCAGGGCAAAGGCCAGGCCGGCCGCGCGATCATCGCCTTGCCCATGCACTTCATGCACTTGGCCCGCTGTCAGCACGGGCATCGGCCGCTGTGCCGAAGGACGCAGGCGCCAGCTTGGCGAGGACAGGATCGGGGCGGAGACAGTTCTCATGTTCTTATTATGTTCCATTTTGCCGCCGCTGTCGAGGCTGGCCGTTGGAACAGGTGGGGACAGATCAGGTGTTGTATTGACATTGTCTATACGATGCGTGATCCTAAGGCATGGATCATTCGCCCCAAGCCGTGCCTGGCAAAGGCTCCATCAACCTGCGGATCGAGGCTGCCACGCGCCAGTTGATCGACGAGGCGGCGGCCATCCTGGGCAAGACCCGCACCGAATTCATGATCGAAAGCGCCCGTCGCCAAGCCATCGACGTCCTGCTCGATCAGCGACTCTTCGCTCTTGAAAACGCTGACCATGCCGCTTTCGTGGCAGCCTTGGACAATCCACCCGCGCCCGGGCCGAAACTTCAGGCGTTGATGCAGCGGGTGCCGGCGTGGCAGCGGGACGTTTGATCCCACCTGTGCCCTTGGCGGACAGCCATGTGGTGGAAGGCTTCGATTGCGGCGAGCCAGCGCTGAACATCTGGTTGCAGAACCGCGCCCGCCGCAATGAAGGCCGCTATGCGCGCACCTATGTGGTGTGCGATGGCCAGCGCGTGGTGGCTTATGTCTGCATTCTGGCAGGCGCGGTCGAGCGGCACGCGGCCCCATCGCGGTTGCGGCGCAATGCACCCGATCTGATTCCGGTTTCCATCATCGGCCGATTGGCGGTGGATCGGCGCCATGCCGGGCGAGGCTTGGGCGCCGATCTTCTGGCCGATGCCTTGCGGCGCATTGCCCTGGCCGCCCAATCGATCGGAATTGGCGCGGTGATGGTTCATGCCAAGAGTGAGGAAGCCCGGCGCTTTTACCTGAAATGCGCTGAATTCCTGGAGTATCCGGCAGACAGCCGCACGTTGTTCCTGCCTGTCGAAACCCTGATCGCGGCGCTGGAACCATAAGCGCCGCGATCTTTCCCGGGCCTGCTTACTTCATCGTCGGGATGACGAAACTCTGGTCCACCACGTCGCCGGCGGTGCTGGGCCAGCGCTGGGTCACGGTCTTGGTGCGGGTGTAGAAGCGCACGCCGTCCATGCCGTATTGGTTGAGATCGCCAAAGCCCGAACGCTTCCACCCGCCGAAGCTGTGATAAGCGACCGGCACCGGGATCGGCACGTTGATGCCGACCATGCCCACTTCCACCTTGGCGGCAAAGTTGCGTGCCGCCGCGCCGTTGCGGGTGAACATGGCCACGCCATTGCCATAGGCATGGTTGGTGGCCAGCGCGATCGCTTCGTCGACATCCTGCGCGCGCACGATCTGGAGCACCGGGCCGAAGATCTCTTCCTGGTAGCTGCGCATCTGCGGAGTCACCCGGTCAAACAGGGTGGGCGCCAGGAAATTGCCATTTTCATAGCCTTGGAGCGAGAAGCCGCGACCGTCCACGACCAGTTCGGCGCCTTCGTCCACGCCCATCTGGATATAGCTTTCGATCCGCGCCTTGTGCTGGGCGGTGACGACCGGGCCATAGTGCGCGGCCGGATCGGTGGAGATGCCGACCTTGAGCCCGGCGATGCCATCGACCAGGCGGGCGCGCAGTTCGTCGGCGGTCTTGTCACCCACCGGCACCACCACCGGCAGGGCCATGCAACGTTCGCCCGCCGAGCCATAGGCCGCGCCGAGAATGTCGCTGACGACCTGATCGAAATCGGCATCGGGCAGGACGATACCGTGGTTCTTGGCGCCGCCCATGCACTGCATGCGCTTGCCCGCCTGGGCGCCGCGCTGATAGACATAGTTGGCGATGTCGGACGAACCGACGAAGCTGACCGCCTTGATGCGCGGGTGGTCGAGAATGGCGTCCACCGCCAGCTTGTCACCATGCACCACGTTGAACAGGCCGGCCGGGCCGCCCGCCTCGATGAACAGCGCGGCCAGCATGTTGGGCACCGAAGGATCGCGTTCCGACGGCTTGAGGATGAAGGCGTTGCCGGTGGCCAGCGCCGGGCCGCACATCCACAGCGGGATCATCGCGGGGAAGTTGAACGGGGTGATCCCGGCCACCACGCCGAGCGGCTGGCGCATCGAGAACACGTCGATCCCCGGCCCGGCGCCTTCGGTATATTCGCCCTTGAGCAGGTGGGGGATGGCGCAGACGAACTCGATCACTTCCAGCCCGCGCTGCACGTCGCCCTTGGCATCGGCGATCACCTTGCCGTGTTCGGCCGAAAGGGCGTGGGCGAGCTTGTCCATGTCGCGCTCGATCAGGCGCTTGAATTCAAACATCACGCGGGCGCGGCGCTGCGGGTTGAGCGCGGCCCATTCCGGCTGCACGCTGGCGGCCAGGGCCACGGCCTGGTCCACGTCGGCTTCGCTGGCCAGGCCGACCTGGGCCTGAACTTCGCCGGTGTTGGGATCGAAAACGTCGCTCTTGCGGCCAGAGGTGGCGGCAACGGCGGCTCCGTTGAGGAAATGGTCGATCTGGCGCATGGCAAACTCTCCGGCGGAAAAGGGATGCCTGCTTGTATCCCGTGCGCAAATATCCTGATACTGGCATTTTCGCCAAACAGGCTGTGCAGATTTGCAGGAGCACCATGCGCATTCGCCAATGGGATGATTTGAGGATCTTTCTGGAAGTAGCCCGCCATGGCCGGCTGACCGCTGCGGCGCGCGCGCTGGGGCTGGACCATTCCACCGTGTCGCGCCGGCTCGACGGGCTGGAAAGCGGGCTGGGCGCGCGCCTGGTGGATCGATCGCCCAGCGGCGCGCGCCTGACCGAGGCGGGCCGCGCCCTGCTGCTCCATGCCGAGCGGATCGAGGCGGAAACCCATGCGGCGGACAGCGCGCTGGGCGGTGTTGACACCGAATTGACCGGCACCGTGCGCGTGGCGACCCCGGCGGCGTTCGGCACCTATCTGGTGGCGCCGCGCATTCCGGCGTTCATGGCGCGGCATCCGCGCATCGTGCTGGAACTGGCGCCAGAAACCCGCGCGGTCAGCCTGTCGCAGCGCGAGGCGGACCTGGCCGTGACGCTCAAGCGACCGCCGCGCGGGCGGCTCTATGCCCGCCAACTGGCGCCGTTCACCGTGGGGTTCTATGCCGCGCCGGCCTATCTGGCGCAGCACGGCGTGCCCGAAACCGTGGCCGACCTGGGGCGGCACCGGCTGATTTCCTATATCGACGACCTGATCGACTGGCCCGAGCTGCGCTATCTCGATGAAGTGGCGCCGGGGGTGCAGGCGCAGTTCCGCTGCACTTCGGCCACGGTGCAACTGGCGGCGGTGCAGGCGGGGGGCGGCATCGGTCTGCTGCACACGTTCGCGGCCGAGGGTGATCCGGGGCTGGTTCGGGTGCTGCCCGAAGTGGCCGTGCCGCGCGCCTATTGGCTGGTGGTCCATGCCGAGTTGCGCCGCCTGCCGCGCGTGCGAGCCGTGGCCGAGTTCCTGGATGAAGTGGCCCATGCGATGAGCGGCAACGTAAAATAAGCCCTTGCCGGGGCAGACAACCGCAAGACGCCTTCCTATCTGGTTTCCAAGACAATTGCCCGGAGCGCTCCCTTGACCGACCTTGCCACGCTCGACACCGCTTTCCCGCTGCTTGCCGCGCACGACCAGCCTGCCTTTGCCGCGATCCGCGCCGACGAGATCGTGCCGGCGGTGACGGCGGCGATTGCCGCGCACCAGCAGGCCATGGCGCAGTGCGTCGCCCGCGCCGGCGATCCGGCCATGCTGGCGTTCAAGGAAGAGGCGGACCGCCGCATCGGCGAGGCGTGGACCGTTGTCGGCCACTTGCTGGCCGTGGCCAACACGCCCGAACTGCGCGCCGCCCATGCCCAGGCGCAGCCGCTGATTGCCGGGCACTTTGCCGCCGTGGGCCAGGACCGCGCGCTCTACGAGGCGATCCGCGCGATCGATCCGGGCGCGCTCGATCCGCTGGGTGCCCGCGCGCGCGAACTGGCGCTGCGCGATTTCGAGCTTTCCGGCGTGGCGCTGGAGGGGCAGGACGCGCAGGACTTTGCCGAGAACCAGGTGGAGCAGGGGCGCCTATCCACCGAATATGCCAACGCCGTGATGGACGCGACCGAGGCCTGGAGCCTGCACGTGACCGATCCCGCGCGCCTTGCCGGCGTTCCCGAGGCCGACCTTGCCGGCATGGCCGCCGCGGCCCAGGCCAAGGGGCATGACGCGGGCTGGCTGATTACGCTCCATGCCCCGGTGGTGGTCGCCGTGCTGACCTATGCCCAGGATCGCGCGCTGCGGCAGGAGGTGCAGCACGCCTATGCCACCCGCGCATCGGACCAGGGGCCGAATGCGGGGCAATTCGACAATGGCCCGCGCATGGCCGCGCTGCTGGCGCTGCGCGCACGGGCGGCGGACCTGCTGGGGCAAGGCGATGCTGCAAGCCTGTCGCTGGCCACCAAGATGGCGGAGAGCCCGGCGGCGGTGGAAGCATTCCTGACCGACCTTGCCGCTCGTGCCCGCCCGCTGGCCGAGGCCGAACTGGCCGATCTGGGCGAATTTGCCCGCGCCGAGCTGGGTATCGACAGCCTGGAGCCGTGGGATATCGGCTATGCCACCGAAAAGGCCCGCCTGGCGCGCCACGCGCTCGACCAATCGGAAATCCGCCGCTACCTGCCGCTCGACCGCGTGCTGCCCGCGCTGTTCGGCCATGTCGAGCGGCTGTTCGGCGTGGTCTTCCGCGAAGCGCCGGGCGAGGGGCTGTGGCATGCCGACGTGCGCCGCTTCGACCTGTTCCGTCCCGGTGCCGATGCGCCCTTCGCCTGCCTCTATGCCGATTTCTTTGCCCGCGAAGGCAAGCGCGGTGGGGCCTGGATGAACGTATGCCGCTCGCCGAGCCGCGCCGCCGACCAGGCGCAGATGCCGATCGCCTATCTCGTCACCAACTTTGCCAAGCCGGCGCCGGGCAAGCCCGCGCTGCTCCAGCATGCCGACATGGTGACGCTGTTTCACGAAATGGGCCACTGCCTGCACCACCTGCTGGGCGAGGGCGACCTGCCTTCGATCGGCGGGCTTAGCGGGGTGGAATGGGATGCGGTGGAATTGCCCAGCCAGTTCCTGGAGAACTTCGCGTTCGATGCCACCGTGCTCAAGGCAGCCTCGGCCCACGAGGACACCGGCGCGCCGCTGCCCGATGATCTGATCGCCCGCCTCAACGCCGCGCGCGGGTTCATGGGCGCGCTCGCCGTGCTGCGCCAGATCGAGTTCGCGCTGTTCGACATGCGCCTGCACCGTGCGGCGGGCGAGGCGCCCGACGTGCAGGACTTGCTCGATGCGGTGCGCGCGGAAGTGGCAGTGATGCGCTATCCGGCGTGGAACCGCTTTGCCCATGCGTTCAGCCACATCTTTGCCGGCGGCTATGCGGCGGGGTATTATTCCTATCTCTGGGCCGAGCTGCTCTCGTCAGACGCCTATGAACAGTTTGCTGCGGCGCCCGAACGCCAGGCGGAACTGGGCGCGGCGTTCCGGCGCGAAGTGCTCTCGCAGGGCGGCGGGCGGCCGGCCATGGACAATTACGTGGCGTTTCGCGGGGGTGCGCCCGATCCGGGGGCCCTGCTGCGGGTGCGCGGGTTGGCGGCTTGATGGGTTTGAAGGGGTGAGGTTGCGGAGGGCCCCGGATCAAGTCCGGGGCGACGACCGCGTTGGCTCAATTGCTCTTGTTCCGTCGCCCCGGCCTCCGAGCCGGGGCCCTGCGCAACCTTAGCGCAAAGGCCGCTTTTCCAGTTTCCGGGCCAGGGTGCGGCGGTGCATGCCCAGGCGCCGGGCGGCTTCGGAAATGTTGAAATCGCATTCCACCAGGGTGGAGTGGATATATTCCCACTCCACCGTCTTGATCGAAGTCTTGCGCGTATCGAGCGGCACGGTGGGATCGCCGCCGACGCGGCCGAAGGCTTCCTCGATATCGTCGGTGTTGGCAGGCTTGGCGAGGTAGTGCGCCGCGCCCAGCTTGATCGCTTCCACCGCCGTGGCGATCGAGGCGAAGCCGGTCAGCACGACGATGCGCGTTTCGGGATCGCGTTCGGCCAGCATCTGCACGCAGGTGAGGCCCGATCCGGTGCCGAGTTTCAGGTCCACCACGGCGAACTGGAAATCATGGCTTTCCAGCAGGGCCTCGAGCTCTTCGGGGCTGGCGGCGTGTTCCACCGCATAGCCGCGTCGCTCGAACGAGCGGCGCAGGGTGCGGGCAAAGGCGGGATCGTCTTCCACGATCACCAGGGGCAGGGCTTCATCCTGCGCGGTGAGTTCCAGTTCGGGATCGGTCATGATCATCCTTCCCCCGTGCGATAGGCGAGCGAGGCCATCGGGATTTCCAGGCGCACCATGGCGCCACGCGCGGTACGGTTCTTCACCTCGACCCGCCCGCCCAGCTTGCGCACCACGTTGACCACCAGGAACAGGCCAAGCCCGCCGCCGTCGCGACCCTTGGTGGAATTGTAGGGGCGGCCGATCGATTCGAGCATGTCGGCCGCGAAGCCGGGGCCGAGATCGAGCACGGTCAACACGATGTCTCCGGCTGCCATCTCGGCGCGGATTTCGACGAAATCGGGCGAGACTTCCAGCGCATTGTCGATCACGTTGCCGATGATCTGGCGCAGCGCCGGATCGGCCACGATCGACAGGTCGGCCTCGATGCTGTTGCGCAGGCGGATGGCGCCGTGGCCGCGCTCGTTCCACTCGGCGGCGATGGTTTCCAGGAATTCGCCCAGCGTGGTGATCTGCGGGTTTTCGCCGCGCGCTTCCCCGGCGCTGAGCAGGATGCCCGAGAGGATCGATTTGCAGCGCTTGAGTTCGGAAGCCATGTCCTGCAACTCGTCGCGCAAGTCGGGGTCGGCGATGATCGCGGGGTGGCGCTGCCAATCGCCCAGGATCACCGACATCGTCGCCATCGGCGTGCCCAACTCGTGCGCCGCGCCCGAAGCGAGCAGGCCGAGACGGACGATGTGCTGTTCTTCGGTGGCCTGTTGGCGCAGCGCGGCCAGCGCGGTCTCGCTCTGGCGGCGGTTGCGGTCCATGCGGATCACGAAGAACACCAGCAGCGCCGCGACCAGCACGAAGCAGACCAGATTGCCGAGCTGGAACAGCTCGATCGTGCCGTCGAACGTGCCGGTGGGCAGGTCCAGCGGGCGGTGGACGAAGGCGAGACGCGCCACGATCAGGCCGGCCATGACCGCGACGATCGCGCTCCAGTTGGGCGGCAGCAGGATCGCCGCGATCACGATCTGCATCAGGAACAGGAACGTGAACGGGTTCGACGTGCCACCGCTGAAATAGAGCTGCCAGGCCAGGGCCAGCATGTCGAGCGTGAGCGCACCGAGCAGTTCGACGTGGCTGTAGCCCTCGCGCCCGCGATCGAGCAGCAGCGTCAGCCCGTTGATCACCACCATCAGCAAGGGCACGGCCACGAGCGGCGCGACATCGAGCCGCACGCCCAGGATCTGGACGCTGACCCAGATGGCGATCAACTGGCCCGCCGCCGCAACCCAGCGCAATTGCACCAGCAGCGCCATGTTGCGCGCGCTGGCCGCCGGATAGATCGTGCGCGGGGTGGAAGGGGGCTGGGTGGCGCTCATCGCGCCTTGCGCCATACCATGATTGCCGCGCCAAGCGAGAGGGCGCAGAGGGCAAACCAGGTCAGCGCATAGGACAGGTGGTTGTTGGGAAAGGCCACGATCGTCAGGCCCGGCACGGGCACCGGTGACGCCGTGGGGCGCGGCGTTTCGCTCTGCGCGTCGAGGAAATAGCGCGGCTCGGTGGCAAGGCCCCGGCGCGCGGCCATGACCGGCAGATCGCGCGCATACCAGCGCTCCGCCTCGGGCCGATTGGCGCGCAGGAACGTGCCCTTGGGCTCGCTGGGACGGATCAGGCCCACGATCGCGACAGGACCGGTGGGGACGGCGGCGCGCACGGCATCGAGCTTGGTGCCCAGCGGCACGAAGCCACGGTTGACCCAGATCGGCAACTGCCCCGGTTCAGCAAGCGGCACCATGACCCAATAGCCATTGCCCAGCGTGCTGGTGGCCGTGGCCAGAACCGTGGCGGAAGGCAGGAAGTGGCCCGCAAGCGCGACGCGATGATAGGAGAGCTTGTCGATCGGCCCGGCGGGGACCGCATCGGGGGCGATGGGCGCGGCATGGAGCGCGCGCGTCACATCGGCAATCAGCGCCTCTTTCCAGGCGAGGCGCTGGATCTGCCAGATGCCCAGCCCGGCAAAGCCCAGCGCCAGCACCAGCAGAATCGAAACGGGCAGCAAGCGCTGCCTGCTGCCCGTTTGCGTGGTCATGGTCAGTCCATCTGTTCCATGTGCATCGGCATCATGTTGGCGTTCATGTGGTACATCACCCACATCGAGCCGGAGATGACGATCAGCACGACCACGGCGGTGAAGATCAGGGCCAGCATGTTCCAGCCCCCTTCGGCCTTGCCGTTCATGTGCAGGAAGTAGACCATGTGGACGATCACCTGGACCACGGCGAAGGCCGCGATGACCAGGGCCGTGGTGCTCTTGTCGGCAATGGCGCCGCTCATCACCAGCCAGAACGGAATGGCGGTGAGCACCACCGAGAGGACGAAACCGATCACGTAGTCGCGCAGCGAGCCGTGGGCTTCATCGTGGCCATGGCCGTGGCCGATGGCATGGGGATTGGCTTCCCCATGCGCGTGGCGGTGGGCCAGGTCGTTGTAGTTCTTCGCGTTCATCGCAGCATCCCCATCAGGTAGACGAAGGTGAAGACGCCGATCCACACGACGTCGAGGAAGTGCCAGAACAGCGACAGGCACATCAGGCGGCGCTTGTTGGCCTGGATCAGGCCCTTGCGCGAAACCTGGACCACCAGCGTGAACAGCCAGATCAGGCCGAACGTGACGTGGAGGCCGTGGGTGCCAACCAGGGTGAAGAACGACGAGAGGAACGCGCTGCGCTGGGGCGTGGCGCCTTCGTGGATCAGGTTGGCGAATTCATAGAGTTCGATCGACAGGAACGCCGCGCCGAACACGGCGGTGATCAGCAGCCACATCTGCGTCTGGCTGACCGAGCCGCGCTGCATCGCCAGCATGGCAAAGCCATAGGTGATCGACGAGAACAGCAGCATCGAGGTGTTGACCGCCACCAGGGGCAGTTCGAACAACTCGCGCGGGCCGGGCCCGGCGGCATAGTTGCCGCCGAGCACGCCGAACGCTGCAAACAGCATGGCGAAGATGAGGCAGTCGCTCATCAGGTAGATCCAGAAGCCCAGCATGGTGCTGTGGCCTTCGGGATGATCGTGCTCGTTCAAGTCCCAGAACTTGCCCAGCTTGGTCAGCGAGGCGGGAAGAGGAGCCGATACGTCTTGATGATGGGTCGCATCGCTCATGCGGTGGCTCCCTGGGTCTGGGCAAGGCGTTCCAACTGGGCCGTGCGCTGCGCCTCGACGGCGGCAACGTCCTCGGCCGGGATGTGGTAATCGCGCTTGTAGTTGAACGTGTGGGTGATCGCGCTGACCAGGAGGGCCACGAACGAGATCCCGACCAGCCACCAGATGTGCCAGATCAGCGCGAAGCCGAGCAGGGTGCTGATGCCGGCAAGAACCACGCCCGCGCCGGTGTTGCTGGGCATGTGGATCGGGCGGAAGCCTTCGAGCGGACGGCCGACCCCGGCGCGCTTCATGTCTTCCCAGGCGTCAAGATCGTGGACGATCGGGGTGAACGCGAAGTTGTAGGCCGGCGGGGGCGAGCTGGTGGCCCACTCCAGCGTGCGGCCGTTCCACGGGTCGCCGCTTTCGTCGGTCAGGGCTTCACGCTTCCAGATCGACACGCCGTACTGCACGATCATCGCACCGATGCCGGCGGCGATCAGCAGCGCGCCGAGCAGCGCCACGATGAAGTAGGGCTGAAGGCTGGGATCGTCGAACACGCGGGTCCGGCGGGTCACGCCCATCAGGCCCATGATGTAGAGCGGGGTGAAGGCGATCCAGAAACCGGGCACCCAGCACCAGAAGCTGACCTTGCCCCAGAACTGGTTGAGCTTGAAGCCAAAGGCCTTGGGCCACCAGTAGTTGATCGCCGCGAACGTACCGAACACCACGCCGCCGATGATCACGTTGTGGAAGTGCGCGATCAGGAACAGCGAGTTGTGCAGCACGAAGTCGGCCGGGGGCACGGCGAGCAGAACGCCGGTCATGCCGCCGATGGTGAAGGTGAGCATGAACGCCACGGTCCACATCATCGGCAGGTCGAAGCGGATGCGGCCGCGATACATCGTGAACAGCCAGTTGAACAGCTTGGCACCCGTCGGGATCGAGATGATCATCGTGGTGATGCCGAAGAAGCTGTTGACGCTGGCGCCCGAGCCCATCGTGAAGAAGTGGTGCAGCCACACCAGGTACGACAGGATGGTGATCACCACGGTGGCGTAGACCATCGAGGTATAGCCGAACAGGCGCTTGCCCGAGAACGTGGAGGTCACTTCCGAAAACACGCCGAAGATCGGCAGGATCAGGATGTAGACTTCCGGGTGGCCCCAGATCCAGATCATGTTGACGTACATCATCGGGCTGCCGCCGAAGTCGTTGGTGAAGAAGTTGGTCCCCACGTAACGATCGAGCGAGAGCAGCACGAGAACGGCGGTCAGCACCGGGAAGGAAGCGACGATCAGCACGTTGGTGCACAGCGCGGTCCAGGTGAACACCGGCATGCGCATCAGGGTCATGCCCGGGGCGCGCATCTTGATAATCGTGGCGATCAGGTTGATGCCCGAAAGCGTGGTACCTACGCCCGCCACCTGGAGCGACCAGATGTAATAGTCCACGCCGACGCCGGGGCTGTAGGCCAGGCCCGAGAGCGGCGGAAACGCCAGCCAGCCGGTCTGCCCGAACTCACCCAGGAACAGCGAGGCCATGACCAGCACGGCGCCGCCCGTGGTCATCCAGAAGCTGAAGTTGTTGAGGAACGGGAACGAGACGTCGCGCGCGCCGATTTGCAGCGGCACGACATAGTTCATCAGGCCGGTGACGAAAGGCATCGCCGCGAAGAAGATCATGATCACGCCGTGGGCGGTGAACACCTGATCATAGTGGTGCGGGTTGAGATAGCCTTCGCTGCCGTTGAACGCGATCGCCTGCTGGAGGCGCATCATGATCGCATCAGCAAAGCCGCGCATGAACATCACGAGGCCCAGGACCATGTACATGATCCCGATCTTCTTGTGATCGACGCTGGTGAACCATTCCTTCCAGAGATAACCCCAGAGACGGAAATAGGTGAGCGCACCGACCAGCGCGATCCCGCCAAGGATCACGCCGACAAAGGTGGCCGCCACGATCGGTTCGTGGAGGAAGGGAAGCTGCTCAAGGGAGAAGCGTCCCAGAAGCGGGGACCACTGCGGTGGGGCAGTGGTTGGAAGGGGGACAGCGGTCATCGCGGTATCCATCGGTCAGAAAAACGGGGCCGGATCAAATCTGGTACGGCGTGTGGGATCGGCAACCTGCCTCAAGAGGCAGGCTGCAACAGGGGGCCGGCCAGGCTGACCCGCGGGCCGGTTGCCTGGTTGATCCCCGCGCCGCGCAGGCGATCGAGCGTCTTGGGCGCTTGCGTATCGGCATTGGGCGCCGCCATCGGGCGGTTGTCGCTGCAATAGGCCTTCACGAAGCGGTCGGTCTGGGCAACCACGCTGCCGGGCAGCACGGGCGCCTCGGTGGCGCGGCCGTCCTTGTCATAGGTCAGCGCGGCCACGTTGAGGCGCGCGGCTTCCTTGGGCACGCCGCCCTTGGCATCGAGCATGGCCATCTGGCTCATGCAGATCTTGCCGGGCTGCACGCACAGGTCGACCACGGCGTTGAACAAGTCGGGCGTGACGCCGGCATAGTGATGCACCGGCTCGGCAATGCTGGGCTTGTCGAGCTGGAGATAGGCGGCGCGGGTCAGTTCGCCGTCGTTCTTGTTGGCCTTCACGCTGTCCACCCACTGGGCGAACTGCTGGTCGGACACGGCGCGCGTGGCAAAGTGCATGTGCGAGAAGCCGGCGCCGCTGTAGTGCGCCGAGATGCCCTTGAACGCGCCTTCCTGGTTGAACACGGCGTGGAGCTTGGTTTCCATGCCGGGCATGGTGTAGATCATGCCGGCCAGCGCCGGGACATAGAAGGTGTTCATCACGGTGGACGAGGTCATGCGGAAGCGCAGCGGGCGGCCCGCCGGAACCACCAGTTCATTGACCGTGGCAATGTTCTGTTCGGGATAGATGAACAGCCACTTCCAGTCCATCGACACCACCTCGACGTCCAGCGGCTTGGCGTTGGCGGCGATCGGGGTCTGCGCGTCGATGCGCGAGATGTTGCGATAGGGGTCGAGCAGGTGAGTGCCGACCCAGGTCACCGCCCCAAGCGCGATGATGATCATCAGGGGCGCGGCCCAGATCATCAGTTCGAGCTGGGTGGAGTGGTTCCAGTCCGGATCGTACTTGGCCTCGGTGTTGGTGGCGCGATAACGCCACGCGAACAGCACCACGGTGGCCATGACGGGCACCACGATGAGCAGCATGAGCAAGGTGGCCACGATGACCAGATTGCCCTGCTGACGGGCAACGTCGCCCGCGGGGTTGAGCACAACCCAGTCGCAGCCGGCAAGCGGCAGGGCCAGGAGCGGGACGATGGCGCAGCGCAGCAGGCGCGCCCGATTCAGGAGTTTCGCACGCATGTCGCGCAACTAGAAGCGACAGGCGGTGCAAACGATAGGACATTTTGTCCAATCCCCTTCGCGGCCGCACAAAGACAATAGGGCATGTCAAAGGCAGGTTGCCCGTGCGGCCGGCCATTCGGCGCGTTTGCTAGAAATGCGCGGAAGCCAAGGAGTTTGTGCCAGTCATGACTGCGTCCGTAGTCGATTACAACGCCGAGCTGGGGAGCGATTCCCACGCCGGCCACGGCCCGATTTCCCCCGGCGAGATCGCCATCGGCGTGATCATCGGGCGCACGTCGGAGTTCTTCGACTTCTTCGTCTATGCGATTGCTTCGGTGATCGTGTTCCCGAAGGTGTTCTTTCCCTATCTCGATCCGCTCAACGCGACGCTGGCCTCGTTCGCGGTGTTCCCGCTGGCGTTCATCGCCCGTCCGGTCGGTTCGCTGTTCTTCATGTGGCTCGACCGCGCCTATGGCCGGGGCTTCAAGCTGACGGTGGCGCTGTTCGGCCTGGGCGGCTCGACCGCGGCGATCGCGTTCCTGCCCGGCTATGCCGAACTGGGCCGCAATGCCGTGCTGCTGCTGGCGCTGTTCCGCCTGGGCCAGGGCTTTGCCCTTGGCGGCACCTGGGACGGCCTTGCCTCGCTGCTCGCGCTCAATGCGCCGGAGGGCAAGCGTGGCTGGTATGCCATGATCCCGCAGCTCGGCGCGCCGCTGGGCCTGATCGTGGCCAGCCTGCTGTTCGCGTTCTTCACGGCCTCGCTGCCGGCGGAGGACTTCCTGTCGTGGGGCTGGCGCTTCCCGTTCTTTGTGGCCTTCGCGATCAACGTGGTGGCGCTGTTCTCGCGCTTGCGCATCGTGGTGACGCCGGAATTCCAGCGCCTGTTCGAATCGCGTGACCTGGTTGCCGAAAGCGCGCTCGTCACGATCCGCGAACAGTGGAAGACCATCGTGATCGGCGCTTTCGCCCCACTCGCCAGCTTCGCGCTGTTCCACATGGTCACCGTGTTCCCGCTCTCGTGGGTGTTCATCTTCACCTCGGAAGAGCCGACCCGCTTCCTGACCATCGAGGCGGTTGCCGCCGCCGTGGGCGTGGGTGCCATCATTGTCTCGGGCCTGGTGGCCGATCGCGTTGGCCGTCGCACGCTGCTCGGCTTCTCGGCCGCCGCGATTGCCGCGTTTTCGGGCTTTGCGCCGCAGCTTCTGGGCATCGGCATTGCCGGCGAAATCTCGTTCATGCTCACCGGCTTCCTGCTGCTGGGCCTGTCGTTCGGCCAGTCTTCGGGCGCGGTGGCCGATGCGTTCGAGACCCGCCACCGCTACACCGGCTCGGCGCTGACCAGCGACCTTGCCTGGCTGCTGGGCGCGGGCTTTGCGCCCTATGCGGCGCTGTGGCTCTCGGCCAACTATGGCCTGCTGGCTTCGGGTGCCTATCTGCTTTCGGGCGCGGCCGGCACGATCGTGGCGCTCTGGGCCAACCGGACCGCCGCGACCAACTGATCGCGGCGGCCGGCATACGGCACGAAAAAGGGCGGTTCGGATCATTCCGAACCGCCCTTTTTGTATCTATCTCCCCCTCGTCTTCAGAGGAGGGGGTTGGGGGGTGGTGCGAAGCCTCACGCAAGGTATCCACCA
>NZ_BMZP01000001.1:145139-453808 GCF_014652855.1 Novosphingobium pokkalii
ACCCCCTCCTCTGAAGAGGAGGGGGCTTTTTGTGGGTCAGGCTTGCGCGGCTTGTACCGTGTTGGCCAGCAGGCAGGCGATGGTCATCGGGCCAACGCCGCCGGGCACCGGGGTGACGGCGCGGGCGTGGTCCATTTCCGCCGCCGCGCAATCGCCGACCAGGCGGGTGGTGCCGTCGGGCTGCGTCACGCGGGTGATCCCCACGTCGATCACCACGGCGCCGGGCTTGATCCAGTCGCCCTTGACCAGTTCGGGCGCACCGGCGGCGGCGACCACGATATCGGCCTTGCGCACGATATCGGGCAGGCCCTGCGTAGCAATGTGGGTGACGGTGACGGTGCATTCGCGTTCCAGCAGCAGCATGGCCACCGGCTTGCCGACGATGTTGGACTTGCCGATCACCACGGCATCGAGCCCGCGATAGTTGTCGATCACCGTGTCGAGCAGCATCATGCAGCCGAGCGGCGTGCAGGGCACCAGCCCGCCCGTGCCGGTGGACAGGCGGCCGACGTTGACCGGGTGGAATCCGTCGACATCCTTGGCCGGATCGATCGCATCGAGCACCTTGCCCGCGTCGATCTGCGCCGGCAGCGGCAACTGCACCAGAATGCCGTGCACGCCGGGATCGGCATTGAGCGCGGCGATCAGCGCGAGCAGATCGGCTTGCGCAGTGTCGGCCGGCAGGCGGTGCTCGATCGAATGGATGCCGACCTTGGCGCATTGGCTGATCTTGCGGCCGACATAGACTTCGCTGGCCGGATCGTTGCCCACCAGCACGACGGCCAGGCCCGGTGCGCCACGGCCCTGCGCCACCATCCCGGCGACAGCCTGGGCCGTTGTTTGCGAAAGGGCGCGGGCGATCGCCTTGCCATCGATAAGCGTTGCCATGTTCTCTCCCCAGGCAGGTGTGAAATCGGCTTTTGCCTGCGCCGCGCCATATCGCAAATATTGTATGTGTTGCATACTAATTTTGCGTCTGGGCGGATCACGCGGACAAAAAAAGAGCCGGTCGGAAATCCGATCGGCTCTGGAAGTTTTGGGAGAGGATGCCTGAAAGGCCTTATTGGGATGACGCAACCGCCGCGCAGAGGCAAATGCGTTTCTTGCAAGGAAAGATGCATTTTTTGCAATCGTAAGTCCCGGAAACGCTGGATTGACAGCGGCGGTCAGCACGTCTCGGGAAAAATGCAAACGATTTTATGAATTTGCATGGTGCGCCATGATAGCGCTAATCTTTCCTGCGACGATACCAATCTGAGACTGCATTGGTATGCGCATCGCCGATTTTCTTGCACGATGCCTTGCTGCCGGCGGCGGACAAGGCATCGTTGCCCGCGAATCAGGCTGCGAGAAGCTCTGCCGCCAGGGCCTCGGCCACCCGAATGCCGTCGACAGCGGCCGAAAGAATCCCCCCGGCATAGCCGGCGCCTTCGCCCGCCGGATAGAGCCCGCGCGTATTGAGGCTTTGCAGATCCTTGCCGCGCGTGATCCGTACCGGCGACGACGTGCGGGTTTCCACGCCGGTCATCACCACGTCCGGGTGGTCATAGCCCGCCATCTGGCGCCCGAACACGGGCAGGGCTTCGCGCAGGGCATCGGTGACGAAATCGGGCAGGCAGGTTTCCAGCTCCGTCAGGTGCACGCCAGGCTGGTAGCTGGGCACGATGCTGCCCAATTCGGTGCTGGGCCGGCGGGCGAGGAAATCGCCCACTTTCTGGCCCGGCGCCTGGTAGTTCGACCCGCCGGCCACGAACGCGCGTTCTTCCCAGTGGCGTTGCAGGGCAATGCCGGCCAGCGGATGCCCGGGAAAATCGCGTTCCGGCGTGATATCCACCACCAGGCCGGAATTGGCGTTGAATTCGGCACGGGAATACTGGCTCATCCCGTTGGTGACGACGCGGCCTTCCTCGCTGGCAGCGGCGACCACGCGCCCGCCCGGACACATGCAGAAGCTGTAGACCGAGCGGCCGTTGCTGCACTGGTGCGCCAGGGCATAGGCCGCCGGCCCCAGGATCGGATGCTTGGCGCAGGCGCCATAGCGGGCCTGGTCGATCAGGCTCTGCGGATGCTCGATGCGCACGCCGATGGCAAAGGGCTTGGCCTCGATATGCACGCCGCGGTTGTAGAGCACTTCGAAGGTGTCGCGCGCGGAATGGCCGACGGCCATGATCACGCGGCGCGCGGGCAGGTATTCTCCGTTGGACAAGTGCAGCCCGGCCAGGCGGCGCTCGCCTTGCGCATCGGTTTCCACCGCGAAATCGTCCACCCGCGTGCCGAAACGGTATTCGCCGCCCAGCTTCTCTATGGTTTCGCGCATCGACATCACCATGGTGACGAGGCGGAATGTGCCGATGTGGGGGTGGGCTTCGGTCAGGATATCGTCGGGCGCGCCGGCCTTGACGAATTCGACCAGCACCTTGCGGCCGAGATGGCGCGGGTCCTTGATCCGGCTGTAGAGCTTGCCGTCGGAAAAGGTGCCGGCACCGCCTTCGCCGAACTGCACGTTGGATTCCGGCGTCAGCACCGACTTGCGCCACAGTGCCCAGGTGTCCTTGGTGCGTTCGCGCACCGCCTTGCCACGCTCGATGATGATCGGCTTGAGGCCCATCTGCGCCAGGATCAGGCCGGCGAGCAAGCCGCAGGGACCAGCGCCGATGACCACCGGGCGGTCGCCCTCGCGCGCTGTCCAGCCTTCGGGCGCGCGCACGGGAAAGCGGTAGCTGGTGTCGGGCGCGGGGCGCACGTGGGTGTCGCCTGCCAGGCGGGCCAGCACTTCGGCTTCGTCGGCGTCGGACAGGGTCACGTCCACGGCGTAGACGAGCTGGATCGCGTTCTTGCGGCGCGCATCGTTGCCGCGCTTGGCCACGGCATGGCGCAGGATCTGCGCTTCGCTCACGCCCAGTCGCGCGGCAATGGCCGGCAGCATGGCTTCGGGGGCGTGATCGAGCGGCAGCTTGAGTTCGGTAAGGCGCAACATGGGGTGCGCCTCTACCCCTTGCGCTGCCGAAGGGAAAGCCGGATGAAAGGGACCATGCGTTTCCCCCGTCCCGCCATCGCCGCGCTCGTCGCCATGTCCCTGGCATCGCCGGCCCTGGCCGATGTGCCGCTGCCGACCAAGGCCGAGCGCGCGGTGCACGAGCGCGCGCTGACGCTCGACACCCATCTCGACACCCCGGCTTCGCTCGTGCTGCCGGGCTGGTCGATCACCCAGCGCCACAGCGTGCGCGACGATTATACGCAGGTAGACGTGCCGCGCATGATCGCCGGCGGCCTCGATGGCGGGTTCTGGGCGATCTATACCCCGCAAGGCCCGCTCGATCCGGCCAGCACGCGGGCGGCGCGCGACTATGCCTTTGCCCGCGCGGTGGCGATCCACGCCATGGTTGCCGCCCATCCCGAGGCCTTTGCCCTGGCCGACAAGGCCGCCGACGCCGCGCCGATTGCCGCGAGCGGGCGCCGGGTGGTCTATCTGTCCATCGAGAACGCCTGGCCGCTGGGCGATGACCCAACGTTGCTCCAGGCTTTCCATGCCTTGGGCGTGCGGATTTCCGGCTTTGCCCATTTCCGCACCAACCAGTTTGCCGACAGCAGCACCGATGCGCCCAAGTGGGATGGCCTGAGCCCGGCGGGCGTCCAGCTTCTGGCGGAAATGAACCGGCTGGGCGTGGTGGCCGATCTTTCGCACAGTTCCGATGCCGCGCTCGACGATGCGCTGCGCCTGTCGAAAGCGCCGATCCTGCTCAGCCATTCGGGCTGCAAGGCGGTCTATGATCATCCGCGCAACATCGACGACGCCCATCTGCGCGCGCTGGCGGCACAGGGCGGGGTCATCCAGATCAATTCGGTCTATGTGAAGAAGCTGGTGCAGGATCCGCAGCGCAAGGCCGCGCTCGATGCGCTGGAGCAGCGCTATCCCGAACATCGCACCCTGAGCGCGGCCGAGCGGGCGGATTACCTCGCGCAGCGCCACGCGATCGACCGGCAATGGCCCGAAGCGCGCGCGGGCTTCGACGATTTCATGGCCAATCTGCGCCATGCGCTGACCGTGGCCGGTGTCGATCATGTCGGCATCGGCATGGATTGGGATGGCGGCGGCGGGGTGGCCGGGCTGGAAGACGTGGCCGACCTGCCCAAGGTTACCGCCGCGCTGCTGCGCGCGGGCTATAGCGAGGCGGATGTGGACAAGATCTGGTCCGGCAACGTGCTGCGCGTGCTGACGGCGGCGGAAGCCGAAAGCGCGCGCGAGCGGGCGGGTGCTGCAACGGCGCAGTGATCGACCCGCGCTAATTTTTGCAACGATCCGTTCCGATCATTGCGTTGGATCGATAGGGGGGTGGCGGCTATGACGGTCGACACCATGGCCGACACGCCCGAAAACACTGTTCCGAAGCTGCCGCGCAGCGAAGCCGAAGCGCAGGCCTGCGCTGCCCGCCATGGCTGGACCATTCCCGCGCCATGCCTGCCGGGGGTGGTCGCCAACCTGGACCTGCTGGCCCGCCACGCCGCGATCTTTGCCGGAAAGCCGGCGTGATCGGCGCGCTGGAGCAGGCCGCCGCCGTGCGCAGCGGCCAGGTGCGCGCGGTCGATCTGGCGCAGGCGGCGCTGGCCCGCCTGGCCGCCGACCGGCATGTGGCGGTCACGCGCCTGCTGCCCGCCCGCGCGCTGGACGAAGCGGCCCGCGTCGATGCACTGGTGGCGCAGGGGCGCGATCCGGGGCCGTTGGCCGGGGTGCCCTATGGCGTGAAAGATCTGTTCGACGTCGCCGGGGAAGTGACCACGGCCGGCTCTGCCGTGCGCGCCGGGGCGGCTCCGGCCAGTGCCGACGCGGAAAGCGTGCGGCGCCTGGCGCAGGCCGGCGCGGTGCTGGTGGCGACGCTCAACATGGACGAGTTCGCCTATGGCTTTGCCACGATCAATGCGCGGCACGGCACGACGCGCAATCCGCACGATCCGGCGCGCCTGGCTGGCGGATCGTCCGGTGGGTCTGCGGCGGTGGTCGCCGCCGGGCATCTCGCCTTTGCGCTGGGGTCTGACACGAACGGCTCGATCCGCGTGCCGGCGAGCCTTTGCGGGCTCTATGGCCTGAAGCCGACCCATGCCGACCTGCCGCTCGACGGCACGTTTCCCTTTGCCCACAGCTTTGACGATATCGGCCCGTTCACCAGCGATCTGGCCGATCTGCGCGCGGTGTGGGCTGTGCTGTCCGGCCGGATCGATGCTGCGCCAACCGACGCGCCGCGCCTGGGCTGGCTGGGCGGGCGCTTTGCCGAAAACCGCGATCCGGCGCAGGCGGCGGCGATTGCCGCTGTGGCGGGCGAAGGGCCTTGCGTCGTGCTGCCCGATCTGGCGCGCTATCGCTCTGCCGCGTTCCTGATTACCGCCTATGAAGGCGGCGCGCTGCACCGCGCCGATCTGGCGCGCGCGGCGATGGGCTATGACCCGGCGGTGCGCGATCGGCTGACCGCCGGCAGCCTGCTGCCCCCCGCGCTCTATGAAGCGGCGCAAGCCCTGCGGGCGCAGGCGCGTGACCATGTCGATGCGCTGATGGAAGCGGCCGGGGTGGACGTGCTGCTGGCCCCGGCCACGCCCTGCGTGGCGCCGCCGATCGCCGATCCGCGCATCGTGATCGACGGGGCCATGGTGCCGGCTCGGGCCGATCTTGGCATTCATACCCAGCCGATCACGTTCCTGGGCCTGCCGTCGCTGTGCGTGCCGCTGCACCGGCCGGGGCAATTGCCGCTGGGCCTGCAACTGATCGGACGCCGTTTTGGCGAGACAGCCCTGTTCGCATGTGCACAAATGCTGGAAGAGCGGGGCGTGACGGGCGCCACTGCGCCGGGGGAAATTTCAGGGGAATGGCAATGACGGACAGCGTGGCGCAGAAGATCGGCGCTTATTTCGATTTTTCCGGGCGAGGCACCACGCTGCGCACCGAAGTGGTGGCGGGGGCCACCACGTTCCTGACCATGGCCTATATCGTGCTGGTCAACCCCTCCATCCTCGGCCAGGCGGGGATGCCGGTGGCGGCCGTGGCGGCGGCGACCTGCTTTGCCGCAGCCTTTGCTTCCGTGCTGATGGGCGTGGCGGCCAATACGCCGCTGGCCCTGGCGCCGGGCATGGGCCTTAACGCCTATTTCGCGTTCACCGTGGTCGGGCAGATGCACGTGCCCTGGCCGGTGGGGCTGGGCTGCGTGATGATTTCGGGGCTGGTGTTCCTGATCCTGACGCTCACGGGTGTGCGCCAGTTGATCGTCTCGGTCATTCCCAACTATCTGTTTGCCGCCGTCGCCGGGGGTATCGGCCTCTTCATCGGCTTCATCGGGTTGAAGGATGCCGGCATCGTGGTGGGCAACCCGGCCACGCTGGTGGCGCTGGGCAACCTCAAGAGCGCGGGGCCGGCGCTGGCGCTGCTGGGCCTTTTGATCATCGGCGTGCTTTCGGTGTGGAACGTCCGCGGCGCCATGCTGCTGGGCATTGTCGCCACCACGCTGGTGGGCTGGTTTTCCGGCATGGTGCACGTTGCGCCGCAGCCCTATTCGCTCGACGCGCTGACCGCCACGGCCTTCAAGCTCGATCTGCCCGGCGTGCTCAAGCTGTCGGGCGGAGTGGTGGAGATCGTCTTCGTCTTCCTGTTCGTCGATCTGTTCGACAATATCGGCACCTTGGTGGCCGTGACCAAGCGCGCCGGGCTGATGGACAAGGCCGGGCGCATTTCGGGCCTCAACCGCATCCTCATTACCGACGCGGTGGCGACGATGGTCGGCGCGCTGGCGGGCACCAGCACCGTGACCTCCTACGTGGAAAGCGCGGCGGGGGTGCAGGCTGGCGGGCGCACCGGGTTGACCGCGATCGTCACCGGCGTGCTGTTCTTTGCGACGATGTTCGTGGCGCCCTATGCCCAGCTCGTGCCGCTGGCGGCCACGGCCCCGGCGCTGATCATTGTGGGCGGGCTGATGCTGCTGCCGCTGACCGAGGTGGAGTGGGAAGACCCGATGGCGGCGATCCCCGCGTTCCTGACCGTGGCGATGATCCCGCTGACCTTCTCGATCGCCAATGGTCTGGCGCTGGGCATCACCGCCCATGCCGTGCTCACCCTGCTGCGCGGCCGCGCGCGCACCAGCGACTGGTTCCTGTTCGTGTTGGCGGCGCTGTTCGTCGCGCGGTTCGTGTGGATGGGAGCAGCCTGATGCGCAAGATGAAGTCCCTGCTGGCCGCTGCCGCCGCTTTGCTGGCCGCCCCGCAAGCGGCCCATGCCACGGCGCGCCTGCTCGATCCCGTGCCGCGCACCTTGGTGCTGACCGCCTATGCCCCGGAATGGGAGGCCATGGCGGCGGTGATCACCCATGGCCGTCGGGTGAAAGTCAACGATCGGGAGATCGTGCTGGGCACCCTCGCGGGCCGGCCGGTGATCCTGATGTCGAGCGGGGTGTCGATGGTCAACGCCGCGATGAACACGCAGCTTGCCATCGACCATTTCCGGGTGAAGCGCATCGTCTTTTCCGGCGTGGCCGGTGGCGTGGACCCCGCGCTGAGCATCGGCGACGTGTCCGTGCCCGAACAATGGGGGCAATATCTGGAAGTGATGTTTGCCCGCCAGACCGACAAGGGCTGGCAGACGCCGTCGCCCAGCCCGGTGGGCGCGCCGGAAAACTGGCAGTTCATCTTCCCCAACGGCACCCGCGTGGGCAATGCGGCCGAGCCGGCGAAGAACCACATCCTGCTTGCCGCCGATCCGGCGCTGGTGGCCCTGGCGCGCAAGGTGGCGGCGGGCCTGGTGCTCAAGCGCTGCGCCGCGCCGGGTGCCGGGCAGAGCGCGCAAAGCCAGCTTTGCCTGCCGCACGATCCCAAGGTGGAAGTGGGCGGCACCGGGGTTTCGGCGGGCGTCTATGCCGACAATGCGCAGTTTCGCGAATATCTGTTCCGCGCCTGGCATGCCCGCCTGCTCGACATGGAAAGCGCGGCGGTGATCCAGGTAGCCTATGCCAACCGGGTGCCGGCGATCGTGTTCCGCTCGCTGTCCGACCTCGCCGGCGGGGATGCCGATCACAACATGGAATATGTCTTCGATCACGTCGCGTCGGTGAACGCGGCTACGGTGGTGCGCGCGTTCGTCACCGCGCTGCCGAACTGAGACGGCCATGGCGCGGGTGCTTCATACCGTGAGCGGCCGGAGCGGGATCGTCACCGCGCCGCATCACCTGGCCGCGCAGGCCGGGCTCGACGTGCTCAAGGATGGCGGCAGCGCGGCCCAGGCGACGATCGCCGTGGCCGCCGCGCTGGCCGTGGTCTATCCGCACATGACCGGGATTGGCGGCGATGGCTTCTGGCTGATCCGCGAAGCGGACGGGCGCGTGCATTCCGTCCATGGCGTGGGCGGCGCGGCGCAGGCGGCGACGTTGGACCTCTACAGCGGCCATGCGGCGGTGCCCTGGCGCGGGCCGCTGGCAGCCAATACCGTGGCGGGCACGCTTTCGGCTTGGGATGCGGTGCTGGCCACCGAGCCTTCGTCCCTGCCGCTTGTCCGCCTGCTGGCTCCGGCCATTGCCCATGCCGAGGCAGGCGTGGCGGTGACGGCTGGGCATGCCGCTCTGGCGGCGGCCAAGGGACCGGAACTGCGCGCGCAGCCGGGTGCCTATGCCCAGGTGTTCGAGCCGGAAGGGCGGCCCTTGTGCGAGGGCGATGTGCTGCGCCAGCCCGCGCTGGCGGCCACGTTGGCGCGCTTGGGTGAGGCGGGCCTTGCCGATTTCTACACCGGCGCGCTGGCGGCCGAGGTGGCGGCCGATCTCGCCGTGCTGGGCAGCCCGGTCAGCGCCGCCGACCTTGCCGCCCACCGCGCCACGCGGCCTACGCCGTTGCAGGTGCAGACTGGGGCCGGCACGCTCTATAACGCCGCGCCACCCACGCAGGGGGTCGCGTCGCTGCTGATCCTGGCGCTGGCCGAATGCGCCGGTATCAGCGAAGGCGAAGGGTTCGACCATGTCCACCGCCTGGTCGAGGCAACCAAACAGGCGTTCCTGTGGCGCGACGCGCATTGCGGCGATCCGGCCTACATGACGGTGGCGGCGCAGGATTTGCTGAGCGATGGCGTCACGCTCGATGCCATGGCCGCGCGGATCGATCCGGCGCGCGCGCTGCCCTGGCCACAGCCCTCGCAATGGGGCGATACCTGCTGGTTCGGCGCGGCCGATGCGCAGGGGCAAGTCGTCTCGGCGATTCAGAGCACTTATTTCGAGTTCGGTTCGGGGCTGGTGCTGCCCAAGACCGGCATTACCTGGCAAAACCGGGGCGCCTCGTTCCGCCTGGCCGAAAGCGGGTGGAACGCGCTCAAGCCCGGGCGCAAGCCGTTCCACACGCTCAATCCCGCGCTGGCGGAGCTGAACGACGGGCGGGTGATGGCCTATGGCACGATGGGCGGGGAAGGCCAGCCACAGACGCAGGCCGCTGTATTCAGCCGCCATGTGTGGCACGGGATGGACCTGCAAGACGCAATCAGCGCACCGCGCTGGCTCCTGGGCCGCACCTGGGGCGAGGACAGCACAACGCTCAAGATCGAGGATGGCTTTGCGCCCGAAACCTATGCCGCGCTGGCCGCAGCAGGGCATCAGGTCGAGCGCGTCGGGCCGTTGACCGCGATGATGGGCCATGCCGGGGCGATCGTGCGCCATGCCGATGGCCGCCTGGATGGCGCGACCGATCCGCGCAGCGACGGGGGCGTGGCGGCATGGTGAGCGGTGGTGGACATCGCGCCGTGGCGCGCTGCGAGGCGTTGGGCCGTGCGCCCTATTCCGACATGGACGGCGGGCTCTATCGCGGCTGGCTTTCCCCGGCACACCGCGCCAGCGTGGCGCAAGTGGCGGCGTGGATGGCCGACGCCGGGATGGCGACGCGCATCGACGGCGCGGGCAACCTGATCGGGCGCTATGAAGGCACGGGCGATGGCCCGCCGCTGCTCATCGCCAGCCATATCGACAGCGTGCGCGATGGCGGGTTTTACGATGGCCCGCTGGGCGTGATGCTGGGCGTCGAATGCGTGGCGGCGCTGCATGAGGCCGGGCGGCGCATGCCGTTCCCCATCGAGGTCATTGCCTTTGGCGACGAGGAAGGCAGCCGCTTTCCCGCCGCGATGCTGACCAGCAAGGCCCTGGCCGGTGTGCTGGACCAGGTGCCGGAGATGGCCGACGCCAGCGGCGTTTCGCTGCGCGCGGCCATGGCGGAGTGGAGCCTGGCGCCCGAGGGCCTGCTCGCCGCGCGCCACCCCGGCGCGCTGGCCTATCTCGAAGCGCATATCGAGCAGGGGCCGGTGCTGGAAGCCGAGGGGCTGGCGCTGGGCGTGGTCACCGGCATTGCCGCGCAACTGCGTTATGAAGTGGTGGTGCAGGGGCTGGCCGGCCACGCCGGCACGTGCGCCATGCCGCTGCGCCGCGATGCCCTGGCCGGCACGGCCGAGATGATCCTGGCGATCGAGCGCATCGCCGGCGCCGACGCCAGCGACCTGGTGGCCACCGTGGGCCGGATCGAGGCTCTGCCCGGCGCGGCCAACGTGATCCCCGGCGAAGTGCGCTTCACCATCGACGTGCGCGCCGGAGAGGCCGCACGGCGCGACCGGGCCGCCAAGGCGATCCTGGCCGAAATCGCCGCCATCGCCGCCCGGCGCGGACTGGTGCTGAACCATCGCCTGATTCACGATCTGCCCCCGTCGCCTTGCGATCCGGCGCTGATGGACCTGCTGGAGGCCGCGCTGGTTGCCACGGGCCATCCGCCACGCCGGCTTGTTTCCGGGGCCGGGCATGACGCCATGATCATGGCTGCACTGTGCCCCACCGCGATGCTGTTCATCCGTTGCCGCGATGGCGTGAGCCACAATCCGGCCGAGCATGTCGAACCCGCCGATGCGCAGGCCGCGCTGGCGGTGATGCTCGGCTTTATCGAGAACCTGGGAGCGTCCTGTGCTTGATCCGCTGCTGTTTGGCGAAATCGATCCCCCCCAGCGCCTGTTGATGGGGCCGGGGCCGGTCAATGCCCATCCTCGCGTGCTGCGCGCGATGAGCGCCGATCTGCTGGGCCAGTTCGACCCGGAAATGACCGGCTACATGAACCAGGTCATGGCGCTCTATCGCCCGGTGTTCGGCACGCAGAACCAGTGGACCATGCTGATCGACGGCACCGCGCGGGCCGCGATCGAGGCTTCGCTGGTCAGCCTGATCCAGCCCGGCGAAGTGGCGCTGGTGGTCAATTTCGGCCGCTTTGGCCTGCTCTTGCAGGAAATTCTTACGCGGATCGGCGCCCGGTTCGAAACCGTCGATGCGCCCTGGGGTGAAGTCGTGCCGATGGAGGCGATCCGCGAAGCTGCCCTGCGCGTGCAGCCGCGCCTGATCTGCACCGTGCACGGCGATACCTCCACCACCATGGCGCAGCCGCTCGACGGGATCGGCGCGGTGGCGCGTGAAGTGGGCGCGCTGGTCTATGTCGATGCCACGGCAACGTTGGGTGGCATGGAGATCGCGGCCGATCGCTGGGGCGTGGACGTGGTGACCGGCGGCTTGCAGAAATGCCTGGGCGGGCCATCGGGCAGCGCGCCGATCACCGTTTCCGATGCGGCGGCCGAGGCGATCTTTGCCCGCCGCCATGACGAGAAAGGCATTCGCGCCGCCGATGCCGTGGACGGCAGTGGCCCGCGCATTCCGTCGAATTATTTCGACCTTGCGATGATCATGGATTACTGGAGCGAGAAGCGCCTCAATCACCATACCGAGGCGACAACCATGCTCTATGGCGCGCGGGAATGCGCGCGGGTGGCGCTGGGCGAGGGGCTGGAGGCGCGCTTCCGCCGCCACAAGGCCGCCGGCGCAGCGATGAGCGCGGGCCTGCGCGCCATGGGGCTGACGCTGTTTGGCGATGATGCCCACCGCATGACCAATGTGACCGGCGTCTATATTCCGCAGGTTGTGGATGGCGAAGCGGTGCGCCGGGCAATGCGCGAGCATTTCGAGATCGAGATCGGCACCGCGTTCGGCCCGCTGATTGGCAAGATCTGGCGCCTGGGCGCGATGGGCTACAACGCCATGAAGCACAAGGTCTTGCTCACGCTCGGCGCGTTGGAAGCCTGCCTCGCGGCGGAAGGCGTGTCGCTGCCGCTGGGTGCGGCTGTGCCCGCTGCGCTGGCAGCGTGGGACGCGGAGATGGCGGCATGACGCGCGACCTTGTCGGCTATGGCGCGGAGCCACCCGAGGCGCAGTGGCCCGGCGGCGCGCGCGTGGCGGTGAACTTCGTGATCAATTACGAAGAAGGCGCCGAAAACTGCGTCTTGAATGGCGACGAACTGTCCGAGGGGTTCCTGTCCGACATGGTCGGCGCCGCGCGCCATCCGGCGCGGGCCATGGCGATGGAAAGCCTCTATGAATATGGCAGCCGCGCCGGCTTCTGGCGGCTGCACCGCTTGTTTACCGAACGCGGCGTGCCGGTGACGGTGTTCGGCGTGGCGAGCGCCATGGCGATGAACCCGGCGGCGGTGGACGCGATGCTCAAGGCCGGTTGGGAAGTGGCTAGCCACGGCTTGCGCTGGATCGATTATCAATACGTGCCCGAAGCGGTGGAAGCCGAGCATATCGCCCAGGCAATTGCCCTGCACACGCAGTTGACCGGCAACCGCCCGCTGGGCTGGTATCAGGGCCGCACCAGCCCCCAGACTGCGCGCCTCGTCGCGCAGGAGGGCGGCTTTGTCTATGACGCCGACAGCTATGCCGACGACGTGCCCTATTGGGACAGGCAGCATGGCCGCGCGCAACTGATCGTGCCCTACAGCCTCGATGCCAACGACATGAAGATGGTGGCGCTCAACGGCTTTACCGAGGGTGAGCAGTTCTTCCGCTATCTGCGCGACACCTATGACCATTTGGCCGAGGAAGGCGGGCGCATGATGAGCGTGGGCCTGCATGGCCGCATTGCCGGGCGGCCGGGCCGGGCGCGGGCCGTGGCGCGGTTTGTCGATCACGTGTTGGCCGATGGGCGCGGCTGGCTGGCGACGCGGCTGGACATCGCGCGGCACTGGATCGCCACGCATCATTGCGGGGAGCAGGCGGCATGACCATCGACGATCCCGTGCTGCTTGCCGAAATGGAAGCCGCCTTTGCCGCATACGAGCGCGCGCTGATGGCCGACGACATTCCGGCAATGGACGCGCTGTTTCACGATGCGCCGACCACCAACCGCTTTGGCGTGGGCGAAGTGCTCTATGGCATCGAGGCGATCCGCGAATTTCGGAAAGGACGCGGCGGTTCGCCGCAGCGGCGCCTGGGCCGCGTGGCGATCACGGTCTATGGCGAGCGCTTTGCCACCGCCGACGCCGAATTCTTTCGCGAAGGTTCGGCACGGCGCGGTCGGCAAAGCCAGGCCTGGGTGAAATTCGCCGATGGCTGGAAAGTCGTTTCGGCCCATGTCAGCCTGGAAGGGGACAGCCATTGACCGCCCTGTTCGAGCATTCCCCCTGGGTTGAGGAACGCGCCGATGCCGCACCGTCTTCGGGCGATCGCCATGCCGACCTGATGGCAGTGGTTTACGCCGCCACGCGGGAGGAGCAGCTTGCCCTGATCCGCGCCCACCCGGAACTAGCCGGCAAGGCGGCGATCGATGGCACCCTCACCCAGGCTTCGGCCGCCGAACAGGCCTCGGCCGGTCTCGACCGCCTGACGCCGGAGGAATTCGCGCGGTTCCATGCGCTCAATGATGCCTATCGCGCGGCGCATGCCATGCCCTTCATCATCTGTGTGCGGCTGACCGACAAGGCCGGCATCCTGGCCGCGATGGCGGCGCGCGCGGGCAATGACACCGAAACCGAAATCGCCACGGCGCTTGCCGAAATCGGCAAGATCACCCGGCTTCGTCTGGAGGATATGGCATGAGCGACATGGCTATTGATACCCAAGCACTTGCTGCGCTGGAGGCCGAGCTGGCGCGGCAACTGGCGCTGGTGGACAGCTTTGGCCCGGACTGGACGCGCCCGCGCAGCCATCCCGAAGGCCACGTCCATGACGTGGTGATCGTGGGCGGCGGGCAGAGTGGCCTCGCCACCGCGTTCGGCCTCAAGCGCGAGCGGATCAACAATATCCTGGTGCTGGATGAAAATCCCGCCGGTTACGAAGGGCCGTGGGAAACCTATGCCCGGATGATCACGCTGCGCACGCCCAAGGGGCTGACGCCGATCGACTACGGTATTCCCGCACTGACTCCGCAGGCCTGGTACGAAGCCTGCTTCGGCGCGGCGGCGTGGCAGGCGCTCGACAAGATCCCGCGCGGGGTCTGGATGGAATACTTGCGCTGGTATCGCCGTGTGCTGAACCTGCCGGTGCGCAACGAGGCGAAGGTCACGGCCATCACTCCCGCCGCTGACGGAATCTATCGCGTGGCCCTGGCCGATGGCGATACCGTGCTGGCGCGCAAGGTCGTGCTGGCCACCGGCATCCAGGGCGGCGGCGAATGGCACACCCCGGCGATGATCCGGGACAACCTGCCCCGAACGCTTTACGCCCACACCAGCGAGCCGGTGGATTTTGCCGCGCTCAAGGGCAAGCGCATCGGCATCCTGGGCGGCGGGGCCAGCGCCTTTGACAATGCCAACCACGCGCTGGCGCAGGGCGTGGGCGAAGTGCACGTGTTCATGCGGCGCAAGGTGCTGCCGCGCATCAATCCGATCCGCTTCATGGAGCGGGTGGGCTTTACCGCGCGCTATCCGGCGCTGGCCGACGCGGAAAAGTATCGCGCCATGGCCGCGTTCCTGTCGCACAACCAGCCACCGACCAACGACACGTTCAACCGCGCGGCAAGCTGGCCAGGCTTTGCCCTGCATCTGGGCAGCCCGTGGGAAAGCGTGGCGCATGAAGACGGGCAAGTGATCGTCACCACGCCGCACGATCGCTTTGCCTTCGATTTCGTGATCCTCTCGACCGGCCTCGTTTCCGATCCGCGCCTGCGGCCCGAACTGGCCGCGCTGGCCCCGCATATTGCGCTTTGGGGGGATCGCGTGGCCATGCCCGAAACAGAACGCAACGCCCTGATCGACGCGCATCCCTATCTGGGTCCGGCGTTCGAGTTCCTGCCGCGCACGCCGGAAGGTGCGGCGCTGCTGCACGGCCTGTTCGCGTTCAACTATTCCGCGCTGATCAGCCTGGGCCTCTCCGCCTCGGCGCTCTCGGGCATGAAGAACGCCCTGCCGCGCCTGGTGCGCGGAATTGCCGACCAGTTGTTCCTCGATGATCGCGAGGCGCTGCTCGATCAGTTCCTGGCCTATGACGAGGAAGAATTCGTCGGCCAGTGGCCGCGCCCGGCCCCGGTGGGAGAAGCGGCATGAGCAGCCTCTCCACCCATGTGCTCGACACCGTGAGCGGCCGCCCGGCAGCGGGCATGCGGATCATGCTGTGGTCGGCCGACAGCCTGCTGGCCGAAGGCGAGACCGATGGCGATGGCCGGTTGCGCGATTTTCCGGCGCTGGCGGCGGGGGCCTATACCCTGGCGTTCCATGTCGCCGACTATTTCCGCGAGCAAGGGGCGGACCTGCCCGATCCGCCGTTCCTCGACGTGGTGCCGATCCATTTCGGCGTGGTGGCAGAGGGGCATTACCACGTGCCGCTGCTGGCATCGCCCTGGGCCTATTCCACCTATCGGGGGAGCTGACGTGGCCTTGCGGTTTGTCTGCGACGGGGAGCTGGTGGCGCTGGACAGTGTGGCGCCGGGGGACACCGTGCTCGATTTCCTGCGCGCGCGGCCCGGCAGGACCGGGACCAAGGAAGGCTGCGGCGAAGGCGATTGCGGGGCCTGCACCGTGCTGGTGGGAACGCCGGTGGCGGGCGAGGAGCGGCTGGTCTGGCGCGCGGTGAATGCCTGCATCCAGTTTCTGCCGATGCTGCATGGCAAGGCGGTGCTCACGGTCAATGGCCTGGGTGACCAGCTCACTCCGCTGCAACAGACCATGGCCTGCAACGGCGCGTCGCAATGCGGGTTCTGCACGCCGGGCTTCGTCATGTCGCTGCACGGGCGGGCAATCGGCGCCGTTGGTGCCGATTTGCCGGTGGGCGACGTGCTGGCCGGAAACTTGTGCCGCTGCACCGGCTATGGCCCGCTGCTCGAAGCGGGCGAACGCCACCCGGCGCTGCCCCATGACGACCGCGCCACGCTCGACCTGTTGCGCCAGGCGGCCACGGCTGGCCCGGCCTGCGGCCATGCCACGCTGCCCGGTGGCAGCACGGCGCGCTGGTTCATCCCCGACAATGCCGATGCCCTGGCCACGCTGCTGGCCCAATACCCCGGCGCGCGGATCGTCGCAGGAGCGACCGACGTGGGCCTGTGGGTGACCAAGAAGCTGGTCGATCTCGACACGGTGATTTTCGTGGGCGACGTGCCCGAACTGAATGCGCTGGCCGAAAGCCCGGACGGTCTGACCATCGGCGGCGCGGTGCGCTATGCCGATGCCCATGCCGCGCTTTCGCGCCTCAGCCCTGAGCTGGGCGAGCTGGTGCGGCGCATCGGCGGCTTGCAGGTGCGCAATGCCGGCACCATCGGTGGCAATATCGCCAATGGCTCTCCCATCGGCGATGGGCCGCCCGCGCTGATCGCGCTGGGCGCCACGCTCACCCTGCGTTCGGCGCGCGGGCGGCGGACGATGCCGCTGGAAGACTTCTTCCTGGCCTATGGCAAGCAGGACCGGGCGAGCGACGAATTCGTCGAATGCCTGTTCGTGCCGCGTCCGCAAGGCCCGGACATCGTGCATATGTCCAAGCTTTCCAAGCGTTTCGACAGCGATATCTCGGCCGTTTGCGGCGCGTTTTGGCTGCGGGTGGAACAGGGCACGATCACGGCGGCGCGCGTGGCGTTCGGTGGCATGGCGGCAACCCCGCGCCGCGCGGCGCAGACCGAAGCGGCGCTGATCGGCGCGCCGTTTGACGAAGCCACGATGGCGGCGGCGGCTGCGGCGATCCGGGCCGATTTCGCGCCGCTCAGCGACGTGCGCGGCAGCGCTGCCTATCGCCTGGAGGCGGCGGGCAATCTGGTCTGGCGCCTGTGGCACCAGGCGCAGGGCCAGGCCGTGCGCGTGCAGGAGGTGGTCCATGGCTGATGCTTCGCTCTCCGTGGTCGGCGCGCCGCTGCGCCATGATAGCGCCCACCTGCATGTGGCGGGCCAGGCGCGCTATATCGACGACGAGCCCGAAACGCCGGACTTGCTCCACCTCGCTTTCGGCACCTCCACCCACGCCCGCGCCCGGATCGTGGCGATGGACCTTGACGCCGTGCGCGCCGCGCCGGGCGTGGTGGCCGTCTATACCGCCGCCGATGTTCCCGGCGCCAACGATGTCTCGCCGGTGGCCGGCGATGATCGTCTGCTGGCCGACGGCGAAGTGGTCTGGCTGGGCCAGCCGCTGTTCCTGGTGGCGGCGACCAGCCGCCGCGCCGCGCGCCAGGCGGCCCGGCTCGGCCGGATCGACTATGACGCGCAGGAACCGATCCTGACGGTGGAACAGGCCCGCGCCGCGCAAAGCCTGATCGAGCCGACCCAGCGCATGGCGCGCGGTGATGCCGTCGCTGCCCTTGCCGCCGCGCCGCATCGCCTGTCTGGCCAACTCGCCATGGGCGGACAGGATCATTTCTACCTCGAAGGGCAGATCGCGCTCGCCCGCCCGCTGGAAGACGGGCAGGTCCATGTGCTGTCCTCTACCCAGCATCCCAGCGAAGTGCAGCACCTGGTTGCGCACATGCTGGGCCGCAGCAGTGCCGACGTGACGGTGGAAGTGCGGCGCATGGGCGGGGCCTTTGGCGGCAAGGAAAGCCAGGCCGCGCTCTATGCCGCCGCCGCCGCGCTGGTGGTGCATCACACCGGGCGCCCGGCCAAGTTTCGCGCCGACCGCGACGACGACATGGTGCAGACCGGCAAGCGCCACGATTTCGTGGTGGATTACGAGGTCGGCTTCGATGCCGAGGGGCGGATCGCGGGGTTGTGCCTGCGCCTTGCCTCGCGCTGCGGCGCCACGGTGGACCTGTCCCCCGCGATCAACGACCGCGCGATGTTCCATGCCGACAATGCCTATTTCCTGGGCGACGTGGAAATCGTGTCGGAGCGGCTGAAGACCAACATGGTGTCCGCCACGGCCTTTCGCGGCTTTGGCGGGCCGCAGGGGATGCTGGCGATCGAGCGGGTGATGGATGCCGTGGCGGGCCACCTCGGCCGCGATCCGCTGGCCGTTCGCGTGGCCAATCTCTATGGTCCGGGTCGCGATGTGACGCCTTATGGCATGGTGGTGGCCGACAATATCGCGCCCGACCTGATTGCCCGGCTGCGCAGCGATGCCCGCTATGACGAGCGGCAGGCCGCCGTGGCGCGGTTCAATGCGGAAAGTGCCATTCTCAAGAAAGGACTGGCGCTCACTCCGGTGAAATTCGGCATCAGCTTTACCACCACCCACCTCAACCAGGCGGGCGCGTTGCTGCACGTCTATGCCGACGGGTCGATCCAGATCAACCACGGCGGCACCGAGATGGGCCAGGGCCTCTATACCAAGGTGGCGCAAGTGGTGGCGCAGGCCTTTGGCGTGGGCCTGGACCAAGTGCGGATCACCGCCACGCGCACCGACAAAGTGCCCAACACCTCGGCCACGGCGGCCTCTTCCGGCGCCGATCTCAACGGCATGGCCGCGCTCGATGCGGCGGAAACGATCCGCGCGCGCTTGGCAGATTTCTGTGCCCGCACCTTTGGTTGCGAGATCGACGCGGTGGTCTTTGCCGGGGGCGAAGTGCAGGCCGGCGGGGAGCGGATGCCCTGGGCCACGCTGTGCCGCAGGGCGCACATGGCGCGGATTTCGCTGTCCGCCACCGGCTTTTATGCCACGCCCGATCTGCATTACGACCGCGCCGCGCACCAGGGCCAGCCGTTCTATTACTTCGCCTATGGTGCGGCGCTGGCCGAAGTGGTGATCGACACGCTGACTGGCGAACATCGCGTGCTGGCCGCCGATATCCTGCACGACTGCGGCCGATCGCTGAACCCGGCGATCGACAAGGGGCAGATCGAGGGCGGCTTCCTCCAGGGGCAGGGCTGGCTGACCAGCGAGGAACTGGTGTGGGACGCGGCGGGCCGCCTGCTCACCCACGCGCCGTCCACCTACAAGATCCCCACCGCCAACGACCGCCCCGATCACTTGCACGTCACCCTGTGGGACGGCGCCAACCACCGGCCCACGATCCATCGCTCGAAAGCCGTGGGGGAGCCGCCGTTCATGCTGGCCAATGCGGTGTTTTCGGCACTTGGCGCGGCAATTGCCGCCACCTGTCCCGAGGCAGGCTGGCCCATGCTTGATGCCCCGGCCACGCCCGAGCGCATCCTGGCCGCCTTAGCGCGGCAACGTGATGGTGTGCGGGCATGATGTGGTGGGACGTGGCGCGCGGCTGGGCGCAGGAAGAGCCGTTGGCCATGCTTTCGGTGCTGGCCTGCGAAGGCTCTGCCCCGCGCGGGCCGGGCACCCGCATGCTGGTGAGCGCGGCGCGGACCTGGGGCACGATCGGCGGCGGCGCGCTGGAATTCCAGGCGGTGGAACAGGCACGCCGCGTGCTCGATCTGCCGCCGGGCACCTGGCGCATCCAGGACTATCCGCTTGGCCCGCTGCTGGGCCAATGCTGCGGCGGGCGGGTGCGCCTGCTGGTCGAGCATCTCGATGCGCAGAGCCTGGCGCCGCTGCAAGGCCTGTCTGAAAGGGGCGGGGCTGATGGGGCGCTGCTGGTCAGCCATTTCGGCGCCACGCGCATCGATCGGCACTGGATTGCCCAGGGCCAGCCGACCCCGCTTTCGGCGCGGGGGGAAAAGCCCGAGGCGGGAACGCGGGTGATCGAGCCGGTGGGGCAGTGGCGCCGCCCGGTCTATCTGTTCGGCGCCGGCCATGTCGGCCAGGCGATTGCCCGGCATCTGCCCGGCCTGCCGCTGCGGCTGTGCTGGTTCGACACGCGCCCAATGTTCGCCAGCCTCGACGGGGTGACCGTGGTGCCCGAGGAGGACATCGTCACCTGTGTTGCGCAAGCGCCGGACGAAGCCGCCATCGTGATCCTGACTCACGATCATGCGCTCGATTACCGCCTGACGCGGGCGGCGCTGCAACGGCCGGGGGCAGGCTTCATCGGCCTGATCGGATCGGCCACCAAGCGCGCCCGCTTCGTCTCGCGCCTGGCCGCCGACGGGCTGGATGGCGCCGCGCCGGGCCGGCTGACCTGCCCGATCGGCGTGGACGGCATCACCGGCAAGGAACCGGACGTGATTGCAATCGCGGTGCTCGCACAACTTCTCCGGTTGCCGCAGCATGTCACCGAAAAACCAGAGAAAGTTTCAGTACTTGGGTAAGCTTCACGCCTTTCGTGGCGAAATTCTCAGCGTGAGCGATGATCCACTCCACGCGCCCGATGCCGTGTCCCACCAGGCCGATGGCCTGCTGGTGGTGGAAGACGGCATCGTTGTCGCGCGCGGCGATCATGCCGACCTGGCCCACTGCTTTGCCCATGTGCCGGTCACGCCGATCCACGGCCTGATCGTGCCCGGCTTCATCGACGCTCATGTCCATTATCCGCAGATGGATCGCATCGCCTCGCACGGGGAGCAGTTGCTCGACTGGCTGGAGCGGCACATATTCCCCGCCGAAAAGGCCTTTGCCGATCGCAGCCATGCCGATGCCCTGGCGCAGGCATTCCTTGCCGAACTGCTGCGCCACGGGACCACGTCTGCCCTGGTGTTTGCCACGGTGCACGAAGGCTCGGTCGATGCCCTGTTCGAGGCGGCCCTGGCCCGCAACCTGCGCCTGGCATCGGGCAAAGTGCTGATGGACCTGGGGCCGGAGGGCCTGCGCGACAGCCTGGCCACGGCGCGGGCAGAGACCGAGGCGCTGATTGCGCGCTGGCATGGCCGGGGGCGCTTGTCCTACGCGATCACGCCGCGCTTCGCGCTGACCTCCTCCGATGAACAACTGGCGCTGGCCGGAGAGTTGCTGGCCACGCACGGCGACGTGCTGCTGCACACGCACCTTGCGGAAAACCGCCACGAATGCGCCGCCGTTGCCGCGCGCTTTCCCGAGGCGGCGGACTATCTCGACGTCTACGATCGCTTTGGCCTGGTGGGAGAGCGCAGCGTGTTCGCCCACGGCATTCATCTGAGCGAGCGGATGTGCGCGCGTCTGGCGCAGAGCGGCGCGGGGATTGCCGTGTGCCCATCCTCCAACCTGTTCCTCGGCTCGGGCTTCTTCCATTTCGGCCAGGCGGATCGCCATGGCGTCAAGCTGGGGCTGGGCACCGATATCGGCGCGGGCACCAGCTTTTCGATGCTTTACACCCAGGGGCAGGCCTACCAGGCGGCACTGGCGCGCGAGGAACGGCTCGATCCGTTCCGCGCGCTCTATCTCGCCACCACCGGCAGCGCGCGCCTGCTGCATATCGCCGACAAGGTGGGCGCGCTCGCGGTGGGGCAGGAAGCCGATTTCGTGGTGCTGGACCAGGCCGCCACGACGCTGCTGGCGCGGCGCTGCGCCGGGGCGAGTCTCGCCGAACGGCTCTTTGCCATGCAGATCCTGGGCGATGACAGGGTGGTTGCGCAAACCTGGATCATGGGCGAATGCGCGTGGGACAAGAACAGCGCCAAAGGAGCGAATTGTGGTTGAACTCGAAGCCTTTGTGCGTGGCCTGCCCAAGGCCGAGCTGCACCTGCACATCGAAGGCAGCCTGGAGCCGGAACTGATGTTTGCGCTCGCCCGGCGCAATGGCGTGGCGCTGCCCTATGACAGCGTGGAGGCGGTGCGCGCGGCCTATGCCTTTTCCAACCTCCAGGATTTCCTCGACATCTATTATGCCGGGGCGGGGGTGTTGCAGACCCGGCAGGATTTCCATGACCTGGCCATGGCCTATTTCGATCGCGCTGCGGCCGATGGCGTGCGTCATGCCGAGATCATGTTCGACCCGCAGACCCACACCGATCGCGGCGTGCCTTTTGCCGAAGTGATCGAGGGGCTGCTTTCGGCCATGGCCGAGGCGCAGGCGCGCCATGGGCTGAGCAGCGCCCTGATCATGAGCTTTCTGCGCCATCTGTCGCAGGATGCCGCCTTTGCCACGCTGGCCATGGCCGAACCCTGGCTCGATCGCATCGCGGCGGTAGGCCTCGATTCCTCGGAAGTGGGCCATCCGCCCAGCAAGTTTGCAGAGGTCTTTGCCGCCGCCGCCGCCAAGGGCCTGCGGCGCGTGGCTCATGCCGGGGAGGAAGGCCCGCCTGCCTATGTGCACGAAGCGCTCGACCTGCTCGACGTGGACCGCATCGACCACGGCAACCGCGCGCTGGAAGACGCGGGCCTGGTGGCGCGGCTGGTGGAACAGGGCATGACGCTGACCGTCTGCCCGCTGTCCAACCACAAGCTCTGCGTGGTCGGCGATCTAGCCGACCATCCGCTCGATCGCATGCTAGCACTGGGGCTCAAGGCCACGGTCAATTCCGACGATCCGGCCTATTTTGGCGGCTATGTGGCCGACAACTATCTCGCCGTGGCCAAGGCCCGCAGCCTGTCGCGCGCAGACCTGGTGCAACTGGCACGCAACAGTTTTGCCGGTTCGTTCCTGCCCACCGATGCCATCGCCCGCCATCTCGAAGAGATCGATGCCTATGCTGCCGCGTCTTAAGGCCCTGTTCGCGCTGGTTGCCGCCGCGCTGCTGGCACAGTCCGCCCATGCCGCGCCAGAAAAGCGCAAAGTGATCATCGATGACGATGGCTTTGGCCTGATGCAGGTCATGCTGCTGTCTTCGCCCGAGGTCGAGGTGCTGGGGCTGACGACCGTTTCGGGCAATGCCTGGGCCAACCGCAACACGGCGCAGGCGCTGCGCGGGCTGGAATGGATCGGCCGCAGCGATGTGCCGGTCGTGCCCGGCGCCACGTTCCCGCTGCTCAATTCCGAGGTGGCGACCGAGCGCTGGGAACAACAGCACGGCCCTCTGGTGTTCAAGGGCGCGTTCATGAAGCGCTGGGTGGAAGACACGCAGCAGGCGCCGCCGCCCTATCACGGCCCGTTCGACGCGGTGGACTTGCCCGGCGGCAATCCGACCACGCACCCGGCGGACGAGATTGCCGCCAATTTCCTGATCCGCATGGTGCACAAGTATCCCGGCCAGATCACCATCGTCGCCTGCGGGCCGATGACCAACCTGGCCCTGGCGCAGCGGCTGGACCCGGCCTTTGCCGGCCTGGCGCGCGAACTGGTCTACATGGGCGGCAGCCTCAATCCGCGCCAGGTGCTCGATAACCGCGCGGCGGCAGACTTCGCGCGGGAATTCGTCAACAATCCGCGCCGCGAATTCAACATCCGCTTCGATCCCGAAGCGGCGAGCATCATGGCCCGCGCACCCTGGCGCAAGATCACCATGGTGCCGGTCGATCCCTCCACCGCCACGCAACTTTCGCCCGCGCTCATTGCCCGCCTGGCCAAGGCCGCGCGGCCAGGAGTGGACCGCTTCGTCAAGGCGCTGGCGCCCGGCTTTCCGCTGTGGGACGAGATTGCCGCTGCCGTATGGCTCGATCCGGCGCTGGTGAAAACGCAGCGCCGGCTGTGGATCGATTTCGACAGCCAGCAGGGCGCCGGCTATGGCGATACGCTGAGCTGGGACCAGGCCTATCACCCCGGCATGGGCGAGCAGGCGCAGGACGTGGTCCTGGCGATCGACGTGCCGGGCCTGGAAACGATGCTGACGCGGCTGGTGGGCAAGTAAGACGCCCACCGCCAGCCCGGCCGATCAGCCCAGGCGTTCGGGCACTTCGTTGGCCTGGTCGGTCAGCACGTCGGTGGTGGCAACCGCTTCCCACGGGAACACGAACCAGCGCTTGTCAGTGGTGCGATCGATCGTCTGCACGGCATAGTCGACCGTTTCCTGCGACACCGCATTGTTGATCATCACGGCAAAGCGCAAGTGGTCTTCCACCGTTTCATGCGCGCGCAGCAGGCGGCGGACCTGGGCGATGGTGCGGCCGGAATCGTTGATATCGTCGATGATCAGGATGCGCTGCCCGGCCTTGGTCATCGTCGCCAGCTTGACCAGCAGTTCGTCGGCAAAGCCGGGTACCTTGGCCGACTGGTCGATCGAGAGCATCGGCACGCTCAGGATCTGGCTCATGTAGACCGCCGGCACCAGGCCGCCGCGACCGATGCCGACCACGAAATCGGGTTGCCAGGCATCCTGGCCCACGGTCTGCGCCAGGGAACGGACCACGGCGAGGAAATCGTCATAGGCGATGTAGTCGAAAACGGGCTGGGTCATCGGGTGGGTCCGCAACGAGATGGGCTGGCAAAGGAAATAGGCCGGCAGGCTCTGCTTATGGCCGTTCCCGATTCGTGGAAAGGGCCGCCCTTACAGGCTTGCTCAACTGGGGTCCATATAGTCCAGCGCGGCAAAGCTGTGCTGGATTTCCTGAAGCACGACATCGGCGGCATAGGACGTGGCGCGCGAAGTGGCGGTGCACAGCGCCAGGGTCATCGGCTTGAGCACCGGATCGGTGAGCGGCACGAAGGCAAGCTGGCCCGAGCGCACTTCATTGGCCACGTCGAGCGAGGTCAGCAGGCCGATGCCGACGCCTTCGAGCACCAGCGAGGTGATCATCTGGATATTGTCCGACGAAGCCTTGCGCTCCAGCGGCATCTTGGACGTGCCGGCCAGAACCTGCACTTGCTGCGCCACGGCGAGCGGTGGGGCGGGCAGGATCATCGGCAAGCCGGCACAGGCCGAAAAGCGCGCGCTGGTGCGCCGGGCAAAGGGGTGGTCACCCGGCACCACGAAACCGAGGCGGATATTGGCATAGGCCAGCACGGTCAGGTCGCGGAACGTCTGCGGATCGAAGCAGATGCCGAAATCGACCTCGCCACTGGCAATGGCGCCGCGAATGTGTTCGTTGGCCATCACCCGCACGTCCACCGAAATGCCGGGATAGCGGTTCTGGATCGCCCGGATGCGCGCCGGAATATAGCCCTTGGTCAGCGCGTCCATGATCGCCAGCGTTACATGCCCGCGCTTGAGGCCGCGCAAGTCCTCGATCTGGGCGCGCACGTCGACCAGGCCCTTCTGCCAGCGCGTGCCCGCCGCCATCACGATCTCGCCCGCTGCCGTCAGGCGCAGGCCGGTGGGCAGGCGCTCGAACAGCGGCATGCCAAGTTCGGCCTCGGCATTGAGGATCTGGCGATCGATGGCCGAGGCAGAGACGTTCAATTCATCGGCCGCCTTGCGGATCGAGCCGAGCCGGCCGACGGTCATGAAATAGCGCAGAAAGCGGGAGAAGGCGGGCATCGGGCAGGGGGCTCTCTATTTTTTGCAACGCTCTGTCAAATTCATTGTGATTGATTGCAACGCCACAAGTCTTTTAGCAAGCTTCAGACACAAAATATCATTCAGGGAACGTGTTTTGGGGCGCATCACGGCGGCAAGGCCCGGCAAAAAGCCAGGGGCCATCGGCAGGCTTGTGGCCAGCAGCGGCGTGATGGCCGCGGCGCTGGCCATGGCCCTTTCCCTGCCGGTGCGCGCGGCCGAGCCCGCCTTGCCGGTGGTCCCGGCGGTGCAGGCGATCCCGGTCAAGGTCATGGTCATCGCCAATTTCGAACCTGGCGCGGACACCGGCGATGCGCCGGGCGAATTCCAGCTTTGGGCCGAGCGCGAGCATCTGGACGAAGTGATCCCCGTGCGCGGCACGCTCCATCCCCTGCGCCGCAATGTCGATGGCCTTTACGGCATGGTGTGGGGTGACGCCCATTCGCTGGTGGTCACGCCTGAAGTGCAGCTCATGGCACTGCTGCTCGATCCGCGGTTCGATTTCTCCCACACCTACTGGCTGTTCACCGGCATTTCGGGCGCCGATCCGCAAGCCGCCTCGGTCGGTAGTGCCGCCTGGGCGCGCTGGGTGGTGAGCGGCGACGCATTGCGCGAATTTGCCGAAAGCGAAGTGCCCAAGGGCTGGCCCTATGGCCTGTTCGCGATCGGGGCGAAGGCGCCCGGCGAGTTGCCGCAGGCGGCCGACAGCTTTGCCGGGATGACCGATACCGGATCGCTGGGCATGGCGGTGCCGCTCAACCAGGGCCTTGCCCGCTGGGCTTTCGCGCTGAGCAAGGATACGCCGATCCCCGATACCCCGGCGCTCCAGGCGGCGCGGGCGCGGTGGAAGGGCTTTCCCCAGGCGCAGCGCCCGCCCTTCGTGCTGATGGGCGAGACGCTGGGGGCCTTGCGCTATTGGCATGGCGCCGGCCGCACCCAATGGGCGCGCGACTGGGTCAAGCTGTGGACCCATGGCCAGGGCCGCTTCGTGATGACCAACATGGAAAGCCAGCTCATGGCCGGCACCATGCTGTCCGCCGCGCAGGCCGGGCTGGTGGACATGAAGCGCGTCATGGTGCTGCGCAGCGCCAGCAATGCCTCGATGCCACCGCCGGGGCAATCGCCGCTGGCGAGCGTGGGCGACGAGGGGCCGGGGCAGGTTGCTGCCTATGAAGCGAACTATCGCGTGGGCGCGGTGGTGATCCATCGCCTGTTGGCCGACTGGCCCCGCTATCGCGACAGCGTGCCGGACGCGCCCCAACCATGAGCCGGACGCGCGCCTGCCTGCTTGCTTTGCCCGCTGCGCTGAGCCTGGCGACGGCCACTCCGCTCGCGGCTGCTCCCGTGGTTGGCCGCGAGGCTGCGGTGGGCGCCATCTTGGCCGAGGCGGCACGCGATCCCAACGAGTTGCGTCTGTTCCTGCACCGCCTGCCCAAGGGCGGCGACTTGCACAACCACTTGTCCGGCGCGCTCTATGCCGAAGACATGATCGCCTGGGCCGGCGAGAAGGGGCTGTGCCTGGCGCCCGATGGCGCAGGCTTCGTGGCCCCGCCCTGCGCGCCCGGCGCGGCCGTGGCCGATGTCGCGAAAGACCGGCCCGCTCTGTACGGCGCCTTGGTCGACAGCCTCTCGACGCGCGGCTGGCAAGTTGGCGTGGGCACGGGTGCGAGCAGCGGCCATGACCAGTTCTTCGCCACGTTCGAACGCTTTGCCCCGGCGCTGATCGGGCGCGATGCCGATGCGATGATCGCCGCGCGCCGCCAGGCAGCGGGCGACGGGGTGCTCTATCTGGAGCTGGACCACAATCCCCCCGCACTGCTGGAAACCGCGCTCGGCGCGCCGGCCGTGGCGCTCGATGTGGCGGGCCTGGGCGATTTCTACAGCCGTGAAGCGCCCGGCCTTGTCGCGCGCGTTCCGGCGATGCGGGCGCAGATCGATGCCGAGGAAGCCACCGCGCGCCAGGGCATGGCCTGCGGCACGGCAAAGGCGGAGCCGGGCTGCGCCATCGCGGTGCACTATCTCGCGTGGGCCCTGCGCGATGTGCCCCCGGCGGCGGTGTTCCGCGCACTGATCCTGGCCTTTGCCCTGGCCGAGCAGGATCCGCGCTTTGTCGGAGTCAACATCGTCCAGCCCGAAGACTGGCCAGTGGCGCGCGCCGATTACGATCTGCACATGGCCATGTTCCGCTTCCTGGCGCAGCGCCATCCGGGCGTGGCCATGTCGATGCACGCGGGCGAACTCGCCTTTGGCCAGGTGCCACCGGCAGACTTGCGCGACCACATCGCCAAGGCCGTGGCATCGGGCGCGCGGCGCATCGGCCATGGCGTGGACATTGCCTATGAAGACCAGGGCCGCGAAACCCTGGCGCGCATGGCGCGCGAAGGTGTCGCCGTGGAAATCAACCTCACCAGCAATGCCGTGATCCTGGGGGTGAAAGGCGCGGAGCATCCGCTCGCGCTCTATCGCCGCCATGGTGTGCCGGTGGTGCTGGCCACCGACGATGAAGGCGTGCTGCGCACCGACCTGACCCGTGAATACCAGCGCGCGGTGCAGGAGCATGGCCTCGGCTACGCCGATCTCAAGGCCGTATCGCGCGCTTCGCTGGAATACAGCTTTGCACCGGGCGCCAGCCTGTGGCGCGATCACCATGCCGACCAGTGGGCCAAGCCCTGCGCGGGCGGCGTGGTGACGACGCCGGCCTGCCGTTCGTTCCTGGCCGGCAGCGAGAAGGCCCGGCTGCAACTGGATCTGGAACAGCGCTTTGCGCGGTTCGAGGAAGACGCGCTCGCAGCCACCGCGAGTTCCAAGAAAAATACATAATAACAATGCCATGCCCAGGGAGGGGCGTGAAGGCGCAAAAACAGCAACGGACGGCACGCTCCCCGGGGGGCGTGGCCCGATCATGGGGGTTACAGTCAATGAGGACAATGCAAGCACGGGGCGCAAAGCCCCAATCCAATCGCGGCACGCGCCGGGCCTTGATGGCCTTCGCGCTGCTCGCCGGCGCGGCCCTGGCGCATCCCGCCCTGGCCGATCAGGCCGCTCCGGCCCCGGCGCCGGAAACCGATGGCGACAAGCCCGAAATCGTCGTGTCCGGCTCGCTCGGCGCGCTGCCGCTTAAGGACGTCGGCTCGGTCTTCGGCTTCGACAAGACGCTGGCCGAAACGCCGCGCGCGGCCTCGTCGGTCAGCTCCGAACAGCTCGAACGCTTTGGCATCACCCAGATCTATGACCTGGTCAGCCAGGTGCCGGGCACTTTCACCAGCTCGTTCTTCGGCACCGGCGGCGCGCTCGACATTCGCGGCACCCCCGGCGAAGTCTATTTCCGCGGCATGCTCCGCCTGGAAAACCCCGGCAACTATCCCACCCCGATTGCCGCGGCCGACCGCATCGACATCGTGCGCGGCCCGGCCTCGCCGATCTATGGCCCGTCCAAGACCGGCGGCTACATGAACTTCGTGCCCAAGACCGCGCGCGCGGCGAATGGCACCTATGCGCCCGATCCGCATGGCTTCATCAGCTATGACACCGGCAGCTGGGCGCGCAGCGTGCTCAAGGGCAGCATCACTGGGCCGGGCAAGATCGGCGACCACCAGTTCGGCTATAGCCTCTATGCCGAAAGCGAGGATTCCGGCAGCTATTACCGCAACATCCACCCGCGCAACCTGGTGCTGTCGGCCGCGTTCGACACCGACATCACCAGCAACCTGCGGACCGAATTCGGCGGCATGTACCAGAAGTTCCGCGGCCAGCAGAACGGCGGCTGGAACCGCCTGACCCAGGATCTGGTGGACAACGGTACCTATATCACCGGCAATGCCAGCAGTTCGATCGACACCAACGGTGACGGGCAGATTTCCCGTTCCGAAGCCTATGCCGCAAACGGCGGGCGCGGGCTGACCATGTATGGTTCGTTCGCCTGCGGTGGTGGCACGGCTGGGGCTTCGGGCATCACCGACGCCTGCCTCAAGGCCAATTATCCCGATCTGGCGCTGGTCAATCCCGGCAAGACCACGCTGAGCAAGCGGGACACGCTGACCGGCCCCAACGACAAGCTCAACAACGACCAGAAGACGTTCTACTTCGACCTGATCTGGACCGGTCCGGGCAAGCTGGAGATCAAGAATCAGCTCTTCTACGATGGCACCAAGAATCTGAACGAGAACTACTACGGGTTCTCGCAAAAGATCGATTCCTACGTCCTCGAAGACAAGATCGTTCTCAGCGACAGCTTCACGACATCCGCCGCAAAAATCTCGGTCCAGGCCGCGCCGTCGCTGCGCTATACCAAGTTCAACTTTGCCGATGACTTTGGCGTGGAGCTGTGGAACCGCGTCGACATCACGACTGGCTATACCGCTGCATCGACCCGTCAGCTTTCGACCGACTGCGATTGCAACTATTCCGATTACGTAAAGGGCCACTATCTCGATGTGGGCTTGGCAGGCCTCGTCGATGTCGATTTCGATTTCGGGCTTGATGTGATCGGCGGCCTGCGCTGGGATCATGTCCATGCCACATCGAGAGCGATCCTGGACAAATATGATCCGGTGGATCGGCCGACCACCGCTGGAACCACTCAGGCTACTGGCAATGACAGCGGCTTGTCCTGGAATGGCAGCATTTCCTATCGCACGCCGATTGGCCTGATCCCCTATTTCACGGCGTCGCGCCAAAGCACGGTCGTGGCGGGCGAGGGCGCCGAGATTGAGCCCGGCGCGATTTCCGGGGGCACGTTCCTCTCCGCCTCGCGCCTCTATGAAGCCGGGATCAAGGGTGAATTCCTCGACAAGCGCCTCTATGCAGCCGTTTCGGTCTACAAGCAGGAACGCACCGACCTGGTTTCGGACAGCCCGCTGACCAACCAGTCGATCCGCACCAAGGGCGTGGAAGCCGAACTGCGCTGGGCGATCGACAAGCATGCGCTGGTCACCGCGAATTACACCTATATCGACGTGGTGAACATTTCCGCGCTCACCAGCGGGGGCTATTTCAACTACTTCGGTATCGCCGACCTGGTGAACGTCAGTGATCCGTCGCTCTATCTCGGCGGCAGCCAGTTTGGGGCGCTTTATCCGAAGACAAATGCCCAGGCGCGTCGCCCCGGCATCCCCCACAACGTGGTCTCGGCCACCGGCACGTATGCCTTTGATAACGGCCTCGCTCTGAATGCGGACGTCAGCCATGTGGATTCGGTGTTCTCGAGCTACAGCCAGAACGTGCGTCTTCCGGCCTATTGGCTGGTCAATGCCGGCGCATCGTTCACCACGGGTCCGTGGATGTTCCGCGCGGTGGTCAAGAACCTGAACAACGCGCGTTACTTCCGCGCGGGTGGTCAGGATCTGTTCGGGGCCGATATTGCCCTGCCGCAGGTGCCGCGCAATTTCCAGGCGACCATCCAGTACAAGTTCTGATCCTTCCGGCCGGGCAGGGATTTCCCTGTCCGGCCAATTTCTTGATGGATATTGATGATGCTTTCTATGAAGGGCTTGCGCCAAGCGGCCATTGCCTTGGCCCTGTGCAGCGGTGCTGCCGGTGCCCGTGCCGCCACACCGGCCGTGCCGCCCGCCGTGGCCCAAGCGCTTCGTTGTACGCCGGGCGCTGCCTGTGCGGCGAAGATTCCGGTCAAGGTGGTGATCGTCACCATGTTTGAAGTGGGGCAGGACACCGGAGACGTGCCGGGCGAATTCCAGTTCTGGCGCGAGCGGCGCAAGCTTGATGTGCGCATCCCGTTCCCGCAATCGCACCATGATCTCTATTACAATCCGCAAAGCCAGATCCTGGGCATGGTCACCGGCATGGGCTCGATCCGCTCGGCCACCGCCACGCTGGCGCTGGGGCTGGACCAGCGGTTCGACTTGTCCCACGCCTATTGGCTGGTGGCCGGCATTGCCGGGGTCGATCCGCACCAGGCCACGATCGGTTCAGCAGTCTGGGCGCACTATCTGGTCGATGGCGACCTGGCGCACGAAATCGACGCACGCGAGATTCCGGCCGACTGGAAGAGCGGCTATTTCGCGCTCCATTCCAACGGGCCCGGAGACAAGCGCCCGCAGCAGGCGGACGAGGGCGAGATGTTCGCGCTCAATCCCGCGCTGGCCGATTGGGCCTATGGCCTGACCAAGGCCATCGCGCTGCCCGACAGCCCGCAATTGGCCGCCGCCCGCGCGCCCTACACCGGCATGGCGCCTGCGCAATCGCCGCCCAAGGTGATGACCGGCGACAACCTCGCGGCGATGACCTTCTGGCACGGCGCGAAAATGACCGAGTGGGCGCACGACTGGGTCGATTTCTGGACCGGGGGGAAGGGCGTGTTCGTCACCTCCGCGATGGAGGAGACCGGCACGTTCCAGTCGCTGGAATACCTCTCGCGCATCGGCCGCGCCGATCGCAACCGCGTGATGGTGCTGCGCGGGGCTTCCAACTTCACCATGCCGCCCCCCGGCGTGGCCCCGGCGGATTACCTGCTCAAGGAAAACCAGAACTATTCTGGCATGCGCGCCTCGCTCGAAGCGCTCTATACCGTCGGTTCCAAGGTGGTGGACACCCTGCTCGCCGATTGGCCGCGCTATGCCAAGGCGCCGCCTAAATGAGCGGCGGCGCGCTGGTCCATGCCGATGTGCTGGCAACGATGGACGATGCCAGCACCGAAATCCGTGACGCTGCGCTGATCTGGCGCGATGGCGTGATCGTGGCCTGCGGCACCAGCACCGATCTGGCGCCGCTGCTTGCCGGGATCGACGCGATCGATGCCAGCGGCTGCGTCGTCACGCCCGGCCTGGTTAACACCCACCACCATCTCTACCAGTCGTTGACCCGCGCCGTGCCGGGGTGCCAGGACACCTCGCTGTTCGGCTGGCTCAAGACGCTCTATCCGATCTGGGCGCGCTACACGCCCGACGATGTCTTTGCCGCGACGCGGCTGGGACTGGCCGAACTGGCGCTGTCGGGTTGCACGCTGTCGTCGGACCATCTCTATCTGTTTCCCAACGGCGTGCGGCTGGAAGACACGATTGCCGCCGCGCAGGATATCGGCATCCGTTTTCACCCCACGCGCGGCGCGATGAGCGTGGGCGAAAGCCTTGGCGGCCTGCCGCCCGACAGCCTGGTGGAAGCCGAGGACGCGATCCTTGGCGACATGATCCGCGTGATCGATGCGTTCCACGATCCGGCCGATGGCGCGATGGTGCGCGTCGGCGTGGCACCCTGTTCGCCGTTTTCGGTCAGCCGCGAACTGATGCGCGACGCGGCCCTGTTGGCGCGCGACAAGGGCGTGATGATGCACACCCACCTCGCCGAAGACGCCGACGACGTGCGCTACAGCCTGGAGAAATTCGGCTGCCGCCCCGGCGAATATGCGCAGGATCTTGGCTGGACCGGGCCGGACGTGTGGCACGCGCATTGCGTGCAGCTCGACACCGCCGAAATCGCCCTGTTCGCCCGGACGGGCACCGGCGTCGCGCATTGCCCGTGCTCCAACTGCCGCCTGGGATCAGGGATCGCGCCGGTGCGCGCGATGCTCGATGCCGGCGTGCCGCTCGGGCTGGGCGTCGATGGTTCGGCTTCAAGCGACAGCGGCAACCTTTTGGCCGAAGCGCGACAGGCGCTGCTGCTCCAGCGCGTGCAGGGCGGGGCGGCGGCCCTGTCTGCGCGGGAGGCGTTGCGCATGGCCACGCGCGGCGGGGCCGATATTCTCGGCCGGCCCGATTGCGGCCGGATCGAACCGGGCAAGCGCGCCGATTTCGCGGTCTGGCCGGTCAACGATGTCGCCTCCTCCGGCAGTTGGGACGCGCTTGCCGCGCTGGTCCTGGCGCCGCCGCGGGGGCCGCGCGATGTCTTTGTCGAAGGACAGGCCGTAGTCCGCGATGGCGACCTGGTGCGAACGCGGCGGGCAGACGTCATCTCCGGCGCGCAGGCCGCGCTCGTCCGGCTGATGGCATAGCAACGATCATGGGCACGACGGAGGCCACCATGGCAACAGCAGCACTACCTCAAACTACATCGGTAGCGGCCGGCAGTGGGCCAAGCGAGGAACAGCGCCGCGATCCGGCCTATGTGCCGCCACTGCCCATGGCCCTGGCGCTGGGCGTGCAGCACGTGCTGGCGATGTTCGTTTCCAACATCACCCCGCCGATCATCGTGGCCGGCGCGGCCGGGATCGGCTTCGGTTCGGCCGATCCTTCCGCCCTGATCTACATGATCCAGGCCGCCATGCTGTTCGCCGGGGTGGCAACGCTGCTCCAGACCGTGGGTCTCGGCCCGATCGGCGCGCGCCTGCCGCTGGTGCAGGGCACAAGCTTTGCGTTCATCTCGGTGATGATCCCGATCGTGGCGGGCAAGGGCGTAGAAGGCATGGCGGCGCTGACCACGGCCGCGTTCCTCGCCGGCCTGCTCCACGCCGGGCTCAGCCGCCTGGTCGGGCCGATCCGCTTTGCCCTGCCGCCCCTGGTCACCGGGCTGGTCGTGCTGATGATCGGGCTCTCGCTGGTGCGGGTCGGCATCGAATATGCAGCGGGCGGGGTGACCTTGCGCGGCTTGCCCGCCTATGGCGCGGGTGCGAGCTGGTTTCTGGCGGGCGTGGTGGTTTTCGTCACGCTTGGCCTCAAGTTCTTCGGACGCGGCGTGCTGTCCACGGCCGCCGTGCTGCTCGGCCTGCTGGCCGGCTATGGCGTCGCGCTGGTGATGGGCCGCGTGGATTTCGCCCCCGTGGCGCAGGCGCACTGGCTGATGCTGCCGCGTTTCCTGGCCTTTGGCTGGGAGCTTTCGCCGTCCGCCATCCTCGGATTCTGCCTGATCGGCTTCGTCTCCTCGATCGAATCGATCGGCGATGTCGAGGCGATCTGCGAAAACGGTGCCGGTCGCCGCGCCAGCGATCGCGAAGTGATGGGCGCGGTCGCGGCCGATGGCGTCGGCACTGCGCTCTCGGCCCTGTTCGGCGCCATGCCCAACACGACGTTCAGCCAGAACGTGGGCCTGATCGCAATGTCGGGGCTGATGAGCCGCTTTGTCGTCACGCTCGGTGCGCTGTTCCTGATCCTGTGCGGCCTCTTGCCCAAGATCGGCGCGGTGATCACCACCGTGCCGATCGAAGTGCTGGGCGGTGGCGTCATCGTCATGTTCGGCATGGTCGCATCCTCGGCGCTGGCAATGCTTTCGGGCGTGACGTGGAACCAGCGCAACATGCTGGTGGCGGGCACGGCGCTGTCGGTTGCGCTGGGCTTGCAACTGGAGCCGGAAGCGCTGGGCCACCTGCCCGAAACGGCGCGCATCCTGCTGTCTTCCGGCGTGCTGCCGGTGGCGGTGATCGCCGTGGTGCTCAATCTGGTGCTGCCCAAGGACATCTGACGCCGGCCCGATACCGCTCGCTTTTTTGCAACGCCGCGTCTGAATCATTGCGTTTGATGGAACGGCCTCGGGCCGCCATCATTGGCCCATCGTCTTCACTCGACAGGGAAATGTTCATGGCCACGGCCCCGCTTGCGCCCCTCGAACCCGCGCTGCCACACGGCTGCACCTTTGCGGCTGCGGATTGGGCGATCCTGGCGCGGCATTGGTATCCGGTGGCCCTGGCGCGCGAGGTTTCCGCCACGCCGCTCAAGGCCAAGCTGCTGGATCAGCCGCTGGTGCTCTATCGCGCGCAGGGCGAAATCGTGATCGCGCCCGATCGCTGCCCGCATCGCGGCGTGCCGCTCAGCATGGGGCGCGACAACGGGCGCGGGGTGGAATGCCCCTACCACGGGCTCACGTTCGGCGCGGGCGGGCGCTGCGTGCATATTCCGGCGCAACCGCAGCGATCGATCCCGGCGCAGTTCCACCTCGCCACTTATCCGGCGGTGGAGCGCTATGGCCTGGTCTGGACCTGCCTCGATCCCGTGTCAGGCACGCCGGGCAGTGATGACATCATCGCCATGCCGCATTGGGATGAGCCCGGATTCCAACAGATCGTCTGCCCATGGATCGACATCGCCGGCTCGGCCGGGCGGCAGATGGAAGGCTTTCTCGACGTCGCCCACTTCGCCTTCATCCACGCCGAAAGCTTTGCCGATCCCGACAATGCCCAGGTGCCCGACTATCGCCCGCGCCGCACCGCGCAGGGGTTCGAGGCGGAATACTGGAGCAACGTGGCCAATTACCCCAAGGGCGTGGACAAGGCCCCGCCGGGCTTTCGCTGGCTGCGCCACTTCCGCTGCCACGTGCCATTCACGGCCACGCTGGAAGTGCATTTTCCCGGCGAGGACCGCCTGGTGATCCTCAACGCCGCCTCGCCGGTGTCGGCCGGGGAAACCCGCCTGTTCGTGCCGATCGCACGAAATTTCGACACCGACCAGCCAGTCCAGGGCGTCTACGATTTCAACCGCCAGGTCTTCGAGGAAGACCGCGCCATGGTGGAGGCACAATGGCCCGCCGCCCTGCCGCTGGAACCCACCGCCGAAGCGCACCTTGCCGCCGACATGAGCTCGATGTTCTACCGCCGCGCGCTGCGCGACATGGGGCTGGGCGGGGGGTGACTGGCGGAAGCGGTGGGATTCGAACCCACGGAGAGCTTGCACCCTCGCTGGTTTTCAAGACCAGTGCCTTAAACCACTCGGCCACACTTCCACATCTGGAAGCGGTGCCGATAGCGTCTGCGGCGGCTGGCGGGAAGAGGGTTTGCGCGCGGGGGTGGGGAAATCGTGCCTGGTGGCGTTTTTTCGGCAGCCTGGGCGGCTCGCCTTGGCGCGGGGGTGTTCCATTGTCGGGCAAGGCGTGCAAGACAGCCTGCGATGATGGCCAAGCTGATCCCTTTCGTTTCAACTGTTAACCACTCGGGCCCGGCGGCAAGGCCGCGGCGCGCGACGGCGTGGCGGCGCATGGCCACGGCGGCCGCCCTGGCGCTGGCCGCGCTGGGTGGGCCGGCCGTGGCGCAGGATAGCGAGGAAGCGGGCTTCCAGGGCTATCTGCAACTGCTCGCCGCGAAGGCGCGCGGGGCCGGGGTGCGGGAGCAGACGATTGCCAGCGTCCTGCCGGGGTTGACGTTCAATCCGCGCGTGATCGCGTTCGATCGCAGCCAGCCGGGCGCCGGATCGTCGGGCGGTACGCCTGCGTTCGAGCCCTATCGCCGCCGCCATGTCGATGCCGGGCGCATTGCCAAGGGCCGCCGCATCTATGCCGAATCGATGGGGCAGATCGGCGATATAACCCGCCGCTATGGCGTGCCCGGCCCGGTGATTCTGGCGATCTGGGGGCACGAAAGCAATTTCGGCAGCTACACCGGCGATTTCGATCTGCCGCGCTCGCTGGCCTCGCTGGCCTATGAAGGCCGCCGGCGCGAGTTGTTTGCCGATGAATTCATTGCAGTGCTCAAGATGATCGACCGGGGCGTGCCCCGGCAGAAGCTGGTGGGAAGCTGGGCCGGCGCCTTTGGCAACCCACAGTTCCTGCCCAGCGTCTATCTGCGCGTGGCGCAGGATGCCGATGGCGATGGGCTGGCCGATATCTGGTCCAACCGGGCCGATACCCTGGCCTCGATCGCCAACTATTTCCGCGATGCCGGCTGGCGGCCGGGCGAGCCCTGGGGCTTTGCCGTGACCGCGCCGGCCGGGCTGGACCGCAGCCGCCTGGGCACCACGCTGGCCAGCCCGCGCTGCCCCCAGGTGTTCGCCCGTCACAGCCGCTGGCGCACGCTGCGCGAATGGCGTGCCTTGGGAATCACGCCCCAAGCCGGTGTGTGGCCCGCCGGTGACGATACCCTCGCCACGTTTTTCGAGCCGGACGGGCCGGGCCGCACCGCCTATTTGCTAACCGGAAATTATCGAGTCATCCTCGATTACAACTGTTCGAACTTCTATGCCCTTTCCGTTGGATTGCTCGCCGATGAAATCAGCCGCTAGCCGCTTGTTGCTGACCGCCGCCGCTCTGGCCCTTTTTCCGGCAGCGGGCGGCGGCCTTGCCCTGGCGGCCGCGCCACCGACCGCAAGCGGACCGGTCACTGGTCCGGCAGCGGATTATCCGATGGTCCTGGGCGCGCCGTTCGCGGTGGATGGGGTGACCTATACCCCCGCTGACACGCTGAACTATGATGCCGTTGGCTATGCCGTGCCCGATGCTGAAGGCGGTGGCGGGATCAGCGGATCGCACCGCACGCTGCCTTTGCCCTGCTATGTCGAAGTGACCTCGCTGGACAGCGGGCGGACCATCCTGGTGCGCCTGGAGCGGCGCGGGCCGATTCAGGGCGATGGGCTGGTGGCGCTGTCGCCGGGCGCCGTGGCGCAACTCGGGCTGAGCGGAGCCCATGCCCCGGTGCGCGTGCGCCGCGTCAATCCCCCCGAAGGCGAACGCGCCCTGCTGCGCAGTGGCCAGCAGGCGCCCGCGCGCATGGACACGCCGCCGGGGCTGCTGACCGCGCTCAAGCGCAAGCTCGGCATCCTGCCCCCGGCCGATCCGCGCCCGGAAACGCTGGCGGCGGCGCTGGCCGGGCAGGCAGCACCGGCGGCGATGCCCCAGGCCAAGCCCATTGCGGCTGCCCCGGCGCCGAGCGCCAGGCCGATCGTGCGCAACACAACGCCGATGCCCGCGCCGCGCCCGTCGGTGCCGGCACCGAGCGCGCCTGTTGCCAAGGCACCTGCCGCCAAGCCTGCCCCGCAACCGGTGGCAAAGCCCCAACCCAAGCTCCAGCCCAAGCCGGAACCAAAACCTGCACCGGCCGCCAGCCACGGCAGCTATCTCGTTCAGGTTGGCGCCTTTTCCACCCGCGCCAATGCCGAAAAGGCCGCGCGCGAGGTGGGCGGCTCGGTCACCCCGGCGGGCAAGTTCTTCCGCGTGCGGATCGCGGCGGGTTCACAGGATGATGCCAAGGCGGCTCTGGGCAAGGCGAAGCGGGCGGGCTATGCCGATGCGCGGATCCAGCGCGCGCCCTAGGGCGATTGGCGCCGGTCTGCCGCTCAATTCAGGGCTCAATTCGGGGTTTTGCTTGCGCCGTCTGCTTTCCATTGCCGTTGCCGCTGCGGCGCTTGTCGCCGTGCCTGCCCATGGCATGAAGTCTCCGCACGTGGTGGTTTCGGCCGATCCGGCGCGCCCGCCCGAAGTGGTCGCGCCGATCGCGCTGCTGATTGACGTCAATTCCGGCCGCGTGCTGTTCGAGCGGCAATCGCACCGCCGCTTCGTGCCCGCGTCGCTGACCAAGATCATGACCAGCTATGTCGCGTTCGAGCTGGCGTCGCAGGGCAAGCTCAAGCTGGATGCGGTGTTCCCGATGCGGCCGGAAACGTTCCGCCAGTGGCACGGCGTGGGCAGCACGATGTTCCTGGAAAACAACAGCCAGACGCGGGTGGCAGACCTGCTGGAAGGGATCGTGACGGTGTCGGCCAACGATGCCTGCGTGGTTCTGGCTGAAGGCGTTTCGGGCAACGTGCCGGGCTTTACCGCGCTGATGAACGCGCAGGCCCGCGCGCTGGGCATGCGCGACACGCATTACAACACGCCCAATGGCTGGATGGATGAAGGCCGCACCTATGTTTCGGCGGCAGACCTCGCCACGCTGAGCACCGCGCTGATCACCCGCCATCCCGATTTCTATCGCCGCTTCTATGGCCACGAAACGATGATCTGGAACGGCATCGAGCAGCGCAACCACAACCCGCTCTATGGCGTGGTGGCCGGGGCCGACGGCGTGAAGACCGGCTTCACCAACGAGGCGGGCTATGGCCTGGTCGGCTCGGCCCAGCGCGGCGGGCGGCGGCTGATGATGGTGATCGGCGGCTATGATCGGCCGCAGGACCGCGCCCGCGATGGCGCCGCGCTGCTCGAATGGGGTTTTGCCGCGTTTGACGAGACGCCGCTGTTTGCCGCCGGCGCCCATATCGGCAGCGCGCGGGTGCAGGGCGGCACGGCAACGAGCGTGGGCCTGGTCGCGCCCCGGCCGCTCGCCCTACTCGTGCCGCATGGGCAAAAGGTGCGGCCCACGCTCTCGATCCGCTACAAGGGACCGCTGCGCGCGCCGATTGCCAAGGGGCAGGATGTGGCCGTGCTGGTGGTGCGCGCGCCGGGCCAGCCCGAAGCACGCCTGCCGCTGGCTGCGGCCGAGGCCGTGCCGGCCGGTGGTGTGCTTGACCGTCTGCGCAATGGCTTTGCCGCGATGGTGGGGCAATGAGCGGATCGCTGCCCAACGGCCGTTTTATCGTGTTTGAAGGCGGGGAAGGGGCCGGCAAGTCCACCCAGGCCCGCCGCTTGGCCCAGGCGCTGGCCGCGCGCGGCATCGGCGCCGTGCTCACGCGCGAGCCGGGCGGCACGCCGGGCGCCGAGGCGATCCGCAACTTGCTGCTCAGCACCGAGGGCGCCGGTTGGGGCGCGCGGGCCGAAGCCCTGCTGTTTGCCGCCGCACGGGCGGACCATGTGGAGCGGTTGATCCGCCCCGCCCTGGCGCGCGGCGACTGGGTGATCTGCGACCGCTTCATCGACAGCAGCCGCGCCTACCAGGGCGGCGGCAATGGCCTGTCCGATGCCGAGGTCATGACCCTGCATGCCATCGGCAGCGAAGGCCTGCTGCCCGATTGCACGATCCTGCTGGAGCTTCCCGCCGAAGAAGCCGCTGCGCGCTGCGCCGTGCGGGACCAGGGCCAGGCCGACCGGATCGGTGGCCGGGACGCAGCCTATCACGCCCGCGTCGCCGCCGCGTTCGCCGGCTTTGCCCAGGCCGATCCGGCGCGCTTCGCCCGGGTCTCTGCGCTGGGGACGCCGGAAGAGGTTTCGGCGCGGATCGAAGACGTGCTGGCGAGCTGGATGCCGCCGGCATGCTGATCGGGCACGAGCAGCCGTGGGAAACTTGGCGTGCAGCGATGGCGGGCCAGCGGATGCACCATGGCTGGCTGCTGGCCGGGCGCGAGGGGCTGGGCAAGGCGAGCTTCGCGCTGGAAGCCGCAGCGGCGCTGGTCGCGGAAGCCGGTGTGCCGCAACCGCCGGCGCAGCAGCATCCCGACATCCTCGTGCTCGAACCGCTGCCCGCCAACGACGACGAAGCCAAGAAGCGCGACGACGGCCGCCCCTATGCCCGCAAGCGCAACATCAATGTGGAACAGATCCGCACGATGCTGCATCGCCTGCACACCCGGCCGACCCTGGGCGCGCGGCGCGCGGTGATCGTCGACGCCGCCGACCACCTGGAAAAGGGCGCGGTCAACGCACTGCTCAAGGGTCTGGAAGAGCCGCCGCAGGGCACGTTTTTCCTGCTCGTCGTCCACCAGCTTGGCCGCCTGCTGCCCACGGTGCGATCGCGCTGCCAGGTGCTGCGCTTCCGCCCGCTGGAGCCGCAGGAAATGGACCGGGCCGTTTCATTGGCCGCGCCGGAACTGGATGCAGAGACACGCAGCGCGGCGATTGCCGTGGCGCATGGTTCGCCCGGGGCCGCGCTAATGTTTGCCGCCCACGATCTCGGGCGTCCGCTCGCGCTGCTGCGGCAGATTCTGGGCAGCGGCGATCCTGATCTCTCGCTGCGCGCCGAACTGGGCAACGCGCTGGGCGCCCGGCCCGATCGCGAGCGGTTGCTGGCCACGATCGAGGCCGCACGCACCGTGCTGACCGAGGCTTTGGCGCAGGCCGGCGCGGACAACCGCCTGAAGATCATCGCAGCGCATCAGCATCTGGTGGACCTGGCGCGCGAAGTGCCGACGCACAACTTCGAGCCCGCGTTGCTGGTTATGGAAATCGGCGGGTTGCTGGCGCGCGCCGCGCGGACTAGAGCGGGGGCAACATCCCGCTGAAGGAAGCGACTGTCGCCATGGGCGAACCTTATTACATCACCACTGCCATTTCCTATCCCAACGGCAAGCCGCACATCGGCCACGCCTATGAAGCGATTGCCGCCGACGTGATCGCGCGGTTCCACAAGGCGATGGGCCGCGACGTGCGGTTCCAGACCGGGACCGACGAGCACGGCCTGAAAATGGCCCAGAAGGCGCGCGAGCTGGGGCTGACGCCGGCCGAGCTGAGCGACCAGATGTCGCAGCATTTCATCGACATGGCCCAGGCCCTGAATGTCAATTATGACGTGTTCCTGCGCACCACCGAACAGCGCCACCACGCCGCCAGCCAGGAAATCTGGAAGCGGATGGAAGCCAATGGCGATCTCTATCTCGATCGCTACGAAGGCTGGTACTCGGTCCGCGACGAGGCCTATTACGACGAGAGCGAGCTGGTCGAGGGGGAAGGGGGCGTCAAGCTTTCGCCCCAGGGCACCCCGGTGGAATGGACCGTGGAGGAAAGCTGGTTCTTCCGCCTGTCGAAGTATCAGGACAAGCTGCTCGCGCTCTACAGCGAAAACCCCGATTTCATCCGCCCCGAGGCGCGCCGCAATGAAATGGTGGCGTTCGTCTCGCAGGGCCTGCGTGATCTTTCGGTTTCGCGCACCAGCTTCGATTGGGGCGTGAAGGTTCCGGGCAGTGACAACCACGTGATGTACGTGTGGGTCGATGCGCTGACCAACTATCTCACCGGGCTGGGCTGGCCGGAAGAAACCGATGCCTTTGCAAAGTATTGGCCGGCGAACCTGCATCTCATCGGCAAGGACATCGTGCGGTTCCACACGATCTATTGGCCCGCCTTCCTGATGAGCGCGAACCTGCCGGTGCCGCACCAGGTGTTCGGCCACGGCTTCCTGCTCAATCGCGGGCAGAAGGAGTCGAAGTCGCTCGGCAATGTCACCGATCCTATCGCGCTGGCCGAAACCTTTGGCGTGGATGCCGTGCGCTATTTCTTCATGCGCGAAGTGGCATTCGGCCAGGACGGCTCGTGGTCGCCCGAAGCGATCGTCACGCGCTGCAATGCTGAGCTGGCCAACAGCTATGGCAACCTGGTCCAGCGCGTGCTGTCCATGATTTTCAAGAACATGGATGGTAAGCTGGAGACCTTTTCGAGCGTCGAGGCGGATGACGCGCTGCTCGCGCACGTTCACGACGCCTGTTCGGTCGAACTGCCCCGCGAATTCGCATCCTTGAACTTTTCAGGCGGGATCGATGCGTGGATGCGTGCCGTCTTTGCCTGCAACGCCTATATCGACGAGCAGGCGCCGTGGACGCTGCGCAAGACCGATCCGGAACGGATGCGCGCCGTGTTGCTTACTCTGTTCATGGCCATTCGCGATCTCACCATTGCCATTGCCCCGATCGTGCCCACGGCGGCGGGCAAGGTGCTGGACCAGTTGGGCATTCCCGCGGACCAGCGCGGCTATACCGCGTTTGCCCATGCCGGTTGGTACATGGAGCGCGTCGCCACCGGCGAAGCCCTGGCGCAGCCGGTCGGCGCATTCCCGCGCCTTGAACTGCCGGCCGAGGAAGGCGCAAGCGCCTGATGCTGATCGATTCCCATTGCCACCTCATCTATGAAGGACTGGTGGACCGGCAGGCCGAAGCGCTCGCGGCTGCGCGGGCGCGCGGTGTGCGCGGCTTCCTCAACATTTCCACGCGCCAGCGCGAGTGGGAGGATGTGGTCGCCGTCGCCTATCGCGAGCCGGACGTCTGGGCCAGCGTCGGCATTCACCCCCATGAGGCCGATGGGCACGCCGATCTGGGCGCAGCGGTGCTGGCTGCTGCCACCGCCGATCCGCGCGTGATCGGCATCGGGGAAACCGGGCTCGATTACTATTACGATCATTCGGATCGCCAGGTGCAGCAGGACTTGTTCCGTGTGCACATTGCCGTGGCCCGCGAGACCGGGCTGCCGCTGATCATCCACACCCGCGATGCGGAGGATGACACGCTGCGCATCCTGACCGAGGAAATGGGGAAGGGGGCCTTCCCAGCCCTGATCCATTGCTTCACCGCGAGTGCAGAGTTCGGCCGTGGCGTACTCGACCTGGGGCTGACGATTTCCATTTCGGGCATCGTCACCTTCAAGAACGCCAAGGACTTGCAGGCCTTTGTTGCCGGCATTCCCGATGATCGCCTGCTGGTGGAAACCGATGCGCCGTTCCTGGCGCCGATCCCGCACCGGGGCAAGAAGTGCGAGCCAGCCTTCGTGGCCGATACGGCCGCCTTCGTGGCGGGCTTGCGCGGGGTCTCGCTGGAGCAGTTGGGCGCCGTGACGACCGACAACTTCTTCCGCCTGTTTACCAAGGCGGAAAGGCCCGCGCCATGAAGCTGGTCATGCTGGGTTCCGGCACGTCGACGGGCGTGCCGCGCATCGGCAACGACTGGGGCGATTGCGACCCGGCCGAACCGCGCAACCGGCGTACCCGCGTGGCGATCGTGGTGGAAGGCGCCGATGGCTCGCGCATCCTGGTCGATACACCGACGGACTTGCGCCAGCAGTTGCTGGCCACCGAAATCGACCGCATCGACGGCGTGGTCTGGACTCACGACCACGCCGACCACACCCATGGCATCGACGATCTGCGCCCGCTGCGCATGGGCCGTGGCGCGCCGATCCCGGGCTATGCCGCCGATGAAACGGTGCGGCGCCTGCGCCAGCGGTTCGGCTATGTCTTCGCCGGGCAGCACGGCTATCACACGATCTGCAATCTCGATAATCTCGACCGCGTCCGGATGGTTGCCGGGATCGGCATCAGCCATTGCCAGATGGCCCATGGCCCGGCGCAATCGACCGCGTTCCGGTTCGACCAGAATGGCAAGTCCATTGGCTATGCCACCGATTTTTCTGAAATAAACGCCGACATGATCAACCTGTTCTATCGGGTTGACGTGCTGGTGGTCGATGCCTTGCGCCGGCAACCGCATCCCACGCACGCGCATCTGGGCATGGCGCTGGAACTGGTCGAAGCCTGCCGCGCGAGCCAGGCCGTGCTGACGCATCTGGACAAGTCCATGGATTACCGGGCGCTGTGCAGCGAAACGCCCGATCACGTGCAGCCGGGCTACGACGGCCTGGAAATAACGCTGTGAGCATCAGCCTGTGAGAATAGCGCCATGATCACGCCGGACCGCATTGCTGCGCTGATCGGACTGATCATGGCGCTGGTGTTGGTTTTGCGGAATAGCGCACTACGCGGCGTGCGCTGGAGCGCGCGTTTGCAGATGGTGTTCATCTGGGCCGTGATCATCGTGTTGACCGCGTTGGTCTATAGCTGGTTGGCACAGCGCTGAGCGCGCTCCCTCCAAAACTCATTTTACATAATACTTATTATGATCCTTAAGGATGGCGCCAGCGGCGGTGGCTGCTACACCGCCGTGCCGTCCAGAATCTGCTTCAGCGCCGCCACGTGCTCGGCAAAGCGCACGCGCCCCTTGCTCGTGATCCTGGCCCAGGTCCGTTGCCGCCATCGAGTATCGCTGACCGGGCCTGCCTGAGCACGGTCATGACCTGAAGCCGCGCGGCGCTTGCAGCAAAGGTTCGAGTGCGTCGATCGTGGTCGTGGCCACGATCAAGCCTCGCGCATTTCGCGCACGAAGATGCGCTGCCAAACCACGCTGCCCCAATAGCTCAACGCAAAGGTCAAGATCCCCAAGGCTACGTTGATCGCAGGATGGCCGCCATGCATTCTGGTCCAGACGCTCATGCCATAGACAGCGGCAAGTCGCTCAGATCGCGTTTTGCAGAGGCAATGGCACCAAGGGCAGCGCGCGCTTCATCCTGTGCGATTGCGGTTATGAGGGTTCCTCACTTTCCATAGTGGCAAGTGATGGCTTTCCAGCCTGGAAAGTTGCCTCGGGATGGTCCGCCCTTCCCCTTCCCTGCGCCCTTCCCCTGCCCGGCCTGTTGGTGTTTTCGTCTGTCCGCTCAAACCGTGTGAAATGTCAGGTGATGCATTGCGGGGAATTTACTGAATAGCCGATCATCAATTAAATCGATCCTATACAAAACGAATTACTGCCATGATATTTGCGGAATCAGTTTGATTTCAACTCTGTTCATAATAAGTATTATGTAAATAAATTCAACTATACCAGTCACTTATAGTTATTTCAAGCGCTGTTTCACGGTTGATTGCTGACAACGAGGCGTCTTGCCAGAGCATGGGCCTGCCGCCTAGATCGGCAGAATGACCGAGCAGAACACCGCCCTCGCCGCCTCATCGCCATCCCTTGCCCGCCTGCTGGCGATCATGGCCCGCCTGCGCGATCCGCACGGTGGCTGCGAATGGGATCTGGCACAGGATTTCGCCTCGATCGCGCCCTATACCATCGAGGAAGCCTATGAAGTGGCCGATGCGATCGAGCGTAACGACCTGGCCGCTTTGCGCGAGGAACTGGGCGATCTGCTGCTACAGGTGGTGTTCCACAGCCGCATGGCCGAGGAAGCCGGGCATTTTGCGTTCGACGACGTGGCCGCCGCGATTGCCGACAAGATGGAGGATCGCCATCCGCATATCTTTGGCGGCGAGGATGACCACGGCCAGTCACGCGAGGAGCGCTGGGAAAACCGCAAGGAGGCCGAGCGGACCGCGAAGGGCGCACAGAGCGCGCTGGACGGGGTGGCGCTCGCCCTGCCCGCGTTGATGCGCGCGGAAAAGCTACAGAAGCGCGCCGCGCGCGTCGGCTTCGATTGGCCCGACACCGCCGGGCCGGTCGCCAAAGTGATCGAGGAACTGGACGAGCTGGCCAGGGCCGACGATGCCGCCGCCCGGCTCGACGAAGCGGGCGACCTGCTGTTCGCCGCCGTCAATGCCGTACGGGCCTATGGCATCGCCCCGGAAGACGCGCTGCGCCACGGCAATGCCAAGTTCGAGCGCCGCTTTCGCGCTATGGAAGCACTGGCCGGCGGGGCTTTCGCCTCGCTCGACCTCGCTAGCCAGGAAGCGCTGTGGCAGGCGGTGAAGCGGTCAGAGCGTGGTGAAACGGCCGATATCGGCAAGGCTTAACCGCACGCTGAGCCGCAGCGCAGCGCCGTCGTCGCTGGGTTCCTCGCGCAGCACTTCGCCATGGGCGTGAAGCCAGGCAAGGCGTTGGCCATCGCTGACCGGCACGGTGAGTTCAAGAATCTGCGCGCCGCCGGTCAGAATGTCGTTGAGCAGGTTGAGCAGCGTGTCGGTGCCCTCCCCGGTCATGGCCGAGATCGGCACGACTTTCTCCTCGGGCACGCCTTGCGCGATCATCGCTTCGCGCATTGCGCGGTCTTCGGCAGACAGCAGATCCCACTTGTTCCACGCCTCGACGATGGGGATCGCGCTGCCCCCTTCCCCGATCACGCCGAGATCGGCGAGGATTTCCTCCACCTCGGTCTTTTGCTGGGTGGTGGCGGGGTTGGAAATGTCGCGCACGTGGACGATCACGTCGGCGGCGGTCACTTCCTCCAGCGTGGCACGGAAGGCAGCGACGAGTTGCGTCGGCAGGTCGGAAATGAAGCCCACCGTGTCGGACAGGATCGCCTTTTCCACGCTGGGCAGGCGGATCGCGCGCATCGTGGGATCGAGCGTGGCGAAAAGCAGGTCTTCGGCCATCACGCCGGCGCCGGTCAGGCGGTTGAACAGGGTGGATTTGCCGGCGTTGGTATAGCCGACCAAGGCAATCACCGGCCAGGGCGCGCGCTGGCGCCGCTCACGGTGCAGCCCGCGCGTGCGGCGCACTTGCTCCAGTTCGCGGCGCAGGCGGCCCATGCGGTTGCGGATCATCCGCCGGTCGGCCTCGATCTGGGTTTCCCCCGGGCCGCCGAGGAAGCCGAAGCCGCCGCGCTGGCGCTCGAGGTGGGTCCACGAGCGGACCAGGCGCCCGGCCTGGTAATCGAGATGGGCGAGTTCGACCTGGAGCCGCCCTTCGGCCGTCGCCGCGCGTTCCCCGAAAATTTCGAGGATCAGCCCGGTGCGGTCGATCACCTTGCGCTTGAGCTTGTCTTCCAGATTGCGCTGCTGGATCGCGGACAGCGAACCATCGACGATGACCAGTTCGGCCTCGTTCTGCGTGGCGCTGACGGCCAGGCGCTCCACCTGGCCTTCACCGAACAGTGTGCCCGGCCGCACCGCCCGGATCGGGACGATGAACGCATCGACCACCTCGATACCGATGGCGCGGGCCAGGCCCTGCCCTTCTTCCAGGCGCGCTTCTGCGTCTTCGCCCAGGCCACCGCGCTGGCGAATATCGGGCAATACGACAATGGCGCGCGCGCCACGGGTGACTTCGCCTTCGATGTCACCCGCGTTGCGGCCGAATTCAAACGTGCTCAGTTCGCTTCGCCTTCCCAATCGCCGGTCAGGTCGACATGGCCCGCAGGCTGGATCGTCGACACGGCATGCTTGTAGGCAAGCTGCACATAGCCTTCGCGTTCCAGCAGCATGCAGAAAAGATCATAGGCCGCAACCTTGCCCTGCAACATCACGCCGTTGACCAGGAACATGGTAACCTGCACGCCGGCATCGCGCACGCTCGACAAGAACACTTCCTGCAACAGGCGCTTCTTGCCGTTGTCGTCCCCGCCGCCCTGGAAATGCGCAACCGAAAGCTGCTGGCCGGGCATGATCGTGGAGATCGCATGCTTGTAGACAAGCTGCGACTGGCCGTCGCGACGCAGCAGGATCGAGAAGTTGTCGAACCAGGTGACGATGCCCTGCAACTTGACGCCCTTCACCAGGAACATGGTGACGGGAATCTTGTTCTTGCGCAGGTGGTTAAGGAACACGTCCTGAAGGTTCTGGCCCTTCACCGCTCCGCCCGTGGGGGCCGGCGTGGCAGCAGGTGCAGCCGCCTCTACAGGGGCGGCGGTTTCAGCCTTGGCCCGAGGGCGGGCGGACAAAGTCTTTCCGGTCATTCGCGTGACTCCGTTGTATTGGCGCCCCCCGTGGTGGGGCGGCGCGATCTGGCCCACGATCATTGCGGTGCAAGATGACACCGCGATGGCCATGGGCCGGCTTCAAAGCCTGTCTTATGGCTGCTTCGCCTCCGCGTAAACCGGGTTTTTGTCGCAAACCTTCGCGTCTGCGCAAAAGAGCCGGCGAATGGGCGATCAGTCCTCGTCCTCGTCCTCGCGCCGTTCGGCCATGCCGAGCAGCTTGAGTTTGCGATGGAGGGCCGAGCGTTCCATGCCGATGAAGCTGGCGGTCTTGGAAATGTTGCCGGAGAACCGGCGGATCTGCACCTTGAGGTATTCCCGCTCGAAATTCTCGCGCGCCTCGCGCAGGGGGACGCCCATCAGCGCCGATGTGCCGGTGTCCGCGCCCAGGCGGGTGGAGACGATCTCGGCCGGGAGCATGTCCGCCTCGATACGCGCGAGGCGTTCGCGCGGGGTCAGGATGATCGTGCGTTCGACCACGTTGCGCAACTGGCGCACGTTGCCCGGCCAGTCATAGCTTTGCAGCGCGGCCATCGCTTCGGGCGTGATGCCCGGCGGCGGGATGCCCTGCTCGCTGGCGTGGCGGGCAAAGAAATGGTCGGCGAGGGCGGGAATGTCGTCGCGCCGGTCGGTCAGCGGCGGGATCGCCACGGGCACCACGTTGAGGCGATAGAACAGGTCTTCGCGGAAGCGGCGCTCGGCGATTTCCTTTTCGAGCGGGCGCGACGAGGACGAGACGACCCGCACATCGACGCGGATCTGACGATGGCCGCCCACGCGCACAAAGGCCTGCTCGGTCAACACGCGCAGGATGCGGGCCTGGCTTGATGGCGGCATGTCGGCCACTTCATCGAGGAACAGCGTGCCGCCGTCGGCCATTTCCAGAAGGCCGGCGCGCACCAGTTTGCCATCGGCTTCCTCGCCGAACAGTTCCTGCTCGAACCGTTCCGGGGTGATACGCGCGGAATTGACGGTGATGAAGGCGTTCTGGGCGCGCGGGCTCCAACTGTGCAGCAGGCGCGCGGCCACTTCCTTGCCCGATCCGGCCGGCCCGGTGATCAGCAGGCGGCTGCCGGTGTTGGCCACGCGCTTGAGCGTGGCGCGCACCTGGTTGATCGCGGCGGAATTGCCGGTGAACTCTTCCGAAGCGACAAAGCCCTGACGCAGGCGCTGGTTCTCGCGACGCAGGCGCTCGGTTTCGGTCGCGCGTTCGACCAGCAGCAGCAGGCGCTCGGCCTCGAACGGCTTTTCCAGGAAATCCATGGCGCCGCGGCTGATTGCCGAAACCGCCGTATCGATGTTGCCGTGGCCCGAGAAGATGATCACCGGAAGTTCCGGTTCGCGCTTCTTGATCTCGTCCAGCACTTCCAGGCCATCCATCGGGCTGCCGTGGAGCCAGACATCGAGCAGCACCAGGCTGGGCCGTCGCTCGTCCACGGCGGCCAGGGCCGAAGTGCTGTCGGCGGCCAGGCGGCAGCCATAGCCTTCGTCGCTGAGCACGCCCGCAACGAGTTCGCGGATGTCACGTTCATCGTCGACGATCAGGATATCGAGAGCCATGGGAGAGTGTGCGTCCTGTGGAAAAACCTGGTGGAATCCTGTGGGGTGACTGGGGATCAATCGGGCATGTCAATGCGGAACCGCGATCACGCTTTCGCTGGCCGGGGTGATCGCAGGCACGCCCAAACCGGCCTGGGCGATGGGATCGCGGGCAAAGCGCATGGTCACGCGGGTGCCGCCATCGGGCTCGCCGGCGAAAGCCATGTCGCCACCATGTTCCTCGACGATCTTGTTGACGATCGCGAGCCCCAGGCCGGTACCCTTTTCGCGCGTGGTGACATAGGGTTCGAGAATGCGCTCGCGGTCTGCGGGCAGCCCCACGCCATTGTCGATCACGGTCACCGTCACCACGGCGGCATCGGCTTCCAGCAGCACGGCGATGCGACCGCGATAATCGAGGTCGGACACCTTGGCGCGCTGCTGCTCGATCGCTTCGACCGCGTTCTTGAGCACGTTGGTCATCACCTGGCCGAACTGATGGCGATCGCACTGGAACGGCAACGACGGCGCTTCGCTGGTGAAGCTGAAGCTGACATCGGAATGTGCCACTTCCTGGAGGAACAGCGCCTGGCGTACCAGGTCGTTGGCATCCTCGCTGCGGAATACCGGCTTGGGCAGGCGCGCGAATGACGAGAATTCGTCGACCATCTTGCGCAGATCGCCCACCTGGCGAATGATCGTGGCGGTCAGTTCCTCAAACAGTTCGGGATCGGTGAGAATCTGGCGGCGATAGCGCCGCTTGAGCCGTTCGGTGGCAAGCTGGATCGGGGTGAGCGGATTCTTGATCTCGTGCGCGATGCGGCGGGCGACGTCGGACCAGGCGGCGCGGCGCTGGGTGATCAACTGGCGGGTGATATCCTCGAAAGTAATCACGTGGCCATGGCGATCGGCGCGGGCCTTGACCGCAAGCGTCAGCAACTCGCCCTGGCGGGCATATTGCACGATGCCGCTGCTTTCCCCGCTGGCGACGAGTTGTGCAATCTGCGGCGCGATTTCCGCCAATGTGCGCCCGTCGGCGGAGACGCCGGGGTCTTCGAGCAGCAGCTTTTGCGCCGACGAGTTCATCAACTGGATCGTGCCGTCCGGCCCGACCGAGACGATGCCGGCGGTGATCGATTCCAGCACGGTTTCGATGAACACGCGGCGCACGTCGAGCTGGGCATTGGCATTGACCAGCGCCTGGGTCTGCCCTTCAAGCTGGGCGGTCATGCGGTTGAACGCGCGGGTCAGCATGCCGACTTCGTCGATGTTCTTGACCGGCGCCACGCGCATGGCAAAGTTGCCGCTGCCCACGCTGCGCGCGGCCTTGACCAGTTCGGCCAGCGGCGCAACCTGCCGATCGGCAAAGCGCAGCGCGACCCAGACGGCGAGCACGACCAAGGCCAGGCTGATGATGAACAGCGCGATGTTGAAGCGCAACTGGATCGCGCGCGCGCTGCGGCTGAGCACGTCATAGGCCGAGAGCACGCTCTTGGCCCGCTCGAACTGGCTGAGCGCGAGCTTGTCGGAATTGCGCGCGACATAGAGATAGATGCCGCGCTGGTGGTCGATGCTGGTAACCGCCTCGATCCGCTCGGCCGAAGCCTTGACCACGACCTGTTCGCCGGCGTCGAGCTTCTTCAACTCGTCGGGCGTGATCCGCTCGCGATCGTCCTTGACGTTGGGATCGACGATGGCGGCCGTGCGCAAGGTGCCGTCGCGGGCGCGTTCGATGATCGCGCTCTCGTCCATCTTGCGGCTGTAGACCTGCCAGGAATAGCCGGCGAGGAAATCCTGGCTGGTGATCGGCGCCTGGTCGAAATAGCCGCGCACGTCGCCGGCCATGGCGACGCTTTCGCGGCCGACATCGCGCAGCTTGTCGGCATAATAGCCGCGCGCCAGGCTGCTGGCGTTTTCCAGCATGCCACGGGAATCGTTGGAAAACCAGAATTCCACGCCGGACTGGAACAGCAGCGAGGCAAAGATCACCACCAGCAGCGTGGGGATCGCCGCGATCAGCGAGAACAGCCAGACGAGGCGCACATGCAGCCGCCCGCTGGTGCCCAGGCCACTGCGCGCGGCGCGGGCCAGGGCGAGGCGGCGCCCGGCCAGCACGATCAGCGCCATGGCCGGAACCAGCGAGCCGATCAGCAGCACCGAGGTGAGCCGCGCGGGCAGCAACTGGTTGGCGGCGCTGTTGGCACTCACCGTCTGCCACGACACCGCGAGCATGGTGATCAGCGCCGTGCCGGCGGTCATTTCCAGCAGCAGGAACACATTGGCGCGACGCAGGGCCACCAGCAGCCGCCGCCACCAGCGGGGCATTCGCTTGCCCGAACGTGTTGCATTTGCGACCATCGTGGCACCTTTACAACGCCGCTGTTGCAGAATTGCAAGTGCTTTTATGACAAACCGGGGCACGCTTTCGCCGCCCCGCAGCCGCTAGCGCGCACCCAGCGCATCCTCTGGCGCGATGCCCAGTTCGACCAGGCGCTTGCGCAAGGTGTTGCGGTTGATGCCCAGCACTTGCGCGGCGCGAAGCTGGTTGCCCCCGGTCTGGGCCAGGGCATGGAGGAACAGCGGTCGCTCGAACGCCGCCAGGGCAGCGTCATAGAGCGTGCCCGGCTCGGGCCGCGCCTGCGCCAGGAACGCCTCAAGCGCAGAGGCGAAGTCCGCCGGCATGGGCGCTGCTGCACCGACATCGCTTTCGCTGGGGCGCTGCCCGGCGCCGTCGCCGGCCAGCAGCGGCTCGATCGTGGCCTCGTCGATCACGTCGTCGCGCGCGAGCAGGGCCAGGCGGAAGATGAAATTGCGCAATTCGCGCACGTTGCCGCGCCAGGGCTGGCGCGCGAGCAGCGCCGCGCCGGAAGCCGACAACTGGCGGCGCGGAAGCCCCTCGGTGGCGGCGCGGGCGAGGAAGTGGCGCGAGAGCGCTTCCACGTCGTCGGCCCGGTCGCGCAGCGGCGGCAGTTCGATCGGCACCACGGCGAGGCGGTAATAGAGGTCTTCGCGGAACGTACCGGCGGCGATCATCGGCACCAGATCGCGGTTGGTGGCCGCGATGATCCGGCAATCGAGCGCGATTTCCTCGGTCCCGCCGACGCGGCGGATACGCCCTGATTGCAGCGCGCGCAGCAGGCGGGTTTGCGCCTCGAGCGGCATGTCGCCGATTTCGTCGAGAAACAGGGTGCCGCGCGCGGCCTGTTCGAACTTGCCGATCTGGCGCGCCACGGCGCCGGTGAAAGCGCCTTTCTCGTGGCCGAACAGCTCGCTTTCGATCAGCTCGTGCGGGATGGCGGCGGTGTTGACCGCCACGAACGGACCCTCGCGCCGGTTGCCGAGCTGGTGGATCGCTTCGGCCACCAGTTCCTTGCCGGTGCCGGATTCGCCCAGGATCAGCACGGTCAGATCGTTGCGCAACACGCGCGTGATCATGCGGTAGACCGCCTGCATCGCCGGGCTGCGGCCAACCAGTGGCAGGCCCTGCCCCAGGTCTTCGGCAGCGTCGGGCAAGTCGCTGCCTTCGCTGCTGCCCACGGCCTGGCGCACGGTGCGCACCAGTTCTTCCAGATCGAACGGCTTGGGGAAATATTCGAAAGCGCCGGTGTCGCTGGCCCGCACGGCGGTATCGAGCGTGTTCTGCGCCGAAAGGATGATCACCTGCATGCGCGGAAAGGCCGCGCGCACGGGCGGCAGAGTCTCGATGCCATCGCCGTCGGTCAGCATCACGTCGGTGAGCATCAGGCCATAGGCCTTGGACGCCAGCAGGCAATCGCGCCCGGCGATGCTGTCACAACGATCGACGTGGAAACCTTCGGCCTCCAGCGCGGCTGTGATGACGATGGCGATCGAGGAATCGTCCTCGACGAGGAGAATGGAGTCTTTCATGGCGTCAATCGTTCTGGACCGTGCCCGCCACGGGCAGGTGCAGGCGGAAATGCGTCCAGCCCCCGGCCTCGTCGCGATCGTGGGTGATGCGCCCGTTCATTTCGCGCACCAGTTTCTGCACCAATGCCAGGCCCAGCCCCTGCCCGTTCTTCTTGGCGGTGACGAACGGTTCAAAAATGTGGTCGCGCAAGGCGGGATCGATGCCAGGGCCATTATCACTGACCCGCACTTCGATCGGCAGACGCAGCGGCTTGCCCGCGCGCGAATGGACCTGGATACCGCTGGCGAAGCGGGTGCGCACCACGATGCGGCGGTCGCCCTGCCCTTCGCAGGCCTCGCGCGCGTTGGTCATCAGGTTGAGCAGCACTTGAACCAGCGCGTCGGGATTGGCGGTGACCGGCGGCAGCGAGGGATCGAATTCCTCCCGCACCATGACCCCGCCCGGATCGCTGGCGGCGATCACCGCCTGGGCGCGGCGCACCGCCTCGTGCAGGTTGCAGGGCAAGGCCGGCTCGCGAATGCGGCGGGAGAGCGACTGCATGTGATCGATCAGCTTGGCAATGCGATCCACTTCCGCCGTGATCAGGCCGGTGAGCGCGCGGTCCGCCTCACCCAGCTTGCGATCGAGCAGTTGCGCGGCGCCGCGAATGCCGGCGAGCGGATTCTTGATCTCGTGCGCCAGCACTTCGGGCGCGCGCAGGGCGCCGGTTTCGCCCGCCCCGGCGCCGGGCACATCGTCGCTGAGCCCCTCGACCCCGCTCATTTCGTGCAGCACCAGCATCTGCCAGCCCGGATGATGCTGCACCGGCGCAGTCATCACATCGAGCGCGCGGGCATTGCGGCCCGGCAGCGCCACGCGCACGCGCCGCGCCACCAGATGCGTTTCGGCATCGGCCAGGCGGCTCATGATCAAGGGCTCTTCAAAGGCGAGCACATCGGTCAGCGTCTTGCCGACCAGGCGCCGGGCACCCTGGCCGAGCAATTGCTCGGCCGCCGGATTGACGGCAGAAATGGTCATGTCGGGCGCCAGCAGCAGCACCGCCAGCGGAAAGCTGGCAATCATGCGCTTGGGATCGGGCCGCACCAGATGCTCGGCGCGGGCGCGGTCCAGCCCTTGGGTCATGCCGCTTCGCGGTGGTGCAGCGGTGCGTAGAACGCTTCGAGATTGTCGAGCACCGTGGCGGCATCGTCGATGAAGTTGACGCGGTTGCGGAATTCGGCCGAACCGGGCAGGCCCTTGGTGTACCAACCCAGATGCTTGCGCGCCATGTTGACGCCGGTAACCGGCCCATAGTGTTCGAGCATGGCGTGATAGTGCTCCACGATCAGGCGGTACTGCTCCTCGATCGTGGGATCGGGGCGGACCTCGCCAGTTTGCAGCCAGTGCATCACCTGCCCCAGCAGCCAGGGCCGGCCATACGCGCCGCGCCCAATCATCACGCCATCGGCGCCGCTTTGCGCCACGGCCTGGGCCACGTCCTCGATCCCGCAGATATCGCCGTTGACGATCACGGGGATGGAGACAGCATCCTTGACCTTGCGGACGAACGCCCAGTCGGCGCTGCCCTTGTACATCTGGTTGCGGGTGCGGCCGTGCACGGTGATCATCTGCGCGCCGATATCCTGGGCGATCCGCGCCAGTTCGGGGGCGTTGAGACTGTCATGGCACCAGCCCATGCGCATCTTGACCGTGACCGGCACCTTGACCGCCTTGACCGTCGCTTCGATCAGGCGGGCGGCCAGCGGCACTTCGCGCATCAGGGCCGAGCCGGCGTAGCCGTTGACCACCTTGCGCACCGGGCAGCCCATGTTGATGTCGATGATTGCGGCGCCGCGATCTTCCGAAAGCTTGGCCGCTTCACCCATCTGTTCGGGGTCGCAGCCGACAAGCTGCATCGACACCGGCTCTTCGGTGGGGTGCCAGGCCCACTTCTGGATCGACTGGCGCGTTTCGCGGATCGCGGCCGGGCTGGCGATCATCTCGGTCACGTTGAGGCCCGAACCAAAGCGCCGTACCATCAGGCGGAACGGCAGATCGGACACGCCGGTCATCGGCGCCAGAACCACCGGGCAGCCGATGCGCACGGGGCCGACGTCGAGCGGGGCGAGAACGGGGGGAACGGGAACCTGGGTCATGATCGCGTGAAACTGCCTAAAAAACAGGCAGCCCTTAGTCCAAACGCGCGGGTGGAGCAAGCCGCCCGTCGCCCTGCCAAAAGGCGCCGCTTGGCTTCCCCGTGCCCTGCTGGTAGAGGCGCACCCCGAATGACCCCCACCCTTCCCCTTTCCTGCGATCCTGCCCAGCCTCCGGCCAACACTCCGGTCGCCGCCATCGTGGTGGCCGCTGGCAAGGGCCTGCGCGCAGGCGGCACGGTGCCCAAGCAATTTGCCTTGTGGCATGGCAAGCCGCTGGTGCGCCATAGCGTGGAATCGCTGATTTCCGCCGGTATCGCACCCATCGTCGTGGCCATTCCGCAAGGCTGGGAAACGGTGGCGGCGGCGGCCTTGCAGGAACTGCCGGGCATCGTCTTTGTGCATGGCGGGGCGACGCGGCGGGAATCGGTAGCGCTGGCGCTGGAAGCACTGGCCGAGGATGCCCCCGCGCACGTGCTGATTCACGATGCCGCCCGCCCGATCCTGCCGCGCGCGGTGATCGAGGGACTGGTGGCTGCGCTGGAAACCGCGCCGGGCGCGATCCCGGTGCTGCCGGTGGTGGACAGCGTGGTGCGCGGCAGCGATGGCCTGCGCCGGGCCGCGGTGGAGCGCGACGGTCTCTATCGCGTGCAGACCCCGCAGGCCTTTGACTATGCCGCCATTCTTGCTGCCCACAGGGGCTGGACCGGCGGCGCCGAAGCGGGTGACGATGCCCAGGTGGCCGAAGCAGCGGGCCTGCCCGTGACGCTGGTGCCGGGCGACGAGGCCTTGCGCAAGGTGACCTTTGCCAGCGATCTGGAGACTGCCGCGATGCCTGTTTCGACCTTTCCTCGCACCGGCATGGGGTTTGACGTGCACCGCCTGGTGGCCGGAGAGGAGCTGTGGCTGTGCGGCGTGAAGATCGACCACAGCAAGGGCCTGGCCGGGCACAGCGATGCCGACGTGGCGATCCATGCGCTGGTCGACGCGCTGCTTGGTGCGATTGCCGCCGGCGATATCGGTGATCATTTCTCGCCCTCCGATCCGCAGTGGAAAGGCGCCTCGTCCGATCGCTTCCTGGCCCATGCCGCCAAGCTGGTGACGCAGAGCGGCCACGCGATTGCCCATGTCGACGTGACGATCATCTGCGAAGCGCCCAAGATCGGGCCGCACAAGGCCGCGATGCGCGCGCGCCTGGCCGAAATCCTGCACCTGCCCCTGGAGTGTGTGAGCGTGAAAGCAACAACGACCGAGCGCCTCGGCACGACCGGGCGCGGCGAAGGCATTGCCGCCCAGGCCGTGGCCACGGTGGTGCCGCAATGATCCGCGCCACTGCTGCCACGCTCGCGCTCGGCGCCTTGCTTTCCGCTCAGGCGGCGCAGGCCGCCACGCCGCCCGCGTGCCTGGAAAGCGCCGAGGTCAACGCGATGGTGACTTATGCCCTGCCGGCGGTGATGGACAGCGCCATGACCTTTTGCGCGCCGCATCTGGCGCCGCAGGGCTTTTTCGCGCGCGAGGGCCAGGGCCTGGTGCAGCGCTATGCGCAGGCCAAGCCGGCTGCCTGGCCCCGTGCCAAGGCCGCGCTGCTCAAGCTGGCGCAGACCGACAAGGATCCGACCATCGCGCAGATGGCCCGCCTGCCCGACAAGGCGCTACAGCCCTTTGCCGACGGCATGCTGGGCCAGATCGTGACCGAAGGGCTCAAGCCCGAAACCTGTGGACCGCTGGAGCAGATGACGCGCCTGCTGGCGCCGCTGCCGCCGGAAAACACCGCCGGCCTGTTCACCCTGATCATCCGCATGGTGGAAACGCTATCGCGCAAGCCGGGCGCGCAGCCTCGCAAATCCGGGCTGCCGCTCTGCCCGGACACTCTGTAAACCGAAAGCACGTCCATCATGCCCCCCGAAACCGATTCCATTCTCCCGCGTGACATCGTGGCGCTGGCCCAGCGCGTGATCGATGAGAACCGCAAGCTCGGCCGCACGGTCGCCCTGGCGGAAAGCTGCACCGGCGGCATGGTCGCGGCCGCCCTGACCGAGATCGCGGGCAGTTCGAGCGTGCTCGATCGCGGTTTCGTGACTTATTCCAACGAGGCCAAGCACGAGTTGCTGGGTGTTTCGATGGATGTGATCGACGCGGTGGGCGCGGTTTCGGTGGCCACGGCCTGGTCGATGGCGCAAGGCGCGCTGGCCCATTCGCGCGCCGACGTGGCCGTGGCGATCACCGGCATTGCCGGGCCGGACGGCGGATCGGAGCAGAAGCCGGTCGGCACCGTGGTGTTCGCCCGCGCCCATCGCGGCCAGAACCCGGAAGACATCATGGCCGAAACGCGCCTGTTCGACCAATGCCGCACGCGCAGCGCGGTGCGCCACCAGGCAACGCTCTGCGCGCTGGAACTGCTGCTGCCGGTCAGCGAGTAAGCCGATCGCGCCGGGGCGTGGGCACCGGCCCGCCACCCCCCGGCGCAATCGTCAGGCCAGGCTGGCCACCCAGGGGGCAATGTCCGCCTTGGCGCGTGTGGTATAGGCTTCCTTGCGCACCTTCTTCTTGATCGCGGGATCGACCGGCGGAAACAGGCCGAAGTTCACGTTCATCGGCTGATAGGTATCGGCCTCGGCATCGCCGGTGATGTGGCCCAGCAAGGCGCCCAGCGCGGTGGTGGTGGGCGGCGGCGTCCATGCCCGCCCAGCCAGTTCGGTGGCGGCCATCAGGCCCGCGAGCATGCCGACAGAGGCGCTTTCGACATAGCCTTCGCAGCCGGTGATCTGCCCGGCAAAGCGGATGTGCGGCGCCGATTTCAGGCGCAACTGCCGGTCCAGCAGCGTGGGCGAATGGATGAAGGTGTTGCGGTGCAGCCCGCCAAGGCGCGCGAACTCGGCATTTTCCAGGCCGGGAATGGTGCGGAACAGCCGCACCTGCTCGGCATGCTTGAGCTTGGTCTGGAAGCCGACCATGTTCCACAAGGTGCCCAGCTTGTTGTCCTGGCGCAGTTGCACCACGGCATAGGGCCAGCGCCCGGTGCGCGGGTCGTCCAGCCCAACCGGCTTCATCGGGCCAAAGCGCAAGGTGTCTTCGCCACGCTCGGCCATCACCTCGATCGGCATGCAGCCATCGAAATAGGGGGTGTTGGCCTCCCATTCCTTGAACACGGTCTTTTCACCGTCGAGCAGCCCCTGGCGGAACGCCTGGTACTGCTCCTTGTTCATCGGGCAGTTGATGTAATCCTTGCCGGTGCTTTCCGGGCCGGCGGCCTTGTCCCACCGGCTGGCCATCCAGCACACGTCCATGTCGATCGAATCGCGATAGACGATCGGGGCAATGGCATCGAAGAACGCCAGGCTTTCCGCGCCGGTGGCCGTGCCGATGCTGCTGGCCAGCGAGGCGGCGGTGAGCGGCCCGGTGGCGACAATCACCATGCCCTCGGCGGGCAGCGTGTCTACCCGCTCGCGCACCAGTTCCAGGTTGGGCAGTTCGCGCAGCGCCGCTTCCACAGCGGCGGAAAACACGTCGCGGTCCACCGCCAGGGCAGAGCCTGCCGGAACGCGCGCCTTGTCGGCGGCGGCCATGATCAGGCTGTCGCAGCGGCGCATCTCGTGGTGGAGCAGGCCGACCGCGTTTTTCTCGTCGTCATCGGAGCGGAACGAGTTGGAGCAGACCAGCTCGGCCAGGCCATCGCCCTGGTGCGCGGCGGTGGTTTCGCCGCTGCCGCGCATTTCCGACAAGCGCACGCGAAAGCCGCGCCGGGCCAGCTGCCAGGCCGCCTCGCTGCCGGCCATGCCGCCGCCGATGATGTGGATCTGATGAGTCATGCCGGCTTACCGCGTCGGGGGAAGCGCCACGCTGCCATCGGCAAGACGGCGCAATGGCTCCATCGCCACCACGGCCGACAGGGGCAGCGGCGCGTAGAGATGGGGGAACAGCGCGCCGCCCCGCGACTCTTCCCACTTCAAGGTGTCGGTGAACCGGGTCAGGTCGATAGCCGCGACGTGCAGGTCATCCTGCCCGGCAAAGTGCTTGTTCACCGTCTCCGTCACCTGGTCGGCAGTGGACATGTGGATGTAGCCGTCGGCCAGGTCGATCGGCGCCCCGGCGAACGTGCCGGTTTCCAGCTCGGCGCGTTGCCCGGCAGTCAAGACCTTGTAGGCGATGGTCGGATGCGCGCTCATTCCTCGCTCGCGCCTTCTGCCGCATCGGCAACGTCACCTGCTTCGAAAGCGCCGGTTTCCGGATCGCCGTCTTCGGCGTCCTGTTCGGCCAGGCGCACCGCGCCGACCACGTGCTCGTCGCCCGACACGTTGAACAGGCGCACACCCGCCGAACCGCGACCGATCACCCGCAGCGACGAGAGCGGCAGGCGGATCAGCTTGGCCTGGTCGGTCACCAGCATGAGCTGGTCGGCCTGGGTCGCCGGGAAGCTCGCCACCACCGGCCCGTTGCGGCCGATGTTGTCGATATTGGTGATGCCCTGGCCCCCGCGCCCGGTGCGGCGGTATTCATAGGCCGACGACAGCTTGCCATAGCCATTGGCGCAGACCGTGAGGATGAACTGCTCCCTGGCCACCAGTTCCTGGTAGCGTTCGGCGGTCATCTGCGGCTCGCCTTCCTTCTCCGCCTTCCACGGGGCAAAGCGCAGGTAATCCTCGCGCTCGTCCTGGTCCTTCACCCCGGCGCGATGCAGGATCGAAAGCGAGATCACCTCGTCCCCGTCCTTGAGCGCCATGCCGCGCACACCGGTGGAGGTGCGGCTCTGGAATTCGCGCACATCGTCGGCCGGGAAGCGGATCGCCTTGCCGGCGCGGCTGGCGAGCAGCACGTCGTCGCCTTCGGACAAGAGCGCCACGCCGATCAGGCGATCGCTGGCGTCTTCGTCGAACTTCATCGCGTATTTCCCGTTCGACGGGATGTTGGCGAACGAATCCATGGCGTTGCGGCGCACATTGCCCTTGGCCGTGGCGAACATGACGTTGAGCTTGCCCCACTCCGCCTCGTCTTCCGGCAAGGGCAGCACGGCGGCGATGGTCTCGCCCTGGTCGAGCGCGGGCAGCAGGTTGACGACCGGACGGCCGCGCGTGGCGGCGCCCCCTTCGGGCAGGCGCCACACTTTCAGGCGATAGACCTTGCCGGCGGTGGAGAAGAATAGCACTGGTGTGTGGGTGCTGGCCACGAACATCGTGGCGACGGCATCCTCTTCCTTGGTCGCCATGCCGGAGCGGCCCTTGCCGCCCCGCGCCTGGGCGCGGAAAGTGGAAAGCGGGGTGCGCTTGATATAGCCGTCGAGCGTGACGGTGACGACCATGTCCTCGCGCTCGATCAGGTCTTCATCGTCGATGCCATCGGCCGCCGGCATGATCTGCGACAGGCGCGGCGTGGCATAGGCGGCCTTCACCTCTTCCAGCTCCTGCCGCATCACGGCGAAGAGCTTCTGGCGGTCGGCCAGGATCGCGAGGTATTCCTTGATCGCGGTGGCGAGCTTTTCCAGCTCCTCGCCGATCTCGTCCCGGCCCAGCGCGGTCAGGCGGTGGAGGCGCAGGTCGAGGATCGCGCGCACCTGGATTTCCGAAAGGCGATAGGTGCCTTCGCCGGCCAGCGCATCGTCCTCGATTGCTTCGACCAGGCGGATATAGGGCGCGATCTCGCCCATCGGCCATTCGCGCGCCAGCAGCGCCTCGCGCGCCAGGGCCGGATTGGCCGAGCCACGGATGATCTTCACCACTTCATCGAGATTGGTGACGGCCACGACCAGGCCGAGCAGGACATGGGCGCGATCGCGCGCCTTGTTTAGCTCGAACTTGGTGCGCCGCGTGATCACTTCCTCGCGGAAGCGCACGAAGCTTTCGATGATGTCCTTGAGCGTGAGGATTTCCGGGCGGCCGCCACGGATGGCGAGCATGTTGGCCGGGAAATTCGACTGCGCCGGGGTGTTGCGCCACAACTGGTTGAGCACGACTTCCGGCGAGGCATCGCGCTTGAGGTCCACGACCACGCGCACGCCTTCACGGTTGGATTCGTCGCGGATGTCGGAAATGCCCTCGATCCGCTTGTCCTTGGCCGCCTCGGCGATCTTTTCGACCAGGTTGGACTTGCCCACCTGATAGGGGATCGAGGTCAGCACGATCGAGCGCCGGTTGGCGTCGCGACCGCGCCCTTCCTCCACTTCGTGGCGGCAGCGCATCATGATCGAGCCGCGCCCTTCGGTATAGGCCTTGCGCGCGCCGGCCGCGCCCAGGATCAGCGGCGCGGTGGGGAAATCCGGGCCGGGAATGATCTGGATCAGCTCGTCGATCGTGATCAGCGGGTTGTCCATATAGGCCAGGCAGCCGTCGATCACTTCGCCCAGGTTGTGCGGCGGAATGTTGGTGGCCATGCCCACGGCGATGCCGCCCGCGCCATTGACCAGCAGGTTGGGGAAGCGCGCGGGCAGAACCTGCGGCTCGTGCTCCGCACCGTCATAGTTCGGCTGGAAGTCGACCGTATCCTTGTCGATATCGGCCAGCAGAGAATCCGCAACCTTGGCCAGGCGCGCTTCGGTATAGCGCATCGAGGCCGGCGGATCGGGGTCCATCGAGCCGAAGTTGCCCTGCCCGTCGATCAGCGGCAGTCGCATCGACCAGTCCTGGGTCATGCGCGCCAGCGCATCATAGATCGCCGCGTCACCATGGGGGTGATACTTGCCCATGGTGTCGCCGACGATACGGGCCGACTTGCGATAGGCCTTGCCCGAGGTGAAGCCGTTTTCGTGGCTGGTCCACAGGATGCGACGGTGGACCGGCTTCAACCCGTCGCGCACGTCGGGAAGCGCGCGCGCCACGATCACGCTCATCGCGTAATCGAGGTAGCTGGTCTTCATTTCGTCGACGATGTCGATCCGCTGGAATTCGTGTTCCGGCGCGCCGGGGGTGGGATCGAGGTTCGGGGTGTCGTCGCTCACGATGGTGGCTTTGTCGTTTCGTTGTCTGGAAAGAGATTGCCCTAGGCGCCTTGCGCGCAAAAGGCCAGCAAACCATGCCGTTTCCGAGCTATCGAAAGGACACTTTTCCACACATGCGACGGGTTGCCTGAATGGCAAGACGAAATGCCATTCAATCCGCGTTCACGCCGCGCCACCTAGCAAGCGCAGAGTTGCCAAGGGCGCCAATCCGCGCCACTAGCGCAGGGCCGACCAGGGTAAGCGGCGGGGCCAGGTGAATCCAACAAACACACCGGCACCGTCGGGGTCGAACAGGAGATACAAGATGCGCGGTTCTTTGTGGAATTCGGGTAAGGGCACGATGGCGCGCGCGGCAATGGCCGTTGCGCTGGCTTCCGGGCTTGGTTTCGGTGCCATGGTCGCCCCCGCGATCGCCAAGGAAGCCAAGAAGGAAGAAGGCGGCGGCAACTCCAAGGAATTCGCGGCGGCCGCCGCACCGTTCCAGAAGTCGTTCAACGACTGGCAGGCCACCAAGGGCAAGGCCGCCGATGCCGATTACAAGGCCGGCGCGCAGAAGCTGGCTGGCGAGATCGGGCCGGTGGAAACCGCGGCCAAGACTCCGCTTGATCGCCTGATCCTGGGCCAATGGCAGCAGATCCTGGGCGGCGCGATGGGCGATGGCGCGCTTCAGCAGAAGGGCTTGCAGAACATGGCCGACAGCGGCCAGCTCGGCGCCGACAAGATGCCGATGGTGCAGTACTTCCTGGGCGCCACCGCGTACCAGAACAAGGACTATGCCACCGCCACCAAGGCGCTCCGCGCAGCTGTCGATGCCAACTACAGCGAAGACAATGCCGCCGAACTGCTGGCCGACTCCTATGTCCAGCAGAGCCAGCCCGCCCAGGCGCTCGACGCGCTGAAGGCGGCCGTGGCCGCGCGCAAGGCTGCCAATGGCACCGTGCCGGTGAGCTGGTACAAGCGTGGCCAGGTCATTGCCTACAACGCCAAGCTCGGCCCGCAGGCGATCGAATGGGGCCTGCTCTCGGTTGCAGCCGATCCCACGCCGATCAACTGGCTGGGCGCTGGCCAGCTTACCCGCGAATTCAGCCAGTTCGGCAAGGAAGAGTCGGTCGACCTTGGCCGCCTGTTCGAACGCACCGGCGCGCTGGGCGTGGACAAGCAGTACACCGGCCGCGAATTCGTGGAATATATCCAGGCGGCCGACCCGCGTCGCCTGCCCGGCGAAGTGCAGAAGATCACCGAACAGGGCATCGCTTCGGGTGCACTCAGCCCGTCCGATCCGTTCGTGTCCGACGCCCTGAGCCAGGCCAAGGCCCGTATCGCCGCTGGCGACAAGGCCTCGCTCGGCGCGCTGGAACGCGACGCGGCCAAGGCTGCCGACGGCAAGCTCTCGGCGATCACCGCCGACGCCTATCTCTCGTATGGCGAAGCGGCCAAGGCCGAAACGCTCTACAAGGCCGCGCTGAGCAAGGGCATTCCCGCGCAGGCGGACAAGGATCGCATCGAAACCCGCCTGGGCATCGCGCTGGCCGACCAGGGCAAGTACGATGAAGCCAAGGCGGCGTTCGCCACGATCACCAGCGGGGTGCGCGCCCCGCTCGCACAGCTCTGGACCCAGTACGTGGTGACCAAGGGCGCCAAGTAAGCGCCTGGAACACCGGTAACGAAGAAGGGCGGCTCCTTGCGGGGCCGCCCTTTCTCTTTGTCGTGACTGTGTGAAAGAAAATCAGACGGCAGGGGCGAACGTGCCGGTTTCCTCGTCCAGCAGGTGCAGCACGCCATCCGAAATGGCGAAGAACGCGCCGCGCAGGGTCAATTCGCCAGCCTGTTCCTTTTCCTGAACCCAGGGGAACGTGCGCAGATTGGCGATGCTGGCCTTCACGCCGGCCAGTTCCATCGCGCGCTCGGCAGCGCGGCCGCTGGTGCCGTGTTCTTCCACCACCGGCTTGCGCGCTTCATCGAGCAGCGAGATCCAGTCGGCGACGAAGCCGCCCGACCCGCGCGCCGCGCCGGCCATTTCCTGGGTCAGGGCCGCACGGCAGCCGCCGCACATGCCATGGCCCATCACCACCACTTCCTTCACCTTGAGCACCTGAATGGCGAATTCCAGCGCGGCGGAGACGCCGTGGTGGCCAGGCGTGGTCTCGAACGGGGGGACCATCGCCGCGACGTTGCGGACCACGAACATTTCGCCCGGATCGGTGTCGAACACCTGGGCCGGGTCCACGCGGCTGTCGGAGCAGGCGATGATCATCACCTTGGGTTCCTGCCCTTCGCGCAGGCGTTCCCAACGCTCACGATGCGGGGTCCACCCGCTGTCACGGAAACGGCGGTAGCCGGCGATGAGCTGTTCCAGCTCGGGGGATGTCGCTTGTGCCATGGCCAAAGGGCATGCCGTGTTCGATTGCCACTTTCAAGTGCCCCAAGATGCGCCTATCTGCGCAGGCATGACCGACACTGCCACGAACCTTGAGCCCGTCCAGCCCCAGCGCCAACGCAAGCCTGACTGGATTCGCGTGAAGGCGCCCACCAGCAAGGGCTATGGCGAGACGCGCCAATTGATGCGCGACTTGAAGCTCAACACGGTGTGCGAAGAGGCCGCGTGCCCGAACATCGGCGAATGCTGGACCAAGAAGCACGCCACCGTGATGATTCTGGGCGACGTGTGCACCCGCGCCTGCGCGTTCTGCAACGTGAAGACCGGCATGCCGCGCAAGGTCGATGCTTCCGAACCGGGCCACGTGGCCGAAGCGGCCGCGCGCATGGGTCTGGAGCATATCGTGATCACCTCGGTCGATCGCGACGACCTGCCCGATGGTGGCGCCAGCCAGTTCGTGAAAGTGATCAAGGCGCTGCGCGAGCAGACGCCGCAGACCACGATCGAGATTCTCACCCCTGATTTCCGCAACAAGATGGAAAGCGCGGTGGCCGCGATCGTCGAGGCCGGGCCGGACGTCTACAACCACAACCTGGAAACCGTGCCCCGGCTCTATCCCACGATCCGCCCCGGCGCGCGCTATTACGCTTCGCTGCGCCTGCTGGAGCAGGTCAAGCGGCTGAACCCGATGATCTTCACCAAGTCGGGCATCATGCTGGGCCTGGGTGAAGAGCGCCTGGAAGTGCACCAGGTGATGGACGACATGCGCTCGGCACAGATCGATTTCCTCACCATGGGCCAGTATCTCCAGCCCACGCCCAAGCACACCAAGGTGATGGAATTCGTCACGCCCAAGGCTTTCGACGCCTATGGCGCGATCGCCCGCGCCAAGGGCTTCCTTCAGGTGGCATCGAGCCCGCTGACCCGGTCGAGCTATCACGCCGGTGAGGACTTTGCCCAGATGCGCGCCGCGCGTGAGGCCCAGTTGGCCAAAGTCAGGGCGGGTGGGGCGGCGGCCCGCACCGGGGCCTGAAATGCCGCGCATTGCCGAACAGCGGCGGCTGCAATGGTCGCCGGAACAGATGTTTGACCTGGTCGCCGACGTGCGCCGCTACCCGGAGTTCCTGCCCTGGGTGGTGGCCACGCGGATCAAGTCGGACAGCGAGAGCGAAATGGTCGCCGACATGCTGGTCGGCTTCAACGCGCTGCGCGAAAAGTTCACCTCTCGCGTGCGCAAGGTGCGACCCGACCGGATCGAAGTGGAATATCTCGACGGGCCGATGAAAAGCCTGTCCAACGTCTGGGCGTTCCGCCCGGCCGAGGACGGCGAAGGCTGCGTGATCGATTTCTGCGTCGATTTCAGCTTTCGCAACGCCTTGTTCGAAAAGCTTGCCGGCCAGTATCTCGATCGCGCCTTCCGCAAGATGGTGGCCGCCTTCGAAACCCGCGCAGCCAAACTCTATGGCACGGACCAGACCATCTGAACCGCCTTCCCTGCAAAGGAAGGCGATCCAGATGGTTTGAGTCCTCAGGCGATCGTCAGAACGCTTCCTCGGCGAAATCCATCACCGAGCCCTTGCCGGCCTTGATCGCCAGATAGAGCGACGCGCTTTGCGGCAGCAGCTTTTCATAGAAGAAGCGCGCCGTATCGATCTTGGCTTTGTAGAAGCCTGCTTCGCCGCTGCCCGACATGAGCGCGCGGCTGGCGATCTTCGAGGCCTTGGCAAAGCAATAGGCCATCGCGACGAGGCCCATCAGGCGCAGGTAGTCGGTGGCTGCGGCGCCGCCTTCTTCCGGATCTTTCATGCCGCGCTCGGCGATGATTGCGGTTGCGCCCTGCAAGGCTTCGAACGCGCGCTTGAGGCCGGCAACCATCTTGCCGATGGCCGGGTCTTCCAGGTTGGCCTCGATGAAATCGCTGACCGGGTGGAAGAAGCTGCGCAGGTAGCGGCCCATTTCGGCGGGCATCTTGCGGCCGACGAGGTCGAGCGCCTGGATGCCGTTGGTGCCTTCATAGAGCATGGCGATGCGGGCATCGCGCATGTACTGCTCCACCCCGCTTTCGCGGATGAAGCCGTGGCCGCCATAGCACTGCACGGCAAGGCTGGCGCTTTCGAGGCCGAGATCGGTGAACATCGCCTTGACCACCGGGGTCATCAACGCAACGAAATCGGCGGCACGCTGGCGCTGTTCCGGCTCCGCCCCATGCTTTTCCGCATCGAGCGCGCGGGCCACCCAGGCCGACACGCCACGGCAGCCTTCGTTCCACGCGCGCATGGTCAGCAGCATGCGGCGCACGTCGGGGTGGACGATGATCGGATCGGCCGGCTTGTCCGGGTGCTTGGCGCCCGACAGCGAGCGGCCTTGCAGGCGGTCCTTGGCATACCACACGGCAGACTGATAGGCCGCCTCGCCAATGCCCAGGCCCTGGATGCCCACGCCCACGCGCTCGGCATTCATCATCGTGAACATGGCTTCCAGGCCGCGATGGGGTTCACCCACCAGCCAGCCCTTGGCATCCTCGAACAGCATCTGGCACGTGGCCGAAGCCTTGAGGCCCATCTTGTGTTCGATCGCGGTGCACTTGGCGCCGTTGCGGACCGAAGGGTTGCCCTCGGCATCGGGCAGGTACTTGGGCACCAGGAACAGGCTGATCCCCTTCACGCCCTTTGGCGCATCGGGCAGGCGCGCCAGCACGAGATGGACGATGTTGCTGGTCAGGTCATGCTCGCCGGCCGAGATGAAGATCTTGGCGCCCGACAGCTTGTAGCCGCCCTCGCCATCGGGTTCGGCGCGGGTGCGCAGCAGGCCAAGGTCGGTGCCGCAGTGTGGCTCGGTAAGGCACATCGTGCCCGACCATTCGCCGCTGACCATCTTGGGCAGGTATTCCTGCTTCAGCGTGTCGTTGGCATAGACCGTCAGCGCGGCGATCGCCCCGTTGGTGAGGCCGGGATAGAGGCTGAACGACACGTTCGTCGCGCAGATCATTTCCTCGACCAGCTTGCCCACCGCTTCGGGCGCGCCCTGCCCGCCCCATTCGGGCGGCAGGACCAGCGCGTTCCACCCGCCTTCGGTGAAGGCCTTGTAGGCCTCGATGAAGCCCTTGGGGGTACGCACCACGCCGTTTTCCAGCGTGCATCCTTCCTCGTCACCGCTGCGGTTGAGCGGCAGCAGCACATCCTGGCAGAGCTTGGCCGCTTCGGTCAGCACCGCCTCGGTCAGGTCGGGGGTGAAATCGGCGAGGGCGGGAATGTCGCCAAAGCCATCATCGGTGTGCAATTCGTTGAGCACGAAGCGCATGTCGCGCAGGGGAGCGGTATAGATCTGCATGGCAAATCTCCTCAATCAGTTGCGAAGCGGCTTGCCGGTCTTGAGCATATGCTCGATCCGGGCCTGTGTCGCGGGATTGCGCACCAGGCTGGTGAATTCGTGGCGCTCGGCCGCCAGCAGATCCTCTTCCGTCACGGTATCGATCACGTCGGCATCGCCGCCGGTCAAGATGCGCGCAAGGGCACCCGATACCACCTCATCGTGCGGCGTGGCCATGCCCCGCGCGCGAAAGCCCTGGACGGCCATGTCGAGCGCGGTCTTGCCACCGGCACCGGGCAGGCGGAACACCGGCGGTTCGGGCGGCTGATAGCCTTCGGCCAGGGCCAGCACGCGCGCCTTGGCATCGGCGAGCAGGCGATCGCGATTCATCGTCACCTGGTCGGTCGGGCGCAGGAAGCCCAGCTCGATCGCCTGCGCGGCAGACTTGGACACGGTGGCGGTGGAGACGGTTTCAAAGACCTTGGCCACGGCCGGCATCGGCCCCTTGGGCAGGGCCGGATTGTGACGCCAGCGGTCGAGCATCTCGCCATTGCCGCCCCAGCCCGGCACCAGGCCGACACCGCATTCGACCAGACCGATATAGCTTTCGGCATGGGCCTGGATCGCATCGCAGTGGAGCAACACTTCGCAGCCGCCGCCCAGCGCCATGCCGGCCGGTGCGCCGACCACCGGGAACGGCGCATACTTGAGCGCCTTCAGCGCCTGCTGCCCGCCCGAAACCAGCTTCTCGATCTCTCCCCAGGCGGCGATGTTCATGGCGAAGATCGCCAGGCCCAGGTTGGCGCCGGCCGAGAAATGGCTGCCCTCGTTGTAGATCACCAGGCCCTTGAACTTTTCGGCGACGAGCGGGATCGCCTGGCCGATCAGCTTCATGACTTCGGCATCGAGCGCGTTCATCTTGCCGGTGAACTCGATCGCGGCCACGCCATCGCCCACGTCCCACAGCGCCGCCGAAGCGGTCTTGAGCAGCGGCTTGGCCGAAAGCTTGATGTCTTCCAGCAGCACGACGCCGTCGGGGCGGGCCACATCGTGGTATTCGCCATCAATGCCCAGCGCCTGGCGCTTGCCGCCTTCCACGCGGTAGAACGGCCGGCCGGCGGCCAGTTCGACAATCGCCGGAACCGGCTTGCCTTCGGCCTGGAGCCGCTGTGCGAAGGCGGCGGTGCCAAGCTTGTCGATCAGTTCGAACGGACCGAACTTCCAGTTGTAGCCCAGCTTCATCGCCACATCGATGGCGACGATATCGTCGGACGCCTGCGGCACCAGCGAAGCGGCGTAGGACAGCGTCGGCCCCAGCACGGCCCAGGCATAGGCGCCCAGCTTGCCGGACAGGCCGACCAGCGCTTTCAAGTCCTTGAACACGGCGCCGGGCAGCGACGGCGGCTTGGCGGCAGCGCGGTATTCGCCGGTGGCGAGGTCGATCGCTTCCTTGCGCTTGCCGGCTTCGCGGTTGAGGCGATAGAACCCGCCCTTGCCCTTGCGGCCGGTATAGCCATCGGCGATCATTTTCATGATCAGCGGATGATCGACGGCAATGGCGCGATAGGCATCGTCGGCCGGCAGCGTGGCCGTCAGGCTGGCTTTGAGGTGCGGCATCAGGTCGATCCCGACCAGATCGACCAGGCCGAACACGCCGGTCTTGGGCACACCCATCGGCTTGCCCACCACGGCGTCGGCTTCTTCCACCGTCAGCCCCAGATCGATTGCGGCGTTGATCGCCTGCTGGATCCAGAACGTGCCGACGCGGTTGGCCAGGAAGCCCGGCGTGTCCTTGGCGCGCACCACGGTCTTGCCCAGGGCGCGGTCGGCAAAATCACTGACGTTCGCCACCAGCGCAGGATCGCTGGCGGGGCCGGCGACCACTTCGAGCAGGCGCATGTAGCGCGGAGGGTTGAAGAAGTGGGTGATCAGGAAATCGCGGGCAAAGCCTTCGCTGCGCCCGGCGATCAACTGTTCGAGCGGGATGGTCGAGGTGTTGGACGAGACCGCCGTGCCGGGGCGGCGCACGCCTTCCAGCTTTTCATAGAGCGCATGCTTGAGGTCGAGGCGCTCGACGATGGCTTCGATCACCCAGTCGCATTCAGCGACGCGGGGCAGATCGTCTTCGATATTGCCGACTTCGACCAGCTTGGCCGCGCGCTTGCTCATGAACGCGGCGGGTTCGGCCTTGGCCAGGCGATCGAGCGCGCCTTGCGCCACGGCGTTGCGGTTGGCCGGATCGCGCACGATGTCGAGCAGCAGGACGGGAACGCCGGCGTTGGCCACCTGGGCGGCGATGCCCGCGCCCATCGTGCCTGCGCCGATCACGCAGACCTTGCGGATGGCTTGGCTCATCAGATTGCCTCCAGTACCGTGGCGATGCCCTGCCCGCCGCCGATGCACTGGGTGGCGAGCGCATACTTGCCGCCGGTGCGCTGCAACAGGCTGGCGGCCTTGCCGACGATGCGCGCGCCGGTGGCGCCGAGCGGGTGGCCAAGGGCAATCGCGCCGCCATCGAGGTTGATCTTGGCGGTGTCGAGGCCAAGATCGGCGATGCAGGCCAGCGCCTGGCTGGCAAAGGCTTCGTTCAGTTCGATCACGTCCAGATCAGACACCGAAATGCCGGCGCGGGCCAGCGCCTTGCGGCTCGATTCGACCGGGCCGATGCCCATGATTTCCGGCGCGCAGCCGGAAATGGCCATGGCCTTGATGCGGGCCAGGATCGGCAGGCCATGGGCGCGGGCATAGTCTTCGCTGGCCACGATCACCGCGCTGGCGCCATCGGTCAGCGGCGAGGAGGTGCCGGCGGTCACCGTTCCGGTGGCGCTGAACGCGGGCTTGAGCCCTGCCAGGGTTTCAGCCGTGGTGCCGGGGCGCGGGCAGCCATCGGTGTCGACCAGGCCGGCCTTGGTCTCGATCGGCACGATCTCGTCCGCCAGCTTGCCGGCGGCGATGGCCGCAGCGGCCTTGTCCTGGCTGGCCACGGCAAAGGCTTCCTGCGTTTCACGCGAAAGACCATACTGGCTGGCGAGGTTTTCGGCGGTATCGCCCATGCCGATATAGGCCTGGCTGACCTTGGCCAAGGCCGGGTTGGGCAGCGGGTTGAAGCCCATCATCGGCACGCGGCTCATCGATTCGACGCCCGCAGCGATGAAGACGTCGCCCGAACCGGCGGCAATCTGGCCCACGGCATAGTGGATCGCGCTCATCGACGAGCCGCAGAAGCGGTTGACCGTCATCCCTCCGACCGAGCGCGGCAGGCCGGCAATCATGCCGATCAGGCGGGCAACGTTGAAGCCCTGTTCGCCTTCGGGAAAGGCGCAGCCGACGATCAGGTCCTCGATCGCCTCGGGCGAAACGCCGGTGCGCTGGACCAGGCCCTTGATCACTGCGGCGGCGAGATCGTCGGGCCGGGTGCGGGCGAGCGCGCCCTTGCCGGCAAGGTGGAACGGCGACCGGGCGTATCCGGCGATAACCGCGTTGGGCATGTGTCTGGCATCCTCGTCAGGTGGGGCAGCTTCCGCGATGCGAGTCCGATTCATCCGGAATCACCCTTGGCGCTGCTTTCGTCCGTAATGGTGCTCAACTTTCCCTATACGTCAACCAAAATTTGGGGCATAGAGTGAGTCGCACACCGGCAAAGGCAAGAAAGGCCGGGTGGTAACCGGATACCGAAACGCACGACCAGGCTTCTGGTTCTGCCCGTTCGGTCGTTGGGTCGAGGATGAAGAACGATGAAAGGTAAGCCGTTATTGGCCGTGACCGTAATATCCCTGATCGGGGCAGCGGCGGCCACCTATGCCACCCCCACGCTCGCCACGCCGGCAGACCAGGCGATCGGCCGCTGGGCCACCCCTTCCAAGCACGGCGTGGTGGAAATCGCGCCCTGCGGCGCATCGATCTGTGGCCGGTTGTTGGAATCCGACCACATTCGCGCAAACCCGGCCTTTGCCGACAGCAACAACAAGAACCCCGCCCTGCGCAATCGTCCGCTCAAGGGACTGACCATTCTGCAAGGTTTCACGCGCAGCAACGACGGCTGGGAAGGTGGTTCGATCTACAACCCTGAAGACGGCGGCACCTACAAGGCGACGATCACCATCGCTGACGCCGACACGCTCAAGCTCAAGGGCTGCATCGTCTGGCCCTTGTGCAAGACCCAGACCTGGAAGCGGCTGCGCTGATCAGCGCGAAACCACAAGCATCACAAGAATTCAAATGGGAGTGAGAGAGAGATGACCCTGAACCACCGCCGCACCCTGGCCTGCGCCGCACTTCTGGCGGGAACCGCCGGGCTTGCCAGCCCCGCCCTGGCGGGCGGCTTCTATCTTCAGGACCAGTCGACCAAGGCAACCGGGCGCGCCTATTCGGGTGAAGTGGCCGATACCGGCGCGGAAAGCCTGTGGTGGAACCCGGCCAGCATCGGCGGCATGACCGGCGGCGAAGCCATGCTCAGCGCCACCGCCATCCTGCCTTCGGGCGACGTGGTGGATAACGGTACGCTGATCAAGCGCCCTGGCCAGCCGGCAACCGCCGTCGGTGGTGACAGCGTGGCCCACAATCCGATCCACAAGGGCGTGGTGCCCTCGGGCGCGATCGCGCATGCACTGGGTGATCGCTTTGCCGTGGGCCTGGCCGTGACCGCCCCCTACAACTTCACCACCGAGTATTCGAACACGAGCTGGGCGCGCTACACCGCGCTCACCACCCGCCTGCGCACGATCGACATCCAGCCTTCGCTGGCGGTGCAGCTTACCCCGGTGATCTCGATCGGTGGCGCGGTGAACGTGGAGCATGCCGATGCCACGCTCGGCAACGCCCTGCCCAACCTGCTCGCCACGCTGCCCGACGGCAGCCAGACGCTCAAGGGCAAGGGTTGGGACGTGGGCTGGTCGGCCGGCGTGCAGTTCCGTGGCAAGGCCGTTACCGTGGGCCTGAGCTACAAGTCGGCCATCACTCACAAGCTCAAGGGTGACGTCACCGTGGCCGGCCTGCTCGGTCCGCTCGCGGCCAACAACATGAACATCTCGACCGAAGCCGACTTCACCACGCCGTGGCAGCTCACCTTTGGCGGCCGCTGGAAGGTGAGCCCGGTGTTCACGCTCAACGCGCAGGCCACCCGCTTTGGCTGGGCCAAGTTCGACTCGATCAAGCTCGGCAGCCCGCTCAACACCGCGATTCCGGAAGACTATCGCAACACCTGGGCGGTCTCGGTCGGTTTCGACGCGGACCTGAGCCCGAAGTGGACGGTGCGCGGCGGCGTGCAGCGTGACGTGTCTCCGGTGCGCCCCACCGAGCGCGATGCCCGCGTGCCCGACAGCAATCGCTGGAACTTTGCCCTGGGCGCCACGCATTCGCTGAGCAAGGCGTTCAAGGTGGACGTGGCGGCGAACTACCTGACGCTGGACGACGCGCCGGTCAACCGCGTGACCGCAGCCTATGCCGGGACCGCCGCGCAGACGCCGATCCTGGTCAATGGCATGCTGCAAAAGGCGCATGTCGTGGTGCTCTCGCTGGGCGGGCGGCTCGCGTTCTGATCGCCAGTGGCGCCGGGGCCAGGTCGGCTCCGGCGCCACGCCTCCCTGCTGCCAATGCCTTCCCTTCCCTCTTGCCGGAACCTGACATGGTCGCTGCTTCCCAGATCGAGGCCCCTACCCACCGCGATACCCTGCCGCCGGATTGGTCACCGCCGGCGATGCTGCTGGGCGATTTCATGGATAACGCCGTGCGCGATCATGGCGACCGCCCGGCTGTGGATTTCATGGGGCGCACCTGGACCTATCGCGCGCTGTGGCGCCTGGTCGAGCGGGCGGCACGCGGGTTTCAGGACATGGGCCTGGGCAGGGGTGACCGCGTGGCGCTGTGCCTGCCCAACACGCCCTATTACATCGTGCTCTATTTCGCGGCGCTCAAGATCGGCGCGGTGGTGGTCAACCTCAACCCGCTCTACACGCAAAGCGAGATGCGGCACTTGTTGACCGACAGTGGCGCGCGCGTGGTGGCAGTGCCGGACTTGCGCGAAATCCATGGCAAAGTGCGCGCTATTGCCGAAGAGTGCCAGTTGGCGACGATCCTGGTCTGCCCGATGGCCGGCATCCTGCCGCGCGTGAAGGCCTGGGGCTGGCGGCTGTTCAAGCGGCGCGACCATGCCCGCTATGCCCACGATGCTCTGCACATGCGCTTTTGCGACCTGATCGCGCGCGGCGATCCGCCACGCCCGGTGGCGCTGGTGCCCGATGATCTGGCCGTGCTGCAATATACCGGCGGCACCACCGGCACGCCCAAGGGTGCGATGCTGACTCATCGCAACCTGACAGCCAATGCCCTGCAACAGCAGGCGCACATCCACGGCGATCTGCCTGCACCACAACGCACGCTGGCGGTCCTGCCGTTCTTCCACGTCTTTGCGCTGACCGCCGTGCTCGATTTCTCGATCCTGGTGGGATCGGAACTGGTGCTGATGCCGCGCTTTGAAATGGACGCGATGCTGGCCACGATCAAGCGCAAGCCGCCGACGCTGTTCTTCGGCGTGCCTACGCTGTTCATTGCCATGAACGCGCTGGACGATGCCAAAATTCCCAACCTTTCCGGCCTGCGCGCCTGCATTTCCGGGGGCGCACCGCTGCCGCTGGAAGTGCGGCAGACGTTTGAACAGCGCACCGGCGCAGGGATCTGCGAAGGCTATGGCCTGACCGAAGCTTCGCCGATCGTAACCTGCAATCCGGTGGATGGCGATATCCGTGCGAACAGTTGCGGCCAGGCCTTTCCGGGAACGCACATCGAGATCCGCGACCCGGAAAATCCCGAAACGATCCTGCCGATCGGCGCCAACGGCGAAGTCTGCGTACGGGGGCCGCAGGTCATGGCCGGGTATTGGCAGCGCCCGGACGATACCGCCAATGTCTTCGTCGATGGTGCGCTGCGCACGGGCGACGTGGGCCATCTGGATGAGGATGGCTATCTCTACCTCGTCGACCGGCTCAAGGACGTGATCCTGAGCGGCGGCTACAACGTCTATCCCCGCGTGATCGAGGAAGCGGCCTATCTGCATCCGGCGATCGAGGAAGCCATCGCCATCGGCATTCCCGACAAATATCGCGGCCAGAGCGCCAAGCTTTTCGTCAAGCTGCACGACGGCCAGACCGCCAGCCCCGAGGAAATTCTCGCGTTCCTGGCGCAGCAACTCAACAAGATCGAAGTGCCGCGCGCGGTGGAAATCCGGCAGAGCCTGCCCAAGACCATGGTCGGCAAGCTGTCGAAGAAGGAACTGGTGGCCGAGGAACGGGCCAAGACGCAGGCGTGACGCCAACGCCGTTTCGGGCAGTTGCAATCCGCGTTTTGCGGCGCAATAGGTAATGCCATTTTGGGGGGAACTTTTGGCCACCATGATCGACGCTCTGCCCGATCCACCCGATGCGCCGGTGGAACCCATGCCGCCCGTGCCGCAAGACGGCCTCCAGGGCATCCAGGACGTGGCCAAGCGCCTCGGCGTGACTCATCGCACTTTGCGATTCTATGAGGACAAGGGCCTGATCGAGCCGGCGCGGGTGGGCAACACGCGGATCTATTCGCATCGCGAAGTGGCGCGGATGCAGTTGATCCTGCGCGGCAAGCGCCTGGGCTTCACCATCCGCGAGATCAAGGAATTCCTCGATCTCTATGATGTCGATCCCACCAGACTGGAGCAATTGCAGCACCTGGTGGCGCATATCCGCAGCCGGCTGCGCAAGCTGGAAAGCCAGCACAGCGCGCTGCTCAAGACCATGACCGAGCTTCAGGCGATGGAAGCCGAGGCACTCGACAAGATCGGCGAATTGACGCCCAAGAGCTAGGCTTCGCGCAGGCGCCAGCGCAGCAGCCAGGCCGGCAGCGTGTCGGCCGTGCTGACGATCACGATCCCGGCCAGGATCAGCAGCGAACCACCGATGAAGGCGGCGTCGAGCTTGTCCCCCAGCACCGCGACCCCGGCAGCCACGCCGAACATCGGCGTCATGAAGCTGAGCACGCCGAGCCGCGCCGCGCTGTAATGGCGCAGCAGCGCATACCAAGTAAGATAACTGAGAAACGCCACGATCACCACCTGGAACGCCAGGCTGGCAAGCAGCCCCGGCGTGAGGTGGATGGTGGTCTCCCCCAGCACCGGTGCGGCCAGCGTGCAGAGCACGAAAGCGCCCATCAACTGGTAGAACAAGGTCACCGAAGCGGGGGCATTGGCGAGCGAGGAATTGCGCAGCACGAGCGTGGTGCAGGCCCAGCCGCAGGCACCGCCCAGAGCCAGGGCATCGCCCAGCCGTCCGTCGGGATAGCCCGCCCCTTCCGCGCCGCCACTGAACGCCAGCACCACCCCGGCAAACGACAGCGCAATGCCCAGCCACTGGCCGGCGCGCAGGCGCTCGTCCGGGCGCAGCAGGCCAAGCGCCAGGGCCGCCCCGATCGGCGCGGTGTAGAGATAGATCGTGACGTGGGAGGCGCTGGTGAAGCGCAGCGCTTCGCCGGCCAGCAGGAACTCGGTGCCGAACAGCAGGCCGATGGCCAGGCCCGGCGCCAGGGTCTGCCGGTTGATCACCCGCCCTTCCCCGCGCCACAGCACTACGGCCAGCGTGGCGAGGCCCGCGAGCCCTGAGCGCAGCCCCATCTGCAACAGCGGGCTCATCGCATCGGCGACCAGCTTGATCGCCACCTGTTGCGATCCCCAGATCGCGCAGAGCACGACCATGATGGCAACGGCGGCAGCGTCAATGGGCTTGCGGTCGGTCACGTGAAAAATCCGCCTGGCAGAGAAGGGAAGCGAGGGTCCGGCTGCCTTTAGCCGCATACCACTGTCAGCGGCAATCGCCGTGTTGCGGCGCCAATCTGCCTGATTTTGCAAGTGGTGACTTCATGGTTGCCGATCAGGAACGGATTTGCAAAACCCTGGGAATTAAGGATGCCATGGGCATGATCCCAGAAAGGCGTACAGTGCGCGCAGCGGCAGAAGTGATTTTCTCCCTGTGGTTTGCAGTGATCGTGTTTTTCACGGTTCTGTCAGACGGACGGCTGCTCAATCTGCACGGGGCGATGACCGGTCATGCAAGCTGGGTCGCACTAAGCCTCTTGGCTTGGGCAACCTGGATTGCATTTGCGGCCATGCTGTTGGTAGGGCCGTGGAGACAACGCAGAAGGTTGCAGTTCTACGCGTCGATGGCGACCATAATGTTCTGCGCCACATTGGGTGCCTACAGCATGCTGCCAACTAGCACGCCTGACTGGTTCCGAGCCGTACTGACTGGCAGTATCGCCGGGTTGGCCAGCATAATAGCCAGTTGGCTGGTCAGGCGGCGAGCGCAGTGCTGAGCTGATACCCAAACCTTCTCGAACAGCGAACAACGCAAGACAGCACAGAGCCTAGAGCTAAGGGAAATGACGCAGGGCACCCTTACCGCGATTTCAGCGAGGTAGCCCTAACCCATGACGTGTTCTGCGGAGTGCGCCATGAGTTTTACCCTCAGCCTTGGCCCAGTGGCCAACATGCAAACCATCACCGCCGCCTGGTCCACGCTGACCGAGGCGATGGAGGCGCATGCCGCGCTGGTGCTGGACCTGTCCGACCTTGCCGATGTCGACCTGACGATGGTGCAACTGGTGGAAACCGCACGGCAGCATGCGGTGCGCGACAGCCGCGCCTTGCGCCTGTCTGCCCCGGCCAACCCGGCGGTCACCGCCTTGCTGCGCCGCGCCGGCTTCCTGACCGACCCCAGCCCCGAAACCCTTGATTTCTGGTTCCACGGAGAACGTCCGCAATGACCGCCTCGATCCTGACCGTAGACGATTCGAGCAGCCTGCGCCTGGCCACGCGGATTGCGCTGACCGGCGCCGGCTACACCGTGACCGAAGCCTGCGACGGCCTGGAGGGCCTGGGCAAGGCGCAGGGCCAGAAGTTCGACATGATCATCACCGATCTCAACATGCCCAACATGGATGGGCTGAGCATGATCCGCGAGATCCGCAAGCTGCCCGTGCAGATGGGCACCCCGATCATCTTCCTGACCACTGAGTCGGACGATGCCCTCAAGCAGGAAGCGCGCGCCGCCGGCGCCACGGGCTGGCTGGTCAAGCCGTTCCAGCCCGACCAACTCCTGCGCATTGCCAAGAAGGTGCTGGGCCGGTGAGCGACCAAGACCCCATTGCCGCGTTTCGCGTGGAAGCAGGCGACCTGCTCGACCAGATCGAACAGGCGCTGCTCGATCTCTCCAACCGGCTCGACGATCGCGGCCTGATCGATGCCGTGTTCCGTGGCCTGCACACGCTCAAGGGCTCGGGCGCGATGTTCGGGTTCGATGCGCTGGCCACGTTCACCCACCATTGCGAAACCGCGTTCGACCGCGTGCGCAAGGGATTTTTTCCGGCCACCGCCGAACTGGTCCACGTGATCCTCTCGGCGATGGACCACATGCGCGCGCTGGTCGATGGCGACGGCAGCGGGCTGGAAGCAACGGGCGCAGCGATCCTGGGCCGGTTGCAGGCTGCTTTGCCCGAAAGCGGGACCGTGACCGCTGCTCCGGAAACCGAAGATGCTGCGCCTGAAGCCGCATCTGAAGGCGCAGGGGGATGGCACTTGCGCTTCCGCCTGCCGCCGAGCGCACTCGCCAATGGCACCAACCCGCTCAGCCTGCTCGATGAACTGCGCGAGCTGGGCGAATGCCGCGTCGTCGCCTTGTGCGATGCGCTGCCGCCCCTGCCCGACCTCATTCCCACCGAATGCCTGATCGGGTGGGACGTGACCTTGACCGGGGCCATCGCCCGTGAGGCGATCGAGGACGTGTTCATCTTCGTGATGGACGACATGGACATGGAACTCACGCCTTTGGCCAGCGTGGCGATCGAGAGCGCCGCCGGCCCAGCGCCGCAGCCCGAGCCAGGCAGCAGCCTGCCCGCAGCGCCCGTCGTGGCGACGCCCGCTACCGACGCAGCCGCGCGCCAGGCGCCGCGCGCCGGGGAAAGCGTGCGTGTTCCGGCCGAGCGGCTCGACGTGCTGATGGACCGCGTGGGCGAGCTGGTGATTGTCCAGAGCCGGTTGTCGCAATTGGCCAACAGCGGGTTGATCGGCGCCTCGGGCGAAGTGGCGCTGCGTTCCATCTCGGAAGAGATCGAGCGACTGGTGAGCGAGATGCGCGACACGATGATGGTGCTGCGCATGGTGCCGGTGGCCAACTTGTTCGGCCGGTTCCGCCGACTGATCCATGATCTGGCGCGCGATACCGGCAAGGCCATCGAACTGCTGACCGAAGGCGAGGCCACCGAGGTGGACAAGACTGTGACCGAGCAACTGGCCGATCCGATCGTCCACCTGATCCGCAATGCCTGCGACCACGGGCTGGAAACGCCGGAGGAACGCCTGGCGGCCGGCAAGCCCGCCACCGGGCGCGTGATGCTGACGGCCGCGCACGCCGGTGGCGAAGTGCTGATCACCATCACCGACGATGGGCGCGGGATCAACCGCGAGCGGGTTCGCGCCAAGGCCGAAAGCAACGGCCTGATCCAGCCCGGCCAGGCGCTGTCGGATCACGAGCTGTTGCAGATGATCTTCCACCCCGGCTTTTCCACCGCTGCGCAGGTCACCAACCTGTCAGGGCGCGGCGTGGGCATGGACGTGGTCAAGCGCACGATCGAAGGGCTGCGCGGCACGATCGACATTGCCAGCCAGGAAGGCAAGGGTTCGACGTTCACCCTGCGCATTCCGCTGACGCTGGCGATCATCGAGGGGCTGCTCGTGCGCGTGGCCAATGGCTGCTACGTCATCCCGCTGGCCGCGGTTGAAGAGTGCATCGAGCTGACGGCCGAGGAAGATCGGCGCACGCGCGGGCGCAGCATGATCCAGTTGCGCGATGCACTGGTGCCGTTCCTGCGCCTGCACGACCTGTTCGACACCGGCGCCGAGCCGGACGAGCACCAGAAGATCGTGGTGATCTCCGCCGCCGGCGAGCGCGTCGGCCTGGTCGTCGACCAGATCATCGGCAGCCACCAGACGGTGATCAAGTCGATGTCCGGCGTCCACCGCGACGTCCACAGCTTCTCGGGCGCCACCATCCTGGGCGATGGCAGCGTCGCGCTCATTCTCGACATCATGCAACTGGTCGCCACCGGCCAGCAGCGGGAGGCACGGCTGCGCGCCGTGGGTTGAAGCCATGACCGATACGACCACCACCAGCAAGACCCCTTGGGACGACCACGGCAACCTGGAAGTCCTGACCTTCGACGTGGGCAGCGAGCGCCTGGCGATCGAGGCGACCGACATTCGCGAGATCGTCGATCTGCTGCCCGAAACGCGCGTGCCGGGCGCCCCGCCGCTGGTGGCCAGCATCGTCAACTATCGCGGCAAGATCATTCCGATCGCCGACTTGCGCATCGCCTTTGGCATGCCGATCGCCGCTGCCACGCCCGACAGCCGGATCGTGGTGATCGAAACCCCGATCGACGGCGAGGCAACCCATATCGGCCTGCGCACCGACAAAGTCCACGAAGTGGCCGTGCTGTCTCGCCAGGACAGTTCCGATCCGCCGCAGGTCGGCCTGCGCTGGCGCCGGGAATTCGTGCGCGAATTCGTGCGCCAGGCCGACGGCGTGATCGTGCTGCCGTGCCTGGCCGCCATTTTCGAAACCGCCCCCCGTCAACTTGGCAGCGGCCCATTGGCCGCATGAACACCCCTTGCCCGGGGTTTGTCGGGCTGACGTCAGCATCGGGACGGGCGCATTCGCCGCAGGGACCCGAGCACCAGAACCGAGGACCGTAAGAATGCGTGCGACGATAAACCTGAAGCTTGGCGCGACTTTCCTGGCGCTGATCGTGATGATGGCCGTGATCGCCGGCCTTTCGATCAACGCGCTGGGCACGCTCAACAGTGCCATCACCGACGTCATCGCCGGGCCTTCGGCGCGGCTCGCCCTGGCGCAGCAGACATCGATCTCGATGAGCCAGCTCGTGCGCTATGAAAAGAACATGGCGCTGACCGAAGACCTCGGCCTCACTCGTGAGTGGAACACCAAGTCCGACACCATAACGCGGACCGTCAGCGAACAACTCGACAAGGGCATGCAGACCGCCACCGAAGATGCACGCCCGCTGTGGTCCCGCGCGCAAGAGCAGTGGACGAAGCTGAAGGATGCCAACCAGCGGATGCGCGCACTGGCCATGCAGAACCTGAACGACGCCGCTGCGAAGATTTCGATCACCGATGGCCGTGCCGCCGCTGTCGAGATGGAAAAAACGCTGAACGAGATCGTCGACAGCCAGACCAAGGCCATGAAGGAAGCCGACGCCAGCACCAACACGCTCTATGCGTCGGTGCGCACCACGGTGGTGGTCGTGACCGGGCTGGCGCTGCTGATGGCTGTGGCCGGCGCTGTGTGGATCGGGCGGATGGTGTCGCGCGGCCTCACCCAGATCAACACCGCCGTCCGCACCGTTTCGGAAGGCGATCTCGACCATCTGGTCGAGATCAAGGGCAACGACGAGATTGCCGAGGTCATGCGCGGGGTCAACGCCATGATCGAGAACCTGCGCAAGACCGCAGAACTCGCCGACGAGATCGCTTCGGGCGACCTTGGCAGCCAGGTCCAGCTCCTGTCGGATCGCGATCGCCTGGGCAAGGCATTGACCGCGATGATGAGCAACCTGCGCGCAGCGGCCAGCGTGGCCGATCGCCTGGCGGACGGCGACCTGACGGTCAACCACACCGCCTCGTCGGATCGCGACCGCCTGGGCCAGGCGCTGGTGTCGATGATCAAGCGCCTGCGCGAGGTCGTGTCGGAATCGACCGCCGCGGCAGAAAACGTTTCGGCCGGTAGCCAGCAACTCGCCGCCAGTTCGGAACAGCTTTCACAAGGGGCAACCGAACAAGCCGCTGCGGCCGAACAGGCCTCCTCGTCGATGGAACAGATGGCCGCCAACATCAAGCAGAACGCCGACAATGCGGCCCAGACCGAAAAGATCGCGCGCCAGTCGGCCAAGGATGCGGAAAGCTCGGGCGAGGTGGTCAACCGCGCGGTGGATGCCATGCGCACCATCGCGGAAAAGATCGGCATCGTCCAGGAAATCGCCCGCCAGACCGACCTGCTTGCGCTGAACACGGCAGTGGAAGCCGCCCGCGCGGGCGAGCACGGCAAGGGCTTTGCCGTGGTCGCGAGCGAAGTGCGTAAGCTGGCCGAGCGCAGCCAGACGGCCGCCTCGGAAATCGGTGCTGTCTCGTCCGACACGGTGAAGGCTGCGGCCGAAGCCGGCGAAATGCTCACCCGCCTGGTGCCGGACATTCGCCGCACTGCCGAGCTGATCAGCGAGATCAGCGCCGCCTGCCGCGAACAGGACATCGGCGCGTCGCAGATCAACGAGGCGATCCAGCAGCTTGATCAGGTCACGCAGCAGAACGCCGGCGCCTCCGAAGAGATTTCCGCCACGTCGGAAGAGCTGGCCGCGCAGGCGGAAGAGCTTCAGGCCAGCATCTCGTATTTCAAGGTGGATGCCAACGCGCGCCCGACAAGCCGCGCCGTAGCGCCAGCCGCGCGGCCCAAGCCTGTGGCCGCCAAGCCGGCCAAGCCGGGCAAGAGCGCGGTCAAGCCGGCCAAACCGGCACGCAAGCCGGCACGCCCGGGTTCGATCGGCGACCAGCAGGCGCGGCTCAAGGGCTTTGCGCTCGATCTCTCGGCCGGCGGCGCCGATGACGACGACGCCGATTTCGATCAGGCCGCCGCATGACCGCCCCCCGCTCCGCGGCGGACTCCCCTGTCCGCGACGATCTCCAGGTCGTGACGTTCGGCCTCGGCCGTGAAGTCTTTGCCGTGCCGGTGGTGCTGGTGCGCGAGATCCTGGATTACCAGGTGCCGAGCCAGGTGCCCGGCGGCCCGGTCCATTTTTTGGGCCTGACCGACGTGCGGGGGCTGGGCGTACCCACGGTGGACTTCCGCCGCCGGCTGGGGCTGCCGCCCGTCGAGCCCACGCTTGCCACGCGCATCATCATCCTTGATGTACCGCTGGCAGACCGGACCCTGGCGCTGGGGGTAGTGATCGATCGCGTCCTCGCCGTCAGCACGCTGCCCGGCGCGCGCATCGAACCGGCGCCGGACATCGGCACACCCTGGCGCGGCGAATTCGTCGACGGAGTGGTGCGCGATGCCGACGGCTTCGTGGTCATCCTCGATGTGTCGCGCATTTTCGGCAGCGAAGACCGCGTCCTGGCCGAGATGGAGCTCTGACCTCGTGGCATCATCCGCTCCTGCCCAGAATCCACTGGTGATGCCGGTCTCCGGCGACAGCATCTCTTCGCGGACGTTCAAGCACCTTTCTTCGTTCATCTATGACCAGTGCGGCATTCGCATGCCGGCGGCAAAGCAGACCATGGTGGAAGGCCGGTTGCGCCGCCGTGCCCGCGCGCTCCAGTTCGACAAGCTGGAGGATTACTGCCGCTTCGTGCTGGGCGAAGGTGCCGGTGGCGACGAAGTGGTCCATCTGATCAATGCGGTGACCACCAACAAGACCGACTTCTTTCGCGAGCCGCGCCATTTCGACTACCTGGCGCAAACCATTCTGCCGGCCCTGGCCGCGCGGCAGCGGCGCATCATACGGGCGTGGAGCGCGGCCTGCTCGACCGGCGCGGAGCCTTATACCATCGCCATGGTCCTGGACGATTTCGCCCAGGCCCATGGCGGGCCGGACTACGCGATCCTGGCAACGGACCTGGATACCAATGTCCTCGCCACCGCGCACAAGGGCATCTACCCGCGCGAGATGATCGATCCGGTGCCGCCCCGGCTGCGCCAGCGCTATGTCCGCATGGGCCAGGGGGCCCGCGCCGGCGAAGCGCGGATCGATCCCGCCTTGCGCGCCAAAGTGGGCTTCGCGCAGCTCAACCTGATGGAGCAGGCCTATGCCATCGGCCAGCAGGCAGACCTCATCTTTTGCCGCAACGTGCTGATCTATTTCGACAAGCCCACGCAGAAGCAGGTGGTTTCGCGCCTCGTCGATTGCCTGGTGCCGGGGGGCTACCTGTTTGTGGGGCACTCGGAATCGATCGCGGGCTTCGATCTCCCGCTCACGTCCGTCGGCAACACCATATTCCAGAGGAGCTAGACCGATGGCCCCCCGCAAGATTCGAGTCATGGTCATCGACGACAGCGCCAGCGTGCGCCAGACGATGAAGGCCATCCTGGAAGAAGACCCGGAGATGGAAGTCGTGGCAACTGCGGCCGACCCGTTTGCGGCCGCGCGCCATCTCCAGGAGCAGGTGCCAGACGTCATCACGCTGGACGTGGAAATGCCGCGCATGGATGGCATCACGTTCCTGCGCAAGCTGATGCAGCAATGCCCGGTGCCGGTGGTGATGTGTTCCTCGCTGACCGAGGAAGGCTCGGAAACGCTGCTGGAAGCCATGCATGCGGGCGCGGTGGACGTGATCCTCAAGCCGCGCGTGGGGGTGGCCGATCACCTGTCGGAAAGCCGCCTGATGATCCGCGACACGGTCAAGGCCGCAGCGCGCGCCAAAGTGCGGGGTGGCCGTCGTCCCGCCCCCGGCAGCGCGCCCGCCACGCTCAATCCCCAGCCCAAGCTCACCGCCGATGCCGTGCTGCCGCCGCCGCCCACCCGCCCGGCTGGCAGCAAGGCGATGAGCCGCACCACCGAGATGGTCGTGTGCATCGGGGCATCGACCGGCGGCACCGAAGCGCTGCGCGAAGTGCTCGAAGCCCTGCCCGCCAACTCGCCGGGCATCGTCATCGTCCAGCACATGCCGGAACATTTCACCCGCGCCTTTGCCCGCCGTCTCGACGGGTTGTGCGAAGTCTCGGTGAAAGAAGCGGAAGACGGCGACACGGTGATGCGCGGCCACGTGCTGATCGCGCCGGGCGGCAAGCACATGCTGCTGGAACGCCAGGGCGCGCGCTATCTGGTATCGGTGCGCGATGGCCCGCTGGTCAGCCGGCATCGCCCTTCGGTGGATGTGCTGTTCCGCTCTGCCGCGCGCTGTGCCGGGGCCAATGCCGTGGGCATCATCATGACCGGCATGGGCGACGATGGGGCACGCGGCCTGCTGGAAATGAAGCAGGCCGGGGCGCGGACAATGGCCCAGGATGAGGCCAGCTCGATCGTCTTCGGCATGCCCAAGGAAGCGATCGCGCGCGGTGCGGCCGACAGGATCGTTCCGCTGGGCGCCATCGCCCAGGAACTGCTGCACGCCGCGGCGCGATAGAGGAGAGGCGCGATGCAGGCCCACCCCGTGATGCCGGAACTGCCCGAGGCGCCGATCAGCGAAACGGCGCCTGCGCCGGTCGACACCGCCCTGACGGCGCCACTGCGCCTGCGCCTCGCCGATATCCTGCATGGGCTGGACGATCACTTCACGCGCATCGGCACCACGCTAGAGCGCACGGTCGAGGCCATTTCCGCCGTTGTCGGCACGCTCGGGCAGATCAGCGCTGCTTTGGGCGCGGGCGACGGTTCAGGCGCAGTCGGCAACCTGACGCGAGCGGCCAAGCGGCTCTATCGCGTGGCCGATCAGGCAACACAGCGGGCGGACCAGGTTGCGCATATCCGGGCAGTGTCCGTCCGCCTGACCGCCCAGGTCCACGATCTGCAACGCACGCTCGAAGCGCTCAAGATCTATGGCATGAACGTGAAGATCGCGGCGGGCGGCGCGCGCGACTTTGTCGATTTTGCCGATCTCATGGCGCAAAAGCTGGACATGGGCAAAGCCGACGCGGCCGGGTTCGATGGCCGCCTTGCCGAACTGGAGCGCGGCCTTGCCAGCATGCTGCAATCGGATTCGCGGCTGGTTAGCGAATGCGCCCGCGTGGTGCCGCAAGTGCCGGACCGGCTGATCCGCGATGCTGGCGCACTGGCCACGCACCAGGATGGGCTGGCCGCCATGGCGCGCACGACCGGGGAAATTGCCGCATCGATCCAGGCCAAGGTGGCGACCGTGCTGGGCGCGATCCAGATCGGGGACATCGCCCGGCAACGGCTGGAACATGTGCTGGCGGGCTGCGAGATGCTCGACGCCCATCTGGAGGGCCGCGCGCCGACGACAGCAGCCGAGGAAGCAGCCTGCCACCACCTGCTGGCCCTGCTGCATGCGCAACTGGAGGAAACCGCTGTCGATTTCCGCCGGGAGACGCTGGTGCTGGTCGACTCCCTGCGCGACCTTGAGCCCGAGGCCAACCGCCTGCTGGCGTTGCAGGCGCCCCAAGCCGGGCCTGCCGAAAATATGGCGGCCGCCGGTGAACCCTCGTTCCTGCGCGAACTGGAAAGCGGGATTGCCGAGGCCACCGCCATGATCGCCCAGTTGCAGGAAGCAGACGCACAGGCCGATCAAACCCTGGGCCTGATCATCGCCACGGTGGACGATCTCACCACGCGCGCGGCCGCGATCCGCCACTTGCGCGTGGACGTGCAGCTCATGGCGATCAACATCGGTCTCTCGTGCCGCCGGGTGGAAGCGATCGGCAAGCCGATGACCGTGATCGCCAATGAAATTCGCAGCCACGCCGAAACGCTGGACGGGGCCGTCACGCATATCACCGCCGCAGCGAGCGATCTGGAACAATGCTCTGCCGCCATGCGCGGCGGCAACCGCGCGGGCGAAATCGGCACAGGCGATGAACTCGCCCAATCGCTGGCAATGATCCGCCAAGGCGCCCAGCGCACGGAACAGGCCATCGCCGTCGCTGGTCAGCAGAGCGACACGATCGCCACGATGCTGCGCAAGACCCGCGACGAGCTGGAAGTGAGCCTCGACCTGGCCAAGACGATCGAGGCGATCGCGGTGCGCACCGCCGATCTGGCCGGCAGTGGCCAGGGCCAGGAACCGGCCGCCCACGATGCCATTGCCGCGCTCATGACCACGCTTGGCCAGATCTACACGATGGCCAGCGAGCGTGTGGTCCACGATCGCTTCCTGCTGGAAGGTATGGCACCGATCGCCAACAGCCAGCCTGCCTCTGGCTTTGGCCCGAGCGGCGATGGCCATGACGACGATGACGATGCGTTGTTCGATGACGCCTTGTTCTGAGCGCGTCCATTCCCGGATTTCGCGCGCTGGCTGGACCTGAGACCGCGCTGGCTTATAGTCCGGCACCATGAGCCAGTTCGAGACGTCGCTACCAACCACCGATACTTGCGGCCCGGCACGTGGCCGCCCCCGCCAGTTCGATCCCGAAACCGCACTCCTGGCTGCCCTGCGGGTGTTCTGGACGCGCGGCTATGACGGAGCCTCGCTGTCTGACCTGACCGAAGCGATGGGCATTACCCGCCCCAGCCTCTATGCCTGCTTCGGCAACAAGGAAGCGCTGTTTCGCAAGGCGCTTGACCTCTACGAACGCGACAAGCTGGCGTTCGTGGTGCAGGCGCTGGAAGCCCCCACCGCGCGCGGCGTCGTCGCGGCCCTGCTCGGTGACGCGCTCGAAATGCTGGCCGGCCGCGATTCCGGTCGTGCCTGCTTCGGCGTGATGAACACGGTCGCTTCCACCACGTATGACGAGTCGATGCGTCGCGAAGTGATCGCCCGGCGGACAGCCCACGAACAGGCCCTGCTCCAGCGCTTCGTCAGGGCCGAGGCCGAAGGCGATTTTCCCGGTCATACGGCCGAGGCGCTGTGCGCGCATTGCCTGTGCATCCTGAGCGGCATGAGCGTCCAGGCCAGCGCGGGGGCAGACGCCACCCGCCTCCATGCGATCGCCAAGACGGCACTGTCGCTATGGCCGGGACGCTGAAGCCCGTTCCCCTGAATTTCCGATACCGCTGGGTATATAAAAAGGTTGACGGCGGCAGGTCGACTTTCTATACCAATTGGTATTGAAAGCGCCGGGCCTGCCGACCACTCCCCCCCTATGGTCGGCTCCCCCCTCCCCAAGGCCTGTTGCAGGCTTTCAACCCACGGCGCGTCCCCTGCGCGTCGGCAAAGGACGGCCAGGCGCGCGCTTCTGCTTGAAGCGCCCTGGTCGATCCTGGCGCCGGTTTCGTCGATGCGCGGGCGTGCCCGCTCATGCGCATTGACGGGACCGGTTCCCTGCCTTCCTCCGCATGTACAGCAAAAGCGCGTGGATGCGGCCCACGGATCAGGGTACTATCGCCGCATCCATCACAGGTTATCGCAAATATCGGAACGGGCCGTTTGACACCGTACCGCTACGGTATTTGTCAGGCATGCTGCGATCTAAAGCTGATTTCAGTTATAACGGAACAGGTTCGGTCGGCCGAACCAGGATGGGCGAAATCAACGTGGGGCAAAGCACCGTTCACATCGTGGATAGCGATCCCGCGCATCGCCGGGATCTGGCACAGATGGTGCGCCAATTGGGCCTGGATTGTCATCCTTTTGCTGCCTTTTCCGATCTCATGGAGGCGATGGGCTATCTTCCGGCCGGATGCATTCTGCTGGCGTGGCGGGATCGCGCCGCGAACGAAGCTGCCGCACTTGGCGCTGTGGTGAGATCCGTGCTGTTACAGCGGCCGGAGATGGCCGTCGTCATCATGGCGGCCTCCCCCACCATCGCCGACGTGGTTCAGGCGTTACGCGCCGGGGCGATCGATTTCCTAGAGATTCCGGTGCAGACAGAGATGCTTCGGCCGGTGCTGGACCATGGCTTTGCCGTGCTGCCCGCGCGCGTGGCCCGGCAGCAGCGGATCGGCCAGGCCTCCGCACTCACCACCCAGCTAACCCCGCGCGAGCAGGAAGTGCTCCGCGGGGTGGTCGCCGGCCTGACCAACCGCGCCATTGCCGAGCGGCTGCGCATCGGTGTGCGGACGGTGGAAATGCACCGCGGCAACATCATGCAGAAGCTTCAGATGGACAACCTGGCTGCCTTGATCCGATTTGCCATCCTCACCGGAATACTGGATCACGGGCTTGATGCGGCCTGACGAGGATCTTCGCCTGCATCATTGGCTCTACATCAGCCGTTGCGTGGTGGAGCCAGCCTGGACCGCTGCCATGATGGACACCTTGGTGGCCCATGCAAAGGGGCGTAATGCCAGTATCGGCCTGACCGGCGCGCTGCTATTCACCGGAACGCATTTTCTCCAGGCACTGGAAGGCCCACCCACCGCGCTGGCGCTCATGCGTGCAGCGATCGGCGAAGACCGACGGCATACCGCGCTGGTCACGCTTGATGAGGGAAGCATTCCGGAGCGCCGGTTCGCGGGATGGTCTCTGGCCTATGCCGGCGGATCGATCTACCTCGCAAACAAGGTGCGCGGGGCCATGGACGGCGGAGCGCCCGCGCTGATGCATTTGCTTGAGACCTTCGTCGGGTCTGCTGGACTCCAGGCCTGAACGCCCGGGGTTCCTGCCCATTCCCTTAGCAAATGTTAACGCGATTTACGGAAACTACCCATAACAACACACTGCGCCGGCCTTTGCCGACGCCTTGCGGAGATGGAACCGCCGTGGCCAGAACGATCTCTGCTTCGCCCACGGACGCGGATGCGGCAGCCGGCACGATCGCGCTGGCCGACCGTGTCTATGCTGAACTGGTGCGCGGGCTTTATGCTTCGCCGCTGCAAGCCGTCTACATGGCTTTCATCTTCACGGGCTATCTCGCCCTGGTGCTCCATGCCGCGCCCGACGCGGCGATCCTGATACTGGGCCTGCTGGCGCTGGCCGCCTGGGCCACCCGCATCCTCACGACGGTCCGGCTACAGCGCAAGGCGCTCACCGCCCAACTCGATCGGCAGGCGGCCAAGCGGCTCGAGATGCTTTTCGCCGTGCCTTATGGAAGCTTTGCCGCTCTGCTCGGCATGATCGGCGCGCGTGTGTTTCACCTCGACAATGGAGACGCACGCGTGCTCACCATCTGCGTGCTGGTGGGGTTCTGCGCCGGGATCGCCACCGGGGTGGGCAGCCGGCCGCGCCTCGCCACGCTGTTCATGGCCTTGACCATGGCACCAACGCTTGTCTTCGCCCTTGCCGAGGCGCGGCCGCTGACCATCGGCCTGGCCTTCATCGCCATGGCCTACGTCGTGGGGGGGCGCCAATCGCTGCGGATGCGCCATGACATGGTCAAGGCCGAGATCGGGCACCGCCTGGTCTCGCTCTCGCTGGCCCGCCGCGACAACCTGACCGCCCTGCCCAACCGCTTGGCGTTGCGCGAACATTTCGAGGCCAACGCCGAGGTCATCTCCGCGCACGGGCTGGTCGCCGTGCATTATCTCGATCTCGACGGCTTCAAGCCGGTCAACGATGCCTATGGCCACGGCACCGGCGACCGCTTGCTGGAGCAAGTGGCCAATCGCCTGCGCGGCGCGATCCGCAACGGCGACATCGTGGCCCGGCTTGGCGGGGATGAGTTCGCCGTCGTGCAGTTTGGGCTGTCCCGTGCGGAAGAAGCGGTCCTGCTCGCCGAGCGCCTGCGCACCACGATTGCCCAACCGTTTGAAGTGGACGGCCACTTCATCCGCATTTCCACCTGCGTCGGCACCGTCGTCAGCGACAACCGCGCCGATCCGCTGGACAGCCTGCTCCATGCCGCCGATGCACGGCTCTACCAGGCCAAGCGCACGCGCAATGCCGGTACGCGCCGCGTCGCCTAGGCCCTGACCAGTGGCCCGACACCGGCACCGCCTCGCCTATTCGCCGTCGTGCGGCGCAGGCCCATCGTGATCACCCGGCGGAGGACCACCCACAGGTGGGCCATCTCCGCGCGGTCCGCCGGGGCCGCCGCGTTCCTTGCCCAGCTTGCGCATCATTTCCTGCACTTCATCGACCGATAGCTGCCCGTCGCGATCGAAATCGGCCGCATCGAAGCGCTTGCGTTCAAACGCCAGCAGTTCGTCGAGCGAGACACCCGCGTCGTAATTGGTGTTGGCTGCAACGATCGTCATCGCGCTCAACGGCTCGATGATGGCAGCCAGCACGCGGTCCTGCATCTTGACGCCCAGGTCAGGGCCGACGGTTTCCGGCACTGGCCCGCCCCGATCGGCAAGCGCACGGTCCTGGCCGGCGGCGACCGAACCCAGGCTCTTTTGCCAGGCCATGAATTCGTCCATCGTGATGCGACCATCGTGGTCCGCATCGATCCGCTCGAACCGGGCGCGGATGATCGCTTCGCGCCGCGCGGCAATCACCGCCTCCAATTCGGCCAGCGTCACGATGCCATCGTGGTTGCCATCGGCGGCGCGAAACATGGCCTTGACCGGCTCGTCGAGCGCGGCGCGCGGGATCGGTGGCATCGGCTTGGGGCGGGAATCCCCCGGCGGCGGACCACCGCGACCAACACCTTCGGGGCCACCGCCCATGCCGCCACCTCCCATGCCGCCACCACCCATGCCGCCACCACCCATGCCACCGCCCATTTGGGCCAGCGCGGGTGTGGCCAGCAACAGGGCCACAAGACCAACCAGCGATCTGCGCATCCGCCAACCTTTCGATGCGCGCGGCCATTCGAGGGAAAAAGGGCGGGCCGCGCGGACAAGGCGGCTATGGCCCAGGCGGGGCCGCCTGTGGGTCAAGACTTCCCCACTCTTGCGTAAAGTTTTCGAAAAGGCAGGGTGACATCGCGCAACACATCGCCGATGCGCCAAGGCAGCCGATGACCAACCACCCGCCCCGTATCCTGCTGGTCGATGACGACGCCGAGTTGAGCGCCCTGCTGCGCGAGTACCTGGAGCGCGAGGGCTTTGCCGTGGAAGCCGTGTTCAACGGGGTCGATGGCGTTACCCGCGCACTGGAGGGTGGGCATGACGCGGTGATCCTCGACATCATGCTGCCCCGGCTCAATGGCATCGAGGCCTTGCGCCAGATCCGTGCCGCCAGCCTCGTTCCGGTGCTGATGCTGACGGCCAAGGGAGACCAGGTGGACCGCGTCGTCGGCCTGGAACTGGGGGCCGACGACTATGTCGCCAAGCCCTATTACCCGCGCGAGCTGGTCGCACGGCTGCGGGCCATCCTGCGCCGCCGCATGCCCGATCCCGCGGCGGCCGCGCCGGCCGGCCCACGCCACCTCGCGCGCGGCCCGTTGGAGGTGCAGGTGGCGGCGCGGCGCGCGACGTGGCAGGGCACTGCGCTCGACCTCACGCCCTCGGAATTCAACATTCTCGCCGCCCTGCTCCGCGCCGGAGACGACGTGGCAACCAAGGATGCGCTCTCGCTCGAAGGTCTGGGCCGCCCCCGGCAAATCTATGACCGCAGCGTCGACGTGCACGTCAGCAACCTGCGGCTCAAGCTGGAGGCGGCCAGCGGCGCGGGGCTGGGCATCGAGACGGTGCGCGGCGTGGGGTATCGCCTGGCGCCCGTCAACAAGGCATCGGCCAACCGTGTGACCGGCCGATGAAGGTCCGGCTGTTCTGGAAGATCCTCTTCGCGTTCTGGATCACGTTCCTGGCGATCACCCAGGGCGTGTGGCTGCTGTTCGAGGCCAATCGCCTGCGCCATGCCGGGCCGGAGGTGGCGGTGATGCGGCAAGCGGGCCAGGTGTTCCTGTCCGCCGGTGCCACGCTGGTCCAAACCCGTGGCACCGCCGCCTATGATCGCTTCGTGGCCACGCTGCCCCCGCCGGAACGGGATCGCATGCAACGGCTTGACCAGCGACCGGTGGCAGACCAGGGGCAACTGATCATGCCCACCGTGGCGCCGGATGGCCGGCGGCTGTGGTTGACCTATCGCTTGGCGCCCCGCGGCCTTCTGCCGATGCGCGGGCTCCACGTGCCGCCGGAAATGCTCGTGCTGGGCATCGTGGGTGGCCTGGCGTTCAGCGCGGCGCTTGCATGGTATCTTACCAGCCCGATCCGCAGCCTGCGCGAGGGCTTCGGCGCGCTGGCGAGCGGCGATTTAGCCGCGCGGGTCGGTCCGCGCATGGGCCGTCGGCGCGACGAGATTGCCGATCTGGCGCAGGATTTCGATCGCATGGCGCAGCGCCTGCAAGAACTTGTCCTGATGCGCGACCGACTGCTCCACGATGTGAGCCACGAATTGCGCTCGCCGCTCGCGCGCCTGACGCTGGCGATCGGCCTGGCCCGGCTATCGCCCGCCAGCACCGACACCGCACTCGACCGTATCGAGCACGAAGCAAGCCGACTGGACGTGCTGGTGGGCGAGTTGTTGCAATTGGCCCGGCTGGAGCACCAGCAAGCTGCGGGCGAAGACTATTTCGACCTGGCCGATCTGACCGCCGGCGTGCTGGCGGAAGCACGGATCGAGGCGGACGTCGCCGGTGTCATCCTGGCGTATGAGGCCAGCTTGCCGCCGGACGAGGAGCGGCCGGCTGTGCGCGGGCAAGCCGCGCTGATCCACCGCGCGATCGACAACGTGGTGCGCAACGCGCTGCGTTTCACGCCCCGTGGCGGCACCGTGCTGGCCAGCCTCAGCCTGACCGGCGGCGAATACGTTCTGGCCGTGCGCGACGATGGTAGTGGCGTGGCAGAGGCGATGCTGGCCATGATGTTCGAGCCGTTCGTGCGCGGCGAAGCGGCCGATAGCCACAGTGGCGGCCCGGCGCACGCCGGGCCTGGTCTGGGCCTGGCCATTGCCCATCGGGCCGTGGCGTCGCACGGCGGCACAATCGCGGCCCGCAACCATCCGCCGCATGGTCTTGAAGTGACAATCAGCCTGCCCGCAGCGGGCTGATCACACCTCGCTCAGCTCCGCGACCAGATCGTAGGCATCGCCGCGATAATAGCTGTGGGTGATTTCGATCACCCGGCCATCGGGCAGGAACCCCCGCCGCTCGATGAACAGGCAAGGATCGCCCGCCGTGATGCCCAGCAGATCGGCAATGTCTGCCGGGAAGCCGATCGCACGAACCCGCTGCAAGGCGCGCACCGGGCGATGCCCCGCCTGTTGGAGCGCGGTGTAGAGCGAGTTTTCCACGGTGGCCACCGATGGCAAGCCCCAGCCCGGCACGGTGGCCCCTTCCAGCGCCATCGTCTCGCCGTCGGCATAGCGGATGCGCTGGAAGCGATAGACCTTGGACCCCGGCGAGAGCCCCAGCGAAAGCGATTCCTCGGGCGTTACCTGGCCTTCGGACCGATCGAGCCACTTGTTGCCGGGCTTGCGCCCGCGCGCCATCATGTCCTCCGAGAACGAGGAGAGAGCCGAAAAGCTCTTTTCCACGCGCCCGCTACCGGCCTTGTTGATGCTTTCGGAAACGAACGTGCCCGCACCCTGGCGGCGTTCGAGCAGACCTTCTTCCACCAGGCCGTCGATCGCCTTCCGGATCGTAACGCGGGAGAGCCCATACTCCTCGCACAAGTCGCGCTCGCTGGGCAGTGCCGAACCAGCGGAAAGCCGGCGGCTGTCCACCGCGTGGCGAATGAGCTTTTGCAACCGCATGTAGCGCGGACCGGCTTCGTTTTCCCGAAGCGCACCAATCTGATCGACGAAGGCCATGGCTCTCCTTTACGCCCAAGCACTACGACGGTCGGGAACTTTGAACAACAGGGATTTTATCCGTATCGCAATGGTCATGGATTGAGCTTCTGTCCACGCTGACCAGGTCGAGAATCACAGCCCCGCGAACCCTGCCGCGTGGCTGTGTCTCTAGCGCGTCGCCGCGACAATCCCCCCGAGATTTCGCTCCATTTCGGAAAATTCGTCAAAGTGCAGCAAGGCAGTGCGGCCACGCTGCGCCGCTTCGCCCCCTCCATATCGCAACTGCGCAATATCACGCGATAATCGGCCTTTTGCCCGACTGCATTGCGTGATCATGCCGATGTCTGTGAAGCGGATCGATGCGCACGGCGATTGGCGCTCTGCACAGCATCAGCGAGAGTTTTGCACATCCTTGTTTTGCAGTGATTTCCCCGAAAGGACAGGATTTTCGGCCCGCCCCGTACCAGGCAGACGGTGCCGTCCCTTGGCGATCGGCGGCGGTGCCGGCCATGCCCGATAGCCTCGCCAATGCGCCGGCTTGATTGCGCAGCCGGCCTCGCGCCGACGCTTGCTGCAATGCGTCAAGCGATAGTCAAAGTGGCCGTCCGGGCGCCCTGGCAGCGTGCGCGGCAGTGGAAAACGCCCCGGCAAATGGACGCAAACCCACGGTCCTTCGTCTTGCCGCCGATTTACAGCGCGCAAATCAGGCGTTAGGCCCCCGTCCAGCATTTTGGAGAAACGCTACCATGAACACTACTGAACTTGTCGATGCCGTTGCCGCCAGCCAGGGCATTGCCAAGGCCGAGGTCCGCAAGACGGTCGACGCCGTTTTCGCCGCCATCGCCGAAGCCGCTGCCAAGGGTGAGGAAATCTCGCTGAACGCGTTCGGCAAGTTCAAGGTCAAGGACGTTCCGGCCCGCGAAGGCCGCAACCCCTCGACCGGCGAACCGATCCAGATCGCGGCTTCGCGCAAGCTCAGCTTCGCTCCGGCCAAGGCGCTCAAGGACAAGCTGAACGGCTGATCGCCGTCGCTGGCTTTTTCTTCGGAAAGGCGTTTCGTGGATTTCGACGACCAGATGCGCCGCTATTTCGGTGTTGCCGACCCGACATCGGCAACACCAGCGGTTCTGGCCGCCGGCATGGAACGCCTTTCCGTTGATTTCGGCCTGGAGCGTGATCCCGGCCGGCGTTTTGCGATGTGGGCGCTGATGCACATCCTGGGCAATGCGCCCGACCTGGAGGTTGCCTTTCCCGACGCGGCAGAACGCGACGCGGCACGCAACTTCATGGATATGCTCGACCAGTTGCCCTCCTGAGCGCGAAGCCCCCCCCTGAAGACCAGGCTTTCCGTCAGGCGCGGATCGCGAGGATCTCCACGGCCTCGGCCTTGCCGGCAAAATCGACTCGTTCGCCCGCTTCCGCACCCATGATGGCACGGGCCAGGGGCGCGGAAAACGACAGCAGCCCTGCGGCCGGATCGGCCTCGTCATCCCCCACCAGCGTGATTGTGCGTTCCCGGCCATTGTGGGCCAGCGTGACCGTCGCGCCGAATTCCACGACATCGCCGCCAGGCTCCGGCATCAGTTGCGCCGTCGCCAGGCGCGTGCTCCAATAGCGCAAGTCGCGCCGCGCTGCTTTCAGCGCCTCTTCCTCGGACAGGCTCGCCACGAGACTCTCGATTTCCGCGACCTTGGCAGAAAGCTGCGCCAGGCCCCGCGCGGTCACCAGGTTCGGCCCTGGCGGAATCGGCCGCTCGAACTTGGGTTCAAGATGCTCGTCGTCACTCTCGCGACGAAATGCAACGCTCATGCCGGATCCTTGCCTGGTGTGGTGAAACCCAACGCTCTTTTCCATGTCGCGGTTCTGCCAGACTGGCCGCAGAACGGAAAAGGCCGGTGGACGCATGGCTGGACGCCGCGCCCACCGGCAGCAGGGTGAAAGAGAGTTGCGCGTCTATCCTGCTCCATGGCGCAGGGCAAGGCCAGCGCCCTTGCATCGCCATTTCTCCGGGTGAAACGCTTGGCACGGCCACCGCGTTGGCGCAGTAGGAGCAGCCTGATGACCCTTGCCTACACTCTCGATGCAACCGCCGATGCCGTGGCCTTGGCGCTGGCAGCGGACACGAATGGCGATGTCTGGGCAGGCGGTACGGTACAGCCCGGCGGCTATGCGCCGGTGGTCGTGCGCGGGCGCGATGGGCGCCGACGGCTGGTGCCCCGGCAGTGGGGTGTGCCGCCGCCCCCACGGGGCAGCCACGTGGTCACCACGGTGCGCAATGTGGAAAGCCCGTTCTGGATCGGCACGCTGCGCCATCCGGAAATGCGCTGCCTGGTGCCCGCCACGCATGTTCGCGCCGGTGGTGCCCGGCGCTGGTGGCGTGCGCCAGACCAGCCGATCATGGCGTTTGCCGGCATTTGGCGCGACTCAGAGGTGCCCAGCTTCGCGATTGTGACCGTAGCGGTAGATGCGCTGTCAGGCCCGGCCAATCCGCCGGCCGCCGTGCCGCTGCTGCTCACACCGGCAGAGCAGACGCGCTGGCTCACGCAAGGCTGGAAAGAGGCGGAAACATTGGTGCGCCCCCTGCACCCCGATCGGCTCCGCCTTGTCGCCTGAATACGCCGAGCCGTTTCGAAAATGAGACGGCCACGGACAATTTCGTCTCATTATGAGTTTTTTTTGGAAACCTATCTTGGATTCGCGCGTTCGCGGCACCATTGGGACACATAGGGACCGTCATGTCGCAGCGTTTCACCTACTGGTGCAGCGCCTATCTTAACGAGCGGAAATGAGACAGGATTTCAATCATCATGGCGGGGTCGCCATCATCCGCGCGAAGGATTTCGCCCCGCAGGAGAGCACCCGCGCGGTGCCCCGCGTCGGCGTTGTCGCCAACCCGCGCAGCCATCGCAACAGCGGCGGATCGCGCCCCACGGAATTGCCCGAAGCGATCGTGTTCAAGCGCGAACCGGCCTCGCGCAACGAATTGGTCAGCGTCCTGACCCAGTTCGTGAACGAGGGCGTGGATTTGATCGTGATCGACGGCGGCGATGGCACCGTGCGCGACGTGCTGAGCGTGGCGCACATGGTCTATCGTGGCCATCTGCCGCGCGTGGCGGTTATCCCGTCGGGCAAGACCAATGCGCTGGCGCTCGATCTCGGGCTGCCTGCACACTGGAGCCTGGGCGATGCCATCCGCGCCCACGTGGAAAACCGCATTGCGGATCGCGAGCCCGTGCATGTGCATTGGAACAACAACGCCTTGCCCGACCAGCTCGGCTTCATTTTCGGCCTCGGCGTGTTCAGCCGGGCCACGCTGCTGGCGCAGCGCGTGCATCGCAAGGGCATGTTCAACAACATCGCCGTGGCTCTGACCGTGGCGATGGCCCTGCTCAAGAGCCTGGTGGGTGGCCCGCGCAACTCCTGGCGGCGCGGCGACATGGCCCGCGTCTCGCGCAATGGCGTGGAAATCTTTGCCGAGCGCGTCTACCTGATGCTGGCGTCCACCCTGCGCAACATGCCGGTGGGCCTGCGTCCGTTCGGGCGCATTCGCGATGGCCTCAAGTTCCTGACGATCAAGGCCCCGCCCCGCGCGCTGTTCCGCAACGTATTGCCCGTGCTCAAGGGCCAGGAATCGCCGCAACTGGAAGCCGACGGCTATATCCGCCGCGATGTGGACAAGGTCTATCTCTCGCTCGATCGCGGGTTCATTCTCGATGGCGAGCAATTCCCAGGCGGCAACCTGATCGTCAGCCGGGGGCGCCCGATCCAGTTCGTGGTGCCGGCATGAGCCTGAACCAGGCGGTTGCGGCCATGCTGGCCGCGCCGGTCAAGCCCGAAATCGTGGCCGCTGCGCGCCAGGTCTGCGCGCGCCTGGGTGGCGATGCCGTGCTGTTCTACGGCTCCAACCTGCGGCGCAACGATCTGGAAGGCCTGGTCGATTTCTACGTAATCCACCGCGCGCCGGTGCGGGGAATGGGCGCCGTGATCTGGCCTGATGTGGGTTATCACGAAGTCCCTCTCGGACAAACCGTGGTGCGCGCCAAGGTGGCGTCGCTGTCCCTCGCGCAATTCCGTCGCGCCGCGCGGGGCGAAGGGATCGACACGACCGTCTGGGCACGGTTCTGCCAGCCCGCCCGCCTGCTGTTCAGCGCCGATCCGGCCATGGCGCGCGCCGTGACAGAAGCGGTGGCCGACGCGATCGCGACCGCCGCGCGTTTTGCGCTTGCCCTGGGACCGGACCATGGCCCCGCGCAGGATTGGTGGCAGGCGCTGTTTCGCCAGACCTATCGCGCCGAGCTGCGCGTTGAGCCGCCATCCCGCAGCGACACGATCCTGGCAAACGATCCGGCGCATTTTGCCCGCATGCTTCCCCTCGCCTGGGCCAGCCAGGGTATCCTCCTGGCCGGTGACGAGCAGGATTGGCATCCCGAGGTTCCGCAAGCGTGGCGCCGTCGCTGGCAGCGCGCGTGGAGCCTGCGCCGCACCTTGGGCAAGCCTCTCAACGCCCTGCGCCTGATCAAGGCGGCCTTCACCTTCGAAGGCGCCGCGCGCTATGCCCTGTGGAAGATCGAACGCCATTCCGGCCTGCGCCTGGCGCTGACGCCGTGGCGGGAACGCCACCCCATCCTCGCCGCGCCGGGCGTGTTGCTGCGCCTGTGGCAGGCCCGGCGGGCATGACCGGCTTTTCCGCCCTGGTGCTGGCCGGATCGCGCGGACCGGATGATCCCGTGGCAGCCAGCGAGGGCGTCACCGCCAAGGCGCTGGTAGAGGTAGACGGGGAAACCATGCTGAGCCGCGTGATCCACGCGCTGCGAACTGCCGGTGCCACGCGCATCGCGGTCGCCGCGTCCGATCCGGCGGTCGCGGCCCTCGCCGGGGACATGGGCTGTGCCATCGTGCCGGCGGCGGCCGGACCAAGCGAGAGCGCCGCGCGTGGCTTCGCCCTGCTAGGCGCGCCGATGCTGTTGACCACAGCCGATCATGCCCTGCTGCAACCAGGCTGGATCAGCGATTTCCAAAACGCCACCGCGCCCGACGCAGACGTGTCGGTACTGCTGGCCCGCCGCGACGTGGTGGAGCGCGCTGTGCCCGATACCCAGCGCACCTGGCTGCGCTTTGCCGATGGGCAGTGGTCGGGGTGCAACCTGTTCTATTTCGCCACGCCGCGCGCGGTGCAGGCCTTTGCCCTGTGGCAAGCGGTGGAGCGCGATCGCAAACGGCCCTGGCGCATCGTCTGGCGGCTCGGCCCCTGGCTGCTACTGCGCTATGCCCTCGGCCGTCTCTCGCTACGCGAAGCCATGGCGCAGTTGGGTCGGCGCGCGGGTCTGGCAGTAGAGGCTGTCCCCAGCCCGCATGGCCTTGCGGCGGTTGACGTGGACAAGCCCGCTGATCTGGCGCTGGTGCGGCGGATCGTCGAGCAGCAAGGCCCGGCTTGACGGGCCATCACCCGGCAACGGGTTCTTCCAGACCGTGACGCATCGCATAGTGCCACAGGACCGCCCCCAGCAGCACGCTCGCCGCAACCGAGCCGGCGAAGACGCTGATGCTCGCGCCCAGTGCGCCAACGCGCGGCAGCAGGGCAAGCATCAGCGCCATCTGCAATGCCCCGGCGGCGGCACGAGCAAAGGTGGCGGACAGGGCGCGGTGGACGGAGAGCAGGATGGGCTCGAACGCGGAAGCGGCAAGTTCGATCGCGCCCGCCCCGGCCAGCCACAGCAGATAGACATAGCCGGCGCCGAAATCGTGGCCGCCGACCAGCACCAGCAGGTTGCGGCCCGCCAGTGCCACCAACGCCATCACCGCGCCTGCTGCCAAGAGGCAGGCAAGGCCGACCCTGAGCACACCGACGCGGAACCGCGCGCGCGAGGCACTGCGGATCGACCGCACGATTTCGGGAAAGGCGGCGCGGGTCAACAGGATGGAAATCTTGGACAGCGCATTGGCAAGTTGCGCGGCCAGGCGAAACGCGCCGGCAGCCTCTGCCCCCGCAAAGCCACCCACGAGCAGCAGCGGCGCCTGTCGCGCCGCCAGGCCCAGGCTGGACTGGCCATTGGTGCTGACCAGCACGCGGCCGATGCCGGGGTTTTCGGCCCACGCGCGGCGCCAATCGGGCGGCATGCCCATCAAGCCACGCACATCGCCGGTCTGCGCCGCGAGCGCCCACGTGGCCAGCAGGGTCAGCAGTTCGGCCACGGCCCAGGCCAGCAGAAAGCCGGCGAGATCGGGCCACAGCGACTGCGCCAGGGTGGCACCGATCAGGCGACCGATCGGTTGCACGCTATCGGCCAGAGCCGCAAGGCGGAAGCGGTCGCGCATGCGCAGGATGCCGGTGGGGGTGGAGCGCAAGGTGATCAACTGCACCACGGCATAACCGATGGCATAGGGCCGGATCGCGGGATCCATGCCGAACGGCGCCGGCCACAGCGCAAACAGCGCAATGACCAGCCCGATGCCTGCCCCGGCACTGCACACCTCGATCAGCGCGGCGGCCTGTTCCAGGCGCCAGGTAGCGTGATGGTCGCCCTTGGCCTCATGCTCAAGGCCATATTGCACCACGACTTTCCAGGTCTCGAAGCTGACCAGCATGGCCAGCATCTGCGCCGTACCGGTAATCAGCGCAAAGCGGCCGAAGTCGGCCAGCCCCAGCGTGCGCGTGGCCATGCCGATATAGACCAGCGAAAGCACGGCCATCAGGGCGTTGCTGGCCAGCAGCCACCCCAGGTTGGCCAGGACCGCGCGCAACCGCGACCGCCCCGTGCTCACGCCGGCAGGCTCGCCGCATCGGCGCTGGCCAGTTCACGCAGCGCCTCGGCCGCGCGCTGCACGGCGGGATGGCCCGGCTGATGCGAGACGGTATCGGCAAAGATCGCCTCCTGCACCGGGCGATGGGTTTCGTGGCGTTGCCAGGCGCCGGGAATCAGTGCGGCAAGGCCGGCGGCATCACGAGCCACGTCGCCGGCCTGCCATGCCGGATAGGCGCCCTCGCGCGAGCGGGGATCGTGCGAAAAGGCATCGAGAAACAGCAGAGGCCGGGGCCGCACGAGGAATTCATAGACCTGGCTGGAGACATCGCCGATATAGGCATGCGCCGCCAGGGTATAGGTCATGTCGACCAGCGCGGTGCTGCCGGTGTCGATCAGGATATTGGGCGCCGCTTTCCAGCGCGGCGCGATATCGGGCCGCAGCCGCGCCGTGCGATATTCCAGCGAGATATGCAGTTTCTTTGCGAAGAGCATGATATGCGGGGCAAAAATCAGGTTGTAGCCATGCCCTGCATCACTGGCGAACCAGTCCAGCAGCGCCGGCCCGTGATCATACCAGCTCGACAGCAGCGGATCGAAGTGGGGATTGTAGACCAGGACGGGATTATCGTTTTCAAACAGTTTCTTGTACTGGGAAAGATCGATCGTGTCGAACTTGGGATAGCCGATCACGCGCAGGCGTTCGGCCGGGGCCACGCCCCGCGCCACCATTTCACGCGCGGTCTTATGGCCGCTCACCAGAATGCGGTCGAAGCCGCCCTTTTCCGGGTGATAGGACACCATGCGGTCCCCCGCCCCGTGGGGCACATAGGCAAAGCGCGCCTTGCCATGGCCTTCGCGGATCGACAGACAGGTGCGCTCGGCGCTGACTACCACGCGCGCAGCGTTGATCCGCGCCGCATGATGGCGCAACCGCATGACCCGGCGGACTGGCGCGACCGTGTTGGGCAGGGCCAGCGCCGCTTCCAGCCAGGCCGGCAGAGCCAGGTCATACCACGCGACATGCGCAGCCGCCGGACCCAGGATGCTTTCCACACGCTCGCGGATGGCCGCCGTGGCCGTGGCACAAGTGATCGTGCGGCCATCAGCGCGGCTATCCGCCCCCATTTCCACCAGGGCGCGGGTGATGCCCGCGATGTGCGCCACCTGATGCGGTGCGTCGTGGTTGAACAAGAACAGGATGTCGTCCGCCATGGCTTGGCGGTTCCCCAATTCCTTGCAAATTGCAACCTTTTCCCGCCGCGCCCGGGTGCGGCGGGAACACCGGCTTCCCAGGAGACCTGACAATGCCCCTTCCCCCTCGCAACCGCCGCCATTGGGCTCTCGCACCACTATTGGTGACCCTGCTTGCGCCCATGGGCGCGGCCGCGCAGCCGCAGATCCGCACGCCGGACCAAGCCTGCCTGCCCGGCCAGCCTTCGCTCACGGTGGAGGTTTCCGGTTTCGTCAACGACAACGGCACCGTGCGGGCGCAGCTCTACGGGCCGGGTGGCGCCCGTTTCCTCGACAAGGGGCAATGGGCCATGCGGATCGAGCAGCGGCGCCAGGGACCAGGCCCGATGCGCTTCTGCTTTCCCATCACGCAGCCGGGTGACTATGCCGTGGCGGTGCGCCACGATGCCAATGCCAACGGCAAGTCCGACTGGAACGATGGGGGTGGCTTCACCCGCAATCCACATCTCTCCGTGTTCAAGCTCAAACCCGCGTTCGCCGCAACGGCCGTGGCTGTGGGGCAGCGCCCGGTGACCGTGCCCGTCGTGATGCAGTATCGGCGCGGCCTGGTGATCGGCCCGCTAGAGCGCGATCGGCTTTGACTGGGTCAAAGCCGGCGCTCTAGCATTTTGATTTGCCGCATTTTCCGAGTCGGCAGGTGATTCCACCTGCCTTGAAAATGCTTTAAAGCGATGAAGGCGCGGGCGCGAGTTGGGCCGGCAGGACCAGGCGGACCAGATCGGCGGCATCGGGCGTCGACAGGAACGTGAGCGCAGGCGCATAGGCGATCTCGAACAAGAGCGCACCCAGCACTTCAGGCTCGGCCGCGCCGCCGGGAAAGCGCTGGCGCAGATAGCCACCCAGCCCGCGCCAGCCCCGGCGCACGATCTCTTCCAAGCGCTCCAGACAGGGCGCGCCGGCCGGCTGCGTGCGCGCCAGTTCCATCACCGATAAGGACCATCCACCGTGGCGTGAACGCTCCTGCGCCCACTGCGCGACCATATCGACCACGGCCGACAGATCGGCCGCGCCATCAAGGTCGGCCAGCAACTGGCCCAGATTGCCGATCGCCTCGGCGCTCAGCACTTCCAGGTAGATCGCTTCCTTGCTGTCGAAATTGGAATAGACCGCGCCCTTCGTAAAGCCGGCCGCCTCGGCGATCCGTTCCAGCGAGGTGATGGCATAGCCGTCGCGGCGAAAGAGATCGCTGGCCGCCTGCAACAGGCGCTCCCTGGTGCGCGCCTGGCTTTCACTCCGCTTGAGACGCGCCACCCGCGTGTTCTCCCTTGGCTTCCTGGTGGCAGTCGTTCCGCTGCCTCGGCCCACGGGATTAGCCGCGGCCCCGCAGCCGACGCAAGAGGCGGGAAGAAAATCAGTCTATCGACGCGATACGCGGCATGACCAGGCCATGCTCGCTTTCGGCATAGACCACGTCCGGCGCGATCACCACACGGTTGCGACCCTGGTGCTTGGCCGCGTAGAGCGCGGCATCGGCGGTGCGATAGAGCGCGGCGAAATCGTCGCCCGGCCGGGCCAGGGCAACGCCGATGCTCACCGTCACTTCGCCCGGCCCCATGATCGCGCCGTGGTCGCAGGCGCCAAGGCCTGCCCGCACGCTCTCGGCCAGTTGCAGGGCGGCAAATCGCCCCATGCCGCTGGTCAGCAGCGCAAACTCCTCGCCCCCGAGGCGGGCGGAAATGCACAGTGCGCCGTCCCACCGCGCCAGGCGCCGGGCCAGGGTGACCAGCACGGCATCACCCGCTTCGTGGCCATGGCTGTCGTTGATCATCTTGAAGCGATCGACATCGAGCAGCAGCAGCGCCACCGTGTCACCCTCGTCCAGCGTCGGGCCGCCGGTCTCGTTCACGCGATCGAGCAGAGGCGCAATGGCTTCCAGAAAGCCGCGACGGTTGCGCAGGCCGGTCAAGGGATCGCGGCGCGCCTGTTCCTGCGCGGCGGCCTCGGCCATCAGGGCGCGATCGCGCTCGATCCGCATGCCCATGAAGCGGCGAGTGGCGGCCACGGCCAGCCAGACCGTCTGCCATGATGAGGCAGCCAGCACCATCATCTGCGAGCCGCCACCCCAGAACGCATGGCTGACATCGATGATGCCGGAACTGCCCATGACGATCATCGGCACGGCCCATGCCCCGACGAAAGCCTTGGCCGGCGCACTGCCCCGCCGCCACGCAACGATCAGGCACGAGCCCGCCAGCACCAGCAGCAGCAGCACGAGAATACCCAGCAGACCGGCCCAGAATTCCATCGGCCCGCTGCGCATGACGCTGAGCGGCACGCCCAGCGCGCAGCAGGTGATCGCCACGGCCCGCGTCACGCGGCCGAGCCACTTGGGCACGTGAACGGGATCGAGCGCGGTCAGCAGACTGAACGTGGCCAGCAAGGTCGCCAGGCACGAAAGCGCGGTGCAGGCCTGCGCGGAAACGGCTCCAGCAAGGCCCGGCAGGAAAAAGAGATGGAACTGCGACCACATTGCCCCCCAGGCGACCATGCAGGTGGCCCAGGCGCCCTGCCACGCCGGGAACTGCCGCCGCACCGCGATCGCCAATCCAAAGTTGTAGACCGCACCCAGCGCCAGCAACATCAACGCCGCACCGATCATGCTGGCCATGGCCGTTGCCTGCAACTGCGCCTGGCCCCCGTCGATCAGGCGCATGCGCAACATCGGCGCCGACGACACACGATCAAAGCGCAAGACCACGCCCGATAGCGGCGCATCGCGGTCTGGCGGAATGAAGGCGATCTGGCCACCCAGGCGCCAGCGCGCACCATAGTCGCCGCGCGCCACGCCCTGCCAATCGACGCTGCCATCGGCATAGAAAAACCCGACGCGCAGCGCGTCGAACCGCGAGGAGTGGACCATCAGCACCGGGTTGGCCCCGGCCTGCGCCAGGGTGCCGGCGTTAACCTTGATCCACAGGCTGCCGTGCTGGTAGTCGCGCGGATCGGGCGTGCAGGAAAACTGCGCCGGCATGCGCCCGTCCTGGCCCGCCGGCGGCGTCACACCCACGGCATGGCAGGCGTTTTCCAGCGTAATCCAGTGGTCCGGCACGGCTGCGAACGCAGGCGCCGCCAGGCCCAACGCGAGCCAGGCGCAAAGGCCCAGCAGTACGCGCGCCGCGATCATCGCCATCCCCGCCGTGAACTGTTCAATCCCTGTTGTCGAACCCTTCATGCTCAGGCGTTTACCACAAATCCTTATGGAAATGCTTACCGCCGAAAAAATCCGGCCCGACGCCGGGGGGAGGGCGTCGGGCCGGTGGGGTAACAACTGGCCTGGGGAGTGGGGATGGCCGGTTGTCGGGGGGACTGTTTCTGTGGGCCGGGCCAGCCTTCAGAAGCGCAAGCGGGCGCCTACCTGGATCGATCGCGGGGCACCTGGTGCAAAGAACGTGGAATTGAGCAGCGGACGCTCGCCGTCGATCACTGGCCCGGCAAAGGGCCGCGAGACTACCTGGCCCTGCGCGTCGAACGCCGTGGCCCCCAGTTGCGCGGCCGTGGCATAGGCCTTGTCGAACAGGTTGCGCACCATCGCGAACAGCGTGATGCCGGGGCCTGGACGCACTTCGCCGCCCAGGTTGAACACTGCATAGGGATCGGTCTTGCCGGGGCCGAGATAATAGGTGCCGTCAGGCTGATGGGCATTGTTTTCGTTGCCGCGTGCATAGACGCCGGACACCGCGACCATGTCCAGATCGAGGCTGAGCCACGGCGCCGCTTCCCAGCCCAAGGCCGCCTTCGCGGTGTGGCGCGGCAGCAGCGGAATGCGATTTCCGGGCCGTATTTCGATCGCGCCTTCGAAACCCGGTGCAGGCGCATCGTTGCTGCTGTTGCCCGATCCGTTGACCGTCTCGCCAGAGCGATAGGTGGCATCGAGCAGGGTATAGCTCGCCGACAGCGTGAAGCGCCCGGCGCGGGCCTTGGCGGACAGTTCCAGGCCCTGGCGCCGCGTCTTGCCGAAATTGCGGAAATAGCCATAGCCAGACGCATCATTGGCCACGAACAGGATGTCATCGCTGCTGTCGGTGCGAAACAGCGCGGCATGCACATGGCCCCAGGCATTGCCGGCATCGAACCGCATTTCCACGGTACGGGCAATCACCTGGCGCAGCGGCGGATCGCCGGCCAAGGCATTGGGCAGGCGGCAGGGGCTTTCCGGATCGGAGCAGCCAAGCTCGATGGCCGAAGGCGCACGGCTCGCCTGGCTCCACGCCAGCGACAGGTTGGCCCCCTTCGCCACCGCCCCGGTCAGCGTGACCGCCGGGTTGAGTCGATGGTAGACCGGGCTGGAATCGAGCGACCCGGTGCCACCGCCGGGTGTGATCCCATCGCGGTTGCGCACCGAAACGCGATCGTATCGCGCGGCAAGGTCCAGGCTGATGCCCCGGCCCATGGCCACATGATCGAGCGCATAGGCCGAAAGCGCCGTGGTACGGCTGCGCAGGTCTACCCGCGCGTCGAACGCATTTTCGGAATCCTGCGTGCCATCGGCAAAGGCGCCCGGCCCCGACACCGCCACGACAGTGCGATCGGGCAGGAGATAGCCGAACTGCGTGCTCTGTGTGAAATGCGCGCTGCTTCCGATGTAAGACGCGCCCAGGGTCACGTCATGCCGCAGCGCCCCGGTGGCCAGGCTGGCTGAGGCTTCGAGCGTGGCGCCCCATTCACTCTGCCGGGTCTGCGACCGGTTGACCAGGCCGTCGCACTTCTCGTTGGGCTCGCTGTTGAGCAATACGTTCGCGATGCAACGCCATTTGGGAAACGGGGTGTTGGCCTGGGTTTCGCCGGACACCGGAAATCCGGTGTATCCGGCAGCGGCCAATGCGGCGCGTTCTTCTGCATTGGGCTGGTAGAGGTTTTCCCCCAAGGCATCATCGTTGATGTCGCCATTGTAGGTCTGGGTGCGCAAGTGGCGCCAGAACGCATTGGCGCGTAGGCCCAGACCGCTATCGAATTTGGTTTCGCCGTTGAACACCAGCATGCCCATGCGGTTGCGGGTGTTGTCGGGCGCGGTATAGACACTGCGACGATCGGCGGCGAGCAGGCGCATTTCCTGAAGGCCATTGCCGTTGAGATTCGTATCGGCAAAATGGCCGGTGAGCGAGGCCGACGACGTCGCATCGCTCCATCCCAGCTTGGCCATCGCCCGCGTGGCGCGCGAGGGAGACATCTCGCGCCAGCCATCCTCGCGGAAATGGTCCGCCGCCACGAACCAATCGAGCCCGCCATTCAGTACGCCACCGGCCTCGACACTGCCGGTCACCCGGCCGAACGAACCGCCCGAGGCCTCCAGACCAACGCCGGGGTCGGTCTTGCCGCTCTTGGTGCGCAACACCAGCGCGCCACCCAGCGCATTGCGCCCAAACTGCGGTGCCGCGCCAGAGACCAGATCGATATCGGCAATCGCGCCGGTGGGGATCAGATCCCAACTGACAACATCGCCGAACGGCTGGTTGACGCGCACGCCGTCAAGATAGACCGACAGCCCCTGTGCTGTGCCCAGCAAGGGCGAGGCCGTCATCCCGCGATAGTTGACATCGGGTTGCAGCGGATTGCCCTGCACCTCGTTGATCGTCACGCCCGGGGCGGTGCGAGCAAGCTGTTCGGCCACGCTCACCGCCTGGGTTACTTGCAAGGCCTTGGCATTGCCGATCTCGGGCGCCTCTCCGGCAAGCGGAGTGGCACGCACGATGATGTCGGGACCGCTCGCTTCCTGCGCGTGAGCGGCGCCGACAAGGCCAAGGACTGAAGCCCCGGCACCCAGCAAAAACCGTTTCCTCACCACTGCCCGCCCTCCGTTCTGTTCTGAACGAAGCCGTAACAGGCGGAGACAGAAAGAACCTGAGCAGAGGCTCAGGCTGACCCAAAGTATGAGGGTAATTCCGGCGGCACGAGCCGGAAACCGCGCCCGCGCACCGCTGCGATCGTCAAGGCGCATGGGTATAGCCGCTTTCTCAGCGCGCTGACGGCCACGTCCACGGCGTTGTCGGTGATCACCGCGTCGGCGCCCCATACCCGGTCGACCAGAACAGCGCGTTCGACCACGGCCCCGCGCGCCAGGGCCAATTCGGCCAGTAGCGCCAGGCTGCGCGGCTCCAGAGCCAGCGGCTCGCCTTGCCAGGCCGCCATTCCCTGGGCGCGATCGATCACCAGCCCCCCCCACGCGATCGGTGGAGGCGCCAGTTGCCCGGCGCGGCGCACCAGCACGCCCACGCGCGCGGCCAGTTCGGCAAAGGCAAAGGGCTTGGGCAGATAGTCGTCCGCGCCGGCTTGGAAGCCTTCGAGGCGATCGTCGAGCGCGGTGCGGGCCGTGAGCATCAGGATCGGCATGCCATGGCCGGCGGCGCGAATGGCGCGGCACAGGGCCAGTCCGTCGGCATCGGGGAGCCCGATATCGAGCACCACCGTCGCCACCTGCTCCTGCGCCAGCAGGTCCAGCACGCCGGCGCCCTGGCGCAGCCAACGCACGGCAAGGCCGCGTCCGCCCAGCCCCTGCACCACCGAGCGGCCGATCCCGGCGTCGTCCTCAACCAGCAGGACCATGCTCATGCCACGGCGCCTTGCAGAGGCAGGGAGAAGCGGATCACGCAGCCGCCCTGTGGCTGGTTGGCAGCGGCCACGGCGCCGCCATGCTGTTCCACCACCCAGCGCGCCAGCGCCAGGCCCAGCCCGCTGCCGCCCCGCTGGCGGCCCTCCTGCGCCTGGTAATAGGCATCGAAAATCCGTGGCAGATCGCTCTCCATCACCCCTGGCCCCTGATCGCGCACGGCCACCTCCGCGCACCCGTCGGCCACTGTCACGCTAACCGCAAGCACAGTCTCCATCGGCGCGAATTTCAGGCCATTCTCGATCACGGCCAGCAGAGCCTGGCGCAGCCAGCGCGCGTCCCCCTGCATGGGCAGCGGCCCATCGGGCACGGCCAGTGCGATCGCCACGTCCACGCTGGCGGCATAGACCTGCGCCGCCGCCACGGCTTCTGCCACCACCTGCGCCAGATCGAACGGCGCGTCGGCCAGCACCAGGCGGCCGTCGTCCGCGCTCGCCAGGCCCAGCAGTTCCTCGATGCGGTGGGTCAGGAAGCCGGCCTGCGCCACGACGTGTCCCAGCGTTTCACGCAAGATGCGCGGGTCGGGATCGGGCTGGTCCAGCGCGACTTCGGCCGCGCTGCGCAAGGCGGTCACGGGCGTGCGCAATTCGTGGCTGGCCTTGGCGAAGAACAGGCGGCGCGAGGCATCGACCGCCTCGATCCGCGCAGTGCGGGCCTGCACCATCGCAGCGAGCGCCCGGTTGCTGCGCCACAGCAGCCAGGCGCCGCAACCGGCACAGGCCAGCGCCACGGCAGCCAGCAGGCCAGCCAACACCATGCTGCGCTGCCCGGCGCGGGCGAGCGCCAGGCGTCCGGCCTGCAACTCGCCACTTTCCTGGCCATCGATGGCGCGGGCCAGCTCTTCCAGCCGGGCCTGCGCGCCGGGCGTGCGCGCCAGCTTGGCCAAGGCAGCGGCGCGGGCTACTTCGCGATCGCGATGAGGCTGCGTTTCGGCCGGGGCGAGCCCTGCCTCCTGCCTGACCAGGCCTTCGTAATCTGTGAGGGCGGCATCGAGTGCCGGCCCCTGCCCCGTCGCCGCCAGGGCAACGATACGGGATACGGCCGCGGCTTGCCGTTCCGACAGGCTGGCCAGCACGAACTGGCGATTGGCGCCGCGCGCGCTGATCGCAAAGGCCACCACCAGCCCGGCCAGCGCCGCGACGAGCACTGCAAAGAGCACGGCGGCCAGGCGCGTGCCCCAGGCCAGCCGCCCATCGGCCACAGCAGCGGCAGGATCATGAACCATGGTGCCATCATTGCGGGGGCAGGCCAAAAAGCCAAGCCCCCGCCAGTTGGGTACGCCTCAGCCGCGCTTGGTGGTCGGCGCATCCTGCCAGCCGCCACCGACCGCGCGCAGCAATCGCACGGCCGCGGTCAGGCGCTGGGTATCCACCTCGATCGCCTTCTGCCGCGTGCGCAACGCCGTGGTCTGGGCGTTGACAACGTCGAGATAGCTGACAGCCCCGCGTTCGTAGCGGCGCATGGCCAGCGCTTCGACATTGCCGGCCTGCTCGGCCGCGTGGGTTTCCGACTGCGCCTCGTCGCCCAGGTGATGCAGGCGCGAGAGACCGTCTTCCACATCCTGAACGGCGGAAAGCACGCGGCCGCGATAGTCTGCCGTGGCGGCGTCCCAATCGGCGCGGGCCTGCATCACCTTGGCGTGGCGGCGTCCACCATCGAACAGGGTGAGCAAGGCCGAGGGGCCGATCGACCAGAACGTGTTGGGCGCGGCAATGATGTCGGCCAGCGCCGTGTCCTGCAAACCGACCTGCCCGCCCAGCAGCAGCGAAGGGAAGAACGCCGCCCGCGCCACGCCGATGCGACGGTTGGCGGCATACATCCGCCGTTCCGCCGCCGCGATATCGGGCCGGCGCTGCAACAGCGTGGACGGCACGCCCACCGGCACCGATGGCAGCGTCAGGGCCTGGTCCGATGGCGCCACGGCAAAGCCGGTAGCCGGTACGCCCACCAGCGTGGCAAGGGCATGTTCGGCCAGCGCGCGGGCGTTGCGCGCATCGGCCAGGGCCGCCTGCGCTTCGGCCAACTGGGTCGCCGATTGGCCGGTTTCCATGGCGTTGGCGATGCCGCCTTCAAAGCGGCGACGCGTCATGTGGTCGGCCTGGGCATAAGTCTGCACCGTGGCATCGAGCAGGGCGATGATCCGGTCCTGCCCACGCAGCACGGCATAGCCCTGCGCCAGTTCCGCCTGAAGCTGAAGGCGGGTATCGGCGAGGTCATCGGCGGCGGCCTGCGCGTCGGCACGGCCCGCTGCGACATTGGCCCTCACCCGGCCCCACAGGTCTGCCTCATAGCCGCCCGTCACGCCCACGGTCTGCGCGCCATAGTAATCGGGCTGACTGGCGCCGCGCAGCGGGCGATCGGCCGACTGGCGGTTCTGCGTCACGCTGGCGCCCACGCCAAGCTGGGGATAGAGATCGGCCCGTGCCTGGTGCAGCAGGGCCATGGCCCGGTCATGCCGCGCCACGGCGGCGGCCAGCGAGGGATTGCCGGCGTTGAGCTGCTGCTCCAGCCCATTCAGCACCGGATCGCCAAACACCGTCCACCAGTCGACCGGGGGCATGGCCGTAGCGTCGGCAACCTGGACCCAGGGGCCATTTCCGGCAAAGCTGGCCGGCAGGCTGACCTGTGGGGGACGATAGGCGGGCGCGCTGGAACACCCGGCCAAAGCCAGGGCGCTAGCCAGGCCCAACCCCTTGCGCCATGCGGCGCGGCGCTCAGCCATGGTGCCCCCCATCGACATGGACGGCATCGCCATTGGCGATGGAATCGGGCGGATTGTCGATCACCTTGGCCCCGGCGGACAGGCCGGAGACCACTTCCACGCTCTTGCCCAGATCGCGGCCCAGCGTGATCGGCACCAGGCGCACGCGACCATCGCTGCCCACCGTGGCCACTTGCGTGCCGGCCGAACGGAACAGCAGCGCGCTCGACGGGATCGTCACCGCCCCGCCGCTGCTGGGCACCTTGAACGACACCTGGGCATAGCCGCCCGCGCGCAGCGCATGGGCCGAATTGTCGGCCAGCAACTGCACCTGCAAGGCGCCGTTCTGCGGATTGATCGCGTCAGACGTGCCGACAACCTTGGCGGCAAACGTCTGCCCCGGCTCGTCCGGCACGGTCAGCGTGGCTTCCACCCCCGGTTTCATCGCGGCGGCATAGGCCTGTGGCACGCCCACGTAGATGCGGATGCGGCCGACATCGGCAACGGTGAACATCGGCTGCTGGTTGGTGGCGCCCGGCCCCACCAGATCGCCGATATCGGCAGTGCGCTGTGTCACCACCCCGGCAAAGGGCGCGCGCACGGTAGCATAGCCCTTCATCGCCAGCAGCCGCGCGAGATCGGCTTCCGCCCCGCGCACGGTGGCAACCTGCACGGCCAGGTTGCCGTTGCGCTCATCCGCCTCCTGCTGCGAGACCGAATGGTCGGTCAGCAGGTCGTTCCAGCGCGCGGCGGTGCTGCGCGCCAGCGAGGCACTGGCGCGCGCCTTGGCCAGCGCGGCGCGGGCGGCGACGATCTGCTGGTCCAGTTCGGGCGTCTCGATCGTGGCGAGCGGCGTGCCCTGTCCGACCGTGGCACCGATGTCGCGGGTCCAGGCCTGCATGTAGCCGGGAACGCGGGCAAAGATGTGCGCGGTGTTCCACGCCGCCATCGTGCCCGGCAGGGTGAGTGCGCCGCTGGCCGCCGCCGGGGCCACGTCCACCAGGTGGACAGTGGGGATCGCCTGCGCCTCGCTCCAGGCATGGGTATCGAGCGCCTCGCTGTGGCGGCTGTAGAGCCCGATGCCGACGATAGCGGCGGCTGCCACGGCGGCAACCAGGCCGGCGGTCTTCAGGCCGCGCGGCGCGCGCGCGGGGGCGTCTTCCTGGCCCACGACCAGGCTGGTGTCATTCTGCATGGACAAGGTCTCCCTTGAAGAAAATGGGGTCGGCGGACGGCGGCGGCGTGGGCTGCGATGCAGCGCCGCCGCCCCGCGTCTTGCGATGGACGATGGAGAAGACCACGGGCACGAAGACCAGCGTGGCAATGGTGGCGCAGACCAGGCCGCCGATGACGGCGCGGCCCAGCGGGGCGTTCTGCTCGCCCCCCTCGCCCAGGCCCAGCGCCATCGGCGCCATGCCGATGATCATGGCCAGAGCCGTCATCAGCACGGGACGGAAGCGGGTGGAGCCTGCCTCGATCGCGGCCAGCGTGGCATCGCCCAGGATGGCCAGCCTCTCGCGGGCAAAGCTGATCACCAGCACCGAGTTGGCCGTGGCCACGCCCATGCACATGATCGCCCCGGTCAGCGCCGGCACCGACAGCGGCGTGTGCGTGGCAAACAGCGTCCAGGCAATGCCCGCCAGTGCCGCCGGCAGAGCCGAGACGATCACCGCCGGGTCGATCCAGCTCTGGAAGTTGACGACGATCAGCAGGTAGATCAGCACCACTGCGCCAACCAGGCCCAGCACCAGGCCGGTGAAAGCCGCGTTCATCGTTTCCACCTGGCCGCGGATCGTGACGGTCGATCCCTTGGGCAGGCTGTTGGCCGTGTCCTTGAGGATTTTCTGCACATCGCCGGCCACGGCGCCCAGGTCACGCCCTTGCGTGGTGGCATAGACGTCGAACGCGGGCTGCACCGCATAGTGCGAGATCAGCGCCGGGGTGGGTTCGCGCGTCATCGTGCCCAGCGCGCCGAGCAGTTGCACCGCGCCGGGGCGGGCGGAACTGACCGGGATGTTGTCCAGGGCATTGATGCTGTCGGTGCGATACTGCGGCGTCTGCACCACGATCGGATAGGACACGCCGTTCTTGGGATTGAGCCAGAACGTCGGCGCCACCTGCGCGCTGCCGGCCAGGTTGACCGACAGGCTCTTGGTCACGTCGTTTTCAGTCACGCCAAGGCGATCGGCCTGGGCGCGGTCGATGTCGAAGCGCAGTTCGGGCGCGCTGGTCGCCTGCTGCATCCGCACGTCGGCGATCCCCGCCACGTGGCCCATGCGGCCGGCCAGCATGCGCGCATAGTCGGCGTTGGCCTTGGTGTCGGGGCCGGTGACCATCACGTCGATCGGCGCGGGCGCCCCGAAGTTCAGGATCTGACTGATGATATCGGCCGGCAGGAACGAGAACGTCGTGCCCGGAAAGGCGCGCGGCAAGCGTTCGCGCAGCGCGCGGACATAGCCATCGGTGGGATGGTGCCCTTCGGCCAGCGTGACCAGGATATCGCCATCCTGCGGGCCAATGCTGCCGCTGTTGGCATAGGCGGAGTTGATGCCCGAAGAAGACATGCCGATGTTGTCGACGATCGAGACCAGTTCGCCCGGCGGCACGGTGGCGCGGATCTGGTTCTCCACCTTGTCGAACAGGGCGGCGGTTTCTTCCAGGCGGGTGCCGACCGGCGCGCGCACGTGCAGGCTGATCTGGCCGGCATCGACGCTGGGGAAGAAATTCCGCCCCAGGAACGGCACCAGCACCAGCGACGCCAGCACCACGATCATGAAGCCGGGCACGAAGCGGCGACGATTGGCCAACGCCGCGCGCAGTACCGCGACATACCATGCGCGGATCGCCTCGAAACGCATTTCAAAGCCATGCTGGAACCGGCGCAGCGGATGCATGCCGGGCTTCTGCCCGGTCATCGCATCATGGCTGACCATGATCTCCACCGCGTGTTCCGAACCATGCGCGCGCAGCAGGAAGTTGCTCATCGTCGGCACCAGCGTGCGCGACAGCACGAAGCTGGCGATCATCGCAAAGACCACCGACTTGGCCATGGGCGCGAACAGGAACCCGGCCACGCCCGGCAGGAAGAACATCGGCAGGAAGGCGATGCAGATGCACAGCAGCGACACGAACGCGGGCCGCACGATCTGCTCGGCCCCGTCCATGATCGACTGGGCCACGCCCTTGCCCTGTTCCAGGTGCCAGTTGATGTTCTCGATGGTGACGGTGGCATCGTCCACCAGGATGCCCACGGCCAGCGCCAGGCCGCCAAGGGTCATGATGTTGAGCGTTTCGCCGGTCACCGCCAGCCCCGCCACGGCCGCCAGGATGGCGAGCGGAATGGACGTGGCGATGATCACCGTGGAGCGCCACGAGCCGAGGAACAGCAGGATCATCAGGCTGGTCAGCGCAGCCGCCAGCACGCCTTCGCGCACCACGCCCGAAACCGCCGCCTTCACGAACAGCGACTGGTCGGACAGCAACTGAACCTTGAGGCTGTCGGGCAGCGTTTCCTTGAGCTTGGGCAGCAAGGCCTTGACATCGTTGACGATGTCGACCGTGGAGGCCGAGCCGGACTTGAGGATTGTCATCAACACGGCGCGGCCGCCATCGACGCGCACCTCGTTGACCTGCGGCGGCGAACCATCGTGCACGTGGGCGACATCACCGATGGTCACCGTCGTGCCATCCACCGTGCGGATGGGCAGCGCGTTGAGCTGATCGATCACCTGCGGGCTGTTGTTGAGGCGGATGGAATATTCGAACTCGCCAATCTTGGTGGTGCCGGCGGGTACGATCTGGTTCTGCGCGGCGAGCGCAGCGCCCACGTCGGCGGCGGAAAGATGGCGCTGCAACAGCGCGGCGGGATCGAGGTCGATCTGGATCTGCCGCTCGCGCCCGCCATAGGGCGAAGGCACGGCCGCGCCCTGGACCGTGGCCAGCCGCGGACGGATACCGTTCTGCCCGAGGTCATAGATCGCCTGTTCGGAAAGCTTGCCCGAAGAGAGCGCCATCTTGAGGATCGGCACAGTCGCCGCGCTATAGTTCAGAATCAGCGGCGGCGTGATACCCGGCGGCATCTGCTTGAGCACCGTCTGCGACACAGACGTGACTTGCGCGGTGGCAGTGCGGATATCGACGCCGGGGCGGAAGAAGATCTTCACCACCCCCACGCCGTTCATCGACTGGCTTTCGATATGGTCAATATCGTTGACCGTCGAAGTGAGCGAGCGTTCGTAGTAATAGACCACCCGCCCCGCCATGTCTTCCGGCGGCAGGCCGCGATACTGCCAGACGGCGGCGATCACCGGGATGCGGATGTCGGGAAAGATGTCGGTGGGGGTGCGCAGCCAGGCGATCGAGCCCGAAAGCACGATCAGGATGGCCAGGACGACGAAGGTATAGGGCTTGCTGAGCGCGAGCTTGACCAGTTGCAGCATGGCGTTCCCAAAGGATTTGGCCCACCGCCCGGCGCTTCGCATGCGCGAAGACCGGCACCGGCAGGCGCCAGAAACGTAAGAGAGCGCCGATGGTGCGGCGCCAACCGCCGGGTCCCTTGAACCTGCGGCGTGCGCCAAGCCAATGAAATGAATTTCACATTGCCGCGAGTGGGGCGCTGGATGCGCCAGCTCGGATGCAGGCGTTGAGGCCTGGCCGCGCCGGATCGGCCCGCGCCGGCTGCAAATCCAGCGTGAACTGGTGGAGGTGGACCACCGCCGCCACCACGCTCAGCCCCAGCCCCGAACCGGGCACGGCCGGCGATGCCGCGCCGCGATCGAAACGGCGCACCACGGCGTCGACCTGCTCTGGCGGGATACCCACGCCTTCATCGACCACCGCGATCACGGCTTCCCCGCCGCGCTGCGCCACCGTGAGCGTGACCGTGCCGCCGGGCGGGCTGAACTTGATGGCATTGTCCACCAGGTTGCTCATCGCCTCCACCATCAATTGCCCGTCGCAAACCAGCGACACGGCGGCAAGTTCGCCCGCCACCAGCGCCACGTCGCGCTCTTCGGCAAGCGGCGCATAGAGATCGATCACCACGCTGGCGAGTTCATCGATCCGGGTCGGGGCAAAGCCCTTGCGGCGATGGCCCGCCTCGATTTCGGAAATGCGCAAAAGCGCGGCGAAACGGGCCAACACCGTATCGAGATCCTCGATCGCGGCGGCGATGCGGTACCCTTCCGCCTCGGGCAGATCGGGGGCGCGGGCCGCGCGATAGAGCTGATTGCGCACGCGGGTGAGCGGGGTGCGCAGATCGTGGGCAATGGCGTCGGTGACGGACTTCACCTGCGCCATCGACCGTTCCACTTCGCCGACCATGTGGTTCACGGTATCGGCCAGCAGGTCCAGTTCGTCACCCCGTCCCTCGATCGGCATGCGGGCATCGAGGCGCCCACCGGCAATCTTGCCGGCCACCTGTTGCAGGCGGTCCACCCGGCGCAGCGGCCCCAGGCTGAGCGCCAGCCCCGACCCCAGCAGCAGCGGCATGACCACCAGGCCGCTGGCCAGCAGGATCGCCAGCACATGATCGCGCAAGTCGGTGATGATCGTGGAATCACGCCCGACCAGGATGATCGCCCCGCCCGGCGTGCGCTGCGCCAGGATATGCAGCGGCCCGCGCACATCCGGCCCATCGTCCCGCGCATAAGTGTGGCCAAGCCGCAAAGGCGGGCTGGCGCCGAGATCGCCCGCCACCCAGCGCCCGCCGGGTGAAATCAGGCCGACATGGCCCAGCGGATTGGTCCCGCGCTGCACCGCCGCATCCACCGCCATCGGCAGGTCCGCCTCGGGCACGGCCAACAGCCGGGCCATTTCGGTGCGCAGGATCAGGTCCACGCGCGTATCCAGTTCGCCTGCGGTCAGGCTGTAGACCATTGCCAGCACCAGCAGCACGCCCAGCACCGCAGCCCCGCCGAACATCACCGCCAGGCGGAACGTGCTGGTCTTGCGGATGGCGGAAAGCCGCGGCCAACTGGCCCAGGGCCATTCAGCCGGCATCGAAGCGATACCCCTCGCCCTTGACCGTCTCGATCAGGGACGGCCGCCCCGGCAGGTCGATCTTCTTGCGCAGGCGGGCGATATGCACGGCAATCAGGTTGGCGCCGGGATCGAAGTAATAGCCCCAGACTCGCTCGAAGATGATCTGGCGCGCCACGGTTTCCCCGGCGTTGCGCATCAGGAATTCCAGCAGGCGAAACTCCATGTGCAACAGCCGCACCGGCTCGCCATCCACACGCACTTCGCGGCGGATCAGGTCCATTTCCACCGGCCCGGCCACCAGCATGGCCGTGGCGCCGGTCATCTGGCGTTGCCGGCGCAACAGCACTTCCACGCGCATGGCCATCTCATTGGGCGCAAAAGGCTTGATCAGGTAATCGTCACCACCGGCGCGCAGGCCGGCGATGCGCTCGTCCACATCGCCCAGCGCGCTTATCATCAGCACCGGCAGCGTCAGGCCCGCCGCACGCAGCCGCGCCACCACCGACAACCCATCGAGCCCGGGCAACATGCGATCGAGCGTGATCGCGTCGAACGGCTCGCGCAGGGCCAGTTCCACGCCGCGCTCGCCGTCGCCGGCAGCACTGACTTCGTGCCCGTGGCCGCGCAATTCGGCCACGATTTCGCCGGCGGTGTCGGGGTCGTCCTCGATAACCAGAATGCGTGCCATGGTGGCGCCTTGTAATCGCGATCATGCCCGCTGGCCAGCGGGCGCGGGCAGGCCTATGGGCGCGGCATGAGCCATGCCCCGGAAAGCGAGTCCCCCGCCGCCGCGACGCCCTATGACGAACTGGGCGGTGAAGCGATGGTGCGGGCGTTCTGTGCGCGGTTCTATGCGCTGATGGACAGCCTGCCCGGCGCGCAGGCCTGCCGCGCGGTGCATCCCCCTTCGCTGGAGCGCGCGGAACAGCGGCTGTACGAATACCTGACCGGCTGGCTTGGCGGGCCTCCGCTCTACACGAGCCAATATGGCCATCCCCGCTTGCGCATGCGCCACATGGGCGCGTCGATCGGCCAGGCCGAGATCGAAGGCTGGCTGCTGTGCTTCCACGCCGCCTGGGCGGAATTTGTCCCGCCCTCGCCTCTGTCGACGGCTATTGTCGAGCGTGTCGAAGCGCTTGCCTGGCATATGGCGAACCGGAATTAACCATCGCGGCGAAAATGCAACGCAATTGTAAATTTGCTCGCCTAACGCTGTGTGCAGTGCAATAATAGCGATTGCAGCCAACGCTGCAAGATTCGCCAAACGTCCGCGTTTTTGCTGAAAATTTGGCGATCAGGAGCGTAGCCATGGACAATCCACCCAAGCTTTGGGCCATGCTGCTTTGCAGCATCGGGCGCCATGACCCAAATCGTGGCAAGCGCTATTACGAAGAGGGCACGGAATATGCGCCGTGCCGGCACTGCGGGCGCCCCTTGCGCCATCGCGGCTATCGCGACTGGCGGGCCTGAACCCCGCGCCCGCGTCGAACCGGCATCATCGCATCCAGCGCATCGACAAGGTGCTGGACCACATCAGGCAATGCTGTCGCCACGCCAATCAGCAGTCCCGCCCACGCCGGCCCCAGAAACAGCGGTGAGAGGGCGATAATGCCCAGGCCGTCGGCCTGGAGTTGGCGGGCGATGGCCTGATCGTCAGCGTTGGGCTGTGTGAACCAAAGCGCCAGTTGCAGACCCCCAGCGACCGGTCCGACCCTCCAGCGGCCTGCCGCACTCCGAGAAAGGCAGGCTGCCGCATCGACCATGCGTTCGTGATAGACCTTGCGCATGCGACGGATGTGCGCGTTGAGATGCCCTTCGCGCAGGAAATCGGCCATCGCCGCCTGGGTGTGGATCGGCACGGTCCCGCCCGAAAGGCGCACGGCGGCCTGCATCGGCGCCACCAGTCGCGGCGGCACCACCGCATAGGCCACGCGCAGGCCGGGCGCGAGAACCTTCGAAAAGGTGCCAAGATAGGCAACACAGCCTTGCTCATCGAGGCCTTGCAGACTGGCCAGAGGCCGCCCGGCATAATGGAATTCGCTGTCGTAATCGTCCTCCACCACCAGCGCGCCGCCTCGCGTGGCCCGGTCCAGCAGCGCGAGGCGGCGCGCCAGGCTCATGGCCGCGCCGGTGGGATACTGATGCGAGGGCGTGGCGTGGATCAGCCGCGGCACCGCCCCGCGCGGCGCGCGTGCCGGATCGATCCCCTCGCCATCGACCGGCACCGGCACCAGGCGGGCACCCGCCGCGCGCAACAGCGCCTGCGCCGTGGCATAGCCGGGCTCCTCCACCCAGGCTGTGTCGCCGGGTCGCAGCACCAGTTGCGCCAGTAGCGCCAGCGCAGCGGCGGTGGATGGCACGATCACCACTTGCGCCGGATCGGCGACCACGGCGCGGGTGCGGCGCACGTGATCGAGCACGGCTTCGCGCAACAGCGGCAGGCCCTGCTCGTCGGCATAGCCCAGGTCGTGAACTCGCAGCGCGCGGGCGCGGGCAGACAGGCATCGCGCCCAGACCGCGTGGGGAAAGGCATCGAGATCCGGCACGCCGGGCCGCAGCGGCAGGAACCGCGCCGGATCGGCAGGCGTGACCACTGCCGCCGATGGTGCCGGGCGATGCGCGCTGCTTCCCTCGGGCACAGGTGACAGCGGCGCCACGCGGGTAGCCGAACCGCGCGCGGCCCGCAGATAGCCTTCGGCGGCCAGGCGATCGTAACCCGCCACCACCGTGCTGCGCGCCAGCCCCAGCGCCTGCGCCAGGCTGCGGGTGGAAGGCAGGGGCGCGCCAGCCGGCAAGGCGCCGCTCAGGATGCGGGCACGAAAGGCGCGATAGACCTGCCCTTCCAGATCGCCCGCTGCGCGATCGAGCACCAGCCAGATAGTGGGTTCCTTGCTCATCGCGCCATCAAACTGGACTGATGCGATTCAGGCAAGTGGCTCTCATCAGCAAACCACTTCTCCGCCATGGTCTCGGCATCAACCCAAGAGACGAGAGCGATGAACCAGGAATTTCCCGTTACGCCGCGCAGCCGGGTGAGGCGCATGCACAACCGCGCCAGCCATGCCTGGGCCGATGTCCACGCCGTGCTCGATGCCGCGCCGCTGTGCCATGTGGGCTATGTGATCGATGGCGAACCCTATGTGACCCCCACGATTCACTGGCGAGAGGGCAACCGCCTGTTCTGGCACGGTTCCTCGGCCAGCCGCTTCCTGCGGCAGATCGAGGGGCAGCGCGTGTGCCTGACGGTCAGCCTGATGGATGGCTATGTCCTGGCGCGCTCGGCCTACAACCACTCGGTCAATTATCGCAGCGCCATGGTGTTCGGGCGCGCGCAGCGGATCACCGATGCACAAGCGAGCGCGGCCGCGCTGCGTGCCATGGTCGACAGCCTGTTTCCCGGCCGCTGGGACACGCTGCGCCCGATGACCGCGCAGGAAGCCAAGGCCAGCACCGTGGTGTGGATGGATATCGAGGAAGCCAGCGTCAAGGATCGCACCGGCCCGCCCGGCGATCCCGAAGATGCCCATGTGCCGGTCTGGGCCGGAGTGCTGCCGATGCATACCGCGCTGGCCGCGGCCGAAGCCGCGCCCGACATGCCGGAAGACCTTCCATTGCCGCCGGAACTGGGCGCCCTGATTGCTTCAGGCCGGCTGCGCGGCGCCTAAGCCTGGCTGACCACCCGCTCTACCGTATTGCAGAAGCGCTCCATTTCCGCAGGAGAGCCGATGGTGATGCGCGAGCGGGTGGGCCAGATCGGCCAGGAGCGGCCGATGGCAATGCCCTTGGCCTCGAACCCGGCCTTGATCGGCGCGGCGGGCTTGCCCCAATCGACCATCAGCATGTTGGCCGCGCTCGGCAACACCGTCAGCCCACGCTGGGCAAGGAAGGCGGCGGTCTTCTCGCGCGTCTGAGTATTCTGTTCGCGCCGCGCGGTGATCTGCTCCATCCGGCGCAGGCTGGCACTGGCACAGGCCAGCGCGGGCACCGGCAGTTGCAGCGTCTGGATCACGCCATCGTATTGCATCAGCCGGGCCTGAAGCTCGGGCCGGGCGATCGACAGCCCCATGCGCATCCCCGCCATGCCGAAGATCTTGGAAAAGGTGCGCAGGATGATCACGTTGCTGCCATTGCGCACCAGGTCCATGCCCGATGCTGCGTGGGAAAAGTGCAGATAGGCCTCGTCCAGCAACAGCACCGCATCCTTGGGCATGGCATTGGCCAGCCAGACGATATCCTCCATCGGCGTGAGCGAGCCGGTGGGGTTGTTGGGATTGCAGATGTAATAGAGGCCGGCCTGGGGATTGGCGGCGAGCATCGCGCGCACATCGTGGGCCTGGTCGCTGGCGCGCAGCGGCACCTTGGCCACCGGCGCGCCCACATAGCCGGCCACCATCCAGGCCACCTCGAATGTCGGATCGGCAGTCACCAGGCCGCGCTGCGGGCTGCAAAAGCCGACAACAGACCGCGCCAGCGGGCTGCCCGATCCGGCCCAGGGCACGACGTGATCGGCGCCGACGCGCTCCATCGTCGCCACCGTCTCGATCAGGGCATCGCGTTCGCCGGCGGGATCGTAATAGTTGCTGCGCGCCACGGCAGAACGCGCGGCGTCGGTGCCATCCTCGACCGGCCCTTCCCAATATTCGTTGCCGTTAAGGCGGATCGTGCCCGGCGCCACTTTCAGGCTGGGCGCAGCCGACGCGCTGGGGCCGCCCGGTGCGGCCAGCGCCCGCTCGCCAAGGGCCATGCTGCCGCCCAGAACCGCGGCAAGCTGGAACATCCGCCGGCGGTCGAGCGGCAGGGCAGACGAAAGGTCGGTCATGGCGGCAGGTTCCTTGGCGCTGGGCTACGCAATCGTGCGGCGCAAAGGTGCCGTGGCATGCCGGCGCGGTCAACCGGCGTGATGGAGCGGCAGGCTTTCGGCTGACTTCACCGTTTCCATGACGATCGAGGCGCAGACCACGTTCATCTCGATCCGCGCCACCAGGGCCTTGTAGACACGGTCATAGTCATCGACGCTCGGCAGCACGATACGCAGCAGATAATCGATGCTGCCGGTCAGGCGATAGACTTCCATCACTTCGGGAATCTGGGCCACGGCCTGGCGGAACTGCTCGGTCCAGGCCGCACTGTGGGTGCGCGCGCTGACCGTGACGAAGACGGTGGTGGGCAGACCCACCTTCGCCCGGTCGATCACCGCCACGTTGCGCTTGATATAGCCCGCCTCGCGCAAGTGGGCGATGCGACGCGAACAGGCTGAGGGCGACAAATGCACCCGCGCGCCCACTTCGGCCAGCGGCGTCTCACTGTCCCGTTGCAGAATATCGAGAATGGCGAGATCACGGGAATTGAGCACGGCGGGCACCTCCGCGTGGCCGGATGCACCATGCGCGGCATCGGCGCAAGCCACGTGCAGGATCAGCCCATGATCAGGCGATACCCCACTCCCGGCTCGTTACGGATCATGCTGCTTTCAACATCACCGTCTTCCAGCTTGCGCCGCACCCCGCGCACCGCCACGCGCAAGTATTCCACGTCATGCTCGTGCCCAGCGCCCCACACCGCACGCAGCAGTGCGGCATGCGACACAACGCGACCAGGATGGCGGCACAACTGCGCCAAAAAGCCGTATTCCTTGGGCGTGAGGTGCACTTCCATGCCATCGCGCAGCACGCGGCGAGCGGCAAGGTCCACAGTGATCGCCCCCACCTGCACCACTGGTTCCTCGGCCACGCGGCTCAGCCGGCTGCGCAGCGCGACACGCATGCGGGCGTGGACTTCCTCGGTATCGAAAGGCTTGGTGACATAGTCGTCTGCCCCCAGATCGAGCGCGGCGACTTTCTCCTCGGTCGCATCGCGCGCGGAAACGATTAGCAGCGCGGCGCCCGTAGCCTTGACCAGCGGGATCAGTTCCAGCCCGTCACGATCGGGCAGCCCCAGGTCGAGCAGCACGAGATCGGGCTTGTCGATCGCCAGCGCGGCGAGCGCGGCGCGGGCATCGGCGGCCTCGATCACGTCGTGCCCGGCGCGGGCCAGGCTGCCGCGCAGCAGGCGGCGGATGGCCGGTTCATCGTCCACGACCAGCACGCGGGTGGCCAAACTGTTCATTCGGGGCTTATCTTTCGCAACTGGCTTTCCGAGAAACGCAGGGTGAAGCGCGCGCCGGGGTGATCGGTGCGGTTGGTCGCGCTGACCGCGATCCCCATCGCCCGGGCAAACCCCTTGACGATGGCTAGACCCAGGCCTGTGCCGCCCTTGCGATCGGAGCCTTCCACCCTTGTGAAAACTTCAAATACGCGAAATTCCATGCCCGGTGGCAAGCCGGGCCCTTCGTCCAGCACCATCAGGTCCAGTCCTTCCGGGCGGCGCTTTGCCGAAAGGGTGATCGCGCCTTCCTCGCCGCCATGGCGCACTGCATTCTCGATCAGGTTGATCAGGCAATGGTGGAACAGGCGCGGATCGACCATGACCAGCGGCAGATCGGGTGCAATGTCCATGGTGACCGGGCGGGTGCCGAGCGTACGGCGCAAGTCGTGCACCGCGCTGGCAACGGCTTCGGCCAGGTCCACCGCCTCGGGCCGCAGGGGGATGGCACCCGCTTCGATCCGCACCATGTCGAGCAGGTTGGCGATGAACCGTTGCAGCCGTTCGGCCTCTGCCCGCGCGGTGGCGAGGATCGGTGCCTGGTCCGCATTGGCCGGGATCAGTTCGCGCAAGGTTCCGACCACGGCGGTGAGCGGTGTGCGCAGATCGTGGCTGATCGACGAGAGCAGCGCGGCGCGCAGCCGGTCACGCTCTTCCAACTGGCGCACGCCGGCCATGTCATGCTCCAGGCGGATGCGCTCCAGCGCCAGCCCGGCCTGATCGGCCAGGCTGCCGAGCAGCGGCAGGCGGTCGCTGCGCACCGGCGCCGTGGCGTCTCCCCGCGCCAAGCCGAGCACGGCGAGCGGCGCGCCACCGGCTGCCAGCGGGGTGAACAGCCATTCCGACGCGGTGAGCGTGCCCGAGCCGCGCCCGGCGGGCTGAGCACGATCGAACGCCCATTGCGCGGCGGCCAGGTCCAGCACTTCAAGCCGGTTCTCGGGCGGATAGGCCGCCGCAACGGTCATCTTGCCGCCATCGGGCAGCAGCAGCACGGCATGGGCATCAAGCAGTCGCGCTGCCTCGGCACAGAGCACCCGCCCCAGTTCTTCGGCCGTGGTCACACCGGTGAGCAGGCGCGCGAAGCCGGCCAGCGCCGCGCTGGTGCGCGCGCTGGCTCCGGCGAGCAGCGCCTGCTGGCGCAACCGCGCGGCCAACTGGCTGCTGACTGCTGCCACAGCCACCAGCACCAGCACGGTGATGATGTTCTGCGGATCGGCGATGGTGAACGTGCCCGTGGGCGGGATGAAAAAGAAGTTGTAGGCCAGCGAGGCGGCCAGCCCGGTGATCACCCCGGTGGCCAGGCCATAGCGCGTGGCCGCGAGCATCACCGGCAGGAAATAGAGCAGCGCCACATTGGTGATGGGCGCGGCGGCAAACAACAGGCGCCCGAGCGCGGTGACCAGCGCGGTGGCGGCCAGCGCCGGCACCAGTCCGCGCAGCGTGCCCCCCCAGGTGGCCATGTCCAGGGGCGGCTGCGCACGCGCGACGCGCGCGGCGGCGCCATGGGCCACCGGCACCTGTTGCAAGGCCAGATCGGGCAGGCGCCGCGCCAGCGTGTCCACCGTCAGGCGGCGTTGCCAGGCAAAGCGGCGCGGGCGTGGCGCCCCCACCACCACCAGCGTCGCGCGGGTATCGGCAGCGGCCTGAGCCAGACCTTCAACCACACCGGCGGCCGGCAGGGCCAATACCTGCCCGCCCAGTTGCGTGGCGAGGTGCATCGCTTCGGCCAGGCGGGCATTGGCCTGCGCGCCACGCTCACCCGGCGTCTCGATATGCACCGCCGTCCATGGCGCGCGCAGGGCATCGGCCAGGCGCCGCCCGGCGCGCACCACGTCGCTGGCGGCATCGTGACTGCCCACCGCCACCAGCACGCGATCGGCCGTGGCCCAGGTGCCCGCAAGCGCCTGCGCCCGCACGGCATCGAGCATCTGCGCATCGACCGCCTGCGCGGCACGGCGCAGCACGAGTTCGCGCAGCGCCGAAAGGTTGGAGCGCGAGAAGAAGTGGTGCAGCGCGCGCGCTGCCTCGTGCGGGACATAGACCTTGCCGGCACGCAAGCGCTCGATCAGTTCGTCGGGCGGGGTATCGACCACCTCGATCTCGGCGCGATCGAGCAGGCGATCGGGCACTGTCTCGCGCACCCGCACATGGGTGAACGAGGCGACAACGTCGTTGAGGCTTTCAAGATGCTGGATGTTGAGCGTGGACCAGACATCGATCCCGGCGGCGAGAATTTCCTCGACGTCCTGCCAGCGCTTGTCGTGGCGGCTGCCCGGCGCATTGGCATGGGCCAGTTCGTCCACCAGCACGAGCGCGGGCTTGCGCTCGAGAATGGCGTCGATGTCCATTTCCAGCAGGGTGTGGCCGCGATGGGCCACTTCCTTGCGCGGCAGCATCGGCAGCGGGCGCAGCCGCGCCTCGGTCTCCACGCGGCCATGAGTCTCGACAATGCCGACCACCACGTCCACGCCGGCGCGGGACTGGGCCAGCGCATCGTCGAGCATTTCGCAGGTCTTGCCAACGCCAGGCGCCGCCCCAAGGAAAACCTTGAGGCGGCCTGACCTTTCCTGCTCGGCAAGGCGCAGCAGGGCTTCGGGATCGGGGCGTGCGGGCGTCATCAATGCCCTTGTGCGCGCGACACCGTGGCTTCGTCCAGTGCCCGATTGAGCCGCAGCACATTGACGCGCGGTTCGCCCAGCAGGCCCAGCAAGGGCTGCTCGACCTGCGCCGTCACCAGCGCGCGGACCGTCTCGCGCGGGAGGCCACGGGCGGCGGCCACGCGGTCCACCTGGAAAAAGGCTGCCTCGGGGCTGATATGGGGATCAAGCCCCGAGGCAGAGGTGGTCACCAGGTCAGGCGGAACGGGAGAGCCTGGTGAAGTGGCGGCAATATCCTTGACCGCGCCGGCGACGCGATCGTGCAGGGCTTGGGACGAAGGCGCGAGGTTGGAGCCGGCCGAAGCCGAGGCATCGTATCCGGCGCTGCCCGCAGCCGACGGACGGCCGTGGAAATAGCGCGGGCTGGCAAAGCCTTGGCCGATTAGGTCAGACCCGATCACCTGGCCGTGTTCGGTCACCAGGCTGCCATTGGCGGCCCAGGGAAAGGCCACCTGGGCAATGCCGGTGATCGCGGCGGGATAGGCCAGGCCAAGCAGCCCGGCGAACAGCCCCGTCATCACCAGCGACGGACGGAGCGCCGCGACGAGTTCGCGATTGATTGCGGAAGTCATGGTCCAGTTTCCTCAGGCAAGATGCAGCGCGGCGACGACAAGGTCGATCGCCTTGATCCCGACGAATGGCGCGATCAGCCCGCCCATGCCGAAGATCGCGAGGTTGCGGGCGAGCAGTTGCCCTGCCCCCACCGGGCGATAGCGCACGCCCTTGAGCGCCAGCGGCACCAGCGCCGGGATGATCAGCGCGTTGAACATGATCGCCGACAGGATCGCGCTTTGCGGCGTGGCCAGGTGCATGACGTTGAGCACCGAAAGCTGCGGATAGAGCACCAGGAACATCGCCGGGATGATGGCGAAATACTTGGCGACGTCATTGGCCACCGAGAACGTGGTGAGCGCGCCGCGCGTCATCAGCAACTGCTTGCCCAGGCCCACGATCTCGATCAGCTTGGTCGGGTCGCTGTCCAGGTCCACCATGTTGCCGGCTTCGCGCGCGGCCTGGGTGCCGGTGTTCATCGCCACGCCCACGTCCGCCTGAGCCAGAGCGGGCGCGTCGTTGGTGCCATCGCCGCACATGGCCACCAGGCGGCCGCCCTGCTGCTCGCGCCGGATCAGCGCCAGCTTGTCTTCCGGCGTGGCTTCGGCCAGGAAATCATCCACCCCGGATTCAGCGGCGATTGCGGCGGCGGTGAGCGGGTTGTCCCCGGTGATCATCACCGTGCGGATGCCCATCTTGCGCAGTTCGGCAAAGCGATCGCGCACCCCGGCCTTGATCACATCCTTGAGCGCGACGATGCCCAGCAGCACCCCGTTTTCGGCCACGGCCAGCGGCGTCTGCCCCTGGCGCGCAACGTCTTCGGCAATGCGGCGCAACTCAGTGGCGGCGGTGCCGCGCGCGGCTTCGGGCACGCTGCGCAGGATCGCGTCGACCGCGCCCTTGGTCACGACATGGCCGGCGTTGTCCAGCCCGGAGATGCGCGTCTGCGCGGTGAACGGGATGACCTCGGCCCCGGCCGGCACTTCTGGCGCTTCAAGGCCATGGGCTTCCTGCGCCAGGCGCACGATCGAGCGGCCTTCGGGCGTCTCGTCGGCCAGGCTGGCGACCAGCGCAGCGCGGGCCAGCGTGACCGGCGAAGTGCCGTTGAGCGGCAGGAACTGGCTGGCCTGGCGATCGCCCACGGTGATCGTGCCGGTCTTGTCGAGCAGCAGCACGTCGATATCGCCCGCCGCTTCCACCGCGCGGCCCGACTTGGCGAGCACGTTGAACTGCACCAGGCGGTCCATCCCGGCAATGCCGATAGCCGAAAGCAGCGCGGCAATGGTCGTGGGGATCAGCGTGATCAGCAGCGCGGCAAGCACGGCGACGGGGATCTGTCCACCGGCATAGCGGGCAAAGGCCGGGATCGTGGCAACCGCGATCAGGAAGATTATCGTCAGGCCGACCAGCAGGATCGTCAGGGCGATCTCGTTGGGCGTCTTCTGGCGCTGCGCGCCTTCGACCAGCGCGATCATGCGGTCGAGAAAGCCCTGCCCGGCTTCCTGCGTCACGCGCACGGTGATCTCGTCAGACAGCACGCGGGTGCCGGCGGTGACGGCGCTGCGGTCACCACCCGCCTCGCGGATCACCGGCGCGCTTTCGCCGGTGATGGCCGCTTCGTTGACCGAGGCGACGCCGGCGATCACTTCGCCGTCGGCCGGGATCAGTTCGCCAGCGGCAACCATCACCACCGCACCCTTTTGCAGCGTGGCGGCAGAGACCTTGCTGCCATCGGGCAGGCGGGCGACCAGGTCTGACCGCGTGGCGCGCAGCGAAGCGGCCTGGGCGCGGCCGCGCCCTTCGGCCAGGCTTTCGGCAAAAGTGCCGAACAGCACCGTAAGCCACAGCCACACGATCAACTGGATCTGGAAGCCGAGCGACAGGCCGGTCTGGCCCACGAAGAGCAGCACGGTGAGCAGGAGTGCCACCACGGCCGTGGTGAACAGCACCGGATTGCGCACCAGTTGGGCCGGATGCAGCTTGCGCAGCGAGCCACCCAGGGCCGGAACGACCAGTTCGGCGGAGAACATCGAGGTAGGTTGGGACACGTCAGGTATCCTCAATAGAGCAGAGTCAGTAGAGCAGATTGGCAGCGCCGGTCAGATGATCGGCCACCGGGCCAAGCGCCAGCGACGGCAGGAAGGTGAGGCCACCCACGATCAGGATCGTGGCGACCAGCAGGCCGATCCAAAGGCCACCGGTGGTGGGGAACGAGCCGGGACCGGCCGGGGTCTGCTTGCGCGCAGCCAGGCTGCCCGCAATCGCCAGCACCGGGATCACGACCAGGAAGCGGCCGAGCCACATCGCCACGCCCAGCAGGCCGTTGTAGAACGGCGTGCCGGCGGTGAGCCCGGCAAAGGCCGACCCGTTGTTGGCCGTGGCCGAGGTGAAGGCATAGAGGATTTCCGAGAAGCCATGCGGCCCCTTGGCCAGCGGCCCGGCAAGGCCGGCGGGCAGGACCACGGCCACGGCCGTCAACCCCAGGATGCACAGCGGCAGGATGACGATGGCCAGCACGGCCAGCTTCACTTCGCGCGCCTCGATCTTCTTGCCCACGTATTCGGGCGTGCGACCCACCATCAGGCCCGCCAGGAACACCGCCAGCACGGCAAACAGCAGGAAGCCATAGATGCCCGAACCGACGCCGCCGATGACGATCTCGCCCAGTTGCATGTTGAACAGCGGGATCATGCCGCCCAGCGCGGTGAAGCTGTCATGCATGGCGTTGACCGCGCCGCAGGAAGCGGCCGTGGTGACGGTGGCGAACAAGGCGCTGGCCGCCGCGCCAAAGCGCACTTCCTTGCCTTCCATGTTGGCGCCCATCACGCCCAGGTGGTGCAGCATCGGGTTGCCGGCGGCTTCACGCCACCACACGATCGATGCACCGGCCACGAACAGCAGCAGCATGGCCCAGAGAATAGCCCAGCCCTGGCGCGTGTTGCCCACGGCCTTGCCGAACGTGTAGGTCAGGCCCGCACCCAGCGCGAAGATCGACAGCATCTGGACGAAATCGACCAGCGCCGTGGGATTTTCGAACGGATGGGCGGAGTTGGCGTTGAAGAACCCGCCACCGTTGGTGCCGAGCATCTTGATCGCTTCCTGCGACGCGACCGGGCCGACCACGATGGCTTGGTGCGCGCCTTCCAGCGTGGTGGCATTGACCAGGCTGGCAAAAGTCTGCGGCACGCCACTGGCGACCAGATAAAGGGCATAGACCACGCAGGCGGGCAGCAGCACATAGAGCGTGATGCGGGTGCAATCGGCCCAGAAGTTGCCCAGGTTGCTGGTCTGCGCGCGGGCAAAGCCACGGAACAGGGCAAAAGCCACGGCGATGCCGGTGGCGGCCGAAAGGAAGTTGTGGAGGGTCAGGCCGACCATCTGCGACAGGTTCGACAGCACCGTTTCACCGGCATACCACTGCCAGTTGGTGTTGGTGACGAAAGCAATCGCGGTGTTCATCGCGCCATCGGGCGAAATGCCGGGCAACCCGCGCGGGTTCATCGGCAAGACGCCCTGGAGCCGCAGGATGGCATAGGTGAAGACCACCGTAGCCACCTGGAACAGCATCAGGTGCAGCGCATATTGCCGCCAGTTCTGCTCCTGATCCGGGTTGACGCCGGCGAGGCGATAAAAGCCACGCTCCACCGGGCCAAGCACGCGGTGCAGCGGGGTCTGGCGCCCCTCATAGATGGCAAAGAGCCAAAGCCCGAAGGGCTTGGCCAGCAGCGCGACAAGCGCGGTAAAGACGAGGATCAGGCCAAAGCCCGAAACCAGGGTGGCGGATGTCATGGCTTGGCCCCCGTCAGAAGCGTTCGGGCCGCAGAAGCACGGCCACGAGATAGACAAGCAGGCCCGCCGCGACGAGCGCGGCGAGCGTTTCGGAGATGGTCATCGGAAGGGTTCCTCAGGCCTTGTCGCAAAGCGCGACGGCGGCGAGCGTGATGCCAAACAGGCCGGCAAGGATCGCCAGCCAGACAAGATCGGTCATTGGGCGCGATCCTTCTGCACCGTTTCCTGGTGCGAAAGCGGGAGCCAGGCGCGGGGCGGGCGCGGTTGCAGGCGGAACAAGCCCGCGCCACCCAAGCCCAGGCCAAGACCCGCCCACAGCGCGGCCACCAGCAGCAACGCCACCAGCAGCGCCAGCGGGCCGGGATGGCCATGCTCGGCATGCTCCACATGCGACAGGCCGCGCGCCAGCAACGGCACCGTAACCAGCGCGGCCAGGCCTGCGAGGCGCAGCCCCCAATCGCGTCCGCGCGACCCCACAGATCGATAGTTCATGATCAGCTCCTTGGCTGTGACACGGCGCCGATGTGGTCCCGATGGCCGTTAAGGTTCCACGGCGCGGTGGGCGGTGGGCATAAGGATTGCGTAAAGTTGCGGGGCACTTGACAGGCGGCGGATCGCGTCGGATGATATGTTGCAACGTTACATCAAATCGATCAAAGCGAGCCACGATGCTTTTGACCAACGCACCTGCCAGCCCTGACAAAGTCGTGCCGCCGCATCCGGCCATTGCCGCTGCGCCCTGCCAGGCCGTGCTGGCGCGCATTCACCAGCCAACCGTGCAACTCGCGCTATGGCAACGCCCGCGCCCGCTGGCGCTCGCCTGGCTCGATGGCGTGGACCTGGGGGAAATTGACGACATCGACGATTGGATCGAGGCGCCGTTTCGCACCCAGGACCTGGGCGAGCGCCTGCGTGCCGCCGGTTTTGCCGCAGCGCCGGCGACCGTGGCGCTGGCAGTGGAAATCGCGCGGCAGATGCGCGGGTTTGCGGCGCTGACCGACAGTCCACGCCTGCGCCTGCGGCTCGACGTGGTGGATACCGATGCCTGCCGCCGGTTTCACATGGATTATGTGAGCGTGCGGCTGATCATGCCGCTGGTTGGCCCCGGCACGCAATGGACACTGGCCCCCGGCGGCGCCGAGGCGCCGATCGGACAGATGCAGCCGGGCCAGGTCGGGCTGTTCAAGGGGCGGCTGGCGGTGGCCGAGCCGGCCGTGCTGCATCGCTCTCCGCCAATTGCCGGCACGGGGCAGCGCCGGCTGTTGCTGGTGCTGGACCCCTGCGACGGCGCTGGTGCGGATCAGGCTTCCGGGCGGGCGGCATAGCGCCGCGCCAGCGTGGCGCAGACGAACAACTGCGCCTGGTGGAACAGCATCAGCGGCAGGACGATCAGGCTGACCGCGTGGCCGGCAAACAGGATCGTGGCCATGGGAATGCCGCTGGCCATGCTTTTCTTCGACCCGCAGAACACGATGGTGATCTCGTCCTCGGTAGAAAAGCCCAGCTTGCGGCTGGCAAAAGTGGTCGCCGCGATCACGAGAGCCAGGATCACCAGGTTGAGCACCAGCACGATCAGCAGGTCGATCGGCGCCAGGCGGGTCCACACCCCGGCCACCATGCCCGCACTGAACGCGGCATAGACCACCAGCAGGATCGAGCCGCGATCGACGTAGCCGACCATTTTCTTGTAGCGTGCCAACCAGTTGCCGATGAACGGCCGCGCCACCTGGCCCGCCGCAAAGGGCAGCAGGATCTGCATCGCGATGCTTTCCAGCGCATGGGGCGAAAAGCCGCCGCTGGCCGAAGTGGGCAGCAGCAGCGCGGTAAGCACCGGGGTGAGCGCGACGCCGACGAGGTTGGACAGCGACGCGCTGCACAGCGCGGCGGGCACATTGCCCCGCGCGATCGAGGTGAAGGCGATCGACGATTGCACCGTGGACGGCAGCACGCAGAGGAACAGCAGGCCGACCGCGATATCGGGCGCGACGAAGCCGCCGATGGTGTGGACCACGGCCAGGCCGATCAGCGGAAACAGCAGGAAGGTGCTGAGGAACACCAGCAATTGCAGGCGCCAATGCGCCATCCCCTGCCAGATCGCCTGGGGTGCCAGCCGCGCGCCATAGAGGAAGAACAACAGCGCGACCGCGACCGTGACCGCCGCATCGGCCACTGCCACGCCGCTGCCATGGGCGGGAAACAGCGCCGCCAGGCCGATCGTGCCGATCAGCAGCAGCAAATAGGGGTCGATCAGGGTGCGCAGCTTGCCCATGGCATGGTCCTTGCCGAAAACGTGTGCTGGGCAGGTACGCTGTGCCACGGCCATGCACAATCATGATCATGACGATAACAGTCATTCACACCCTTGATAGCCGCTTGCGCTGTGGCATGATGGCGCGATGATCGGGCCAGACCTCTTGCGCGCCTTCGTCACCGTGGCGGAATGCGGCAGCTTCACCGGAGCGGCGCGCGTGCTCGGCACGCGGCAATCGACCGTGAGCCAGCAGATCCGCCGCCTGGAAGACCTCGCCGGGCGGCGCCTGCTGGCGCGGGACACGCACCGCGTGGCGCTCTCGGCCGAAGGGCAGGCGTTCCTGGACCACGCGCGGCGCGTGCTGGAGGCGCATGGCCGCATGGACGCGCATCTCTCCGGCCTGCGCCTGCGCGGGCAGTTGCGCTTTGGCGCCTGCGAGGATTTCGTGCTGTCGGCCCTGCCCGACGTGCTCTCGCAGTTTTCCCGCCGCCATCCCGATGTCGACGTGGCCCTGACCGTGGCCCTGAGCGAGACGCTCTATGACCGGTTCGAAGCCGGTGGGCTGGACATCATGTTCGTCAAGAAACGCTCCGGCGAGCGACGCGGGGTGACCGCCTGGCGCGAGACGGTCGGCTGGGTGGCGGCGCACGATTTCCGCCATGAGGATGGCGATGCCGTGCCGCTGCTGCTCTATCCCCCACCGAGCGTGACGCGCGCGCTGGCGCTCGACACGCTCGATCGCGCCAGGGTGCCGTGGCGCGTAGCCTTTACCAGCGGCTCGCTGAGCGGGCTGACAGCGGCGGCAAGGGCCGGGCTTGGCGTGATGCCCCACTCGCTGCGCCTGGTGCCGCAAGGAATGGCCCCGCTGCGCCCGCACGGCGTGCTGCCCGAACTGCCGGCGATCGAGTTTGCCGTGATCGGCCCCGGCGGGCACAATCTGGCGGCCGAAGCACTGACCGCCGCGATCCTTCACTGGGCAGCGGCGACCTGAGCCAAAGACCAGGGTGCGCGCGACAGGTGCCGCGCCAGAAAGTCGATCAGCACGCGCACCCGCGCCGGACGCTGGCTGCCGGGCGGCGTGACGAGGTGGAGCGCAATATCGGGCAATCGCCATTCCGGCATGACTTCCACCAGGCGGCCGGCGGCAAGGTCTTCCCACACCATGAAATCGGGTTGGAGTGCCAGTCCCTGCCCCGCCAGCAAGGCCGGCGCCAGGGCATCGGCGTTGTTGGCGCCCAGGCGGCCCTTGACGGTGACGACGTAATCCCCCTCCACCGCGTGGTGGAACCGCCAGACATCGGGCGCATCGAGATTGGTGTAGAGCAGCCCGGCATGGCGGGACAATTCGCGCGGATGGCTGGGTGTGCCATGCGCGGCGAGATAGGCGGGCGCGGCCACGAGCGGGCGGCGCACGGTGCACAGGCGGCGGGCGCGCAGCGAACTGTCGTCCAGCCCGGCGATGCGCAGCACTACGTCATGCCCGCCGCCGACCACGTCGACGCGCGCATCCGACAGATCGAGATCGAGCCCGACGTGGGGATATTCGGCCAAGAATTGCGGCAGCAGCGGCGCGACATGGCGCAGGCCGAAGCCCATCGGCACCGCCAGGCGCACCAGCCCGCGCGGCACGTCGCCTTCGGCCCCGGCCTGCGCTTCTGCCGCTTCGCCATCGGCGAGGATGCGGCGCGCCCGGTCGAGCACGCCTCTCCCGCTTTCGGTCAAGGCCAGGCGGCGGCTGGTGCGATGCAGCAGGGGCACGCCCAGCCGGGCCTCCAGCCGGGTGATCGCCTTGGACACCGTGGGCTTGGACAGGCCCAGCGCATCGGCCGCAGCGGCAAATGAGCCAGTGTCCACCACTTTGGCGAAGATCGCCCAGGCTTCCAGATCGGGCAAAGACATTATGCAATTTCCTTCACCGATGATTTTCCATCATTGCCATTTCTTTGCAAGCGAGAATGCCTAGATTGGCCCCAAGAGCTGAGCGGCCCGGAAGGCCGCCAGCGATCGGAGACAAGCCATGATCGAACTGCGCCCCTTTTCTGGCATCGGCCGCGCCAACCACGGCTGGCTGGACGCTGCCCATCACTTCTCGTTTGCCGACTACTATGATCCGGCCCGCATGGCGTGGGGCAACCTGCGCGTGTGGAACGATGATACCATCGCAGCCAAGAGCGGTTTTCCCCCGCACCCCCACCGCGACATGGAAATCATCACTTATGTGCGGGAAGGCGCGATCACCCACCGCGACAACCTGGGCAACCAGGGCCGCACCGCCGCTGGCGACGTGCAGGTGATGAGCGCCGGCACCGGGATCACCCATGCCGAATACAACCTGGAGGATGAAACCACCCGCATCTTCCAGATCTGGATCATGCCCACCCGCAGCGGCGAACAGCCGAGCTGGGGCGCCCGCCAGTTCCCCAAGGCGGAACGCGCTGGTGAACTGGTCGTGCTGGCCAGCGGCTATGCGCAGGACAAGGACGCCCTGCCGATCCGCACCGAAGCGCGCCTGGTGGCGGCGACGCTGCACGCCGGGCAGTGCGTGGACTATGTGCTGGGGGCCGAACGCAAGGGCTACCTGGTGCCGGCTACCGGCAAGGTCGCCGTCAATGGCGTGGAAGCCAATGCCCGCGATGGCCTGGCCATTGCCGATCTGGACACGATCACCATCACTGCGCTGGAAGACAGCGAAATCGTGCTGGTCGATACGCTCTGACCCCACCTGCCAAGGGCGGCTGCACGGCGCAGCAGCCGCCCTCCCCTGCCTTTCCGCCCGCGCCCGCCGATGCCCTGAAAGGTTCAAGGCCATGACCGACACTGCTCCCGCCCCCGCCCATCTGCCCCATGCCAGCGCCACCAGCACCGGGGCCGGCACGTTCCAGTCCCGCCTGGCGATCGGCGGGCGGGAGAATGAGGACGATATCCTGGCCGACGAACCGGTGGCGCTCGGCGGGCTGGGCACTGGCCCGACGCCCTATGACCTGCTTTGCGCGGCCCTGGCCACCTGCACCACGATGACGCTGCGCTTCTACGCCGGGCGCAAGGGTTGGGAGATCGGCGAAGTGCAGACCCACGTGCGCCATGCCCGCGCCGCCGGGCAAACTCCGCCCGACCAATTCGACCGCGTGATCACCCTCGATCCCACGCTGGACCCGGCGATCCGTGCCGAATTGCTGGCGATCGCCAATCGCTGCCCGGTGCACAAGACGCTGACCCAGGGCGCCACCGTTTCCACCGCGCTGGCGGATTGATCCACCCGGTCCGTTTCCCGCTGTTCGTGAAGGAGATTTTGCCATGTTGCCTGCTCCCTCCCTCTCCCGCCAGGATTGGCTGGCGGCCCATGTCGGCGCCCACGATGCCGAAACCATCGGCTGCCGCGCGCCCGCCGTTCCCGACCATGCCAAGACGCGCATGCAGCGCTGGATGACCCGCCTGTTCGGCGACAACGCCCCGGTGCCGCTCGCCGACCCGCGCCTGGAAGCGGTGCGCCGCTTTGCCTGCGCCACCCGCGCCGGCAGGACTCCCGATGGCCTGCTGATCGGCGAACTGCACCAGCGTGGCCTCGACGAGGCCGGACTGGCAGCGATTGCGCGCTTTGCCGCTTGAGTTGGGGTGAAGGCTTTTCATCGAAAGCGTGAAAAGACCGCGTTTGGCAGGTTGCCGCGCTTGCGCCATGATCCGTGTTGCCAGGGCGATACCGCCACGGCATCCAGCATCAGCAAGCGAGCAACCCCATGCGACTGGACCTGTCGCCCTACCTTGCGCAAAAATTCCTCATGCCAGCGGAAACCGAGCCGCATTCCGCATGCTGGATGGCCTGGCCGGTTCGGACCGAGCTGTGGCGCCACCGGCTGGCTGCCGCGCAGGCCGATTTCGCCCTGGTGGCGCGGACCATCGCCCGGCACGAACCGGTCATCATGGTCTGCCGCGCGCAGGATGAAGCCGCTGTGCGCGCCCAGTGCGGCCCCGATGTCACCCCGTTCGTGGCGCCGATCGACGATAGCTGGATGCGCGATTCCGGGCCGACGTTCGTGCGCGGCACCAAGGGCGGCCTGGCCGTGGTCAACTGGGCGTTCAACGCCTGGGGGCATAAATACCATCCCTATGCCGCCGATGCCGCGCTCAAGCGGCACCTGGCGGAGCATCTCGGCCTGCCGCTGGTCACCTGCCCGTTGACGGCCGAAGGCGGCGCGATCCTCTCTGACGGGGAAGGCACGGTTATCACCACCGAAAGCTGCCTGCTTCATGCCAATCGCAATCTGGGGCTAACCCGCGCGCAGGTGGAGGCGGAACTCTGCGCCGCGCTGGGGGCACAAACCGTGGTCTGGCTGCCCGGCGATGCCGGCGAAGTGGAAACCGATGGCCATGTCGATTGCCTGGCCGCAATCGTGCGACCGGGCGTGGTGATGATGGAAGACCCCGCAACCGCGCAAGGTCCGCGTGCGCGGACGCTGGCAGCCAATCGCGCCGCCCTGCTGGCCCAGCGCGATACCAAGGGACGCACCTTCACCATCGTGGACCTGCCGGCCGCGCCGGTGATCGACCCGGCCGACGCGCGGCACCAGCCATCCTATGTGAACTTCTATATCGCCAATGGCGCAGTGATCATGCCCGGCCATGGCGTGCCGCAGGATGCCGCCGCGCGTGCTGCGGTGGTAGCCGCCTTCCCAGACCGCGAGGTGGTGCAATTGCCCTTGCCCGCGCTGCCCTATGGCGGCGGGTCGATCCATTGCATCACCCAGCACCAGCCCGCGCCCCACTTTACCGCTTGAGGAGCACGCCCATGCGCCCCGTGACCGTTGCCGCCACCCAGTTTGCCTGCACCTGGGATCTTGCCGCCAACCTGGACCGTGCCGAAAGCCTGGTGCGCGAGGCGGCGGCCCGTGGCGCGCAAGTCATCCTGTTGCAGGAACTGTTCGAGACGCCCTATTTCTGCGCCGACGAGCGCCCCGGCCACTTTGCGCTGGGCCGCCCCTGGGGCGGGCATCCGGTGATCGCGCGCTTTGCCGATCTGGCGGCGGAGCTGGGCGTGGTGCTGCCGATCAGCTTTTTCGAGCAGGTGGGATCGACCCATTTCAATTCCCTGGCGATGATCGACGCCGACGGTTCGGAGCTGGGCCTCTATCGCAAGAGCCACATTCCGCAGGGGCCGGGCTATCGCGAGAAATACTTTTTCGCGCCCGGCGACACCGGCTTCCAGACCTGGGACACCGCGTTTGGCCGGATCGGCGCCGGCATCTGCTGGGATCAGTGGTTTCCCGAATGCGCCCGCGCGCTGGCGCTGCAAGGGGCCGAACTGATCCTTTATCCCACCGCGATCGGCAGCGAGCCGGCCTTTCCCGGCTATGACAGCCAGCCCCACTGGCAGCGCGTGATGCAAGGGCATGCCGGGGCCAACATGGTGCCGGTGATCGCCGCCAACCGCGTGGGCTTTGAACGCAACGAGGATGGCGACATCATGTTCTATGGCTCGTCATTCATCGCCGACCAGTTCGGCGCCGTGGTCGCCCAGGCCGGACGCGAGGAGGAAGCGGTGATCACCGCCACGTTCGATCTCGATGAAATCGCCCCGCAACGCGCGAGTTGGGGCCTGTTCCGCGACCGCCGCCCCGAGCTTTATGGCGTGATCGGCAGCCACGGCGGCTGACGCGCGCTCACACCGGCAATTGCGTGGTGGCCTTGATCCGCTTGAGCGCGAAGTGCGAGGCGGACGTGGCTACAGCCGGATGGCGCAACAGCGCGTGCATCAGGAAGTGTTCGTATTGCGCCATGTCGCGCACCACGATGCGCAACTGGTAATCCCATTCGCCCGACATCGAGAGGCATTCGAGCACTTCGTCGCGATCCATCACGAACTGTTCGAAGCTGCCCCGCGCCTGGGCATCGTGCGCCTTCATGCGCACTTGGCAGACCGCATCGAGCGCCAGGCCGAGCGCAGCCGGATCGAGCAGGCGCACAGCGGGGCCGAGCACGCCGGCATCCTCCAGCGCCTTGAGCCGGCGCCAGCACGATGCCGGCGACGTGCCCACCGCCTCGGCCAGGGCGGCGTGGCTGAGATCGGCCTGGCGCTGCACCGCCTGGAGCAGGCGCCGGTCGAGCGGATCGAGAACGAGCGTGGCGGTTGTCATGACAGGTCCAGGCAAAGGGTTGTAGCACGAATCACGAAGCAAATATCGCATTGCAGCGAAATGGATGCGAAAAGTATATCGCCTATCCAGGGAATATTGAAACACGTCTATCAACCTGAGCGTGTTACACGCTCATTCTGAAACGACATTGCAGCCGCTTTGCCGCACAGTGTCGCCATGGCCAGCGACCATCCCTCCACGCCGCCGCCCGGCGCAGCCGCCGATTGGACCGTCCCGCAGGACTGGGCCAGTTACACCCCGGCCGACCACGCGACGTGGGACACGCTGTTTGCCCGCCAAGTCGACATGCTGCGCGATCGGGCTGCACCGGAATTCCTGGCCGGGGTCGATATCCTGCGCCTGTCGCGCCCCGGCATTCCAGATTTTGCCGAGCTGTCGGAGCGGCTGCATCGCGCCACGGGTTGGGAAGTGGTGGCCGTGCCCGGCCTGGTGCCCGATGCGGTGTTTTTCGAGCACCTGGCCAACCGCCGCTTCGTGGCGGGGCGCTTCATCCGCCGTCCTGACCAGTTGGACTATCTTTCGGAACCGGACGTGTTCCATGATGTGTTCGGCCATGTCCCGCTGCTCGCCGATCCGGTCTTTGCCGATTACATGCAGGCCTATGGCGAAGGCGGCTTGCGCGCGCAGGGCTTCGATGCGCTGACCAACCTGGCTCGGCTCTATTGGTATACGGTGGAATTCGGGCTGGTGCGCACCACGCAAGGCCTGCGCATCTACGGCGCGGGGATTGTCTCATCACGCGGGGAAAGCGTGTTCGCGCTGGATGATCCCTCGCCCAACCGGCTTGGGTTCGATCTCGCGCGGCTGCTGCGCACCGACTATCATATCGACACCTACCAGCAGAGCTACTTCGTGATCGACAGCTTTGCCGATCTGCTGGACCAGACCCGCAACACCGATTTCGCGCCGCTCTATGCCCAAGTGGCGGGGTTGCCAGCGCTTGCTCCCGATGCTGTGCTGCCGCACGATCGCGTGTGGCATCGCGGCACCCAGGCCTATGCCCGTCAGCCCTCGCTTGCATAAGGATACACATGGCCAGCCCATCCCCCGTTGCTCCGCTCGATCAGGAAGAATTGGCGCAGGCCCTTGCTGCATTGCCTGCATGGGAACACGATCCTTCGCGCGCCGCGCTTTATCGCCGGGTGGTCAAGCCCGATTTCCCCGCAGCCATGGCCTTCATGGTGCAAGTCGGCTTTGCCGCCGAGCGACTGGACCATCATCCGGAATGGAGCAATGTCTACAACCGGGTGGACATCTGGCTGACCACGCATGACGCGGGGGGCATTTCTACACGCGATGTGACGTTGGCCGGAATCATCGACTCGCTGGCCTGATCCACACCCCCCATCGGCCCTTCACAGCAGCCTCCGGAGCACGCGCTCCGGGGGCTTTTTCTTGCCTATCAAGGGCCAGCGGGAGGAAGATATTGGCGCACAAATCCCGAATCCGGTGGCGCTCGCACAGGTTCGAAAAGGCTCCATCATTCAGCATCAAGCTATTGATGATAAATTGATTTTATCAATTCATTTCAGAAATGTTCAGAAAGCGTTTGACGCAAACCGCATCCACGGGCAAATAGATAAAACAAAATTGTTTAATCGTAAGCTAGACCTACGATCTTCAGGAGAGGAACATTTCGATGCGATCCTTTGCGTCCCGCGCTTGCGTGCTCAGTTACGCGGCGTCTGCCATCGCGCTGACCATGCCAGCGCTGGCTGCGGCCCAGACCGCAGAAAACCCCACCGCTGACAGCGCTGCCGGAACCCCGGAACAAGCGATCATCGTGACCGGCATTCGCGCCTCGGTCGCCCGTGCGATCGACGTGAAGCGCAACAGCGCCAGCGTGGTCGATGCCATTTCCGCGCAGGACATCGGCAAGCTGCCCGACGTGACCATCTCGGACTCGTTGCAGCGCATTCCAGGCGTGCAGATACGCCGTGACGCGGGCGAAGGCGCTGGCGTGAACGTGCGCGGCCTGCCCCAGGTTCAGACCCTGCTCAATGGCGAAGCCTATCTCGGTGCCAACTCGATCACCACCACGCAGCCCAACTTCACCGACATTCCCTCGCAGCTCTTCTCCGGCGCGAACGTCATCAAGTCGCCCACCGCTTCCCTGATCGCCTCGGGCATCAGCGGCACGATCGACCTGCTGACCCGCCGCCCGTTCGATTTCAAGCAGGGCCTGTCGGGTGCAGCAGCGGTTGAAGGATCGTATGGCGACAAGGCCAAGAAGTGGAATCCGTCGGTCAACGGGCTGCTCGCCTGGCGCGGCGATGACGTCGGCTTCCTCGTTTCGGCGTCTTATTCCAAGGTCGATCTGTCGAACTCGTATTCGGGCATTCAGCGCGACTACGGTGGCCGCCTGGCCGATGAATCGATTGCCAACGCCACCGGCTATGGCGGCTTCCGCTTCGATGATCCCAATCGCGGCACCACGGTTTTGTCCGGCGGCCAGGTGGTCGGCGTCGACGTGAACGGCGACGGTGATGCCAACGATGTCTACTTCTCGCCCCAGGCGCACACCGGCTGGAACCGCATCACCTCGCGCGAGCGTTTTGGTCTCAATGGTTCGTTCCAGGCGCACCTGAACGACAAGCTCGACCTGGTTGCCGATGGTTTCTACACCAAGCAGACCCAGTACGATCGCACTGCCGGCTTCCAGTTCCAGGCGGTGAACTGGCAGGCTGCGGACTTTGTGCCGGGCCATTCGCGCGATACCGGCGTCAAGATCAATGGCTACAACTTCAACGTTGTGGATCAGTACAACTACACATTGCAGAACTTCGACAGTTATTCAGAAACGGGCCGCACCAAGTCGGACTCGATCAACCTGAACCTCGAACTGCGCTACAACAGCGGGCCATTCAAGGCGACGCTGCGCGGGCTCTATGGCAAGGCGCACAAGAACTTCGACGACAGCTATTTCCAGTTGAGCCTGTCGAACGGCAAGCAGTGGTTCAACGGCGTGGGCCATTATCCCGCTGCGCTGGGCGGCGATCGCACGTTCAACCCGCTGGGCTATACCTACAACACCCTGCCCGCGACGATCGACTATCGCGGCGACATGCCCAACTTCAACCTGCCAAGCGCGCTGGCCAACAACCTGTCGAACCCGGCTGCCTATGGCTTCAAGACCACCTCGTCGGAAAACAATTACCGCTCGAATTCCGACATGAAGGTGGCGCGTTTCGACGCCAGCTATGAATTCTCGCCGGAAGTCTCGTTCGACTTCGGCGCGCGCTATGGTGAGCGCAGCGCGGAAGCCTATTACTTCGATCGTGCCGCCCCGCTCTATGCCGGCCAGGGAGCTTCGGACCCCAATGGCTGCTACGTGAAGTGGAAGGCGTTCGACGTCCAGATGAACAACAGCAGTTGTTCTGCCGGCGATGCCAACGGCTTTTACACGGCCGGCCTCACGCGCTTGGGCAACGACGCGACGATTTCGAAGTACCTCAAGCAGTACACCGTGCCGGTGGGTGGCGTCGGCTCGTTCTACGTGCTCGACCCGCATGCCATGGACGATGCGGTGTCGTTCCAGAACAGCTTCTACCCCGGCAACAAGGAATTCGTCATTCCGGGCCGGTCGTACTCGATCAACCTGCACCAGAAGTCAGCCTATGGGCAGATCAACTGGAACACCGACATCGGCGGCATGGCATTTCGCGCCAACGCCGGCCTGCGCGTCATCAACACCACGTTCAACGTGCGCCAGAACATCTCTGGCCCGGCGGCAGCCTATGGCCTGCCCGCGCCGGATGTGGGTGATATCATCACGCACCGTTCGTTCACCGACTGGCTTCCTGCGATGAATGCCTCGCTCGATGTGACCGAAAAGTTTCGCGTGCGCGCAGCATTTTCCAAGAATATGACGCTGCTGGATTTGGATAACTGGGGTGGTGGCCTTGATCTCAACTACGCCATCGACACTACCTTCAATCCACCAATATTCCGCGTTTCCGGGGGCAACTCCAACGGCAACCCGATGCTTAATCCATGGCGATCGACCAACTACGAGCTTTCATTCGAGTATTACCTGAACCGTACCAGCTTGCTCAGTTTTGGGCTTTTCCGCATGGACATCAAGAGCTTCATTGCGACGGATTCGGTCAAGCGGTCTGACTTGCCTGACCAGGACGGCGTGGTGCGCAACACGGTGAACATCAATTCCAAGGTTCAGGGCACTGGTGGCTATCTCCAGGGTCTGGAAGCAGGGGCCAAGCTGGGCTTCGACTTCCTGCCGGGTGCGCTGGGTGGTTTCGGGGTGGACCTGAACTACACGCTGTCGGACTCCAACGCTGGCGGCACCGACCTGACCGGGGCCAAGCTGCCGTTCCAGGACAACTCCAAGCACCAGGTCAACGCCGCGCTGTGGTTCGAAAAGTATGGTCTCCAGGCGCGCGTTGCGTGGAACTATCGTTCGGCCCGCGTGGAACAGACCAACTTCGCCGGCATCACGGGCCTGACCCTGATGCAGGCGCCGACCAACTATATCGACGCATCGGTGTCGTATGACATCAACAAGCGCCTGACGATCTATGCGCAGGGCTCCAACCTGACCGGCGAGCACGAGAAGTATTACCTCTCGTTCCCCGACCAGAAGGCCTTCAACAACATCTACGAACGCCGCTTCCTGATCGGCGCGCGTACGAAGTTCTGATGCGCTGAGGACAGCCAGGCTGCCTTAGCGACCTCCCGACTGACCCGCCGTTCCAATCCTCCCCTGGACGGCGGGTCTTTTCGCTTGATGCAAAGGGTGTTGTCATGATCGACCAGCCCGCGAGCAATCCCGCCCATAGCGGCGCACAGCCCATTCGCGAGATCGTGATCGCTGGTGGCGGCACCGCCGGCTGGATGGCGGCGTGCTATTTCGCCGGGCGACTGGCGCGCCAGGGCGTTGGCATCACCGTGGTGGAATCGAGCGCGATCGGCACTGTCGGCGTGGGCGAAGCCACGGTGCCGGGCATCCGCGACTATTTCCGCGCGATCGGCGTGGATGATATCGACGTGCTGCGCGCCACGGGCGGCACGGTCAAACTGGGGATCGAATTCCAGGACTGGGCCGCGCCGGGGCAGCGCTTCTTCCATCCTTTCGGGCTTTACGGCGTCCCCTCGCGCGGGGTGCCGTTCCATCAATACTGGCTCAAGCTGCGCCATGCGGGAGAGCCGACTGACCTTGCCGATTATAGCCTGTGCACCGCGATGGCGCGGCGCGGCGCGTTCATGCTGCCGCCGGAAAAGCCGGTCAATGACCTCGCGGTGTTCGATTGGGCGGTGCATTTCGATGCCAGCCACTTTGCCGCCATGCTCCGTGCGCGTGCATTGGGCCAAGGCGTGCGCCATATCGACGACGTGATCACCAACGTGGCGTTGGACGGCGAGCGCGGCCATATCGCCCATCTCGTCACCAAGGAGCACGGCCAGGTGGCCGGCGACCTGTTCATCGACTGTACCGGATTTCGCTCCTTGTTGCTGGGCAAGGCGCTGGGCGTGGAATGGATCGACTGGACCCACCTGCTGCCGTGCGACCGGGCCGTGGCCATCCCCTGCGCTGCTGACGCCACGCGCGATTGGCCCTATACCGTCAGCACCGCGCGCGAGGCCGGATGGCAGTGGCGCATTCCGCTGCAACATCGCGTGGGCAATGGCTATGTCTATTCGAGCGCCATGCTGTCTGACGACGAGGCCACCGCCAAGCTGCTGTCGCGGCTGGAGGGGGAGGCGCTGGCCGAACCCAACCTGATCCGCTTTGGCGCCGGGCATCGCCAACGCTTCTGGGCAGGAAACTGCGTGGCCATGGGGCTGGCCGCCGGCTTTCTGGAGCCGCTGGAATCCACCAGCATCACCCTGATCCAGACAGCGATCGAACGCCTGGCGGACTTCTTCCCGGATGCCACGTTTGATCCAGCCTTGGCCGACGAGTTCAACCGCGCCACCAGCCTGGAATATGCCCGCATCCGCGATTTCCTGATCCTGCACTACCTGGGCAACCGGCGCGTGGGCGAACCGTTCTGGGACCGCCTGCGCGAGGCCGAAGTGCCCGAAATGCTGGCCCACAAGCTGCGCCTGTTTCGCGCGCGTGGGCGCCTGGTGCGCTATGAATGGGAAAGCTTCCTCGATCCGAGCTGGCTGTCGATGTACGCCGGGTTCGATTGGTTGCCGGATGCGCACGATCCCATGGCGGACCATTTCACCGACGATGAAATCCGCGCGGCCTTGCACCGCATGCGTGAAACCGTTGCCACCGCCGTGGCCGATGCCCGCCCGCACCGCGATTTCATCGCCCACATCACGCGCGGTGCCTAGGCCCGCCGACAAGCCGCCTCAACGGCAGTATCTTTTCCCGAAGGACTTTGCAGACATGGTTGAAACGCGCGTCGCCGGAATCGAACTGGGCGGCACCAAGTGCATCGCCAGCCTGGCCAGCGCGGATGGCACGATTCTGGCCCAGCATACGCTGCCCACGCTGAGCCCGGCCGAGACTCTGCCGCCGCTGGCCGTGCTGCTGGAGCAATGGCGCCGCGACCTGCCGTTCGCCGCGATTGGCGTGGGCTCGTTCGGGCCGGTCGAACTCGATCCCGCCGCCCCTAACCATGGCCATATCACCAGCACGTCCAAGCCAGGCTGGCGCGACACCGACGTGCTGGGCGCATTGCGCGGCGGGCATGACGAGCCGTGGGGTTTCGATACCGACGTCAATGCTGCGGCGCTGGCCGAAGGCCGTTGGGGCGCGGCGCAGGGCCTGACGGACTATGCCTATGTCACCGTGGGCACCGGCGTGGGCGTGGGCCTGATCGTCAACGGGCGGCCGACGCGGGGCCTGGCGCACTGCGAACTGGGCCATATCCGCGTGGCCCGGCTGACGGGAGACGATTGGGCCGGGGCCTGCCCCTATCACGGCGATTGCGTCGAAGGGCTGGCATCTGGCCCAGCGATCAAGGCGCGGCTGGGCGAGCGACCGATCCATGGCATCCCGGCTGACGATCCGGTGTGGCAGGCCGTCGCCCATCCCCTGGCGCAGATGTGCCATGCCATGCTGCTCACCACCGCGCCGCGCCGCATCCTGTTCGGTGGCGGGGTGATCCAGGGACAGCCGCAGTTGATTGGCCTGATCCACGCCGGACTGCGCGAAAGCGTGGCCGGATACATGGCCGTACCAGAAGCGGAGGATTACTGCTGCGCGCCGGGGCTGGGCGACAAGGCCGGCCCGCTTGGTCCGGTGGCACTGGCGCTTGATGCGCTGGAAGCGGCTGCGGAGACAGGAACGCGGGCGGCCGCGTGATCTGCCCTTGCCCAATCAGCCGTTCAGGCGGGCGCGTCGGCCGTCCACAGCACGCGCGCGGCTGGCAGCAGGAAATGGCTGAACGGCAGAATTGCGGCGCCGACAGCGGGCGCATCTTCTGCCAGCCGAGCGCGCTGCACCGGCGACAGCGCGGGCACGTGGGCACCGCGCTGCTGCAACAGATGGTTGAGCCGATCGGCCAGGGCATCGACCCAGCGCGCCGGCAAGCGGCCGCCGACGAAGATCGCCGCCGGGTTGATCAGGCAATTGACAGCAATCAGCGGATCGCACAATTCCTCGGCTGCCGCATCCACCCAGGCGGTCATCGCCGGATCGAGGCCGGGGTCATCGGGATTGCCGCGCAAGTCGGCCACGCTCTGCCCGGCGCGTTCGAGCGTGCGGCGCACGCCCGAGAGGGAAACAACGTCTTGCACCGGATGCGGCGCCTGCCCCTCGGCGCGCGCCAGCAAGAACCCGATTTCACCGCTGCGGCCATTCGCCCCGCGAAAATAGGCGCCATCGACCACGAGCCCGCCGCCCAGGCCGGACGAGATCAGGATGTAGAAGAAGCTGGAGCAAGTCTGCCCGTGGCCCAGTTGCTGCTCGCCCATGGCGGCGGCGGCCGCATCGTTTTCCACGAATATCGGCAGATCGAACGGACCGTGGAAAATCTCGGCGAGATCAGTGGTTTCCCAGCGGGCGAAATCGGCGGGCTTGCCGGGCAGGTCAACCAGGCCGAAATCGTCGGGCTTGGCCACGCCCAGCCCGACCAGGCGCGCCGGATCAACGCCGGCCTCGTCCATCAGGCGGTGGATCGAGCCGCGATAGAGCGCGCGGACATCCTCCGGCATCGGAAAGGCGATGTCCTGCGTGATGCCCGCCACCACCGCGCCGGCGAAATCCACAATCACCAGGGTGATGTGGTCGCGATCGATATTGACGCCGATGGCATAGCAGGCGGTGCGGTTGATTACCAGGCGCGTGGCCGGCTGGCCGCGCCCACCGCGCCGCTGGCCGGCATCCTCGATCAAGCCGTCGCTCATCAACCGCTTGGTGATATTGGCGATGGCCGGCGGCGTGAGGCCGGTGATCCGCGCCAGATCAATGCGGGTCAGTGGCCCGTTCACGCGGATCGCGTGCAGCGTGACGCGCTGGTTGTGATCAGCCGCCCGCTCGAGATTCGTGCCCGAAAGGCGGATCTGGTCGCTCGCCATTACGCCCGCCGCGCCCGCGTGGCTGCCGTCCGGCGCGGTTTCAACCTGTTCATCGTGCCTCGATCCCATGTCTGTCTATTGCCACGCACGGCGCGCAAAACAAATGCGCAAAACAGCATCCCCCCGCGCAAATGTTGGCGCCCCGCGCTCCGATCATGTCGGACTTTGGCACAATGCCATCAGAAAACCAAAAATTATTTAAACTTGTTTTAATTAAGGATGCCCACAATGCCCCGATCCCACATTCCTGCCTCGCGCGTGTCCTGCGCCGCACTGGTTCTTTCGTTAGGCCTGGCAGCAGCTTTGCCGGCGGCCGGCCAGGTTGCCGCGTCCGCGCCGCATGCCGCCACCAGCGCGGCGGGTGCCGATACCGATGCCGCAACGGCCCACCCCGGGCTGTGGCCGCAAGCGCACTGGCCCTGGCGCCGTGACACCGCCATGGAAGCGCGGATCGCAGCCCTGATCAAGCGCATGACGCTGGAGGAAAAAGTCGGCCAGATCCTCCAGGCCGACCTATCCGCCGTAACGCCCGAAGACGTGCACCGCTATCACCTGGGCTCGGTGCTCAACGGCGGCAATGCCGGACCGGGCGGCAACGATTATGCCCCGGCGCCGGAATGGCTCAAGCTGGCCGATGCGTTTTACGATGCGTCGGTGGACAAGCGCGATGGCGGCGTGGCCATCCCGGTGATGTGGGGCACGGACGCGGTGCACGGGCACAGCAATATCGTGGGGGCGACGCTGTTTCCGCACAACTCGGGCCTGGGCGCCACGCACGATCCGGCCTTGCTGCAAAAGATCGCCGCCGTCACCGCCACCGAAGTGCGCGTGACCGGCATCGACTGGACCTTTGCCCCGACCATCACCGTGCCGCAGGACACGCGCTGGGGCCGCGCGTTCGAAGGTTATTCCGAAGACCCGGCGTTGGTGGCGAGCTATGCCCGGCCGTTCATCGAGGGGTTGCAGGGCAAGCCCAATGCCGGCCCCTTGTTGGCAGGGCCGCACGTGATCGCCACGGCCAAGCATTTCCTGGCCGATGGCGGCACTTTCGAGGGGCGCGACCAGGGCGATGCCGTGGTGGACGAGGCGACGCTGATCAAGGTGCACGCCCTGCCCTATGTCAGCGCGATCGACGCCGGGGTGCTGTCGGTCATGGCCAGCTTTTCGAGCTGGCACGGCGTGAAGATGACCGGGAACAAGAGCCTGCTGACCGATGTGCTGAAAAAGCGCATGGGCTTTGCCGGGCTCGTGGTGAGCGACTGGAACGCGCATGGCCAGGTGGCCGGATGCAGCAATGCATCCTGCCCGCAAGCGGTGAACGCCGGGATCGACCTGCTGATGGCGCCAGATAGCTGGAAACCGCTCTATCACAGCCTGATCGCGCAAGTGCGGGACGGCACGGTGCCCATGGCCCGTCTGGACGAAGCGGTGGGCGCGGTGCTGCGCGTGAAGATGCGGGCCGGCCTGTTCGAGGCGGGGCGCCCCTCCTCCCGCCCCTATGCCGGCCAGTTCGATCTGCTCGGCAGCGCGCAGCATCGCGCCGTGGCGCGCCAGGCCGTGCGGGAATCGCTCGTGCTGCTCAAGAACGACAAGGGCCTGTTGCCGCTGTCGCCCAAGGCACGGATCCTGGTGGCAGGTGACGGCGCGGATGACATTGCCCGGCAATCGGGCGGCTGGACGCTGTCGTGGCAGGGCACCGGGCTCGACCCCAAGCTGTTCCCCGGCGCAACCACCTTGTGGCAAGGTATCGCGGAGGCGGCCAAGGTGGCGGGCGGACAGGCCACGCTCTCACCCGATGGCAGCTATTCCGGCGCCAAGCCGGACGCGGCCATCGTGGTGTTCGGCGAGACGCCCTATGCCGAGTTCCAGGGCGACCTGCGCAGCCTGCAACTCAAGCCCGATCTGCGTGCGCCGCTTGAAACGATGCGCCGGCTCAAGGCCCAAGGGGTGCCGGTGGTGGCCGTGATGCTGACCGGGCGGCCGCTTTACACCAACCCGTTCCTGAACCTGGCCGATGCCTTTGTGGTGGCGTGGCTGCCGGGATCGGAAGGCGAAGGCGTGGCCGATGTGCTGTTGCGCCGGGCCGACGGCACGATGGCCCACGATTTCACCGGTCGCCTGCCGTTCCGCTGGCCCAACACCGCCGTGCCGGGGGGTGCCACGCTCTATCCGCTGGGCTATGGGCTTTCGACCAAGACGGCAGCCGCGCCGTGGCAACCGCTGCCCGAACAATCGGGCGTGGACGATAGCGCCGGCAGCACCACCGAATACTTCCAGAAAGGTGTGCCGACGCCGGGCTGGTCACTGGAAATCCAGAACGCCGGCACGGGCGGGATCACCCGGATCACCAGCGTGCCGGCGAGCGTGGCAGACAGCGGCGTGACGATCAGCGCCACAGACTATCAGGTGCAGGAAGGGGCGCGCACCTTTGCCTTTTCCGGCACCAAGGGCGAAGCGGCCCTGGCGCTGACCACCCACGCGCCGGCCGACCTCTCGCGCGAGACCAACGGCGAGATGATGCTGGTGGCGACCGTGCGCGTGGACAGCGCGCCCACCGCGCCGGTCAGCCTTGGCCTGCGCAGCGCCGGCAAGACCGCGCGCCTGCCCCTGGGCAAGCTGGACATGCTGCCACGCGGCGCCTGGACCACGCTCGGCGTGCCGCTGCAATGCCTGCGCCAGGCCGGCGCAAAGATGGACGCGGTGGAAGCGCCACTGATCCTGTCCACCCCCGGCGCCATGACAGTCAGCCTGGCGCGGGTGAAGCTTGGCATGGATGCGCAGGTGCGCCTGGCCTGCGCCACGCACTGAGCGGGTTGCGGCGGGGCCTGGTAAAAGGCCCCGCCGCGCTTGGTTTCAGGCCGAAAGACGCGCCGCCAGCTCGTCGAGATCGACGCCGCGCGTTTCCGGGAAGAACCGCCACACCACCACGGCCTGTACCGCCATGGCCAGGGCAAAGACCACGAACGGCAGGCTCTGCGTGAACTGCGCCACCACCGGGAAGGCAAAGCTGATCGCGGCGTTGAGCACCCAGTGCGTGGTACTGCCCAGCGCCTGTCCCCGCGCGCGAACCGGCGTGGGAAAGATTTCCGAAAGATAGACCCAGATCACCGCACCTTGTGAAAACGCGAAGGCGGCGATGAACAGCACCAGCAGCGGCAGCAGCAGCGCCGCGCCCTGGCCGGTGGCATAGATGGCGGCCACGCCGGCCAGGGCGATGGTCGTGCCCACCGCCCCGGTCAGCAGCAGCGGACGACGGCCGACGCGGTCGATCACCGTCATCGCCACCATCGTCGCGATCAGGTTGGTCAGGCCGATGACCACCGCCTGAAGGTCTGCCGAAACGCCGGTGAAGCCCGCTGCGGCAAAGATGTCGTTGAGATAATAGAGGATGGCGTTGATGCCGGACAACTGGTTGAACGCGGCGATCGCTAGCGCCAGCAGGATCGGCCGGCGGTGCCGCCGCCAGTCGAGCTTCGTGTCGGACTGGTCGGTGCTGGCCACCGCAGGCGCCTCGATGCCCAGACGATCAGCCGCATCCCGTGCCGCCGCCGCGCGCCCCTTGGCAGCGAGCCAGCGCGGGCTTTCCGGGATGCCGGGCAGCATCAGCGCAAAGAACAGCGCGGGGAGCGCGGCAACGCCAAGCTTCGCGCGCCAGGCAATGTCGGCCGGAAAAGCCAACGCCAGCAGCCAATTGCTGCAATAGGCCAGCAGGATGCCAGCCACGATGTTGAACTGGAACATGGCCACCAAGCGCCCGCGCCGGGCCGCCGCGCTCACTTCCGAAATATAGACCGGCGCCAGCACCGAAGACCCGCCGATGGCAAGCCCGCCCAGGAAACGGAACGCGACGAACAGGCCCATGCCATTGGCCAGGGCCGAACCCAGCGCCGAGATGAGGTAAGCAATGCCGATCCAGATCAGCACGCGGCGGCTGCCCAGACTGTCGCCCAATCGCCCCGCCACGCTGGCACCCACCAGCGTGCCCCACAGCGCGGAGGACACGGCGATGCCAAGCCCGGTGGCCGATAGCGCGAAATGCTGGCGCAGCGCCTCGGTCACCCCCGAAATCACGGCCGTATCAAATCCGAACAGCAAGCCGGCGAGGCTCGCTGCCACTGCCGCTTTCAACGCCGCGCCACGCATCGGCGGGATCGATGCCGAGAAACCGGCTCCTTCCCCGCCCGCGCCACCCTCGAAATTCGCGTGCATCGCTCTCTCCCAATGAATAATTCAATTTGACTTATTAATTCGGTTTGCGTCAGAAGGGAACCGACGATGTTGGGATGGGAGCGCCGCGCGCACCATGCCATACACCGGCGCAAACGCCCGGCCAAGCGGGTGACGCGCGGATTTGGAGAGGGACATTCGATGCGCTTTGCCACCAGCTTGCTTGCCGCCACGATTCTGGGTGGGATGACAGCCCCGCTCGCGGGCGCTGCGCCGGTTGCCAATGGCGGCCCGTGGAACGCGGCCGTGATGCAGGGCGGGATCGGCATCGCCCGTGACGTGCCGGCCGATGCGCCGGTTCTGGCAGCCCGTGCCCCCACCGGCTTTGCCGCTTGGGTTCGGCCACAGGCGGTGCAGCCGGGCAGCGTGGTTCTGCTCGCGATTGGCGATACGGCTGGCGGCGTTTCGCGCGCCCTGCTGCTTGTCGATGGCAAGCCGGCGCTGCGCGTTGGCGGGGCGACACTGGTGGCGCCGCGCGCGCTGGCTGCGGGGCGGTTTACCCACCTGGCGGCGAGCTGGAATGGTAGCGAAGGCGTGATCTATGTCGATGGGCAGGAAGTGGCGCGCAGCGCCGTGCCCGATGCCGGGGCCTTGGCGCCCCGCCTGGCCGTGGCCCCGGCGCTGCCGGGCCTGGGGCATTTCGGCGGCGACCTGGTCGATGCGCGGATCGAGGATGGCGCCCTGCCCGCCCCGGCAGTTCAGGCCCTGGTCGCGGCCAAACCCGATTTCGACCTGGTGCAGATGTGGCACGTCGGCGTGGGCTGGGAATTCCAGAAGACCGCCAACACGGGTTATTGGCGCCAGCAGGATCCCTGGACCCTGCCCCAGGCCAAGGGCGGGTTTTCCGCCCCGGTGGCCAAGCCGGCGCCCACGGCCCCGGCGGTGCAACCGCTGGCCGAGGGGCTGTGGCGCATCAACGGCTGGCAACTGGCCGGTGCGCCCGATGTGCCGGGCGCCGATGGCGCCGCGCTGTCGCAACCCGGCAACCCCAAGGGCCTGTGGCGCGCCGCCACGGTGCCGGGCACGGTGCTGACGACGCTGGTCGATCGCGGGGTCTATCCCGATCCCTATTACGGCCTCAACAACATGCGCATTCCCGAAAGCCTGGCGCGGCAGGACTGGTGGTATCGCACCAGCTTCACGGTGCCGGCCGATGCGGCGGGCAAGCGCCTGGCGCTGCGCTTCAACGGCATCAACTATGCCGCCGAGATCTGGGTCAACGGCAAGAAGCTGGGCCAGACCAAGGGCGCCTTTGCCCGTGGCGAATTCACCCTGGTGCCGGTGGCAGGCGAAAACGTGATCGCGGTGAAAGTCTCGCCGCCGCCGCATCCGGGCATTCCGCACGAGCAGTCGATCGCGGCGGGCGTTGGCGAGAACGGCGGGCAACTGGCGATCGATGGCCCCACGTTCGTCGCCACCGAAGGCTGGGACTGGATCCCCGGCATCCGTGACCGCGACACCGGGTTGTGGCAGGACGTGCAGCTTGCCGCGCGGGGCGACGTGCGCCTGCTCGACAGCCAGGTGGTGACCGACCTGCCGCTGCCGCGCACCGACAGCGCTGACGTATTGATCACCGTGCCGCTGCGCAACGATGCCGATGCCCCGCGCACCGTCACCGTGCGCGCCGCGTTCGACAACGTGACCGTGGAGCGCACGATCACGCTGACGCCGGGCGAAGGCGAAGTGCGCTTCACCCCTGCCGATTTCCCGCAACTGCACGTCAAGAATCCCAAGCTGTGGTGGCCCAACGGCTATGGCGAGCAGGCGCTGCATCCGCTGCATCTGACGGCCACGGTGGATGGCGCGGTGTCGGACCGGGCGGAAACCCGCTTCGGCATCCGCGAAGTGTCGTACGATCTTTCGCTGATGGACCATGCCGGCGCGCTGCGCCGGGTGAACGTGCAGCCCACCGACGGCCGCCTCGCCGGGCAAAAGCTGATCGACGTGCGCCACGAGGCGATCAAGGAAACCCCACGCGGCTGGGTGGAATCGCTGACGGCAGCGGGCGAGACTTCGCCCGCCGTGCAACCGCTGGGCGCGGCGGACACCCTGCCCGAACCGCACCTGACGATCCGCGTCAACGGCGTGAAGATCGCCGCGCGCGGCGGTAGCTGGGGCATGGACGATGCGATGAAGCGCGTCTCGCGCGCGAGGATGGAGCCGGCGTTCCGCCTGCACAAGGAAGCCCACCTCAACATCATCCGCAACTGGATGGGCACCAGCACCGAGCCGGAATTCTACGACCTGGCCGACGAATACGGCATGATGGTGCTGAACGATTTCTGGCAATCGACCCAGAATTTCCAGGTGGAGCCGCAGGATCCGCAACTGTTCCTGGCCAATGCCGAGGACGTGGTGAAGCGCTATCGCAACCACCCCTCGATCATCATCTGGTTCGGCCGCAACGAAGGCGTGCCCTACCCCACGCTGAACGAAGGGCTGGACGACCTGCTGTTCAAGCTGGACGGCACTCGCTGGTACACCGGCAGTTCCAACACGGTGAACCTGCAAGGCTCCGGGCCTTACAACTATCGCCAGCCGGAAGGCTATTTCACCGATCTCGCCACCGGGTTCTCGGTGGAAACCGGCACCCCCTCGCTCGCCACGGCAGCGGCCATTGCGCAATACGTGCCCGAGGCGGATCGCTGGCCGCTGAGCGATACGCTGGCCTATCACGACTGGCATTTCTCCGGCAACGGCGACACCAAGACGTTCATGGCCAGCCTCGACCGCCGCTTTGGCGCGGCCACCAGCTTTGCCGATTTCGAGCGCAAGGCGCAGATGATGAACCTGGAAACCCACCAGGCGATGATCGAGGGTTTCCTCGGCCACCTCTGGACCAAGAACAGCGGGCGCCTGTTCTGGATGACGCATCCGGCCTGGCCGTCCAACGCCTGGCAGATCTACAGCTCTGACTTCGATACCCACGCGGCCTATTACGGGGCCCAGCGCGCCGCCCGGCCACTGCATGCCCAGCTCAACCTGCCCGACAATGCGCTGGTGCTGGTCAACACCACGCAGCAGGATGCCAGGGGCCTGACCGTGGCCAGCACGGTGACCGACCTTGCGGGCAAGGTGCTGTTCACGCGGACCGACCGGACCGATGCCCTCGCCAACCGCGACACCACGCTCAAGGCGCTGCCGCTTGATGCGATCTTTGCCCGCGATCCCATGGTGCTGGTCAGCCTCAAGATCACCGATCGCTCCGGCAAAGCCGTAAACGATACGGTCTATTGGCGCGGCAAGGACGAAGCTGCCTATCGCGCGCTCAACGCCATGGCGCCTGCGCCGCTTGGGCTGGCCGCCGCATCCACCTCCGCAGAAGGCGGGGAGCGCCAGGCCACCATTACGCTGACCAACCATGGCAGCACCCCCGCGCTCAATGCCCGCGCGACGCTGGTCGATGCGGCCGGCCAGCGCATCCTGCCCGCCTATTACAGCGACAACTATGTCGCCGTGATGCCCGGCGAAACCCGCACGATCACGGTGCGTTGGCCCGCGACTGCCGGCACTGCTGCGGCCGTCATGCTGGAAGGCTGGAACGTGCCGGCCGCGCGCGCCGGGCTGGCGCAATGAGCCGCCTCACCTGGCGGGCCGCGCTGGCTCGCACCCTGGCGGCCGCGCTGACGCTTGGCGCCAGCCCGGCCCTGGCGGCACCGGCGCCGGGCGGGCCTGTCGCGCAAAGCGCCAGCGGGCCGCTGCTTGGCTCGGCCGACGCGGACGGCGTGCTGCGCTTTCGCGCCATTCCCTATGCCGCGCCGCCGCTTGGCGCACTGCGCTGGCAGCCGCCACAGCCGCCTGCGCCATGGAAAGCGCCGCGCGATGCCACGCACGAGGGGGCCTCGTGCCTCCAGAACGACTATGGCTGGAACCATGCCGACTATGTGCGCGGCAGCGAGGATTGCCTGACGCTGGACGTGGCCACGACCGCACTGTCGGGCAAGCGGCCGGTGATGGTGTGGATCCATGGCGGCAGCAATCGCGCCGGATCGGCGGGCGGCACCGTGCTGGGCGATCTGGCCAAGCAGGACGTGGTGGTGGTCGCCATCCAGTATCGTCTGGGGCTGTTCGGCTTCCTGCCGCACCGCGCCTTGGCGGCCGAGCGGCACGGCCAGACCGGCAATTACGGCCTGATGGACCAAATCGCCGCGCTGCGTTGGATCAAGGCCAACATCGCGCGCTTTGGCGGTGATCCCGACAAGGTGATGATCTTTGGCGAAAGCGCCGGGGCCGAGGATGTCGGCTACTTGCTGGCCAGCCCACAGACGCCGAGCCTGTTTGCCGCCGCCGCCCTGCAAAGTGGCACGCCCGGCTTTGGCCTACCGCCCCGTCCACTGGATGAAGCACTGCGCCTGGGCGACCAGCTCGACGCCGTGCTGGGCACCGATGGCAGCGTGGCACCACTGCGCGCGGCCTCTGCCCATGCCCTGCTCGAAGCGGACAAGGCGCTGCACGACAGCGCCCTGGAAAGCGACGATTTCCTGTGGCTACGCACCACGATAGACGGTGCGGTCCTGCCCGATGCACCCGAGGCCTTGCTGGCAAAGGCACCCGCCCGCCCGGTGATCGTCGGCTCCAACCGCGCAGAATTCGGCCTGCCCGGCGGGCGGGCCCACCGCGATGCCAACGTGGCCCTGGCCTTTGGTCCGCACGAGGCGGAGGCGCGCGCGTTCTACAAGCTGGACCAGCCCGATCCGGCGGAAGACCCGCGCCTGGGCAGCCGCGACTTGCGCATTGCCACCGACATCCTGTTCCGTTGTCCGGCGGGGCGCCTGGCCGATCTGCTGGCCGCGCAGGGCTGGCCGGTGTGGCGCTATGAGCTGGACCTGGCCCCTGGCGGCGCGCGCAGCTTCCACGGTTCCGACATCACCTATACCCTGGGCAGCACGCCCCTGCCCGATGGCCGCTCGTTGCGCGCGCAGTGGCTCTCGCTGGCCCGCACCGGCGCGCCCCTGGCCGATTGGCCGGCCTATGCGCCGGGCCGCCGCACCCTTTCCCTCACGCCCCAGGGCACCAGCACGGTCCAGGCCCTGGCAGACACCCCTTGCCGCTGGAGCCGCTACCTGTGACCCATCCCGCCGATCGCCGCCGTATCCTGGCCCTGATGGCTGCTGCGCCGCTGGGCGTTGCCGGTGCGGCAAGCGCTGCCCGGGCAGCCGACGCGCCTCCCGCGCCTGCCGGCCTCAGCGAAGAGGAACGCCGCCGGCTCACCGATTTTCCCTGGCTCGCCCGCTATGCCGATGACAACGCCCGCGTCCTTGCCGCCGGCAAGCCGGTGACGCTGGTGTTCATGGGGGACAGCATCACCCAGGGCTGGCCGGACAAGCGTCCCGCGTTCTTTGCCCAGGGTGGCCGCGTCGGGCGCGGCATCGGCGGGCAGACCACGCCGCAGATGGTGCTGCGGATGATGGCCGACGTGATCGCGCTGCGCCCGCGCGCCGTGCACATCATGGCCGGCACCAACGACATCGCCGGCAATACCGGCCCGATGACCGCCCAGCAGACGCACGACAATCTGGCGGCCATGGCCACGCTGGCCAAGGCCAACGGCATCGCCGTCCTGCTCGCCTCCGTCCCGCCGGCCGCGCGCTATCCCTGGCGCCCCGGCCTCGACACGGTGACGCCGATCGCGGCGGTCAACCAGTGGCTGGCTACCTATGCGGCCGAGCACGGGCACACTTTCGTCGATTACCACACCGCCTTGCAGGATGGCGCGGGCGGGATGCGCCCCGGCCTTGCCTATGATGGCGTGCACCCAACCGAAGCGGGCTATGCAACGATGGAGCAGGTGCTCGAACCGATGCTGGCCGCCAAGGGGCTTAGCTGACGCGCGCAGCCGCCGCCGTTTGCTGGATGAAGGCAAGCTTGGCCACGATCGCGTCGGACAAGTGGAATGGGTAGAGATCGGCCTGTCCCATGGCGCGGTTCACGGCGTTCATGGCGAACGAGACCGGCGCCATTTCCGCCGCCAGCGCCTGGGCATCGGCGCGGTAGGGATCGAATTCCACGGCCACCTGCCCGTCACCATCACTGCCACCGAACGCTGTGAGCGAGAGGTCGAAGCCGCGCGCCGTGGCCAGCACGTCGACGATGTGAAGGTAGTGGGCAAAGGTTTCAGCAAAATCCTCCCACGGGTGGCTCGTCGCATAGGCGCTGACGAAGTCCTCGGTCCAGGGCTGCGCCCCGCCGCTGTAGTGGGCGGCCAGCGCTTCGCCATAATCCGCGCGCTCGTCTCCGAACAGCGCGCGGAACGCTTCCAGCCTGGGCTCGTCGATGGCCACCAGGCGCGACCAGAAGTGGTGCCCCACTTCGTGGCGGAAGTGGCCGAGCAGCGTGCGATACGGCTCGCCCATGTCGAGCCGCACGCGCTCGCGATGGGCATCGTCGGCCTCGGCCACATCCAGCGTGATCAGTCCCTCGTCATGCCCGGTCACGATCTTCTTCGCCCCGCCCTGCACGGCGGCCGGATCGTAGAGAAAGTCGAACGCCAGGCCCTGGGCGGTGGGGGTCTCTTCCGCCTTGGTTTCCAGCGGCAGGCCCAAGCGGATCAGGGTGTGGAACAGGCGCCGCTTGGCTTCTTCCACTTTGCCCCACAAGGCCGGCACCGCCGGATCGGCCAGATCGGGAATTGTGCGGTTGTGGCGGCAGGCGCGGCACATCCCGCCCGGCGCATCGCGCGTGGTCAGCCAGTTGCAGATGCCGAAATCATTGTTGTTGGCGCAGACCACCAGATGAGCCGGATCGTCGTTGCGATCCTTCCACGTGGTGCCCTCGTCGGCCAGATGGCGAAAGCGGTCGATCGCTGGATCATAACCCAGCGTGGCAGCGCAATCGGGGCAGACCCGCACTTCAAAATGGTTGAGGCGCAGGCAGTTGGGGCAGGCGAACGGGCGCATGGCTGGCTCCGGTGGTCGCGGGGAATGGATGGACGAAAGCGGGAGCCAAGAAGGCTTGCCTCGCCACTACGCCGCACCGCCCGTTGCGGTTCCGCGAAAATCCACCCGGCTCCAGACGCGCGCGACCGGTTGCGATCGCGCGCACCCTTGGGCAAAAGGCCGCCGCGATGAAAAAGAAACGCCGCTATCTTACCGCCACGATGCCCGATGGATACGTCAAGACCATCGGACCGACCACCGATGGCTTTACCCATTATTGGCGCATCGTGGCCGAACTGGAAAACGGCAAGACCGAAGTGTTCTGGGGCCACACCCGCTCGCTGGCCGAGGCCCGGCGCAAGGAAGCCCCGGCGCGGGACGCAGCCCGCGCCCGCGGCTGGAAAAGCCACGTCTTCGAAATCGTCGAACTGGTCGAAACGTCCGCGTGAAAGCCTCCCTCACCCCCGATGTCTCGTGTTCGGATGTGATTGGCCCCTGAATGATCCGAAATTGACATTCCTTTACAGGCGCAGGTTCCGACGATGTGCGATGGCGGTAACGCAATCGTATCGGGGTATCGCTCGTGAGCATCAACATCCACAGCACGGAATGGCAGACTTTGGCCTGGACGCACCCGCGCTGGGAGGCACCGCGCGAAATTCCGGCGCCGGTGCCAAACGGCCGCAAGCTCGCCTGCATTCTGGCACTCAATTCGGCTCTTTGGAGCGCGGTTGTGGTCGCGGCCTGGATTGCCGCCCACCACTGATTGCTCTCCCATCATCGATCATTCTGCGGACCTCGTGCTGAGGCACGATCGGCTCCGGAATTTTTGCAATAGACTGGATCATTACCCCGGACCACGGGTTGCCCGGGTTGAAACCCTGCCAGCTTTGTTGGTCATACTGGGGCCGATGCTACCCCTTGATCGGCAGCGCCAGGGTAAACGTCGTGCCCTGCCCCGGCTCGGTCTCGCACCCGATCACGCCATGGTGGCGCACCATCACCGTATGCACGAAACTCAGCCCAAGGCCTGCGCCGCTTGTCTTGGGGCCGAGCCCCACAGGGCCTCGCGCGAAGCGCTCGAACATGCGGGAGCGCAAGTCCGCATCCATCCCGCAGCCCTGATCGGCAATGGCGCAAAGGCCCCAGGTAATGCCATCTGCACGGACTTCGCGCGTGAGCGTGCAGGTAATGCGCGTACCATCGGGACTGTATTTGATGGCATTGCCGATCACGTTGACTAGGGCACGGGTCAACAGCGAGCGTTCGCCCAGCACGAGCATCTGCTCATCGCCATGCGTGACGATCTCGATCCTCTTGGCGTGGGATTGCGGCCAGAGATCGTCGATCGCATCGATCAGCATGTCGCCCAGATCGACTTCTTCCAGCGTGTATTCCAGGTATTCGGCGCGCGCGAGTTGCACGAAGCCGTCGGCCAGGCGCAGCGTGCGCTCGGCATAATGGCGGATGGCGCTGGCTTCCACTGGGGCGATGCGATCGGGTGAGGCGGTTTCGAGCACGGCAAGGATCGAGGCCTGGGGCGAGCGCATGTCGTGCGTGAGCAGTTGCACCACGTCGTCGCGCTGGCGCTGCGCGGCCTTGGCCTCGCTGATATCGACCAGGCGCATGATCCACCCGGCGCGCTGCCCATCGGCCTGGGTCTGCGGGGCAATGCCGACGAGGTAGAAGTGCGCCTGATCGCGCTGCACCTCGTGCGTTGCCGGCTCATCGGCATACAGCGGAAAGGGCACCGGGTTGCCGCTGCCGACCAGGCGCACCGCCGCGAGCAAATCCTGCGCACGGGTCGCGCCTGGCTCGATCGCAAGCCCGAACCCGGCAAACAGCCGATGCGCTGCGGCGTTAGCCAGGACGATGCGGCCCGCCAGGTCGGCCACCACGGTGGCGTCGGGCAACTGGTCCAGGCGATCGGCGGCGAAATGACGCATCTCGCGGTTGCGGGCGATCGCCGCATGCAACAAGGCGATCGTGCCCGCCACTCCCCGCTTGGCCGAACCGCGCAACGACACCCGTGGCAAAAGCGAGGGTTCCTGCTCCAGCCGAAGCAGTTGCGCCCGCATGAACTGCTCGATCACGGCAAGCTGGCGCCAGCCCCATAGCGGATAGGCCACGGCCAGCCCGGCCAGCGCGGCACCGGGCGGCAGCCACAGCCACAGCCCGGAGGCCAGCAGGCACAGTGCCGTCACCGCAATGACCGTTGCGGCACAGACCAGGAAGACAACCAACGCCGGTGCGCGCCGCCACGGCCCCAGACCGATCATCAGCACGACCAGCGGCAAAAGGCCGAGCGCCAGGCGCGCGGGCAGGCTGGCCGGGCGGATCAGCGAATGCCCCATCAGCGCCTGAAGCAGATTTGCTTCGATCTCCAGGCCGGACATGACGCGCCCGGTTGGCGTGGGATAGCGGCTGCCCAAACCGGTTGCCGTGGCCCCTACCAGCACCACCCGATCGCGCAGCAGTTCGGGCGGCACCTGCCCGGCGAGCACGGCAGCGGCAGACACTTCCGACCAGTGCCGGCCAGCAGCGCCAAACGGGATGAGCCGCGCGCCGACCGGCATGGATGAGGGATGATCCTGCTGCCCAAGCGCGGCTCGCGCGGTCAAGGCCATCAGGTGTTGCGCTTGGCCGCCCGGGCCGGCTCCGACTTGGGCCGAGCGCACCACGCCATCGGGATCGGGGTCGATCGTGGCATAGCCGATGCCCGTGGCCGCCTCGCGCACTGGCTCGATGGGCAGTACTGGCGCCGCCGCTGCGCCCGCAGGGGTAGGCATCGGTGGCAGCATCGGCAAGAAGATCGGCCCGGCCGCGGCGATGGACGCGCCCAGTGCGGCATCGGTCACCGGATCGCCCGGCTCGGTGAACAGCACATCATAGGCAATCGCGCGTGGCTGCCCGGCCTTGATCCGATCGATCAGCGCGGCGTGGATCGCCCGGTTCCATGGCCAGCGCCCGATCCGCGCGATGCTCTCATCATCGATCTCCACCAGCAACACCGACTGGCCCGGCGACGCCGCACCAAGCTGAAGCAGGCGATCGTAGACCGCGTTGTCGAGCCGCAGCATGGTGTGGTCCATGGTCAGAACCACGACCATCACGCTTGCCGCCACCAGGATCAGCCACCACTGCGTACGCAGCTTGAGCTGATGGCCCAGGCTCACCAGGATGCCTCGATCCGCACGTCCTGATAGTCGCTCCAATGCGACACGGGCTTGCCGTCGACCATTTCTTCCATCAGCACGCGCCAGCGATAGCGGCCGGCAGGCAGCGCCAGGCCGACCAGGGCATGGCTGGTCAGGTCCGGCCGGTCGATCATCGGGCGCTCTTCCCGGCCGGGCTTGGCCAGTTGGAAGCGAAAGCGGGCCTGGCTGTCGTGTGCCGGGTCCCAGTGAAACACATATTGCCGCACCGGGCCGTTCCAGCTCTCTTCCACCGACAGGCGCAGGCTGTTTTCCAGGCGCCGTTCAAAGTCTGCGAGCGCCGGCTCCCCTTCCAGGCCGTGTTCGTCCACGCCCGTCGCGCGCACGAAGTAATGCCCATCAGGCAAGGCGGCAAACTGCGCGGCCGGATCGGTGGCAACGGTTTCGTCCAGCACCTTGAGGAACTGCGCGTCGGCCGCGATTTGCACGCGATAGGCGCGCGCGCCGGGCAAGGGCTGCCAGGCAAAGCGCAGGGCTTCCGCGGTTTGCGGCGCACCGGCCTCCACCAGGCGGGGCGGCGGCAACAACGCGACCGGCTCATCAAGGTCACTCGCCGAGCCGAAGCCGGCGGGCAGGACTTGCGCCGCGCGACCCTGGGGATCGAACCCCACCTTGCCTTCCAGCACTTCGCTGGTGGCGCGATGCGCATCGGCGTCATAGCCCATGCGGAACCGCGTGCCGCGCACCGAAGTCACCGCGCCCGGCGTGGCGAACTGGAATGTGCTGGCCGGATCGGTCATCGGCGTGACCGAGGCGCTGGCCCGGCCGCGCTCGATGGCGAACAAGCGCTCGACATGGCGATCGAGCACGACCTTGCGCAGGCGGCGCACGCGCACTGCCGATTGCGATGGCAGGGCAATGCTGGTGTCATCCGGCAAGGTCACTGTCACGAACGATTTCTGCCCGGTTTCCAGCAGCATGCCCTCGGTCACCGGCATGCCGGTGGCGGCCGGGCGGCCATCGATGCGCACCGCGCCACGCCAGCTCAGCACCGTACCGCGCACCGCTTCCTGCTTGAGCAGGACACGCGGGATCAGCAGGGTCTTGCCCACGGGCAGGCGCAGTGGATCGGCCACGCGGTTGAGCTGCTGCACCGTGCGATAGGTTTCCGGGCGGATCAGGTAATCGCTGGCCAGGCGGAACAGATTGTCGCCCGGACGCACCAGATAGCGCACCATGTCGCCGGGCGCCGGGGTAAGGAGCGGATTGTCGGCAGCCGAGGCGGCAAGTGCCGGTGCGCCGACCAGCAGCAGCGCCCCAGCCGATAGGGCGAGCAGCGCGGCGCGACGCTTGGCCATCTCAGGCCGCCAGCGCTTCAAGACGATATCCATAGGCATAGATCGGAACCAGCTTGAACCCGTTGCCGGGCCGCAGGTTGAGCTTGGTGCGGATGTTGGAGATATGCGCGTCGAGCGTGCGCGTAGGCAAGTCGGGATTGCGGCCCCACAGCGCCTCGAAGATGTAGGCGCGGGACAGCGCCCGGTGCATATTGCGAAACAGCAGGAGCGCCAGGGCGAATTCCTTGGCGGTGAGCGCCACGGCCTGGCCATCGAGTTCGACCGTATCCGCGCGGGTGTCGAACTTGTAGGGGCCGAACTGCTCCACCATCGGGCTGGCCGAGGGATAGGCACGGCGCCCCAAGGCGTTGACCCGTGCCTTGAGCACGGCCGGCGCCACCGGCTTGATCACGTAATCGTCGGCACCGGCGGAAAGCCCGGCGACGATGTCTTCCTCTGCCGAACGGCTGGTGAGCATCAGGGCCGGCGGCGGCACTTCCAGGTTGCCGCGTGTCCACTCGATGATCCCGAGGCCGGTCATCCCCGGCACGTTCCAGTCGAGGATCAGGAGATCGTAAGTGGTTCGATGCAAGGCGCGCGTGAGCACCTGTCCGTCCCCGAACACTTCGCAAGTGTGTCCCGCTTCGGCCAGGGTCATTTCCACCAACCCGGCCAAAGCCACGTCATCTTCCAAAATCGCTATGCGCACGGCGGCCCTTCTGCGCCCGCAATGCCGGGCGACCAATCGCCTCCATAGCAACGCCAGCGCGCATTGCGAGATAGCGCAAAATCCCTTTGCAATCTTTTACAGCGCGACCAAAGACGACCGAGGCAGCAAAAAAGCCCGTTTCGGGCCATTCCGGTCGTGCGCAAAGTCTGTCATATAGACGTGCACGGTGGGGAAATCGGCCCGAGCGGACCACAGTGCCCAATCTCAAGGACACGCCATGGACCGCCCCGAGTACCGAGTTCCCGCCACAGAAGACAGGGATCCGGATATCTTCAGCGCGGATGGCCGTCTCCACGGCCTGATCGGCGTTGCGCCCAACGCCTATATGATGCTTCGCCCCGATCTCGTGATCGTGGGATGCAACGATGCCTACATGGCAGCCGTGGGCCGCACGCGCGACACCTTCGTTGGCCACCCGTTGTTCGAGGCGTTTCCCGCCGATCCGCACAGCGAGAGCTATCGCCTGCTGCGCCACTCGATCGATCGCGTGTTGCACACGCTGGAAACCGACCACATCGCGTTCATTCCCTATGCAGTGGGCGAACCCGGCGAAGTGCCGACCATGCGCTATTGGAGCGCCACGCACGTCCCGATCCTGGGCAAGGACGGCGCGCTGCGCTATATCCTGCAACATACCGCAGACATCACCGCGCTGCTGAACGCCCCGGCGGACGCCAACCGGGGAGCCATTCTGGAGGCTGGCATCCTGATGCGGGCCAACCAGGTTCAGGCCGAAATCGAGCGCCTGCGCGATCTATTCGACCAATCACCCGGATTCGTGGCCATTCTCCACGGGCAGCGCCACGTGTTCGAAATCGCCAACACGGCCTATCGGCAACTGGTGGGAGACCGCCCGCTGCTTGGTCAGCCCGTCGGCGAAGCCTTGCCCGAAGTGGTGGCGCAGGGATTCATCGATCTGCTCGACCAGGTCTATCGCACCGGAGAGCCCTATATCGGCCGTGGCGTCTCGGTCATGCTGAAGGTTGCGCCAGACCTGCCCGAGGAAGAACGGTTTCTCGATTTCGCCTATCAGCCCTTGCGCGATGCCGATGGCGCGATCCAAGGCATTTTCGTGCAGGGCGTGGACGTGACGGAACAGGCGCGCACGGAAATGCGCATGGCCACGATCATGCGGGAAAGCGTGCATCGCATCAAGAACACGCTGGCCATGGCCCAGGCCGTGGTTTCGGCCACGCTGCGCAATGCCCAGGACCTGCCCAGCGCCCGCCGTGATATCCTGGCGCGGTTGAGCGTGCTGGCCGTAACCCAGCCCGCGCTGATCGAAGGCCGCCTCGCGCCGTCCGACGTGGCGCTGATCGCCATGGCGGTGATGAAGCTCCACATCGATCTGTTCGGGCGCGTCACCATGGAAGGCCCGAGCGCGGAGATCGAGCCTGCCGCCGCACAGGGCCTCGCCCTGATCCTCCACGAACTGGCGACCAACGCGGTCAAGTATGGCGCGCTGTCGCGCGATGACGGCGCGCTTTCGCTGACCTGGTCGGTGATCACCACCGAAAACCGCGTGGAGTTGCTGTGGCATGAAAGCGGCGGGCCGGCGGTGCGCCAGCCAGATCGCAAGGGCTTCGGCACGACGTTGATCGAACGCGCCCTGCCCCGCACCCGTGGGAACCGGGTGGACCTGTTCTTCGCGCCCGCAGGCGTGCAGTGCCGGATCAGCCTCGCCCTGCGGGCACCGGCCGATCCGGAGTAAGGGTGGGCGAGTTCAGCCCGACGACCTTTTCAAGATAGGCATCGTGGCTGGGCAGGCTTGCCAACGGGCGCGCCTTGATCCGCGCCAGATCGGCCAGTTGCGCCGCAAAGTCCTGCGCTGGCGTCTCTGCGGCCAGGGGGTGATGATCGACCGGTAGCACCCCCTGCCCGATCAGCACCTGCGCCCACGACGGCTCCATGAAGATATCGTACTGGTCCTGCACGAGCGTGCCATTGGCGCGGAACAGGGCAATCTTGCGCGCGAGGCGCTCCGGCACGGCCATGTTGCGCAGATCGCGCCACATCGCGGTGTCATGTCGATTGTTAACATGATAGTGCAAGATAATGAAATCGCGGATCAATTCCATCTCGATCCGGGACTGGCGATTATATTCGGCCACCAGTTCATCGGTGATGCCCTGGTGCGGAAACAGATGTAGCAGGCGGACAATGGCCGACTGGATCAAGTGAATGCTGGTCGACTCCAGCGGCTCAAGAAAGCCACTGGCCAGCCCCACGGCCACGACGTTGCGGTTCCACTGGCGCAGCGCCCGCCCGGTGCGGAACGTGATCAACCGCGGCTCGCCCAGCGCGGGGCTCTCGAGGTTGGCCATGAGCAAGGCGGCCGCCGCATCATCGGACAAGTGGCGGCTGCTGTAGACCAGGCCATTGCCGTTGCGATGCTGGAGCGGGATGCGCCATTGCCAGCCCGCACCATGGGCAATCGCACGGGTGAACGGCAGGGTCTGGGCAAACCGCTCTGACGGCACGGCCACGGCGCGGTCGCACGGCAGCCAATGGCTCCAGTCTTCATATCCGGTGCCAAGATGCTGCTGGATCAACACGCCGCGACTGCCCGAACAATCGATGAACAGGTCTCCGTGCACCACCCGGCCATCGCGCAGCACCAGCGCCGAAACATTGCCCACCCCGGCCATGCGCTGGACATCGGCCACCATGCCTTCGGTGCGGATCACGCCCCGCTGCTCGGCATAGCGCCGCAGGAAGCGCCCATAGAGCGCCGCGTCGAAATGGAAGGCATAGGGCATATCCCAGATCGGATCGTTGCCTTCGGTCGGAGCGAACTTGCCAGCTTGGGCGCAGAGGTAGTTGAGGTCGAAATCCCAATAGCTGCCCGGCAGCCCGAGTTTGCGGGCGCGTGTCCAGAAATGGTGGAACGCGGCGAACGCGGTGTTGCGCCCGGCGGTGCCAAACGTGTGGTAATAGGCGCTACCCTCTTCGCGCCAGTTTTCAAAGCGGATCGCCAGCTTGATCGTGGCGCGGGTCTCGCGCAGGAACTCGGCTTCGTCGATCCCCAGCACGGCGTTGAGCGTACGGATCGGCGGGATCGTCGCTTCCCCCACGCCGACAATGCCGATCTCTTCGGATTCAAGCAGTTCCACCGCCACGCGGCCGCCCAGCACGCGCGCGATCAGCGCGGCCGCCATCCAGCCGGCTGTGCCACCGCCGAGAATGACCACTTTGCGCACCCGCTGCCCGGCGTGATCGTGCATTGCCTTTTCCTCTCCCGCATCCCGGGTTTCCGGGCGGATGTGGCCCCGGCGATTTCCGCATCACCGCCGGGGCCGTCGGAGCCGTCCGCCCCGATCGATTAGAAGAACGAATACGTCAGGTTCAGCAAGACGTTGCGACCGAACGTTTCTACCCGCGTGACAAGCCCGCTGGCGGAGTCGGTATAGACGTCCTTCTGGTTGGTCAGGTTCTGGCCCTGCAACGAGATACGCAACCCCTTGAGGTATTCGATCCCCGTGTTCTTGAAATCATAGCCGATTTGCGCGTCTACCAGAGTCTCTCCGGCCCGGTTGACCGGCGAGATCGTGTTGCTGCCGCCGCGATCCTCGGAAAGATAGCCAGTGCGCTTGTTGAGCGATACGCGGGCGGAAAAGCCGCTCTTCTCGAAATAGCCAGTGAGCTTGTAGACGTATTTCGACAGGCCCGGCACCGCGCTGCCATCGTCGAGCGCACCATCGGTGTAGGCTGCGCCGCCGACCAGGCCCAGGCCATCGAGCGCAGGAGTCAACTGGCGCAGCGGCAGGCTGAATTGCAGTTCGACGCCCTTCACCTGGCCCTTCAGCCCGCCGCGATAGGTCGTGTTGAGGCCCTTGAACGTGGCGGGAGTGTAGATCGTGCTGCCATCGCTGCTCACCGCCTGGTGATAGCCGGGAATGTAGAACTGCGTGAAATCCCGGATCGTGGTGGTGGCGACGTTCCAGTTCACCAGATCCTTGTAGAACCCGGCCAGCGAAACGAAGCCGTCGGCAGCGAAATAGTATTCGTAGGACAAGTCCAACTGGTTGGCTTCATAGGGGCGCAATTCCGCGTTGCCGGACGTGGAAACCCATGGGCCGAGGCTGGGATCGGGATTGGTGACGTTGGCCACGTTGTTGCGAAACTTCACCGACGAGCCGGGATTGAGGTAATCGATCCGTGGCCGGCTGATCACCTTGGAGGCGGCAAAGCGCAGCGTCTGTCCACCGCCGAAATCGAAATTCAGATTGAGGCTGGGCAGGACGCGGGAATAGTTGGCGCCATCGGTGATCGGCGTGGCGATCACGAACTGGTTCGCGCCGACCACGGAGTTGTAGCCCGATCCGCGCTGGCGAGTGATCACCCCCTGCACCCCGACATTGCCGAACATCCGCGCGCCCGCAAACTGGTGCTCGAAATCCGCTTTCACGAACGGCTGCCAGACTTTTTCACGGATCACATAGGTATCGCCCATGCGATCGGGTTCCAGTTCGGCCGCCGAATAGCGGGTGTAGAAGTTGCTGTTGATCAAGGCGAGGGCATCATAGGCTACCACGTTGCCCAGCCCGGCCCAGTTCACATCGGCCGTGCCGCGCCGGGCGCTCTCGGGAATGGCGCCGTCGAGCGGATAAGTCTGAGCAGTAAGGAAATAGCCTTCGTTGGCCTTGGACTTCTTGTGATCGGACCAACGCACGCCGATGTTGAGGTGGGTGACCAGCGAATCCTCGAAGTCCTTCTGAACTTCAAAGCGCAAGGCATTGAGATTTTCGTCGAAAATGCCGGTATTGACGAACCCGTCCTGTGCCTGGGCAAAGCCGATCGGCTGGCCACTGGCGCCGATCACTGCGCTCTGGTTGAGTTGGCTGATCGGCGAGAGGCTGCCGCCCCAGGATTGCGGCCCGGCGAGGCGCACCACGTCATAATCGTTGAAGCTTTGCGAATTGTTGGAAAAGGTCAGGCCATTGCCGGAGTAGCTGTAGGTACGCAGGTTGTTGGGCCCCTGCGTGGTCAGGCCTGCGCGGCCGAGCCCGGAATAGCTTTCCGCGCGCGTATCGCGCTTGGTGCTTTCGGAATGCGACACGTCGAGCATCACGTGGAAATCCTGCGACGGTTCGTACTTGAGATTGCCGCCGAAGGTCTTGAGCTTGCCGCGCTTGTCGAGCGGATCGGTGCGCAAAACCGAATTGAACCCGGTGGTCCGGGCCGAGGTGATGGCCGTGGCATTGGAACTGATCACCGTGCTGCCGTCGGCCGCGATCGGCAGCGCCTCGATAAAGCCCCGCGAAATGCCGCGATCGGAAAAATCGATGTAGAGCGCATCGAACGTGGCGTGGAACACATCGGAAGGCTTGAACTCGATCACCCCGGCCAGCGTGTTCCGCTTGAGCACACGGGAGCGCGAGGAGATGTCGATGCCCGCAGGCGCATACTTGCCCGCATCGGGGCCAGAGGTGATCGCACCCTTGTCATAGCCCCAGACGCTGAAATACTGGTCCTGCGTAGGCGACGACGTGGTCGCGGCGGTCAGCGCCACGCCGATGGTGTCGTCGGCAAACTTGTCGCTAAACGACAGGGCGAGGCGATAGCCGCTGTCCTTGAAGTCGGGATTCTTGGACTTCATCGCGTTCTTTTCAAGCGTGCCGTTGGCCACCAGAGTGCGCTTGTGCTCCAGCGGGTGGATCGTGCGCAGGTCCACCGTGCCGCCCACGCCCATGGCGCTCAGATCGGCGCTGGGGGTCTTGTAGACCACGGCGCTATCGATGATTTCGGATGGATAGAGATCGTATTCGACGCCGCGGTTGTCGCCAATGCCGATCAGTTCACGCCCGTTCATGGTCGTGCCGACGAAATCCTCGCGGAAGCCGCGCACCGAGATGCCGCTCATGCGGCCCGCGCGCCGTTCGCCGGCAAGCCCGGACAGGCGACCGAGCGAGTCCGCCACGCTCGATTGCGGCAGCTTGCCGATATCTTCGGCCGCCAGGGCCTCGACCACCGAGGTGCTCTTCTGCTTGACCGCTTGCGCGCGTTCCAGGCTGGCGCGCATGCCGGTGACGACGATGGCCGGCTCCGCAGGTGTATCGGCTAGAGCCGCCGGTGTGGCGGTGTCGGTGGACTGTGCGCGTACCGGCGCGCCAGACAGCAAAGCGACGGCGGCGGTGGAACAGACCAATTTCATGCGCGTGTTCATGTGCGGATACCCCTCTCCCATGGATGCCCGGCCTTGTGGCGCGAGGCTGTGCTCTTGCGGCTTTGGCCCTTGTTACGCCCAGCCGCTGTGAGCACGCCAGCAATGCGCACAGGGGCAATCGATTGCAATTCGGTTTCATTCCGTTTGCACGTGCAAATTGCAGGCACCCTCTTCTGTGGGCGGACCAACTGCGGCAGCGTGTGCGCCATGACCACTTCCCGATCCGCGCTTGTCCCATTTGCCGCCTTTGCCGTGATGGGGGTGACCGGCGCGCTGGGGGCGGCCCTGGTCCCGGCCGCGCGCGTGATCTTTGCGCTGTCATTGTCGGAAGCCCTGACGCTGCAATGGGGGGCACTGGTGATGTGCGGCGTGGCCGCCCTGCCCCTGGCGCGGCTGGTCCACTCCGTGGGTGCCGGGCAGGCCGTGGCCGGCGGCCTGGCGTTGAGCACGCTGGCCAGCCTGGGTGCGTGGCTGGCGCTGCGGCCTGGTCTGCTCGGCAAGGCGTGGGGCTTCCCGGCATTCCTTGCCGCGCTGATGCTGGTGGCGGTGGCCAACACGGCCTTGCAGGTGGCGTGCAACACCGTGCTGGCCCAGCAGGGCGATCCGGCCCGCCGCACCGCGCGGATGACCCTGGCGCAAGGGTTCAACGCTCTCGGCGTGTTCGGCGGCGTGCAACTGGCGGCCCTGCTCGTGCTGGGGCGAGACAATCCCGCCGGGCTCACGGATGGCACACGCCTGGCCTATCTCGGCTGCGCGCTGCTATCTGCCGTGATCCTGGCTGTAGCGCTGCGGCGTGCGCCGCGCGGCGCAGCGCCCTCGGAGAACGAACCGGATGTAGCCCCGGTGCGGCAGGCGCTGCGTTCGCGCTGGGCTTGGGCAGGCGCTGCCGCGATCGCGCTTTATGTCGGTGCGGAAGGGGCCGTGGGCGGCATGCTGGTGGTGTTCCTGCATGATCGGGCAGTGCTGGGCCTGCCACTGGGCCAAGCTGGGCAATGGGTCGCCATCGTCTATTGGGGTGGCGCTCTGGCTGGGCGGTTTGGCGGCGGATGGCTGCTGGTCGGTCGATCCGATGCGCGTGTCTTGACCGGATGCGCGGCGGCCGCGACGCTTGCCTGCGTTCTGGCCGCCACGGCGCCAGGAATCATTGCAGGCGCGTCTGCGCTGGCGATCGGGCTGTGTAACGCGGTCATGTTCCCTGTTATCCTGGCGCTTACCCTGCGCCGAGCGAGCGCGCGCCCGGCCGCTGTCACCGGCCTGGCGAGCATGGCCACGGCCGGCGGTGCACTCGTATCGATCGCGGCGGGATGGGTGGCCGATCACCTTGGCCCGGCAGCGGCCTTTGGCGTGCCGGCACTGGCCTACCTGGCCGTGAGCGTGTTTGCGCTGGTGGCCGGAGCCGCCAGGCCGCCGCAGGATTCGCGCACGACAAGTTCGGTCGGCAGGCGCACGGATTCGATCGCATAGCCATCCATCGCGCGCAGGATCTTCGCCACGAGCAGGTTGCCCGCCAGGATCGGATCCTGTCGCATGGTGCTGAGCCGCGGCCGGACCCATTGCGCGATCTCGCAATCGTCGTAGCCGATCACGGCGACGTCGTGCGGAACGCGAAGCCCGGCGGCGTGCAGTGCCTCCATCGCGCCCAGCGCCACCATGTCTGACGAGGCGACGATGCCGTCAAACGCGGCCTTGGCAGCAACCAGCGCGGCCACGCCATCGCGCCCGGCCTGGGCGCCGTCGCTGCACGGCCGCACGACGGTCTGGCCCGAAGCACCGGGGATGGCGGCAAGCGCCGCGCGGAAGCCGGCCATGCGCTCGGCCAGTTGCGACACGCCGGTCTGCGCCGTGGTAATCGCGGCGGCGTGCCCCAGGAACACCAGGTTGCGCCGCCCCTGCCGCAGCAGATGCTCAGCCGCGGTGAAACCGCATCGCACGTTGTCGCTACCCACCGAGCAATAGCGCTGCCCCGGTGCAGCAACGCCCCAGACCACGAACGGCACGCCGCTGTCTGCCAGGGTGTTGAGCCCATGGTGATATTGTGACTGGCCAAACAGGATCACGCCATCATGGCGCTGGGCCTGCATGAAACGCAACAGGCTGGCATCGTCATACGGGGCTTGGGCGGCCACGGAAAAATCCAGTCCGCGATCCCGCATCGCCGCACCGATGCCGCCCAGCAGGTTCAGTTCAAAGGTATTGGCCAACGGCCGGCCCGCCGGCAGGGCGACCGGCATGATGAGGCACACGCTGCCTTTGGTGGCGGCCCGTCGACGGCGGCCACGCGGCGCGCGCGGCCCGGCATTTTCACGCAAGGGATAGCCCTGCGCCAGGGCCAGTGCGCGCACCCGCTGCTTGGTTTCGGGCGTGATCGCGGGATGATCATCCAGCGCGCGGGAAACCGTCGCGATCGAAACCCCGGCAGCGGCGGCAATGTCCGCCAGGCGTGGCGCGCGCCCAGCGGCGCTCGAAGAAGCGCCGGACGAGGCCGATTGCGAAGGTCTTGCCATGGGCAACAGCGTTGCACCACTTGGCGACCGCGCGCAATCGGCCTTGTCGGTTCACATCACGGGCGCGCTTCGAACGAGGCTGCCTCGTCGATGCTGCCGGTGCCCTTGTAATGCGCCACGGCCGGATAGGCGAAGACCGGGCGGCTGCGCGGCGGCAGCGTGGGCTGGGGCGGCATCATCGGCATCATCGGCAGCTTGGGCATACCAGTGGCGCCCGGTGGCGGCTTCATCGGCCCGTCCGCCGGCAGCGGTGCGCCCTCGTGGGTGGGCTTGGCCCGATGGGCGACCATGACCGCAGGCGCCTCACCGCTTTCCACCCAGGCCATCAGCCCCTGGAGCAGCGGAAACTCGCTCGGCCCGTCGCCGCCCGAACAGTGCCCCATCCCCGGAAACAGGAACATCCGCACGAAGCCGTCGCGTGTGGGCGCGCCCATCGCCTCGCCAACCTTGTCGAAATAGGCGATGGTGTTGATCGGGCTGATGTGCGGATCGCCCCAACCATGCCACAGGATCAGCTTGCCGCCCCTGCCCGCAAAACCGGACAAGTCCGGGTTGTCGGCATTGTAGAGTGCTCGTGCCGGCTGTTCCTGGGCAACCATGTCCAGCGTGAACGGGAACGTCTGCGGGGTATAGGGCGTGGCGGGATTGGGCGTGAACAGCAGGTGATTGATCGTGTCGGACGCGAACATGCCGCTCATGATCGGGCCATCCGCGTTCATCGGCACGAACACGCCGATCCAGTTCATTTCGCTGCCCGGTTGCAGCGGCCCCACTTCCAGCGGCTGCCCCTGCGCCGTGCGTGCGCCCTGGTAGATCAGCCGTGCGGCTTCCACCTTGGCGGCGGTCAGGCACTTGCCGGGCTGGTATGCGCCCTTGCACAGCGTGACCGCAGGATCGACCCGGCACGTGCGCGGATCGGTGATCTGGCCATCGACCAGGCCGTCATTGCCGTCGCAGGCCGCCAGCGCAGCCTTGTGCAGCGGCGCCATGTCGGCGGCGAGCAGAACCGGCTTGCCATCGGCCCCGGTATTCACCTTGGCCAGCCAGCCATGGTGAAAGGAATTCTGGATGGTGAAATTGAGCGCAGGCGCGCCAGCGGCGATGCCATCGAAATCCTGCGGATAGCGTTGCGCCTCGATCAGCGCCTCGCGCCCGCCATCGGAACAGCCGGAGAAATAGGAATAACGCGGATCGCGGCCATAGAACGCCTTGATCAGGGCCTTGGCGGCAAGCGCCGTGACATGCACCCCGCGCTCGGCAAAATCGCGCCGCTTCTGCGGATCGTTGCCCCATGCGGTGTCCATGCCCTGGTGGCCCATGTCGGTGCTGGCGAGCACGATGCTGCCATCGGTCACCGGCGCGCAGCCTTCGGCCTTGCCGGCATCGATGCGCAGGTTGCCGCACAGGCCGCCGCAACCGGTCTGGAGATAGCGCTGCGTCCAGCCGTCCAGCGGCAGGCGCACTTCAAAGCGGATCGCCGGGGCGATCGTGCCGCTGACCTGGCAATAGGGCTTGGCCCCGGCCTCTGTCACCGACTTTGCCTCTTGCCGGGTGGGCGCGCCGGTGGCGCCGGAAAGGTCGATCCGGGCCAGATCGGCACAGGCCGCCACCGGCGCGACGGGTGCCAGCGGCGCCAAGCCCTTGGCCTGGGCCAGGCCGCCACCGCCGGCCATGGCAAACCATGCGGCAAGCGCCAGCATGATCGTTTTCAACATCGGGAAATTCCTTTCTGTGACAAGGAAACGGTTTTCACCCCAGACGGATCGCTACAGCGCAAAGCCCGGTCAGCAGCATGGGCACGCAGAAGATCGCGAAAACTGCCACCAGCGGCAACCCAGCCCCCATGGCCGCCCCGCCAATCACCGGCCCGAGCAGGGCGCCGGCACGGCCCACGCCCATGGCCCAGCCGATGCCGGTGGCGCGCACTTCGGCCGGGTAGAGGCTGGCGGCGAGTGGGTAATTGCAGTTCACGCCGCCCTGCAACGTGATCCCGATCAGGAAGCAGACTACCAGCAGCACCCAGAGCGGCATCGCCACTGCCCCGAACACCAGAAACAGCACACTGGCGCCGCACAGCATGGCAAGCATCAGCCAGCGCAGATCCCAGCGCGTGGCCAGGAAGCTGAGCGCAATGGTCCCCACGAAGGCCCCGCCATTGTAGATCGCGCTGGCCACGATCGCATCGCCCGGCGCCAGGCCGGCCTGGATCGCCAATTTGGTGATCCAGCTCGCGATGAAGTAGAGCGCCATGAACCCGTTGATCGTGCACAGCCACATCAGCGCCGTGTTGCGCCGCCGCGCCCCGCCCAACGCCGTGCCGAGCGAAGCGCGCGCACGGGCTGGCATATCTCTCGCCACGGCTCGATCCGGCGCCTCTGGCAAGGCAAACCAGCAAATCGGGATCAGCGCCAGGCTCACCAGCCCGGCCCCGACGAACACCGCCTGCCAGCCGTGAACCGGCAGCAAGGGCGCGACCACGAACCCGGCGATCGTGGCGCCGATGGGATAGCCCGCCTGCGGCACGCCCGTGGCCACATGGCGCATCCGGTCTGGCGCGAAGCCGGCCGAAAGCGCCGTGATGCTGGCCAGCACCGTGCCGATGCCCAAGCCCACGATCACGCGGGCAAGCGCCAGGGTCCAGATGCCGGTGGCCAGGGCGCTGGCGATCATCGCCCCGGCCATCAACGCCAGCGCCATGAGCACGATCGGCCGGCGCCCAAAACGATCTGCCAGCGGGGCCACGCCGAGGCCGCCCGCCGCCATGCCCACCAGTCCAGCACTGAACACAATCGAGAAGGCCGAAGCGCCGACGCCGAATTGCTGCTGCAAGGCGGGCGCCACGTATGTGAGCGCGAAAACGTTCACCCCGTCGACCATGTTGAGCACGAAACAGAGCCACATCACGGCGATGCCGCGGCGAGACCATTCAACGGATGGGGACATGGGCAAACGTCTATCCTGCAAGGCAAAGAGATGGGCGGGGCCAGCACGCAGCCGCCCCCGCCCGACAGATGACCGGTTCAGAATTTCACGGCGAGGCGCACGCCGTAGAGACGCGGCAGTGACGTGGAGAAATTGACCGAGCCGACCGGGAACGACGTTCCGTTGGTTTCGGCAGAGGCAACGCTGCCGGTAAAGCCGCCATAGGCACCGTTGTAGCCGTTGGGGCCGAAGGTCTTCTGCAACTTGTTCTCGATGTTTTCGACAAACAGTTGCACCGTCAGTTGGTCACCATCGGTGGCGTAGGTCACGCTGGCATCAGACCTGGTGAACGGGCTTTGCCGGTATTGCACCGCGTTCGCATAGTCGCTGAGCAGGTAGCTGCTGCTGTACTTACTGGCCAGGCGCAGGCGCACTTGCGCGCCGTTGGCCAGGTCCACGTTGTGGGTGATCGAGCCGTTGACCGTGATCGAAGGCAGGTTGGGCAGGCGATAGCCGGCCCAATCGGCGAACACCCCGGTGAGATAGCCGAGATAGCCGGTCTTGAGCGAGCGGATGCGCGAATGGGCATAGGCCACGCCCAGGCTCACCGCCGTGTTGCGATCCACCTGATAGCGCGCCTCGTTTTCCCAGCCATAGATCTCGACCGGGGCAAGCTGGGTATAGAGCACGCCGGTGACCCCAGCGGAGCCGACGAACAACGCCAGCCCGTTGATCTGGTCCTTGGCGTAATCATAGTAATAGGCGCTGGAGGTGAACGTCAGGCCGGGCAGCGGCCGCCCCTTGTAGCCGATTTCATAGGCGGTCATCGATTCCGGGCCATAGGGCACGACGGATTTGCCGGTGGCCGGATCATAATCGTTGAAGCCGCCCGCCTTGAACCCGGTGGCGATCGAGGCATAGAACAGGTTTGCCGGGTCGGCCTGGTAATTGAGGCCCACCTTCCAGGTCACCTTGTGGTCCTTTTCCGTACCGCTGTTCGGCCCGCCGATGCAATCGTTGGGATACGTGCACGAGGGATCATCGGCCGTGGCGACGTTGACGGCAAAGGTGCCGACGCGGCCATTCTCGTTGTTGCTGTAGCGCAGGCCGCCGATCAGCCCGATCTTGTCGGACAGGTGCACCGTGGCCTGGCCGAACACGCCGTAGGACTTGTGCGTCGTGGTGTTCACCGGATCGATCGCGGTGATCCAGGTGGAAGTGTCGGTCCAGGTATCGACCGGGGCTTTCCAGTTGTGATCGCTTTCGTGGATCTTCTCGTAATAGTAATTGGCGCCGACCACATAATCGACCACGCCGGGTTCGGCGTTGGACAAGCGCGCTTCGAACTGGGTGGTGTTGAAGCGCCCGGTATACTGGTCGAGCAGGAAAACGCCGGGTGCACTATCGCTGCCCGTGTCATAGGGGTTGGCATTGCCGGTGATCTGGTTGCGCGCGCTGAAGTGCTGGTAGGCGCCCAGCACGTCGAGTTGCACCGCCCCCATGCGCGAGGTCAACTGGCCGTTGAAATTGGCGAAGTTCTGATCCTGCCACGATGGAATCGGATTGGGCACGATCTCGAACGCCTTGCTGCCCCCGGCATTGAGGTTGGACAGCAACGCGCCACCCGGACCGACCCCGCCGATGTGGCCGACTGTTGCCACCAGCGTTGCGCTGAGATCGTCGCTGGGCTTGAACAGGATTGAGAAGCGGCCGGTGCGGTCCTTCTGGTCGCCCTTGGCAGGCTGGCCGGCGGCCGAGAGAGCGGTCGTGCCCGTGGCGCCGCTCACCGTGGTATCGACCGGGCGCAGGAAACCATCGCGATCGTTGACATTGCCGGCAAGCCGCACGGCCAGCACCGGCGTGATCGGAACGTTGATCGCGGCTTCGGCCCGGCGTGTGTCGTAATTGCCCGCTTCCACGCGAACGTAGCCTTCGAAGCGATCGAGCACCGGCTTCTTGGTGATCACATTGATCGCCCCGCCCGTGGAACTGCGGCCATAGAGCGTGCCCTGCGGCCCGCGCAGCACTTCCACGCGATCGATGTCGAAGAACGCGACGCCCTGTTCCTGGCCGCGCCCGATGAATGCACCGTCGATGTTGAAGGCGATGCCCAGTTCCCCCTTGGAAGTCTGATCGCTGCTGGTCACGCCGCGAATGGTCACGTTGGTGCCGAATGCGCCATTGCCGATGACCACGCCGGGCACCAGGTTCTGTACGTCGTTGACCGAATTGACGCCAACCGTGCGCAAATCGTTGCCGCCGAGCACGGCAATCGCGGCCGGCACCTTGAGCGAGGTTTCGGCCCGCTTGAACGCGGTAACCACGATATCGGCCGGGCCGCTGTCCTGCGTTTGCGTGGTTTGGGCAGGCGTGGTTTGGGCCGGGGTGGATTGAGGCTGTGTCTGGGCCAAGGCCGGTGCGCCGCCGCTGATGGCCAAGGCAAGGGCGATGGCCAGGCTGCTCGCATGGCTTCCGGCACTGCGGCCATGGGCGCGCGCCATTGCCCTCGCCAGCGCGAGATTCCCCCGTTCGGACATCATCAACTCCCTTGTCTGCTTGTGTCAGCTTGTTGTTCGGGGCCGCTTTCGGCCTTGGCGCCTGCTTAGCTTGCGCCATCGGCAAAAGCGCCTAGACGTAGGTCGAGCCGATGGTCCGCCCGCCTTGCGTCATGCGCCACGGCGCCGCATCACGGAACAAGCATGCAAGATGATCCCCTGCCCCTTGGCGAGCCTGCCTCCAAACCGCGCCTGCGCGTGCTGTTGGTGGACGACCATCCCCTGTTCCGCCAAGCGCTGGCGGCAACGGTCCGCCAGATCGACCCGCAGATGGCCATCGCGCAATTCGAGACATTGGCCGAGGCACGGCGGGCCATCGCGGCAGACACGCAAGACACGCTGGTCCTGCTCGATCTCAAGCTGCCCGACAGCCACGGCATTGCCGGCCTGCTCGGCCTGAAAGCCCAGGCGCCGGACCTGATGGTGGCGATCGTTTCTGCCACCGACGACCGCGATACGGTGCTGACCGCGCAAGCCTGCGGCGCGGCGGGGTTCATTTCCAAGGCGGCCGGTGTGGAGGAATTGTCGGCTGCGCTGGAGAGCCTGTTTGCCGGGGAAACCTGGTTCCTGCCGCCCGAGGGAGATGGCTTGCGCGAACCACTCACCCCGGCGCAGGCGCGGATCGTGGAAGCCGTGCACCGCGGGTTGATGAACAAGCAGATCGCCTATGAGATGGGGCTGAGCGAAGCGACCGTGAAGTATCACCTCACCGGCATCTTTCGCAAACTGGGGGTGCAGACCCGCGCACAACTGCTTGCACTCGCGCGGGACTGAACGCGGGCGATGGAATGCGCAGCCGGGTGGTTCATGCCTCCCGACGGCAGAGGGCCTGCTGCGCCAGCAGCGCCTGCAATGCCAGCGGCGGGGTAGGCTTGGCCAGCAGGCAGATGCCCTCGGCAGGCAGGTCCGATGCCCAGTCTCCACCGGGGGTGGCCGTCACCAGGATCCGCAGCGGGCAGCGCCCGGCCAGATCGCGCAGCAGATCCAGCCCATTTCCGTCGGGCAACTGGTAATCGGCCACGGCCGCATCCCAATGCCCGCCCGCCGGCACTTCCGCCAGGTTGGCACAGCGCGTCACCACCGCACCCCAGCGTTCGATCAGCGCACCGACCGCCAGCAGAATGTCGGGATCATCGTCCACGCAAAGCACGGCCAGCCCGGCGAGATCGGCCTGAATCGGCGTCGGCGCCACGCGCACCGGCGCCGGGGCGCTGGCCGGCGCGATCACCGCAAACACGCTGCCCACGCCCTTGCGCGAGGCAACTTCCACCTTGTGGCCGAGCGCCGCCGCAATCCGCGCCACGATCGAGAGGCCCAGACCTGTTCCTTCCGCCAGCACCTGCCCTTCCGCCAGGCGGCCGAATTCGCGGAAGGCTTGGGGCAACTGATCATCGGCAATGCCCACTCCGCTATCGCGCACTTCCAGGCGAACCGTGTCCCCGCGCCGCCGCGCCAGCATCACTACCCGCCCCTGCGGCGTGTAGCGCAGGGCATTGACCAGCAGGTTTTGCAGGATCGAGCGCAGCAGGTCGCGGTCGCTGTGCAGCCACAGGCGCGTGGGCATGACCACCAGTTGCAGCCCCCGCGCACGGGCCACCGGCTCGAATTCGGCGGCAAGCGCGCGCATGAGCGCTGCTGCGTCGACCGGTTGCGGCCGTGGCTGCAAGGCGCCCAGTTCCAGTTGCGACAGCGTCAACAGCGCCTGGAGCATGCGGTGCGCCCCTTCCACGGCCTGGTCCGCCTTGGCCAGCAGCGCGCGCTGCTCGGGCGAGGGAGTGGAGAGCAGCGCATTGCCGATGAACAGCCGCGCCGCATGCATCGGCTGCACCAGATCGTGGCTGGCCGCCGCAACGAAGCGCCGCTGCGCACCGGTCGCCTGCTCGGCATCGCGGCGGGCCCGTTCCAGCGCGATATTGGCCTCAGTCAGAGCGCGGGTGCGTTCGTCGACCCGCTGCTCCAGCGCGGCGCGATCCTGTGTCAACACGGCTTCGGCCTGCTTGAGCTCGGTCACGTCGGCCAGGGTCAGCAGATAGTCCCCGCCGGCCAGCGGCGTACCCGACAGTGCCAGGATTCGCTGGCCCGTGGCACGGGTTTCCACCCTTACCGCCTCGTGTCCCTTGCGCGCGCCGTGCCAGCGTTTCCATGCGGGATCGTGGTGATCGATCCGTCCTTGCGCCAAGAGGTCGGCCAGCGGCCGGCCCACCGCCATGGCTTCGCCCGGCAGGCCAAGCAGGTCGAGGCTGCGCGCGTTCCACGCCACCAGCAGGCTTTCGCCATCCACCACGCAGACGCCCTGTGGCAGGCTGTCCAGCGTGGTCTGGAGCAGTTCCCGGCTGAACTGCACGGCGTGGCTCGCCTCGTCGAGAATGCGGCCGATCTCTTCCGCATCGCGCCCGCCAGCAGCCATGGCGATGGCCACCACGTTGCGCGCCGATGGCGCACCGATCACGCCCGCCAGCACGCGCTCGGCCACGCGGACCATGGCCGGCGAGACCGGTTGGCTGTCGTCGGGCGGGGGTTGACGGGCCTGGCGTGCAAACTCGGCAAGCGTGCGATCGGCTTCCTGCGCGCCCAGGAACTGCGCCAGCAGGCGGCGCAGATCGCCCACGTCCGCGCCGATTTCCGGCCGATCGGCCGAACCGGGCGCGGCGGGCTGCAAGACAAAGCTGTTGGCCTGGATCGCATCGATCAGGCGGGGCTGCGCCCGCCAGGAAAAGGCCACGAAGCAGGCGGTGTTGACCAGCAGGCTGAGCAGGATGGCGGCATTGGCCCAAGGGAGGGGCGCGACAGGCCACAGCGCACGCCCCAGACCAAGGCCATCCCCGCCCGCCAGCGCGGGCGCGGCGATGGCCACCAGCCAGACGGCAATGCCTGCCGAAACGCCGGCGATGGCACCGCGTGCGTGCCCGCGCCGCCAATAGATGCCACCGATCAGCGGCGGCACCAGTTGCGCCGAGGCGGTCAGCGCCGTGAGCCCCAGTTCCGTTGGCCCCTGAACGCCGCGAACCCCGCCATAATAGAGCCAGGCCAGCCCGGCCACGAGCACGATCGTGACGCGCCGCACCAGCACGATTGCGGCGCCGACGTTGTTGCCCGCCAGCCGGCCATGCAGCCAGCGCGCCCCGAGCGGGAGCACAATCTCGTTCGAGACCATGGCGGAAATCGCGGTCAGTTCCACCACGACCATCGCTCCACCGGCAGAAAGTCCGCCCAGCAGCGCCAGGACGGCAACCGCGGAATGGCCTCGCAGCAGGGGAATTGCCAGCATTTGGAGATAAGGGCTTTGTCCCGGCATGCCCAGGTTCGCGCGGATGCCCAGCGCGATCAGCAGTGTGGCAGCCACCCACAGCCCGAAATAGACCGGCACCACGCGGCTTGCTGCGGCGATGTCGTCTGGTGATTCCAACGTGACGAAGCCGAGGTGGAACTGGCGGGGCAGCGTGAACGCGGTGATCGTGCAGAGCAGGCTCAAGGTGGCAAACGTCGACCAGGCTGCACTGGGCATGGCCGGAATCAGCGCCGCAACGCCTCCAGCCAGGGCACCGGCCGCGCCGGCGCGATACAGCAGCAGACCGACCAAGGCGGCAACAGCAACGAGGCCCGCGAGCTTGATCACCGCTTCGACCGCGATCATGCTGACAAAGCCCCGGCTATGCTGCGTCAGGCTGGGGCGCCGGGCGCCGAATGCCACGGCCAGCACCACCAGCAGAGCCAGCATGATCAGGGCGCTCGGCCCATCGTCGGGCGCTCCTGTCGCGCCGATCGCAAAGGCCCAGACATGCGCCAGCACGACCAGTTGCAGCGAGATGTAGGGCAAGGCCGCCAGAGTCGCGACGAGTGTGGCGAGAATGCCCAGCGCCCGGCTCTTGCCAAACCGGGCCGCGAGGAAATCGGCCAGCGAGCCAACGTTTTCCTGCTTGGCCAGCACGGCGATGCGACGCCAGACCGGGGCCAGCAAGGTGAGCGCCAGAATCGGGCCGATGGCATTGGCGATGAACAGCCAACTGCCTTCGCTCGCATCGCCCACCGCGCCGAAATAAGTCCAGGCCGAACAGAGCGTAGCCAGCGAAAGCCCGTAGCGCACGCCACGCCAGCGCGCCGCCGCCTCGCTTGCGCGGCGATCGGCGCGCCAGCCAATGATCACCAGCATCCCGACATAGAGCGGGATGACCAGCGCCAGTAGTGCGACCGCCTGCGTCATTCCGCTGCCTGGCACTTGGCCTGGTGCCGCGCCGCGGGTTCAGCCGTCAGCCAGCGCTCCGCTGCAAACCGAGCAAAGTCCGCCCTTTTCCACCCGTTCATGGCCGTCGCCCACATGCTGGTTGCGCAGCGCCAGGATCTGCTCGCGCAGCGAAGCGAATGCAACACCGGCGAGATGGTAAGCTTCTTCCCGGCCGCGAATGAGGTCGTGCTGCAAGATGCCCAGCGAGACCATCAGCGTCATGTCCGCCATGGTATCGCGCGCCGCGACCATCGCATCGCCCGGCACCAGCACTTCGAGCACGCCGAGCAAGCGGGCGCGCACGCGATCGTGGCAGCCGCCGAAAATCCCGGCGACCTTGGGGTTTCGCGAGGCCTCCACCACGATGTCGGCAATCAGCACGCTGGGGCACTCGGGGTCGGGCTTGAAAAATTCCTCAAGCCATCGCCACAGCGCCGACTCGTCGCGGTCCGCCACGCTGCGCTCGATGTCGTCACTGTTCAGGACCTCATTGGTATCCTGCGCGGCAATGGCGGCAATTATCTCCTCCTTGGAGGCGAAATCGCGATAGAGCTGCCCCACCGCGATGCCGGACTCCTTGGCGATCTGAGCCACGCCCGTCGCATGAAAACCATTATCGATGAAAAGCTTGCGTGCGGCTTCTATGATCTTTTCACGCCGCTGTGCGGCCTTGCCGCCCGTCCCGGGGCAGGCTTGCACCATGTCGAATTCCATAGCCCGTCTCTCTACCCAACTTTTCCTTCTTGACCACCGGCCCCCCGACACAGTAGCGCATTTGTGAGTGATCGCTCACTCACATACACTGATCAGCGAGATTTTGCATGACATTTTTGCGGCACGTCACCCCGGCGCTGGCTCTTGCTCTTGCGGCTTGCGGATCGCAGCCTCCCGGCGCGGGTGGTCCTGGCGGTCCCGGCGGCAATGCGGCACCGGCCGTTTCGGTACTGGCCGTGCGGGAAGAGCCGCTGTCGATCACGGCCGAGTTCCCCGGCCGTACCGTTGCCTATGAGACGTCTGACGTCAGGCCGCAGGTCGATGGCTTGATCCAGGCCCGGTTGTTTACCGAGGGCGATTTCGTCCGTGCCGGGCAGCCGCTCTATCGCATCGACCCCTCGCCCTACCAGGCCCAGGTGATGAGCGCGCGCGCCGCCTTGGCCAAGGCCCAGGCCGCCATTGCTTCCAGCGAAGCGCAGGCCCGCCGCTACGGCGAACTGGTCAAGATCAATGCCATCTCGCGGCAGGATTACGACAACGCGGTGACCAGCGCCGGTCAGGCCCGCGCCGACGTGGCGGCGCAGCAGGCCGCGCTGCGCACCGCGCAGATCAACCTCGCGCGTACCACCATTCGCGCGCCGATCAGCGGAAGGATCGGCCGCTCGCTGACCACCACCGGCGGGCTGGTATCCGCCGCACAGACCACCGCCTTGACCACGATCCAGCGCATCGACCCGGTCTATGTGGACATCCCGCAATCGAGCGCAGACCTGCTGAAATTGCGCCGTCAGATCAGCGATGGCCAGCTTACCAAGGATGGCAAGGCCAAGGTCAAGCTGATCCTGGAAGATGGCAGCACTTATGCCCTGGAAGGCGACCTGCTGTTCACCGACGTGACGGTGGACCAGGCGACCGGATCGCAAGTGCTGCGCGCGGTGTTCCCCAATCCGCGCAGTCTGTTGCTGCCGGGCATGTTCGTAAGGGCAAAGCTGGTGCAGGGAACGGTTCAAAACGCGATTGCCGTGCCACAGCAGGCGTTGACCCGCGATGAACATGGCAACGCCGTCGTCATGGTAGTGGGCGCCCAGAACAAGGTGGAGCCGCGCCAGGTGCAGACCGGCGGCACGCAAGGCGACAAGTGGATCGTCACCAGCGGTTTGCGCAGTGGCGACAAGGTCATCGTTGAAGGCGGCATGATGTTGCAGCCGGGCATGCCGGTCAATCCGCAGCCGTGGAACCCCAATGCCGCGGCCGGCCAGGCGCCGGCGCAGGCCCAAGGGCAAGGCCAAGGGCAAGGAAAGTAATCCTCGATGGCACGCTTTTTCATCGACCGGCCCATCTTCGCATGGGTCATCGCGATCGTGCTCATGCTGGCGGGCGTCCTGGCGATCCGCTCGCTGCCGATCTCCCAGTTTCCGGCCATTGCCCCGCCGGCCGTCTCGATCACGGCCACCTATCCGGGTGCGGACGCCGAAACGCTTGAAAAGACCACCACCCAGATCATCGAACAACAGATGAAGGGGCTGGATCACCTGCGTTATTTCTCGTCCTCTTCCTCTTCGGCGGGCACGGTGACGATCACCCTCACCTTCGAGCAGGGCACCAACCCCGACATTGCCCAGGTGCAGGTGCAGAACAAGTTGCAGGCGGCCACGCCGCTCCTGCCGCAGGAAGTGCAGCAGCAGGGCCTGCAAGTGGCCAAGGCCACGCAGAACTTCCTGATGTTCGTCGGCCTCTACTCTGAAAGCGGAAAGCGCTCCGGCGCGGACCTTGCCGATACCATCGTTTCCAAGTTGCAGGATCCGCTCTCGCGCGTTTCGGGCGTGGGCGACACGCAGATTTTCGGTTCGCAGTACGCGATGCGAGTCTGGCTCGATCCGCTCAAGCTGAACCAGTATGCCCTGTCGGTTGCCGATGTCACGGCCGCTCTACAGGCACAGAACGCCCAGGTTTCCGCCGGGCAGATCGGTGCGTTGCCCGCGCCGAGCACGCAGATGCTCAACGCGACTGTGGCGGTGCAATCGCGCCTGGCGACTCCCGACGAGTTTGCCAAGATCCGTCTCAAGACGGGCAGCGATGGCGCCGTGGTGCGCCTGGGCGACGTGGCGCGCGTGGAAATCGGGGCCGAAAACTATGGCTTTGATTCCAAGTGGAACGGCAAGCCCGCCGCCGGTCTTGGCATCAAGCTGGCGCCTGGCGCCAACGCGCTGGACACGGTTGATGCGGTGAAGGCCCGTGTAACCGAGCTTTCCAAGCAGTTTCCGTCCGACATCAAAGTCATCTACCCCTACGATACCACACCCTTCGTGCGCCTTTCGGTGGAGCAGGTCGTCCACACCTTGGTCGAGGCGGTGGTGCTGGTTTTCCTTGTGATGTTCCTGTTCCTCCAGAACTGGCGCGCCACGCTGATTCCCACGATCGCCGTGCCTGTCGTGCTCTTGGGCACATTCGCGGTAATGGCGGCTGCGGGCTATTCGATCAACACGCTCACCCTGTTCGGGATGGTCCTGGCGATCGGCCTGTTGGTGGACGATGCCATCGTAGTGGTCGAAAACGTCGAGCGCCTGATCGTGACCGAGCACCTCAGTCCCATCGACGCTGCCCGCAAATCGATGAACGAGATTTCCGGCGCGCTGGTCGGCATCGCCATGGTGCTGGCGGCGGTTTTCCTGCCGATGGCCTTCTTCGGCGGATCGACCGGGGTGATCTATCGCCAGTTTTCCATCACCATCGTCTCGGCCATGGCGCTTTCCGTGCTCGTCGCCCTGGTGCTGACGCCTGCACTTTGCGCCACTATTCTCAAGCCGCACCAGCCCCAGGACCAGGAAAGCAACGGCCCGCTGGCCCGCTTCTTCCGGTGGTTCAACGCCAAGTTCGATGCCGGCCAGCAGCGTTACGAGAAGGGCGTACGCTCCACCGTGCGCAACTGGAAGCGCTCGATGGTAATCTATGCCCTGATCGTGGGCGGGCTGGCGCTGCTGTTCGTTCGGCTGCCCGGCGGCTTCCTGCCGGACGAAGACCAGGGCGTGGTGATCGCGCTGGTTCAAGGTCCCGCCGGCTCCACCGCCGCGCGCACCGAAAAAGGGCTGACCGCAATCCGCGAGCATTTCCTCGGCCAGGAAAGCGGCAACGTTGCCGGTGTCTTCACGGTCAATGGCTTCAGCTTTGCCGGCTCGGGACAGAACAGCGGCCTGGCGTTCATCCCACTCAAGCCATGGAGCGATCGCTCGGGCAGCGCCAACAGCGCCCAATCGATCGCCGGGCGCGCCATGGGGGCCTTTGCCGCCTATCGCGACGGGCTGATCTTCGCGATTACGCCCCCCGCCGTGCAGGAACTGGGCAACGCCACCGGGTTCGACCTGCAACTGGTGGACCAGGCAGGCTTGGGACATGCCCGGTTGCTACAGATCCGCAACATGATGCTGGGCATGGCAATGCAGGACAAGAGCATGGTCGGGGTTCGGCCCAACTCGCTCGATGATGCGCCACAGCTCAAGGTGACGGTGGACCAGGACAAGGCCGGCGCGCTCGGTCTCGACATCGCGACCATCAACAGCACGATCGCCACCGCGTGGGGTGGCAGCTATGTCAACGACTTCGTCGATCGTGGCCGTGTGAAGCGGGTCTACGTCCAGGCGGACGCGGCCGATCGCATGGCGCCCGAGGACCTGGAAAAGCTGTTCGTGCGATCGAGCAATGGCAGCATGACACCTTTCAGCGCCTTCTCCACGATCTCGTGGGAAAAGGGCCCGGTGCAGCTTACCCGCTACAATGGCCTGCCCGCCATGGAAATCCTGGGCGCACCGGCGCCAGGGGTGTCCACCGGCGCGGCCATGGCCGCGATGGAAGCGATCCATGCCAAGCTGCCGCCCGGCACCGCGCTGGAATGGACGGGCCTCTCCTATGAAGAACGCCTGTCCGGGGGCCAGGCGCCAGCGCTCTACGGCCTGTCGTTGCTGATCGTGTTCCTGTGCCTTGCCGCGCTTTATGAAAGCTGGTCGGTGCCGTTGTCGGTGATCATGGTCGTTCCGCTGGGGGTAATCGGCGCGCTGCTGGCGGCGACGCTGACCCGCCTCAACAACGACATCTACCTCCAGGTGGGCCTGATCACCACGATCGGCGTCTCGGCCAAGAACGCGATCCTGATCGTCGAATTCGCCGAGGAACGCATAAGGGATGGCATGGGCGTGTTTGAAGCGGCGGTGAGTGCCGCGCGCCTGCGCCTGCGCCCGATCCTGATGACCAGCCTGGCCTTCGTGTTCGGCGTGCTGCCTCTGGCCGTGGCCAGCGGCGCAGGTGCCGGCGGCCAGAACGCCATCGGCCGTGCCGTGGTGGGCGGGATGCTCTCGGCCACCGTGCTTGCCATCTTCCTGGTGCCGATGTTCTTCGTGGTGGTCTACAACCTCTTCGTGGCGCGCAAGCAGGCCGATCGCCCCCTTACCCAAGACGATGAGGGCGCCTCCGCGCCCCAGGGAGCTTGAGACTCGTGACCAAATCCCAAACCATGCTGGCGGCCGTGCTGCCCGCCCTGCTGCTGTCGGGGTGCAACATGGCGCCGCGCTATGCCCGGCCGGCTGCGGCCGTGCCCCCCGCCCTGCCCCAGGGCCAAGGCGTCTACCCGGCGGCGGATGCTGCCCAGACCCAGGATCTTGCCCGCATCGGCTGGCGCGAATTCTTCCGCGACGACCGCCTGCGGCAGGTGATCGAACTTGGGCTGGCCAACAACCAGGACCTGCGCCTGGCGGTGGCCAACGTGCAGGCCGCCCGTGCCCAGTACAGGGCGCAGCGCGCGGACCTGTTCCCGGCGATTTCGGCGAGCGGTTCGGGCACTTACACCAACACCGCCTCGTTTGCTGCGAGTGCCGGCGGCGCGGCCAGCGGGGGTGTTGCCGATATCCAGTATTTCACCGGCAATGTCGGTCTGTCGTCGTTCGAGATCGACCTGTTCGGCCGCGTGCGCAACCTGACCAAGGCCGCCCAGGAGCAGTACCTGGCCAGCGAGGAAGGGCGCCGCGCCACCCGCGTGACGCTGATCGGCGAAATCGCCGCTGCCTGGCTGACGCTGGCGTCTGATCGTGACCAGTTGGCCACCTCGGAACGCACGCTCAAGACCTATGCCCAGACCCTGGACCTGACCAAGGCCCAGTTTCGCATCGGCACCGCTTCCGCACTGGAAATGCAGCAGGCGGAAACCAGCTATCAATCGGCGCGCAACGATATTGCTGTGCTCCAGACCGAAGTGGCGCAAGATCTCAACGCGCTGCAACTGCTGACCGGGGCGCCCGTGCCCGAAGCCCTGCAACCGCAGGGCCTGGGGGCGCAGACGCCCACGCTGGACGCCCTGCCTGGCAACCTGCCGTCCGACGTCCTGCTGCGACGGCCGGACGTGCTCCAGGCCGAACACCAGCTCATCGCCCAGAACGCCAATATCGGCGCAGCGCGCGCGGCGTTCTTCCCGACCATCTCGCTCACGGCCACGATCGGCACGATCAGTTCGACGCTGAGCAACCTCTTTTCGAGTGGCACGGGCACTTACACCGTTTCCCCGTCGGCCAGCCTGCCGCTGTTCAACTTCGGGAAGAACCAGGCCAACCTGGCCTATGCCAAGGCAGAGCGGGACGCTGCGGTGGCGACATACCAGAAGACGATCCAGACCGCATTCCGTGAAGTTGCGGACGCGCTGGCCCAGCGCGGCACGATCGACGAGCAGCTCGCAGCGCAAACCGCGCGGGTGACTGCCGCGCAGCAGGCGGCAATGCTGTCTGACGCGCGCTTCCGGGCGGGCGTGGATTCGTTTCTTACCGCGCTCGATTCGCAGCGCAGTGCCTATTCGGCCGAACAGCAGTTGATCACCACCCGCCTCAACCGCGCCAACAACCTTGTCACCCTCTACCGAACGCTAGGTGGCGGGCTCGATTGAGGCTCTTGCCAAAGCGCCAGACCTCAATAGTATGTTCTGCATAACATAGTTTGGAAGAGGTCTGGCGATGAGCGACAGCGTGCGGGAAGGCGTCACCGATGCGGGCGAGGAAAGCCTGATCATCCTGGAGTCGCTTTTGTGCGTGCTGCGGGAAAAGAACCTGCTGACCCGCAGCGACATCGAACTGCTCTGCGAAAAGGTGGAGCGTCGCGCCACCGGCACCAGCCGCAATCCCCTGCCCTGCAACAATGGCAGCGCCACTGAAGCCGTGGGCTATCTCCGCCGACTCTCGGCGTATCTGGGCCAGCGCTACGGCGGCAAGCACATGCGGCGCGGCGCCGCCAACTGACCGACGCTGATCCGGGTGGCAGCATGTGGCCGCCACCCGGGCATGGCGGGCTCAGCCAAGAACTTCGGCGATCTCCACCACACGGTGTTCTCGCGCACTGATTTCGGCCGCCGTGCCGATGGCCACTGCCATCAGGCCGTCGTGTGCGGTGACCAGCACATCCCCATCGCCGCGTACGGCGCGGGCAAAGGCCTCGTGCTGATAATAGGTCGACCCATGGTGTGACCCGGCCGCCAGGGCAGTTTCATCCACGGCAACGTGACGGCGCTCCACGGCCTTGGGCCCCGGCCAGGGCACGCGCGGCGACCACACCAGATCGCCCGGCGGGATCAGCACGTCGAGACGGCCCTTGTTGCCCGTCGCGCTCATCTCTTCCTGATGCTCGGCCCCTTCGGCAAACATGCACAAGTCCAGCATCGCGCGGGTGCCATTGGCGAAATCCACGGTCGTGAAGCTGTTGTCGATGATGTCGGGACGCGTGCCGTCATAGCGCTCGTCTACGTGGTTCACGTCCATCGCACCCGAGCAATAGACACGCACCGGCTCGCTTTGCGTGATCAGGCGCATCAGGTCGAAGAAGTGGCAGCACTTTTCCACCATGGTGCCGCCGGTCTTGGCCGAAAAGCGGTTCCAGTCGCGCACTTTGACCAGGAACGGGAAGCGATGCTCGCGGATCGAAAGCATCTGCAAGGCGCCCACCTGCCCGCCGTGGATGGCGTCGATAAAGGCGGCGGCGGGCGGCATGAAGCGGTATTCCATGCCGGTCCAGAACGGGGCGCGGCGCGCGGCGGCCTGCTCCACCACCCAGCGGGCATCGGCCATCGTGGTGCACAACGGCTTTTCGCACAGGATCGCCACGTCGCTGGTCAGCAGCGGCTCCAGCACCGCGCGGTGGGTGAAATTGGGAGAGGCGACGACCACGGCGTCGAGACCGCCAGCGGCGATCAGACTCGCTGCATCGGCATGGACGGCAACGCGGGCCGCCTGCTCGCCCAGCGCCGCCCGCGCCCATTCGATCGAGGTCGCTTCCGGATCGGCGATGGCAACGATTTCGGCATCGGGCAGCAGCTTGATATTGTGGATATGTTCCACCCCCATCATGCCGGTGCCGACCAGCCCATATCGCAGTTTCTCTACCATCACCCAGCTCCTTGTGCCATGGCACGTCCATGACGAACCTCAGCCTAAAGACCGAACCCGTCGCGCTCGGCAAGAGCGGACTTGCTGTTTTCCCGATCGCCTGGGGCATGTGGCGGCTGGCCAGCCCGGATGGCAACGACGATCTGGGCGCCATTGCCGATCGCGTCGAAGCCGCGCTGGACGCAGGCGTTACCCTGTTCGACACCGCCGACATCTACGGCTGTGACGCGCCGATCGGGTTTGGCGGGGCGGAGGCCCTGTTCGGCAAGGCGCTCGCTGCCAATCCGCACTGGCGCGAGCGGATGGTGATCGCCACCAAGGGCGGCATCTGGCTGGGCAAGCCCTATGATTCGACGCTGGACTATCTGCGCAGCGCGATCGACGCCTCGCTCGAACGGCTGGGGCTGCCGTCCGTCGATCTCTACCAGATCCATCGCCGCGACTTCCTCACCCATCCGCGTGAAGTGGCCGAGGCTCTGATCGAGATGGTCGAGGCCGGCAAGGTGCGCCAGATCGGCGTGTCGAATTACAGCCCCGCTGAAGTCTCGGCCTTGCAGGCGTTCCTGCCCTTCCCGCTGGTCTCCACCCAGCCGGAATATTCGGCTGCGCGGTTTGCCCCGCTCTATGACGGCACGCTCGACCAGGCAATGGAACGCGACATGGCGGTCCTGGCCTGGTCGCCGCTGGGCGGTGGGCGGCTCACCGATCCGGCGCACCCGGTCGGCGCGCTTCTGGCGCAGCAGGGCGCTGCTTATGGCACCGACGCCAGTGCGGCTGCCTTGAGCTGGATCATGGCGCATCCCGCGCGGATCGTGCCTATCGTCGGCTCGCAGCAACCGCGCCGCATTGCGGCCCTGCGCGATGCGTTCAAGGTCGAATGGACGCGCGGGGAATGGTACGCGGTGCTCGCAGCCTCGCGCGGAGAACCGATGCCGTGACTTTGAAACCCTGCGAAATCAGTTGGTTCTCGGCGCTTTGCGACGACGACTATGAATATCTGGGCCAGCCCGATCCCAAGCTGCAATCCAGTTGGGAGCATTGCCGCAACATCGTGCTCGGCGCCGAGGAAGGCGGGTTCGACAATGTCCTGCTGCCTTCGGGCTATGCGCTGGGCATCGATACCACGGCCTTTGCCGCCGCCATCGCCGCGCAGGTTCGCCGCATCAAGCTGTTGATGGCAGTGCGCGTGGGCGAGCTGTGGCCGGCGCAACTGGCGCGCCAGATCGCCACGATCGACCAGATCCTGGGCGGCCGGCTGACGGTCAACATCATTTCCAGCGACCTGCCGGGCGAAACGCTCGACGGCGCGGCCCGCTATGAACGCACGGACGAGGCGATCGCCATTCTGCGTACGCTGCTGGCCGGCCAACCGCTCGATCACCAGGGCCGCTTCTGGAACCTGAAGCTCGATGCGCCGCGCATGCTGCAACAGGCGCCGCGCGTCCCGGCGCTCTATTTCGGCGGCCTGTCCGAACCGGCGCGCGAAACTGCCGCGAAGGGCTGCGATGTCTACCTGATGTGGCCCGATCGCATGGACGCGGTGAAGGACATCGTGGCAGACATGCGCGCGCGCGCCGCCCGGCACGGCCGCACGATCCGCTGCGGCTATCGCGTCCATGTCGTCGTGCGCGAAACGGAAAGCGAGGCGCGCGCCGCTGCTGATCGCCTGCTGAGCAAGCTCGATGCGGCACAAGGCGCCGCGATCCGCGCCAAGTCGCTCGATTCCCAATCGGTAGGCGTCCAGGCCCAGGCCGCGCTGCGCGAAGCCTCGGCCAGCGATGGCTATGTCGAAGACAACCTGTGGACCGGCATCGGCCGCGCTCGCTCGGGCTGTGGCGCAGCGATCGTCGGGGATCCCGATCAAGTGCTGGCCAAGCTCAATGCCTATCGCGCGGCGGGTATCGATGCCTTTGTCCTGTCGGGCTATCCCCACGCGCGCGAGGCTGATCTGTTTGCGCGTTATGTGCTGCCGCACATCGACCACGCACCGTTTTAATCTCTACTGCCCAAGTTGAACTTTCTGGCTCTCCTTGGCTTGTGGCTTTAGCACCGCCTGCCAAAGGAGTGCCGCCCGGACATGACTGCCTTGCTCAGCCCCCGCCGTCGCCAGTTGCTGTTCGCACTGGCCCTGACGGCGGGTATTCTCAATCTGGTCGACCGCCAGATCATCGCCGTGCTCAAGCCGACGATCGCGGCAGACCTGCACTGGAGCGACGACGACTACGGCACGCTGGCCGCGCTGTTCCAGACCGGGGCGGCATTCGGATTCCTGGCGGCGGGCTGGCTGGTAGATCGGCTGGGTGTGCGCCGGGCCAACGCCTTTGGCGTGGCGGCCTGGTCGCTGGCGGCCATGGCCCATGGCTGGGCGCGCAGCTTTTCCGCGTTCATGGCCTGCCGCATCAGCCTGGGCGCGAGCGAGGCGATGGGCACGCCCGCCGGGATCAAGACGATGGCGGCAATCTTTTCGCCAGAGCAGCGCTCCACCGGCATCGGCCTGTCCAACGCGATCAACTCGCTCGGCGCGATCCTGGCTCCGCTGGCGATCCCGGTGGTGGCGGCCGTCTGGGGCTGGCGCGCGGCGTTCGTGCTGGCCGGCGCGCTGGGCCTCGTCTGGGCCGGTGGCTGGTGGCTCGCCACGCGCGGCGTGGATTGTCAGGACACACCGTCTGGCCCGGCGCGGCTGGATGGGCGGCCGGTGTGGCGCGAGGCGCGCACCTGGACCATTGCGGGCGCCAAAGTGCTGTCTGACGCCACGTGGTTCCTGATGCTGTTCTGGATGCCGGACTATTTCCACCGCGCCTTTGGCCTGGCAGGCACCGAACTCGGCCCGCCACTCGCGCTGGCCTATTCCGGGGCAGCGCTCGGCTCGCTACTGGCTGGCACGCTGTCGAGTCGCTGGATCAGCGCGGGCGGTTCGATCGATCGGGTGCGCAAGCGCGTGATGCTCGTGTCCGCGCTCGCCGTCGTGCCCGTCCCGCTTGCCCTGCTGACGCCGGGCGCCTGGGGTGCAGCGGCGGTTCTCGCGCTGGCCTTGGCCGGGCATCAAGGCTTTTCCACCAGCCTGTTCGGCCTGATCGCCGATGTCACTCCCCGCGCAAAAGTGGGCCGCGTCACCGGCTTTTCCGCATTCTGCGGGAACATGGGCGGCACCGCGATCACCAAGATCGCCGGCCTCACCCTGGCTGCCGGCCTCGGCTATGGCCCGCTGTTCGCCTTCGCGGCGGTATCCTATCTGCTGGCGCTGGGGCTGATCAGCCTGGGCCTGCCGCGCATCGTGCCGGTAGAGCCGGGCGATGCGGGCGTGGCGTTGGGCCACTAAAGAAAAACTTCGTTCTCTACCGAAAAAGTTGAGTATAGCACGGCGGGGTTCAAGGGAGAAATCGATGCCTCAGTTTTCCGTGTCGCACCGCCGTGCCCTCTTGCTGGCCGGGGCGCTGACGCTGCCCGCTTCTGTTTTTGCCCAGGATGCAGCACGGGCTCCGGCTCCGGCCGAGGCGAATGCCCCAGCGCCGGGCGAGATCGTCGTCACCGCGCGCTTCCGCAACGAAAGCCTGCAACAGGTGCCGATCGCGATCAGCGCGGTCAGCGGCCAGTCGCTCAATGATCGCGGCATCCACACCTTGCAGGATCTCTCGGCCAGCGTGCCCACGGTCGATTTCCGCAACGGCGCCTCCAACAAGGATCGCACCGTGTTCATTCGCGGCGTGGGCACGATCACCACCTCGCCGGGCGTGGAATCCTCGGTTTCCACCGTGCTCGACGGCGTGGTGCTCAATCGCCCCGGCCAGGCCACGCTCGACGTCGGCGAAGTGGAGCGCATCGAAGTGCTGCGCGGCCCGCAAGGCACGCTGTTCGGCAAGAATGCCTCGGCCGGCGTGATCAACATCGTCACCGCCGCACCAAGCCAACAGTTCCACGCCTATGTCGAAGGCGGAGCCACGACCGACGCGGAATACCGCGTCAAGGCCGGTGTCACCGGCGGGCTGACCGACACCGTCGCGGCCCGCATCGACGGCGTCTATGCCAACTACAAGGGCAACGTGTGGAACGCGGTGACCAAGGACAAGGTCAACGGCTTTGAACGCTATGGCCTGCGCGGCAAGATCGAGGCACGGCCGAGCGACGCGCTGACGCTCACGCTGGCGGGTGACTGGCTGCACAGCTATGACACCACGTCAAACGGCGTCTATGCCAACACCAGCCAGATCGCCTATCCCACCAATGCAGTCACGCCTTCGCCCACGCTGGTCGGCATTCTCAACGGCTATGGCATCACGGCAGGGCCTGCCAACCGCACCGCCGCGACCACGTTCAACACCGACGTGCGCGACGAGAACTTCGGTGCCTCGCTGACCGCCGATCTTTCGCTGGGCGATTACAAGCTGACCTCGATCTCTGCCTGGCGCGGCTGGAAGAACCACCAGCACCAGGATCTCGATGCGACGCAGGCGCCGGTCTCGGTCCAGCCGCAGACCGAGGACCGGGGTGACGTCAACACCAACCAATATTCACAGGAACTCCGCCTCACTTCGCCCAAGGGCAAGCTGATCGACTACGTGGTGGGCGCCTATATCCTGCGCGCGGAAACCGACGAGCGTTATCAGCGCGACCTGACGCGCACTTCGGGCTTGACCACGGGCGTGGCCAACTATGGCATCCGCGCCAACAACTATGCCCTGTTCGGTGAAGCCAACATCAACTTCACCAGCCACTTCCGTGCCATCGCCGGCTATCGTTCCACTTGGGACAAGCTGTCGTACTACCACGTCCGCACATCGACCAACGATCCGAACAACACCGGCAACAGCGCGCTCAACGTCTCGGGCATCCGCGCCTATCACAACAGCAACGGCTCAACCTCCACGCGCGGGGATTCCTGGCGCCTGGGCCTGCAACTCGATGCCGGCAGCCATGCCCAGCTCTATGGCACCTGGTCGCGCGGGTACAAGGGCCCGGCCTACAACGCCTTCTTCAATATGCAGGCCACCGACGAGATCGCCCTGGCGCCGGAAACCTCGAACTCGTTCGAGGCCGGCATCAAGGGCAGCACGGCGGACCGTTCGCTGCGCTATGCCCTGGCTGTCTATTCGACCACGTTCAACAACTACCAGGCCAACGTGGCCGACCTCGTCAACGGCACGAGCGTGACGCGCCTGATCAACGCCGGCAAGGTGCGTTCGCGGGGCGTGGAGGCCGATGTCACGCTGGTGCCCACCAAGGGCTTCACCGTCGATCTCTCGGCCGCCTATGACGATGCCAAGGTGATCAATTTCAACTGCCCGGCCGGCCTGCCGGCAAGCTGCAACATCAACGGCCAACCGCTGCCCTTCGCACCCAAGGTCAAGCTGTTTGCCAATGCGGCCTATCGCTTTGCCCTGACCCAGACGGTGGACCTGGAACTGCAAAGCGACATCGCCTTCAAAAGCGAGGCGCAGTACCAGTTGACCCAGACGCCGGGCACGATCCAGCCGGCCTATGCCATCTGGAACGGCAGCGTCGCCCTGCTCGGCCATGACGATGGCTGGCAATTGCGCGCCTATATGAAGAACATCGCCAACACCCACTATGCCAGCTATCTGGTCAACGGCGGCGTGGCAGGCATCGTCCGCTACGTGCCGCGCGACGACGTGCGCTATGGCGGGGTGACGCTGCGCAAGACGTTCTGAGCGAACCAGGCCCGCCGCGCGCCATGCTGCGCGTGGCGGGCCTTGGCTTCAGGCGGCAACAATCGCGAGGTGCAGCGGCGGCGCGCCGTAGGCAATCGCCAGAAGCCGATCGACATTGGGATGGGCGCCCGGACGCGCCTGTGCATCAGGCACATGCTCGGCAAACAGGGCGAGGCCGATCGCGGCGACCTGCGCATCGAGCACGCCGCCTTGCTGCGCCAGGTATTGATAGACCGCAACGGAGCCCTGCTTTCCGGGCTCGTTAGGAATGCTGGCCACCACGGCACCATCGCCGTCGCGCAGGTCGATCCGCGCAACGCCCGTGATCTCGGGCAGCAAGGCGAGGTTTTCCCGAAACGAGGGGCCCGGTTCGATCGGCTTCGGCATCATGGCGTCCTTTGACAACTGGACCTGCCCCATAGCGGCGCCCGTTGTCACGCGGCAAGTTTAGCCTGACGTCACGCCTGCCAAGCCCATCAGGGCTTGCGCCACCCCTCGGCCCGGGCCGCGCGCTCGGCTGCCTGGTCCAGCGCGGCACCCTGGGCCATGTCCTGCGCCAGGGCCATGAGCGCGGCGTCGTGGCTGCCGGCCTGGCGATAGGCGCCGTCATCCGCCTCCGGCGTCGCGACTTGTGCACCCAGTTGCCGCGTCACTTTCCAGCCGCGATCGTCACGGCAGGCAATGCCGCCACCCTGCCCGCTGGCATAGCCACGGCAAAACGCGCCGGACGCATCGGCAAAGCTGATCACCACGCGCACTGGCGCGCCAACCGGCGCCTGGCCGGAAAGCTGATTGTCCAGCGCGCTCGCCAGCGCGCCAGCGGCATAGCCGGGCAGCGGCGCTTCTGCGCCCGGCCGTTGCAGAACCACGGCAAGGGTGAGCGAGGCCGCGAGAGCCAGGCCGATGCCGCCACCCCAGGTGAGCCGGCGCGTGCGGCGGGCGCGCGCCTGCGCGAGGTCAACCACCGTGGCGTCGGGCGGCATCACCGCCTGGCGCAGGCGATCGGGCAAGGGCGCTTCGAGAACCGGCGCATAATGCGCCGCCAGCCGTGCCCGCAGCGCGCGATGGCGTTCCACCTGCCGCGCGAGGGCGGGATCGGCATCCACCGCGCGGGCCACGTCGGCGGCCTCGGCGCTGTCGAGTTGCCCGTCGGCAAAGGCGGCCAGGGTTTCGGGAGAGAACGTCACAGGTCGTCTCCCAGCATGGCGAGCAGCGCATCGCGTCCGCGCACGAGCCGCGAATTGAGCGTGCCCACCGGGCAGCCGACGATCTCCGCCGCTTCCTTGTAGGACCGGCCCTCGACCATCACCAGCAAGACCGCCTCGCGCTGTTCCTCGGGCAGGCGCGCCATGGCGCGGTCCACGTCGGACAATTGCGCGCGCGCTTCCTGCCCGCCGTCGGCGCCCACCGCGACGCCGGCGTCTTCATCCAAGAAAGTCTGGCCACGGCGGGTTTCGGCACGGGCCTCGTCGATCCACAGGTTGCGCATGATGCGATACATCCAACTGTCCAGGCGGCTGCCCTCCTGCCATTGCTGGCGGCTGCGCAGCGCGCGTTCCACGGTCATCTGGCAAAGATCGTCGGCCCGCGCCGTATCGCGCGCAAGGCCCGTGGCAAACCGGCGGAGCCGGGGCAGCAGGGCCAACATGGCGGTTTCGAAACGGTCGGTCAGCGTTCTTGCCTTTTCCGATGGATAGAACGAACCATGTCGCTCGTTTCATCCATAGGCAATTCCGCCCGTCTTGGGAAACCGTCTTGCGACCGATCATCCGCCCCCTGCTCGTCACGCTGCTGGCAACCGCCGTGGCCCTGCCGGCGTTGCCCACGCCTGCCTTGGCGCAAGGCCTCCTGCCCGGGATGGGCGCAGGCGTCGGGGGCGCGCTCGACAAGACGCTCGATCCGCTGGCTGACACCGCGCGTCAGGCGGTGACCGGCTTTCCCGCCGACGTGGCGCAGGCGCTGGACGCATCGACGATGCCGCTGGCCCGGATCGCCAGCACGCTCGCCCAGGCCCGGCTCGACCGCCTGGGGCGCTTGCTGCGCCAGAATCCCGCCACGATCGAACGCGATGCGCAGGGCGATCTGGCGCGCAAGGGCGAACTGCTGATCATGGCGCCCGATGCCGCCGCGCTCGATCAGGCGCGCGGCCTGGGCTTTGCGGTCCTGGGCGAGGAGCGCCTTGCCGCGCTTGATCTTGCCGTCACGCGGCTGGCTGTCCCCACGGGCCTGCCACTGGCCAAGGCGCAGGCGCTGCTGGACAAGGCCCTGCCCGGCGCCACGGTCAGCGCCGATGTGCTGCATTTCCCGGCTGGCGCGGCTCCCAGAGGCAACGCTCCGGCGCACGGCGGCGGCATGCCGCCGTTGCAGACGCCTGTTGGCATGATCGATGGCGCGCCGGCCCAAGGCGTGGATGCCGTCCAGGGTTTCGCCCCCGGCGCCCCGGCCCCATCGGACCATGGCAGCGCCGTGGCCGGCTTGCTGGCCCGCGCGGGCGTGCGCCATGTGCTGGCAGCCGATGTCTATGGCCGTGGCCCGGCCGGTGGCAATGCCCTGGCCATTGCCCGCGCGGTGGACTGGTTGATCGGCCGGCAAGTGCGCGTGATCACCATCAGCCTGGTCGGCCCGGCCAACCCGGTCCTGGCGCGGGCGATGACGGCGGCGCTGCAACGGGGCGCGGTTATCGTGGCCGCCGTGGGCAACGATGGACCAGCCGCCCCGCCCGCCTATCCCGCGAGCTATCCCGGCGTGCTGGCGGTCACCGCGGTGGACGCACGCAATCGCGCCCTGATCGAGGCTGGCCGCGCCTTGCACCTGGACTATGCCGCGCCCGGCGCCGGCCTGCGCGCCGCCAACGCCGCTGGGCAGATGGTGCCGGTGCGCGGCACGTCGTTCGCGGCGCCTCTCGTTGCTTCGCGCGTGGCCGCCGCGCGCGATGCCCATGCTTCCCTGCCCCAGGCGCTGGATCGCGAGGCGATCGACCTTGGCCCGCGCGGGCCCGATTCGCAGTATGGCCGGGGCCTGCTCTGCACCATCTGCCGCTGATTGCACCGGCCCTGCGAAAAAATTTTCGCGTGATGGATTAAATCCCACCGGGGGTGCGTTTTCAGGACAAGAGGATCGAGCCGGATGACCTAGCACCGGAGCGGCGCGATCCCGCAGTCAGGAAAGGATCTCATCATGCGTAAGCTTTTCACCACTTCGCTTGTTGCCTGCACGCTGGTTGCCATGCCTGCCCACGCCCAGTTGCTGGGTGGCGGCGGTGGTTTGGGTGGTGGCCTTGGTGGCGCCGTTGGCGGCGTGATGGGCGGCACCATCGGCAGCGGCGGGATGATCGGCGGCACGCTTGACGGCACGCTCGACCACACGTCCACACTGAATGACGTGCGCTCCACCACCAAGGGTGCAGCCAACGCCACGGGCAGCACGAGCGGCAGCACCAGCGTGAACCGCCACAACGGCAAGGTCCATGCCGATCGCACCGCCAGCGGCAGCGCCAACGGCTCGGTCGCGCAGAGCCTCACCGGTCCGGCCGGATCGGCGGCGGGCTCGCTGGCCGGCAGCGGCAGCGGTACGCTGGGCGGCAGCGCCAATGCGCAGGCGATCGGCACCGATCAACTGACCAGCACCGCCAATTCGGCCACCACTGCCACGCGCACCACCGCGACCGGTGCGGTCAGCCGGGTGCAGGATGCCACGCAGACCGCCCGTGACCAGGCGACGCAGCGCCTGACCCAGGCGCGCAACACCGCCAGCACCGCCGCCGCCAATGGTGCGGCAAAGGCACAGGGCCTGGCCAACACCACGCGCAGCACTGCCAGCAACGCCGCTGCCGCCGGCACGGCCAAGGGTCGCCGCGTGGCGAACGGTGCGGCCAACGCCACCCGCAACGCGGCCGGCAGTGCACCCCAGCAGGCCGGCGGGGCGCTGACCGGCAGCACCAGCGGCACGCTCAGCGGCAGTGTGTCCGGCTCGGGCTCCAGCTCGGGTTCGGTGAGCCACTAAGCACCACGGCCTTTCGGCCAGACAGCATCCCGGCGCGTGGCCTCACGCGCCGGGATTGCGCGTGGGGCGCAGGGTCTCCACCAAATAATCAACGAACACGCGCACCCGCGCCGGCGTTGCCGTACCGCCCACGAAAACGGCGTGGATCTGCTCTTCGTCGCGGGGATTGAACCGCTCCAGCAACGGCACAAGCCGGCCATCGGCCAGGGGCTGCACCACGCTGAATGTGCCGACGCGGGCAATGCCGATCCCCGCTTGGGCGAGATCGCCCAGGGTCTCCCCATTGTTGGCCAGAATCGTGCCTTTCACTTCCAGGGCGAAATCCTGCACCACGCCATCGGGCGCGGTGCGGCGGAACGGCCACACCGGTTCGGCCCGGCGGAAATTGAAATTAAGGCAATTGTGCGCGTGCAGATCTTCCGGCTCCTGCGGCGTGCCGTGTCGCGCCAGATAGTCGGGCGAGGCAACGATCACCCGGCCATTGGCGCCCAGCTTGCGCGCAGTCAGGGTGCTGTCGGCGAGCGGACCGAAGCGGATGGCCACGTCCGCTTCCCCCGCCGCAACATCGACCAGTGTGTCGGTCAGCGCGATGTCCACCAGCACGTCGGGATAACGCCGGACGAACGGCCCCAGCAGCGGCACGATGCACTGCCGCCCGTGCGACAGCGCCGCGCTGATCCGCAGTCGCCCGCGCGGCGTGCCGCGATCGGCGATCTGCTGCTCCGCTTCGTCGAGGTCAGCCAGGATGCGCCGCGCGGCCAGGAGATAGGCCTGTCCCTCGGCCGTCATCGCCAGCGCCCGCGTGGAGCGCAGCAGTAGCCGCACGCCCAGCCGCGCCTCGATCCGGTCGATCGCCCGGCTCACGGCCGAGGGACTGAGGCCCAGCGCCCGCCCGGCCGCCGAAAAGCTGCCGCCATCGTGCACGGCGGCAAACACGGCCATCTCCCGCGCCCTGTCCGCGCCGGCGATCGTATCGAGTGCTGCCTGCATCTTTGCGTTCATGGCAAAAATCCTTCGCGTCGCATGCCTCTAAACACGGGGATCACTCTGGGCCATCTGTGCATTGATTGGCAAGCCGTTCGCTGCCGCACAAAAACAGATCAGGATCATCGCAATGAAATGGAATGCCGGGCTCATGGCCCTGGCCCTGGGTGCCTTCGGCATCGGGGTTACCGAATTCGCGCCCATGGGGCTGCTGCCCGCCATCGCCACCGGCCTGGGCGTATCGATCCCGGCGGCGGGCCTGCTGATCAGCGCCTATGCCATGGGCGTGGTGGTGGGCGCCCCGATCATGACGCTGACCACCGGCCGCCTGTCGCGCCGCACCCTGCTGGTGGGCCTGGCCGGCATCTTCACGCTGGGCAACCTGCTCGCCGCGCTGTCCACCAGCTATGCCATGATGCTCATCGCGCGGTTGGTCACCTCATTCAACCACGGCGCCTTCTTCGGCGTCGGCTCGGTGGTCGCGGCCAGCCTGGTGCCGCCCGAGCGCAAGGCCGGGGCGGTGGCGACGATGTTCATGGGCCTGACCATCGCCAACGTGGTCGGCGTGCCGCTGGCGACTTGGGCGGGCGAGAACGTCGGCTGGCATACGCCGTTCTGGGCGATTGCCGCACTCGGCGTGATGATGATGGCCGCGCTGCGCTTCACCCTGCCGCCGCTGCCGGCCGAGCATGACAGCGATCCGATCGCCGAACTGCGCGTGCTCACCCGCGGCAAAGTGCTGGGCGCGCTGGCACTGACGGTGGTGGGCTCCAGCGCGATGTTCACCGTGTTCACTTACATCAGCCCGATCCTGCGCAATGCCACGCATGCCTCGCTTGGCTTCATCACCGCGATGCTGGTCACCTATGGCGTCGGGCTGACGGTGGGCAACGGGCTGGGCGGCAAGTTCGCCGATCGCTCGGTCGATCGTACGTTGATCGTCACGCTTGCCGCGCTCACTGCCGTGCTGATCGCCTTTGCCGCGCTGATGCCCCATGCCGTGGCGGTTGCGGTGATCGTGTTCCTGTGGGGCGTGGCCAGCTTTGCCCTGGTGCCGCCGCTCCAGGTGCGGGTGATGAGCGCTGCCGCCGATGCGCCGCACCTCGCCTCCTCGGTCAACATCGGCGCGTTCAACCTTGGCAACGCGCTGGGTGCGGCGCTGGGCGGCGGGGTGATCGCCATGGGCCTGGGCTACCCGGTCATTGCCCTGGCCGGCGCGGCGACTTCGGCCATCGGGCTGGTCGCCATCCTCCTGACCAGCCGCCGCGCCTGACGGATCACGGCGCCAAGGTGCAGGCCCTCGCCAGGCGCACCGGGTTGCACCGCGCCATGGCGCCACCCGGCAGCGTCACCACGAAGTGCAGCCCCAGCGGATCGGGCGCGCCGGGGTAGTAGTCCGTGCTGACGGCCTGCGCGCCGCTGTCCTGCGCCGCGCGGGCCTTGGCCAGATCGTGCGCGCGCGCCTCCACCGTATTGGCATCGGTGCGGGTGCGCACGATCACCCCGGCCTTGACCAGCGCCTTGATCTTCGCGCCGTCCACCAGCGGATCCTGCACGATCTGGATCGCGCTTTCCGACTGCCCGTCGGGATACCAGCCGAACATCGCCCGCCCGCGCAGGGAGGGATGCCCGACGCGATAGGCGTCAGACACCGCCTGCCGCACGTCGAACAGAATGAACACCCGCCCGCGCGCCGCCGCAAGCAGCGGCCAGCCTTGCTGGTGAACGGCAGCGGCCAGCGTCGGCGCACGGCCGCGCACCTCGTCGGGCGTGATCAGCCGCTTGCCCGGCAAGGCGCGGCGGATTTCGGCGTCGAGTTGATCGAGCAGGGCCGGATTGTCGAGCGGCAGGGGCTGCGTCGCGAGGCGGCTGTCTGCCATATCCGCCGCGTTGATCGTGATCATGATCGGCAGGTGGCGCGGGTGCGCGCGCGACCAGGCGTCGATCTCGCCCAGGCAGCGCACCAGCGTGGGGCACACCGCGTGATAGTCCACGTCGGGAATGTGCAGCACCTTGAAGCCGGGACGGGCCATCAGTGCCGGATCGAAACCCGGCCCCTGCCCCCGGGCATCGGCGGGCAGCAGGGCCTCCCCGGCCGGGTGGGCATAGCGCCCACCGGCCGGATCGGCAAAGATGTCGATCTCCACCTGGCGCACCCCCGCATCGAGCTGCGCCGAGAGTGGCAGATGGTAATAGTCCAGCGCCTCGGCCAAGCGCGGATCGCGCGCGCGCAGCGCATCGAGGATCGGCGCGGGAATCTGCGCCTTGAAGCTGTTGTGCGAGCCGACCACCTGGATGTCGTTCATCCGCAGCGGCGTGCCGGCCTGCACGGCCATCGGCGCCGACAGTGCAAGCGCCAGCGCCGCCTTGAGCATGGCCCGCCGCATCAGAATTCCGCCCGCGCGCCGAACAGGATCGTCCGGCCATAGTCGTTGATCTCGCCAAAGCGGACGGTGCGATCGTTGTAGGTATATTGCTTGGCTTTGGCGATATTGATCGCTTCCAGGCTGAGCGTGACATTGCCGTTGACGCGCAAGGCGATCGAGCCGTCGAGCGAGCCGAACGCCGCAGTATAGACCGGCGCCTGCGTGGTGCTGCCTGTGTTCGACAGATAGCGATCGCGCCACACATAGGACAGCCGCGTCGACAGCGGACCCTTTTCATAGAAGCCGACGACGTTGAAGCTGTTCTTCGACAGGCCGATCAGCTCGTTGGTGATCGTGCGCGAACCGGCGGTGTAGTTCGCCTCCACCGAGGTGCGCGTATACGAGGCCTGGAAGCCAAGGCCATCGAGCGGCTGGGGCAGGAACGTGAAGACCTGGTGATAGGCCGCTTCCAGGCCATAGACCTTGGCATTGCCGCCGTTGACCTGGGTGCTGAGCTGAACGGTGCCGCGCCCCGGAATGTCGATCGGCACGTTCTGCTGGGTGATGTAGTTGTCCAGCGCCTTGTAGAACACCGCGCCGTTCAGCGAGCCGGTGGGGTTGAAATACCATTCCAGCGAGCCGTCGAACTGCGTTGCCAGGAACGGCACCAGCGCCGGGTTGCCGCCGCTTGCGGTGGGCGCGTCGGTCGAGACCGTGATGCGCGGGGCGCTGTCGGTCACGTTGGGGCGGGTCAGCACGCGGCTGGCACTGAGGCGGCCGACGAGGCTGCGCGAGAATTCCGCGCGCAGGTTGAAGCTGGGCAGCACGTTGTTGAACGTCTTGGGGAAGCTGACCGGCGTGGTGGTGCTGCCGCTACGCAGGTTGCCGCTGGCGACCTGGTCGGTGTGGACATAGCGCGCGCCGATGTTGCCGGTGATCGCCACGCCGCCCAACTCGAACGTGTAATCGGCGCGGGCATAGACGCTGGCGATCTTCTCGGTGGTGCGGAACGAGGCCGCGAGGTCCGCAGCAGTCAGCGCCGAATTGCGCACGGTCGGGGTGAAGAAGGCATTGAGATAAGCACTGGTCACCGGCACCAGGAATTGGCGCGGAATGTTGCCGCCCAGGCCGGGCAGGTAATCATCGAACGGCAATTGCTGATAGGCGCCCGTGCCCAGGCTGGTCAGCGGCGTGCCGGCAGTGGGATTGACGATGAAGTCGCGGCGCGAATAGTCCCGCTTGCGGAACTGGTATTCCCCGCCCACGGCCACCTTGCTGAGGAAACCGCTCAGGTCGCGCGCCACATCGGCGCGGCCATAGAAGTTCCAGTCCTTGCTGTTCTTGGGGGCGATGTTGAACTGATAGAGCTGGTAATTGGCGGGATTGGTGGGATCGACGGTGGTGGTGAACGTTGGCACCGCCTTGTATCCGCCGGTGGCGTCATACGTCAGCGGCGCAAAGAACATCGCGCGGCTGCGCACCGTGCCCACGTCATAGCTGGGGTGATAACTGTGCGCGTAAGACCAGTTGGCCAGGCCGACCACGTGCCAGCCATCGCTGTCCCAGGTCTGGCGCAGGTTGGCGTTGAACAGGTCGTGGCGGTTGAGGCTGTATTCGCGCGACGCCATGAAGCGCACGTCGTTGATCGTCGCCTTGACCACCGTGTCGCCATCCAGCACCACGCTGCCGGGCACCAGAACTGGCTTGTGGCCGGAGACGCTGGAATCATCGGGATAGATGTCGAGGCCGAATTCGTCATAGGCCACGTCCAGCCGCGTCGCCATGAGGTTCAGCGTGGTCGTTGCCTCGGCACTGGGGCGCCATTGCAGCGACAGCATGCCCGACAGGCGCTTGCGCTTTTCCGTCTCCACCGTCGGGCGCGTACGGGTGGGCAGGTAATAGCCAGAACCGAGCGTGGAGGCGAAGCGGTCCTTGTACCACCCGAAGTTGAGGAAGCGGTCGTTGCGCACGTCCTTGGCCCAGTATTGCGCGCCGGCAAGCACGCCGAACGTATCGGCCTTGTTCACCCAACTGGTGATCAGCGTGGCATTGGGCCGCACCCGGTCGGTCTTGCTGGTATAGGTGCCACGCACGTTGAGCGTGGTCTTGGTGCCGACATCGAACGGCTCGAACGTCTTGACGTTGATGTTGCCGCCCAGCGCGCCCTCGGTCATGTCGGACGTGGGCGTCTTGACCACGTCGATTCGCGAAGTGAATTCGGCGGGCAGCATTTCGAAGCGGAACTGGCGCCCGGCCGCGCCGCCGTTCTCGATCACTTCGTTGACTGCCACCGGGCTGCCGTTGAGCAGGGTGTTCTGGAACTGCGGCCCCAGCCCGCGCACGCTGACGTAAAGCCCTTCGCCGCGCGGCCGCGTGATCGCAACGCCAGTCACCAGTTGCAGCGCTTCGGCCACGTTCTGGGTGGGGAACTTGCCGATGTCGGTGGAGGCGATCGAGTCGACCTGGAACGCGGCCTTGCGCTTCACTTCGGTCGCGGCGCTGAGGCTGCGCGCATACGTCCCGGTCACGACGATCTCGCCGCCATCGGCCGCCGGTTCTGGCGCTGCGGCAGGCGCCGCCTGGGCCAAGGCCTGCGGGCCGGCGAGCAGAGCGGCGAGAGCCGTGGCGGACGTGGCAAGTGCCAGTTTGGTGATGCGCATGGTTGAGCCCCGAAGAATGGTTATCGTTCGGGGGCGCCCTAGGCACCAATCGTGACGCTTCGCGGTAAATACCGTGACGGTTTGATGAATTTGGAAATGAGACGCAATTTATCAGATAAAATGATGGTGGGGAACGGCGTCAGGAACCGGTCACGGCAATCACGTTGTCGTCGCTCTTGCGGTCGATGAACATGTTGTAGGGATCGATGCCGGCATAGGCGGGCTTGCGCGCGCTGAGCAGGGTGATCGTTGCCTTGCCGTTGCGGATGGTCTGGCGCTGCATCGCGATCACGTCGGCCTTGCCGAACGTGCCCTCGCCCGGCTGTGCGGTGAACAGGCCGATGTCCACGCTCTGGTCCAGGTCCACCGGCGTCGCGACACCCTTGCCGTTGTCACGCTCCTTGGCGGCGGTGATCGTCAGCGTGGTTTCCCATTGCCCATCGGGACGCTTGCGGGTGGTGGCGCCATCGGCCTTGAAATCCCACAGCGTGATCGTCTCCAGCAGGTCGGCCACCAATTCGTGCTCCTGCGCATTGCGGGCCAGCCCGTGGAAGCCGCGCACCAGGTCCATCGAAGTGGAGAACGGCGCGCCCTTGAAACGATAGCGATCGAGAATGCCGCGCAGCATGGCGTTCACGCGGTCTTCGCCCAGCCGGTCCTGAAGCAGGTAGAGCGCCACGGCGCCCTTGCGATAGTGGATGTAGGGCTGGTTCTCCACGCGCGCCAGCGGCAGTTCCTCGATGGCCTCGCGTCCGCGCGATGCGAGATACTGGTCGAGCTCATAACGCAGGAAGCGGCGGATCTTGTCCGGGCCATAGAGGTGCTTCATCACCATCAGCGCAGAATATTGCGCCAGGGTTTCGACCATCATGGTGCCGCCCTGCATGTCCGCACTCACTTCCTGGTGCCCCCAGTATTGGTGCGAGAGTTCATGCGCGGCAACATAGGTGGCATAGTCGATCTTGTCGGGATCGGAGAAGTTGCCGAGGAAGCCGATCGATTCCGAAAAGGGCATCGTGCCGGCAAAGGCCTGGGCAAAGCTGGCATAGCCCGGAAACTCGACAATGCGGGCATAGCGGAACTGATAGGGGCCGAAATTCGCGCGGTAGTAATCCAGCGCGGCATGCGCCGCCCGCTGCAACCGCGCCACGTTATAGGGATGGTGCGGATCGTAATAGATGGAAACGCCAATGCCGCTGGCGTCTCGCGTATCCACGGCATAGCGCGCCGACTGGATCGACCAGAAATTGAGGATCGGCACTTGGGAGACAAATCGCGCCACGCGCCGGCCGCCCTCTACCCGGTCGCTCACCTTGTCACCCGGCGCCAGCGGCACCTGATCGGCAGCGGTTGACAGGGTGATGTCGCTCGTCACCCAACTGGCATTGGCGATATAGTTGAAGTTGCGCGCGCTCTGGTCTTCCAGCCTGGCCATGCGGTGCTCACCGGGCAGGCCATGCTTGCGGCGCTTGACCGGATCGTCGAGCATCGCTGCACGCTGGATGCCGATCGTGGGTGCAATCTCGCTATTGTCCAGGAACGTGCCATTGGCCAGCAGCCTCGTATCATCGCCCAGCGGATTGATGCCCTGTTGCCAGCGGCGCACCTTGAACCGCAGCGTGGTGCGCGCGCCGGGCGCCAGCGGGCGATCGAACGTGAAGAACCGCACCTGGTGCCGATCGTCCGCCATGGATTGGTGCGCGCCGTCGATGCGCAAGTCCAGGATATCACGGTCATGCTGCGGCAGCATCAGGTGAACCACCGTCAGCGGCTGGCTGGTGGCATTGACCAGATCATAGACGCCACTGGCGATCAGCCGCGGCACTTCCGGTTCGAGTGCCACGTTGAGGGTGATATGGGTGACGCTGGGCTCGGGCGCGTGTTCGTAGCGGGCATAGAGCTTTTCCAGCTCCGCCGCGTCGATTTCGCGTCGCTCCCCGTTTTCATAGGCATTGCGCACGTTCATCTGCACGAACAGCCAGCCGCCGGTGGCGGCCATGGCCAGCAAAGCCACTCCGATCACCGCACCCGCTGGGCTGCGCCAGTGCCGCAGCGCCCGCGCCGCCCGAACCCGCACGCCGTTGTTGGCGCCGCGCGGCCACAGCAGGTGCGCCGCCGCCATCAGTGCCACCAGCAGGCAGCCCCAATAGAGCCGCAGCCACCAGTTGGTTGCCCAGCCCACCCTCGCGCCGTTGATGTCGGTCAGCGGGTTGGGCACGCTTGACGCATATTGGTAGAGCGGATGGTCCCAATGCATCGCAGAGGCGACAATCGTGGACACGAACCAGGCCAGCAGCAGCCCCCAGCCGACATACTTGGCCGGCGACACGACCTGAAGAAACACCGCCAGTCCGGCCAGCAGCACCATGTCGAGCGCGGTGGGCACGAGATACCACCACAGGTATTCGCCGATATCGATTGCGGCAAATCCCTGGACCAGTTGCACCGCCACGCCGACCACCACGCCCAGCGCCACGGTCAGCACCAGCACCAGCGCAAGAGCCAGCACCTTGGGCAGCAGCAGCGCCCAACTCGGCAGTGCGCTGGCGTCGATGATCTCGCTGATCCGCCGCTCGCGGTCGCGCCATACCAGTTCGCCGGCATAGAACCCGGCAATGACCAGCGGCCCCAGCGTGAAAGCGCTGCGCAGCGCCATGATCTGGAGGAACGTGGCCGGATAGCTCTTGGTACCGTAAAGGTTGTCGCTGAGGCTGAGCGAAGCCAGCGCATTGATCACGCCAACTGCCACCAGCACCAGGAACGCCGGGCTGCGCGCGATCATCCGGGCTTCCAGCCCCACCCGCGCCAGCAACCGGGGCCAGCGCGCCTTTGCCTGGTCCGGGTCAGGCAGGCGGGCGACGACGTGCGGCGCATGCTGGGCCAGCTTGCGCGCCCGGCGGGCTTCGCGGCGGACCTGGCGGCGGCTGGCGGGCCGACTGGCAAAGCGGAAACGCCAACCGGCAAAGACCAAGGCCAGCAGCGTGACGGCCAACCAGATCAGGCGATTCTGCACGAACACGGCCGAAACCGGGAAGGCCCGCGTGTTGATTTCCGCCAAAGTCCAATAGCGCGTGTCGAGCGAGAGCGCGACGATGCCGAACGGATCGGTGAGCGCGGCCAGCGTGCGCAAGTCCGGATGGCTGGCGAGCATGCCCCGCGTCACGCCCCAGACCAGCAGCGCGGCGACCACGGCCACATAAGTGGCCATCATCGAGCGGGTCAGTGTCGCCACGGCAAAGAAGAACGCCGCCGAAAGCAGCAGCGTGGGCATGGCCAGCAGCACGAACGGGCGCAGATAGGCATCGAGCCGATTGGGGCCAATCGTTTCAGGATCGAGCCAGGGCATCAGCGAGCCGATGAAGCTGCCCAGCGGCACGGCCGCGAAGACCACCAGCGCCACGACATAGGCGCCGGCAAAGCGGCCGAACAGATAGTCGAACTTGCGCACCCGCGTGGCGCGCACCAGCGGTCCGAAACCGCTGTCATCATCGCGCACGATCACATTGGCGACAAAGGCCGTGACCACGAACAGCGCGAAGATGGTCATTACCCCCTGCGTCAAGGCCAGGCCCAGCGTACCGTTCTGCTGCGCATTGTCGGGCACGCCGCCCAGCGAGATCTGGCTTGACGCCATCGCACCGAACGCGAGCAGGAAGAACAGCGCGAACACCACCCAGAACACCGGGCTGCGCAACTGATAGCGGATCTCGAACGCGGCGATGCGACCAAACATGGTGCGGCGCTTCCTCAGGCGACGGGCGCCGCCGCGCGTGCGGCCAGCAGGGCGGAAAAGTAGACGTCTTCCAGGCCGCCGTGGACCGGCTGGAACCCTTCGCCGGGATCGTCCGGCGCGATGACATGCACGATCGTGCGCCCACCGCGCAGGCGCGTAGAAATCACCCGATGGCTTTCCCGCATGGCATCGAGCGCGCCGCGATCGACCGCGCATTCCCACACCTGGCCGCGCAAGCCATCGATCAAGGCCCCCGGCGCGCCTTCCAGCAGGATGTGCCCCTGCCCCAGGATCGCCATGCGCGGGCACAGGTCGGTCACGTCCTCGACGATGTGGGTGGACAGGATCACCACCACGTTCTCGCCGATCTCGGCCAGCAGGTTGAGGAAACGGTTGCGTTCTTCGGGGTCCAGCCCTGCGGTCGGCTCGTCGACGATGACCAGGCGCGGATTGCCGATCAGCGCCTGGGCAATGCCGAAGCGCTGGCGCATGCCCCCGGAATAGCCAGCCACCGCCTTGCGGCGCACGTCCCACAGGTTGACCTGGTTGAGCAGGGTTTCCACCGTGTCGCGCCGCTCGCCGCGCCCGGCGATGCCCTTGAGCACGGCCATGTGATCAAGCAGGTCATAGGCACTGACCCGGGGATAGACGCCGAAATCCTGCGGGAGATAGCCAAGCTGGGCGCGAATGGCTTCGGGCTGGGCCAAGACATCGATGCCGTCGAACACCAGGCGCCCGCTCGTGGGCAGTTGCAGCGTGGCAATGGTGCGCATCAGGGTGGATTTGCCCGCGCCGTTGGGGCCGAGCAAACCGAACATGCCCTTGGGAATGGTCAGCGAGACATCGTCCAGTGCGCGGGTGCCGTTGGGGTAGATATGCGAAACGTTGTGCAGTTCCAGCATGCCGCTCGTCGCTCCATGGCCGCGCGAAACAAGGTGTTACGGTATGACACAGGCACGCGCTTGGCAAACGCTGGATGAGGCGGTTTCGGGGGAATTCGATCAATCGCCCAAATACTTCCATTTTGGATGGAGTTTTCAAAATCGCGCGTTTTTGGAGCCAGAATGCGGGTTCCGGCAGCAAAATCGGGGCAAAATCGGTATTGCAGCGACATGCGCGGCCGGTGGTCGAGCAGGTTGTAACCAAGCGGGCCGCACCGGCCGCTTTTCCGGTGGATCGCAGCGCGACGGATATTGCCCGGGCGCGACTTGGCTGTAACAAAGACGTATACCATCAGGGAGTTCACCACCTTGTCCCCTCGCCTGCTTGCCGCCCTGCTAGCCCTGGGTTCCACCACGCTTGCCGTTGCCGATCTGGCTCACGCGCAAGATGCCAAGACCACGACCACGGTCGAGAAGAAGGAGGATGACGGCCTAAGCCTGCCACCGCTTCCCGCCGACAAGACCATCAGCCAGTCCGCACGGATCGGTGGCAAGGTGATCACCTACAACGCCACGGTGGGCCACGTGCCGGTGCGCGATGCCAAGGGCAAGGTCATCGGCGAAGTGGTCTACACCGCCTATACCCTGCCCGGCGCCGGGCCAAACCGCCCCGTGACCTTCGCCTTCAACGGCGGGCCGGGCGCCTCGTCGGTCTATCTCAACTATGGCGCCGTCGGCCCCAAGCGCGTGCAGTTCGGCGCGCAGGGCGATGCCCCGTCGGATTCGCCCGTTGCGGTGGACAATCCCAATAGCTGGCTCGACTTTACCGACCTGGTGTTCATCGATCCGATCGGCACTGGTTACAGCCGCAGCCTGGTGGACGAGGCCGAAACCAAGAAGGCCTTTTACGGCAACGATCCCGATATCCGCTATCTGTCCAAGGTGGTGTTCGACTGGCTGGTGAAGGAAGGCCGCCTGCGCTCTCCCAAGTACGTCATGGGGGAAAGCTATGGCGGCTATCGCGCCCCACGCATCGCCTACGAGTTGCAGTCGCAGATTGGTGTCGGCGTCAACGGGCTGGTGCTGGTTTCGCCCTATCTCGATCCGGCCTCTGGCAACGATGCCACCGCGCTTTCGCCGCTGCCCTGGATGATCGACCTGCCCTCGATGGCCGCCGCCAATCTCGAACGGCAGGGCAAGTTGACCCCGCAGGCCATGGCCGAGGTGGAAGCCTATACCCGTGGCGATTTCGCCCGCGACCTGCTGCGTGGCCGCGCCGATGTGGAAGCGACCAACCGCATCGTCCAGCGCGTCACGCAACTGACCGGGCTCGATCCGGCCTTGGTCCAGCGCCTGGGCGGTCGCGTCGACACCCGCACGTTCCTGCGCGAAGTGCACCGGGCCGATGGCACGATCGGCAGCGTCTATGATTCCAATGTCACAGCGTTCGATCCCTTCCCGTGGTCGCCGCAGCAGCGCTCCAACGATCCGCTGCTCGATGCGCTGATCGCCCCCACCACCAGTGCGGCGGTGGATTTCATGACCCGCGAAGTGGGCTGGAAAACCGACGCCCGCTATTACGCGCTGTCCTACAAGGTCAACGAAGCCTGGGATCGCGGCGTGCCGGATGACACCCCGGTGACCGACTTGCGCAAGGCGATCGCCGCCGATCCCAAGATGCACGTGATGATCGTCCACGGCTGGGACGATCTCTCCTGCCCGTTCTTCGCCTCGCGCCTGATCGTGGACCAGATGCCCGCGTTCGGCCGCGACGAACGGGTCGCACTGCGCGTCTATCCCGGTGGCCACATGTTCTACAGCCGCCCCGACAGCGGCGCCGCCTTCAAGCGCGACGCGCAGGCGATTTACCACTGATCGATCGCATGCACGGCGCCTTGCCCCCTTCTCCGCGCAGGAGAGGGGGCAAGGTCACCGTCACAGGCTGTTGCGCCGGGCGATGGCGCCCAGCACGGCCGCGCTGGGCTTGGCGGTGCGCACGAACGTTTCGCGGTCAAAGGCGTGCAGGCCAAAGCGATGGGCATAGCCAAAGCCCCACTCGAAATTGTCGAGCAGCGACCAGTGCATGTAGCCGCGCACCGGCACGCCATCGTCCATCGCGCGCTTGAGTTCGGCCAGCGCCGCCGGGATGAGCCATTGGCGCAGCGTATCGTCGTCGGTGTTCACGCCGTGCTCGGTGACGTAGACCGGTAACCTGGTCGCTTCCCAGGCATAGCGCACGGCGCCGGCCAGCGAGCCCGGCCAGACTTCCGCCCCGGTGGTGTTGCGCCGGGCGTCGGCCGGGGGCGGCAGCGGGCCCTTGTCGCCCCACACCTTGCGCTCATAGTTCTGGACACCAATGAAATCGCAGGTCTGCGCGGCAAGCCGCAACCATTCGCCATAATAGCGCTCACGGATCTGGTCGCGCATGGAATGCGGTCCGGCGGCCTGGTCATCGAGGATGGCCAGGCTCACGCCCACCGGCAGCGCGCCGCGCGCGGCCTTGATCGCCGCCACCCCGCGCCGATGCGCTTCCATCATGTTGGCGCGATAGAGCTTGGCATCCTGCACATAAAGCGCCACGCCCGGGGCATAAAGCGGCACGCCAAGCTGGCGCGCGGCGGCTTCCTGCATCGCGCGATCGCCGGCAACCAGCGCGGCGGGCAGGATTTCGCCGATCACGCCCACCAGGTTGGGTTCATTGAGCGTGGTGGCCAATTCGATCCCGCCAGCCAGGTGGCGCGCCGCGCGGTCGCAGAACCGGGCGAAGAGATCGGGGGATTCGGCATGATGCCATCCGCCCTGCGCGGCAAACCAGCGCGGCGTGGTGAAGTGGTTGAACGTCACCACCGGATTGAGGCCGCGCGCCCGGCAGCCGTCGATCATCGCCTTGTAGTGATCGAGCATGGCGTTGGAAAAGTGCCCCTTGTCCGGTTCGATCCGCGCCCATTCCAGGCTGAAGCGATAGGAATTGAGGCCCATGTTCCGGGCAAGGTCGAGGTCGGTCGGCCACAGTTCGAAGCTGTTTGCCGCGTCGCCCGAGCGCTCAGCAAACATCGTGCCCGGCAGGTTCTCGATCAGCCACAGGTCGGCGTTGATGTTGTTGCCTTCCACCTGATGCGCCGCCGTGGATGCCCCCCACAGGAAGCCGGCGGGAAACCGGGGATCAATCGGTTTGGCCGCCGCTGCCTTGGCCAGGGTGGCCGCACTTCCCATCGCCGTGGAAGCGCCGAGGGCCATGGCCGAGGTGACCAGGCTGCGTCGATCGATCATGCTGCCATGTCCTTGTGCGGGGTTAGGGTTGGATGATCGTGGCGTGGCGTTCGTTGCGCACGATCACAGGCTGGAATTCCGGCGGGAAATAGGGATGGCGATAGTGGATCGCGCTCTCCACGCGATGCACGCCCCGGGCCAGACCACCCGGCTTGGGCACGATGACCGTGAAGTGATCGCCCACGTAGAGCCGCGTCTGCGTGGCCTCGTTCAACTCTGCGCGGGTGTAGGTCTGCTCGCCCAGGCGGAACAGGTTGTGCTCGGCGGGATAGAGCACACCGTCGACGGTGATGTCCACGCCTTCGATCAGGCTCAAGCGCGACGAGCGGTAGTTCGCCTGGCGCAGGCGCACCTCGAACCCGGTCCGCGCGCCTGCGGGGCCGGCGTTGCGAAAGCCGGTGCTCTGGATATGGCTGCGTTCAAGCATGGATCGTCTCCGCGTGGGCGGCGTCGTATTGCTCTTCCAGCGCGCGGATCAGCGCATGCTGGCGGCGCACCTGCTCGATCGCCACCCAGGGATCGCGCGCGCCCTCGTATTCGCTGGAAAGATAGCCGCTATAGCCAAGCTGCTTGAGCATGGGCACGATGCGATCCCATGGGATGTGATGGTCATGCAGGTTTTCATCGATGTGATGGAACTTGGCCTGGATGAACGGCACATAGTCGATCACGTCGGCCAGATGCTCGACCGGCACCTTGATGCCGTTGAGAAAGCTGAGCGCCCCCTTCTTGATCTCGTCGGTCTCGCCGCCGCCCCACACGTCGAGCGGGCGATCCTGGAAAATGCCAGTGTCGATCATCAGGCCGAAATTGGTGGTGCCGGTGCGCTGGATGAAGCGGACATAGGCGTCGGTCACCGGATGACGGATCGGCGTGGGCGAATGGATTTCCGGCAGGATGATCAGTCCAAGCTGATGGGCCAGATCGAGATTGCGTTCCACCGCGCCTTCCCAGATCGGATCGGGCGTCAGCTCACCATCGATCACGCCGAACTTGGGGCGGATGAAGCGAAACCCCAGGCGATGGGCCAGGCGCAGGTCCTGGGCAATCTGGGCAGCCCCTTCGGCCACGCTCATGGTGCGATCGATCTGGATCCGCGTATCGACCCAGCAAGCGAAGTTGGTGGGTTCCAGCCGATGGCGCTCGAGTTGCGCGAACCAGTGGTCGAGCCATACTGACGGCGGCTCGGGATAGAGCGGCACGCTGGTTTCGCCCAGGATTTCGATCCCGGTGGCGCCGGTATCGGCCACGTGATCAAACGCATCGTCCAGCGTCATCACCGTGCCGAAATCGTCGGTGTAGCTGTAGAGCGACACGCCATATTGGAAACCTGGCACGACAATCTCCCCCGTTCGCGCATCTTATTTATCACTGCTTAATGCGTTTCTAAGCGACGGGAATTGCTGTGGCAAGCTCAAAATAAGCAGCGCTTGTTTTCTGGCGTGGCGGGCTTGCAGAGGCGCCTGAAACGCCGCAAGGATGGCGCCCATGGCCACCCGATCACGATCCGCGGAAAAGCGCGGCAGACCCTCTCACCGGCAGGACCTGCGCCAGGAATTGCTCGATGCGGCCCGCGCGTTCGTGGAGCGCGAGGGCTATGAAGCGCTTTCTATCCGGCGTTTGGCGGAAGAAATCGGTGTGAGTTCGGCCGCGCCCTATCACCATTTCCCCGATCGCCGCGCCTTGCTGCTGGCAGTCGCAGTCGACGGCTACAGGACAATGTTCGCGCGTTCGACGCAGGGCGCGGCCGCCCTGGCGCCTCGCGCGCACCTGCGCCGCCTGCTGCTGGAATTTCTCGGCTTCGCGTCGGAAAACCGCCGTATCTTTGCGCTCATGTATGAAAGCGAGCTGGTGCGCGAAGGACTCGCCCCGGAAATCCAGCATGAACAGGACCAGGGCTTTCGCGGCCTGCACGAAATCGCCCTGGCCATCGCACCCCATCTTTCGGATCGGGAGCGCGGCATTCGCCTTGCCACGCTATGGTGCGCGGTGTTCGGCTTTGCGCTCCAGTCCAACCGCAACATGATCCGCACGCCGCAACCGGAGCCGGCGCGAGCGGAACTGGCGCAGGAAGTGGTAGACCAGGCACTGCGCCTGCTCGACGGGGAAGCGATCTTCCCCGCCGGTTGAACACGGCCCCTTAGCGGCAGACCGAAGAACTGGCCCGTTCCGGATCACCCGCCAAGGCATGGGGCCATTGCGGATAAGGGCAGAGCAAGCGGGTACGACCAGGCCATGGCGTCTCGTCGCCAGCCGTCGCGGTGACCGGTCCGGGCGCAACACCCTTTTCGCGCCAGGCGACCAGCGACGAGAACAGATCGAACCGGTCGGTCGCCGGGCCACCGCGCCCGTGGTTCATGCCGGGAACGGCGTAGAACGTCAGGAACCGCGCCGACGTACCGTGTTCATGGCGGTCAACCGCTTGGAGCCAACGGATCGTGTCGAGCACCGAAAAGACCGGATCGCTGACGCCGTGGAACAGGATGATCTTGCCCCCGCGCCGCGTAAATGCAGAAAGATCGGTGGCGTCGGCGTGCATGAAATCTACCGGCGCTTCATTCAGCGCGCCCCACTTCACGTGGGCATCGTGATAGGCCTGATCGATGTCCGCATTGAGCGCGTAGCGGGTGAGCGATGTGACATCGCTCGCCACGTCCAACGGGGGGGAGCGGAACACCGCCGAATTGCTGGGGGCACCAAGGCGCAGCAGCGCCCCGTTGTTGGTGTCGGAGCCATAGCCCCCCATCTTCCAGATGCGCCAACCCTGCGTCATGCCCTTGACGGTCTGCGCGCCGATGCCGGCATCCCACGCCCAGTCGGAATAGATCGCCTGCCCATCGCGAGTACGCGGTCCGCCCATCACCTTGCGCAGCGCGGCAACCTGCATCGGCAGCAGGCATGCGGCGGTCTTGTTCGCCGGATTGTCGCTCGCGCAGGTGACTTTTGCCAATTCGGGCAAGACCCGTGCCGTGGTGCAGGCGGTGAAATGCTCGATCATGCCGTCGGTTCGCCCATCGAGCGCGTCGCAGGCCTTGAGGATCGCGCCCTGGGCCAGCAGGATATCCTGGTCGCTCATCGCCTTGTTGACCAGCGGCAGGCCATCGCGGCCGATCTGACCCATCGCCTTGGCCACGCTGCCAAAGGCCTGCCCGTCCCATAGTTGCGCGATGGAAGCGTGGGCGAGGTGAAAGCCGGGATAGCCGATCAGCGCGGCATCGAATTCGGCGGGAAAGCGCTGCACCGCCATCATCGCTTCCTGGCCGCCCTTGGACCCGCCGACGAAATAGGTGAACGCCGGATCGCGGTGGTAATAGGCGCGGATCAGCGCCTTGCCCACCTGCACCACCGGGCCGATATAGCCAAAGCCATAATTGTGGCGCGCCAGGGCATCGTGCCCGAACGTCACCACGCCCTGGCGCGCGGGATCGTTGTTCACCGCATTGTCATGGCCGGAGTCCGACGAGATCACGGCATAGCCCTGCCCCAGCGCCGTCACGCCCGGCTGGCTGGAAAAGCCGCCCGTGGCATCGCCCAGGTTGCCATCCGATCCGCCGCCGCCCTGGAACACGAAGCGTCCATTCCATTGCACCGGCAGGCGCAAGTGGAACTTGATCGCATAGGTCTGGCCGTTGGCGCCCTGGCGTTCCTGAAGCTTGCCGATCACTTCGCAATGGGCGGGCATCGCCGGCGCCGGCGGGCCTTGCATCCGGTCATCGGCGCCACGCGCTTCCGCGGCCGTCGGCGGGCGCAAGGCTGCCAGCGAGAGCGTGGTCGTGGCATCCGGAAACGCAGCGCGGACGAGAGACGCGCAATCCGGTTCGGCGGTCTCGCTACCCGGCTGCTCCTGCGCCGAAGCCTGCGCCTGCGCCGTGCCACTGCCGGCGAGCAGGGCCGTTGCCAGTGCCAAGGAACCCATTGCCCAATGCTGTTTCATCGCCGCTCGCTTTCTTGCGTTCTTGATCGCCATGGAGTTATGCTGAATAACACATTTATTACCGCCGGATCGGGGCCTGGCCATCATGGCCATCGCCAGCAACGCACCGGACCCGGAGCAGCGATGGACAATCCTTTTCTTGCCTTTCCCGGCTATCTGCTGCGCCGCGCTGCGATCAGTCGCCTGGCTCAGCTTTCGCAGCATCTCGAACCGCTGGGCATTGGCGTTTCCGAAGCGTCGATCCTGGTCATGATCGGCCGCAACCCGGGCCTTTCGCAGGCGGAATGCGGACGCTCGCTGTCGATCAAGCGCTCCAATCTCAATCCCATCATCCGCCGTTTCGTGGAGCGTGGCCTGGTCGCCACGGGCCAGGGGCGCGGCCGGATCCAGACCTTGAGTCTCACACCGGCGGGCGAGGACCTCGCCGCCCGCATCGTTGCCGAATTCGAGGCTCACGAAGCCCGCATTCATGCCGCCGTTCCCGAACATCTGCGCTCCGAACTCGTCCCCTTGCTGCGGGCCCTGTGGTGCCCGGATTGAATGGCTGTCCCGGCGCGGCCCCCTCCGCACCGGGACAGCCACGGCATCAGAACGTCTTGCTCAGGCGCAGGCCGTATTCACGCGGCGCGCCATAGAGTTCGTTCTTGCCGTTCTGCCCAGCCACGTAGAACTTGTTGGCCAGGTTGGTGCCATAGACCTCTGCCTTGAACGTGCCCATGTCGAGCGTGATGCTGCCTTGCAGCAGGCCACGCGCAGCAATCAGGTCGGTCGAAGCCTGATAGGTCGGATAGGCCCACTGCGAGCCGATGTAGGCATAGCCCAGGCGCGGCGTGAGCGTGCGCATGCCGCCCAGATCGATGCGGTAGGCCGCCGACACGTTCCAGGTCCACTTCGGGCTGTAGAGGTTCGGCCCCCCCGAGGTGCTGGTGATGACATAGTTGAAGCAACCCGTGCCCACCGTGCCGGCGGTGCCGGCGGGGTTGCACTGCGGCAGGCTGACCCCGGCCGGGATCGCCCACTTGTTGACAAGCGACAGCGCGCTCAGCGAACTGTCGACGAAGGACAGGCCGCCATCGATCGACAGTGCGTCGAACTTGCCCTGGAAGCTCGCCTCAAAGCCCTTGATGTCGGAGTTGGCGAGGTTGACCACACCGCTCTGGCCCGACAGCGGGTTGATCACGTCCATCTGGAAGTTGTTGTACTTCATGTAGAACGCGCCGATCTGCGTCTTCAGACGACGATCGAAGAAGCTGGATTTCCACCCGGCTTCGTAATCCCAAACGGTTTCGGGACGGAAGCTGCCGCCAGGTGGGTTGATGCCGCCGTTCTTGTAACCGCGCGCCGCAAACACGAACAGCAGGTTGTCGGCGTCGGGCTTGAAGTTCAGGGCCAGCTTGCCGGTCATGCGCCCGTCGCCTTCGCTGCCGGTTTGCGGCACCAGCACGGTTGCGCCCACCGGAGGCACCGACATCACCTGGTCGATGGTCGAACCCGCTGCCGCGCGATAGACCGCGCCAAAGCCGTCGACGTGGAAGTGCGAATAGCGCAGGCCGGCGTCGACCGAGAACTTGGGCGCAAGCTGATAGGTGGCCTGGCCGAACACGCCCAGCAGCAGCTTGTTGGTCATCGGCTGCGGCAGCGTGGTGAACGCCCCGTTGGTGCTGTTCCAGTTGCGCAGGTCGATCTTGTTGCGCTGCGCATAGCCGCCGAGCACGTACTTGAACGCGCCGCTATCGGGCGAGATGATGTTGATTTCCTGGCTATAGACGCGCTCGCGGACATTGTTGGCGCCCACCACCTGGTTCTGCACCTTGCCCAGGGCAGCCAGCGCCGGATAAGTCGACCAGTTGGTCGGATTGATTGAACTGGCGTCGGTTTCGGTCACCGCCGACAGCCGCTTGTTCTGATAGGCACTGACCGACCGGATGGTCAGACCGCCATCAAACTGATACTTGGCTTCCAGCACCGTGGCGAAAGCGCGCTCGAAGTTGGCGACCGGGGAATCATAGCTGACCGTCCACGGCGTGTTGGTGCGGCCGACCACATAGGGGTTGTTGGCCAAGGTGGTGTTGATCGGCTGGAGCGCGAAGCCACCGGTGCGGCGCTGGACCGCTTCAACCTTCAGGTTTGCCTGGAACCCGCCCGACTTGTAGAGTGCTTGAACGCGCCCATCGATTTCGTTGAGGCGCTCGGGCTGGTTCTTGGCCGGGCCGATGTCCTTGAACCAGGCATCATGGCGATTGAACAGGCCGGACGCGCGGATAGCGAAGTTGTCTCCCACCGGCACGTTGATTGCACCGTTGACGCCAACATTGTTGTAATTGCCATAATTGGCCGTGGCATATCCGCCCAGCTTGTCCAGTTGCGGGCGCTGCGTGGTGAGATAGACCGCGCCACCGGTGGAATTCGCGCCCGAGAGCGTGCCCTGCGGCCCGCGCAGCACTTCCGCGCCCGCCATGTCGTAGAACTGGCCGTTGGACACGATCGGGGTCTGGAACACCCCGTCGATATAGGTGGCAACACCATTGGTCACCTGCGGTGACGCGGAAGCTAGGCCGATGCCGCGAATGTTGAAGCTGTCGGTGATGCCCGAACGCGAGATGGTGATGCCCGGCGCGGCCGTTTGCAGATCGAGAGCGCGGCTCACGTTCTTTTCCGCCAGGGCATCGCCCGAAAGCGCGGTGACCGCGATGTTGACGTTCTGCACGCTTTCACGGCGGCGCTGCGCCGTGACAACGATATCCTTGGTGTCGGTATCGCCGGTTGCAGCCTGCGGCGCATCGCCGTCGGCCGCCAGGGCCGGGACGGCCGGCAGCGCGGCGCTGGTCAGCAAAGCAAGATAGATAAGCGGACGGACGCGCGACGTCGTCATGGTTTCCTCTCCTCGTCAGAACACAGTTTTGCTCTTCAAGTTATGTTCTATAACATAACGAGGCGCAGCGCTAGAGGCTAACGCATCCGCGCACACGTTGCCGCTTGCTGTGGCGGGCCGGCCACACCACGGACCGATCGCCGCTTGCCGTATGCGCCTCTTGCCGGTTAGCAGGCCCCATGCCCGATCCATCTGCCCAGTCGCTTGCCGCCACGCCTGCCTCCGCCAAACAGGCCGCGGCGCGGGCGCGGTGCGATGCGATGGTCCATCATGCCCGTGCCCAGATCATGGCGCTGGGCGTTGATCGCTTCAGCGTCAACGAAGTGCTGCGGCTGGCCGGTGGCTCGAAAGCCACTCTGGCCAAGTATTTTGGCGATCGCACCGGGCTGATTGCGGCGGCAATCCATGCCGAGGCCGAGACCACGATCGCGACGCTCGATCTCGACAGCGCCGCCATCCGCACCTTGCCTCTGGCAGAGGCGCTGCGTCGCGCGCTGCTCGGCGTCTTGCGGTTCTACCTCACGCCGGGCGCACTCGCGCTCTATCGCGCGGTGATCAGCGCGGCATCGGCCAATCCCGCCGGCGCGCAGGCCTTCTATGCCCATGGACACCAGGTCATCGTCCAAGCCTTGGCTGCGCTGCTGGAAGCCCGCAAACCCGACGGCGTACATCCCGATCTCGACTGTGCCCGTGCGGCCGATACCCTGCTCCACGCCATTCGCGCCGGGCTTTACGAGCAGGTTCTGATCGGTCTCGTCGAGACGGCGGACGACCCGACGGTCACCGCGCATGTCGACAGTGCCCTGGCGCTGTTCCTACCCGGCCTCACGGCTGCACAAAAAGCTTGATGGCACCGCTCGCTTTACAATATGTACCGACGGTACACATTGTAAAGCGACGGAGAGAATGCGATGAAAATGCTGCGCAATGCGTGGTACATGGCCGGCTGGGCGGACGAGATCGGCGAAGCGGGCTTGGCACGGCGGATCGCCGGACAGCCGCTGTTCCTTTATCGCCTGCACGACGGCAGCCTGGCCGCGCTGCTCGATCGCTGTCCACACCGCTTTGCACCCTTGTCCAAGGGCACCCGCGATGGTGACAAGGTGGTCTGCGGTTATCACGGGCTGACGTTCACCCCCGACGGTCGCTGCGCGCACAATCCCTTCGGCGAGCGCATTCCAGCCGGCGCCACCGTACCGAGCTTCGCGGTTGTGGAACGCGACGGCATTGCCTGGGTCTGGGCCGGTGACGCGGCGGCGGCCGAACCCTCGCGAATTCCCGATTTCAGCTTTGTGCCCGATACGGCCCACAGCCGCACCGTGCGGGGCTATACCCTGATGCAGGCCAACTATGCTTACGGCACCGACAATCTGCTCGACCTGTCGCACATCGAATTCGTGCACAAGGGGACGTTCGCGGGCCAAGGCGTGATTTTTGCTGGGCAACACAGTGTCACCGTGGAGGGCGAAACGCTCCATTCGAACTGGTGGATGCCCGACATCGCGCCCCCGTCGGTTGCCCAGGGCGTGTTCCCCCCCGATGCGAAAGTGGATCACTGGCTAGACATGCGCTGGAACGCACCCGCGTCGATGCGGCTGCACGTGGGTGTAACCCCACGCGGCGCGGCGCGCGATGCAGGCTTCGAAGTGCCGCAGGCCCATATCCTCACCCCGGCCGACGAGCATACCACGCATTATTTCTGGTCTTCTACGCGATTCAACGACCTCGACAACCCGGCAGTCGATGCCATGCTGCTGGCCCTGTTTGGCGAGGCTTTCGACCTGGAAGACAAGCCGATGATCGAGGCCGCCTATGACAATGTGCGCGGTCGCGATTTCTGGCAGGAAAAGCCGCTGTCGCTGGGCATCGACCAAGGCGGCACCCGCGCGCGGCGCATGCTGGAGGCGATGATCGCGCGCGAAGGCGCCCCGGGCTGACACCGCCGCGCACCAGCATAGGTCAGTTTTTCCTTCACCCTGCCACGCCCTCGCGTCGTCCGAACGCGTGGCCGGCGGCGCAAGGGCCTGCTGCGGGTTGGCTTGAACGAAAGTGAAGGAGACACGCCATGGCCCACGATATCGCCACCGACGAAACCACCCGACTGATCGCCTCTGACAAAGTGGAAGGCACGGCCGTCTACAACGCCATGGGCGAGCGGCTGGGCTCGGTCTACAACTTCATGGTCAACAAGCGCAGCGGCGAGGTCGAATATGCCGTGCTGCAATTCGGCGGCATTCTCGGCTTTGGCAGCGATTACTATCCGCTGCCGTGGAACGCGCTCAATTATGACAGCGGCCAGGGCGGCTATGTCGTCGATCTCGATCGCGCCACGCTGGAAAGCGGCCCGCACTATGGGACGGAGGACGAACCGGTCCACGATCTCGAATATGGCCGGCAGGTCTACAGCCACTATGGCCTGTCCTACCCCTATTGACCCGCTCGCAGCGCCCCTAAGAGGCTGACCGGAAAGTGGGGCGGCGGAGGTTTGGCGAGGGATTTTGGGTCACCACAAGAAGGCTGAGAGCCCAGCGATGCTGGAAGCATCGTGGCGAACAGCCGACGCCGTGGTGGCGCAAAAGACCCGCCAAACCGACCCGCAGGACTTTTCGGTCAGCCTCTAAGTTCATGGCTCCAGATAAGCGGGGTCGAACAAGGTGCGCTGCGCCAGCGCCTGCCTTTTCAGCAAATGCAAGGTGCGCTGCTCCAGGCGGATCAGGCCCTCGCTGCGCATCTCGCGTAAGACGCGGTTGACATGCACCGGACTCAGGCCCGTCGCCTCGGCCAGTTCCACCTGCGTGACCGGGAAAGCAAAGCTCTGGCTCTGGTCAGAACGCGTAACCATGCCGATCGTATCGAGGCGGTGGCACAGCTCGCAGAACAGGTGACCAAGGCGCTCGAACGCAGTGCGCTGCCCCAGGTTGACCAGCCAGCGCCGCTCGATGGCTTCGGCAACACGCTCCTGCCGAGCCAGGGCCAGGGCCATCCCGCTGCTCTCGCTCGCAATCTGATCCCAGGCACCGGCATTGATCGGCACGATCATGGCCGGGGTGAGCGCAATCACCGAAAAATCCAGCCGCATCGCGCCACTCGGCCGCCACAGCACGTCTCCCGGCAAGGCAAAGCCGGTGATCTGCCGCCGGCCATCGGGCAGTAGCACCAGACGCTGCGCCCATCCTTCCAGCAACACTTGCACCGCGCCGGGGCGATCGCCCTCGCGCAGGAATTCCCGACGCGGGGGCACACGATGGCGTGGCACCGCGCAAAGCCGCTCGATCGCGCGCAGGTCGGTTTCATCCAGCGGGGCGTAGCGAGCCAGCCGCCGGCCCAAGGCGTTGCACGGCATGAATGCTGCGCTCAACGCCGGCCGATCACGCGCGACGCAAGCGCGGACCCGGCGGTCTTGGTGGCCGCCACAACAAGATATTCGCAGTGGCGCGGCCGCATGACATCCCCGATCGTTACAGCGCTTTGCGACCAATCTGGATCGCCGCGCCTGCGCCGGCCTGATGAAAGGACTGTCACAAGCCCTTCTACACATATGTAAAGGTGCAACATCTTTTCTTGTTCTTGCTTCATTTGTGCTGGCCCAGCCGTGGCGCGATCAGGCCGCCTGCGGCACGTTTGGACCGGCCGCGTCGCCCGAAACTTCGCCAAGGCGCTGCAAAGCCATCAGGTCACGCACCTGCATCCACCGGCCTTTCAGATCGAGCAGCCCTTCGCCGCGCAAGGTCTGCAACACGCGGTTCACGTGAACGGGAGAAATTCCCACGATGTCGGCCAGGTCATATTGTGTCAGCGGCATCGCGCAGCGATCCTGGATCACGCGGTTGCGCGCCTTGAGCCGTGCATGGAGTTCGCACAACAGGTTGCACAATCGTTCGGTGGCGGTCATGCGGCCGAGGTTGAAAATCCATTTCTCCCGGTTGCGCAACAGGGTGAGCATGGCATCAAGCACGCGGATCGTGCTGTCCTCCTCATGCGGCGCGCGCGCCTGGATGCGGCCATGCGGCAGCACGCGTGCCCGCACCCGCGTCAGGGCAACGATCGGCAGCGTCGCTCGCCCCTGCAACAGCCATTGCGGTTCACAATAGTCGCCGGGCAGAAACAGCGTGATGATTTGGCGCCGCCCGTCGGGCAGCAAACGGTATTGTGCGGCCCATCCATCTTCGATGCGCAGCACGCAGTCCTTGGTTTCTCCGGCGCGGGCGAGATAGTCGTGGCGGCGGAACATGCACACCGGGCCGGTCGGCCGGTTGGTCTCCTGCGTCATATCCTGTCCCTTGATGGTGGCGCGATGCCATTGTCGAATCAGGACAATTTTAAGTAACCACCACTTCGGACCATTTACATAGGTTGGCTTTGCCGCCCTCGGGAGACCGGCCGTGCCGCATAGCCGATGAGCCGAATTATACCCGAATGGACATCTTGAAAATCGCTTACCTGGGATAGCCGCCCGGATAATTGTCGTCAGCCGAACGCTGTCCCTTCGCAACCGGCGATGATGCCGCACCATCATGCGCCAGACGCCGCACCGATCCTGTGCGGCCGCCCACCAACGCGAAGGAGAACGGCCCGATGGCCAGCAACAGCCCCCCTTCCCCGGAAAACACCACCAAGGCTATATCCGGCACCGTCCCGGCCAATGCCGCCGCGCCAGGCGCCAGCGCGTCGGCGCCAGAGACCAAGGCCACCGCGGGCGCCCCGGCGAAGTCCGGCAGCAAGCCCAATGGCAGGACCGCCACGCGGCGCACGTCTGCTGCAAAGTCTTCGGCGCACGACAATTCGGCGCATGCCAAGAAGTCCGATGGTGAGGCGATCGCGATGCTCAAGCAGGACCACCGCCGCGTGGAAAAGCTTTTCGCGGAATACGAAAAGGCAGGTGATGATCGCAAGGACGCCATCATTCAGGACGTGTGCCACGCGCTGACACTGCATACCATGCTGGAAGAAGAAGTGTTCTACCCGGCGTGCCGCCATGCCGCGCGCGATGAAGACCCGCTAGACGAGGCACAGGTTGAGCATGACAGCGCCAAGGTGCTGATCGCCGATCTGGTTCGCGCCCGTCGCGATGACCCGTTTCGCGACGCGAAGGTCAAAGTCCTGGCCGAGCAGATCCTGCACCACGTCAAGGAAGAAGAAGGCGACGACGGCATCTTTGCCCGGGCCGGCAAGGCCGGCGTCGACACGCCCGAACTTGCCGCGCAGCTCAAGGAACTGCGCAGCGAACTGGAAGCCGAAGACCGGCTTCCTCCTCAGGCGCCGGTATCGTTCGGCGCTTCCCCCCGGGCCGAGGCCCGCAATACCCAGGAGAGAACCATGGCAAGTTATCAAGGACGCGACAATGGCGGTCGCGACGATCGCGGCCGGTTTGCCGGCCAGGGCGGACGCTATCGCGAAGACGATGATCACCGCGGCGGCCGCAGCAGCCAGGATCGACCGCGCGACGAGGAAGGGCGCTTCATGAGCGACGATCGCGGCCGTTCGAGCCGAAGCCACGACGACGATCGTGACTATCGGGGTCGCAGCTCCAGCAGCCGCGACGATGATCGCGGCGGGCGCAGTGGCAACCGCGGGCATGGCGGCTGGTTCGGCGATCCCGAAGGGCACTCGCAGGCCTCGCGCAAGGGCTGGGAACGCTCCGACCATGAAGGCAGCGGCTGGTATGGCGACTCGCGCGGCCATTCCGAAGCCTCGCGCCGGGGCTGGGAAAACTCCGACCACGAAGGCAGCGGCTGGTACGGTGACCCGCGCGGCCATTCCGAAGCCTCGCGCCGGGGCTGGGACGATCGCGACCGGTCGTCGCGCGGCAGCAGCGGACGCCATGATGACGATGACCGCCGCAGCCGCTACAGCCGCGATGACGACGACGACGACCGGGGAGGCCGTCGCGGGGGGCGCGACGACGATCGCGGGCACGGCGGATGGTTCGGCGATTCCCGTGGCCATTCCGAAGCTTCGCGCAAGGGTTGGGATAACCGTCATTGACGCGACAATCCCTGAAAACGGCCGGCTCCCTCTGGGGGGCCGGCTTATTGCGTGGAGGCGCCATGACGCGGATCGAAGTGGTTCGCCGCGCCATCCTGCTCGATCTCGCGACATGGCATAGCGTCGTTGGCGCGATACTGGCTTTGGCCGTGCCCACGATACTGCGCTGGTGGCTGGATGGCTTGGCAGACGCGGCGCCTCATGTGCTGTATTGTCCTTTCATTCTGTTCGCAGCGGTTTTCCTCGGCTGGCGCGCCGCGTCGGCCGTGGCGGCCATCGCCACACTAGTCGTGAACGTACTGTTTTCCGGTCTCCTGGCGCCAGACGGCGTGGCCATGCCCGTGGCGAACCGGACGCTACTGGCTGCGCTGTTTCTGGTGGTGGATCTGGCCCTGATCGCCGTTGGCGATACCTTGCGTCGCACCGTGCGACAGTTGGAAGCGCTGGCGCGCCAACAGGACATCGTCGTGCGCGAAATGTTTCATCGCGTGCAGAACGCCCTGGGCGTGGTGCAAGCGCTGATCCGCGTATCCCGCGCAGACGACGATCCGGAACAGTTCCGGCAGGAATTGCTGGGCCGGGTCCAGGCTCTGGCCAATGCCAACCGCCTGCTTGATGCAAGGCGCAAAGACAGTGACAGTACGGACTTTGGCCTGACTGTGGCAGCGCTGGTGCAAGTGGCCATAGCGCCCTTCCACAATGCCGAGGCCTTCATCGTGCGCGGCCCGCCCGCGTCGCTGGAGCGCGATGCCGCCTATCACCTGCTGCTTTTGCTGCATGAATTGTGCACCAATGCGCTCAAGCATGGCGCCCTTTCCACCGACACCGGCCAGGTGACCATTCGCTGGAACCAGGCGGGCGTGATCGACTGGCAAGAAACGGGCGGTCCATCCGTCAGGCCACCCGATCGCCAGGGGCTGGGCTCGCGTCTTTTCGCACGCCAGCAGCATTGGGTGATCGAACGCTCCTTTGCGCACGACGGCTTTTCCTGCCGCATTGCGCCCCGGTGACGGGGCAAATCGCTTACCCATGTTGTCGATGCGAAACGCCGGCCGCTCGGTACGCATTGGCCATTCAACGATCATGGGAGACATTCGATGCCGCATCTGCCTTGCGTTCCGCCGGCGCTGCCGGTCGTACCGCCCGCCCTACCCATCTCGCCATGGAACGATCATCGTCCGTCGCCCAGCAGCAACCGCTGGCCGGGGCTTTCGCCAAACGCTGTCCGCATCGCACCCTCGCGTGCGCGCCATTGAACGGCTGGAGACACGCCATGCACCGCCACACCGCTTATGCCGTGCTGCTGCCGCTGGCCGCAAGCTCGCAAACCATCGCCGCGCAACCCGCGATCGAGGCCGCGCGGCCCGCAGCATCGACCAGTGCCGCACTCAATGCGGCAACCTATCTGGCCAAGGCCGCCGCAGGTGATCGCTTTGAACTGGAGTCCGCGCGGCTCATTCTGGCCAAGGCCCCCGATCCGCAGGTCGCCGCCTTTGCCCGCATGATGATCGAGGACCATAGCCGCTCCAGTGCCCGCCTGGCCCAGGCAGCGCGGCAAGACGGCCTTGCCATGCCGGCACCGGCGCTGGATTCTACGCAGACGGCGGCATTGGACGGATTGCGCCAGGCCCAGGGCGCCACCGCGCAACAGGTCTACCTGGCGGGCCAGCGCGATGCCCATACCGCAGCCCTCGCCCTGCACCGTGCCTATGCCGAACAGGGTGACAAACCCGCCCTGCGCGCCGCCGCCAATGCCATCGTTCCGGTCGTTGCCCACCATGCCGACATGCTGAGCCGGATTGCCAGCCAAACAGCCACAGCCCCCGATGCGGCTCCGGTAAAAAATTGACAGAACAGGGCCAGCGTGCCATAAGGTTATCTGCTATCGTCGCCTGCGACGGATTTTGATGCCCTTTGACTGCTGGCAAGTTTTATTTCCGCAGAACTGGGTGGATCCTTCCTTTCTCTCGCTACAAGCTCCGCTGGTGCTTTTGCCAGCGGGTTCTCCTGTTTCGTGAAAAGGAAACACCCATGCCCATCGGCACCGTCAAATTCTTCAATACCGACAAGGGTTATGGCTTCATCGCGCCCGATGGCGGCGGCAACGACAGCTTCGTGCACATCAGCGCCGTCGAGCGTTCGGGCATGGCGACCCTGAACAAGGACCAGCGCGTGAGCTTCGAGCTGGAAACCGATCGGCGCGGCAAGGAAGCAGCCGTCAACCTTCAGTCGGTTTGATCCCATGGCCAAAGAGGATCTGCTGACCCTGGATGGCCAAATCGACGAAATCCTTCCAGACGGGCGCTTTGGCGTCCTTCTGGAAAACGATCACCGGATCATCGCCTACACGGCGGGCAAGATGCGCAAGTTCCGCATCCGCTCGATCGTGGGCGATCGGGTCCGCGTCGAGATGACACCCTACGATCTCACCAAAGGTCGTATCGTCTATCGCGAAAAGATCGGCGGCAGCCCGGCTGCGCTCCGCAAGCGACGCTAGAGCGCGAGCGACTTTGACTACGTCAAAGCCGGCGCTCCAGCATTTTGATTTGCCGCATTTTTCGATTCCTCAGGTGACCCCACCTGCCTTGAAAATGCTCTAGGAAACGCCCGTGTCTGAAGCGCAGGAATTCTATCTTCGCCAAGTGGCGATCAGCGCGCAGGCGGCCAGCGATTCCAGCTTGGCCAACCAGCGTGACAAGCACTTGCGTTCTCAGGCCGCGTGGCAGGCCCTGGCCGATCGCGCGGGCAAGACCGCCGCGGCCAAGGCCGCCAACGAGATCGAGAAAAAGCTCACGGAGGCGAACGTTTCCACTCCCCTCGGCGACGGTCACTCCCTTCCCTAGTTATCTGGCCCATGCCGATCATTATGGGCGATGCGGTTTGACAGCCTCGCCCAGGCTCTTGGCGGAATGCGCCGCAATGGCGTCGGACTGGCGGGCCGCATCAAGAAATTCGGTTTGCGAGGCAACGGTATAGTTGCACCCGACAAACAGGTGGTCGCTCGGCGGGGCAGGCGGTACCTCTCCCCCGAATGCCTTGGCGAGCATCGCGGCCGTGGCATTGCCGGTTGGCTCGAACACGCCGATCATCGGGCCGCTGTCGGGATCGACGAAGCGGTAGTATTGCTCCGTCCCCTTGATCGGAGCGCGTTCCAGCTTGTGCGCGGCGATGAACGCCTCCACCTTCTGGCGCGGCCACAGCGTCACCACCCAATTTTGCAGAAAATAGACCCGATCGACCGGCTCCTCGAACAAGCGGGCCGGTTGGCTCAGCCTGTAGCCATAGAGGCCGATCATGCCTTCGGTCGCCTTGTCGGCTCCGGCATCCTCGCCAAGTTCATGCATCCACGCCGGTGGCTTCCCTTCCAGAAACAGCGGCCCGGCAAAGGCTTCCAGCGCCTCGTGAGAGCGGCACGACAGCGCATCGCTCAGCGCCTGCGGGGTCAGTGCCACTTCCGGCTCTGCCTCATCCTGTGCCCTGGCGACGGGCGCGAGCGTTACCAGCGCCGCGCCGGCAAGAACAGACAGCAACCCTGTTTTCATGAAGCTTCTCCGCAAGTTGGGCCGTGACAGCCCAACCAGAAAAGCCCATTCCAGGCAACGGTTCCAGTGGCTTGCGCCATCGCGGCTCAGGGCTGGGATGCCTTGCGGTCGGCCAGCGGGTAGTCCTCGGGCTTCACCTGCCCCACGTTCGGCCGCTTTTCCACCGGCTCTGGCGGCTCGCCGCCGGCAGTGCGGGCATCGCGACCGTCATTGGTGGGGATGACATCCCCGGCCGGGCCAAGCCGCTCTTCCACCGGACTGTGTACCTTGCTCATGATCGATCTCGCTTTGCAGAAAGAGTGCAACAGGCTGGCAATGCGCGGCCAGCGCGATCGGCCCACTGTTCACCACATGGGTTGGCAAACAGAGGCGCCACGGCCTGGAAACGGGCCGATCCGCATACACAGGTAAGCGGCAGGTCGCCTGGAACGGAACAGGCCGCGCAACGGCCCATTGCCTGCTGGACCGCCACGAAAGGCTCACCCCAGCCTCGCCGCATTGCAGCGGCGCACGGTGACACTCCAGACGAGGACCGACGTCATGTTCATGCACAACAAGCGGCTGCAATACACGGTGCGCGTTGCCGAACCCAACCCTGCCCTGGCGGCGATGCTGCTGGAGCAGTTCGGCGGCCCGGACGGCGAACTGGCCGCCGCCATGCGCTATTTCACGCAAGGGCTGGCGGAGGACGATCCTGGCCGCAAGGACATGCTGCTCGACATCGCGACCGAGGAATTGAGCCATCTGGAAGTGATCGGCTCGATCGTCGCCATGCTCAACAAAGGCGCCAAGGGCGCCCTGGCCGAAGCGGCAATGGGCGAAGCGGAACTGTTCATGGCGCTGAACGCGGGCGGCGTCAGCCACACCGAGTCCCTGCTCTATGGCGGTGGACCATCGCTGACCAACAGTGCCGGCGTGCCCTGGACAGCGGCCTATATCGACAGCCGGGGTGACCCGACTTGCGACTTGCGCTCCAACATCGCGGCGGAAAGCCGGGCCAAGATCGTCTACGAGCGCCTGATCGCGATCACCGATGATGCCGGCATCAAGGATGCGCTGGGCTTTTTGATGACGCGCGAAATCGCCCACCAGAAGAGCTTTGAAAAGGCGCTCTATTCCATTGCCGACAACTTCCCGCCGGGCAAGCTTCCGGGCCTTGCTGCCTATGCCGATCTCTATGTCAACACATCGCAGGGCGAAGGCGATGCGGTTGGCCCGTGGAACCAGGGCGAGCAGTGGAACCGGCTGGACGACGTGGCCGGCAACCTGCCGCTGGACGACGGCGACGGGCAGGCCAGCGTCACGCTGGGCGCGCAGGACCAGACCAACACCGCCGCGATGATGGCCAGACTCCAGTCCAACCCGGCGATCGATCCTTCGACCGGGGTCACGCTGGGCGCGGGGCCCGGCGCCGGCAAGGTGGATGATCAGGACTATGGCGGTGCCGCATCCATGGCCGAAGCGCGTGCCATGGCAGATGCGAAAAATCCCGCCGATGCGGCACGTCCTGCCCGCCATGAAAAAAGCACGCCTTCGGGAGAAAACTGAGATGATCGATCGAGATGCCGTACGGCACATCTTTGTGGTGGGTTTGCGTGACGCCCATGCCATGGAGCATCAGGCCCTTTCGCTGATGGATCGCCAGATCAAGCATCTGGCCCACTACGCCGAAGTCGAAACGCGCTTGCGCAGCCATCGCGGCGAAACCGAGGCGCAGATTGCGCGGCTGGAAACGATCCTTGCCGGGCTGGGCGAAAGGCCCAGCATGGTCAAGGACCTGACCATGGAACTGGGTGCCAACCTCCAGGCCATGGCGCACATGATGGCCCCTGATGAAATCATCAAGAACAGCCTGGCCAACTTCGCGTTCGAGAACTTCGAGATCGCGTCGTACAGCGCCTTGCTGGTCATGGCAGCGGAAGGCGGCTTTGCCGATGCGACACCGCTGCTGGAGCAATCATTGCAAGAGGAACAGGGCATGGCCGCGTTCCTGGAGGAAACCATGCCGCTGGTGATCCGTCGCTATCTGGCGCTGCGCGCCGGGGGCGAGACGGCAAGCCATTGATGCCGCGGGCAGCAACGGGGGCCAGCCGGTGATGGCAAATGCCGTGGCGGCCGGTTGCCTTGCCAGCCTGGGCACTGGCCTCGCCACCGGCCTCGGCGCTATGCCCGTACTTGGCTTGCGGCGGGCCGATGCGGTGCGGGACCGAGCCTTCATGGCCTTTGCTGGAGGCGTCATGCTCGCGGCATCGATCTTTTCGTTGATCCTGCCTGCAATTCGCGCGGCACAGGCGCAAGGAATGAGCACCGCCCCGGCGACCGCCGCCGTGCTGGGGGTCACTCTGATTGGCGCGGGCGCCATGGCCCTGTTGGGCCGTTGGCTGCCTGCGCCAGAGGGCATTGCCGAGGCGCCCCACACCAGCGGCGATGCCCTCACTTCTACCGGTCCATGCCGGTCTCAACCCGGTCTGCCCCGGCCGGTGTGGGTGCTGTGCCTGGCCATCGTGGTGCACAACATTCCCGAAGGCGCCGCCGTGGGTATGGCGTTTTCGGAAAGCAGCGCGAGCGGCGGACTGGCTACCGCCGTCGGGATCGGCCTGCAAAACCTGCCGGAAGGCCTGGCGGTCGCCTGTGCGCTGGCCAGCACCGGCATGCCCTCGCGCCGCGCGTTTTTCGGCGGCGCGGCATCCGGCCTGGTCGAACCGGTGGCCGGCGCCGGCGGAGCCGTGCTGGTCGCCTTGGTCCAGCGCCTTTTGCCGTGGGGACTGGCACTCGCCGCCGGGGCGATGCTGCTGATCGTGCTGCACCAGATCCTGCCGGACATCATCCGCCATCGCCGGGAACGAACGCCATCGTACCGGCGCACGACCGCGCATGATCTGCCGGCCTATGCCTTTGCCGGTGGCATGGCGATCATGGGGGTGCTCCATGTGACGCTGGGGTGATCGCGGACTCGCCACAGCGCGTGGCCACGGAACGCAAGGTCGAGCGGTCAGTCCGTATCCGTCCAACGCAGCACCAAGGCCGCATCGGCCGGCAGCCGCGCTTCCAGGCGATTGCCTTGGGCGGTGAACGGCATGGCCTGCCCGTCTGCCGTGATCAACCGGGGTGCGAGCGTTGCTGTGAGGGTGCCGCCATGCTCGGGCACGAGAGCCAGCCGAGCTTGCGATCCCGCCGGTCCATCGATCCGCAAGGTCAGCGTATGCGCGTCGATCTGGTGCAAGGCGCGCACGAATACGTCGCACCACAGCAGGAACGGCACCCCGGGAATGCGACGAAACGCGCGCGTGGCATAAATCATGGCCGCTCCGCAGCCATAGATTTCCTGCCCGACCTGGCCGGCTTTCTGGCCGTCGGGATAGAGATCCTCCAGCGGGAAGTTGAGGTCGTGCTTGATGTAGCCGTTGCGGATGCCGTGATCGGCCACGCCGTCTTCGGGCAGAGCATCGGGATAATAGAACCAGGCGCGATCGAGCGCATGGCGGCAGTATTCGCTCAGCAGCAGGCGCACCGACGGGATCAGGTCCGGCCCGCCGTAATCCAGATAGCGCTCGAACGCGGCAAAGCTGTCAAAGCATTCGTAAGCCGCCATGTAGGGCGCATCCTGCAAGCAGGTCACGCCCAGGAAATTGCGCCAGTGGCGCGACAGGCCGATCTCGCTCTGCCAGATCTGGCTGTTGTGGAAGAAGCTCGCGAGATAGACATAGCTTTGCTTGAGATAGTCCTTCCGCTCGGTGATCCGCCACAGCCGGATGCAGGCCGCCGCGCCCCAGGCGGTGAGATTGGCCTGGTAGTTCAATTCGAAACGCATGCCCTTCGCCGCATCGATGGCGCGCATCGCTTCGTCCACATAGCGCCGGTCAAGCGTGAGTTCGAAGGCCTGGAGCATGACCCAGGCATAGATCCCGCCCACGTCGGTCTGCCCGCGTTGGTCCGCCTCTGCCACGGCCTGGATCACCGAGAAATCGCGGATGTCATAAAGGATCGGCCAACGGTAGGAAAAGTGCCGCGCGGCGCGGATGCCATAGTCGATCGTGGCGAGGAACAGGGCGCGCGCGTCCTGGTGCCCCGCAAGGGCCAGGTTCGCCAGATTGAGCATGGGATGATAGAGATACCAACTATCCACCGCGTTGGGGTTCTTGTCCTTGCCAACATTGGGCAGATAGCGGCGTAGCGTACCGAGCGAGCGATCGTGAAACCCCTCAAGGCCGGCAAGGATCGCGCGCACCAATGGATGGCGCAGCCCCTGCCAACGCGCCCAGTCGTCCACCGCAGAGGCGATCGCCAGTTGCACCATGACGTCGGGATATTCGCTTGCCGTATAGGGATGGAAATAGGTGTGGCCAAAATGCTCGATCCGCGCTTCGGGTGCGTGCAGCAGGTCTTCGACGGTTGCGTCTGCCCGCGCCGGCCAGTTGCGAAATTCAGCCTGCGGCGGCGCAAGCCAGGGATAGATCGCCCCGATCATGTCAAGAAACTGCCAGGCACTGTCGCCCTCGTCCCGCTGTGGATAGGCGCGCACCGCCAGGATGGTGTCGTAGAGCACCAGCGTTTGCCCCTGGCGCAGCACGGCCTGATCTGTTTCTGGATCGAGCGGCGGCGAATAGCCTAGTTCGGGCCAGTCGCAACGCACGGCGTTTTCAGGTTTTGAACCCGTGGCGTTGAAATAGGGGTTCAGCGACGACAGGTTCTGCACATAGAGCACAGCGCCCATCTGCGGCCGATCGAGCGTGAAATAGAGCAGCCCGGTGTTCATCTTGCGCTGCTGCGCTTCAAGCGTGAAACCTTCAGCGTCGGGCTTCCCCTCCCGATCAAAGATCACCAGGTCGCGCGGCAACCGCCCCATGCGAAAATCGACAAGCGGCGTCACGTCATGGCGGATGCGCAGTTGCTCCAGGCCAAAGCCATCGCCAGCGACGTGAAGCGTGCCCTGCGCCATCGCCGAGCGCCATGCAATCGCCGCAATCTGCCCCTCGCATGGCAATACCCGCGCGGTGGCGTCAGCGCCGAATACCGGGACACGCAAGGCCAGCCCACCATCCTCGCCGCGGCGCGCCACCATCCACAGCGCCCCGCAACCAAAGCGGACGGATATGTCCAGCCCGCCCTGCCGGGCCTGTGCCAACAGCAGGCCTGACCGGCCAACCAGGATATCGCACGCCGATGCAACGGCCTCGGTCAATACGTCCGCGTGATCTTCAACTGCCATGCCTGCTCCCCAAGCCGTCCACGCAGGCGGCTCGGCGAGAACGTGACAGGCTGCACCCGGTTTCCTTTCGAAGACGACGGAAACTCAAATCATTTTACAGGCTTTTCATGGACTTGATAGGAAATCTTCATCCGAAGTTAGTATATACCAAGCTGTGTTCAGTGAAGCGCGACGCCACCCTGCGGTCGTGCCTCGGCAAACGCCTGCACCAACCAGCCGACAACCAGGTTCACCAGGCGGGGCGAACCGGCATTGGGACCGAGCCGCGCAATCTCCTCTTCGCCGCCGGTCACTGCGCCTTCCTGGAACCAGTGGCTCAGGCCATCGAGCACGACGACGTTCCCACGTGGATTGTCTGCCAGCGCCAGGCGGGCCTGCGCCGCTTCATCGGCGGCGATCACCAGCGGATCCTTCGAGGCAAAGACCGCCAGGACGGGGCAGTGGATCGCGCGCAGGTCAGACGCCGAATGCAGCTTGTTCGCGCCCTGGGCTTCCTCGGTGTCGATCATCGCCAGCGCGCCTTCGGCCTGGGGTCGCGCAAACCTGGCGGCCTCGAACCGCGCCACCACCGCCGCACGCAGGTTCGCAACGGTGGCCGCGTCCTTCCCGTCGATCCGTGCCTGAAGCAGCGTGATGACAGCATCGATCGCCGCGGTCGCAACATCACGCGGGCGGCCGGCAGCCACCATCTGGTTGACCAGGGCGCGGCGCAGCGCCGGCAAGCCATCACCGACAGAGCCGGCCAGGGTGACGACCGCCGCAATGCCGGGATCGGCCGCCGCCACAGCCGGGGCGATCACGCCACCCTGGCTGTGACCGACCAGCGCAATGCGGCGCCCATCGATATCTGGCCGGCGGCGCATGGCGGCGACCGCTGCGGCCGCGTCAGCGCTCAACCGCGCGATATCTTCCTTGTAGACGCCGCTCGACTGGCCGACGCCGCGCTTGTCATACTCCAGCGCGGCGATGCCATGGGCGGTGAGATAGCGGATGATCTCGGGAAAGCCACCCCGGCCATTGGGACCATGCCCCTGGATCAGCAGGACCAGCGGAAAGGGCGCGCGGGCAGGCATGACCGGCAGATGCAGCGTGCCGGCGAGCATCACGCCGGTCTCTGACGGGATGCGGACATCTTCCACCACCTGCGCCGGGCGAAACGCGGCAAAGGCCCGCATCGCCTTGGCGGCATCGGCCTTGCCGCGCTGGAACGCAACCGGCCCCAGACGCACATCGACACCGGCCAGGCCCAACGGCACGGACAGCGATTGCGGATTGGTCGCGATGTCAGGCGGCGCGATACCCTCGATCGTCACTGGCTGCCATTGCGGGGTCAGCATCACCTCCCGCGATGCGAAGCGGGCATAGCCAGGCGCCGATCCCTGAAAGCCGATCGTCACCCGCGTGTCGCGCGCGGCCCGCGCCCAGAACACGGCGGAAACAGGTTCTCCCGCCACAATCCCGTGCGGCAAGGGCATCGTGGCGCCACTCGACCAAGGCTCCACCGGCTTCGTGCCAGGTGAGACGATCACAACGCCACCGCCGGGCACGGCGGCATCGTGCTGGTAACTATAGGCTGTGCCATAGACAGCCCAGTCCTCCACTCCGACAACCGGCAGGGCAGCCCCCTGCTCTGTCGCCCGCGCGGTGGAAACAGATGCAGCCCAAAGCCGGTTGGCCCCGCCTGCATCCACCAGGCACAAGGCTGCCATCAGCAAGGCCATGCGCCTTGCCGCGATCCATTTCGTCATACCCTCTCCCGTATCGACAGGGGCCGGTCCGTGAGCGGCGCCTTTGCTAGATCAATTCCTCGCCGAGGCCTTTCGCCTGCCACGCAGCAAGCGCGGTTACGGCGGCACATTCGGCGGCGAGAATGAGGCAGGCTGGCGCCAGCGTGGCGAGGCTCAGCCCGGCGCAGGCCATGACGATCACCAGCGCCGTGATCGCCGCCGCCCCCAGCCTAGACGCCATCACCACGCGCGGCCAATCGCGATCAAGCACCCACCAGGCAAGCAGCCCATGGCAGGCGGCCAGCGCCAGCATCGGCGCGATCAGCGCAGGCGCAAGGCATTGCGTGCCCGGATCGAGCAGCGAGCGGAACGTGCCCTGCCCCCACAGAAAGCCGGCCGTCCCGGCGCTGGCCATCACGAAAGGAAAGCCGGACATGGCCGCCTTGGCCAAGAGCACGCCAATGGGCAACAGAACACCCAGCGACAGCGCGTAGCTGGTCAGCGTGAAGCGGCCCTCGCCATGCCGGGGCAACATGCGCCAGGCGCCCAGCAGACAGCCACAGGCGAAACGCAAGGCTCGGCCATCGGCCTCTGCCACGGCGAATTCACCCTGCATCGCCTGTGCCCATGGCCGGTTCTGCGCGCCCAGGCTGTGCATCGCCAGTGCCAGCACCACGCGGGAAAGCCTGCCCGTCATGCCGGCACCGCCGCGCCGCCGGGCGCGTCCTGCAGATCATTTTGCTGCCGTGCCAGAGCAAGGCCCGCCGCCGTGAGACGATAGGCATGGCGGGGCGGCCGTCCCGGCTGCTCTGGCTCGCGCCACTCGGCCTCGACCAGCCCCTGCTCCGTCATGCGCATCAGCAGCGGATAGATCGTGCCAGAGGCCAAGCCGGTTTCCTTCATCAGCTCGTACCCGTGCCACCAATCCGGAGTCCGCGCGCCAAGCGCGGCAAGCAGCGCGAGCATCTGGCGGGAAGGTCGACGATTCCGAGGCATGACTTTATTCAACATATGTAGATTTAAGAGTCAAGCCGCGTCGACCTGCCTCCTTTCCCGTGCATTTGCTGCCTTAGGAACCACTCATTTCGCCGGCCTGCGCGCGGATTTCGGCCTCCATCATCTTGCGCATCTCGAACTTCTGCGCCTTGCCGGTGACGGTCATGGCAAAGCGCTCGACGATGCGGATATGCGCCGGCACCTTGAAGTGGGCGATGCGCCCCTGGCAATGCTGGCGCACGGCATCGGCCGCCAGCGTTTCGCCGGGGCGCGGGATGATCCAGGCGCAGACCGCCTCGCCAAACTTCTCGTCGGCCACGCCAAACACCTGCGCATCCAGAACCTGGGGATGGGTCAGAAGGAATTCCTCGATCTCGCGCGGATAGATGTTCTCGCCACCGCGAATGATCATGTCCTTGATCCGCCCGGTGATCCGCACATAGCCTTGCGCGTCCATCGTCGCGAGATCGCCCGAATGCATCCAGCCATCCGCGTCGATCGCTTCGGCCGTCTTGTGCGGATCGTCCCAATAGCCGGGCATCACCGCATAGCCACGCGAGCAGTATTCGCCCTGCACCCCGCGCGGCAGAGTCTCGCCGTCCGGGCCGATCACCTTGGCCTCGGCATGGGGATGCACCCGGCCCACGGTTTCCACCCGCTCGGCCAGGGGATCGTGCCGCGCGGTCTGGGTGGTCAGCGGGCTGGTCTCGGTCATGCCATAACCGATGGTGACCTCGGTCATGTTGAGCCGCTCCATGACCGCGCGCATCACGCTGACCGGGCATGGCGAGCCGGCCATGATCCCGGTGCGCAGGGTCGAAACGTCATAATCCCCGGCGTCCAGTTCGGCGAGCACGCCGATGAACATCGTCGGCACGCCGTGCAGCCCGGTGCACCCTTCCGCGCTCACCGCTTCCAGCACGAGGCGCGGATCGAACGCCTCGCCGGGATAGACCATCGCCGCGCCACTGGTCGCCGCCGCCAGATTACCCAGCACCATGCCAAAGCAGTGGTAGAGCGGCACGGGGATGCACAGCCGGTCCTGCTCGCCCAGCCCCATGGCGCGGGCACTGAAGTACCCGTTGTTGAGGATGTTGCGATGCGTCAGCGTCGCGCCCTTGGGAAAGCCGGTGGTGCCGCTGGTGAACTGGATGTTGATCGGATCGTGCCGGTCAAGCATGGTATCGGCCTGTGCCAGACCGGCCCGATCCGGCGCCGCACGCAGCGCATCCCACGGCAGGAAGCCTGCGAACGTCTCCTCACCCAGCGCCACCATGTGCTCAAGCATGGGCAGCCGCTGCGGCCCCAGTTCGCGCAGCATCGCCACGTAATCGCTGCTCTTGAAACGCGGCGCCAGCACCAGCAGGCGGCAACCCACCTTGTTGAGCGCGTATTCCACCTCGCTGGTGCGATAGGCCGGGTTGATGGTCACCAGGATCGCGCCGATCCGCGCCGTGGCGAACTGGATCACCGCCCACTCCGCGCGGTTGGGCGCCCAGATGCCCACCCTGTCCCCCTTGCCGATGCCCAGCCGCAGCAGCCCGCTGGCCACGCTGTCGACTTCGGCGTCCAGCTCCGACCAGGTCCAGCGCAGGCTCTGGTGCCGCGACACCAGCGCCAGCCCATCGGGCCAGCGCTGGGCCGCCTGCCGCAGCGCTGCGCCGATGGTGTGCTCGATCAGGGGCTCGTCCACCGGCCCCTTGGCATACGATGGCGCATTCATCGCTTGATGTTCACCACTTGCACCTGGGCATATTCGGCCAGGCCTTCCTCGCCCTGCTCCACCCCCAGGCCCGATTGCTTGAAACCGGCCATGGGAATGTGCGGCCCGATCGCCAGGTGCTGGTTCACCCACACCTGTCCGCTCTCGATCCGCGCGGCGATGGCGGCAGCGCGGTCCACGTCGGCCGACCAAACCGAACCGCCCAGGCCATAGTCGCTGGCATTGGCGCGCGCGATCACGTCGTCCACGTCGTCGAACTTCACCAGCGGCAGGATCGGGCCGAACTGTTCCTCGTCCACGATCCGCATGCCGTCGGTCACGTCGCGCACGATCGTCGGCTGCACGAAATAGCCGGCGCGCTCCATCGCCGCGCCGCCGGCCACGATCACCCCATCGGCCCGCGCACTGTCGAGGAAGCCCTTGATCTTGTCGAACTGCATCGCGTTCTGGATCGGGCCGATCTGGGTGCCCTGCTCCAGCCCGTCGCCCACCACCGCCTCTTGCGCCAGGCGGGCGAGTTCGGCGGCCATGGCGTCATAGATGTCGGCGTGAACATAGGCGCGCTTGATCGCCAGGCAGACCTGCCCGCAATTGAGGAAGGCATTGGCAAAGATGGCCTTGGCCGTCTCGCGCACGTCCACGTCATCCAGAACGATCGCCGGATCGTTGCCGCCCAGTTCCAGCGTGACTCGCTTGAGCGTATCGGCCCCGCTCGCGGCAATGCGCTTGCCCGTCGCGGTCGATCCGGTGAAGCCGATCTTGGCGACATCCGGGTGCGCGGTCAGGTGCGGCCCCAGATCGTTGGCATCGGTGATCACGTTGACCACGCCGGCCGGAAACACCTGCGCGCAGACTTCACCCAGCAAGAGCGCGCTGGCCGGCGTGGTCGGCGCGGGCTTGAGCACGATGGCATTGCCCGCGAGCGTCGCTGGGCCGATCTTCCACAGCGCCACCAGCAAAGGGAAATTCCACGCGATGATGCCCACGACCACGCCCAGCGGCCGGTGCCTGACCACGATCTGCCCGGCGGCATCGTCCTGGATCACCCGGTCTTCCAGGCCCAGCGTGGCATAGTGGCGCAGAAACCCTTGCGTCCAGGCCACTTCGCCCTGCGCCTCGGGCAAGGGCTTGCCCTGTTCCTGCGTCAGCAGCCGGGCGAATTCATCGGCCCGCGCGCCGATCGCGTCGGCCAGGCGCAGCAGGGCTTGCTGCCGCTGCGCCAGCGGCGTGGCGCCCCAGGCCGGCTGGGCCGCCTTGGCCGCCGCGATCGCGGCATCGGCCTGCGCCACGCTGGCGCGCGGCACGGTCAGGAAAGGCTGGCCAGTGGCGGGGTTGATCACTTCCATCGTGGCATCGCCGGGCACCAATGCACCGCCGATCAACAGCTTGAAATCCGACATCTCTCTCTCCGTCATCGCGTGTCGCGTTGACCGGGCGGGTGCCTCTTTCGTCACCCGTCCCGGCCGATAGTCTATCAGAACTTGGCGCCCACCGTTACGCCGTAGGTGCGCGGATTGCCGATATGGTTGTAATCAAAGCCGAAGCCGGCCAGCAAATCCACGCGCGAGGTGAAATAGAGCTTGTTAGACAGGTTCTTAGCCCAGGCTGACGCAGTATAGCGGCCATCGGCGCTTTCCCAGTCGATATGCCCGCCAACCAGGGCATAGCCCTTCTGCTCCAGCCGCGCGATATTGATCACTTCAAAGTATTGCGCCGATTGATAGGCCACTTCGGGATGCAGCGACAAAGCACCCCAAGCACCCTTGGCCACCGTCACGTCCACCCCCGCGTTGGCTGAGAAATCAGGCGCGTTGGACAGCTTGTGCCCGGCCACATCGACGCCGCTGACCGTGCCTTTCTGGATGCGGGCGGAAAGCAGGCCCAGCCCGGCGCGCAGCGACAGGGCCTCGCTTGCGCGGATATTGAGTTCCGCCTCGGCGCCATAGATCCGGCTCTTGGGAATGTTGAGCAGGGTCTGCGCCGCAGTGGTGGGATCGACGTTGATGAACTGCTGGTTGCGATAATCATAATAGAACGCCGCCATGTTCAGCGTCACGCGCCGGTCCCACAGCCGTGTCTTGGCGCCCACTTCGTAAGAGGTCACCTGCTCGGCCTTGGCCACGCTCAACTCGGCGGGATCGAAAAAGGCCTGCGCGTTGAAGCTTGGCGCGCGATAGCCCCGGCTTACGCTGGCATAGAGCAGGTCGCCACTCGCCAGCTTGTAATCCACGCCGATCTTGCCCGAAAGGTTGTCGGTGGAAAAAGGCAGGGTGGAATTGGGAATGAGGTTCATCACCAGCACATCGTCATAGCCATAGGCGTTGGACGTAAACCCGCTCTGGGTGCCGGTATCGTGGGTATAGCGCAGGCCGCCGCGCAGCGTGAGCGCATCGGTCAACTTGTATTTCAGGTCACTGTAAAGCGCGATGCTCTTCTTCACCTGGTCGAACCGGTTGCTCACCTTGCAGGCGATGGGGAAGCCATCGGCGCAATCGGCCGCCGTGATCGATCCATCCTCGTTCACGTCCACGTCGGTGGCGATTTCGAACGACGTGCTGTTGAACACCTTTTCGCGATTGAAATAGGCACCCAGGATGAAATCGAACGGCCCGCCGAAATTGCTGGTCAGGCGCAGATCCTGCGCAAACTGGCTGGCCTTGTCGTAATAGGGGATTTCCAGCAGGCGGCTGGCCGTGCCGTCGGTATCCTCGCGGAAGAACAGCGTGCCTGCGTCATAGCTGGTGATGCTGGTCAGCGCGAGAGCGTCGGACAAGTCGATATTGGCGGTCAGCGCCACCGAATTGGTCACGGCGCGGCGGCGCGTGGCCACGTCGCTGGCGATCTGCCAGGTGGAAAGGCCGGGCCGGTTGGTCGCCTCGGGCTGGGCATAGATGCCATAGTTGTGCGGATTCTGGAAACTGTGCGAAGCGCGCAGCGTGAAGCGCACGCCATCGAGCGGCTCCCACTTCAGCGTGCCGCGCACCGCCCATTCGCGCGTTTCGGCCAGATCGGGCATGCCCGGCACCACGTTCTTGAACCAGCCATCGGCCCGGGCAAACGTGCCGGCCACGCGCAACGCAGCCTTGTCCCCCAGCGGCACGTTGACCGCCCCGTTCAGGTCCACCCGGTTGTAATTGCCATAGCCGGCGTTGAAATAGCCGCTGGTCTCGCCCAGCTTGGCATCGCGGCTGATGATGTTGACCGCGCCGCCGGTGGTGTTCTTGCCATAGAGCGTGCCCTGCGGCCCGCGCAGCACTTCCACCCGCTCCAGATCGTACATCGCCACGCCCAGGAACGCGAAGTTGCCCTTATAGACTTCGTCGTAATAGGTCGCCACCGGGCTCGACTGGTTGAGGCTGTAGTCCGACATCGAAACGCCGCGCAGCGCGAAGATCGGGGTATTGTCACCCACGATGCTGGTCAACTGGAGGTTGGCCACCTTGGTGACCAGGCTATCCACATTGGTGATGCGTGACTTGGCCAACTGGTCTCCGCCGACGGCCGAGACCGAGATCGGCACCGATTGCAGGTTTTCCGATCGCTTGGTCGCCGTCACCACGATTTCGCCCGGCGCTGATGCACTGTCCTGCGGGGGCGGCGCCTCGGCCGCGCGAACGGGGTGTGCCATGGCGATCGCAGCCAGGGCCACTCCGCCGAAAACGTGATTCCTCATGGACTTCCCTCCGTTGTATGGTTTCCCTGTTCAGTCCTGCTTGGTAGTAAAGCCTGCAACCAGGCGCGCTCTCATGGCGGCGCGCTCCAGGCGCAGGGGATGCTGTCGCAACTGGCCCAGTTCCCGCGCTGTATAAGGGCGGAAATCGGCCGGCATGTGCTGCGGATCGAATGTGTAAAGCGTCCAGTTCACCAGATTGGCGAGGCGCTGGTCATCGAGGTCGGTCGTGGCGACGCCCGGCACCCGGCCGATGAAGGCGCGTCCGCCGTCAACGCCCAGGAACTGCCCCACCACGCCGCGCATCGGCGGGTTGGAATGCCCGTCTCCGCTGCCGTCGGGGCGGTGGCAGCCCTGGCACTTGAGTTGATAATCGGTGCGCGCCTGCACCGGATCGACCACGCCGCGCATCGCCGCCGGCGTGGCGCGCGAAGACACGGTGGCGAGGCTCGCCGCGGCAAGGCCGGCCACCAGCACCAGGGCGAGCGGCCGGGCGGTCATTTGCCGCCGGCTCCGGCGTGGAGCCGGGCGACGTCAGCGGGCCCAAGAGACGCGCCGCTCTGGCGCAACCGCGCCACTTCGCCGCTGTCGAACGGGCGGAACGCCGGGCCGGTCTTGGCAATCTTCGTGCCGACATGGTTGAGCACGGCCGCCACCGCGCCATCATCCAGCCCGCCCTGCGCCGGCATCACCCCGGCATAGGGCCGCCCTTCCACCGTGATCGGCCCCATCAGCCCGCGCGTGACGGCCAGCACGATGTAGCGCCGCCCGGCATCCTTGGCCGCCAAGGCACGGAAATCGGCACCAAGCGGCGGATAGGCGCCCGGAACGCCGGCCCCGGTGCGCGTGTGGCAGGCAGCACAGCGGGCAAAGACCGTGGCTCCATCAGGCGCCGCGCGCAGCGGATGGGTCGCCAGCAGAGCGGCCCCGCCGAGCGCGACCACCGCGCCGAGCACAGCCGCGCGCTTCACTTGCCTTTCTCCAGCGCGACGCCGATCACCGCCGCCACCGAGCAGTTGTAAACGCTGCTCTGCGAGCCCAGGCACCAGTTGTAGTCGTTGTTCGACTGCGGACGCACTTGTGGGCGATCGCCCTCGTTGCGGTTGCACAGGCACTGCCCGCACGAAGAGGTGCCGCAGCAATCGTTGTAGCTGATGACATAGGCACGCCCGTCGGCCGGGTTGGTGCAGGTGCCGATCCAGGTGATCGGGCTCATTTCCGTGCCCGGCGGGCAGGTGTTCACCGTACCGCCGCAGCAGGAGCAGAGGAAGCCGTCGATTGCACAATAGCGCCAGTAGTCGCAGCTTGCCTGGTCGCCGGGATCCTGGTCCAGGCCGCTGGCCATGATCGGCCGCGCCGCGCCTGCGGGGTGGGCGCCATGCCCCCCTTCCCCACTGGCGGCACGCGCCACGGGCAGCACCGGAAAGGCAGCCGCGCCGGTCATTCCCGCACCCAGCAGCGCCAGGATGGAGCGGCGGCTGGTGCCCCGCGCCACGCGACGCGAGAAGGTTTCGGTCAGTTTGTCGAACCGCATGGCTCAGGCCTCCTTCTGGCGGCGGGCGAGGAAATCCTGGATCGAAGCAACGCCCCGCTCCTTCGCTTCGAACAGGCTTTCCAAGTGTTCGCGGCTGTTGACGAGGCCGAGCGAGGCGACGCGGCCTTCCTCGTCGAGCAGCACGGCATAGGGCAGCTTGGCGACGCCGAAAGCGCGGCCGAGTGCTTCGCTGAGCACCAGCGGCAAGCCATCGAGGCCATGCTCACGCGCCATGGCGCGATAGGCCGCCTTGCTGCCATCGCCGGCCACGACCAGGTCGAGCCAGCCCGCCTCGGCCCGCGCCGCGCTGCGCACCACCGGCAACAGCGATTTGCACATCGGGCATTCGGGCGACGCGAAGAACAGGAGCTGGCTGCGGCCCGCGCGCTTGCCGCCGATCGCCACCGGAGCACCATCGATATCGGCCAGGGTCATCGGCGTGGCTTTTTCACCCAAGGCGACATTCTGGTGCAGGGTCAAGGCGCCGGCCGGGGCAATGCGTTCATGCAGCACGCCCACCTGGCGGGCGAGCGCGGCAATCAGCAGGCCTTCGACGATCACGGCGGTCCAGAGCAGGATCTGGCTGGTCAGCATCACGCGGTCCTCCATGCAGGGCGGGGCGTGGCGAGCAACTCGCTCAGGCCCAGGTAGAGTGCCAAAAAGCCGGCAGCGGCAAACGGCGCATCGAGCGTGAATGGCGCTGCCGGCAGGGTGGAAACAGCAAGGGCCAGGGCTGCAAGGCCAGCCGGTCGGGCGACGACCGCCGCCGTCACCGGCTTGGCGCGGGCCGCCAGATCGCACCCGCAATCGAGCGTGTGGCCGCGTTGCCGCCACAGCAGCAGCGCGTAACTGGCCCAGACCGCGGCAGCGAGGACCGCGCCGATCACCCGCAACGGCGGGATCAGCAGGAAGACCGCCGCCGCCATTTCGGCAGCCCCGGCCAGCAGCAGCAGCACCGGCCCAAGCGCGGCACCGCTGCCGGACAGGCGCGCGGCGATCGGAGCCAGGCGTTGATGACCCAGCACCTTGTGCCCCGCCGATGCGGCCAGCAGCATGGCGCAAAAGAGATCAGGCGCCCCCATCACGGCACCGTGACCATGATCGGGTTGGCCGCCACCGTGGCGCCCAGCGTGCGCACGAACGCGCCGCTGACGGCATCATAGACGTCGATCACGCCATCGGCGCGCGCGGCCACCAGATGTGGCTGCTCCTCGCGCGTGACGCCGATCGCCACGCTCTGGCCCTTGAGCGCGATACGCTGCACGCGGGCCTTCTTCACAGGATCGATCACCCAGACTTCGGTGCCGCCGTCCTTGTGGCTGCCTTCCTTGCCATAGGGGCTCATCAACACATAGAGCCGCCCGGCGGCATCGGCGTGGATCACTTCCCAGCCGCCCGGACGCCACTCCGGCGCGCCGCCTTCGGCGGTGCCGACGCTGAAACTGCCGGGCAGCGGGCGGATCACCTCGCCCGACAGGTCAAAGCCCTGGATCATCCCGTAGAAGCTGACGAACCACGCTGTCTTGCCGACAATCGCCGGGGTGCCGAACAGCGGCTGGCGATCGATGTCCTGCACCTTGGCCACAGTTTTGGAACTGGCCGCCCCGCCCTTGTCGTCCAGCGTCACGCTGAAGGCGGAGCCATCGGCGCAGAGGCTGGTGAAGCCGCGCACCCCGGTGGGATAGATCTGCGCGCAGCCGGGCAGGTCAATCTCGTTCAATATCTTGCGCGCTGCCAGGTCTACCACCGTCACCGACTGGGCCGGGGTGAAATTGGCGATCAGCGCCCACTTGCCGTCGTTGGTGAACTGGAACAGGTGCGGATAGGTCACCGATTGCTGGCGCTTGCCACCGGGCAGCACGATCTCGCCCTTGGGCTCCAGCGTCGCCATGTCCCAGATGGTGATCGCATCGGTGCGTTCCCCGCGCGACAGGCGGCTGTAGAACGTTTCGGCGGTGTAGATTTCCCCGCGCTCACGCGAGACGAGCATGTTGGCAAACTGCGCCGCGCGCACCAGGCCCTTGAGCGGGCGGACCGGATCGGCGGTGTCCACCACCGCCAAGCGGCCATCGACGATCGACTGGAAGCGGAAATCGTGGATCAGCACCCAGCTTGCCGGCCACTGCGTCGGCAGCTTGGCGACGCTGGGCAGGGTCTCTTCGGGCAAGGGTTTGGGAAAGGCGGCAGAAGCCGCACTTGGCGCCGCCAGCGCAGGCGCGCTTCCCTGGATCGAAAGGGCCGAAGTAGCAGCAGCAAGCCCTGCTGCAAGGGCGAAGGATCGCATCGTGTGTCCCCCCATGGCGGCCGATGGGCTCGCCTTGTGCAACACAAGATGACCTTTCAGACACAAAACTGTCAATTGACCTAAATTTGTCGAGTGACCTATTTTATGAGAGGTGCTAAACTCTCCTGAAATTGGGGGAGACGCGATGACAAATCAGATGGATAGTGTGCCGCGACTGGTCACCGACCTGATCGTCCCGGAGCGCGAGGGAGGCTATCTCAAAGGGCGGGAAACGCGCGAACTGATCCTGCGCACGGCGCTGACCATCCTGATCGAGCATGGCTATCCGGCGATGTCGATGCGCCGAGTCGCGGCCGAATGCGGGATGAAGTTCGGCAACCTGACCTATCACTACCGCAGCCGCGAAGACCTGGTGCGCGAACTGCTCGAAGCGGTCATCCGCTCTTATGAAGTGGAATTCGCGGCCATCGCGCACATGCCTGGCGCTTCCCCCGAGGACCGCCTTCGCCGCGTGTGCCTGTTCATCCTGGAAGACATCCGCACCAAGAAGACCACGCATCTCTTTCCCGAGATCTGGGCCCTGTCGAACCACGAACCCTTCGTGTTCGACCTGATGCACGCGCTCTATGTGCGCGCCCGCGCGCCGATCCGCGCCATCATTGATGAAATGCGGCCCGACCTGCCTGCCGCCTTGCGCGAGGATATGGCCCTGTTCATTTCGGCCAGCATGGAAGGCATGACCGTCTTTGCCGGCCACGCCAAACCGTTCGAACCGCGCATGCCATCGATCGAGCGGATCGCGGTGCAATCCTTCCTCGATCTGGTGCGCAGCACGCCAGCCTGACGTTCAGGCCGGCGTGCGCGAGGGCAAAAGCCCCATCAAATCCGGGGTTCGCTGTGATCCTTCACGATGCGGCCGCCCTGCATGACGAAACGCACGCGCTGCAACTCGGTCACGTCGACCATCGGATCCTTGTCGGTGGCGACGATATCGGCAAAGGCGCCGGGGCTGATCGCGCCGATGCGGCTTTCGCCGATCAGCGTCGCTGCACCGGTCCACGAGCTGCGCAAGACGTCGGCCACAGGCATTCCGGCCTTGGCCATCAGCTCGAATTCACGCGCGTTCTGGCCGTGGTGATAGACCCCGGCATCGGTGCCGAATGCGATCTTCACCCCCGCCTTCCACGCGGCATAGAGGTTCTTGGCCATGATCGGGCCAACCGCCAGCGCCTTTTCCGCCATCGACGGGCCGAGCAATTCGGGATGCTTCTGGGCAAATTCCACCACCGTGGCGCCAGCGATCAGCGTGGGCACCAAGTATGTGCCGTGGCTCTTCATGATGGTATAGCTCGCAGGCGTGGCAAAGCTGCCGTGCTCGATCGAGTCCACGCCGATGTCGCTGGCGTGGTCGATCGCCTGGGCGCCATGGGCATGGGCGGCCACGCGCAGATGCAGGGTATGGGCGGTTTCCACCACGGCCTTGATTTCCGCATCGGTCATCAACTGGGCCTGGGGATCGTCGCCCACGCTGGCGACGCCACCCGACGGCACGATCTTGATGAGATCCACGCCATCGCGGAAGTGCTCACGCACTTTCTTCACGGCCTCATCCGGCCCATCGACAATACCGTCCTGCCATTCCGGCTTGGTCAGCGCCGGATCGAAGCCGTTGGCCGGGTCGCCGTGGCCGCCGGTGGGGCTCAGGATACTGCCCGAAACCCACATGCGCGGGCCAGGGATGGTGCCGGCCTTCTGCGCCCGCTTGAGCGCAACGACGACGGCGGTATCCCCGCCCACGTCGCGCACGGAGGTGAAGCCGGCCAGCAGGGTCAGCCGCGCGTTGCCCACGCCCTCCAGCGTTTCGTCATAACCGCTCTTGGTCACGCTCTGGAGCTGGGCGTTGCCCTTGGTCAGATCGAGCGTAAGGTGAACGTGGGCATCGATCAGGCCGGGCATGACCGTGCTTTGCGACAGGTCCACCACGTCAGCCCCGGCCGGCGTCACAAAGCCATCCTGCACGCCCGTGATCTGGTCATCGTGGACCAGGATCGACACGTTCGCACGTTCCCCGGCGTTGACGCCGTCGATCAGGTGACCGGCATGGATCACATAGTCGCGCGCCTGGGCCTGTGCTCCCAGGATCGGCGCGGCGGCGATCGTCATGGCCAGCGATACACTGGCCAGCAAGGACTTCTTCATTGGTCAAACTCCCTGAGAGACGGTTTTTCAATGCAATGTGAAGCGGGATGTCATGGCTTTGCCGGGCCGCGCGACAGCGCGCCGGGATGGCCCATGGCCGCCACGGTATCGACCAGCGCCTGCGGATCATCGACGCGGAAAGCGCCGCTGACCGGCACGGTTCCGGTGCGCGAATCGCGGATCACCAGCGGCTGCGCGAGATAGCGGTTGAAGCGGTCGACCAGGCTCGCCAACGGCTCGGCGTCGGCCACGATCATGCCATCCTGCCATCCCGGCGCGCCGGTGATGTCCGACCGGCCCAGCACGGCCTCGCCCCCGCGCAAGGCCAGGTGCTGCCCCGGCGACAGGCGGCGCGGCGCCAGGCCGGGCGCGCCCACGTCGACCGCGCCTTCCACCAGCGACACGGCCACGCCATCCCCTGCCCGGCTCACTTCGAACACCGTGCCGACATCGGTCACAGACAGAGGCCCGGCCTCCACCCGAAATGGCCGTGCGGCGTCATGCTTGACCCGGAAATAGGCGCGCCCCTGCGCCAGCACGACACTGCGCCGGCCAGCATCCTCGCCCACCAGCACGCGCGTCTGCGCGTCGAGCGTGATCTGGCTGCCATCGGCGAGGCTCACCGTACGCGGCCCGGCTGCGCCATTTTCCAGCGTGCGCATGGCCAGTTGTGGCGCGGCGGATGGAAGCGGCGAACCTGATCGCACCGCCAGTACCGTGCCCACGCCAATCGCCACGACGCCCAGCGCTGCCGCCACGGCCAGCCACCGCCGGCGCGGTTGTGCAGCCACGCCGCCCGCCGTCCGCGCCAGAGCCTGTGCGCGCATCGCGATCACCGCCTCGTGATCCGCAACCTGATCGAGCCCGGCCCACAGCGCTTCCACCTCGGCCAGGGCGGCCTGGGTTTGTGCATCGCCGGGCGCCGCCACCGGTCGCCCGGCGCGCCGCGCCGCAAAATGGGCAATCGCCGCGTCCAGCGCGGGTTGTCCCTCGCGCCCCGCCGCGTCGCCTTGGTCCGCGCTCATTCCTCGATCTCCAGCAACAGGCGCAGCGCCTTCATGATGTGCTTTTCCACGGAACTGACCGAAATGCCCATGCGGCGGGCGATCTCGGCATAAGCCAGGCCCTCGAAACGGTGCAGCACGAAAACATCGCGCGTGCGTTCGGGCATGGTCGAAAGCCGGTTCATGACGACGGTAAGCGCCTCCTTACCTTCCAAGACGCGATCCGGCGTGATCCACTCAACGGGATGATCATTTTCTTCAAGACCGTGGTGCATATCCTCGCTGCGCACCACGGCGCGGCGCGCGCGATCATGCACCACGCTGCTGGCGGCGGTGAAAAGATAGGCTCGCGGATTGGCCACCTCGCCGCTGTCCAGCCGCTCGTGCGCGCGCAGCCACACGTCCTGCACGGCGTCATCGACGTCAGCGGGATTGCGCAACCGCCGGCCCAGCCAAGTGCGCACCGCGCGGCGATGGCGCTCGAACGCGGAGATCGGGCCATCGCCGGCCTGCTGGCTGATCCGTTTGGAGGACATGGACGGGAAAGCTAGCCAAGACGCGGCCGCTTTGGCAAGCTGCCGGACAATGAGGGAAAAATCGGGCGCCTGTCGGCGCCGGCCAGGCCGTGCCCAGCGCGGTGCGGCCGGCTTGCTGCTGGCTGTGGCCACTATGGCCATGGCCGGGTCGCCGGCGTTCGCGCAAGGCAGGCCGCAGATCCCGGCGCCACGCCAACTGCCGCCCGCGCCGCTGGCCGAAGCGCTGCGGGCGGTTGCGATCGCCACCGGCACGACCATCGCCTTTGCCCCGGAAACCGTGGCGGGCCGCCGCGCAAGGGCAGTGACGCTGTCGGGCGATGCCTCCGCGATCGTGCGCCGCCTGCTTGCCGGCAGCAGCCTTGCCGTGGAGCGCACCGGCCCACGCAGCCTGCTGGTCCTGCCGCAGCCCACCGTGCCACTTGCGCACAACACGCCATCGGCGGCCCTGCCGGCCCTGGCCGCGGGCGACATCATGGTCACCGCGCTGCGCCGTCCCACGCTGTTGACCGATACGCCGATCAGCCTGGTCGCGGTGCGTGGCGAAGACCTCATGCATGACCAGGCCACGTCGCTGGAGGGCCTGGCGCGTCTGGCGCCCAGCCTGACCGTCACATCATCAGGCCCCGGCTTCAACCGACTGACCATGCGCGGTGCCTATGCCGCTGGCGAGGCGACCGTCGCCCTCTATTACGGCAATGTTCCTGTGGCCGGCCCCGGCGGCTCGACCAGCGATCCGGGTCTGATGACGCCCGACCTCGTGCTGGCCGATGTAGACCGCGTGGAAGTGCTGCGCGGGCCGCAAGGCACGCTCTACGGCACCAGTTCGCTGGCCGGCACCGTGCGCGTGCTGTTCAACGGTCCGCAACTGGACCAGCGGACGCTTGGCCTGGACAGCAGTGCCAGCACGACCCGCAGCGGCGCCCCTTCCGCCAGTGTGACGGCAGCGATGAACCTGCCGCTGGTGCCCGGCCAGATCGCACTGCGCGCCGTGGGCTGGCACGAATATACCGGCGGCGTCGTGGATTTTCCGCGCCTGGGCCGATCCAATACCGACGACCAGGTGCGCGAAGGCGGGCGCTTGGCGTTGCGCTGGCAGCTTGCGCCCGACTGGCGGGCCGATCTGACCGGCGTGTGGCAACGCAGCCGGATCGGCAATACCCACAGCACCACCGCCGGCGCCCTGCCCAACCAGTCGCAGGGCCAGGTAATCGTGCCATTCTTCGATACGTTCGCGATGGCTGCGCTCGATCTGCATGGCAAGCTCGCCGGGGTGAGCCTGGATGCGACGCTGGCGCGCTCGTGGTGGCGCCCTCACCGCTTTTGGGATTTCACCCAAAGCCAACTCAACCACCTCGGCGATGGCACGGCTTGCGCCGCTTGTGCCGGAATCGGCACATCGTCATGCAGCGCCACGCAGATGGCCGGATTCAACCGCTATCTGCTTGCCAACAGCCCGACCTTGGTGGCGCAGCCCCTGGCGGTGGATATCACCAGCGCAGAACTGCGCCTTTCGGCAGAAGGGACCTTGACCTGGACAGCCGGACTGTTCGCCAGCCGGCGCACGGATGCAGGGCAGAGCGGCAGCCTGGGCGTGAACGCTGCCACCGGCCTGGTGCTTCCCGAAACCGTCGCCGTATCCGACCGCCGTTTCGCCAGCCAGCTTTCCGAATATGCGCTGTTCGGCGATGGCAGCCTGCGCGTGCTGCCGTGGCTGACGGTGTCGAGCGGCTTGCGCTATTTCCACTATGTGCGGGACACGCAAAGCGTGGTCACCCTGGCCAATCCGTTCACCGGGCCGTTCGGCCCATCGGCATTCAACCTGGGCTATCGCGCGCAGGGGTGGGTCGGCCGTGCGCGGGTCGAGGCGCGGCCTATCGCCGGGCTGCTGGTCTATACCCAAGTGGCCAACGGCTTCCGCCCTGGCGGGATCAACGTGGTGCCGGGCCTGCCAGACAGCCTGGCGGTCTATCACGACGACCGGCTTACAAGCCTGGAGATCGGCACCCGCTTTGCCCCGCTGCACCGGGCCTGGCATGTCGACCTGACCGGCTTTCACCAGCACTGGTCCAACATGCAATATGCCGCCATGTCGAGCGATGGCAGCTATGCCTTCATCACCAACATCGGCGCGGCGCGGATCAACGGGGCGGAGCTCGCACTGGGGGGTGGGCTGGGGCATGGCTGGCAGGCCAAGGTCCAGGCCACGGTGACCGACGCGCGCCTGGTCTATGACCAGGTTTCGGGCACGGCCACCACCGACGGCCGCGCGGGCGAGCGCCTGCCCTATGTGGCACCATGGGCGGCCAGCGCCGAACTGCGCCGGCAGTGGCGCCTTTCCACCGGAGCAGAGACGGCGGCCTGGCAAGCCGATGCCGGGCTGTTCGTTCACTATGCCGGGCGCGCCTATAGCGCCTTTCGCGCCAGCACGGTGGTCGATCGCCTTGCCCTGGGCGGCTTCGCCACGCTCGATGCCGATGTGGCGCTGGCGCGCGGGCCATGGCGCGCCGGGCTGTTCGTGCAGAACATTGCCAATGGCCAGGGCCGCGTCTGGGCCGGGACGATCGGCGGCACCGACCTGGTTACCTATCAGCGGCCGCGCACCATGGGCGTGACGCTGCACGCTGAATTTCACTGAGAGGAAAAAAATGTGCCACCCCGATGAGGGACCGCACCGCGCCCGCGTCTAGTCGAGCAGGGGAACGCGAAGCGACGCGCCACGGGAAGCGGCATCGCAGCGCCCCTGATACGAGGACAGGGAGTCACCATGAACAAAGCCATCCTGGCCGTTTCCGGCCTGATCACTGCGCATGTCCTGCTGGCCGGAACGGCCCACGCCGCCGATGCCGCACCATCGGCCCCCGCTACGGCAGCACAAGAGGCCGCCGCACAGGACGTCCCCCCCGCCGCCGGCGATATCGTGGTAACCGCCCTGCACCGCACCTCCACGGTGCAGACCACGCCGCTCAGCATCGTGGCGATTTCCGGCGATGGCCTTGCCAAGACCGGCGCGACCCAGCTCAACGACTATTTCCGCCAGATTCCCAACCTCAACGTCACCAGCGGTGTGGCCGGTTCGAACCGCATCTCGATCCGCGGCGTCAATGCCGCAGGCGAAGCGACGGTTGGCCTCTATTACGATGAAACGCCGGTCACCGGCCCGGCCGGCACGACGCAGGATTCCGGCGCGGTCGCGGCCGATCTCAACCTGTTCGACGTGGAGCGCGTGGAAGTGCTGCGCGGGCCGCAAGGCACACTCTATGGCGCCAGCTCGATGGCCGGCACCCTGCGGGTGATTTTCCACAAGCCCGATTACGACAAGGTGGAAGCGGGCGGCGAAACCCAGGTGACCACCACCGAAGGCGGATCGGCGGGCTATTTCCTGCGCGGCATGGTCAACGTGCCGATCGTGAGCGACAAGCTGGCGGTGCGCGTCGTGGGCTATGACGAGCGCAAGCCCGGCTGGATCGACAATGTCACCTATGGCACGCAGAACATCAACCGTTCCACCAACTGGGGCGGACGCGGGATCATCGGCTTCAAGCCCGACGAACTGACCACCATCACTGCCACGCTCAGCTACCAGAAGAGCGACGCACCGGATCAGCAGGGCTGGTACCCGAGCGTCGGCCGCTACAAGACCAATTCGCCCGCACAACTGCCGTTTCACACCGAAATGCAACTTTACAACCTGAAGGCCGATCGCGACCTCGGGTTCGCCACGCTGACCGGCACGGCCAGCTATTACAACTACAACTATATCCGCACCGTCGATTTCACGCCCTCGGTGCGGGCATACGCCAATTCCACCGCGCAATGCGCCAAGGCCCAGGGCGGCACGGCCTGCACCAGCGACCAGTTCGCCGCCTATCAGTCTGCGGGCCTCGCCCTGCTGCCGGCGGTCGGCTATCAGCCCGCCTGGGTCCATTCGCAGAACTATGAAGCGCGCCTGGCATCCAACGCCGCGCAGATGCCCTCGTGGCTGGAATGGACCGTCGGGGTCTATTACGAAAAGCGCAACGACCACATCGACAGCAACGTGATCAGCGAAAACGCCACGGACGGCTCGATCACCCTGCCGATCACGCCGCTGGTCTATCGCTATGTCGCCACGCGGTCTCGCCAGGCGGCCGGATTTGGCGAAGTCTCGCTCAAGCCGCTGCCGGGCCTGACGATCACCGGCGGCCTGCGCTATTACGATTACAGCAAGACCACCAGCGGCCAATCCTATATCACCAACTACTACACCGGCACCCTGGCCGCGCCGTTCAGCCAGGCAACCACCACGGCCAATGGTTGGCTGGAAAAGTTCAACATCAACTATCGCATCACCCCGCGCGTGATGGTCTACGCCAGCGCATCGAAGGGTTTCCGCCCCGGCGGCGCCAACAATATCCCCGGCCTTGCCGCCAACCTGGTGTCCTACAAGCCCGACAGCCTGTGGAATTACGAAGTGGGCCTGAAGTCGAGCTGGCTGGGCGACAAGCTGGTGCTCAACGGCGCGCTGTTCGACATCGAATGGAGCAACATGCAGACTTCGGCGCGCACTGCCGACGGGCTCTATGCGTTCCTCACCAATGCCGGCCATGCCCGTATTCGCGGCCTTGAAGTGGACCTCACCGCCCGTCCGCTCCACGGTCTCACGCTCAACGGGGCGCTGGGTTATACCGACGCGCATCTCACGCAGGACCAGTCGTCGTCGGCCGTGCTCATCACCGCCTCCACCGGCAAGGCGGGCGATCCGATCCCCAACACGCCTGACCTGACCGCATCGGCTTCGGCCAGCTATAGCTGGGCGCTCACCTCCCGCCTCGATGGCTTGGTGCGCGTCGATGGCGCCTATACCGGCCACCAGGAAGGCACGTTCCGCCCGTCCGATCCCTATCACACCTCTTATGGCAACTACGCCACGGCGAACGCGCGCATCGGCGTCGAGAATGGGCAGATGGGCCTCTACCTGTTCTGCAACAACCTGACCGACACGACGGGGGCGATCGCGGTGAGCAGCGGTTATGGCTACACCAACCTGACCTACTCCATCCAGCCGCGCACCTGGGGCCTCAACGCCCGCTTCAGCCTGTAAGGAGGATAACGCCCATGCCTCGCTTCATCCGCGCCAGGTGCTTGCTGGCCGGCGCCATGACCATGGCGCTGGCAGCGCCGGCCTTGCCCGCAGCAGCAGCGCCACTCGATGCCGCTGCCGCACGCGGCGCGATCGACGCGCAGCTCGACAGGATCTACCCCGCGCTCGACGCGCTCTACAAGGATATCCACCAGCATCCCGAAGTGGGGTTCCAGGAAACCCGCACCGCCGCACTGCTTGCCGCGCGGATGCGGCAGATCGGCTTCACGGTTACCGAGCACGTCGGCCAGACCGGCGTGGTCGCCGTCTATCGCAACGGCGATGGCCCGGTGGTCATGGTGCGGACCGAGCTGGACGGCCTGCCGCTGGAGGAGAAGACCGGCCTGCCCTATGCCAGCCATTACCAGCAGACCATCGATGGCAAGCTGACCCCGACCGACCATGCCTGCGGCCACGACAGCCACATGACCTGGTGGGTCGGCACAGCACAGACGCTGCTGGCGATGAAGGACAAGTGGCACGGCACGCTGGTGTTCATCGGGCAGCCGGCCGAGGAAAAGATCGGCGGCGCCAAGGCAATGCTGGCCGATGGCCTGTTCACCCGGTTTCCCAAGCCGGACTATGCCTTTGCCGCCCACGTCACGCCCGATGTGGCGGGGCACGTGGTGGTCAAGCAGGGTACGGTGAGTTCGGCGTCGGACAGCGTGATCGTCACGTTCCATGGCCAGGGCGCGCATGGATCGATGCCCGACAAGAGCATCGATCCGATCGTCATGGGCGCACATTTTGTCGACGATGTGCAAACCGTGATCAGCCGGCAGAAGGATCCGCAGAAGTTCGGCGTGATCACGGTGGGTGCGTTCAATGCCGGCTTTGCCCCCAACATCATCCCCGACACCGCCGTGCTCAAGCTGACGCTGCGGTCGTATGATGCCGACGTGCGGAAACTGCTGCTCGATGGGGTCGACACCACTGCGCGCGCCGTCGCGACGATGGCCCACGCCGATGCGCCAGACGTGGCCCACACGGAAGGAACGGCCTCGGTGATCAACGACCCGGCACTGGCGGCCCGCCTCGCGGGCGTGCTGCAATCCGCGCTGGGCGACGGCCATGTCGCCCTGGTGCCGGCCACCATGCCGGGCGGCACGGCGAGCGAGGACTATTCCGAGTTCGTCAACGCCGGCGTCCCGCAATCGGTGTTCTTCGCCGTGGGCGGAAGCGATCCGGCCATGCTCGCTCGGCTCAAGAGCGAAGGGAAACCAGTACCGGTCAACCACTCCCCGTTCTTTGCGCCCCAGCCCGAACCGGCGATCCGCACCGGCGTGGAAACACTGGTGCTGGCCGTGCTCGGCGTGGCCGGGAACTGATCCCACTACGATGCCGAAGAGCAGGGCCTCCTGAAAGCCCTGCTCTTCGGCATGCTGCGGCAAAAGACCTCGTCATCCCGCTTGGGTGTTTCGGACGCTCGCAGGCGTTGTGGCACACAACGCTTTTCAAGTCGGGGTCGGTGCCTGCACCGGCGATATCCCGGCGCCCTGGCCTCGGCAAACCGCGATCACCGCGATCAGCCAGCACGCAACCGCAAGACTGCCCACCGCCGTCAGGCCGCCTGGCGCCTGCACCATGAGGAACAGCGGTGGCGCGACAAGTCCGCCCAGACTGGCGGCCTGATTGATCATGCCGGCCAGCTTCGACCGATCGGCCCTGTCGCGTGCGATCACGGGGATCTGCGCCATGACGAGCGCCAGCCCCGCACCTTGGACAGCGCTCCACGCGGCAAGGGCCGCCAGCAGCAACGGTGCTGCCGGCTTCAGCAGAAAGGAAGCGCCCAGTGCAGCGACTCCCACGGCAACCAGCGGACCAAGCCAGCGGCGCGGACTGGCCGTGATGGCCAGCATACGCCCCATGGCAATGCCTGCAAGCAGACACAGGACGGTCAACAACGATACCAGGCCCGCCGCTTGCGTCGCGGTCCAACCCATGCGCGTTCCGGCCAGGAAAGGCAGCATGATGTTGACGCCCACCCCGCTCAGAACCATCCCGCCCATTGCCAGCGCGAGCGCCAGGCGCGGCGCGAGCGTCACCGTCTCGATCGCCCCGGACGGGCGGTCTGCCACAGCGTCCGTCTGCATCGCCGGGCTTTGGGCAACAGGCAGCCACAGCCCCGCCAGCAAAGCCGCAATCGCGATCAAGCCATGGGCTGCGAACACGCCGCGCCATGCGCCGCCACCGGCATCGCCCAGATAGGGAATGGCCAGCAATGGCCCCAGAATCCATGCAGCGGACGTGAAGGTCGACCACACGGCGAGAGCCTGCGCGCGGCGTTCCGGGCGGGTGCCGGCGATGATCCATACCGGTACCGCATTGAGCACCAGCATCACGCCAATGCCCTGTGCCAACCGTGCCACCAGCAGCATGCCGAGCGGGAGCGGCGCGAGACATGCCGCGTCGGCGCCAAGGATCGCCATCGTCCCCAGGCGCAAGCCCAGGTGGGCGCCCCACCGTCCAACCCAGCCGGCGCCAACGGCGGCCAGCAACGCGCCAGCGACGAACGGGGCAGACATCACCATCCCGAGCAGCGCCGCCGGCGCCTGCGGAAAGGTTCGTGCCAGTTTCCCCGCCAGCGGTGCCAGCATCGCCACAGACATGATGGCCAGCACGCCGTGGGCATAGAGCACCAGAATGAACGGCCAGGAACCGCCCGGCAGGCGGGCGCCTTTGCGCCCCATGCCCCTCACTGGGCTTCTGCCGCGAGCAAGGCAGCCATCTGGCGCCGGACACGCACGGCTGCGGCATCGATCGGCAACAGCACCGGATTGAGATCGTCGATATCGTTGTTCCCGATGCTGAGCTGCTGGCGTTGCAGCATCGGCTTGTCTTCATCTTCGAAGGCCTGGCGCAGCGCCTTGTTCAGCATCTGGGAAAACTCTGCATCGTCGAGCAGGAACGGCCGCGTGGAGCAGATGAAGTAATGCGTCGTCGTGGCGCTTTCGGGCGTCATGTTGTGCAGGGTCCAGGCAATGTCACCCGGTGCCTGGGTTTGCCCCGCCGGCACAGCGGAAGTGCCCAGCACCATCGCGGCGGGCGCATGCCATGTCACCTCGGTCCAGATATCTGCACATTCGGCCGGGTGGACCATCGGACGAAAAGCCGGCGGTGGCACGCAATCGCGCGCATCCCATGTGGCGATCACTTTCCCGTCTTCGACCCGGCTGGTCTTGCGCGCCTCGACCATGATGCCGCCGATCGTGGTGGCATGCAGAAAGTCTGCGTGGCTCAGGTCCATGATGTTGTCGACGAGCAGGCGGTAGTCGGCTGCCGTCGGCATCGCCAAGGTAACCTGGGCACTTTCAGGGGTCTGGTCGATGAAACCGAGATCGGGGATCAGCGCCGGGTCTGCCTTGGCCGCATCGCCAAGCCACACCCAGATGGCGCGATGGCGCTCCACCGTGGGATAGGCAGCGATATGCAGCGCGGATGTAATCGGCCCATGCGGATTGCGAACGCAGGCGCCGCTGCCGGAGAAGCCCAGCCCGTGATAGCCACAGGTCACCACCCCATCGGCAATTCGTCCGGCCGAAAGCGGTGCCAGGCGGTGGGGGCATCGGTCAACCACCGCGCCGGGTGTTCCATCCGCGTTGCGGAACACGAGCACGGGTTGCCCGATGATCGTGCGCGCGATCTGGCCCGCATCGTCGAGTTCGCGCGACCATCCCGCCTGATACCAGACGTTCTTCAAGAAGCGGCTCATGTCTTTCTCCGAAATAAGGCTGCGCTGGTCAGAACTTGACCGATGCCCGCACGCCATAGGTGCGCGGTGGATTGAGCGCCGCCGAGGTGTAGATGGTGAAAGCGGTGGGCCCGGAATTGGCGATGGTCGTCGCATCGAACAGATTGCGACCGTAGACCCCAAGCGTGAACCGGTCGCCCGGCGCACGGTAGGTCAACTGGGCATCGACCAGCCAATAGGCCTTCTGGTATTCGTCGCGCACGAATTCCAGACCCGTCAACGTGGTAGATTGCCAGTGCGCGTGGACATCGGCGACGAGATCGCCGCGCTGGAGCGGAATGGTCTGCTGGCCGCCCAGATTGATCGTCCATTCCGGCGCATAAGGTGGCCGGAACCCGGAGCAATCGATGGTGTAATTGGTGCTCACGGCCAGGCTGGGGCAGCCGGTGCCGTTGCTCACCCCGCCATTGGTGTTGGGCGCATCGTAGACGAAGGTGGAATAGCGCGCGTCGAGATACTGGATATCGGCGCTCAGTTCGGTGTTGGTCGCCAGCCTGGCACGGGCATCGATCTCCGCGCCCTTGTAGGTTGCCCGGCCGACGTTCTGCGTGGCGAAGATCGCCTGCCCGGCGGAATCGTTGACCAGGTGGCTGATCTGCTGGTTGCGATAGATCCAGTAGAACAGTTCGGCATTGATCTGGATGCGCTGGCCCCAGAACCGGTTCTTGCTCCCCAGCGTGAAAGCACTGATCGTTTCCGGGCGATAGACGCCCTCGTCCGACGTGAAGAAGAAACCACCCGACTTGAAGCCGGATTCGTAGCTGGCATAGAGCAGGTTGCGGTCGGTCACATCCCAGTCGGCGCCGAGCCGGAACGTGGCACGATCGAAATGCGCACGCCGGCCACTGGCTCCGCTGTTGTCAACGAACACCGGCAGGGTAACCGTGCCGGCGCCGGCAGCCGGATTGAAATTGGGCGGGTCCAGTGCCAGCGAGAAGGACAGCGGATCGGCGTCGGGGCAACTGGCCAGCACGCAGGCCCGGACATTGCCTGCCAGCGTCCCGTCAAGCCGCTTGACCTCGCTGGTATAGCGCGCGCCCGCAGTCAGGCGAATGCTCGGCGTCACCGCATAGGTCAGGCGCCCGAACGCGGCCGCGTTCTCGTCGTCCTGGCGGTATTGCACCAGGTTCACGTTGGCCTGCTGGTAGATGTAGTAGAACGGGATGCGGTTGGTTTCGCGATAATAGAAACCGCCGAGCAGGTAGCGCAACGGCCGCGCGTCGTCAGACGTCAGGCGCGCTTCCAGGCTCCCCTGGTAATCCCGTTCGCGCTGCCAGATGTAAAAGCCCGGCACGTCCGACCGGAAGTTCAGACTGCCTTCGCGATAGGCGGGGATCACCGTGAAGGTACCCAGCGCAGTGCGCCAGTCAACGGTGGCGGAAACACCCCAGAAGTTGTTGTGCAGGAACGGCGTCTGGCTGAGCGGCGTCATCGACTGGCCCAGCAGCAGGTTGGGCTGCGTCGCCACGAACGCCTTGCCCTCGTCAGAAAGATAGCCTGGACGCCCATCGATACCCAGCGCGACGGGCGTGCCGCCCTGCCCTTTCCCGCGCTGGCGAAAGGCATCAGCCACGATGTTGACGGAAACAGCCGCCGAAGGCTCCCACCGCAACGACAGGCGACCGGAGAGATCGTTCTGATCGTCGGTGCCATCGCGCATATAGCCATCGTGGCGCACGAACGTGCCCGCCGCACGCAGGGCCGCGTTCTGGCCCAGCGGCAGGTTCAACGCGGCATCGACATTGACGGCGTTGTAATTGCCGTATTCGACGCTTGCCGCGCCCGACGTTTCATTGAGGCGCGGCTTGGTGGTGATGACATTGATCGCGCCGCCCGTGGCGTTGCGGCCATAGAGTGTGCCTTGCGGCCCCTTGAGCACTTCGATGCGATCGATGTCATAGAAGAAACCCGTGGTGGCCGAGGGCCGCCCGACGTAGACGCCGTCGAAATTGAAAGCGATGGCCGGATCGGACAAGGCATTGCCGTTGAAATTGCCCACGCCGCGCAAGTAAAATAGCGTATAGGGGCCGGCCGCCGGAGCAATCTGCAAGACCGGCACGACCGTGCCAAGATCGGTGGGCCGCGTGATCCCCGCTGTCGCCAGGGCATCGCCGGAAACCGCACTCACGGCCAGCGCCGCGCGTTGCAGGCTTTCGGACCGCCGCTGCGCCGTCACCACGATGTCATTGAGCCCGCTTGTCGGCGCTTGCGGCGCTGTGGCCTCTTGCGCAAGCGCCGTGGCAGAGGGGGCAAAAATCGAACAGGCAAGCAAAACAGCTCGCAAACGCGATGGCTGACGCATGGTCTCTCCCTTGGTTTGTTTCTTATGCGGGAGAGTATGAGGCGCAGCTTGTCATACGAGAAATCTTATGTTTTTATCAGGATTGATAAATAAACCACATGGCAGAGTATGCGCTTCAAAGGTCTCGATCTGAATTTGCTGGTCGTGCTCGACGTCCTGCTGGAGCGGCAGAACGTGACCCGCGCCGCCGAGCAGTTGAACACCACCCAGCCCGCGATCAGCGCTGCCCTGCGCCGCCTGCGCGACCATTTCGGAGACATGCTGCTCGCCCAGAATGGCAAGCAGATGCTGCCAACGGCCTATGCCCTTGCCCTGCGCGAACCGCTCCGCGCCCTGCTTTCCGATGCCAATGCATTGGTTTCCATACAGGCGGGCTTCGAACCGGCGACATCCCGGCGCAACTTCCGGATCATGGCGTCAGACTTCGTCGCCTCCGCGATTCTCGGTGAATGGTTCCCCGGCGTCCGCAAGATCGCACCCGACATCTCGTTCACAGTCAGTCCCCCCGGCGATGCATCGCTCGGGCTGCTCGATAGTGGCGAACTCGATCTGTTCATTTCGCCGCAGCAGTTCTTAAGCGCCATGCATCCTGCCCGATTGCTGTTCGAAGATCGCCATGTCGTGGCGGGATGGAGCGAAAATCCACTGATCCGCGAACCAGTGACACGCCAAACCCTGGTGGCCAGCAAGTTCATCGCGGCACAGATCGGTCGCGATCGCCGCTCCTTCGCCGCGGACGAGCTGGCCGAATGCGGCATCACCATGCGAATTGCCATGGGCGCGGCATATTTTTCCATTGTGGCAGACCTGTTGGAGAGCACCGATTGCCTGGCCATCATTCCGGAACGATACGCGCGCCGCGCCGCACGGCACAGACCGATCGCGTGGCAGCCCCTTCCCGTCCCCATCGCTCCATTGCACGAATGCGTACAATATCATCGCACGCGGGCTGAAGACCCGGGCTTGAAATGGTTGATCGGCAACCTGATGGACAGCATCGGGCAGTCCGATTCGGGCGCAACGGACTGAATTCTCGCGCGTTCCCAGCGGGCTCAGGACGCCGCGCGGTCATGGCCTCCGATGCGAAGCGCCAGTGTTTGCCTGGGTGCTCAATTGACAGGGGAAGCACGGAACGGCCGCTTGCGCAGTCCGCATGGCCGCGATCTGGCATGCCTGCACTCAAAGGTCTTTGCATGGGGGCTTTGACCGGCTTTGCCGCCATGGCAACAAGGATTATGCGCTGGGGGCCGCACGGCGGGCACAGATCGCATAACAAGCGCCACGCCTGGCCGATAGGATCGGCGCAATGACCTGCACTGCCCTGCCTGCTGCCTCGCCCGATCTGGCCGCCCCGCCCATCGCCCCCGCGCCGATGGCCTATGCCCAATGGGTTGCCGCTGCGGTGGCGCTGGCACGCAAGGCGCCGCGCCCGATCGTGAGCCTGTTCGAAAGCTCGGTGCCCGAACCGCGCGCCTTGCTGCGCCAGGCTGTTCTGGCCACGGTCGAGCCCGATTTTTCGCCGCGCTATGTCAGCGCCTTTGGCGATGGCAATCCCTTCGTGCGCGCGATGCTGGCGCAAAGCCATGGCGTGGATATCGACCAGGTGCTGTGCGCCACCGGCGCCACTGGCGGCCTCGCCCTGCTCTATCGCGCGCTGCTCCGGCCCGGTGATCGCGTGCTGGTGGAAGTGCCCGGTTTCGATCTGTTTGCTGGCGCCGCGCAAGTGCAGGGGATTGGCGTGGATACGTTCACGCGGCCCGCCCCGCATTTCGGCATCGACTTGGACCAGGTCGCCGCCGCGCTTCGCCCGGAAACGCGGCTGATCGTGGTGTCTGACCTGCACAATCCCTCGGGCATGGGCATCCCGCGCGATACCCTGGCCGCGCTCGCCCAGTTGGCCCAGGCACGCGGCGTGCTGCTGGTGGTGGACGAAGTCTATGGCGACTATGCCGACAAGGCCAGCCGCCCCGGCCCGGCGTGCACGCTCTCGCCGGCGGTGATCAGCCTGTCGAGCCTGACCAAGATTTTCGGCCTGGGCGTGCTGCGCTGTGGCTGGATCGTGGGCGCACCCGGCGTGATGGCCACTCTGCGTGACTATGCCGCACGCGCTGAATTCGGGGTTTCCACCCTGTCGCATGCAGTCGCCGCCGAAGTGATGCTGCGCGCCGACGCCTTTGCCGATCACTGGCGCAGCCATGTCGCGCGCGCCCGGCCCCGCTTTGCCGCGTGGTATGCCCGCATGGTGGAGGCCGGACTGATGGCGGGCGCATTGCCCGATGCGGGCTGCATCTGCTTTCCCGCGCTGCCCGGCATTGCCGATACCCGCGCCTTTTCAGAAACGCTGATCGCGCAAAGCGGCGTCATCGTGGCGCCGGGCGAATTCTTTGGCCAGGCCGGGCACATCCGCATCGGCTTCTGCCTGCCCGATGCCGAACTTGACGCCGGCCTTGCCGCGCTGGAAGCGGCCCTGCGCCAGGCCAGCATCTGATCGCAAGCAAGGGGGATCTTCTGCCAATGCCGCACTTGCCCCGCTTCCTGCCTGCCCTGGTGGCCGCAGCCGCGCTGTTGCCGGCCCCGGCTCACGCCGCGTCGCCCGCGCTCGCCGTCACCTTTGCCCCGCGCGCCGATGTGGCGGACCGGGCGCGCGTGGGCACGGTGGAAGTCACGCTGCGCCTCTCCGGCCTCGCGGCTAAGGCCGGGGCGCCGGTGCTGCAACTGCCGCTGGTGGCCAGCAATGTCGATACCGTAGCGAGCCTGCTGGGTCCGCTGCGCGCGCACGATGCGGCCGGGCCGCTGCTCTTGCGCCCGCGCGATGCCGTGCTGGCCGACAGCGCCGATGGCGATGCGGTCAGCGGTGGGCCAGGACGGCAATGGCTGGCGCCGCGGGCGATCCGGGGTACGCTCGTCGTCTCCTATCGTGTGCCCGCCCAGGCCAGCCTGCCCCCGCGCGGCCCTGCCCCGCCCTTTGCCTTCAGCGCCGATGGTGGCGCCGTTTCAGCCGCTGGGCAGGTCTTCCTGCTGCTGCCCCCCGGCACCACGCACTGGCGCACCACGTTCGGCTTCGATCTGTCGCGCGCGCCCAAGGGCAGTCGTGGGGTCAGTTCGCTGGGCGCCGGCACGGTCACGGCGGCAGAGCCGCTTGATGCCAGCGCCCTGCGGCAAAGCTTCTTCATGGCCGGCCCGATCGGCACCTGGCCTGCTGCCCATGCGCAAGATGGTTTCTTCGGCGCCTGGCAGGGCCGCCCGGCCTTCGATGCCGGCGCGCTGCTGGCGTGGACCGGCGCGCTCCATGGCCATTACCGGCAGATGTTCGGGCAGACCCGGCCCGCGCCCTATGGCGTGTTCCTGCGCTACAACCCGATCAACGCAGGCGGCGGGGTGGGCCTGCGCAACGCATTCGTCACCACCTTCGGCACAGGGCGCGGGGCCGATCTGGCGAGCATCCGCATCACGCTGGCGCACGAGATGTTCCACACGTTCCAGCCCTATATCACCCGGCCAGAGGGCCTCGAATCCTCGTGGTTCGGCGAAGGGCTGGCCACGTTCTACCAGGCGCGCCTGCCGTTCCGCTTTGGCATGATCGATGCCGATGCATTCCTGCACGATCTCAACTGGACGGCCGCGCGCTATTACACCAGCGCCATGGCCAGCGTGCCGAATGCGCAAGTGCCGGCGCGGTTCTGGGCCGATACCCGCATCCGCACCCTGCCCTATGACCGCGGCATGCTCTATTTCGCCACGGTAGACCACGCCCTGCGCAAGAAGAGCGGCGGGCGCGAAAGCCTCGACACACTCGTCCTTGCCCTACTGGCCCGGCAAAAGGCCGGTGCCGCTCTCGCCAACGCCGATTGGGAAGACCAGTTGGCCCGGCACCTGGGGCCGCAGGCGGTGGCCGATTTCCGCGCATTCCTGGATGGCGCGGTGCCGCTGCCGGCATCCGACGCCTTTGGCCCGTGCTTTGCCCGCACGACTGCTCGCCTGCGCCGCTATGACCTGGGTTTTGCGACAGACGTTCTGGCCGAGCCCAAGCGTGTCGTGCGCAGCCTGGTGCCCGGCTCTGCCGCCGCGCTGGCGGGTGTGCGCGATGGCGACGAGATTGTCGATCCCGTGCCGCAGGATGGCATCCAGGGCGAGCAGACGCAGCAACTGACCCTACGCCTGCGCCGCGATGGCCGTGTCTTTACCGTCACGTATCTGCCACGTGGCGAAACCGTCGATGCCTGGCAATGGCAGCGCGTGCCCGTTGCACCCGGCACGGCCTGCACCCTTTGAGAAAGCCCCTGCCCATGCGCGCCCTGCTGCTTCCGCTCCTGCTCTGCGCCGCCGCCCAGCTTCATGCCCAGACGGCAATGCCCCTGCCGCCAACCGTACTGGCAACGCCGGTCATCACCCACCACAAGGGCACGTTCGGCGGGCAGACTGTGGCCTATACCGCGCGGGTCGAGGCTACCGAGGTTAAGACCGCCGATGGCGCGGCGCGCCTCGTCAGCTTTGCCTATCTGCGCGATGGCGCCAACCCGGCGACGCGGCCGGTGCTGTTCGCGTTCAACGGCGGGCCGATCGTGGCCTCGGCCTATGTCCACGTCGGCGGTCTTGGTCCGCGCCGGGCGGCATTCCCTGACGATATCGCCGCCGATCCGGCCAAAGTCACCCTGGCAGACAATCCCGCCTCGCCGCTCGATGCCGCAGACCTGGTTTTCGTCGATCCCGCTTCCACCGGGTTCAGCACCGTGGCGCCGGGCACCGATCCCCATGCGTTCTGGTCGGTGCGCGCCGATGCTGCGCAAGTTGCCGCCTTCATCCGCGCCTGGCTGGCTGCCCATGGGCGGACGGGAGCTCCGGTCTATGTGCTGGGCGAAAGCTATGGCACCAACCGCGCCTGCGAAATCGCGCGGCAACTGGCGCAGGGGCCCGATCCACTGCCGCTGGCCGGCGTGGTGCTCTATGGCCAGGCGGCCAACATCATCGAATATGCCCAGCGCCCCGCCAATGTCACCAGCTATGTCGCCTCGCTGCCCACGCTGGCGGCGATCGCCTGGTATCATGGCAAGGCGGATCGGCAGGACCCGGCATTCCAGGGCATGGACTTGCCCGCATTCCTCGCCGCCGCGCGCGCGTTTGCCAAGGGCGATTACCTGACCGTGCTCTATCAGGGCAGCGCCGCGCCCCTTGCCGATCGCGCCCGTGTTGCCGCGCGCCTGGCAGCGTTCACCGGGATCCCGGCCACCTGGTACCTAGCGCACGACCTGCGCATATCCAAGGAACGCTATCGCGTCGAACTGCTCAAGGACAAGGGCCTGGTGCTCGGCCGCATGGATGCGCGCTACACCATGCCCGCCCCCGCCACGGGCGGCGCACCCGATGCTTCCGAAGCGATCACCGACACCCTGGCCCGCCTGTTCGAACGCTACCGCCGCGAAGAACTCAAGGTGGCAGACACGCAGCCCTATGTCCTTTCCGCGTCCGTAGAAGGCTTCGACCAGTGGGGCTGGGGATCGGGCGCCAGCCCCTTTGCCGATTGGCCCTATTACCAGGGGATCACTGCGATGATGGCCGCCAACCCGCGTTTCCAGGTGCTGGTCGCCAACGGCTATTACGACACGCAGACCACGATGGGCGGGGCCGAACTGCTGGCCACGCAATCGGGCTGGGATCCGCAGCGCGTGACCTTGCGCTATTACGACGGGGGCCACACCGGCTATTCGGTGGCCGCCACGGCCCAGGCCCTGGGGAACGACATTCGCATGTTGATCTCCAGGACTGCTCCGGTTCAAACCGGGCAGGCGCCACGATGAGCCGCGCCCTTCTTGCACTTGCCTTGGTCGCAGCCCCCTTCGCTGCGCGCGCGGCGGACGAAAACCTTGTCATCGTGTCGAACGGCGAGACCGTCGGCTCGCTCAAGATCCACACCCAGGGCAACCGCGTGGCCGTGGATTACCGCGTGGACGACAATGGCCGTGGCCCCAAGCATCACGAGGACTTGCAGCTCGATCCCACCGGCATTCCCACCAGTTGGACGATCAAAGGCACCTCGCTGATGGGCGGCACGGTGGATGAAAGCTATGCCTATGCGGGCCAGGTGGCGCGTTGGAAAAGCCAGGCGGACGCCGGCAGCCAGGCCTCTGCCCGCCCGCCGCTCTACATCGCCAACGATGACAGCCCCTATGCCCTGGCGCTCTATGCCCGCGCGGCCATGGGGCGGCCTAACCATTGCCTGGCCGTGCTGCCCTCGGGCCGGGTCTGCGCGCAGGCGGTGCGCAAGTTCACGCTGGGCAGCGGCAAGGCGGCCCTGCCGGTCACCGCCTGGCGCATCACCGGGGTGCAGCTCAACCCCGGCTATGTCCTGCTCGATGGCGCGGGGCGGCTGGCGGGCGTGTTCGGCCCCGGCGCCGATGGCACCACGATCCGCGCGGGCCATGAGGCGCAAGTGCCCATGCTGGGCAAGCTGGCGACCGAGCTGGAAACGGCGCGCGCCCTGGCGCTGCAACAGCAACTGGCGCACCGATTTGCCACGCCGCTGCGCATCCGCAACGTGCACGTGTTCGATCCGGTCAGCGGCACCCGCTCTGCCCTGTCGGCCGTCGTGGTGATGCGCGACACGATCACCCAGGTCTTGCCCGAAGACCCCGCTGCGCCCGATCCGGCCGACGAGACGGTGATCGATGGCCAGGGCGGCACGGTCTATCCGGGGCTGCATGACATGCATTCGCATTCCAGCCTGCCTTCGGGCCTGCTCTATCTGGCCGCTGGGGTCACCGCCACGCGCGACATGGGCAACGACAATGCCTTCCTGCAAGACCTGATCACCCGCGTCGATGCCGGGCAAGTGGCCTGGCCGCGCATCGTGCCCAATGGCTTCATTGAAGGGCGCAGCCCCTATTCGGCGCGCTTCGGCTTCATTCCCGCCAGCGTGGACGAAGCGCTCAAGGACGTGCGCTGGTACGCCACGCGCGGCTATGCCGAAATCAAGATCTACAACTCGATGAACCCCGATTGGGTGGCGCCCATCGCGGCAGAGGCGCATCGCCTCGGCCTCAAAGTGACCGGCCATGTCCCCGCCTTCGACACGCCCGACCGGGTGATTGCCGATGGCTATGATTCCATTGCCCACATCAACCAGTTGATGCTGGGCTGGATTCTCAAGCCAGGCGAAGACAGCCGCACGCCCCTGCGCCTGACGGCCATGGCCCGCGCGGGCAGCCTCGATCTTGCCGCGCCCGCCGTGCAGCATACGGTGGGGCTGATGCAGCAGCATCATGTGGCGCTCGATACCACGGCTTCGATCCTCGAACAGTTGATGCTCAGCCGTGCCAGCCAAGTGCCGCCAGGGCAGGAGGATTTCCTCGGCCACATGCCGATCGGCTTCCAGCGCTACCGCAAGCGTTCGTTCGTCACCCTGCCCGATGCCGCCACCGATGCTGCCTATCACAGCGGCTTTGCCAAAGTGCTGGAAACCATCGGCATGTTGCATCGCACCGGGATCGTGCTGCTGCCCGGCACCGACGAGGCGACCGGCTTTGCCGTCCAGCGCGAGTTGGAACTCTATGTGAAGGCAGGCCTGACCCCGGCGGAGGCGCTGCGCGCCGATACGCTGGATGCCGAGCGCTTTTTCGGGCGCGAGGGGCAACTGGGCACGATCGCGCGGGGCAAGCTCGCCGATCTGGTGCTGGTGCCGGGCAATCCGGTGGAAGACATTGCCGCGATCCGCCGCCCCCGCCTGGTGCTGCGCGGCGGGGTCGCCTATTTCCCCAGCGAGATCTACGCTGCGCTGGGCATTGCTCCATTCACCACGCCGCCGCCGCTCCATCCCGCCAAGGAAAGCCTGGCCAGCCAGGATGCCGGGCTGACCGCCCGCTCCGCCTTTGGATATGAGATTGCCGACCATGCCGATTGATCGCCTGATCCTGGCTGCTGCCCTGGCGCTTGCCCCGCTGGCCGCCCCGCTGCCCGCGCAGGCGCAGGACACTGCGCCGCGCGCCTTCGTCACCAGGGGCCAGGGCACGTTCGGCACCACGCGCGTCGCCTATGAAGCGGCCGAAGAGGAATTCATCCTGCCCAGCCCCGATGGCAAGGCGGCGGCCAGCGTCTTTGCCACAAGCTATCTGAAAGCCGGCGGGAAGACCGCAAAACCCGATCCCACCCGGCCGGTGCTGTTCGTGTTCAACGGCGGCCCAGGTTCGGCCTCGCTCTGGTTGCACATGGGCCTCCTTGGCCCGCAGCGTATCGATTTCGACGATCCCGATCATCCGCAGACCACCGCTCCGTTTCACACCGTGGTCAATGCCGACAGCCCGCTCGACGTGGCAGACGTGGTGCTGATCGATCCGCCCGGCACCGGCTACAGCCGCATCCTGGCCGATGGCACCCCGGCGATGTTCTATGGGGTGGAGCAGGACGCGGTGGCCACGGTGCAGGTGATGGAACAGTGGCTGGCCCGCCACGGCCGGATGAACGCGCCCAAATACATCCTCTCGGAAAGCTATGGCACGGTACGAGCAGCAGTGGTGGCGCGGCTGCTGGCCGGCGGCCCCACCCAGACCGGACAGATGGACGGCATCAGCCTGAACGGCGTGATCCTGCTGGGCCAGGCGATGGACATGGCTCATGGCGGGGTGGGCGATGATCGCGGCTATCTCGGCATCCTGCCCAGCCTGGCGGCCACAGCGTGCCATTTCCACAAGGTGGCGCCAGACTGCACCCCGCAGGGCCAGGCCGATGCCGCGCAAGCCTTTGTCAATGACACCTACCTGGGCGCGCTCCATGCCGGCTCGCGTCTCGACCCCGCGCGCCGCGCTGCCGTGGCGCAAGCCATGGCGCGCCTCATCGGTGTTTCCGCCGAAACGATCCTGGCCAATGACTTGCGCCTGTCGGGCACGACCTTTGCCCGCCTGCTGCTTGCAGGCGAAGGGCGGCGCACCGGGCTTTACGATGCCCGCTTCACCCTGCCGCTGGCCGCCGCCGGGCCAGACCCGGTGGCCGATGACCCAGCCATGGCGCAATATGTGCCCGGCTTCGTCGCCGCCTGGGACGCCTATGCCCGCGATACGCTCAAGATCGACCTGCCCCAGCCCTACAAGGCGATTGCCTTTCGCGATGTGAACGGCGCGTGGGACTATGGTTCGTCCCCCGGCAACTATGCCACCGACCTTGCCACGGCGATGAACCGCAACCCGGCGTTGCGCGTGCTGGTAGGCACCGGGTTCTATGACCTGGTCACCCCGCTGGGCACGGCGCGCGATACCATGGCCCATTCCGGTGCGCCGGCAGACCGCGTTGCCTTCCGCACCTATCCCGCCGGGCACATGGCCTATCTGGGCCGCGATGCACGGCAGGCGCTGGCCGCAGACTTGCGCGCCTTCATCACCGGCACGCTGCGATGAGCGCGTCGGAAACGCCGAGTGAGCTCGGCAAATCGGTTGGCCTGATCGGTGTCGTCACGTTCGGCGCGGGCACCGCGATCGGGGTGTCGATCTTCACGATCCTGGGGCCGACGGCGCAAGTGGCCGGGGCGGGCCTGTTGCCGGCGATCGGCCTGGCCGCCCTGCCGATGCTGATCTTTGCCCTGGCCTATGCCTATCTCGGGTCTGCCCTGCCGGTTTCGGGCGCATCGTATGAATGGCCGCGCCGCTTCATCCATCCGGCGGTGGGCTTTCTCATCGCCTGGATGCGCATCGTGGCCAACGTGGGCGCCATGGCGATCCTGAGCCAGGTGCTGGTCGGCTATCTCGGCATGGTCGTGCCACTGCCGCCGCTGCCGGCGATGGCGGCGCTGATCACGCTGGTCTTCGCGCTCAACTATCGCGGCGTCGCGCTTGCGGCCAAGGCGCAGACCGCGCTCATGGCCCTGCTTCTGGTGGTGCTGGCGCTGCTGGTCACGCTGGGCCTACCGCATCTGCGCGTGGCCACGATGGGGGCTCCGCTCTCGGTGCCGCTGCCCCATGTGCTTGCCGCCGTGCCGCTGATGATCAGCCTGTTCCTGGGCATCGAAAGCGCAGTGGAAATCGGGGAGGAAGTGCGCAACCCCGCGCGCACCATGCCCTTGGGCATTGCCCTGGCGATTGCGCTGACGGCGCTGGTCTATGGCACCGTGGCAGCGACAGCACTGGGCCTGGTCGGCCCGGCCGGATTGGCAGCCAGCAAGGCGCCGCTGCTCGATGCCGCGCGCGTGGCAATGGGCAGCCCGGCCGCCACGATCCTGATCGTGGGCGCCGCCACCCTCTCCATCGTCAAGTCGATGAACGCGCTGGCGCTGACCTTTTCACGCAGCCTCTTTGCCATGGGCCGCAGCGGCGCCCTGCCTACCGCGCTTGGCCGGGTCCACCCGCGCTTTGCCACGCCGCATGTGGCCGTGCTGCTGGCCTGGGCCTGCGCCATGGCCGGCATGCTCCTGCCGCAAAGCCTGGTGTTCCTGCTGCTCGCCGTCAATCTGCCGACCATGCTGAAATATGCCGCTTGTTCGTGGTCGGCAACGGTGGTTGCCCGCCATTACCCCGAAATCCACGCCCGTGCGGCACTGGGCATGACGCCTGCTACGGTCACGCTCGTCGGCCTGGCGGGCGTGGTGGCGGCGCTGGCCATTGCCGCCTTTGGCGTCGAAGCCGATCCGCGCCCCTATCTTCTGGTGGGCGGCTGGCTCGTCGTGGGGTTGGCCTGGTGGTTCGCGTTCGCGCGCAAGAGCTGATCGATGATGGCGCGCATCGCCCGGCGGCCCGGCGCATCGGCAAAGACCGAATGCCCTGCCGGCAGCGCCACCAGCCGCGCCCGCGATGGCGGCAGCCAAGCATGGCGCAGCGCATCGCGCGTGGCCATCAGTGGCACGGCCATGTCGTAATACCCACCCACCAGCGTCACCTCCAGAGCGGGATGATCGACCATGGCCTGGGCTAGGTTGCCGAGCAGATCGGGCAGGCGATCGGCCTCATCCCCGCCTGCCCCCTCCACACGCGGCCAGCGCCACTGGAAATTGACGTCCAGCGTCAGCGCAACATAGTCGCGCGCGGTCTGCACGCCCAGTTCGCGGCGCAGGTAATCGCCCAGCGCGGCAGACACGATCACATTGCTCGCGCCCAGCCCCAGCGCGGGATCGCTGGCCGCCGATGGTCGCCCGGCCACCGGCGCCGGGCGCGGCGCGGCCACGCGACTGTCGAGCCGGCCCACCACCTTGCCCTGATCAGCCAGCAACGCGGCGCGAAACATCTCCACGTCAACCCGCAAGCGCGCAGCGCGGATCGTCGCCGGGGGCAGGCCGATCAGCCGCGCCATCTGCGCCGCCACGCGGGCCTGCTCTGCCGGGGCCAGGGCGCTGCCGGCCAGCAAGGCGCGGGCATAGGGACCGGCGGCAAAGGCTGCCGCGCGCGCTTCCACTTGTGCCGGGGGCAGGCCCGCAAGCGCGCCCCTGCCGTGGGCCGCAGCGGCCACAGCCGTGGCCGGCAGTGCCTCGACCAGCTCGCTGTCCCCTTGCGGCCCGATCACCAGCGCGGGAGAGAGCAGGACCAGGCCGGCCAGGTTCACCTGCTTGAGCAAGGGCAGCATCGCCGCCGCACGGGTGCCGCCATAGCTTTCCCCCACCACGATCACCGGCGCATGGGCGCGGGCATGCGCGGCCAGCCAGCCGGTGATCGCCTGGGCCATGGCCCGCGCATCGCCCGCCACGCTCCAAAACGGGGCACCGCCACTGGGCGTGAGCGGGCGGCTGAACCCCGTGCCCACGGGATCGACGAACACCAGGTCGGCACGATCGAGCGGGGTCTCGACGTTGTCCACCAGGCCGGTGGCGTCGCGTCGGCGCGGCCCCATGGCCTCGATATGCAACGGAGAAGACGAAGCCCCCGGCCCACCGTTGAAGGCAAAGATCACCGGCCGCGCCGCATCGGCCGTGCCGCTGCGCAGATAGGCGATCGTGGACATCGTCGCCGCCGGCTGCCCATCCGCGCCGCTCAGCACCTGCTGCTCGAACACGGCGTCATAGTCCAGCCGCCCGGCGGGTGTGGCCATGGCATGGTGGCTGGTCGCCGGGGCAATCGGGCCATCTTGCGCCGGCTCAGGCGCCAAAGGCGGTGCCGCAGCCAGCAGCAGCGGCGCCAGCGCGAGGGCAGATCGGTTCACCGGCATGCCCCAACAGGTGAAGCGGCCCGTTGCCACTGCCAGCCATTCACATGCCCATGGGGCGTGTCCCACTGCGCCGCCACGCGGGCAAAGCAGGGGCCGAAAGTGTCTGGCAGAGGATCGAGCGTGTCCGTGCCGTCGAGGATCAGGCGCTTGAACCGGTCGCGTTCCCCCTCGTCGCCCAGTTCGCGCACGATCGCCGCCAGCCAAGCCTCGGTATCAAACCGCACGCCCTGCTCGCGCGACAGGAACAGCGGGAACAGCACGCTCTCCAGATTGCGCCGGCCATGGCTGTGGGCGCGGATGCGCGCGTCAAGATCATGGAAATACATCGCCGCGCGGTAATAGACGATGTGGCGCACTTCTTCATCGCCAAAGCCGATCTTGACGACGTCGGCCGCGGCCATGTTGCGCGCCTTGCTGGTGAAATAGCGCCGCGCCAGGCGGTTGACCGCTTCGAGATAGGCATCGCCGCTTTCAAACCCGCCGCGCCATTGCAGATCGTCTTCGTAATAGGTGGTCAGCCCTTCGGAAAACCAACTGGAAATGCCGCTGGGCGCCTCGATCTGGCCAGTCCACTGGTGGATCATCTCGTGAAAGAACAGGGAACTGGGCATTTCGCCCTGCTCACCCGGCGCCAGCGGCCCGCGCGAGAGCATGAACGACTGGTCCAGCGCCGTGCCGCCGCCATAGGGCGCCGCATCGCGGAACTGCACGAAGATGCGATAGGCGCGCTGGCTTTTCATATGGGGAAAATAGCCTTGCAGATAGCGGTGCGCCGCCCCGGCCCGCGCCAGCGCGGTGGGGACGTCGAACACCGGCTTACCCAGCCAGGTCCCGGCAAAGCCATCGCGCGTGCCGGTCGCTGGCCAGTGGCCCAGCGGCCCGGCCATGAACCAGCTATCGGCCAGCGCCTGCGCGCCACCGGGCACCACCACGTCACCGGCGCCATAGGAGATTGCCGCGCTGGCGCCCTTGGCCATGGCTGAAAGATCCCAGTGCAAGCGGGCGGGCAGCGCGTCGCGGTTTTCCGGCAGCAGCAGGAACCCGCCACCCGACGCCGCCAGGCCCCCGCCCACCGCGCGCAGGCCAAAGGCCGGCCCGCCGGGTCCACCCGCCTGCATCACCGTGGCGCGATAGCGGATCGCCACTTGCCCGTGCACCGCGCGGGTGGCGCGCCAGTGCCGATACCACGGGAACCCGCCTTTGACCGGCGGATCCTCGCTCACGGCCAAGGGCACCGCCCCCTGCGCGTCGCTCACGGCCAGGCCGCTGAGCCGGTCCGCCACGCCCGGCGCACCGGGATAGACCACCGGCGCTGCCAGCAGGAGCGTGCCATCGGCGGGCGCGGGCAAGCCCATCGCCACGGCGACCCCTGCCACCGCGCCATCGGCCATGTCGGGCCGCAGCGTGACGACAAGCTGGTCTGCCTGACGCGGCGCTGCGCCCATTGTCAGGATGGCGGCCAGCGGCAGGCAGGCACGAATGGAAGGCAAGGATTGAAACTGGGGCATCGCGGCGCTCGCTGTGGTGATGCCACACAGCGTAACGCAGGCGGCCCGGGCAGTCCGTGTCTTTCGCGCGCCGCCGATGACCGTGGGGGGCATAGATTATGCGGCAAGCGCCAGCGATAAAGACGAATCGCGCCCGGCACCACGGCACGGCTCACACCCCGCCGGGCCGCTTTCACGCATAAAAATGACCCCCGGTGACCGGCGCCGCGCCATATCCAAATAAAAATTCCCGCTTCGCTGTGGTGTTCTTGCCGACAACGAACCAACCAGAACATGGGGGCATGCATGCAGACCAACACCACCGGCGCGTTCCGCCGTCGATCCGCCCTGGCCCTGGCCCTGGCGCCGATCCTTTCGAGCGGCTTGGCCCTTGGCGCCCATGCGCAGACCGCCGCGCCAGATGCGCCGCAGGCCAGCGCCGATGATCCAGGCGAAACGATCATCGTCACCGCGCTCAAGACCAGCCAGCGCCTGATCGACGTGCCCGCCCCGGTCTCTGCCATTTCGGCCAGCACGCTTACCCAGCAGAATCTTCCCAGCATCCGCGACTATTTCAACCGCGTGCCCGGTCTGCAATATGCCGGCCAGGCGGTGCGTAGCCTTTCGCTGCGCGGCATTACTACTGGCGGCGCCACCAATCCCACGCTCGCCGTGCTGGTAGACGATGTGCCGTTCGGTTCGGCCACCGCCAATGGCGATACCGACATTCCCGATTTCGACCCGGCGATCCTCTCGCGCATCGAAGTGCTGCGCGGCCCGCAGGGCACGCTCTATGGCGCGTCCAGCCTGGGCGGTATCATCAAGTACGTGACGCAAGACCCCAGCACCACGCAACTCAGCGGGCGGGTGGAAGCAGGCGTTTCCACCGTGGCCCATGGCGGCCAGGGCAATTCGCTGCGTGGCTCGCTCAACGTGCCGCTGATCAAGGACCGCGTCGGCCTGTCGGTCAGCGGCTTCTATCGCCGCGATCCGGCTTGGGTGGACAACACCGACAGCAACACCGGGCAATTCCTGGCCAATGCCAATCACCAGCGCCAATGGGGCGGCCGCGCCGCCCTGCTGCTGCGCCCGGTGGACAACCTGACGATCACGCTCAGCGCCATTCGCCAGCGCCTGCGCACCGAGAACAGCGGATTGGTGGACTTCAAGTCAGACACGGACTGGAACAGTGTCAACGCGGATCCCTATTCGGTCACCCGCGTGCTGGGCCAGCCCAGCCGCAGCCAGTTCGATGTCTATTCCGCCCGCGCCGTGCTCGATCTGGGCAAAGTCCAGGTTACCTCGGTCACCGGGTGGAACGTCAACGAATCCGTCCCCTACCAGGATCTTACCAGCATCTTCGGCGGTCTGCTCGGACGGTACTACGACGGTCTGTCCTCGGTCTTCCTGACCAACTCGCATCGCGCCGCGCGCTTTTCGCAGGAACTGCGCCTGTCGGGCAGCGGCACCGCGCTCGATTGGATGCTCGGCGGGTTCTATTCGGTCGAGCATGCCAACATCGCGCAGACCATGCTGCTGATGAACGCCAGTGGCAGCCTGATCGACACGCCTTACGTCGGCGCCGGGCCTTCCACCTATCGCGAGCTGGCGGCCTTCGGCACGGTCACCGGTCACCTCGCCCCCGGCCTCGATCTGCAAGTGGGCGGCCGCTATGCCCACAACAAGCAGGACAACCTCTCTACCGTCGCCACCACGGGCGTTGCGCAATACATCTTCGGCTTTTCCAGCAGCGAAGAACACCGCACGTCGGATAGCCCGTTCACCTGGCTGGTTTCGCCAAGCTGGCACATCACGCCCGACGTGATGGTCTATGCGCGCGTGGCCAACGGCTATCGCCCCGGCGGCACCAATACCCTGGCCGATGGTGTGCCCGGAACCTATCGCTCCGACCGCGTGGTCAACTATGAAGCGAGCGCCAAGGGTTCAGTGCTGGATGGCAAGCTCGATTTCGACCTTTCCGTGTTCCAGATCGACTGGAGCCGCATCCAGTTGCAGAACACCTCGGCCAACGAGCTGACGTTCACCACCAATGGCGCCAAGGCGCGCAGCCGGGGCGTGGAACTGGCCGGAACGGTGCGGCCGTGGAAGGGCGGCGCAATCAGCGGCAACGCCACGTTCACCGATGCCGTGCTGACCCAGGCCCTGCCGGCGGCCACCGATGGCGGTTCCGCGCTGGTCGGCGCCAAGGGCGATCGCCTGCCCAATTCGGCGCGGTTTACCGCCAATATCGGGCTCGATCAGAAAGTGCCGCTGGGTGAAGGCGTCAGCGGCTCGCTGGGCGTGAACTATGCCTGGACGGGCAAGCGGCCGGGCGATTTCCTCAACAGCCTCGCCGCAGCGGGCCGCAAGCGCCAGATGCTGCCCAGCTATGGCCAGCTCGACGTGCGGGCCGGCGTGACGCTGGACGCAGGGTGGAGCGTCAACATCTTCGCCCGCAACCTGACCGACGAGCGCGCCGTGCTCTACGCGATCAACCGCAACGGCACCACCGCGCCCTATGGCCGCTACATCCCGCCCCGCACGGTCGGCGTGCAGTTTGCCGGTTCCTTCTGAACGGCCAATTCCCCGAAAACATTCGGGTCGCAACGGTCCGCTGCCTTCATTCCACGGAAGGCAGCGGATTTGCCGTTTCAGGCCGCTCGCCCTGCCCTCACTCGCTCCAGCAGCAACTGCGCGGCGGCAATGTCCTGCACGGCATGGCCGAGCGACTTGTAGAGCGTGATATCCTGCGCGTTGCGGCGGCCGGGCACCTGGCCCAGCAGCACTTCGCCGATCTCGGCCACGATATGGGCATCGTCCACCGCGCCGGCGGCACGGGCGACCAGGAATTCGGCGGCCGCCTCGCGGGCATTGGCCTTGCTGTCGGCGATATAGCGCGCGGCAGCGACAAGCGCCGTGTCGGCTTCCACCGGGCCGGGCGCACTCGATCCCACCAGGTTGACGTGGGTGCCGGGCTGCACCCATTGCCCCAGCAGGATCGGCTGGGCCGCGCCGCTCACCGTGCAGATCACATCGGCCTGCGCCACCGCCGCTTGCGCGTCGGGCGCCACGGCCACGGGCAGGCGGTCCTGCCATTCCTGCACCACCGCAGCGGCGCGGGCGGGATCGCGGCCCCAGATCAGGATGCGGTCAAAGCGATGAACCAGCGGCAGTGCGGCCAGATGGGTATGGGCCTGCCCGCCGGTGCCCATGATCAGCAGCACGCGCGCATCGGTGCGGGCCAGGGCGCGCGTGGCTACGGCCGTGGCGGCCGCCGTGCGGATATGGGTCACCGCCTCGGCATCGACCACCGCCACGGGGCGGCCTTCCGCCGGCTCGAACAGGGTGATGACCCCGCGATGGCGGCGCTGGCCCGGCCGGGCAGGATCGGCAAACACGCTGATCAGCTTTGCGCCGAACATGCCATCGTCGGCCAGGCTGGCGGTCATCTGGGCAAAGGTGCGCCCCTCGCCCATGTGGATCATGGTGCGCGGCAACTGCCGTGTTGCGCCGCCCGAAAGCGCGCGCATGGCCGCCTCCATCGCCGCAATGCAGGCAGGATAATCGAGCAGGCGATGCACGCGCTCGCCATCGATGAACACCAGGTCTTGCGCCATCTCGGCCTCTTTCATGCGCGCGGCAGGGCCGCCAGGAACCGGTCTATGTCGGTATCGTCGTTCTGCACCGAAGGCGTCAGGCGAAAGCGGTTGGCCGAAAGCGTCAGCTTGACCCCCGCCGCCGCCATTGCCGGGCCGATCCTGGCGCGGGCATCGGCACAGATCGCCGTCACGATCGGGGCGCGGCATTCGGGCGGCGTCATCACCGCATATCCACGCGCGGGCAATTCGGCCTTGAGCCGAGCCACCAGCGCTTGCGCATGAGCCTGGATGCGCGCCACCCCCGCGGCCATGATCCAGTCGAGCGAATGGTGCAATTGCGCGATCACCGCGTGGCTGTGGGTGCCCAGGGCAAAGCGGCCGGTGGCATTGTCGGCAAACGCATAGTCGGCCACCCCCTCCCCCGGCGGATCGAGCGGATAGATATGCGGCTGGAACGCATCGATGCCGTAATAGCCGTAGGCGCAACGCTTGAGGCGCGGCCACACATCGCGCCGCACATAGAGGAAGCCCAGCCCGAAATCGCCCATCAGCCATTTGTACGAAGCGCAGGCGGCGAAATCGACGCCGCTCGCTTTCACGTCCACCGGCACGCAGCCGGCGGCATGGATCATGTCGGCATAGACCAGCGCGCCATGGGCATGGGCCAGGTCGCACACCGCCTTGAGATCATGCTCGAACCCGTTGATCGTGGACACCTGCGAAAGCGCCACCAGCCGCGCTCCACCGGCCCCGTTCCCTTCTTCAAGGGCCTTGGCCATGTCCTCCAGGCGGATGCGCCCATCCACCGCCCGCACCCAGGTGACGTTCACTCCCTGCCGCGCCATTTCCTCGTACAGCGGAATGGAGCCGAAGAAATGCAGCGTGTCGGTCACCACGCGGGCGCCGCCGTTGCCTGGCAGTTCCAACGCGCGCAGCACCATCTGTTCCGCCGCCGTGGTGCTTTGCACATAGGTCACTTCGTCGGGCTCGGCATTGATCAGCCTGGCGAACTTGGCCAGCAGACCTTCTTCGTCCAACTCGTACCCTTGCGCGGCGGGGTCCAGCCGCCGCTTGGCCAGATAGGCCTCGATCGCGGCCTGACCGCCCAGGCTCAGCGGGTGCTGCGATCCGTTGTCGAGGTAGGCCAGGCTGGTCGGCGCAAACGCAGCGCGAGCCGGCAGCACGGTGGCGATGGGCGCAGGCGCCGCCATGGCGTGCGGCCCTACCGCCATGCCGGCGGCCACGCCTGCGCCAAGCCCGTGGATCGCCTGGCGCCGCGTCAGCCCCGTTTCCGCCATCGCCTCTTTGCCCTGCCGATATGCCATGCTGCCCAGCATAGCTGCGGGCCGCTGCCAATTCATGCCGTTTCGCCGCGCGTTTGCGCATAACCATGCCGGGTGATGCAGGCTCGCACCGTTCATGCAGGAAATCCATGCATTTGGTCGATGTTATCTTGCACCAACCCAAATGCTGGATAGATTTTGCGACGTTTACAAGGATTTTCGCATGGCAGAACCACTCAGTCCGATCGACCTCAAGATCCTCGACCAGATCCAGAAGGATGCCAGCCTTTCCACCACCGAACTGGCCGAAAAGGTGGGCCTTTCGCAATCGCCGTGCTGGCGGCGCCTGCAACGATTGCGCGAGGAGGGCTATATCAAGGGCCAGGTCGCGCTGCTCGATCGCAAGCAACTGGGCGATGCAATCATCGTCTTCGCCACGCTCAAGATGGCCGCGCTGTCGGACAAGCAGCGCGAGGATTTCCTGCGCAAGATCGAAATCACGCCTGAAATCCTGGAGTGCCACACCATTTTCGGCGAGCGCGACATCATGATCAAGGTGATCGCGCAATCGCTGGAATGGTATCAGAAATTCATCTTCAAGGTGGTGCTCAAGCTGCCCGGCGTGATCGACATCGTCTCCACCGTCACGCTTTCGGAACTCAAGCACACCACGGCCATTCCCGTGCGCGGGTTTGCCAGCGTCTGACGATCCCGGTCGTGCCATGCCCGGGGGTTTGGGCGCTCAACGACACTGGCCTCTAACTTGTCGCGCCGGCCCCGTGGTGGAGGGCGCTGCCGCTGTGTTCACCCTTCCGCCGGCGCACCGACGGCGGCCGCGATCAGGCAGACCAGGCCGATGGCGACAAAGCCGAGCCGCTGCGCCGTGGTCCCTGCCCCCGTGCGGATCGACACGATCAGCGCCAGCACACATTGCAGGGCGTAGAACAGCGCGAAAGCGCGTGAGGAAAGCGCGACGACTTCGAACGGGTCCGTCAGCCAGACGATCACGATCGCCAGGCCACCAGCCAGCAGGAAAGCCAGCGGGACGCTGATCGTGCGCCGCGAAACTTCATTGATGAGCCCGCCCGACCCGATCGAGTCCGCCACCGCCGCGCTCAACTGGCTGGCCACCGCGCCGATGAGCACAAACAGGCCAAGCGCCGGGGCGATCAGTTCCATGATATCGAGGATACCCGCCACCCCCTGGGTGGCCGCCGCGCGCGACAGGAACGGGGTGAGCAGCGCGATGAAGGCCAGATAGATCGCCGAGGAAATCCATTGCGCGTGCCGCATCGTCCGCACCCGCAGCGTGGCCGGATAGGCATGGCCAAGATAGCGCGAGGTTTCAAAGCCCTGCACCGTGATCAGCAGGCCCAGCAGCATCGGTACGCTGGCAAACGACAGCCGGACGGGGGGCAGAGCCATGTGCGAACCGCCGATGACCCAGGACAGCGCGAGCGCCACGAGCAGGCCGGCAATGATCCCGATCTTGAGCGAAACCGTGCCATGGGCCAGATGCTCCACCTTGCGCAGGCTGCCGCCCAGGGCGAGCAGCGTCATCAGCACGATCAGCACTGTCACGATGATGTTCGCGGCAAGCGGTTGCAGTGCCGGGGCGATGGTGATCGGCTTGAGCGAAAATTCCGCCAGCAGCTTGAGATAATAGGCAACCGACACTGCATAGGCCAGCGCCAGCACGCCCTGCGTCACCCGGGCCAGCCAGGCGACCGGATCGTTGAACCCGGCCGTGGCGAGATAGGCTTCGATATGGACGATATTGAACCGGATCACCGCGCCGGCGGCATAGGCGATAGCCAGCAACACCGCCATGGCCCCCAGCGCGGCGCTGCCGAACTCGCGCGCAAGCAGCGGCCCACAGATGAGAAAGCCCGATCCGATGATCGACGCTAATGGCGTGACCGTCGCGCGCCAGGTGTCGCTGCGGGCAAAACGGCCAAATGTCAGCGCGATCGTGACGAGCAGCGCAACGACCAGGGCAACGGCAACAATCATGTGATCCCTTCCATCCGGGCCGTGGTGCCGGCGCAAAGACTTTCGCCAGTGGCGCGGGCCAGGGCTGCGAGCACGCTGTCGGCGCGGCCGACCACGGCATCGCGGCAAGCACCATCGAGCGTGTTTGCGGCCAGAGCGCGAAAGGCGCGGGCCTGCCTGGCAAGCGTTGCGATGAGCGCCGGATCATCACAATGGTGGGCGACATCGCCCAGTGAATCGAGAAAGCGCTTGCCAGCGATCATGTCGGCGCTGGCATATTGCGCGAGGGCGCCAAACGCGCGTTCGATGAAATCGTCGAACGTCACGGGAAGCAGCAGCAGCCGCAACTGCCCATCGGCGTCGACGCGCTCGCACGGCGGCAGCCGCCGTTGCGCCAGGGTTGCCATCGCCGCGCCAAGCCAGTCGAGACAGCTGCTGGCCGTGAAGGGATCGTTGACGCCGGGTGACAGCGCGCGCGCCGCGATCTCCACCAGTTCGTCGATCAGGAAGCGCAGGTCTTGCAGCGCGCTGCGCCGGGAGCCGAGCGCACAGGCCTGGCGCAAGGCGGCAGCGGCCTGTTCGCTGCACTTGCCGGCCGGCCAAGCCGTCATCAGCAGGCTGTGCTTGTGCACGAAGTCTCCGGGCTGGCGATGCAGGCGGACGACCATGTCGTGCGCGCGCGCCGCCTCGATCACGGCGCCTTCGTCAATCACCTGGATATAGCCGATCCCGTAGGAAAGGATCGGTGCCGGCTGCTCCTGCCCGGCGAGGGGGGCATCGGCTGACAAGGCCTGCGGAACCGGCAGATCGCCGGCATGGTTGGCCGGCGCGGGTTCGTCCTTTGCCGGAAAGCGCGCCTCGATGTCGTGCACCAGCCGCCCGCCGATCTGTTCGATCACGCTGTTGATGTGGATCCGCATGGGCACGTGGTGAATGAAATAGATCAGAACGGCGATCGAGCAGAGTACCAGCACAAGCGCGATCAGCAGCGCCAGTTGCGGCACGAAGGCGGCCGCACCCGTGCCGCCCTCCCCCGCCGAGCGGATCGTGCGCAACACCACCAGCGAATAGACGAACGTGGCGATGAAAGTGCCCAGGGTCACCTGGTTGCCGCGATCGGACATGAAATTGCTGAGCAGGCGCGGGCCATATTGGCCCGATGCATAGACCACCGCCGCGATCGTGACCGAAAAGGTCGTGCCGGCAACGCCGATCATCGAACCGCCGATCGCCGACAGCAGGCTGCGCGCGCCATCGGCGCGCGCCGCATCGAGCCCGGGCAATCCGGTCGTCCAGGCCATCGTGCCGGCATGGCTGTCGATGGTGACCGTGGTCAGCGCCAGCAGCAGAGCCGCCAGGGCCATGATCGTGGGGACGAACCAATAGCTTTCGCGCAGGGTGGCCGACAGCCGCAGCAGGCGCGCCTTCATGCCGGTGTCCCTTCGTTCTTCGCGGTAAGACGCTCCAGTACGCCCTTGATGGTGCCGCCCTGCCCGATGACCGAGAACAGCACGACGAGATAGGTGGCGGCAAGGATCACCGGGCGCGCCGGGCCATCGGGCAAGCCAAGCGCCAGGGCAATCGAAATGCCGCCGCGCAGCCCGCCCCAGATCAGGGTCACCGGCGCGACCAGCCCATAGCGATGCCCCGGCCGGATCGCGCAGAGCGGCAGAAGCACGGAAATCGAGCGCGCTGCAAGCGCCAGCGGAATGGCGGCAAGGCCCAGCACCACCAGGCGCAGGTCGCCCGGAATGGTCACGACTTCCAGCCCGATCAACAGGAACAGCACGGTGTTGAGGATATCGTCGATCAGATCCCAGAACTTGTGCAGGTAATCGCGGGTGGTGTCGCTCATCGCATGGGCCACGCCGGCGTTGCCGATGATCAGCCCGGCCACGGCCATGGCCACCGGCCCGCTGGCATGCAGCGGCCGCGCGATGGCATAGCCGCCCATGACCACGGCAAGGCTGATGAGCACTTCGACCTTGTAGTCATCGATCGAGCGCATCAGCCGAAACGCGATCCAGCCGATCACCAGCCCGAGCACGACCCCACCGCCCGCCTCGGCCGCGAACAGGCTGGCGGCATGCCCGATGGAAAACGGCTCGCCCGACAGCGCCGATACGAGCAGGATGGTGAAGATCACCACGCCCACCCCGTCATTGAACAGGCTTTCCCCCGCAACCGTGGCTTCGAGCGTGGGCGACACCTGGGCACGCTTGAGCACGCCCATCACCGAGACAGGATCGGTCGGGCTGATCAGCGCGCCAAAGACGAAGCACCAGATCGCCGGCAGTTCAAAGCCAATGGCGTGGGCCAGCAGCAGGAAGCCGCCACCGATCAAGGCGGTCGACAGCGCCACGCCGATGGTGCTGAGCACGATGATCGGCCAGCGACCGCGCCGCATCTCATGCCAGTCCACGTGCAGCGCACCGGCGAACAGCAGGAACGACAGCATGCCATCCATCAGCGTGGTATGGAAATCGATGCCGGCGATGAAACCGACGATATCCCGCGCGAAAGCAGCCCCGGGCACGAACCGGGCGATGCCGACGACCAGCAGCGAGGCAACGGCGCCCATCACCGTCAGCCCGATCGAGGCGGGCAGCTTGAGGAAGCGGTAGTTGCAATAGCCCAGCCCGGCGGCGAGCACGATGAGGATCGCCGCCGCATCGAACGGCGTCAGCGCAACGCCGGCGATCATTGCCCTTCTCCCGTCGACAAGTGGAACCGTGACCCGCCGCCCGGGGTCGGCAGCACGCCGATGCCCTGGGTTGCCAGCACAGCCGCCACCGCCAGGGCGCGCCGCTGGGCCAGGCTGGGCCGCGCCGGGGGCGTGCCGGCCGGCAGCCCCGGCACGCCGAGTGCGGGCACGTTCCAGCGCCGTGCCGCCCAGGCCGATGTCAGCACGGCATCGCGCGCCACCGGATCCAGCGCATCGGCATTGTCGGCAAAAGCGATCTCGGGCAGTGGGCCTTGCGGCGGCACGATGGCCACGCTCCAGCCGTCGGTCTGCGCGGCGGCGCGGGCTTCCAGCGTGCGATAGGTGGCAACGGTTGCGCCCGGCAGCGGCACCGCCGCCGCCGTCACGCGGTGATGATCACGGTCGATCGTCACATCATCGGCCGCCACCCCGGTGATCAGGGCAATCATCTGCGCGATCGCCGCCATGCGCTGGGCCTCCAGATTGGGCTGGTCGCCAGCCTGGCGCAGTTCCTCCCGCTGGGCATCGATCGCGCCCGCCCCCGGTTCGAGCAGGATCTGGTCGATATCCAGGCGCACCGGGCGCCCCAGTTCCTGTTCGATCGCCTTTTGCAGCACCACGGTCTTCTGGGTCTTGCCACGTGGCGTGATGACCACGGCGCGGATCACGTTGGGTGTGCGATCGAACGCCACGTCAAGCTGCGTGACGCGCGAGGCGCTGCCAAACCGCTTGGTCAGCAGCGAGCGCACTTCCGACACGGTGAGCGCCTCGCGCGCGATGCGGTTGAGTGCGAAGCCGAGCGGGATGGCCATGGCCACGAAGACCAACAGCAGCAAGATGGTCTGGGTCCAGCTCTGCCGGCTGGAGAGCTGGTGCCCAAAGCCGTAATAGCGCGCCATCACGGTGGCCGAGAGCGCGATCGTGATGAAGTTTGTGACAAACAGCGCCAGGGCTCCGCCGAGCACCGGCAGGTTCCACGTCGCAAGGCCATAGCCCACCACGGCGAGCGGCGGCATCAGCGCGGTGGCGATGGCCACGCCGACAATGGTCTCGCCCCGGCCACGGATGATGGCAAAGCTGCCGGCGAGCGCGGCAAACAGGGCAACGCCTAGATCGAACAGATTCGGGCGCGTGCGGGCAACGATCTCGGCCGTGGGGGCCTGCAATGGCGAGGCCGTGACGATCAGGGCCGTGAATGCCACGGCGGCAAAGGCGCCGATCGCCAAGGCCAGCAGCGATCGCCGCATTTCGGCAAAATCGAACAGCGCCAGGCTGAATCCGAACCCCAGGATCGGGCTCATCAACGGCGAGATCAGCATGGCGCCGATGACCACGGCGGGCGACGATAGCAGCAACCCCAGCATCGCGATGCCGGCCGACATCATGGTCATGAAGGCATAGCGCGGCGACCAGCAGCTTTCCGCGAAGATCCGTGCCACGACCGCCTGGTGATCGACCGGCCCCACGACCCGGCGGCGCCACCAGCGGTAAAGGGCAAGGCGGCTGAGCCGCGCGCCTACCCGCTTGCCTGCGCCAAAGGTTGGTCCCGTCGCTACTTCCATGCTTGCTCCGATGTCTGCGCAAAGGCCGAGGGCCGTTCCCGATATGGCGAGGATGGCATCCGCGATCGGTTCAACGCCAACCAGCGCTGGTTGATCCGGCGCCGCGAAAAGGGCGCAGGCGCCGGCCGAAAGCGGCGAGTTGCGGCCCGGCGGCAAAGCGCGCGGTGTGTCCACGCTGAAACGCTGGAACGGTCATGGGCATGCAGCACGGGAAACGTCCGGACACGACTGTGGGCCCGCTGGCGGCCCGACCAGCGCAAAAGCCTGCCCGCGCCAAGTCCTGGCCAGCGAGCACCCACCTCCTCTATTGCATCGCCCATCCCGCACCGCAATGGTTTCCGGACGCGCGGGTTCGAACGTTTGGCGCAACGCGAGGCACGAACTTGCACCGTCGGCATTTGTCTGTGCGTGCGCCTTCAGGATGGCTATCACGGCATTCGTGCCACGCAGGAGAAGATCGATGGCAAAGCAAGCTGGCCGCGAATATCATCTCGTCGACCGGATCGGATGGCTGCGCGCGGCAGTGCTGGGCGCCAACGACGGCATTCTTTCCACGTCCAGCCTGGTCCTCGGCGTCGCTGCGGCCGGCGGTACGCGGGCCAGCGTCCTGATTGCAGCGCTGGCGGCACTGGTGGCAGGCGCCATGTCCATGGCTGCGGGCGAATATGTCTCGGTCAGTTCGCAGCATGATACCGAACAGGCCGACCTGGCACGCGAAAGGGCCGAATTGGCCGCAGACTTTTCCGGCGAACAGGAAGAGCTCGCCCGGATCTATCGCGAGCGCGGCATAGATGAGGCGACCGCGCGGATCATCGCCCGTGAACTGATGGCCAAGGACGCTCTGGCCGCGCACGCTCGCGACGAGCTTGGCATCACCATTGCCAACACGGCCCGGCCGATCCAGGCCGCATTCACGTCGGCAGCAACATTCACCTTCGGCGCCGCCATGCCGGTGCTGATCGCGGCCATCGCCCCCCGTGCCTGGCTGATCCCGATCGAAATCGCCGGCTCGCTGCTGTTTCTGGCCGTGCTTGGTGCCATCGGCGCGGTGACCGGCGGCGCCAATGTGTGGCGCGCCACGGCCCGCGTCACATTTTGGGGAGCGCTGGCGCTGGCCGTTACGGCGGGCATCGGCCGGCTGGTGGGAACAGTCGTATGAAGGATCGGATCATACAAGGCAATTTGATAACAAGATGACAATCGTCTGACCAATCATTTCCACAAAAATCAACGCATTGTTCAATACATTCCACGTTGGCATCATTTGTGGACTCAAGCCGCCCAATTCATGATATTCTGATTCGCGATCTGAATATTACTGTGGACTGCACAATAGCGCGGGGGACAGGGCATGCGGGTCACGACGGAAGCGGGTTCTCTTCGGCTGCGAGCCATTTCCGGCACCCGCGTGGTCTTGCTGGCGATCGATATTGCCGAGCAGGCCCGCCACGGCCTGCTCGGCTTTGCCATTGCCCGGCTGGAAGACGGGGAAACGGTCTGGCTGCAAGGGCGCAAGGTCTTTGCCAGCGTGGAGCCGCATCCCGATCCGGCCGACAGCTATCCCAGCAACCGCTACCCTATCCAGAGCCTGATCTGGTCAGACTTCAACGCCGCCCCTGGGCAGGAAATCACCTATCGCGTGCACCCGGTCTATGGGCCGGTGGCGGCGGTCAGGCTGGGCGAGGCTGCCGAGATCACGATATCGACGATTGACCCGACGGCGGGCGCACACGGCATCTATTTCAATTTTGGCGCGATCGCCTCCCAGGCGTTTGCGGAAACCTTCCACAACCAGAAGCCGCAGGACGAGGATGATCCCGCCGATCGGGAGGTACAGTGGCTCTCGCGCGGGGCGTTGCAGGCAGCGCTGGATTTCATCGCCAAGGCGCAAGACGGGGATTCCCTGCGCGTTGCGGCCTATGAATTTACCTACACCCCCATCCTCAAGGCGCTGCGCGAGGCGGCCGGGCGCGGCGTGGACGTGCGCATCGTGCACGAGGCGGGAACCGAGCTTGACGAAAAGACCCACACGCAAGTGCCCACCAGCGCAACAACTGCCGCCAAGAACGCGATCGAGCGGCTCGGCCTGGCCAACCAGCCCAACCTGCGGCTCATCAAGCGTACGCGGCGCCGCAACATTCCGCACAACAAGTTCATCGTGTGGATGCGCGGCGGAGCGGCGCTGGAAGTGCTGGCCGGATCGGCCAATTTCACCGCCTCGGGCTTCATCGGCCAGACCAACGTGGTCCATATCGTGCGCCACCGCGATGTCGCGCAGGACTACCTCGAATACTGGACCGAACTGTCCAAGGATCCGACCACGCCGGAACTCTCCACCTGGACCCAGGCCAAGACACCTCAGGACGATCTCGACGCGCTGACGGCGCCGCCTGGCATCACCACGTTCTTCTCCCCCCGCAAGAACGATGTGATGCTGGCGTGGTATGCCGACCAGATTGCCGCCGCCACCGGCACGGTCATGTTCACCGCCGCGTTCGGCGTGAACAAACTGCTGGCTGCCCAGTTCGGCATCGATCGCCCATTCGCGCGCTTCATTCTGCTGGAGGATGAACCGGACAAGCTGCTGAAAGCCAAGATGGCGCAAGACCGCGACGTCGTGGCGGCCTATGGGTCCATCCTGGGCGATTATGCCAAGAGCAAGAAGGCGTTCCCGCCCTCAAGCCTCGACGCTTGGTTCCTCAAGGAAGAATTGTTCCGCAAGCAGGGGCACGTGTTTTTCATTCACACGAAGTTCCTGCTGATCGATCCGCTGGGCGACAATCCGCTGGTTTGCACCGGCTCTGCCAACTTTTCGACGTCATCGCTGGAAGCCAACGACGAGAACATGCTGCTGATCCGCGGCGATACCGCTGTCGCCGACGTCTATCTGACGGAATTCGACCGGATCTTCCGCCACTTCTATGCCCGTCAAGTGATCGACCGCCTTGCCGCCGAAGGCAAGCCGCTGACCGAAGCCAAGTTCCTGGACGAAAGCGATGGCTGGCTGGGCGAATATACCCAGCCCGGGCGCCTCAAGACCAATCGCCAGCGGCTGTTCTTTCCCAACTGGCCAGGGAGATGACCCAAACTGCCTTGTGGCAGCGTCATGACAGACCGGCAGCCAACGCGATGCGCAGATGCCGGTTGCCGCCGTTGTCCCGGCCCGTGGCCAGGGCAATGCTGCCGGGGCAGATCAAGGCATGCAGCCCAGCGCGGCCAGCGTGGCGCGCACGGCTTGGGGAAGCGGCGTGTGCGGCTCTTCGCCCAAGGTGGCGACCAGGCGCGCGTTATCCAGCCGCACAGGCTGCTGCCAGAGATAGCGCATCTCCATCAATTCGCGCGGCATGTGGGCAAACGGGGCAGCCAGGCGCAGCGCCCACCACGGGAACGGCGCAACCCGCACCTTCGGCGCGCCCAGCGCCTCGACAATGGCCTCGACCATCGCGGTGCCCGTTCCGTCCCAGTGCCCACCCATGTGATAGTTGGCAAAGGCCGGCACCCGATCATGCTCCACCAGGCGGACCATGGTTTCGGCCACGTCGGGAAGATACCCCCATAGATGCCCAACCCCGCGCGCGGCGGGATTGCGGATAACCCGTGGGCGGCCGCCAGGCGTGATCAGGCCTTGGGCAAACCAGCTATTGGCCGCGCCGGGGCCAAAGAAATCACCGGCCCGCACGATCAGCGCGCGAATTTTGCCCGCATCGGCAGCAGCGCGCAGCCGGCGCTCCATCTCCACCCTGATCGCGCCCTTGCGCGTGACGGCATGCTGCGGCGCGGTTTCATCGATCAGGGGTAAGCTGTCAGGGCCATAGTTGTAGACCGTGCCCGGCAGCAGAACCTGCGCGCCACTGACCCGCGCCGCCGCGATGCTGTTGTCCAGCATGGGCAAGACCACGGTGTTCCAGTTGCGATAGCCGGGCGGGTTGACGGCGTGCACAATCACCGTTGCGCCGCGTGCCGCAGCGGCAACCGCTGCGCCATCCATCGCATCGCCGATCACGGCCGACACCCCCTGCGGCACCCGATGCGCGCTGTGCGCCCGCACCAGGGCCCGCACGCTCCACCCGCGTTCAACCAGGCGCCGCGCCACTGCGCCGCCGATGCCACCCGTCACGCCCAAAACCAGCGCAATCCGTTCCATGTCGCTCTCCTTGCTGACGGCGACAGGTTTGGCGCACTGGTGAGATCCATGAAATTGACCGAATGCGGCAACCAGCTATACGGAAATATATGAACAGAGAGCCAAGCTGGGATGTCTATCGCACCTTCGCCGCCGTGCTTCGCGAAGGCTCGCTCTCGGCTGCGGCACGCGCCCTGGGGCTCACCCAGCCCAGCGTAGCCCGCCATATCGAGGCACTCGAACAGGCGGTGGGCGGCACCTTGTTCCTGCGCTCGCAACGCGGCCTATCGCCCACCGACCGGGCCATCGCCCTGCGACCCTATGCCGAAACCTTGCTGGCCACGTCGGCCGCGCTGCTGCGGACCGCAACGGCGGGCGCAGACGTGATTGCCGGAACGGTTCGCCTGACCGCCAGCGAGGTGGTGGCGGCCGAACATCTGCCGCCAGTGCTCACCGCGCTGCGCCGCCAGTACCGGGAACTCAGCATCGAACTGGTGGCCAGCGACGCGATTGATGACCTGCTGCAACGCCATGCCGATATCGCCATCCGCATGGTCGCTCCGACGCAACAGGCCCTTCTCGCGCGCAAGCTCGGTGCGCTGAAATTGGGGCTCTATGCCCATGCCGACTATCTCGCGCAGCATGGCGAGCCCACGGCCTTGGCCGATCTCGCCCACCATGACCTGATCGGGGTGGACAGCATCGGCGACCTGTCCCGCGCCGTGCTCACGGCCTTGCCCGGCTTGGAGCACGGCGATTTCGCACTTCGGGTCGACAACGCGCTGGTGCAGCTCGGCGCGATCCGCGCGGGCTTTGGCATCGGCATCTGCCAAGTGGCCGTGGCCGCGCGCGATGCCGCGTTGATCCGCGTGCTGCCCGATGCGTTTTCGTTCGATCTGCCGCTGTGGGTCGTGATGCACGAAGACTTGCGATCCAGCGCGCGCCATCGCGCCGTGTTCGATGCTCTGGTGGATGGCCTATTGGACGGGATTCCTCAGGGCGTTGCGATCGGATGACATAACTCCACGCGCCGTGCTCGCCCCTTTCGCTTCATGCGGCGGCGGGCAAGGTAGAACCACACGCCGCTGATCGCAAAGAACGGCAGGCTGAGGCTGGTCACGAACAGCACGATCCGGCCGGGCAGGCCAAAGAACGCGCCACGGTGGATTTCAAACATGCTGGCGACGATGACGGCACCGCCTGGCCGTTGCGCGGCAAAGTCCGTTGCCAGAACCTTGCCGGTGGCCCCGTTGATCGTCACGGCATCATCGGCCCGCTCGTGTCGCGCCGCCACGGGCAGCGCGCGAAAGCGCAAGGCCGCACCTTTTTCGGGCACGATCAGCATGATCCGGCGATAGGAGCGGCCTGCGGTTGCCGCATCAAATCCCTGCCAGGCCAGGGCGAAATCGGGTTTGCCGCGCGATTTGGCCTTTTCCGCCTGCTCTGCGCCCAACAGGCGCTGAACACCACTGCGATACCAATCGAACGACCACCACAGCCCGGTCATCGCGCTGAGCAGATAGACCGCCATCATCACGCCGCCGAGCAGCAGATGTACCTCGCGCCACCACCAGCGGCCCTTGCGCCCCGGCGGAATGGTCAACCACGCGCGCCAGTCCCGCGGCTTGGCAGGCCAGCGCAGATAGAGCCCACCCAGCGCCAGCACGATCAGCGCGATGGCGGCGCTGCCGGTCACGATCCGTCCCCAGCCCTTGCCATTGCCGGGCATCGCCAGCCAGCGATGCACCCGCTCCACCGTATCGAAAAATGGGGCAGCGGGCAGCGGCCCAAGGATGCGCCCGTCCCGGCGGTCCAGCAGCACCGTCTCGCGCCCTTTGGCGCCGGCTGCCTTGTCGACAAAGCTGATCAGCGCGGGAACGGTGGGATCGCTCTCTACCACGAACCGCGCGATCGCCCTGCCCGGCTGCGCCAGCGCCGCGCGTTGCAACAAGACCGACGGCGCCAGCACCGTCTCACCCCCGCGCAGGGGCAGCGGAGCAATCAGCCGCGCCTGGATATCGTCCTGAAAAGACAGCATGGCGCCCGTCGCGCCCATCACGGCCAGCACCAGCCCAAGGCTGAGCCCGAGCCAACTGTGCAGCCGTTGCAGCCATTTGCGCAGGGCAATGCTGCGCGGAGGGCGAATCGTCGATCTCATTGCGATCAATTATTGCAAACCAATATCAATATCAATTAGGGCAGCGGTGAATTCCACCCGGGGGATTCGCCAAGGGGACCTGTATCATGCCGTTTCTGTTCGCGTCGGCGGCCGCCGCAAGCGTCGCTGCCGCCACCGCTGCTCCCAACCTTGCTGCGCCGGATGGCGAAGCCCCCCAGGCCGAACGCCGGTTGGACGAGGAGATCGTGGTGACGGGACGGCAGGAAGCGCCCTATCGCGCGCAGGTGGTGCAAGTGGGCGCCTTCCGCAACCAGTCCGCGCTCGATACGCCGGCCAATGTGGCGGTGATCACCCGCGCGATGCTGGATGACCAAGGCGCCAAGGGCCTCGACGATGCCTTGCGCAATACCCCCGGCATTACCCAGCAATCGACCAGCCCGACCACCAGCAACAACTTTGCCGCACGCGGCGTCCTGCTCAACGCGCGCACCAACTACCGGCTCAACGGCGCGTTGCAGATCATCAATCTCGGCCCGATCCCGGTGGAAAACAAGCAGCGCGTGGAGCTGCTCAAGGGCGTTTCCGCGCTCTATTACGGGCTCAGCACGCCGTCAGGCATCGTCAACGTGGTGACCAAGCGCGCTGGCGATCGCCCGGTGACGAGCCTCTATGTCGATGGCGATGCCGAAGGCAGCGTGGGCGGCGGGTTCGACATCGGCCGCAAGGTTGGTGCAGGCGATGCCATCGGCATCCGCATCAACGCCTATGGTTCGCACATCGAAACGCCGATCGATGGCGTCAACGGCTATCGCTATCTCGCCAGCGGGGCGTTTGACTGGCAGGCGAGCGATCGGCTGTCGTTCAAGCTCGATGTCGAACACTATCGCCGCGCGACCGATGAGCCGGGCGGCATCACCCTGCCCGCTGCGGTCAACGGCGTGATCACGCTGCCCGCGATCCCCAGCCCGCACAACCGCTATGCCCCAGTCAACGCGCCCTATCGCACATGGGTGACCAATGCCCTGGGTCGCATGGATTATCGGCTGGCCGGAACCTGGTCGGTGCGTGTCGAGGGCGGCTATGCCAACACCCGCCGCCAGCGCATGATCGCCAATATCGGCAAATACAACCTGGCGACCGGCGCCGGCACGATCGCGGCGACCTATACCCCCGATCAGGAATACGCCAATCTCTATTGGCGGGCCGAACTGGCCGGCGAGGCGCAGACGCTGGGTATCCGCCACGAACTGCTGCTCGGCTATGCCCGCAACCGGCAGGTGCAGGAAGATCAGCATCCGCAAAGCTATGCAGCGGTAAAGCAGAACCTCTATGCGCCGCTGGCGCTGCCGCTCTCGGCGCTGGTGCCCACCACAGTGCGGCTCAACGCCGGCAGCGTGAACATCGATACCGGTCTCTATGCCATGGACCAGGCGCATATCGGGGAAAAACTGCTGGTGATCGCGGGCGTGCGACACGTCGATTACCGCACCCGCACCAGCAGCGCCGATTTCGCCCTGCGCACCTGGACCCCCACCGGCGCACTCGTGCTGCGCCCCACGCCCAAGACCAGCCTGTACTTCAGCTATATCGAGGGGTTGGAAAGCGCCGGCACCGCGCCGGATGGCACGACCAATGCCGGCAGCGTGCTGCCTGCGGTGCGCAGCCGGCAAGTGGAACTGGGCGCGCGCGCCGAAGCGGGCGGCCTGCTGCTTTCGCTCGGCTGGTTCCGCATCAACCGCGGCCTTGCCTATACCGACCTGGCCACCAACACCTATGTCGTCAACGGCCGCGCCCTGCACCAGGGGATCGAGGCCTCGGTCCAGGGAACGATCGTGCCGACCGTGTCGGTGGCGCTGGCCGGGCAATATCTTGTCGCCCGCCAGCGGCAAACCGGGGTGGCCGCGCAAGACGGCAAGCTGGTGGACAATGCGCCGCGCTGGTCCGGCTCGGCCTTCGTCAACTGGCAACCTGTTGGTGCGCTGCCGCTGGGGCTGAACGCAGGCGTCTATTACACCGGCAAGCGCTTTACCGATGTGCTCAACCAGGGCGTGCTGCCAGCCTATGCGACGCTCAGCCTTGGTACCAGCTATCGCCTTGCCCTGGCGGCGGGCCGCACGATGACGCTGCGCGCCAATGCCGACAACGTCACCAACACCCGCTATTGGGCAACCGGCGGCAGCACACTCTATGTCGGCGCGGCGCGGACGCTGCGCCTGTCAGCCGCCGTAAGCTTTTGACCGCACGACAGCCGCGCCACCAAGGGGCGCGGCTGTGCGGCGAGATTACTTGGTCGCTGCGCCGGGCGTCACGGGCGCCACCGGCGGCGGAGGCGGAGGCGTGCCCGGCCTTGGCTGGCCGAGCGCACCATTCGCACCGGCGGCGGGCGGCGGAGGCGGCGGAGGGGGAGCCGCACCATCGCCCGGCGCCGGCGGCGGAGGCGGAGGCGGCGCCCCGGCGCCATTGGGCGGCGGGGGCGGGGGCGGCCCATCACGGCCCGGTCCATGCGGCGGCGGCGGCGGCGGTGCCCCGACCTGGGTTACGCCACCCTGCGGATCGACAAGGTAGGATGCCCGCAACTGGCCGTTGTCATACCGGCCCTGCACCATCAGCGCATTGCCCGCGCGGACCTGGCCCGAACCATCGCGGCCGACATCGACCAGCAGACGGCCCGTGCCATCCTGCAAGACGAAGCGATCACCATAGACTTCGGCGACCTTGCCCTTCACCGTGGTAATGCCGCTGCGCTGTGGCACCTGGGCAATCGCTGTCGCCACGGTCGGGGCCATTTCCACTGGCGGACGGGTATAGGCAACTGCCCCGGCCCCTGCTGCGCCGCCCAGGGCAAGCAGCACGGCCATGCCGCTGGCCAGCTTCACACGGTGTGGGATGTGCCCAACCGGATTTTTCCAATCGACCATCTTTCAACTCCTTGGGTTGTCGATGGCCCCGTTCTATGCAGCCCTGTCCGACGCAGCCTGAAGCGGGCGTTTCATGTTCGGTTTAACCTGCGGCGGTATGGAGCGGCCATGCGCATCCTGCTTGTTGAAGACGATCCCGACCTGGGCGAGGCGATTGCCCGCAAGCTGCGCGGCGAGAATTGCGCGGTCGATCTGGTCGACAACGGCATCGATGCGCAGCACCTGGGCGAGACCGAACCCTATGATGCGGTTGTCCTCGATCTTGGCCTGCCTGGCAAAGCCGGCGCCTCGGTGCTGGCCGAATGGCGCAAGGGCGCCAAGACCGTTCCCGTCCTCGTCCTGACCGCGCGCGAGGCCTGGGCAGACAAGGTTTCTGCCTACAAGGCGGGCGCCGACGATTATCTCACCAAGCCGTTCCGCATCGAGGAGCTGATGATGCGCCTGCGCGCCATCGTCCGCCGCTCGGCCGGGCATGCCAATCCGCAGATGGTCTGCGGCCCGCTGGTGTTCGAAAGCCAGACCGGGCAGTTTGAGTTGGACGGCCTGCCGCTCAAGCTCACCGCGTTTGAATGGCGCGTCTTGTCGCAACTGATGATGCGGCGCGAAGCCGTGGTCGAGCGGCTCGACCTGATCGAGCGCATCTATGAAGGCGATGCCGACGTCGATTCCAATACGCTCGATGTGATCATCGGGCGGTTGCGGCGCAAGATCGGCGCCAGCCTGATCGAAACCGTGCGCGGGCGGGGTTATCGCCTCACGGCGAGCGGCGCATCCGCATGAAGCCCCGGTCGTTGCGGGCCAGGATGCTGGCCCTGTCGGCTATCGCTGCCGTGCTTGCGCTCGTCATCGCGGCATGGTCGATCGCCGGCATTCTCACCCGGTTCGTGACCGAAGGGCTGGACCAGCGGCTAGACGCGCAGATTGCGGTGATGGCCAGTGCGGTGCGTGACGATGGCACGATAGACCGCGCCCGCATCGACAACCAGATCGGCGTGATGACGCTGCGCCCCGACTGGCGCTGGCGGATCATCGGGCCGGATGGCGAAATCGGCTCTTCGGATTTTCCCACGCTCGATCCGGCACCGCTTCCTCCTCCGCTACCGCCGCCGCCCCCCGGCGCGCCCGCGCCGGAAGCCGCCCCTTTGCCCGCGCCATCCGCCCCTGACCCGCGCGATGGCCGCGATAGCGGCGGTCGCGTTCATGCCCGGCAGGCCGTGATCCGCACCAGCCGGGGGACGGTAACCCTGATCGCCGCCGCCCCATCCCAAGTGATCGCCCGGCCCATCCGCGCCGCACTCGTTCCGCTGCTATCGGTGATCGCGGTGCTGGCCGTTCTGTTCATGCTGGCCGCGCTGTTTCAACTGCGCCTGGCGCTCAGGCCGATTGCCGCGCTGCGGGATCAGCTTGGCCAGATCCGCCAAGGTGCGCGCACCACCGTGGACGAGGATCAACCGTCCGAGCTGAAACCGCTAGCGGTGGAACTCAACGCGCTGTCCCATGAAAGTGCTGCCGCATTGCAGGCCGCCCGCGCCTCTGCCGCCAATCTTGCTCATGCCCTGAAAACCCCAGTGGCAACCCTCGCCCTGACGGTGGACGGTGATCCCCACGCGACCGCCCAGATTGCCAGGATCGAAGAGGTCATTCGCCATCACCTCGCCCGCGCCCGCACCGCCGCAGTGGCGCATCGCGCCAGCACGCCCCTCGCCCCGGCGATCGCCGATGTGGTGCAGGTGATCGGCGCGCTTCACCCCGGCCTGGCCCTGTCGATCGATGTGCCCGGCGCGCTTGCCGTGTCGCTTGATGCGCACGATCTGTCGGAAATCCTCGGCAACCTGCTCGACAATGCGGCCCGCCATACCCGCTCGGCCATTGCCATCACGGCCCGGGCAGACGGAGACCGGACGCGTGTAGCGATCGAAGACGATGGCCCGGGCATCGCCGCCGATCTGCGCGAACTGGCACTTCAGCCCGGCGTGCGCCTCGATGAAGCGCCACAGGGCGACGGGTTTGGCCTGGCGATCGTACGCGATCTGGTGGCGCTGCACGGCGGCACACTGAACCTGGCGGAAGGGCGCCAGGGAGGTCTGCGGGTAGAGCTGTCGCTGCGTTCCGCCGGATATTCATAACTCTGCGTTATAAGACGATAGACCAATTGTATTTCACTTGATCGTGGCCGTCCGCCATTGCGCCTCCACAAGAAAACACCGCCATGGTGGGGAGAGCAACGATGGCACGCCGCGTTTTGCGACGGCATCCCTGGCTGCGCCTTCCCACCGATGGTGATCAGGAGGTGCACATGAAGGGCTATCACGGGATAAAGCGTAATCTGCTCGTCGGCACGGCGTTCGCCATGGGCGCCATGGGCTGGCACAGCGCGGCAGCGGCACAGGCGACGCCGGAGCAGGCAGTGCCGGCTGGCGATCAATCCGCGCCGGAAGCCAAGCCGCAGGAAATCGTCGTGACCGGTTCCTACCTTGGCAATATCCGCCAGGAAAACCGCGCCTCGCCCATTCTCGCGGTCGATAACGCCGCGATCGCGCGCACCGGTTCGTCCTCGATCGGTGATCTCACCCGTTTCATCCCGCAGAACGTGGGCAGCACCGGCGGCTTGCAGGACCTGTCAAAGGGCGGCGCGGATACGCGCGATACCCGCTCGGCCAACCTGCGCGGCCTGGGCGCGGGCTCCACACTCGTGCTGCTCAACGGCCGCCGGGTGACGCCGCAGGCGGGCGACGACTATGTCAACCTCAACAGCCTGACGCCCGACATCGCCATCCAGCGGGTGGAAGTCCTGCTCGATGGTGCATCGTCGACCTATGGCGCCGACGCCGTGGCAGGCGTGTTCAACGTCTTGACCGACACCAAGTTCAACGGATTCAAGACCAGCGCGCAGTTCACCAGCATCGCCGATTCCCCGGCGTGGAACGTGCAGGCGATGATGGGCGTGGGCAACGATCGCTTCCACACCGTGCTCTCCGCGTCCTATCGGTTTCAGGACAATCTCCAGAACTCCGACCGTGCCGTCACCAATTTCTTCAATCCCACCGCAGCCGGCTATCCGGGCAGCTATCTGCTGACCGGCCGCCCGCTCACCGCCACGGGCGGCCACGTGGTGATCAACGGCAACGATTACACCGCGCTTTACGATGCCAACAAGTCTGCCACCGGCACGCTCAAGGTGGTCGATCCCAATTGCGGCGCAGATGGCACCAACAGCATCTATTCCCCCACTGGTGGCGCAACCTTTGGCCTTGGCAACTGCCTCTACAATTTCCAGCCGAAGAACCCGATCCGCCCGCGTGCGCGCAGCGTCAACATCCACAACGACACCACGTTCGATATCAACGACGCCAACACGCTGTTTGCCGAACTGAGCTATTACCACCAGGATTCCGAGCGGTTCGGCGTGCCGTCCTATGCCCAGAACGCGGGCAATGCCACGATGCCGGCATCCAACCCCTACAACCCCTTTGGCGTTGACGTGCTGTTCTATGGCCGTGCGATCGGCGCGCAGGGTTTTCCGGGCGGATATGACTATCGCGTGATGCGCGATACGGTGAACCAGCAGCACTATGTGCTCGGCGCGCGCGGCAATCTGGTCGGGCGGTGGAAGTACCTCGCGACCGCCACCTATTCCGCGTCGCAAACGATCGCGCGCGATCGAGATACCGACATGAACATGTTCCAGGCCGCGCTGCGTGGCTATGGCGGGCCGAACTGCAACACCAACTTCCTGGGTGGCGGCAGCGGTTCGGTGCCCGGCAAGGGCAGTTGCCTCTATTACAGCCCGTTCCAGGCCAACCTGTCGCAGATGGATCCCTCGCTGATCTACAATCTGCAAAGCGATGTCTTCACTGATTTCAAGCGCGAATACTACATTGCCGAAGCGGTGGTGAACGGCCCGCTGGCCAGCATTGCCGGACACGAGATCAACGTGGCCCTTGGCGCGCAGTATCGCCGCGAAAAATCGACCACCAACTACTCCGACCTGCTGCTCTCCGGCTATGGCGGGTTCCTTGGCAAGCACCTCAACACCGCGTTCTCGCGCGAGGTGAAGAGCGTGTTCGCCGAAGCCAATTACCAGCCGATCGACAGCCTCACACTCAACCTGGCCGGCCGCTATGAAGACGCCGGTGGCTACAGCAAGGCCGTGCCCAAGGTGGCGGCCAACTGGCACCCGGTCGACTGGTTCTCGCTGCGCGGTTCCTACAGCAAGGCGTTCCAGGCACCTTCGCTGGCCAACGGTTCCGCCTCGCTGATCGGCACCAACGTGGTCAACGTCACCGATCCGGTCGACGGCACCACGTCGTTCCGCACGATCCAGACCTACGGCAATCCCAATCTCAAGCCGCAGTCGTCCACGGTCTATAACCTGGGCGCCACCTTCGTGCCGACACGCGGCGCGCGGTTCTCGATCGACTACTGGAAGTATCAGTTCAACAACCAGATTTCGACGCAGAACCCGCAGCAGGTGGTCAACACCGCGCCCAATGGCTCCGCAGTTCTGCGCGACCCGCTGACCGGCACGCTGCAATCGGTGGTCGTTACCAGTTTCAACGCCCCCAGCGGCACCAAGACGTCGGGCATCGACATCCAGGGTCAATATGCGTTTGACGCCGGGCAACTGCATCTCACGCTGCGCGACACGCTGACCTATCTGCTGGCCTATGATGTCGACACCGGCATTCTGCGCCGCGATGCCAATGGGAACATCATCGGCTCGGTGGTCTATGACGGCGTGGGCTATCGCAACGCATTCGTGCAGTCGCCCACTTCCTCCTCTGCCGCGCCGCGCTGGCGCAGCGTGGCGGGCATCGATGCCGGCTATGGCCCGCACACGCTGTCCCTGACCTGGCGCTATACCGCCGGCGTCAAGGACGACTATGGGCAAAGCCTCAACACCTCGGGCACCGGCGCCGTCGTGCCGGCCGTTACCAGCAAGGTCAGCGCGTTTTCGGTGTTCGATGCGCAATACAGCCTGAACTTCGGCGACGACGATCGCTATGCGCTGACGCTGGGGATGATCAACATCTTCAACACCGCGCCAGGCTTTGCCAAGTACAACGGCTATCTGCCCTCGATCGCCGATCCGTTCGGCCGTCAGGTCTATGCCCGCATCGCGGCACGTTTCTGATCGTGGCTGGCGGGTTTCCACACGTGGCGACAGTGCCGGCAGGGGCCATGCGCTCCTGCCCGCTGGACGCCGGGCGTGGCGCCCGCCACCATGCGCCTGCTGCCAAGCCCTATCGGCAGTTCCCTCTGGCGCACAGGTTTCGCATGGCCCGCACTCCCAGTCTTTCCACCCTGCGCCAGTTTCGCACCCTGGCCCAGACGGCGAACTTCAGCCGCGCGGCCGAACTGGCCCATATCTCGCAGCCGGCGCTCTCGCGCACCATCCGCCTGCTGGAGGAAGACCTCGGCGCCCGCCTGTTTGACCGCAACCGCCGCCACGTGTCGCTGACGCCGGCCGGCGAAGACCTGCTCCGCCTGACCCAGCGGCTGATCGCCGATTTCGACGATGCCTTCGATCTCTTGGGCCAGACCCTGTCGGGCCAGCGTGGCCGCATTGCCCTGGGCGTGCTGCCATCCTACGCGGTGGGCGATCTGCCCGCCGTGCTCAGCCGCTTTCGCGAGGCTTGGCCGGGTGTCGACGTGACCGTGCGCGAGGGGCTGGCAGGGACCATCTATCAACAGTTGCGCGAGCGGCTGATCGATCTGGCGGTCATGACTCCACCCGATGACGCGGCCGAGGATTTCACCTTTCTGCCCCTGTTTACCGACCCTTGCGCCCTGGTGTGCCGCGCAGGGCACGCGCCGGTCGATCCCGGCTGGCACAGCTTTGTCGATGCTCCATTCATCGCGATGGCGCCCAGCAGCAGCGTGCGCCAGATCACCGACGCCGCATTCGCCCGCGCCGGGCTGGCGCCACGGCCGCTCTATGAATGCACGCAGCCCGCCACGCTGGGCGCCTTCATCGCCGCAGGCCTGGGTATCAGTGCGCTGCCGCTGTCGTGCCGCCCGATGGTGGGCGCACACGATCTGGAATGGCACCTGCTCGACGATAGTGCCGCCGACCGCGTGATCGGTATTGCTCATCTTTCCGCGCGCAGCCCCTCGCCTGCGGCGCAGAACATGCTGCGCGTGCTCTGCGCCAAGGGGGCATGCTGATGCTGGCCGCTGCCGCATTGCCGACCGCCGCCCTGGCGCTGGGCGCCCTAGCCATCATCGGGGTCATGCTCGCCGCCATCCTGACGAACCGGCTGTCTCCGCTTGCAGCGATGATCCTGGTGCCGGTAATCGGCGCTGCGACACTGGGCCTGGGCGCCGGCGTGCCCGGCTGGATCCTGGCCGGCGTCACCAAGATTGCCCCGGTTGCCGGCATGTTCGTCTTTGCCATCCTGTTTTTCGGGGTGGTCAGCGATGCTGGCTTGCTCGCGCCACTGGTTGGCGGGGTACTGCGCCTGGTGGGGCGCAAGCCGTCGCGGATCACTATGGGCACGGCCTTGCTGGCCTTGCTGATCCATCTCGATGGCTCTGGTGCGGTCTGCTTCCTGATCACCGTGCCGGCGATGCTGCCGCTTTACGATCAACTGGGCATGGACCGCCGCGTGCTCGCCTGCTGTGCCTCGCTTGCCGCCGGGGTCAATTTCCTGCCCTGGACCGGGCCGACGCTGCGCGCCAGCGCGGCGCTGCACATTCCCACGGTGCAGATCTTCACGCCGATGCTGCCGGTTCAATTGGTGGGCCTGGTATTCGTGTTCGGCGCGGCGTGGTGGCTGGGCCGGCGGGAAGAACGCCGCCTTGCAGCCCTGCCCCTGGCGCAGGATGGGGCGGCACATGCCGTGGCAACAGGAATGGGACCAACCGCTACCGGCGCCGATCCGCTGCATCGCCCGCGTCTGTTCTGGTTCAACCTGGTCATCACGCTGGCGGTCATCGGCCTGATGGTCGGCGGCGTGGCTGAACCGGCAGTGATCTTCATGGTGGCCTTTGCCCTGGTGCTGACCATCAACTATCCCAATGCCGAAGAACAGCGCGCCCGGATCGAGGCCCATGCCCGCCCCGCGATGATGATGGCCGGCGTGCTGTTTGCCGCTGGCGCCTTTACTGGCATCATGAACGGTGCGGGGTTGATCCACGCGCTGGCCCAATCCAGCGTGGCGCTGGTGCCGCCCGGCATGGGCCGCAGCCTGCCCCTGCTGGTGGCGGTCACCAGCATGCCGCTGAGCGTGGTATTCGATCCCGACAGCTTTTACTTCGGGGTGCTGCCGGTGGTGGCGCAAGTGGCCGGCCACTTTGGCGTGCCGCCGGTGCAGGTGGCGCAGGCAGCGCTGCTGGGCATGCACACCGTTGGCTTTCCGATCAGCCCCTTGACCCCCGCAACATTCCTGGTCGCCGGCCTGAGCCGCATCGATTTGGGCGCGCACCAGCGGTTTGCCTTTCCCTGGCTGCTGGGCGCCACCTTGGTGATGACTCTGGCGGCGCTGGCCATCGGCCTGATCGGCCTATGAGTGAGACTTTCATGAAATCCATACGCATCGGTGCCGGTGCCGGCTTTGCCGGCGATCGAATCGAGCCGGCCGTTGAACTGGTCGAGCAGGGCGAACTCGATTTCCTGTGCTTTGAATGCCTGGCCGAACGCACCATTGCGCTGGCGCAATTGGCGCGTCAGCGCGATCCGGCCGCCGGCTATGATCCCCGGCTGGAGCGACGCATGCGTGCCGTGCTCGGCCCGGCCATGGCGCGGGGCGTGCGCATCGTGTCCAACATGGGCGCGGCCAACCCGCTCGCCGCCATGGAAGCCGCGCTCGCCGTCGCGCGAGAGCAGGGCCTGACCGGCATCCGCATGGCAGCAGTGCTGGGTGACGATGTGCTGGCCGGCATCGCGGGCGAAGACTGCGCGCTGCTGGACCGCACGGGTTCGCTGTCCGATATCAAGCCGATATCGGCCAATGCCTATCTCGGCGCGTTTCCCATTGCCCAGGCGCTGGCCGAAGGGGCGCAGGTGATCTTCACCGGGCGGGTGTGCGACCCGGCGTTGTTTCTCGGGCCGATGATCCATGCCTTCGGCTGGGCCGAAGACGATTGGACGCGGCTGGCCGGCGGCACCGCCATTGGCCATTTGCTGGAATGCGCAGGCCAGTTGACCGGCGGCTATTTCGCCGATCCTGGCTACAACGACGTGCCCGACCTTGCCCGCCTGGGCTTTCCGCTGGCCGAAGTGAACGAAGATGGCACTGCCATGCTCACCAAGATTGCCGGCACGGGCGGGCGCCTCTCGCTTGCCAATGCCCGCGAACAGGCAATGTACGAAATACTTGATCCGTCACGCTATCTGCAAGCCGATGTGGTGGCTGACTTCACCACGCTGAACCTGGCGGAGACAGGCCCCGATCGCATTGCCGTATCGGGCGCCACCGGCCACCCCCGCCCCGACACTCTCAAGGTGTCGGTCGGCTATCGCGACGGCTTCATCGGCGAAGGGCAGATCAGCTATGCCGGGCCGGGCGCCGCAGCGCGTGGGCAACTGGCGCTCGATATCGTGGCCGAACGGGTGGCGATGCAGCGCCTGGCAGTGGATGATATCCGCTATGACCTCATCGGCGTGAACGCGGTCAATGCCACGGGCCGCGCGCCCGAGCCGGCCGAAGTGCGCGCGCGCGTTGCCGCCCGCTGTGCCGATCGTGCCACGGCCGCCGAGATCGGTGCGGAGGTCGAGGCGCTCTACCTCAATGGCCCGTCGGGTGGCGGGGGCGTGACCACCACCCTGCGCGAGGTGGTCGCGGTCGCGTCCATCCTTGTCCCGCGCGGCGCGGTGGTGCCCTCCATCGTCCATGGAGTGAGTTGATGCGCCTTCGTGATCTGGCCCATGCCCGCACGGGCGACAAGGGCGATACCTCGCAGATTTGCGTCTTCGCCCGCGGCCCGGCGCAGTTCAGCCAGTTGGAGCGCACCCTGACAACCGAGCGGGTTGCCTCCCACCTCGCCACGCTACGCCCGCGACGGATCGAGCGCTTCGTGCTGCCCAATCTTCAGGCGGTGAATTTCGTGCTGCATGGCGTGCTTTCGGGCGGCGTCACCCGCTCCCTCGCGCTCGATGCCCATGGCAAGACGCTGGGCGCGCAACTGCTGGATATGGAGATCGACGATGCGTAGGTTCTGCTTGTTGGGCGGGGCTGCGCTGCTCGCCTTGGCCACCAGCGCGCAGGCGCGGGTTACCGCGATCCATATCGAGACGCGCACACCCGCGCCGACCAAGCCGGGCGAGCGCCCTTACGAGATCATCTCCGGCACATTCGATGGTGACCTATCGCCAAGCCGCGATGCGATCATCACCGACATTGCCCAGGCCCCCCGCCGGGCAAACGACCGCGTCGGCTATAGCGCGACGTTTGCCATCGCCCGCCCCCTGGCGCGCGGCTCCGGGGTATTGTTCTACGACGTGCCCAACCGGGGTAACGGCAAAGTGGCGCCCGATGAAGATGGCCACATCCGCGTCATCAGCGGCTGGCAGGGTGACCTCGCGCCAGCGCCCGGCCTGCAAACCGCCACCGTGCCCGTCGCCAAGGGGCTGACCGGGCCGGCGCTGGCCCGCGTGACCGATCTTTCCGGCAGCACCTGGAGCCTGACCGGCGGGATCGGCCGCCCCGTGCCGCGGCCGCTTCCGGTCGATCTCGACCCCGCCCATGCCAGGCTCTATCGCCAGGCAAGCGACGCCGCGCCGCTGGAGCCGATCGCACCGGGCCAATGGGCCTTTGCCGATTGCCGCACCGTGCCGTTTCCCGGCTCGCCCGATCCCGCACGCATCTGCCTGAAGGGCGGCTTTGACCCGGCGCTCGCCTACACGCTGGTCTATCAGGCGCGCGATCCGCTGGTTCTGGGCATCGGCTTTGCCGCCACGCGCGATCTCGTCAGCTTCCTGCGCCATGCCAAGGCTGACGATCATGGCACGCCCAATCCGCTTGCCGGCCAAGTGCGCTGGAGCGTGGTCAGCGGCACGTCGCAATCGGGCAATTTCGTCAAGAGCTTCATCAACCTGGGCTTCAACCAGGATGAAGCGGGCCATCGCGTGTTTGACGGCGCCAATCCCAATATCGCGGCACGCCAGGTGCCGCTCAACCTGCGCTTTGCCGTGCCGGGCGGGGCAGCAACCCTGTTCGAGCCGGGCAGCGAAGGCACCTTGTGGTGGAGCCGCTATGCCGATCGGGTGCGCGGCCGGGGCACGCACAGCCTGCTCGACCGCTGCACGGCAACGCAGACCTGCCCCAAGATCATGGAAACCTTCGGCTCCACCGAACTCTGGGGGCTGCGCCTGTCGCCCGCACTGGTCGGCACCGATGCCCGCGCCGATGTGCCGATCCCGGCCAATGTGCGGCGCTATTACTTCCCTGGCGTGACGCATGGCGGTTCCTACACCGGCGGCATCTCGCTCGATGGGGACAAGCCCTGGCCCGGCGCGCCAGTATGCGCCCTGCCCAACAATCCCAATCCGTCGCTGCCCACCATGCGCGCGCTGCTGAAGCGGCTGGTCGAATGGGTCAGCACCGGCCGCGCGCCGCCGCCCAGCCAGTATCCCACCCTGGCCCATGGCGATCTTGTCCCGCCCCATGCCGCGGCCATGCACTGGCCGGCCATACCCGGCGCGCCTGTGCCCGATGGCAAGATGAACGATCTCCTCGATTACGATTATGGTCCCGGGTTCGACTATCCCGATCTGTCTGGCGTGATCACGCAGCAGCCACCCGCCATTCGCCGCACGATCCCATCGCTGGTGCCGCGCGTGGACCGCGATGGCAACGAGACGGGCGGCGGCGTACCCTCGGTGCAGCATCTCGTACCGCTGGGCACCTATCTGGGCTGGAACGTGCTGGCCAAGGGATATGGCGCAGGCGGCCCCTGCGGCTTTGCCGGCGGGTTCATTCCCTTTGCCGCGACCAAGGCGGAACGCTTGGCCAAGGGCGACCCACGCCTGTCGCTGGAAGAACGCTATGGCAGCCACGCCGGTTTTGTGGCGCGGGTGAAATCCGTTGCGGCGGAACGGGTGCGGCAAGGCTGGCTCCTGCCAGACGATGCCGCGCGGCTGGTGGCCGAGGCGGAGGCCAGCGCAGTCTTGGCAGCTAGCCACTGACACATGCGGGGCAATGCGGCCCTGCGCTGCGTGGCCTGTCAGCCCGTTAAAGGGTCTGGCCATCATCGATGGTGAACACGCCACCGGTAACGGGTGCGCTGGCGTCGCTGCAAAGATAGAGCAGCATGGGGTCGAGCGCATCGATCGGCATGATCCGCCGGCGCGCGAAGCTTTCGCGCAGGCGGCGCCCCTTGGCGATGTCCCACAGGGCGCTGGTCATGTCTGTCGCCATGTAGCCAGGGGCAAGCGTGTTGACGTTGATGCCCTTGTTGGCCCAGTCCTTCGCCAGCAAGCGTCCCATTTGCGCAACCGCCGCCTTGGCCGCGCCATAGGCGACAATGCCGGGATAGGCATGGTGGCCAGTGATCGACCCGATCAGCACGATCCGCCCTCTCCCCGCCGCACCAATGCCATGCGCCACCATCCGCCTGGCGCCTTCACGCGCAGTCAGAAACGGGCCACGCACGTTGACCGCCATCGTGGCATCGAAATCGTCAACGCCCAGGCCCAGCGCGCTGCCCGGCAGGCTGATCCCGGCATTGGCGACAACGGTATCGACCGGACCAAAGCGCGCCTCCGCCGCGTCAAACGCGGCAATCACCGATGCCTCCTGGCTGACGTCGAGCACCACGCCCTGCGCCTCGCCACCGGCAGCCGCGATCTCGGCACACACGGCGTCCAGCAGTTCGCCACGCCGCGCGGCAGCCACCACCTTGGCGCCAGCGGCCGCCAGGATCACGGCAAAGCGCCGGCCAATGCCCGATGATGCCCCGGTGACCAGCACGGTCCGCCCGGTCAGATCACACGAAAAAGCCCCCATGCCCAGACCTCTCCCGCTTCAGTGGGCCGCATCGCGGCATGCCGCCCGGCGCGGGCATGCTAGCGCGTGGTCATCGACCATGCCAACTGCCTGCATGAACGCATGGACCGTGACCGCGCCGGCAACCTCGAAACCGCTCTGTTTCAAGTCCTTGGACAGGGCGAGCGAGCGAGCGTGGCTGGCCGGTTTAACGCCAAAAGGCCCAGCCTGCCTAGCACTACTTTGGCAGAAGTGTGATTTTTGGGATTCCCAAGGCGTA
>NZ_BMZP01000002.1:0-278962 GCF_014652855.1 Novosphingobium pokkalii
ACAATCATCATGAAGGAGCGAGACTCTACCTCTGACCGGTAACAATCAGGGGAGCACGTCAGCGGGAACTGCCCGGTTCCGCCAGAAAGCTAGAGTGCGATGACAAAAACCGGTTCCCACTTTTTGTCATCGCACTCTAGATCAACGACCTAACTGGGTTTCGAACAATCGAGTGGGAATGAGCTGAAACGCCAGAAAGAGCGCCGGCACCGTGAGAGACCGGCGCTTCTTTTTTGGATCAGTGCCACACCATCCACAGCGCCATGCCGACCATCGCGAGGTTTTCGGTAAGCGAGACGAAGCCGAGCGGCACGTTGCTCGATCCTCCAACGCAGGCGCACTTGAGTTCGCGACGATCGATGTAGACGGCCTTGAACACGGAAACCGCGCCCACCGTGCCCACGAACAGCGCGACCGGCACCGACAGCCACGGCCACACCCCGGCGATCATCAGCACACCGGCCAGTGCCTCGGCAAAGGGATAGATGCTGGCGTAGGGCACCCAGCGCTGCGCCAGTAGGTCATAGCCCAGGAACATCGTGGCGAAGCGATCGATATCCTGGAGCTTGAGCAGTGCGAGCACGGCCATGCTGATGCCCACGAACCATTGCCCCGCGCGCGCCGTGAACGGCGTGCCGAATGCGGCCTGGCTGGCAGCGAGAGCGATCAGCGCGGTGATCACGAAAAGCACCGCCACCGGGGTGTAGCTGGTGGCCTTGGGATCGCGCACGGCGAGGCCGAAATGACGGCGCAGGTCGTCATAGCCGCCGATCCGCCGGCCATCGATGAACACCTGCGGCGTGGTCGGCACATCGTGCTGCGCCTTGAACGCATCGGTTTCGGCGCGTGTGCGCAGCCAGTGATCCTCCACTGCATAGCCGTGCCGGCGCAGCAGGTGCCGCGCCTTGAGGCCGAAGGGGCAGACGTGGCGATCGGTCACCATGCGATAGAGCACGGCCGTGGGGCGGTGGGCGGGCGTGAGGGGGTTCATGGCAGCATCCTGTCGCTTGCAATGGAAACGGGCTGCACCCCATATGGGGTCCGTACCATGGTACGGAGTCAAGAGGTGCCCATGTCGTCCCAGATGCTGGCCCGGACGCCGTCCCTGACCATTGCCGGGCTGGCGCGTGCCGGCGGCGTGGGGGTGGAGACGGTGCGCTATTACCAGCGGCGGGGCCTGATCGAAACGCCCCGGCGCCACAATGGTGCCGGGCGCGGCGGCGCGATCCGCCATTATGGCGATGCCCATGTGCGGCGGCTGCGCTTCATCCGCGCGGCACAAGCCGCCGGGTTCACGCTGGAGCAGATCGGCGAATTGCTGGCGCTGGACGCCAGCCATGACCGCGATCGCGATCGCGCGCGGGCCCTGGCGCAGGAACAGATCGCTGCGCTCGACGCGCGGATTGCCGCGCTGGAAGAAGCCCGCGCGGCCCTGCACAAGTTGGCCCGGGCCTGTGGCGAGGGGGACGCAGGCCGCTGCCCGATCCTGACGGCCTTTGATAGTTAACTTCATATAAAACAGCTACTTGTTGCAAGCGAGAGGCCCAGCGCGGGAACCGGATGGCGTTTCAGGCATTGGGGAAGCGCGGCTGTCGCACCCATTGGGCCTGCGCGCCGCCATCCAAACCCGAACGAGCCGAACCGAGGCCAGACACAGGAGCGCCCCATTCCCCTGACCGTGACCAAGCCCGCCGTGCTGCCCGCGCCGCAAATTGGCCTGCTCGACGGGGCGACCGTTTTTCTCGATATCGATGGCACGCTGCTGGACCTGGACGACGACCCCGAGGCGGTCCGCGCCGACGGCGAAGTCCGCGCGCTGCTCCAGGATCTCGCGCAGCGCCTGGATGGGCGCCTGGCCATGGTCAGCGGCCGCTCGCTGGAGCAGATCGACCGCATTCTCGGCCCGGTCGCCCAGGTCTTGCCGGTGACCGGCAGCCATGGGCTGGAATACCGCTGGAACGAGGTCTGGGCGCGGCCCGAACGGCCGCCGGTGCTGGAAGACGTGGCCCGCGATTTCCACACGCTGGCGCGCACCTGGCCAGGCTGCCTGGTGGAGGAAAAATCGTTCGGCGTGGGCTTTCATTGGCGCCGCGCGCCCGAGGCGCGCCAGCCGGCCGAAGCGCTGGCGGTGCACCTGGCCGAAGTCCATGCGCTCAAGATCCAGCACGGCAAGGACCTGGTCGAACTGCGCCTTCCCGGCGGAGACAAGGGCCAGGCCGTGCGCCGGATGATGGCGCGCAAGGAGATGATCGGCACGTGCCCGGTGTTCTTTGGCGACGACCTCACCGACGAGGCCGGCTTTGCCGCCGCGCGGGCGCTCAGCGGCCATGGCGTGCTGGTGGGCAGCCGCGCGCTGGATGGCAGCAGCACCGCCGCCACGCTGTCGCTGCCCTCGCCCAGCGCCGTGCGCGCGTTCCTGCGCGCCTACGCCGATGGCCGGGAGAATGATCGGAACGAGGTGCCGGCATGAGCGCGGCGGAGACGCCCGTGGCCAGCGTGGACCTTTGGCCGGTCGGCAATTGCCAGGTGGCCGGGATGATCGATCGCGGCGGCAGCCTGGTGTGGGGCTGCGTGCCGCGCCTGGATGGCGATCCGACGTTCTGTGCGCTGCTGGACGACAAGCCGGCCAGCGATCCTGCCGCGCAAGGCTTCTGGGCGATCACCCTGGAAGACGTGGTGGACATCCGCCAGCATTACATCCGCAACACCCCGGTGCTGGTGACCCAGCATACCGACGCGCAGGGCGGGGTGATCGAAGTGGTCGATTTCTGCCCGCGCTACAAGAACCATGGGCGCATGTATCGCCCGGTGGCCTTCGCCCGGATCGTGCGGCGGCTGGCGGGCAGCCCGCGCATCCGCGTGGCGCTGCGCCCGGCCAGCGAGTGGGGCAGCACGGTGCCCGCCCGCACCACCGGTTCGCACCATATCCGCTATCTGTTGCAGGACCTGACCCTGCGCCTGTCCACCGACGCGCCGATCGGCTGGGTCAACGACGAGCGGCCGTTCCGGGTGGAGCGCACGCTGCACTTCTTCCTTGGCCCCGACGAAAGCTTTGCCAACGACCTGGGCCATGGCCTGGAAGAGATGCTGGCGCGCACGATCGCCGAATGGCGGCAGTGGACGCGCGGTCTGGCGACGCCGCTGGAATGGCAGGACGCGGTGATCCGCGCCGCGATCACGCTCAAGCTGTGCCAGTTCGAGGAAACCGGCGCGATCGTGGCGGCGCTGACCACCTCGCTGCCCGAACATGCCGATTCGGGCCGCAACTGGGACTATCGCTTCTGCTGGATCCGCGATGCCTATTACACCATTCAGGCGCTCAACCGGCTCGGCGCGCTCGATGTGCTGGAAGGCTATCTGGAATACTTGCGCAACGTGGTGGAAGGCGCGCGCGGCGGGCATATCCAGCCGCTCTATGGCCTGGGCGGCGAAGACCGGCTGACCGAGCGCGTTGCCGAGGCCCTGCCCGGTTATCGCGGCATGGGCCCGGTGCGCGTGGGCAACCAGGCCTATGAACAGATCCAGCACGATGCCTATGGCCAGATCGTGCTGTGCAACACCCAGGCGTTCATCGACCGGCGGCTCTATCGCATGGCCGGCATGGCCGATTTCGAAGCGCTGGAAGCGGTGGGCGAGCGCGCATTCCAGGTGCACGACCAGCCCGACGCGGGCCTGTGGGAGCTGCGCACCAAGGCCCACGTCCACACCTATTCGGCGGCGATGTGCTGGGCCGCATGCGACCGGCTGGCCAATATCGCCGCCGAACTCGCCCTGCCCGAGCGCGCCGATTTCTGGCAGAACCGCGCCGATGCCATCCGCGCCACGATCGAGACGCGCGCCTGGCGGCCCGAGACCCAGCACTTTTCCGCCACGTTCGGCGGCGACGACCTCGACGCCAGCCTGATCCAGTTGCTCGACATGCGCTTCCTGCCGCCCGACGATCCGCGCTTTACCGGCACGTTGCGCGCGGTGGAGGAAGGCTTGCGGCGCGGCAGCAACATGCTGCGCTATGCCAGCGAGGACGATTTCGGTCTGCCCGAAACCGCGTTCAACGTGTGCACGTTCTGGCTGATCGAGGCACTGCACGCCACCGGCCGCGCCGCCGAAGGGCGTGAGCTGTTCGAGGAAATGCTGTCCCGCCGCACCGCCGCCGGGCTGCTGTCGGAAGATATCGACCCCGTTTCCGGGGAACTGTGGGGCAATTACCCGCAGACATACTCGCTGGTCGGCCTGATCAACTGCGCCGGCCTGCTGAGCAAGCCATGGAGTGCCATAAGGTGAAGCGCCTGATCGTCGTCTCGAACCGTGTCCAGCCGCCCAGCGAGGACGAACCGGGCAACCAGGGTGGCCTGACCGTGGCGCTGTCCACCGTGCTGCGCGAAAGCAACGGCATCTGGTTCGGCTGGTCCGGCGGGGAAACCGAAAGCTTTACCGGCCACATCAATTTCCAGAAATCGGCCGGCGTAACCACCGCCACGGTGGACCTGGAACCGCAGGACATCCAGGAATACTATGACGGCTTTGCCAATCGCACGCTGTGGCCGCTGTTCCACTACCGCGTGAGCCTGGCCGAATTCGAGCGCGGCTTCGTCGACGGCTATGAGCGGGTCAACACCCGCTTTGCCGATACGCTGGTGCCGCTGATCGCCAGCGACGACCTGGTCTGGGTGCATGACTATCACCTGATCCCGCTGGGCCAGCGCCTGCGCGAGCGCGGGGTGACCAACCGCATCGGCTTTTTCCTGCACATCCCCTGGCCGCCGATGCGGCTGATGGTCTCGCTGCCCAATCACCAGGAACTGGTCGAATCGCTGTTTGCCTATGACGTGGTGGGCTTTCACACCCAGGATTGGCTGGACAGCTTCATCGACTATGCCCGCGCCCAGATGGACGCAACCGTGGGCGAGGACGGCACGATCACCTGGAACGGGCGCACGATCCGCGCCGTGGTCTGCCCGATCGGGATCGACGCGCGCGAATTTGCCGAGACTGCCAATGGCCCGGCGGCCGAAACGATGCGCCAGGCCATGGAGCAAAGCGCCGGCGGCCGCGCGATGATCGTGGGGGTCGATCGCCTCGACTATTCCAAGGGATTGCAGGAACGCTTCATCGGCTATGAGCGGCTGCTGTCGCAACGCCAAGACCTGCACGAAAAGGTCTTCCTGCTCCAGATCGCGCCGCCCAGCCGCGAAAGCGTGCAGACCTACCAGGAAATCCGCGCCAGCCTGGATTCGCTTTCGGGGCGGATCAACGGCGAGTTTTCCAGCGTGGAATGGGTGCCGCTGCGCTATGTCAACAAGGGCTATGCCCGCGATGCGCTGGCCGGGGTCTATCGCGCGGCGAAGGTCGGGCTGGTCACCCCCTTGCGCGACGGGATGAACCTGGTCGCCAAGGAATTCGTCGCGGCACAGGATCCGGACGATCCGGGCGTGCTGGTACTGTCGAACTTTGCCGGCGCCGCCGCGCAGATGAGCCAGGCCGTGCTGGTCAATCCCTATAGCCCCGACGAAATCGCCGATGCGCTGGCCCTGGCGCTGACCATGCCGCTGGCCGAACGCCAGGAACGCTGGCGCGCACTGATGGACACGGTGCTGAAGGAAGACGTGATGTGGTGGCTGGGCCTGTTCATGGCCGCGCTCGATCCGGCCGAGGCTGACGAGGCCGTCGAGCCGGCGTGACCTTTTTTGATCGCGGGTGTGGTCGGCGGCCTTGTAAAAGACTGTTCAAAGATATATCTTGATAGTCGTTCGCAAGGATTCGCATCTCGGCGGGCCATCCTGCACGGCACCATCCAGGCGGGATCGTAAGCGTTAACGTCAAGCAACGCGCCCCGCCAACAGACAGGCTGCACCCCGTTCATGACCCAGACTTCGCAAACTCCCGCTTCCGAAACCCAGGACAGCGCGCCCTCGATCCGCCGCATGCGGCACGACACCACGTTGCGCACGCTGCGCATCGCCCGGCACGAGCGGCTGACGCCCAACATGATCCGCATCGTGGCCGAAGGGCCGGAGCTGGCCGGCTTCGTCAGCGGCGCGCCCGACGATCACGTCAAGGTCTTCATCGAAGGCGAGCCGGGCGAGCGCATCATGCGCGACTATACCCCGCGCCATCACGATGCCGAGGCCGGTACGCTGACCATCGACTTCTTCGACCACGAAGGCGGCCCGGTGTCGGACTGGGCGCGCGCGGCCAAGGTGGGCGATGCCATCCGCATCGGCGGCCCGCGCGGTTCGCAGGTGATCGAAGGCCCGATCGCGCACTGGCTGCTGGTGGGCGACGAAACCGCCCTGCCCGCAATCGGCCGCCGCGTGGAAGAACTGCCCGCCGGCGTGCGCGCCACGGTGATCGGCGCCGTGCTCGGTGCCGCCGACGAACAGACCTTCGCCACCGCCGCCACGCTGGACACCCGCTGGCTCCATCGCAGTGCCGCAGCCGCGACCGATCCCGCCCCGCTACTGGCAGCGCTGGACGGCGTGGACCTGGTGCCCGGCACGTTCGTGTGGATCGCCGCCGAAGCGGGCGTGGCCCGGCGCCTGCGCGAGCATCTGGTGGAGACGCGCGGGCTCGACAAGCGCTGGATCAAGGCGGCCGGCTATTGGGTGGCGGGCGAGGCGGATTCCTCGGCCAAGAACCTGGGCGAGGACTGAACACCCATGGCCAGCCCGCAATTGCGCGAGGCCGGCCCTGCCGATGCCAAGGCCGTGATCGGCCTGTGGCAGGCGGCGGGGCTGACCCGGCCGTGGAACCATCCCGCCACCGACTATCACCTGGCGATGGAAAACCCGGCGGCCACAGTGCTGCTGGCCGAAGTGGACGGCATGCCCGCGGCCACGGTCATGGTCGGCTATGACGGCCATCGCGGCTGGGTCTATTACCTCGGCGTGGCGCCGGCGTTCCAGCGCCAGGAGCTGGGCCGCATGCTGATGCAGGCGGCCGAAGCCTGGCTGGCGGCGCGCGATTGCCCCAAGATCATGCTGATGGTGCGCAGCGACAACCTGGCGACCAAGGCGTTCTATGCCGCGCTGGGCTATGAACCGCAGGCGGTGGAGACCCTGGGACGGCGCCTCGACGGGCGCTGAACCTTACGGCGCGGTTTCGTCACGATCCTGCGCCGCGAGCGCCTCGGCATTGGTGCGCGCGTCCATGTCGGGGCGCAGCGCGGGGCCGACCACCCAGAAATTGTCGATCAGCACCGTGCCGTGGAACGCGGCAGGCACTTGCGGCAATTCGCGCGCGTGACGCAGGCCGGTGCCAAGGTCGGTCCCGGTGCCCTCGCTGGCCACGGCCATGACTTTGCCGCCCACGCCCTCGATCCGCTGCTGCACGCGGTTGGGCCAGCCCCACAGCGTGAAAGCACTGTCCAGCGCGGCCAGCATCGTGGCGCCCTGGCACGAGGCCGGCACCAGCGAGGTCCAGCCCTGCCAGCGATAGGCGCTGGCGCAAGCCCGGCCCTGCGCCGGATCGATGGTCCAGGCGCCGGGCAGCGCCCGCTTCACCGCCGCGACCAAGGCGGCATTGCCGACAAAGCCCTCGCCCAGCGCCCTGGCATCGTGGCCATTGCGTTGCAGCGCCTGGGCCAGCAGCGGCACGGCGGCCACGTCGTTGCCCGGAAAGCGATAGAGGAAGCGCCCCATCGGATTGGCGGCGAGAATCTCGTCGAGCGAGGGGATCAGCCCCTGCCCCTTGCCGCGCAACGGGAAAGTCTTGCCGCCATCCGCGCTATAGCCATAGCCGGCGTCGAGCCGCGCCAGTTCGGCCATGGTCTTTTGCGAGGCCGGGCCGCTCGCCTCGGTGCGGCAGCCAAGGTCCGCATCGGGATAGAGCGCGAGGTGGTTGTCAGCCGTGCGCACCACGTCGATCGCGACGTAATCGGCGCCCATGCGCCGCGCGATGAACACGGCGCGGGCCGTGTCTTCCAGGATGGGATGCAGCGGCGGCAGGATCGCGCGCGCCGGGCATGGCGCCTGGCGTCCGCCGGGCTGGTAATCCTGGGCGATGCCGCCATTGGCGATCAGGCGCGGCCGCCCCGGCGGCGCGGTGACCAGCCAACTGGCATTGACGAAAGTCAGCACCAGAAAGGCCAGCGCCCCGGTGAACAAGACGCCGCGCAACCAGATCATGCCAATTTCCTGTCCAGGCCGGGCCAAACCCGACCCCATCGAGCGATCAAGCCGGCACAGGGCGACCTGTCAACCGGAGTGCGCCCGGTCGAGCCGAATCGGATGGAAAATCAGGCGCTTTCGAGCAGCCGACGTGCTTCGAGGCAATCGCGCGCCATTTGCGCCACCAGCGCGTCGAGGCTGTCGAACTTGGCCTCTGGCCGCAGGAAGTGATGGAAGCTGACGTCGAGTTCCTGGCCATAGAGATCGCCGGAGAAATCGAAGAAGTGCGGCTCGAGCAGTTCCTTGGGCGGATCGAACGTGGGGCGGATGCCCACGTTGGCCGCGCCGAGCAGTTCGCGCCCGTCGCACAGGCGCCCTTTCACGGCATAGATGCCATAGGCCGGGCGCAGGTACTTGCCCATCGACAGGTTGGCGGTGGGGAAATTGATCGTGCGACCGACCTTGTCGCCATGCTGGACCACGCCGCGAATGGCGAAAGGCCGGGTCAGCAGCGCCGCGGCCGTGGTGCAGTCCCCGGCCTTGAGCGCCTCGCGCACGCGGCTGGAGGAGACCACCGCACCATCGAGCAGCACCGGGCCGACCGCGCGCGCGGCGAGGCCATGGGCGGCGCCCAGTTCGCGCAGCACCGCGACATTGCCGCCGCGCTGCTTGCCAAAGGTGAAATCCTCGCCCGTCACCACGCCGGCCGCGCCGATGCGGTCGGCCAGCAGACCGGCGACGAACTCCTGCGCCGTCGTCTGCGCCAGGGTGGCATCGAATTCAAACACCAGCATGGCATCGGCCCCGGCCGCGGCGAACAGTTCCTGCCGCTGGTCCAGCGAGGTGAGGCGGAACGGCGGCGCCTTGGGATCGAAATGGCTGACCGGGTGGGGATCGAACGTGGCGATCATCACCAGGCGGCCTTCAGCGCGCGCCCAGCGCACCGCTTCGGCCACCACGGCCTGGTGGCCCAGGTGGAACCCGTCGAAATTGCCCAGCGCCACGATGGCGCCGCGCCAGTGTTCGGGCACGCGCTCGCGTGCATAGAGCCGGATCATGGCTTGCTGCCTTCTTCCAGATGGGGGCTGCGGTCCAGCGTGACGAAAGTGTAGGCCGGATGGCCCGCCCCCGCTTCATGGCTGGTGCGCGCGGTTTCCCGCCATTGCGGGCCGGGATAGGGCATCGTGGTGTCCCCACCAAAGCGCCCGTGCACTTCGGTCAGTTCAAAGCGCGTGGCCAGCGGCCCGAACAGCGCGAGCACTTCCGCCCCGCCGATCACCGCCGCTTCAGGCTCATCGGCCACGCTATCGAGCGCGGCTTTGACGGTGTGGACCACTTCGGCGCCCGGCGCGCGCCACGCGGTATCGCGCGTGAGCACGATATGGCGGCGGCCGGGCAGGAGGCCGGGCAGCGATTCAAAGGTCTTGCGGCCCATGATCATCGGCTTGCCCATGGTCAGCGCCTTGAACCGCTTGAGATCGGCGGGAATGTGCCAGGCGAGCGTGCCGGCATCGCCGATCGTGCCATCGTCGGCCCGCGCCACGATCAGGAACAGCGCCGCAGCCATGGCCTATTTCACCAGCCGGGTGACATGGCCCATCTTGCGGCCCGGGCGCGCCTGCGCCTTGCCGTAGAGGTGCAGGTGGTTGGCCGGATCGGCCAGCAATTGCGGCCAGGCATCGGCAGCATCGCCGATCAGGTTGTCCATCACCGCGCCGCGCGTGACCAGCTCGGGGCTGCCCAGCGGCAGGCCCAGGATCGCGCGGACATGGTTCTCGAACTGGCTGGCGAGCGCGCCCTCGATGCTCCAGTGCCCGGAATTGTGCACACGCGGCGCCATTTCGTTGAACACCGGGCCAGCGTCGGTGGCAAAGAATTCCAGCGTCAGCACGCCCACGTAATCGAGCGCCTGCGCCACTTTGGCAGCGAGGTCGCGCGCGGCGGGCACTTGCGCGGCGATGGCGGGCGGCGCGGGCACGGTGGAGCGGGCAAGAATGCCGCCCTCGTGCTCGTTCTGCGCCGAATCCCAGAAGCGCACTTCGCCATCCTGGCCGCGCACCAGGATCACCGAGAATTCGCCGAAGAAATGGACAAAGCCTTCGTAGATCAGCCCCGCGTCGGGCAGGTCCAGCCCTTGCGCATCGGCGGGCGCCATGATCCGCCACTGGCCCTTGCCGTCATAGCCATCGCGGCGGGTCTTGAGAATGCCGGGCGCGCCGATGGTTTCCACCGCGCGGGCAAGGTCTGCCGCGCTGTCCACCGCCAGCCAGGGCGCCGGAGTGCCGCCCAGCGCTTCCACGAACGATTTCTCGTTGACCCGGTCCTGCGCCACTTCCAGCGCGCGGGCGGGTGGAAACAGCGGGGCGTGCGGCGCGATCGCGGCGAGCGGCGCGGCTGCCACGTTCTCGAACTCGTACGTCACCACCGCCACCTGGCGCGCGAAGGCGGCCAGCGCGGCTTCATCGTCATAGGCGCCCTGGGTATAGGCCGCGCTGACTTGCGCCGCGACCGAAGCCTCGCGCGGTTCGGGCGCATAGACATGCGCGCTGTAACCCAGTTGCGCCGCGGCCAGGGCCATCATCCGGCCAAGCTGTCCGCCGCCCAGAATCCCGATGGTGGCGCCCGGCGCGATCGTTCTCATTGCGGACGCTCGGCCACGGCGTCGGTCTGCGCGGCACGGAAGGCGATCAGGCGATCGGCCAGGGCGGCATCGCTCGTCGCCAGGATCGAGGCGGCCAGGATGCCGGCATTGGTCGCACCCGGCACGCCGATCGCCAGCGTACCCACCGGAATGCCGCCGGGCATCTGCACGATCGAAAGCAGGCTATCCATGCCCTTGAGCGCCTTGGATTCCACCGGCACGCCCAGCACGGGCAGATGCGTCATCGACGCGACCATGCCCGGCAGGTGCGCCGCGCCGCCGGCCCCGGCGATGATCACCTTGAAACCGGCGGTGTGCGCGGTCTTGGCAAAGTCCACCAGTCGGTCGGGCGTGCGGTGCGCCGAAACGATCCGGCAATCGTGCGCCACGCCCAGCTTGTCGAGCACGGCGGCGGCGTTCTTCATCGTTTCCCAGTCGGACTGGCTGCCCATGATGATGGCAACCTGCGCGCCCGCTTGCGCACTTTCACTCATCCCAAATCCCCCGTTTCGGGCGTCGGTGCGCTCCTCAGCGCTCCGACAGGTAATAGCGTTCCACTTCGGCCAGATTGTCGTCCAGTTCATAGACGATCGGCTGGCCGGTGGGGATTTCCAGGCCGGTGATATCGGCATCGGAAATGCCCGACAGGTGCTTGACCAGGGCGCGCAGCGAATTGCCGTGGGCCGAGACGATCACGGTTTCCCCGGCCTTGAGCGCGGGCACGATCAGCTCTTCATAGGCCGGCAGCACGCGGGCGATGGTGTCTTTCAGGCTTTCGGTGGCAGGCACCGCGATCCCGGCATAGCGCGGGTCGCCGGCCAGATCGAATTCGCTGCCCGCTTCGAGCACCGGCGGCGGAATGTCGAAGCTGCGGCGCCACACCTTGACCTGCTCGTCGCCATGCTTGGCGGCGGTTTCGGCCTTGTCGAGCCCGGTGAGGCCACCATAGTGGCGCTCGTTGAGGCGCCAGTCCTTGGTTTCGGGCACCCACAGGCGGCCGGCGGCCTCCAGCGCCAGATGCAGCGTCTTGATCGCGCGGGTCTGGAGCGAAGTGAACGCCACGGTGGGCAGCACGCCCTTGTCTTTCAGCAACTGGCCGGCGGCAAAGGCCTCGGCCGCGCCCTTTTCGGTCACATCCACATCCCACCAGCCGGTGAAGCGGTTTTCCAGGTTCCATTGCGACTGGCCGTGACGAATCAGGATCAAACGGGGCATCGAGGCTTCCTGCTTTCAAGAAGGGACAAGAGAACGCGGCCCCTAGCGGGCCGGGGCCGGTTTGGAAAGGCGAGTCACGCCGATTCGGGCGCGTTCCCGCCCGGCGGCGGGGCCATTTCTTCTTGGGCGTCAGATAGCGCGCGTGCCTGCGCCTTGCGGCGGCGCAGGTTCTCGCGCAGGCGCTGCGCCAGGCGCTCTTCCCGGCTGGCGGCGGCGCCCGGTTTGGCGGAAGGGGTTTTCGACAGGTTCATGGCCCAGGCTCTTTGCCGCGCGAATTTTTTGTCCGCAAGCCCGCTTGACTTTGGCAAAGCCTGCGGCCAATAGCGCGCCTCCACCGGCGGCAAGGCCCCGGCGGAACGAAGCCCGATGCACGATGCAGCGGCTTTCGCGGAAATGGTGTGCTGCTGTAGCTCAGTGGTAGAGCGCATCCTTGGTAAGGCTGAGGTCGGGAGTTCAATCCTCCCCAGCAGCACCATTTCCCGCCCCATGTACTCGCCATAAAGCATCGTCACCCCGGACTTGATCCGGGGTCTCGCTGGAATTCCAGCACGGTGCCAGCCGTCGATCTGGACCCCGGATCAAGTCCGGGGTGACGAAGTGAAGAGCGTCTAAGCCTGCAAGTCGGCCCACTCGGGATGACGGCGGAATTGCGCGGCGACATAGCTGCACGCGGGCACGATCTTCCACTCCCGTTCGCGCGCATCATCGATCAGCGCCTCCACCAGGCGCGCGGCCACGCCGCGGCCGCCGATCGCGGTGGGCACCAGGGTGTGATCGGCCACGACGACGCCGGGCGAGGCCTCGCGCCAGGTCAGCAGGCCTTCGGCTGCTTCGCCGGCCACCTTGGCGTGATAGGCGCCGTGGCTGCCCTGGTCATCGTGGGTGATCGAAACGGTCTCGCTCAAGCCGGGTCTCCTTCGCGTGCCACTGCCGAAACGGGTGGCTTGACCGCACAACGCCTTCGCGGTCATGGCGGTTTCCATGCATTTCTTCTCCGACAACGCCGCTTCCGTCCACCCCCGCGTCTGGGCCGCGATGCAGGCGGCCGATGCGCCCGATTTTCCCTATGATGCCGATGCGCTGAGCCGCGCGCTGGACGAAGCCTTTTCCGCTCTGTTCGGCACGCCCTGCGTGGGGCTGTGGGTGGCGACCGGCACGGCGGCCAATTGCCTAGCCTTGAGCGCGATGGTGCCGCCGCACGGTGCCGTGGTGTGCCATCGCGAGGCGCATATCGAGATGGACGAAGGCGGCGCGCCGGGCTTTTTCACCCACGGGGCCAAGCTGATCCTGGCCCAGGGCGAAGGCGCGCAGCTCACCCCCGAAAGCATCGCCGCCGCGATCGATCCGATTCGTCCCGGCGTGCACCAGGTGCAGCCGCATGCCATCTCGATCACCCAGGCCAGCGAATATGGCCGCGCCTATCGCCCGCACGAAGTGGCCGCGATCGGCTCGCTGGCGCGCACGCGCGGGCTTGGCCTGCACATGGACGGCGCGCGCTTTGCCAATGCCGTGGCGTTCCTCGATTGCGATCCCGCCGCGCTCACCGCGCAGGCCGGAGTCGATGCCCTGAGCTTTGGTTTCGTCAAGAACGGCGGGCTGGGGGCCGAGGCGATTGTGCTGTTCGACGAGGAGCTGGCCGAGACCATTCGTTTCCGCCGCAAGCGCGCCGGGCACCTGCAATCCAAGGGCCGCTATCTCGCCGCCCAGATCCTGGCCATGCTGGAGCATAACCTGTGGCTGGACAATGCCCGCGCCGCCAATGCCGCCGCGCAGGAACTGGCCGGGGCCTGCGCCGGGCGCCTGCTTCATGCGGTGGAAGCGAACGAGCTGTTCGTGACGCTGGATGACGTGGAAAAGACCGCGCTGCGCGGCATGGGCTTCGACTTCTATGACTGGCCCGCCCCCGCCGGCACGCCGGGCGCGGCCCGGCTGGTCACGGCGTGGAACAGCGATCCGGCCCATGTCGCCGCGCTGGCCCGCGCGATCCGCAACCTGTGAGCGCCACCGATACCCCATCGGGCGAAAGCCTGTGGCGGCCGCGCGTGGTGCTGCCGTTCCTGGCCGTGGCGCTGATCTGGGGCTCCACCTGGCTGGTGATCAAGGGCCAGGCGGGCAGCGTGCCGCCGGCCTGGTCGGTGTGCTATCGCTTTGCCGTGGCGGCGGCGGGCACTTTCGTACTGGCGCTGCTGCGGCGGGATTCGCTGCGGCTCGATGCGCAAGGCTGGCGGCTGGCGCTGGGCATCGGGCTGTTCCACTTCACGCTCAACTACCAGTTCCTCTATCCGGCCGAGCAGCATCTCACCTCGGGCCTGGTCGCGGTGCTCTATGCCCTGCTGATGGTGCCCAATGCCCTGCAGGCCCACATCTTCCTGGGTCAGCGCGTGGCGCGCGGGTTCTGGGCGGGATCGGCCGTGGCCCTGGCCGGGATCGCCCTGCTGGTGGTCCACGAAGTGCAGGTCGCGCCGCCCACCACCGCGCCGTGGCTGGGCATCGGCATGGTCACCATCTCGATCCTGGGCGCTTCGGTCGCCAACGTGATCCAGGCCTCGGGCGCGGCGCGTTCGCGCGCGATCCTGCCGATCCTGGCCTGGGCCATGGCGATCGGCACGCTGGTCGATGGGCTGGTCGCGCTGGTGCTGGCCGGGCCGCCGGTGATCGACCACACCTGGTCCTATGTCTCGGGCGTGCTGTACCTGAGCATCGTCGGCTCGGTGATCACGTTCCCGCTCTATTTCCAGTTGCTGAAAGACATGGGCGCGGGCCGCGCCGCCTATAACGGCGTGCTGGTGCCGGTGGTGGCCATGGGCCTTTCGACCGTGTTCGAGGGCTATCGCTGGACGCTGCTGCCGGTGGCCGGATCTGTGCTGGCGATGGCCGGGCTGGTCATGGCGCTCAAAGCGCGCAATCCCTCGCGATAGGTGGGATAAGTCGGCCGCCAATCGAGCAGACGACGCGCCTTGCCTGCTGAAACACGGCGGCTTTCGGCGTAGAATCCGCGCGCCATCGGGGAGAGGCCCGCTTCATCGGCGGTTTGCAGCGGCGGCAGGGGCAGGCCAGTGAGCCGGGCGGCTTCTTCCACCACGGCGTTCTGGCTGGCCGGTTCCTCGTCCGCCAGGTTGTAGACGCCCGGCGGCCCGGCAAAGGCGGCCTGGGTGGCGCCGGCAATGTCGTCCACGTGGATGCGGCTGAACACCTGGTCGCGGGCGATGATGCGATGGGCGCTGCCCTCGCGCAGCTTGTCGATCACACTGCGCCCCGGGCCATAGATGCCGGGCAGGCGCAGCACGCGCACGCGCCCGTCCAATGCCTGCCACGCCAGATCGGCCGCCACGCGGGCGGAGCGGCGCCCGCCGCCGATCGGCGCGGTCTCGTCCACCCAGGCGCCTTGGGCATCGCCATAGACGCCGGTGGAGGACCAATAGCCGATCCACGCGCCGGGCCACCCCTGCAAGGCCGCGCCATAGGTTTCCAGTACCGGATCGCCCCCCTCGTGCGCCGGGGGGACGGAGGACAGGACATGGCTGGCGCGGGCCAGCGCGGCGTGGACGGCGGCGTTGTCGTCAAACGCCACCGTGCCGGCGCGGCCGGTGCCCTCCACCCGCCAGCCCTGCGCGCGCAGGGCCTGCGCCAGCACTTGCGCGGCATAGCCCATGCCGAAGATGAACAGGTGGGTGGGGTTGCCTTGTTTGTCGGTCATGCGTTGCGCGGGGCCTCCACCACCCCCAACCCCCTCCTCTGAAGAGGAGGGGGCTCTCATTCCTCGCAATTATCCCCGGTTTCGGATTTGCTCAATTGCCCCTTGGCCTTCGGCTTCCTAAGTTCGGGCCATGAAGGATTCAGCCAGCCAGCCGCCCGTCGTGATCCAGCGTGCCGATTATCGCCCGCCTGCCTGGCTGGTGCCCGATATCGCGCTCGATTTCCTGCTCGATCTGTCGGCCACGCAAGTGACCGCCACGCTCGACGTGGAGCGCAACCCGGCAGGAGACGGCGGGCCGCTGCGTCTCAACGGCGATGGCCTGGTGGCGCAGAGCGTGGCCGTGGACGGCGAGCCGCACAGTGCCTGGCGCATGGAGGGCGACGATCTGGTGGTGGACCTGCCCGGCGAGGCGCACCAGGTGACCATCGAGACGACGATCGATCCCACTGCCAATACCCAGCTTTCCGGCCTCTATGCCTCGGGCGGGCTGCTCTGCACCCAGTGCGAGGCCGAAGGCTTTCGCCGCATCACCTTCTTCCCCGACCGGCCCGACGTGCTCAGCCGCTACACCGTCACGCTCACGGCCGACAAGGCGGCGTTCCCGGTGCTGCTCTCCAACGGCAATCCGATGGACAGCGGCGAGGAAGAGGATGGCACGCATTGGGCGATCTGGCACGATCCCTGGCCCAAGCCGAGCTATCTCTTCGCGCTGGTCGCGGGCGATCTGGTCGCCACGCGCGGCACGTTCACCACGATGTCGGGCCGCGAGGTGGAGCTGGCGATCTGGGTGCGCGCGGGCGATGAAACCCGCACCGGCCACGCCATGCGCGCGTTGATCGCGTCGATGGCGTGGGACGAGAAGGTCTATGGCCGGGAATACGATCTCGACCTGTTCAACATCGTCGCGGTGTCGGATTTCAACGCCGGGGCGATGGAGAACAAGGGCCTCAACATCTTCAACACCCGCTATATCCTGGCCGATCCGGAAACCGCCACCGATGGCGATTACGATGGCGTGGAAGGCGTGGTGGCGCACGAATATTTCCACAACTGGTCGGGCAACCGCGTGACCTGCCGCGACTGGTTCCAGCTTTCCCTGAAGGAAGGCTTCACCGTGCTGCGCGACCAGCAGTTCTCGGCCGACATGGGATCGGCCCCGGTCAAGCGGATCGAGGATGTGCGCGTGTTGCGCAGCGCCCAGTTTCCTGAGGATTCCGGCCCGCTGGCCCATCCGATCCGCCCGAATTCCTATCAGGAAATCAGCAATTTCTACACCGCGACGGTCTACAACAAGGGCGCCGAGGTGATCCGCATGATGACCGTGCTGGCCGGCTCCGAGCGGTTCCGCGCCGGCACCGACCTCTATTTCGAGCGCCACGACGGCGAAGCGGCGACCTGCGAGGATTTCGTCAAGGCGATCGAGGACGGCGCCGGGCTGGACCTGGCGCAGTTCCGCCGCTGGTACGAGCAGGCCGGGACGCCGCAGGTGGACGTGGCGATGACCCACGATGCCGCCAGTGGCAGCGTGACGCTGGCGTTCAAGCAGACCGTGCCGCCCACGCCGGGCCAGCCGGTCAAGCAGCCGATGGTGATCCCACTGCGCACCGCGCTGTTCGACCGCGCCAGCGGGGCGCATGGCGGCGAGCATCTGATCGTCCTGAACGAAGCCGCGCAGACCTTCACGTTCGATGGGTTTGCCCAAGCGCCGGTGCTCTCGCTCAATCGCGGCTTTTCCGCGCCGGTGGCGATCAACGCGCCGCAGAGCGTGGACGACCTGGTGTTCCTGGCCGCGCACGACGACGATGCCTTTGCCCGCTATGAAGCGATGCAGCAACTGGTGGTGCAGCATCTGGTGGCGGCGGTGGAAGACCGGCTCGACGATGCCGCGCGCGCGGCTGGCCGGGCCGCCATCGCGGGCGCGCTGGGCGCGATCCTGGCCGATCCGGCGCTGGACGACCTGATGCGCGGCGAACTCGTCATGCTGCCGGGCGAAGCCTATCTGGCCGAGCAGTTGAACCCGGTCGATCCCGCCCGCGTCCATGCCGAGCGGGAGGCGCTCAAGGCCTGGCTCGGCACCGAACTGGGCGATGCCTGGCGCGCCCTGCATGACCGGTGCAGCGCGGTGCCCTATGGCCTCGATGCCGCCGCGCGCGGCGCGCGCAAGCTCAAGACCCAGGCGCTGGTCTATCTGGCGGCGGCCGATCCGGCGCAGACCGCGCTGCGGGCCAAGGCGCAATACGATGCCGCCGACAACATGACCGACCGCCAGGGCGCGCTGATGGTGCTGTGCGGGCTGGACGGGCCGCAGCGCGAGGCCGCGCTGGCCGATTTCCACGCCCGCTTTGCCGACAACCGCCTGGTGATCGACAAGTGGTTCTCGCTCCAGGCCGGCTCGCTCCACCCCAAGGCGCTCGATCATGTCCGCGCCCTGGCGCAGCATCCCGATTTCACCCTGACCAATCCCAACCGGGTGCGCGCGCTCTACATGGCCTTTGCCGCCAATCCCCAGGCGTTCCATGCCGCCGATGGCGCCGGCTATGCCCTGATCGCCGATCTGATCCTGGCGCTCGACCCGATCAACGGCAATGTCGCGGCCCGCTTCGTGGCGCCGCTGGGCCGCTGGCGCCGGATCGAGCCGCAGCGCGCCGCCCTGATGCGCGCCGCGCTTGAACGCATCGCCGCCGCGCCCCGCCTGTCGCGCGATGTGCGCGAGCAGGTGAGCAAGAGCCTGGAAGGATGAGCATCGAGGTTATCACCCACCCCGCGCTGGCCGGTGCCGCCCATGGCTTCCTCGGCCGGCGCGGCGGCGTTTCCACCGGCATCCATGCCGGGCTCAACGTGGGCTGGGGCAGCGAGGACGATCCGGCGGCCACGGCGGAAAACCGCCGCCGCGCCACCGCCGCTGTGCTGCCCGGCGCCACGCTGGTCTGCGCCTATCAGGTGCATTCGGCCGACGTGGTGGTGGTGGACCAGCCGTGGGACGAGGCCGACCGCCCGCGCGGCGATGCCCTGGTGACCAATCGCCCCGGCGTGCTGCTCGGCATTCTCACCGCCGATTGCGCGCCGGTGCTGTTTCACGATCCCCATGCCGGGGTGATCGGCGCGGCCCATGCCGGCTGGCGCGGCGCGATCGACGGCGTGACCGACCGCACGGTGGAGGCGATGGAAGCGCTCGGCGCCGATCGCGCCGCCATCGCCGCCGTGGTCGGCCCGTGCATCGGCCAGAAAAGCTATGAAGTGGATGCCGCGTTCGAGGCCCGCTTCGTGGAGCAGGACGACGCCAACGAACGCTTCTTCCGCCCCGGCAAGGCCGGCCATGCCTGGTTCGACCTGCCCGGCTATGTCGCCCATCGTCTCCATGCCTTTGGCGTGGGCGTGGTGGGGATGCTGGACGAGGACACTTATGCCCAGCCCGAGCGCTTCTTTTCCTTCCGCCGCGCGACGCATGCGGGCGAGCCGGGCTATGGCCGGGAGATTTCGCTGATCGGGCTGGGTTAAGGAGCGCTGGCGTGGCGGAGGGCCCCGGGTCGAGCCCGGGGCGACGCATTTCCGGTCCCTGCCCTGTTCTGTCGCCCCGGGCTTGACCCGGGGCCCTGCGCCACGCCAGCCGCATTTGGCTGCATCCGGCATTTGCAGGAATCCGCGTGGGCCGCTAAGGCCCGCCGATCATGACCGACAAGCGCGACTATCGAGACACCGTCTTCCTGCCGAAGACCGATTTTCCCATGAAGGCCGGGCTCCCGCAAAAGGAGCCGGGCATTCTTGCGCGCTGGCAGGAGGAAGACATTTACGGCCAGGTGCGCGCCGCGCGCGCGGGCCGTGACACGTTCATCCTTCACGATGGCCCGCCCTATGCCAATGGCGACATGCATATCGGCCATGCCCTGAACCATATCCTCAAGGACATGGTGGTGCGCACCCAGACCCTGCTGGGCAAGGACGCGCCCTATGTGCCCGGCTGGGACTGCCACGGCCTGCCCATCGAGTGGAAGGTCGAGGAAGAGTACCGCAAGAAGAAGAAGAACAAGGACGAGGTTCCGCCCAAGGAATTCCGCGCCGAATGCCGCGCCTATGCCCAGAAGTGGGTGGACGTGCAGCGCGAGCAGTTGAAGCGCCTGGGCATCAACGCCGCTTGGGACCGGCCCTACCTGACCATGGATTTCCAGGCCGAAGCGACGATCGTGGGCGAACTGCTCAAGTTCGCCGAGAGCGGCCAGCTCTATCGCGGCGCCAAGCCGGTGATGTGGAGCCCGGTGGAAAAGACCGCGCTGGCCGAAGCCGAGGTGGAATACGAGGACATCGTTTCCACCCAAATCGACGTGGCGTTCGAAATCACGGATTCGCCGATCGCAGCGCTCAAGGGCGCCTATGCGGTGATCTGGACCACCACGCCCTGGACGATCCCGGTCAACCAGGCGCTCGCCTATGGGCCTGAGGTGGATTACGTGCTGGTTCAGGCGGGCGACAAGCGCGTTCTGCTGGCCGCCCCGTTGGTCGCCGCCGCAGCCGCCCGCTTTGGCATCGCGCTGGAAAGCCCGCTGTGGGAAGGCAAAGGCACCGAACTCGCCGGCACCGTCGCGCGGCACCCCATGCACGCGCTGGGCGGCTTCTTTGCCGAGCCGCGCCCGCTGCTGGCCGGGGATTTCGTCACCACCGATTCGGGCACGGGCCTGGTCCACATGGCGCCCGACCATGGCGAGGACGACTTTGCCCTGTGCAAGGCGCACGGCATCGAGCCCAAGTTTGCCGTCACTGCCGATGGCAAGTATCGCGAGGACTGGGGCTGGCTTGGTGGCCAGGGCAGCGTGATCAACCCCAAGTTCAACGCCCCCGATGGCCCGATCTGTTCGGCGCTGGCCGAAGTGGGCGCGCTGATGGCGGCGAGCGCGGACTACAAGCACTCCTACCCGCATTCCTGGCGCTCCAAGGCCAAGGTGATCTATCGCTGCACCCCGCAGTGGTTCGTGCCGATGGACCAGGCCCGCGAAGGCGGCACTCTGCGCGAAAAGGCCGTCGCGGCGATCGCCGCCACGCGCTTCGTGCCGGAAAAGGGCCGCAACCGCATCGGCGCCATGGTCGAAGGGCGGCCCGACTGGGTGCTCTCGCGCCAGCGCGCCTGGGGCGTGCCGATCACCCTGTTCGTCAACCGCCAGACCGGGCAGTACCTGGCCGATCCCGAAGTCAACGCCCGCATCATCGCCGGCGTGATGGCCGAAGGGGTGGACGCCTGGGACGACGAGCGCGCGCAGGACTACCTTGGCGACAAGTACCAGGCCGAGGACTACGAGCGCGTCACCGACATTCTCGACGTGTGGTTCGATTCCGGTTCCACCCATGCCTTCGTGCTGGAATCAGGCCGCTGGCCCGAACTGCGCTGGCCGGCCGATCTCTATCTCGAAGGCAGCGACCAGCATCGCGGCTGGTTCCAGTCTTCGCTGCTAGAAAGCTGCGCCACGCGCGGCCGTGCGCCTTATGACGCGATCCTGACCCACGGCTTCACCATGGATGCCAAGGGCCTGAAGATGTCCAAGTCTTTGGGCAACACGATCAGCCCGCTGGACCTGATGCGCGATTATGGCGCGGATATCCTGCGGCTGTGGGCGCTGTCTGTGGATTTCACCGAGGATCACCGCATCGGCAAGGAAATCCTCGCCGGGGTGGCCGACCAGTATCGCAAGCTGCGCAACACCTTCCGCTACCTGCTCGGCGCGCTGGCCGATTTCAGCGAGGACGAGCGCGTGGCGCCCGAGGCCATGCCCGAACTGGAGCGCTACATGCTGGTGCGCCTCTCCGGGCTGGACAGCACGCTGCGCCAGGCCGTGGCGGACTATGATTTCAACACCTATGTCCGCGCCCTGACCGAGTTCTGCAACGAAGACCTCTCGGCGTTCTTCTTCGATATCCGCAAGGACAGCCTCTATTGCGACGCGCCGGCCGATCCCAAGCGCCGCGCCTATCGCACCGTGCTCGACGTGCTGTTCCACGCCCTGGTGCGCTATGCCGCGCCGGTGCTGGTCTTCACGGCCGAAGAAGTGTGGCAGAGCCGCACGCCCGGCGCTTCGGTCCACCTGCTGGAATGGCCCGAACTGCCCGCAGCGCAAGCCGATGTGGCGCAGTGGGAAGCTCTGCGCGCGCTGCGCACCCGCGTGAACGAGGCAATCGAACCGCTGCGCCGCGAAAAGGTGCTGGGTTCGGGCCTGGAAGCCCGCGTCACCGTGCCGGCCGACGCGCCGGAAGCCGAAGACGGCCTGGCGGAACTGTTCATCAGTGCGACAGTTACCCGCGGGCAGGAGCTTGCCGTGACCCGAACCGATGACCACAAGTGCGGCCGTTGCTGGCGCCACCTTCCCGAAGTGAGCGAAGACGGCGCGCTCTGCGCCCGCTGCGACAGCGTGGTGGCAACGCTCGACGGGCAAGCCGCGTGAGACTGTTCACCCGCAACCGCCTGGCCGGCTTTGCCCTGGCCTTTGCCACGTTCGGCCTGGACCGCGCAGTAAAGGCCTGGATCGCCGGCCCGCTGGCCCTGCCCGAACAGGGTGCGATCTATCTCACCAGCTTCTTCAACCTGCGCTGGACGCAGAACCTGGGGGTGTCGCTGGGCCTGTTCAGCGCGGATTCGAGCGAAGGCAAGCTGGCGCTACTGGCCATGACCGGGCTGATCGCGCTGGGCGTGGTGATCTGGATGCTGCGCGAAAAGGCGCTGGCCGAACTCTCTGGCCTGGCTTTCGTGCTCGGCGGGGCGATGGGCAACATCTATGATCGCTGGACGCGCGGCTATGTGATCGATTACGCTGACCTTCATTTCGGCGAATTTCGGCCTTTCCTGATTTTCAACCTGGCCGACGCGGCAATCACGCTGGGCGTGTTGATCCTGCTTGCCCGTTCGCTGTTTTCGCGCGAAAAGCGCGAGCCGGGCAGCCCCAGCCCTACGGAGATTTAAGTAATGCGCAAAGCCGCCGCCCTTGCCTTTCTCGTTTCGGCCGGGAGCCTTCTGGCTGCGTGCAGCTCGAACAGCTCGCTGTTCAACCGCGTTCGCCCCGATGAATTCGCCGTCAGCCGCCAGGCGCCGCTGGTCGTGCCGCCCGATTTCGCGCTGACCCCGCCCAACCCCGGCGCGCCGCGCCCGCAGGATGTCGATTCGTCGAAGCAGGCGCTCGACGCCCTGTTCGGCGGCCCGGCCCCGCGCAGCGCCGTGGAAACCGACACGCTGGGCAAGGCCGGCGCTTCGGCCGTGGGCATCCGCAGCACGGTGGGCGATCCGCAGACCAAGACCGTGGCCAAGGGCGCCCTGGTGAAGGACATCCTCGCCGCGCCCCAGGGCGATGGCGCCCAGGCCCGCGCCGCCATCCCCGGCTGATAGCGGCAACGCTTGACGTGAAAGGGCCTGCCGGCATCGATCGGCGGGCCTTTTTCGTTTGTGTCGTCCTGGTCTGTGCCACGATGCGAACGATCGAACGAAGACGCCCGCAACCAATTCCAACGCTTACGTTAAGCGCTTCATCCTGCGTTCAGGTGAATCATGGCCAGAAGGCGCCCGCATTCCGGCTCTTGCCGGGGCTTATCATGAAATGTTATATCGTTCCTGAACAAGGGAGCGAGCGCGGCGGAGAGGCCCGGAAATACGACGCCCGCAGTGTTTGCGGGCGCTGCGACAATGCGCGTTCACGGCCGCCCCCCGAATGGGCCGGAGCGCGAACACAAGGTTATGGAGGAGTTTTCAATGCGTTCCATCCTGATGCTGGGATCTGCGGTCCTGGCTCTGGCCCCCGCCGCCGCCTGGGCCGATGCGCCTGCCCCCGCCCCCGCTGCATCGGATGATGCCTCTGCCGATGCCGGCACCAGTGGCGGCGGCACCGCGAGCGCCACGCCGATCGTGGTCACCGCCACGCCGTTCGGCCACACCATCGATGATACGCCCACGGTTTCCGCCCGCGTCGATTCCGACCAGATCGCCCGCGCCGGCGGGGCCAGCATCGCCGACGCGCTGCGCGACATTCCCGGCGTTTCGGCCACCGGCTTTGCCGCCGGCGCCAGCCGCCCGATCATTCGCGGCATGGACAGCAACCGCGTCCGCCTGCTCGAAGACGGCACGTCGAGCTCCGACGTGTCGGACATCGGCCCCGACCACGGCATTCCGATCGATCCGCTTTCGGCGCGCTCGATCGAAGTGGTGCGCGGCGCGGCCACGCTGCGCTATGGCAGCCAGGCGATCGGCGGCGTGGTGAACACGATCAACAACCGCGTGCCGATGACTTTGCCGACCGAGGCGATCTCGGCCGAAGCCAGCACCAGCTACACCACGGTGAACAAGGGCGTGGAAACCGCCGCGCTGGTCGATGCCAAGTCGGGCCAGCTCGCGCTGCACGCCGATGGCTTCTGGCGCACCACCGACAACTATGACACGCCGCTCGGCACCCAGCAGAATTCCTGGTTCAACGGCTGGGGCGGATCGGTGGGCGGGTCCTACTTCCTGCCCGGCGACAAGAGCCACGTGGGCCTGGCCGTGACGCATTACGATGCCCGCTACGGCATTCCCAGCGACACCACCTATATCGACATGCGCCAGACCAAGGTGATGACGCGCAACTATTTTGCGCTGGATTCGGGCCTGCTCAAGACCTTTACCCTGGATGGCAGCTATGGTGATTACCAGCACCAGGAGAAGAACCCCGACGGCTCGGTCAACACCACGTTCAAGAACAAGGAATGGAACGGCCGCGGCGAACTGCTGCTCAACGCCATCGGGCCGGTGCGCAACACCGCGCTGGGCGTGGAATACCAGCACCGCGATTTCTCGGCGATCGGGGAAGACAGCAGCTACCTGAACCCGGCGACCAGCCAGAACATCGCCGGCTACCTGTTCACCGAAATCCAGCTTGCCGATCCGCTGCATGTCGAGGCGAGCGGCCGCGTCGAGCATGTGCGCATCACCGGCACCCCGGCCGACAACGACTTCACCGTGCGCAACTATACGCCGGTGAGCGGCGCCATCGGCCTGCTCTACACCCCGGTGCAGGCGGTCAAGTTCGGCCTCAACTTCTCCAGCACGGGTCGCGCCCCGGCGCTGACCGAACTGTTCGCGCGTGGCGGTCATGATGGCCCGCAGACCTATGAAACCGGTGATGCCAACCTCAAGATCGAGCGCGCCAATTCGCTGGAAGGCAGCTTGCGCGTGCGCCAGGGCGGCTTCGCCTTCACCGGCTCGGTCTATTACACTTGGTACAAGAACTATATCTACGGCGACCTGACCGGCCGCACCTGCGACGATGACGGCGTGTGCACCAGCGCCACCGACGGCGAACTGCGCGAGCTGTTCTATCGCCAGCAGGGCGCGAAGTTCCGCGGCCTGGAAGCGGAAATGAGCCAGGATCTGGTGAAGACCGATGCCGGCACCTTCACCGCCAAGGTGCTGGGCGACTACACCCGCGCGACGCTGGACAACGGCAGCAACGTGCCGCGCATCCCGCCCTATCGCATCGGCGGCGGCTTTGCCTGGGCCGGCAAGACGATCGATGCCGGGATCATGTTCAGCCACTATGGCCGGCAGGACAAGGCGGGCGATTTCGACACGCCCACCGATGGCTACAACAACCTCAACATGAATGTCGCGTGGCGCCCGTTCAAGAGCCACCCGGGCATCGAGCTGTCGGTGGTCGGCCAGAACCTGACTGACGACACCCAGCGCCTGGCGACCGCGCTCAACAAGGACCTGGTGGTGATGCCGGGCCGCTCGGTGCGCTTCGTGATCAAGGCCGCCACGTTCTGATAACGGGAGTCGCGCCTGGCGCGGCTCTCTCACCTTCCCCCCGGCCCGCCATTCCGTCCCCCCCGGAATGGCGGGTTTCCTTTTGGGGCAGGGCGATCACGCTTCGGCCAGCGCCTGGCCGATCCGGTCAAAGCCGCTCGGGGTGGTATCCGGCCCGAAGCGATAGCTGGAGGCGGTGACGCCGCCGCGCAGATCGCTTTGCGAATAGATGCAGGTGGCCGGGTCTGCCCCGGCCGCACCGATCGCCACCATCAGCGGGATCAGGTGATCCTCGCGCGGGTGGCAGGCACGCGCACCGGGGGCCTGGTCCCATGTCAGCAGCGCGTCCGCGCGGGCTTCGGGCGCCAAGTCCAGCAGCGTGTGTCGCAACCAGGCGTCGAACGCGGCAGACGGCGCCGCAGCGCCCGCGCCGAACTGGCGCAAGTTGTGATAGCTGAAGCCCGAACCTACGATCAGCACGCCCTGCTCGCGCAGCGGCGCCAGCGCGCGGCCCAGCGCGAGATGCGCAGGCACGTCATAATCGGCGCGCAGCGACAGGCTGAGCACGGGAATGTCCGCCTCTGGCCAGATCGGCTGGAGCATCGAGAACGTGCCGTGGTCGAACCCGCGCGCGGGATCGCGGCCGATGGCGATGCCCGCCGCCGCGCCCAGCCGCACGACCTCTTCGGCCAGGTCCGGGGCGCCCGGCGCGGGATAGCGGATATGATAGGTGTGCTCGGGAAAGCCGTAATAGTCATAGACCATGCCCGGCTGCGCGGCTGTGGAGACGGTGAAGCCGGGCTCTTCCCAATGGCCCGAGACCACCAGAACCGCGCGCGGGCGGGCCGGCAATTGCGCTGGCAAGGCCTTGAGCGAGGCTTCGAGCCAGGCAAAGCCATCGCGGAACGGGCCATCGAGCCACGGCCAGGGGCCGCCACCATGAGACAGGAAATAGACCGGTTGCTGCATGGATAATCCATCCTTTCCCGCGCAATTTAGAGATTGTTGGCCGCGCTGCCACCGGGCAAAAGGCTGTGCATCTTGTTGGGCCGAGTGGAACGGGCAAATCCACCGGCCCGGCACGGAAAGGGCGGGGGGACGGCACCATGGCCAAACCGTAATGTTTTGATCACGCCACCGGCAGGCCGGATGGGCTAGACCGCTTTTCGACGGTGAGCAGCTTTGGACCCGCGACGTGACGGTCCCCTGTTCCGGTTCCGCTCGGGCTGCTCGCCGTCACCCCGCCGTTTGGCGCAGCCCCCCGCTATCCCGATCCCGGTGTTCCGGCCGCCGACCATGCCCAGCAGGTCGCCGATGATCCGGCTCCGATCGCTGACGATGCGAACCAGGCCCGCGCCCTTCCCTGCCCGGCAACCCATCAACCTTATCCAGTTCGGAAAACACCCCGGCCGTGTCACGCCCCATCTTCTTCGATCCCACCGGCCAGCGCCGTCGCTGGACCCGCCGCCTGGCCTTTGCCGTGCTGGCCCTGCTGGTGGGCATGTGCGTGGTCTTTGCCACCACGGTCGCCACGGTTTCCCCGCGTGAGCCGCTGACCTTTGCCCAGGAACGCCTGGCGCCGCTGCCGCTCAAGACGCAGGTCAGCCGCCTGTCGCACAGCCTGGCCGCGCTGTTCGGCCGCCGCGCTGCCGCGCCCGCGCGCCAGCAGGGCACGCCGGTGACCATCGGCTTCTACGAGGCAGGCAGCGACGAGAGCGCCGGGGCGCTGCAACGCCATGTCGGCCAGCTCGACTGGGTTGCCCCCACGCTGATGTCGATCGATCATGCCGGCAAGCTGACCGTGACCGACGACGCGCCGATGCGCCGCATCCTGGCCGGATCGCTGCATCGCCCGCTGGTGGTGCCAGTGCTACAGAACGTACAAGACGGTGCAGGCTGGGATGGTGCCGGCACCGCAGCCGTGCTGGCCAATCCGGCGCGCCGCCTGGCCTTGGCCAATGCCGTTGACGCCGCGCTCGACAAGTCGGGCGATGCCGGCGTGATGATCGACTTCGAAAGCCTGCCGCAGGGCGCGCTCGTCGGTCTGCACCAGTTTGCCGCCGATCTCCATGCGCGCCTGGCGCCCAAGCACCGCGTCGTCTCGCTCACCATGCCGGTAGACGACGAGAACTGGCACCCGCGCGCCTTTGCCGACGTGGCCGACAAGATCGTGCTGATGGCCTATGACGAGCACTGGCAGGGCGGCACGCCCGGCCCCATTGCCTCGAACGGCTGGTTCCTGTCGCGCGTGGCGGGCATGATCAAGGGCCTGGCACCGGGCAAGGCCGTGGTTGCGCTGGGCAGCTATGGCTATGACTGGCACGAAGGCCATGCCGATGCGCTGACCGTGGAAGAAGCCTGGCTGGCCGCGCACGACAGCGGCACCACGCCCGCGTGGGACAAGGCCAGCGGCAATGCCGGCTTCGCCTATGACGACGATGCCGACACCACCGATGGCGCGCCAGCGGTGCGCCACGACGTGTGGATGCTCGATGCCGCCACCAGTTGGAACCAGATGCTGATGCTGCGCCAGTTGGGCGTGGGCTCGGTGGCGCTGTGGCGCCTGGGTTCGGAAGATCCCGGGTTCTGGCCGGTGCTCCAGGCCTGGCACGGCGGCGCCAAGACTCTGCCCGACATTTCGCGCATCACCCAGAGCAGCAACGTGGACGTGGAAGGCAACGGCGAAATCCTGCGCATTGCCGCCACGCCCACGCCGGGCACGCGCACGCTCAGCACCGATCGCCGCCTCGGCCTGGTCACCGGCGAACGCTACGATTCGCTGCCCACGCCCTATGTCGTGCGCCGCACCGGCGATCGGCCCAAGCTGGTCGCGCTGACGTTCGACGATGGCCCGGACCCTACCTGGACGCCCAAGATCCTGTCGATCCTGGAGCAATACCACGTGCCCGGCACGTTCTTCGTGATCGGCGAAAACGGCGTGGCCAACCGCACCCTGCTGCAACGCATGGTGGCCGATGGCGACGAGATCGGCAATCACAGCTATACCCATCCCAATATGGCGAACAGCACGCCGGCGGGGATCAAGCTGGAGCTCAACGCCACGCAGCGCCTGATCGAGGCCTATACCGGCCACTCCACCCGCCTGTTCCGCGCGCCCTATTTCGGGGACGCCGAGCCGACCACGGCCGACGAACTCGATCCCGCGCTGATCGCGCAGAACCAGGGCTATACCATCGTCGGCCTGCATGCCGATCCGGGCGACTGGATGCGCCGCCCGGCCGATCAGGTCGTGCAACTGACGGTCGATGCGGTCAACGCCGGCAATGCCGATCGTTCCGCCAACGTGATCCTGCTGCACGATGGCGGCGGGGACCGTTCGCAGACCGTGGCCGCGCTGCCCCGGATCATCCAGCAGTTGCAGGCCCAGGGCTATCGCTTCGTGCCGGTGTCCACCTTGGCCGGGCTCAAGCGCGACGACGTGATGCCCGCCGTGAAGGGCTGGGACCTGGTGGCGGTGCGACTCGACATCGGCATCTTCTCGGTACTGGCCGCCGCGCTGGCCACGCTCAACTGGACGTTCTTCTTCGCCATCGCGCTCGGCACGCTGCGCGCCGTGGGCCTGACCGGGCTGGCGCTGTTCCCCAAGCCGCGCACGGCCATGCCCTGGCACGATCGCGCCAGCGACGTGCCCGCCTACCAGCCGCGCGTGACGGTGATCATCCCGGCCTACAACGAAGAGCGGGTGATCGAGGCCTCGGTCCACCGCATCCTCGCCAGCACTTATCCGGCGCTCGACGTGATCGTGGCCGACGATGGCTCCAAGGACGCGACCAGCGCCATCGTCGCGGCCGCCTTTGGCAACGACCCGCGTGTGCGGCTGATGACTCTGACCAACGGCGGCAAGGCCAGCGCGCTCAACCGCGCACTCGCCGCCGCCGATGGCGAGATCATCGTGGCGCTCGACGCCGATACCCAGTTCGAGCCCGAGACCATCGGCAAGCTGGTGCGCTGGTTCGAAAAGCCGGAAATCGGCGCGGTGGCCGGCAATGCCAAGGTAGGCAACCGGGTGAACCTCGTCACCCGCTGGCAGGCGGTGGAATATGTCACCGCGCAGAACATCGAACGCCGCGCGCTGACCCGGTTTGACGCGATCATGGTCGTGCCCGGCGCGGTCGGCGCCTGGCGCCGCGAAGCGCTCAACGACGTGGGCGGCTATCCCGAAGACACCCTGGCCGAAGACCAGGACCTGACCATCGCGATCCAGCGCCAGGGCTGGAAAGTGGCCTATGACGAAGACGCCGTGGCCTGGACCGAAGCGCCCGAAACTCTGCGCGCGCTGGGCAAGCAGCGCTTCCGCTGGGCGTTCGGCACGTTGCAATGCCTGTGGAAGCATCGCGCCGTGGTGGCGCAGCAGCGCCCCTCGGGCCTGGCCTTCATCGGCATTCCCCAGGCCTGGCTGTTCCAGATCGCCTTTGCCATCGCTTCCCCGCTGATCGACCTGGCACTGGGCATCTCGATCGTCGGCACGATCCTGCGCGTGGTGCAGCATGGCTGGGCCCAGACGCAGACCGACGTGCTGCGCATGGGGGCCTATTGGCTCGGCTTCACGCTGATCGACCTGGCCTGCGGCTTCGTCGCCTATCGGCTCGACGTGCGGGAAAAGCGCCTGCCGCCGTTCCTGCTGCTGAGCCAGCGCTTCGTCTATCGCCAGTTGATGTATGGCGTGGTGATCCGCGCGGTCAGCTCGGCGCTGGCCGGCCTCGGCATCGGCTGGGGCAAGCTGGAACGCACCGGCCGGGTGAGCACGCCGGGGGGATAACCCCCTGGCGGCCCCACCTCCCGCCCGGTCAGGCCGGCAGGTGCAGCGTCACTGCCAGGCCGCCACCATGGGCTTCGCCCAGTTCCAGGCGGCCGCGATGCAGGCGGGCCACGGCGTTGACCATCGACAGGCCAAGGCCGCCGCCCGGCCGCGTCCGCGCATTGTCCAGCCGCACGAAGCGCTCGACCACGCGCGGGCGGTCTTCCGGGGCAATGCCCGGCCCGTTGTCGGCCACTTCCAGCAGCGCTTCGCCCTCGGCCGCGTGGGTACGCACGGTGATGGCATCGCCGCCGTATTTCAGCGCGTTGTCGATGGCATTGGCGAGCGCGCGCGAGATCAGTTCGCGATCGGCCATGATCCAGGCGGGGGACAGGTCCAGCGCCAGCGTCACGCCCGATTGCTCGGCCAGCGGTTCGTAAAGCTCGACCATGTCCGCCGCCACCGCCGCCAGATCGAGCTGGACACGGCGATCCTGCACCGCGCCCCCTTCGAGCCGGCTGATTTCCAGCGCGGTTTCCAGCATCGCACGCAAGCCGTCGGCGTCGGCACGGGCGGCCTGCAAGGCTTCGACCGCGCCGGGTTCATCCACCCGCGCCAAGGCGGTATCGATCGCGGCGGACAGCCGCGTGACCGGGGAGCGCAGATCATGCGCCAGCGCGCCCGATACCGCGCCCAGTTCCGCCACCAGGCTGGCGATGCGCTCGGCCATCTGGTTCATCTGCAAGCGCAAGTGGTCAAAGCCGTCGCCGCTCTGCCCTTCGGCCAGGCGCATGCCGAAGTTGCCGGCGGCCAGTTCCTCGGCTGCCTTGGCGATCTCGTGCGTGCGGCTGCTGATCGCCAGGCCCAGCACCAGCGCGCTGACCAGCGCCAGCGCCACGGCCACGGCAATGGTCAGCCCGATCGCGGCGGCAAAGGCCAGGTTGAAGCGCCGCTCGCTGGCGCCCATCAGCCCCACGGTGAGCCGGGCTCCGTCGGGCAGCGTGCTGGCCAGGACGAGCGCATCCTGCTCGGTGGCGCTGTCGCCCCGCCGCACCAGCACCGCCTGCGGGCGCGGGCCAGGCGTGATCGCCGGGACGAAATCGATGTTGCTGGTGAGCGTCGGCGCGCCGCCACCCGCCAGCGTGACGAAGACGCCGGGATCGGCCACGCTGCCGCGCTGGTCGCGGATGAAATCGGCCAGCGCCCCCCGCCCGCCGCTGTAGAACGCGGCGAGCAGATCGTCGCGCACGTCGATCACCTGGTCCTCGCGATCGGCGCGCACCACGTCGAGCATCTGCGTGCGCAGGAAGAAGATCGCCGCCGCGCTCGACAGCAGTTGCAGCACGAAGACCGCCGCCACCAGCCGCAGCATGGTGGGCGAGAGGCGGCGCTGGCGCATGGCCCGGGCGAACATCGTCAACGCCGCGCCATGGTCAGTCGGCCGCCATGCGATAGCCTGCGCCGCGCACGGTGTGGAACAGCGCCTGCTCCTCGCCATCGTCGATCTTGCGGCGCAGGCGGCTGATATGCACGTCGATCACGTTGGTGCCGGGGTCGAAGTGGTAGTCCCACACGGCCTCCAGCAGCATGGTGCGGGTGACGACTTCGCCCTGGTGCAGCAGCATGTATTCGAGCAGGCGGAATTCGCGCGGTTGCAGGGTGATCTTGCGCGCGCCGCGCTTCACCTGGCGGGTCAGCCGGTCCAGTTCCAGATCGGCGCAGCGCAGCACGGTATCCTGGGCCTTCTGGCGCCCGCTGCCCCGGCGCATCAGCGCCTGGACCCGCGCGAACAGTTCGGCAAAGGAAAACGGCTTGCCCAGGTAATCGTCTGCCCCGGCCGTCAGCCCCGCCACGCGATCGTCGGTGCTGCCCAGCGCCGAGAGCACGAGAACCGGCGTTTCCACTTCGGCCGCGCGCAGGGCCTTGAGCACGGAAAGCCCATCCATGCCCGGCAGCATGCGATCGAGCACGACCACGTCGAACTGGCTGTCGGTGGCCAGGAACAGCCCGTCACGCCCGTTGGCGGCGCGGTCCACGGTAAAGCCTTCCTCGGCAAAGCCGCGCGCAATATAGTCCCCGATCTGGGGATCGTCTTCAACCAGCAGGATGCGTCCGGCCACAAGCAGCTTCCATGACAACGAGTTAATCTTGCCCCCACCGCCCAGACAGGGCGCGGAGGGCAGCATCGTCTGCATCATGGCTATTGGCTTTCCCGGTCGCAAGCTGTTTGCCCTTGCCGCCGCCCTGCCCGTGGTGGGCGGCGCGACGATGGCCGCGACCGGCTACCTGGGCGGTTACTTCGATCGCCAGGCCGTGGTCTATCGTTCTCCGCTCGGCCCGCCGCGCCACGATCTGGTGGCGGTCTATTTTTCCGGCGACATGGGCCTGCAAATGGGGCCGGGGCGCGGCACCGTGGCGGCGCTGCGCGAACGCGGCCTGCCGGTGATGGCGGTCAATTCCCCGGCGCTGTTCCGCCTGGCGCGCGATCGCGCCTTTGTCGATGCCCTGGTGGCCGATACCATGCGCCAGGCGCTGGCCCGCAGCCACGCCGCGCGGGTGGTCCTGATCGGCATGGCGTTCGGCGCCGGCGTGCTCGACACCGGACTGGGCGCCGTGCCCGCGGATCTGCGCGCGCGGATCGCCTCGGTGGTGCTGGTGCAGCCGGGCACCGCCGTCTATTTCCAGGCCAATCCCGGCGAACTGTTCCACCCCGGCGGGCCTGACAGCGACCCGCGCCGCACCGTGCGCCTGCTTCACGGCTTGCCGGTTACCTGCATTTCGCAAAGCCAGCAGGACCAGAGCCTGTGCAGCGCAGCCCCGCTTGCCGGTGCCAGCCACGTCGCGCTCGACGATGCCCGGCCGCGCACCCCGTCAGACCGGCTGAGTGTGGCGCGCATCACTGCCGATGCGGCGCTGTTTCCGCCCTCACCGATGCACTGAGCGTTGCGTTCAGGGTAGCGAGGGGCCGCCTGGCATGTGGCCGGGCATGGACTGCATCGTGCCGGGGGCGCCGCCACCCGGCCCCATCGCGCCGGGCGCACCACCGATGGCGCCGCTATAGCCATAGCCTTGCGGCACGAACGGCCCCATCGCGCCGCGCGTGGCGCCCAAAGTCGGCCCCATGGTGGCTGCCCCGTCGGGGCCGGGGTCGGGCGACTGCGCCGCCAGATGGCTGTGATCGACAACGGCCGGCGGCAGCACCGGATCGGGATCGCTGGTATCAGGTGTCGGCACGGCCACCGTCTGCGGACCAGCGCTTATTGGCGGCGCGGCCACGGCGAGCGCGGTTTCGGAGGGGGTGGCCGGATTGGCAGCGGGCGCGGCAACCGGCGCGCGCGCGGCTGTGGCAGGCGGTGCTGCCAGCGGGGACGACGGGGCTGTTGCCAAGGCAACCATGCCGCCTGCGGACCCTGCACCTGTACCGGCACCTGCCACCGGCGCGGGCTGAAACGGAGAACCGAAAATGGCGATGGCCGCGACGCTGGCAGCAAGGGCGCCGATGCCGGTGCCGCCCAGCATCAACCAGGCGCCGCGCCAGGCCGCCAGCCGGACCATCAGTGGGCGCCGGGTGCCATGATCGGTGCCGCCCACCACGCGCAGCGGCACGACCTGCGCGGTCAGCCGCACCGGCGCTTCGGTCAAGGCGTCAAGGCCACTGGCGGCAAATTGCGGGCGCAGCGGCACATCGCGCAGGATGCGGGCCGTCAGGCCGGCGGGCAGCGCCGGCGCGTCGTGTCGCGCCAGAATCTGGTCGAGCGCCGCATCGGACAAGCGGCTGGGGGCCGAATCGGAGCCTGCCACGCGATCCCGGCCCGGATCGGCGATGCGAGGCTGGTGGCCGGTCACGCCAGCGCGCCTGCGCCCGAACGAGGCCCGGCTTCATTCGGGCCGGCACCATCGAGGCCGGCGGCCGCGCCCATGAACGCCACGTCGCGACAGGTGATGTCGCGTGCTTCTAGCAATTCCCGCATCTGCCGCCTCGCCCTGAACAACAGCGACTCCATCGCCTTGATATTAAGATCAAGCACCTGGGCCGCAAGTGCATTGGAGAAGTTCTCGTAATAGCACAAGACCAGCGCCGCGCGATAGCGTTCCGGCAGGTCGGCCAGGGCCGCCGCCACCTGGGCGCAGGCTTCGCGCTGCTCGATCAGCCGATCGGCGAGCGGGGCCTGGTCCGCCGGATCCGGCAGATCGTCGGTCACCACCACGCGGAAGCGGCGCTTGCGGTCAAAGCACAGGTTCATCGCCACGCGATGCAGCCAGCCGACCAGGCCGGCGCCGGTGGGCTGCCAGCGCGGCGCGTTCTGCCACATGCGGGCAAAGCAGTCCTGCACCACGTCCTCGGCATCGTGGCCATCGCCCAGCATGCGCGCGGCAACGCGATAGAGCGCCGCAGCGTGGCGCTCCACCAGCACCGCGAACGAGGCCTGGCACCCTTGCGCCACGCGGCGCATCAGCGCCACGTCGTCCCGCAGGGCCAGGCTGTCGCGCCCTTGATCGGCGCCGTGTCTGGCTATGGCCGGATCCACCTGCGGCGCGGCATAGGCCGTGCGCGCCAGCGATTCGCCTGGTTGTTGATCGATGACCGGTCCGCCCGGAAGGGGGCCGCCAAGGCCCACGTCCGTGGATACGGCGTCGCCCTGCAAGTCACCGCAAAAGGTCATGCGGTCCACCCGTCGCGCACGATGGTTGCTCCGTCCATTCCCTTGTCCCGGGTCCCCTGCTGGAGCCTATCATCTGAACGGCAAATTTACAGTCACCAAAATTGTCTGAACATTTCTTCATCTTCGTTTGCGACGGATAGTGGTTTCGGCGCATTTCAGGCACTGGTAAAGCTGGCCTGCGCCCGATATGAAGCCCGCAATGTTGCCACCGGCCTGCCCCTGCTGGCCCTTTTGCCCAACGAGACGAGAGCCCATGCAGCGCCTCCCCAAGATCCGTTTCCTTTCCACCGTCGCCCCGCTGGCGATTCCTGCCGCGCTTATTGCTGGCGCCACCCCGGCGCTGGCCGATACCACGGTGAGCACCAGCACGCTGACGGCGCTGAGCACCTCGTCTGCCGGCAACGTGACCATTGCCAGCGGCGGCGCGATCAAGCTGGCCAGTGCCAGCGCCACGGCCGTGACGGTCGATTCCTCCAAGACGGTCAATGTCAATTCGGGTGGGTCGCTCACGCTCAGCGGCTACAGCAACAGCGCCGGCATCGCCGTCAGCTCCGGCGTGACCACCACGATCACCAATGCCGGCACCATTGCCCTGACCGAAGATTACACCCCGCCGGTGCTGGGCAACAGCTCGGTGGTGAATGGCTCACTATCGCAGCTCAGCAACCGCTATGGCATCCACATCCTGTCGGGCAGCGCCACCACGGCCACGATCTCGAACAGCGGCACGATCTCGGTCGAAGGCAACAATTCGGGCGGCATCGTGGTCGATTCCGACCTGACCGGCTCGATCACCAACACCGGCACGATCACCGTCAAGGGTGACAATGCCGTGGGCGTCGGCGTCGGCAACGTCACCGGCAACCTCAACATCGGCGGCACCGTTGCGGTGATCGGCTCGGGCGCGCAGGCCGTGGTGGTTGACGGCAACGTGACCGGCACTGTCAAGATCGATGGCGCGATGAGCCAGGCGGTCAGCTACACCGCCGACGACAGCACCACGCAGACGCTCTCGCCCACCGCGCTCAGCACCGGCAATGCCGCCGTGCAGGTTTCGGGCAACGTGACCGGCGGCGTGATCGTCACCGTGGCGTCGAGCAGCAACGGCACCACCGAAACCACCGGTTCGATCCAGTCCTACGGCACCAGCCCGGCCCTGCTGATCGGTGGCACCGGCAACACCACGATCGGCTCGGTCACGGCCACCACCGGCACCTATTCGGTGGCGATCGACGGCTCGGTGGGCGCTTCGGCCTATTACAGCGGCCTCAACGCCTATGGCCTGGTGATCGGCGGCCAGGGCGGCACGGTCACCCTGTCGAACGGCATCGGCGTCTATGGCACGGTTTCGGCCACCACCGTCAATGGCGATGCCAGCGCGATCCTGATCAATTCGGGCGTCACGGCCACCTCGCTCTACAACGAGGGCACGATCAAGGCGACGGCCAGCGGCGTGGCCTCGGGCAACCTTTATGGCATCTATGACAAGTCCGGCACGCTGACCACGGTCAACAATACCGGGTTCATCACCGTCAGCGGCGCGACCACCGGCACGAGCGCGGCGATCGACCTGTCCGCCAACACCACCGGCGTGACGATCAAGCAGTACCTCAACAGCACCGACGCCGCGAGCCAGAAGACCGACAAGGCCGCCTCGGGCTATAACGTCGACACCGCCACGGTCTACACCGCGATCACCGGCGACATCTACACCGGCAGCGGCAACGACACGGTGGACATCGAATCCGGCAAGGTCACCGGCAACGCCTATCTCGGCACCGGCAACAACACCGTGACGCTGGCCGACGATGCCAAGTGGATCGGCAATATCGACTTCGGCACCAGCGGCACCGCCACCATGACCATGGGGGGCAATTCGCGCTTCACCGGCGAAATGGAACTGAACGACCAGGTCGGCACGCTGACGCTCAACGATTCGTCGATCTGGAAGGGCACGATCACCGGCGGGTCGCAACTGGGCGTGGTGGTCAACGGCGGCTCGTTCGGTGCCAACAGCACCGCGACCACCACGATCAACAGCCTGACGGTCAATTCCGGCGGCACGCTGGGCGTCTATGTCGACGGCACCGCCGGCACCGCGTCCAAGCTCGTCGCCAACACGGTCACGTTCAACAGCGGTTCCAAGATCGGCGTGACGATCTCGTCGTTCGCCAATGCCGCCGGCACCTATGACATCGTGTCGGCCGGCACGCTGACCGGTGGCAGCAACGTCACCACCAGCTCGCTTTCGCTGCCGATCCTGTTCAAGGGCTCGATCACCCAGTCCGGCAACGACCTGGAGCTGACCCTGGCGCGCAAGACCGCCACGGAACTTGGCCTCACCTCGCCCCAGGCAGCCGCCTATGACGCGATCATCGGCAACGCGGCCAGCTACAGCACGCTGGAATCCAGCCTGCTGCAAATGACCACGACCAGCGCGCTGCAAAGCCAGTTCAACGAGCTTCTGCCCGATTATGCCGGCGGCGCGTTCGATTTCGTCACGCGCGGTTCGCGCCAGGCGGCGCTGCATGTGGCCGACGATTCGTCGCTGTTCACGATCAGCAAGAGCGGCCTGTGGCTGGAGCCGCTCTATTTCCGCGCCAGCAAGCACGATGGTGATTCGATCGGCTACAGCCTGAGCGGCGGTGGCGTGTCGCTGGGCCTGGAGCGTACCACCGCAATCGGCAACGTCGGCGCCTACCTCGACTGGACCAGCGGCACGGTGAACAACCACAACCAGCAGTCGCTGGGCGTGAACAACATCGAATTCAACGCCTTCTGGCGCAAGGCGTTCGGCAACCTCTACACCTTCGCCCGCGTCGGCTATGGCAAGTCGTCGTTCAAGCTGGACCGCACGTTCAGCGGCGTGGTCGATTCGGCCGACATCACCTACACCGCCCACGGCGGCTGGAAGGGCCATTCGCTTTCGGCCACCGGCGGGTTCACCTATGATTTCAACCTGAGCGACACGTTCAAGATCAAGCCCAAGGCAAGCATCGAGTACTATCGCCTGAAGGAAAACGGCTACCAGGAAACCGGCACCGACGCGATCATCCTGCTGGTGCGCGACCGCACCAGCACGGCGGTCAACGCCACCACCACGCTGGGCTTCTCGTGGAGCCGTGGGCCGAGCAGCTACGAAGGCCGTCCGTTCACCGTCGAGGCAGACCTGGGCCGTCGCAGCCACCTCTCGGGCGATCTGGGCCAGACCACGGCGATCTTCGGTTCGGGCCAGCAGTTCACGCTCACCCCGGAAAACCAGCAGTCGGCCTGGATCGGCTCGGTCGGCATCCTCCAGGGCGGCCTGGACTATACCTGGAAGATCTCCGCCGGGGCGGAAAAGCCCACCAACGGCGGCATCGCCCCCAACGTGCGCGCTTCGCTCAGCATCGCGCTCTGATCGCGGCGCCACAGGCCAACAGAAAGGGGCGGCAACCACGCGGTTGCCGCCCCTTCTTGCTTATGCAGGTTGGTGCGGGGGAGCGAATGGGCGCTGGCCCCATTGCCACGGCATCCCCTCCGATCCGGAAAAGGCGACGCCATGGAAGACCCCCGCAACCTGCCACCCGATCGCCGCGCTCGCCGCTTCGGCCGCGCCGGGCTGACCGTTGCCGTCATTGTCGCGGCGATCATCCTGGTGATCTTCGTGGGCCGCAATGTGTGGCACGCGCGCGTGCTGCACCAGGAGGAGCGTACCGGAATGCCCAACGACGCCTGACAACCGCTCAGCGCGGACGCGCAGCGTCTTCCGTGGCCGGCGCCGTTGCCACGCCGTGGTCGCGGCCGAAGTCGGGCCGGGCGTCGTCTTGGCCCATGGCGATGATCGAGCGGCGGATCGCGCGGGTGCGGGTGAAATGATCGAACAGCGCGGCGCCGTCGCCCTTGCGGATCGCCTTCTGCAATTCGGTCAGGTCTTCGGTAAAGACCTGGAGCATCGTCAGCACCGCGTCGCGATTGTGCAGGAACACGTCGCGCCACATCGTCGGATCGGACGCCGCAATGCGGGTGAAATCGCGGAAGCCACCGGCGGAATACTTGATCACCTCACTCTGGGTCACTTCCTCCAGGTCAGACGCTGTTCCGACGATGGTATAGGCGATCAGGTGCGGCAGGTGGCTGGTGACGGCCAGCACCAGATCGTGGTGCGCGGCATCCATCATCTCCACTTTGGCGCCCAGCGCTTCCCAGAACGCGGAAACGCGGGCCACGGCCGCCTCGTCGGCGTCTTCGGCCGGGGTGAGAATGCACCAGCGGCCCACGAACAGTGTGGCAAAGCCTGCGTCCGGGCCGCTCTGCTCGGTCCCGGCGACAGGATGCGCGGGCACGATCGTTGCGCCCGGCAGCGCTTCACCCAGCGCCTTGAGCACGCTGGCCTTGCTCGATCCCACGTCGCTGATCACGCAATCGGCGGGCAGGTGTGGCGCCACGGCAGCGGCAGCCGCACCCATCGCGCCCACCGGCACGCAGAACACCACCAGTTGCGCACCGGCCACGGCCTGCGCCGGAGTGTCGGCAATCGCGTCGGCCAGGCCGATTTCGGCGGCACGGGCGCGCACCGCCGGATCGGCATCGTAGCCGACCACGCGCACGCCGGGGATGCGCGCGCGCGCCGCCAGCGCCACCGATCCGCCCAGCAGGCCCAGGCCGATCACCGCCACATCGCGAAACGACTCGCTCATCGCGTCGACTGGGCCATGGCGCGCAAGGCGGTGGCGATGGCGTCCATCTGCTCGGGCGTGCCGATGGTGATGCGCAGGCACTGGGGCAGCCCCTGCCCCGGCAGCCAGCGGGTGATATAGCCTGCATCCATCAGGCCGAGGTAGGCCGCCTCTGCCGTGAGCGCCCCGGAAAACTCGATCAGCACGAAGTTGGCCTGGCTGGGCAGCGGACGCAGCCCGTGGTTGCCCAGTTGCTCCAGCGCCGCCACGAAGCGCGCCCGCTCGGCGCGATTGTGCGCCGCCGAAGCCTGGACGAAGGCCTGGTCCTGCACCGCGGCCAGCCCCATGGCCTGCCCGGTCAGCGAAACATTGAACGGCCCGCGAATGCGGTTGAGCATGTCGATCACTGCGACCGGGCCGGTGGCCCAGCCGATGCGCTCTCCGGCCAGGCCGTAGATCTTGGAAAAGGTCCGCGTCACCAGCACGTTGGCCGCGCTGCGCGCCAGATCGAGCGCGCCATCGTCGTCCTTTTCCGCGACATATTCGGCATAGGCCTGGTCCACCACCAGCAGCACGTCGGGGCGCAGGCCGGCGTGCAACCGGGCCAGCTCGCTACGGCCGATATAGCTGCCCGTGGGGTTGTTGGGATTGGCCAAGAAGACCACGCGGGTACGCTCGGTCACGGCGGCGAGCAGCGCGTCGACATCGGTGCCGTAATCGCAGTCGGGCGCTTCCACCGGGGTTGCGCCGCAGCGCCGCGCCGCGATCGGATAGACCGAAAAGCCATAGCGCACGAACAGCACTTCATCGCCCACCCCGGCATAGGCCTGGGCGGCAATGTGGAGCAGCTCATCCGAACCGGTGCCCATGACGATGCGCGCCGGATCGAGCCCGTGCAGCGCGGCGAGCGCGGCGCGCAAGTCCTTGCTGTCGGGGTCGGGATAGAGCGCCGTATTGGCCACCTGTGCGCGCGCCTCGACGGCCGCGCCGCTGGTGCCCAGCGGGTTCTCGTTGGCCGAAAGCTTGATCAGCGGCTGTCCATCCAGCCCGGCCGATTTGCCCGGCACATAGGCGTGGATCGCGCGAATCCAGTCCTTGGGCTGCGGGCAGGCGATCGGGGCGGCGCGGGTTGCGGTCTGGTCGGTCATGATGGCCATGGCTTTACGACAAGACCGGCGCAATTCAAGCGCAACCCTTGGGCAGGCAGGCCTGGTGCAACCGGCCGAGGCAGCAGGTGCACCAATGAAAAACCCCGCCGGTTGCCCGGCGGGGTTTTCGTGTGCCTGGACCAGGCGGGCGAGAGGATCAGTCCTTGTCGCCCTTGATCAGGTAATCGGCCGCATCGGCGTCCGTGCCGTGGGTTTCCCCTTCGACCTGGGCCAGCGGATCGTTGCCGATCGCCGCTTCCGGGCCTTGCGCCAGTTCGGCAGCGTGCTCTTCGGCCGCCGTGCGCGGCGCGATCAGGGCTTCCTGAAGGCGACGGTTGGCAGCGCGCAGAGCCGCGTCGCGGCTGTTGGCCGCCACGCGCATGCGGTTCATGCCCGCGCCGGTGCCGGCGGGGATGAGACGGCCGACGATGACGTTTTCCTTGAGGCCGATCAGGCTGTCGCGCTTCCCTTCGACCGCCGCCTGCGTGAGCACGCGGGTGGTTTCCTGGAACGACGCGGCCGAGATGAACGAACGGGTCTGGAGCGAAGCCTTGGTGATGCCGAGCAGCACCGGCTTGCCTTCCGCAGGGCGCGCGCCCCCCGGCAGCTTGGCGTTGGTTTCGTTCATTTCCTCAAGGTCGACCTGCTCGCCCGGCAGCAGGGTGGTATCACCGCCATCGGTGATTTCCACCTTCTGGAGCATCTGGCGAACGATCACCTCGATGTGCTTGTCGTTGATCTTCACGCCCTGCAAGCGATAGACTTCCTGGATTTCCGCGACGAGGTATTCGGCCAGAGCCTCCACCCCGAGCACTTCGAGGATGTCGTGCGGGTCGGGCGAGCCCGAGATCAGGTTGTCGCCCTTCTTGACGTAGTCGCCTTCCTGGACGTCGATCACCTTGGACTTGGGGATCAGGTACTCGACCGGTTCGCCCTCTTCCGGGATGATCGCGATCTTGCGCTTGGCCTTGTAGTCGCGAATGAATTCCACGCGGCCCGAGATCTTGGCGATGATCGCGTTGTCCTTGGGCTTGCGCGCTTCGAACAGCTCGGCCACGCGCGGCAGACCGCCCGTGATGTCGCGGGTCTTGGCGGCTTCGCGGCTGGCGCGGGCCAGCACGTCACCGGCCTGGACTTCCTGGCCGTCTTCCACCGACAGGGTGGTGCCCGGCGCCATCATGTAGCGCGCGGTTTCACCCGAGGCGTCGTCGAGCAGGGTCAGGCGCGGACGCAGGTCTTCCTTCTTGGCGCGGCCACCGGCACGGTTTTCGGTGACGACGCGCTGGGCGATACCCGTCGCTTCGTCGACCTGTTCCGTCAGGGTGCGGCCGTCGATCAGGTCCTGGTAGCGCACGATACCGGGCTTTTCCGTGATCACCGGCAGGGTGAACGGGTCCCACTCGGCCAGGCGCTGGCCCTGGGCCACCGTTGCACCGTTTTCGTGCAGCAGGTGGGTACCATAGGGCACGCGGTGCATGGCGCGTTCGCGGCCATCGGTGTCGATGATCACGATTTCGCCGTTGCGGGCGAGCGACAGGCGGCGACCGCGGCTGTCGGTGATCGTCGGGATGTCGCGATAGTGCACGGTACCATCGCAGATCGATTCGAGGTGCGACTGTTCGTTCACCTGCGCGGCGCCACCGATGTGGAACGTACGCATGGTGAGCTGCGTGCCCGGTTCACCGATCGACTGGGCGGCGATGACGCCGACCGCTTCACCGATGTTCACCGGCGTACCGCGCGCCAGGTCGCGGCCATAGCAGGTGCCGCACACGCCCTGGGGCGCTTCGCAGATCAGCGGCGAGCGGATGCGCGCCGACTGGACGCCGGCCGCTTCGATGCGCGCCACGGCGGCTTCGTCGAGCAGCGTGCCCTTCTCGCAGATCACCTTGCCGGTCTTGGCCTCGATCATGTCCTCGGCCAGGGTGCGGCCCAGGATGCGCTCGCCCAGCGAAGCGATGGTCGAACCGCCCTGCACGATCGCGCGCATTTCCAGCGCCCGCTCGGTCCCGCAGTCGTTCACCGTCACCACGCAGTCCTGCGACACGTCGACCAGGCGGCGGGTCAGGTAACCCGAGTTCGCCGTCTTGAGCGCGGTATCGGCCAGGCCCTTGCGGGCGCCGTGGGTCGAGTTGAAGTATTCAAGGACGGTCAGGCCTTCCTTGAAGTTCGAGATGATCGGCGTTTCGATGATCTCGCCCGAAGGCTTGGCCATCAGGCCGCGCATCCCGGCAAGCTGCTTCATCTGGGTTGGCGAACCACGCGCGCCCGAGTGGCTCATCATGTAGATCGAGTTGATCGGCTTTTCACGGCCGTGCTCGTCGCTCGGCGTGGCGCGGATCTCGTCCATCATGGCGTTGGCCACCTGGTCGCCGCAACGGCTCCAGGCGTCGATCACCTTGTTGTACTTTTCCTGCTGGGTGATCAGGCCGTCCTGGTACTGCTGTTCGTAGTCGGCGACGAGTTCCTTCGTCTCGGCCACGAAGGCGTCCTTGGTCGCCGGGATGATCATGTCGTCCTTGCCGAACGAGATGCCCGCCTTGAATGCGTTGCGGAAGCCCAAGCTCATGATCGCGTCGGCGAAAAGGACCGTCTCCTTCTGGCCGGTGTGGCGATAGACCTGGTCGATGACGTCGGCGATTTCCTTCTTGGTGAGCAGGCGGTTGACCAGCTCGAAGGGCACGGTGTGGCTCTTGGGCAGGCACTCGCCGATCAGCATGCGGCCCGGCGTGGTTTCATACCGCTTGAGATAGGTCTTCCCGTTCTCGTCGGTCTGCGGCACGCGCGCCACGATCTTGGTGTGCATGGTGACGGCCCCGGCGAACAGCGCCTGGTGCACTTCGGCCATGTCGGCCAGCAGCATGCCTTCGCCCGGCTCGCCCTTGCGGTCCATCGACAGGTAGTAAAGCCCAAGCACCATGTCCTGCGAAGGCACGATGATCGGCTTGCCGTTGGCGGGCGAGAGGATGTTGTTGGTCGACATCATCAGCACGCGCGCTTCGAGCTGGGCTTCCAGCGAAAGCGGCACGTGGACGGCCATCTGGTCCCCGTCGAAGTCGGCGTTGAAGGCCGAGCAGACGAGCGGGTGAAGCTGGATCGCCTTGCCTTCGATCAGCACGGGTTCGAAGGCCTGGATGCCCAGACGGTGCAGCGTGGGCGCACGGTTGAGCATGACCGGGTGTTCGCGGATCACTTCGTCCAGGATGTCCCAGACTTCCTTGCGTTCCTTTTCCACCCACTTCTTGGCCTGCTTCAGGGTCATCGACAGACCCTTGGCGTCAAGCCGCGCATAGATGAACGGCTTGAACAGCTCGAGCGCCATCTTCTTGGGCAGGCCGCACTGGTGCAGCTTGAGTTCCGGCCCGGTCACGATGACCGAACGGCCCGAATAGTCGACGCGCTTGCCGAGCAGGTTCTGGCGGAAGCGGCCCTGCTTGCCCTTGAGCATGTCGGACAGCGACTTGAGCGGACGCTTGTTGGCGCCGGTGATCACGCGACCACGGCGACCGTTGTCGAACAGCGCGTCGACCGCTTCCTGCAACATGCGCTTTTCGTTGCGCACGATGATGTCGGGCGCGCGCAGTTCGATCAGGCGCTTCAAGCGGTTGTTGCGGTTGATGACGCGGCGATAGAGGTCGTTGAGGTCCGACGTCGCGAAGCGGCCACCGTCGAGCGGCACCAGCGGACGCAGTTCGGGCGGAATGACCGGCACCACGTCGAGGATCATCCATTCCGGGCGGTTGCCGGAATCGATGAACGATTCCACCACCTTGAGGCGCTTGATGATCTTCTTGGGCTTCAGCTCGGACTTGGTTTCGGCCAGTTCCTTGAGCAGGTCTTCGCGCTCCTGGACCATGTCGAGGTCCATGAGCATGTGCTTGACCGCCTCGGCGCCGATGCCGGCGGAGAAGGCGTCTTCGCCATATTCGTCCTGCGCATCGAGTAGCTCGTCTTCGGTCAGCAACTGGTAGCGTTCAAGCGGGGTGATGCCCGGCTCGATGACCACGTAGCTTTCGAAGTAGAGGATGCGTTCGAGCTGCTTGAGCTGCATGTCGAGCAGCAGGCCGATGCGCGAGGGCAGCGACTTCAGGAACCAGATGTGCGCGACCGGGGCGGCCAGCTCGATGTGGCCCATGCGCTCGCGGCGCACCTTGGTGACTGTCACTTCAACGCCGCACTTTTCGCAGACGACGCCCTTGTACTTCATGCGCTTGTACTTGCCGCACAGGCACTCGTAGTCCTTCACGGGACCGAAGATGCGGGCGCAGAACAGGCCATCGCGCTCGGGCTTGAACGTGCGGTAGTTGATCGTTTCCGGCTTCTTGATTTCGCCGAAGGACCAGCTCCGGATGCGCTCGGGCGAAGCCAGGCCGATCTGGATCTGGTCGAAGGTTTCGGGCTTCGGAAGCTGGTTGGTGAATTTCGTCAGGTCGTTCATTGCGTGATCCTCACTGGGAGGGAAATCCTGTCATGCGGCGGCCGGGGCACGGCGGAAGGCCAGGGCCCCCCGCCGCGTCTGTCCCGGCTTATTCGGCTGCCTCGGCCAGGCCGTCGTCGTCTTCCGTCTCGTCGATCGACGAGAGTTCGACGTTGAGACCCAGGCTGCGCATTTCCTTGACCAGCACGTTGAAGCTTTCGGGAATGCCGGCCTCGAAGGTGTCGTCACCCTTGACGATCGCTTCATAGACCTTGGTGCGGCCGACAACGTCGTCCGACTTGACCGTGAGCATTTCCTGGAGCGTGTAGGCCGCGCCATAGGCCTGGAGCGCCCAGACCTCCATTTCCCCGAAGCGCTGACCACCGAACTGGGCCTTGCCGCCCAGCGGCTGCTGGGTGACGAGGCTGTAGGGGCCGATCGAACGGGCGTGGATCTTGTCGTCGACAAGGTGGTGCAGCTTGAGCACGTACTTGCAGCCGACGGTCACCTTGCGGTCGAACGCCTCGCCGGTGCGGCCGTCGAACAGCGTGACCTGGCCGGATTCATCCAGCCCGGCCTTGCGCAGCATCGCGGTGACATCGGCTTCCACGGCGCCGTCGAACACCGGCGAACCCATCGGCACGCCCTGGCGCACGTTCTGGGCCAGCTCGACGATCTCGGCATCGCTGCGGGCCTGGATCTCTTCGGCGTAGTTTTCGCCATAGATATCGGCCAGCAGTTCGCGCACCGCATGCGGCGGTTCGCCCGCTTCGGGGTTCGGGTTGGCTTCGCGCCAGGCATCGAGCGCCGCACCGATCTTGTGGCCCAGGCCACGCGCGGCCCAGCCCAGGTGGGTTTCGAAGATCTGCCCGACGTTCATGCGCGAAGGCACGCCCAGCGGGTTGAGCACGAAATCGACCGGGGTGCCGTCTTCCAGGAAGGGCATGTCTTCCTGCGGCAGGATGCGGCTGATGATCCCCTTGTTGCCGTGACGGCCGGCCATCTTGTCGCCCGGTTGCAGCTTGCGCTTCACCGCCACGAAGACCTTGACCATCTTGAGCACGCCGGGCGCCAGTTCGTCGCCGCGTTCGAGCTTTTCCTTGCGGTCCTCGAACTTCTCCTGGATCGCCTTGATCGCGGTGTCGTACTGGCCCTTGGTCGCTTCCAGTTGCTGCTGGCGCGCATCGTCGGCCACGGCGAACTTCCACCATTCGTGGCGTTCCACGTCGGCCAGAAGCTGCTCGTCGATCTCCACGCCCTTCTTGATGCCCTTGGGCGCGGCCGTGGCCACCTGGCCCAGCAGCATGTCCTTGAGGCGGTTGAAGGTGGCTCGGTTGAGAATCGCGCGCTCGTCCTCGCGGTCCTTGGCGAGGCGTTCGATTTCCTCGTTCTGGATGGCGCGGGTACGGTCGTCGATCTCGATCCCGTGGCGGTTGAACGTGCGCACGTCCACGATCGTGCCCGAAACGCCCGGCGGCAGGCGCAGCGAGGTGTCGCGCACGTCGCTGGCCTTTTCGCCGAAGATCGCGCGCAGCAGCTTTTCTTCCGGCGTCATCGGGGATTCGCCCTTGGGCGTGATCTTGCCGACGAGGATGTCACCGGGGTGCACTTCGGCGCCCACGTAGACGATGCCCGCTTCGTCGAGGTTGCGCAGCGCTTCCTCGCCCACGTTGGGAATGTCGCGGGTGATGTCTTCGGGCCCGAGCTTGGTGTCGCGGGCCATGACTTCGAATTCCTCGATGTGGATCGAGGTGAAGACGTCTTCCTTGACGATACGCTCGCTGATCAGGATCGAGTCTTCGTAGTTGTAGCCGTTCCAGGGCATGAACGCGACGAGCACGTTGCGCCCGAGGGCCAGTTCGCCGAACTCGGTCGAGGGGCCGTCAGCCAGGATATCGCCCTTTTCGACGATATCGCCCACGCTCACCAGCGGGCGCTGGTTGATGCAGGTGGACTGGTTGGAGCGCTCGAACTTTTGCAGGGTGTAGATGTCCACGCCCGACTTGCCGGGTTCGACATCGCCGGTCACGCGGATCACGATACGGGTCGCGTCGACCTGGTCGACGATCCCGCCGCGCAGGGCGGCAATCGCGGCGCCCGAATCGCGCGCCACGGTGCCTTCCATGCCGGTGCCCACGAACGGCGCATCGGCCTTGACCAGCGGCACGGCCTGGCGCTGCATGTTCGAGCCCATCAGCGCGCGGTTGGCGTCGTCGTTTTCCAGGAACGGAATGAGCGAGGCGGCAACCGAGACCAGCTGCTTGGGGCTGACGTCCATCAGCGTCACGGTTTCACGCGGCGCCATCACGAATTCGCCGTTCTGGCGGGCCGAGACCAGCTCTTCCACGAACGCGCCGTCCGCGGTGGTTTCGGCCGAAGCCTGCGCCACGGTGTGCTTCTGCTCTTCCATGGCCGAAAGGTAGACCACTTCGGACGAGACCTTGCCGTCGATCACCTTGCGGTACGGGGTTTCGATGAAGCCGTACTTGTTGACGCGGGCGAACGTGGACAGCGAGTTGATCAGACCGATGTTCGGCCCTTCGGGCGTTTCGATCGGGCAGATGCGGCCATAGTGCGTGGGGTGAACGTCGCGCACTTCGAAGCCGGCGCGCTCGCGGGTCAGACCGCCCGGCCCGAGGGCCGAAACGCGGCGCTTGTGCGTCACTTCCGACAGCGGGTTGGTCTGGTCCATGAACTGCGAGAGCTGCGAGGAGCCGAAGAATTCACGCACTGCGGCCACCGCCGGCTTGGCGTTGATCAGGTCGTTGGGCATCACGGTCGACACGTCGACCGAGCTCATGCGTTCCTTGACCGCACGTTCCATGCGCAGCAGGCCGACGCGATACTGGTTTTCCAGCAGCTCGCCCACCGAACGCACGCGACGGTTGCCGAGGTTGTCGATGTCGTCAACCTCGCCCTTGCCGTCCTTGAGGTTCACCAGTTCCTTGACCACGGCGAGGATATCGTCGGTGCGCAGGGTGGTGATCGTGTCCGGGCAATCGAGGCCCAGGCGCATGTTCAGCTTGACGCGACCCACGGCTGACAGGTCATAGCGGTCGGCGTCGAAGAACAGGCCGTCGAACAGGGCTTCGGCGGTTTCGCGCGTCGGCGGTTCGCCGGGGCGCATCACGCGATAGATGTCGGCCAGGGCGTGGTCGCGATCCTCGGCCTTGTCGGCCTTCATCGTGTTGCGGATCCACGGACCGGTGCCGACATGGTCGATGTCGAGCAGGTCGAGCTGGTCCACCCCGGCGCGATCGAGCACGTCGAGGTTTTCCGGCGAGACTTCATCGCCCGCTTCGATCCAGATGCGGCCGGTCGATTCGTCGATCAGGTCCTTGGCGGCATAGCGGCCGAAGATTTCCTCGGTCGGGATCAGCAGCGACTGCAAGCCGTCCTTCGCCGCCTTGTTGGCCGCGCGGGGGCTGATCTTCTGGCCGGCCGGGAACACCACTTCACCCGAAGCGGCATCGACGATGTCGAACGTCGGCTTGGCGCCGCGCCACTGGTCGAGCACGAAGGGCACCTTCCAGCCGCCTTCGGCGCGGACCCAGGTGACCTTGTTGTAGAAATGGTCGAGGATCTGCTCGCCATTGAGGCCCAGGGCATAGAGCAGCGCGGTGACCGGCAGCTTGCGCTTGCGGTCGATACGCACGTTGACGATGTCCTTGGCGTCGAATTCGAAATCGAGCCACGAGCCGCGATAGGGAATGACGCGCGCGGCGAACAGGTACTTGCCCGAAGAGTGCGTCTTGCCGCGGTCATGGTCGAACAGCACGCCCGGCGAACGGTGCATCTGCGACACGATCACGCGCTCGGTGCCGTTGATGATGAAGGTGCCGTTGTCGGTCATGAGCGGAATATCGCCCATGTAGACGTCCTGCTCCTTGATATCGATGAGGCTCTTGGTCTCGGTTTCGGCGTCCACTTCGAACGTCGCGAGCTTGAGCGTCACCTTCATCGGCGCGGCATAAGTGATGCCGCGCTGGCGGCATTCGTTCACGTCGTACTTGGGGGCTTCCAGCACATAGCCGTCGCGCTCCTTGATATCGAGGCTGGCGGTGCCTGCGAAATCCTGGATCGGAAACACCGAGCGCAGGGTCTTTTCCAGGCCCGAGACATAGCCGGTGGCCGGATCGGAGCGGAGGAACTGCTCGTACGATTCGCGCTGAACCTCGATCAGGTTCGGCATCTGCACCACTTCGTGGATGTCGCCGAAGATCTTGCGGATGCGCTTCTTCAGACCGGCGCGGGCTGGAGCCTTGGTTGCCATGGGAGGTGAGTGCCTCTTTGCTTGTCACGAGCCGGCCGAAACCGGCGGAATTCTGCCATGCGCGGCGGATGGCCCGGCATGGACGCAAAAGAGGCCGCGAGGCGCAGGACACCCTTCCCGGATGTCCGTGCCCGCAGCCTTTCGCGTCATGCCGATGCCCGCCGCTTCCTTCCTGGAGCCTTCCCCCGCGCATGGGAAAGCCTTGCTCGAAGCGGCAGGTGAGTTCGCCCATATAGGCAAGGTCACGGCCAATGTCAAAGCAGGGCTTCGCCGCGCGCCTTGCCCGGGCGGGGGCGCCAAGGCGGGATCGCGAAATTGCATCCGGATTTGTAATTAATTCTAAATTCGCCCGCTTTCATCGTACAAACCGAGTCCAGGATGGAGCGTTCGTTTGCGTTCTGTTTACCCTGATCCCATAGGCAGGGCACAACGCAGGACGGTACCCTCGGCGTGGCGATGCCGCCCGGCCGGGGCCTTTTTCCTTTTGCCCGCGGGATTCATGGACGACAAATTCGCCTTCATCTTGCCGGTCATGCAGGTCGCCTTCGGGGTGGCCGCCGTGCTGGCGGGCCGTTGGCGCGTGTCCAGCGCGGGCTGGTGGGCCGGCGGATTCCTGGCCAGCGCCAGCGGCTTTGCCATGCCTGCCATCGCCTTCCTGGTGCCGCTGGCCGGGCGCGCGGTCCTGGCCTCGGGCGTGTTTGCCGTGGCCTTCTTCTGCTTTGGCCAGGCCCTGGGCGAACATTTCGGCCTGCGCCGCAAGCATGTCTGGCTGCGCGCCGGCATTGCCCTGGCCGCAACGCTGATCAGCGCGCTGGGCGTGGCGATCGACAGCCTGCGCCTGCACCTGGCCGCGTCCGATGTCGGCTGCGCGCTGCTGCTGCTGGTGCCACTGCTGGCGGCACACGGGCGCACCCGGCGCAGCGGCGATCGCGCGCTGGTGGCGATCAGTTGGGTGGTGGTGGCCGATTGCACCGCGCGCGCGGTCTGCGTCCGCTGGCTGGCCAGCGGCGGGATCGCCAGCTTTCCCACCAGCACTTATGCCTTCGCCTACCAGGTTTCCGGCTCGCTGCTCGGGGTGGCCTTTGCCATGGCCGCGCTGGCCTCGGTGATGATCAGCGTGCTGATGCGCTATCGCGACTGGGCGATCTGCGACCCGCTGACCGGCCTGCTCAACCGCCGCGGCTTCGACGAGGCGCTGGCCGGGCGCGGCGCGCACGAGAAAGCCCACGCCACCGCGATCGCGTGCGACATCGACCACTTCAAGGCGGTGAACGACCAGTTCGGCCATCATCGTGGCGACGAAGTGATCGCCACCCTGGCAGCGGCGATCGACAGCCACTTGCCGGCACGCGCCTTTGCCGCCCGCTTTGGCGGCGAGGAATTCGTGATCTATCTGCCACAAGGCGCGCTCGACTTGGCGGGCGCGGGCATCGCCAGCGCGGGGGCGCAACTGGCCGAAGCCGTGCGTCGCGACTTTGCCCAGCGCATGCAACGCCTGCTCGGGCGCGACCACCCCGTCACCGCAAGCTTCGGCATTTCGGCCGTCGCCGCGGGCGAAGCCTCGCTCGAGCCGGCGCTGCGCCGGGCCGACCAGGCGCTGTACCAGGCCAAGAGCGCGGGGCGGAACTGCTGCGTGGTCAAGTCGGCCCTCGCCGCATCAGGGGCCATGGCAGACGCAGCGGCACCGACGCGCGCCGCAACGCTTCCGGCCTGAAGCGGCCCCACGGCACCAGTCACGCCCACTTGACTCCCCCGGCCCATCTGCTAGGGGCGCGTCCCGAACGGCAGACCCGTCTGTCGCTCATCCGTCCGAGACCGTCGGCGCCGGGGTTTGCCCAGGCTTAATTTCCGACCTAGGCGGGGAAAAGAGATTTCACGGCCGCGCGCTCCGCTTTCGGAACGTGGCGCCCATCGCAATGGCCTTTGCGCCAGCGCAGCCTCCTTCCCTTGTCGAACGGACTCGCCCCAGGTCGCTTGCGGCCCGGGACAAACGTAGCCGGCTGCAAGGGGCTTTGCCCTCTGGCAGCCATTGTGAAGGAGTAAGGCATGGATCGTTCGCAAAAAGCCGAATCGGTCGCTTTCCTCAACGAACTCGTGAGCGGTTCGGGGGCGGTCATCGTCACCCGCAACCTCGGCATGACGGTGGCCCAGTCCACCGCCCTGCGCACGAAGATCCGCGAGGCCGGCGCGACCTACAAGGTTGCGAAGAACCGTCTTGCCAAGCTTGCCATCCAGGGCACCGATTACGAAGGCATTGGTGAATTCTTCACCGGTCCGACCGCGATCGCTGCCTCGGCCGATCCCGTCGCCGCCGCCAAGGTGATCGTCGAGTTCGCCAAGACCACCGACAAGATCGAAATCGTCGGTGGCGGGATGGGTTCGCAGGTTCTCAGCCCCGATGGTGTCAAGGCCCTGGCCACGATGCCCTCGCTCGATGAACTGCGTGCCAAGCTTATCGGTCTCATCCAGGCTCCGGCCACGAAGATCGCCCAGCTCACCACCGCTCCGGCGGCGAAGCTGGCCCGCGTCTTCAACGCCTATGCCGAGAAGGATGCGGCCTGAGCCGGTTCAAACGACTTTTGCCCGAGCGTACCGCAGCCTGCGGACACCGGGCGCCACACATTAACGGAGTGAAACATCATGGCCGATATCGCCAAGCTCGTTGAAGAACTGTCGCAGCTCACCGTTCTCGAAGCTGCTGACCTCGCCAAGGCTCTCGAAGAAGCATGGGGCGTGAGCGCCGCTGCTGCCGTGGCCGTGGCCGCTGCCCCCGCCGGTGAAGCTGCTCCGGCTGCTGAAGAAAAGACCGAATTCGACGTCATCCTGACCGGCGACGGCGGCAAGAAGATCCAGGTCATCAAGGAAGTCCGCGCGATCACCTCGCTCGGCCTGACCGAAGCCAAGGCCCTGGTCGAAGGCGCCCCGAAGGCGATCAAGGAAGGCGTGTCGAAGGCTGAAGCCGAAGACATCAAGAAGAAGATCGAAGAAGCCGGCGGCACCGTCGAAATCAAGTAATCTTCTTCGGGTTCTTCCCGACGAAATGGAGAAAGGGCGGGCCGCAAGGCTCGCCCTTTTTTCGTGGCGTGGCATTTGGGTGGCGTGGGGGGATGCGAAGCGCAGCCCGACCCATTGCGTACGTTGGCGAGGAATCGCGCCATTCGAGCTGGACCCCGGATCAAGTCCGGGGTGACGGGGAAAGGAAATCTCTCCAGTCTTTCGTCACCCCGGACTTGATCCGGGGTCCAGCTCGAAAACTGGTGCCGTCGTTGCCGCGATCGTCCCAGGGTAGCCGATCCATAGCTCGGAGGCTGTATCCTCACCCGATGAAGAGCGCGAACGACGGGTCGAGCTGTTGACCTATGGATTGCTTCATTGAGCAGCGATAGAGCGTACTCTAAGCGAGAAGATCTTGAAGATTTAATTTGAGGCTTGTCGCGCGCTCGGGAAACCCGGTGTGGCCAAGAACCGACGTATCAGAAAATTTCCCACCTGGAACCTTGTTCTTAAGTTGCTTAAAGACGGTTTTGCCTTTTGCTCCTTTGAGAGGTCGCGTTTGGAACGAGGCCCAAACATCATCATTAGTAGGACCGCCACCCGCTTTGTGAAGTTCACTGTTATGGGCAGCTCTCTGCGAAACAAATTGCTCGTTTATCGGCGCTTGATTTTGAGCGAGCACCTCTGCGATCCATGCTTCGCAAGTGCCTAACGGCTCTCCGGTTAAAGAAGACAAGAAACTTGGGTCACAAAATTCTGCTTCTAGATCAGATTGGTCGGTCACCCAAAGACGGATACCTTCACTCGAATAATCGTCCTTCAGAGTTACAACTTCTGCATCACTTAGAGAATCTCTATCTCGATGAACGAGAACCTTAAATTTATCACCAAGTGATGTACGAAGCTCAGTAGCCTCAGATTTCGTGAGAAGGTGCTTGTATCCGCGTCCCGGCAAAACCGTGACTGCACGTTCTATTTCAGGCCATTGACCAATTAACTTCTTTAGATAATCATTTTTGGCATCTTCACTTACGACGATAACCTTCTTACCAAAAGCGCCCCAGCCAAGCGCCAGTTCAACCACTGATCGGTCATCCGTCTTCTTTTGCCCATCCGCCAACCATACGACGTTCGTGTCCGCCGGAGCCCCCCTCACGATGAAGGGTGAATGGGTTGTCATAACGATTTTAATTCCTTGTGCGCGGGCGATCTCAAGCAGGCGAGAGGCCAACATTTCCTGCACACTCGGGTGCAGGTGGATGTCAGGTTCGTCGACGAGAAGAATTTTTGGCTTAAAGAGCAATATATAGCAAAATATCTGAATTAGCTGTAGATATCCCGTTCCCAGCAACTCAAGTGGCGTAGACATTCCCGCAATTTCTGCCTCTGCGTGAATATCAAAATCAGCTGCCTCATCGAATTTTACTTTTAGTCCTATCGGACCAAGGAGTGGCTCAAGACAAACTTCGATCTGAGTCAGGTCTTCTGTGGAAAGAAGATTAAGTGCATTTCTAAGATACACATTCGAGTCCCCGAAAGAGCATGCCTTAAGCACCACTCGCTTCGAGTTCTTTTGCTCGACGTTTGGAATACCCGATATTCCCGGAATAAACCCGCTGAAGAAGGTCTCAACACCACGAAACTGGTGCCTGACCACCTCGGGCAGTTCACCTTGCACAGAGATACCCGCGTTACGAGCAGATCGCATTTCGAGATGGGCTCTGGTTTCCGTTCCGTCATCGTCCCGAAAAACGAAATGTACCTTTGACGATGGACTGTCGGACCGATTGCCCCAAGGTGCGCCATGACCCAGCCGCCAATACTCATCTGAAGGCAGATAATCGAGGTCCGCCACGCGGACCATCGCTGTCGACGCAACTCGGATTCGGTCAGCTTGGCGCATCAAGCATGACGCCAAATGTAACGCTTGAAGGATGGACGATTTTCCACTGCCATTAGACCCTACGAGAATGTTGAGGTCCGCCAGTGGCAGATCAATCGCGTCAATTCGCTTGAACTTCTCTATCCTGATCGATTCAAGTCTCACTCCATCCCCCTTCCAGTCCACTACGCCTCACTGTTACATATCAACGCTGCGTAGTCACGCCTATGCAATGCATAAAGACGCAACCCGTTGCTTCACATCTAAAACCGACACAATAGTAGGCGGTTCAGGAACGACGGCAAAATCCAAACATCCGTCGCCGTTCCGCCCCACCCAAATCCCCACCCCCATTTTTCAGGCGAAATTCAGGTTCGGGCGCGCTAGGGCGTGACCATGCCTTCCCGCCCCCTTCGCAAGCCGCTGGCCGCCGCCAGGAACCTGCAACCGCGCATCGCCGCCCTGGGCGGGGCGCTGGCGCTGGGGATTGCGGCCATCCTGTTTGCCCAGGCGGGCGAGGCGGCGCAGGGGCTGTTCAGCCGGATCGTCACGGCCTATCCGCTCGCGCCGATCGCGCTGACGCCGGCGATCTTCGTGGTGGTGACCTGGGCCACGCGCCAGCATTGGCCCGCCGCGCGCGGATCGGGGATTCCGCAAGTCATGGCCGCGGCCGAGGCGCCCGATCACCCTGTGATGGCGCCGCTGCTGTCGATGCGCACGGCGCTGGCCAAAGTGGCCGGAACGCTCGCCATGCTGCTGGGCGGGGCTTCGGTCGGGCGCGAAGGGCCGACCGTGCAGTTGAGCGCGGCGATCATGGTGGCGGTGCACAAGGCGCTGCGCGTGCCGGTGGGCGCGGGCGTGATCATTGCGGGCGGCGCGGCGGGCGTGGCGGCGGCGTTCAACACGCCGCTGGCCGGGGTGGCCTTCGCGATCGAGGAACTAGCTTCGGCCTTTGAACAGCGCCTCGCGCTGCTGGTCATGCTGGCGGTGATGACCGCCGGCCTGGTCAGCCTGGGCCTGTCGGGGGACTACATCTATTTCGGCGCGATGAGCCAGCACGTGCCGATCGTGCCGGCCATGGTCGCGGCGCTCGGCTGCGGGGTGGCAGGCGGCCTGGCCGGTGGCGCGTTTGCCCGCGCGCTCAGTGGTTTCGGCCATATCGACCACGGCTGGATCGGCGCCCTGCGCGCCCGCCCCGTGGCGCTCGCCGCCGGGCTGGGCCTGATCGTGGCCGTGGTTGGCGTGGCCACGCAGGGGCTGGCGCCCGGAGGCCTGGCCTGGGGCACCGGTTATGGCACCACGCGTGGGTTGCTGTCGGGCGCGGATACCTCGCTGTGGTTCGGCCCGGCCAAGTTCGTCACCTCGCTCGCCACGGCCCTGAGCGGCGCGCCGGGCGGCATCTTTGCCCCCTCGCTGTCGGTCGGCGCGGGGCTTGGCCAGCTTGTCGGCACGCTGTTTCCGCCCGATTATTCCGGCGCCGTCGCCATGCTGGGGATGATCGCCTATTTCGCCGGAGTCACGCGCGCGCCGTTGACTGCGGTGATCATCGTGATGGAAATGACCGCCGACCGCGCGATGATCCTGCCGCTGTTCGCCGCCGCGCTGGTGGCCGACCAGGTGAGCGCCGCGATCTGCCCGGAAAAGCTCTATCACGCGCTCAGCCACCCGTTCCGCGCGCCCGAAACGGCGCACTGAGTTTTCCTTTCCCCGGCGCCGCCCAATCCCTATGGGCGGTGGATGACCGTCGCCACCACTCTGCCCACCTCGCCCGATCTCGCCGGGCCGCATGCCAGCGCCGAATGGCGCGAGATGCTGCGCTTGGCAGCGCCCCTGGTGGGGGCGAACCTGTTGCAGATGGCGGTCTTCGCGGTGGACGTGCTGTTCGTGGCACGGCTGGGGGCGGAGGCGCTGGCCGCCTCCTCGCTCGCGGTGTCGATCTTCGGCCTGCTGATCTGGAGCCTGACCGGCCTGGTCGGTGCCACCTCTCCGCTGATCGCCGCCGAACTCGGCCGCCGCCGCCATGCCGTGCGCGAAGTGCGCCGCACGGTGCGCATGGGCGGCTGGGTGGGCGTGATCGCCGCGCTGGTGGCCATGGCGCTGTGCCAGCTCGGCGGGCCGCTGCTGCGCGCCACCGGGCAGAGCGAAGCGGTGGTGGTGCGCGCGGTGCCGTTCCTGGCGGTGCTGTCGCTGGCCTGCGTGCCGGCCGTGCTCGCCTCGCTGCTGCGCACGGTGGTTTCCACCCTGGGGCGGCCCGGCATCGGCACCGCGATCACGGCGCTGGCCGTGGCGGTCAATGCCACCGGCAACTGGGTCTTCGTCTATGGCCACTTCGGCATGCCGGCGCTGGGCCTGATGGGCTCGGCCTGGTCCAGCGTGGTGACCAGCACGGCGATGCTGCTCGCCTATGCCCTGGTGCTGCGCCTCGATCGGCGGCTGCACCGCTATCGCCTGCTCGGCCGCTGGTGGCGCGCGGAATGGCGCCGCTTTGCCGACGTGTGGAAGATCGGCCTGCCGATCTGCGCCACCATCGTGGCCGAAGCCGGGCTGTTCAACGGCGCGGCGCTGCTGATCGGGCGGATCGGCGAAGTGCAACTGGCCGCGCACACCGTGGCGATGCAACTGGCCGGCATGACGTTCCAGGTGCCGTTCGGCCTGGGCCAGGCGGCAACGATCCGCGTCGGCCTCGCCTATGGCGCGCGCGACCATGCCGGCATTGCCCGCGCCGGCTGGACGGCGCTGGCCATGAGCGTGGGCTTCATGGGCACGATGGCGGCGGTGATGCTGGCGATCCCGCGCCTGATCCTGGGCCTTTACATCGACGTGGCCGATCCGGCCAATGCGGTGCTGGTGGGCTATGCCCTGCAATTCCTGGTGGTGGCGGCCGCGTTCCAGTTGTTCGACGGGGCGCAGGCCACCTGTGGCGCCGTGCTGCGCGGGTTGCAGGACACGCGCGTGCCGATGACCATCGCGATGTTCGGTTATTGGGTGCCCGGCCTGCTCACCGCGATCGGGCTGGGGCTGTTCACCCCGCTGGGCGGCATGGGCGTGTGGCTGGGGCTGATGGCCGGGCTGGTCTGCGTGGCGGCCATGCTGATCTGGCGCTGGCACCGCCGCGACCGGCTGGGCCTGCTGCCCTGATCAACTGGCGACTATCAACCGGCAGCATTCGCCCCGTGGCGATTCTGGTGCACGGCAACGCACGACACGCCAAAACGAAACAAAGAATCTCCAGGTGCCCTCTTGACGCTGGCGGGCGGCTCCACCCATATGCGCCCCGCTGGCACTCTCTGCATGAGAGTGCCAGCGCAGATTTCGTAAGCCAATTCTGATTGGAAGAGGGAGCAACCCATGACTTTCCGTCCGCTGCACGACCGCGTGCTGGTGCGCCGCGTCGAAGCCGAGGAAAAGACCGCCGGCGGGATCATCATCCCCGACAGCGCCAAGGAAAAGCCCGCTGAAGGCGAAATCGTCGCCGTTGGCACTGGCGCCCGCGCCGAAAACGGCACGATCACCCCGCTCGACGTGAAGGTGGGCGATCGCGTGCTGTTCGGCAAGTGGTCGGGCACCGAAGTGAAGGTGTCGGGCGAAGACCTGCTCATCATGAAGGAATCGGACATCCTTGGCGTGATCGGCTGATCACCCGGATTTCCTTGCCTTTTCAACCCGAATTCAAAGGAATAGAACATGGCTGCCAAGGACGTACGCTTTTCGCGTGACGCGCGCGAACGCATCCTCAAGGGCGTGGACATCCTCGCCGACGCAGTGAAGGTCACGCTCGGCCCCAAGGGCCGCAACGTCGTGATCGACAAGAGCTTCGGCGCCCCCCGCATCACCAAGGACGGTGTTTCGGTCGCCAAGGAAATCGAACTCAAGGACAAGTTCGAGAACATGGGCGCCCAGATGCTGCGCGAAGTGGCATCGAAGGCCAACGACAAGGCCGGTGACGGCACCACCACCGCCACCGTGCTGGCCCAGGCCATCGTGCGCGAAGGCATGAAGTCGGTTGCCGCCGGCATCAACCCGATGGACCTCAAGCGCGGCATCGACATCGCCGTGACCAAGGTCGTCGAAAACCTCAAGTCGCGCTCGACCCCGGTTGCCGGTTCGTCGGAAATCGCCCAGGTCGGCATCATCTCGGCCAACGGTGACGTGGAAGTCGGCGAAAAGATCGCCGAAGCCATGGAAAAGGTCGGCAAGGAAGGCGTGATCACCGTGGAAGAGGCCAAGGGCCTCGAATTCGAACTCGATGTCGTCGAAGGCATGCAGTTCGACCGCGGCTACCTCTCGCCCTACTTCATCACCAATCCCGAAAAGATGGTGGTGGAACTCGAAAACCCCTACATCCTGATCCACGAGAAGAAGCTCTCGTCGCTCCAGTCGCTGCTGCCGATCCTGGAAGCGGTGGTGCAGTCGGGCCGTCCGCTGCTGATCATCGCCGAAGACATCGAAGGCGAAGCGCTGGCCACCCTGGTGGTCAACAAGCTGCGCGGTGGCCTCAAGATCGCCGCTGTCAAGGCGCCGGGCTTCGGTGACCGTCGCAAGGCCATGCTGGGCGACATCGCCACGCTGACCGCCGGCGAAATGATCTCGGAAGACCTGGGCATCAAGCTCGAAAGCGTCACGCTGGGCATGCTGGGCCAGGCCAAGAAGGTCACCATCGACAAGGACAACACCACGATCGTCGACGGTGCCGGTTCGGCCGAAGACATCAAGGCCCGCGTCGAGCAGATCCGTGCGCAGATCGAAGTCACCACTTCGGACTACGACCGCGAAAAGCTTCAGGAACGCCTGGCCAAGCTGGCTGGCGGCGTGGCCGTGATCAAGGTTGGCGGTGCCACCGAAGTCGAAGTGAAGGAACGCAAGGACCGCGTTGACGACGCCCTCCACGCCACCCGCGCTGCGGTGGAAGAAGGCATCGTGACCGGCGGCGGCACGGCTCTGCTCTATGCCACCCGCGCGCTCGAAGGCCTCACCGGTGCCAACGAAGACCAGACCCGCGGCATCGACATCGTGCGCCGCGCGATCACCGCGCCGGTCAAGCAGATCGCCGAAAACGCCGGCAGCGATGGCGCCGTCGTGGCGGGCAAGCTGCTCGACCAGAGCGACGAAGGCATCGGCTTCAACGCCGCGACCGACACCTATGAAAACCTCAAGGCTGCCGGCGTGATCGACCCGACCAAGGTCGTGCGCACCGCCCTTCAGGACGCGGCCTCGGTCGCCGGCCTGCTGATCACCACCGAAGCGGCGATCAGCGAAAAGCCGGAAGACAAGCCCGCCCCGGCCGGCATGCCCGGCGGCATGGGCGGCATGGGCGGCATGGACTTCTAAGTCCACGCCAACCGGCTTGCACGAACAGGAAGGGCCGCTCGGGAAACCGGGCGGCCCTTTTCTGTTGCGGCGTGGGATCGGCGTTACATGGCATCGGCGTTGCGGAGGGCCCCGGGTCAAGCCCGGGGCGACGGGGAATGGCACGAGCGGTTGTACCAGAATTCGTCGCCCCGGACTTGATCCGGGGCCCTCCGCCAACCTCGCAGTCGCTACCTCCGCCGCGCGCGAAAAAAGTCGCGCAACAGTTCGGCGCTCTCGGCCTCGCCCAGGCCGGCATAGACCTCTGGGAGGTGCAGGCAGGTCGGCTGCTCGAACAGGCGCGCCCCGTGCTCCACGGCGCCGCCCTTGGGGTCTGGCGCGGCGTAATAGACGCGGGCGAGGCGCGCGTGGGCGATCGCCCCGGCGCACATCGGGCAGGGCTCCAGCGTCACCCACAGGTCGCAATCGTCCAGCCGCTCCTGCCCCAGGGCAGCGGCGGCGGCGCGAATCACCAGCATTTCGGCATGGGCCGTGGGATCGTGCAGCGCGCGCGGGCGATTGTGCGCGGCGGCAATCACCTGTCCCCCCTTGACGATCACCGCGCCGATCGGCACTTCGCCCGCACGTGCGGCGGCATGGGCCTGTTCCAGCGCCAGTTTCATCGGTTCGGGCAGGGGCCAGCGGGTCATTTGCGCAGGCCGTATCACGAAATCGGCGTGCGACAAGCCATTCGAGGCAGCGAATCCTTGACTTCGCCTGTGGATTCGATAATGGCGCCACCTTCCAGATAGATCACCAGAACACGAAGCGAGTTTTAGCCATGTCGCGCATTTGCGAACTGACCGGTAAGGGCCGCCAGATCGGTCACAACGTGAGCCACGCCAACAACAAGACCAAGCGCGTGTTCCTCCCCAATCTCCAGAACGTCACCCTGATGTCGGAAAAGCTGGATCGCAGCTTCAAGTTCCGCGTCTCGACCCACGGCCTGCGCTCGGTGGAGCACAACGGTGGTCTCGACAACTGGCTGCTCAAGCAGGACAACGCCAAGCTCAGCACGCGCGCCCTCAAGGTGAAGCGTGAGCTGGTCAAGGCCGTCGCCACCGCCGCCTGATTGGCTGCGGCACAGCGATGCCAAAAAAGAGGCCGGGGCAAGTCCCCGGCCTTTTTTGTTGCCCGATGGTCGCAAAAGCGCCGGATCAGGCCGCTTCGGTCCAGCCCAGCGCGGCGCCGTTCCAGTCGGTGGCCATGGCAAAGGCCGGCATCGTCACTTTGGCGTTGGGACCACGGTTGATCTGCATCGGCCCATTCGGCCCGGCGCCCAGCGTCAGCCCGGCGGCGGAAAGCTGGTAGGGTGAGACGCGGTAGCGCGTGCACAGGCCGCCATTGCCGTCGCTGACCAGCTCCTGTTCAAACTCCAGCCCCTGCTGGTGCCCCTGGCTGCGGCGCACGCGCGCCACCACGAGCTGCCCGTCGCCCAGGTCGAGCACGAACGGCGTATCCAGCGGCACTTCGATCAGCCCCTCGATCAAGGCCCCCGATTTCGACAAGTTGCGCAGCACCACGGGGTAATAGTGATCCTCGTGCACCACGCCCACGCGCCGGAACATCGCCTGGCGCTGGTGGCGCTGGCGGGCGGGGCCGGAAGGCTCGATGATCCAGTCCCCACCGCCAAGCGCGGCCACGAAGGCCTCGTTGGCCAATGGCTCGCTATAGATGAAGCCCTGGACGTGGCTGACGCACAGCGCTTTCATCAGGTCGAACTGGTCGAAGCTTTCCACGCCCTCGGCGGTGGTTTCCATGTCCAACGCCTGGGCCAGGGCGACAATCGCGGTGATGATCGCGCGGTTGCGGCTGGCGGGCTGGGTGGCACCCTGCACGAAGGACTGGTCGATCTTGATCTTGTCGAACGGCGCGCTCTTGAGATAGCCGAGCGAGGAATAACCGGTGCCGAAGTCATCGAGCGCCAGGCGCACGCCCAGGTTCTTGAGCGCCTTGAACCGCGCATCGGTCAGCCCGCCCTCCTCAAGGAACACCCCTTCGGTGATTTCCAGCTCCAGCCGCGCGGGATCGAGCCCGGACTGCGCCAGGGCAGACGCGACGAGCATGGGAAAGGCCTGGTCGGCAAACTGCACCGGCGAGACATTGACCGCCACGCGCAGCGGCACGCCCCAGCCGGCCGCGTCGGAACAGGCCTTGCGCAACACCCATTCGCCAATGCTGCGGATCAGGTTCGATTCCTCGGCAATCGGAATGAACCGCGCCGGGGAAATCGCCCCATGCTCGGGATGATTCCAGCGTAGCAGCGCCTCCACCCCGATCACCTGGTTGGTCTGCGCCTTGACGATCGGCTGGTAATGCACGGCGAACTGCCCCTGGGCCAGGGCATCGTGGAGGTCTTCCTCCAGCGCCTTGCGCTCTTCGGCGGCCTTGAGCAGATCGCTGGAAAAGAAGCGGAAGCGCCCGCGCCCGCTGCCCTTGGCGGCATAGAGCGCCAGATCGGCACTGCGCACCAGATCGTCGGCCGCCCCGCCGTCGAACGGGGCAATCGCCACGCCGATCGAGGCGCCGATCAGGCAGCGGCTGCCATCGATGAAATAGGGCTGCGAGAGATCCTCGATCAGCGCCTCGGCCAATTCGCCCAGGCGGCCGCGATCCTCCACTTCGGGCAGGATGATCTGGAACTCGTCGCCGCCCAGGCGACACACCCGGCTGGCATCGCCGACCAGGCGCACCAGGCGGTCTGCCACCTGCTTGAGCAGGGCATCACCCGCCGCGTGGCCCAGCGTGTCGTTGACCTGCTTGAAGCGGTCGAGATCGATCAACATCGTGGCGCAGGCCCGCCTGGCGGGGGCCAGCGCGGCCAGCGTACGCGCCAGGGTCTGGTGCATGTGGCGCCGGTTCGCGAGGCCGGTCAGCGGATCGTGCAGCGCCAAGCGCGAGGTTTCCTCGGCATCGCGGCGCTGGTCGCTGATATCGGCGCAATGGCCGTGGAACCCCGCGAACTGGCCGCGATGATGCACCGCCTCGCCCGACAGCGACCACCAGCGTGGCCGCGCCGCGGCGCCGCTGCGCACGATCAGCCGCTCGAACCGGGTGCGCCGGGCCAGCACGAAGCGCAGCGACCGTTCGCTGCCGGCCTCGCTGGCGCCATCCTCGTTGTGGAACAGATCGAGCAGCGTGCGCCCGACCGGATCGCCATCGGTGGCCAGCAGCGCGCGCGCAGCGGGGGAAAGGTAGGTCAGCCGGCCTTCGGCATCGCTCGACCAGAACGCGCCCAGGCCCAGCGACTCATAGGCATGGCACAGCGCGGCGGCATGATCGGGCACGAGGCCGGACAGGCCCTCACTGGCCAGGCCCCTGGTTTCATTGCTGCCACTGTTGCCTGGCCTGCCCCAGGCCATGCGCCGGATCACCATTCGAATCTCCGCCCTGGGGGAGGTTTTACCTATGGTGTTCTACGGTGGGACAATTTCGCGAACGTTAACTTTGCAAAGCCGCCGCCCCCGCATCAGGCAGCCCGAACCAAAAAGAAGGCCGGAAGCGCGTGGCTTCCGGCCCAGGTCGTTCGCAGGAGGAACATGGTTTGGCGGAGGAGGGGGAGAGAGGGAGAGGATCAGGCCCCCCACCCCGCCAAGCTGGTGAAAACTTACATGTTGTAGGCGCGTTCGCCGTGTTCGGTGATGTCGAGGCCTTCGCGCTCGGCTTCTTCGGTCGGACGCAGGCCGATGGTCTTGTCGAGAGCGATGAACAGGATCGCCGAGACACCACCCGAGAGCACCAGGGTGAGGACCACGGCCTTCACCTGGGTGATGATCTGGGCGACCATGTCATAGGTGCCGGCCTTCGCGGGGAACACGGTGTAGTCGATCCAGCCCTGGCCACCCAGCGAGGGGTCGGCGACGATGGCAGTGCCGATGGCGCCGACGATCCCGCCGATGCAGTGCACGCCGAACACGTCGAGCGTGTCGTCATACTTGAGGGCATTCTTGACGGTGGTGACGAAGAAGAAGCAGATCGGCGAGACGACCAGGCCGAGGATGATCGCGCCCATCGGGCCGGCATAGCCAGCGGCCGGGGTGATCGCGACGAGGCCGGCGACGGCACCCGAGGCAGCGCCCAGCATCGAGGGCTTGCCGTGCTTGATCTGCTCCACGACCGACCACGACACGGCGGCAGCAGCAGTGGCGACGAACGTGTTGATGAAGGCGAGAGCGGTCGCGGCGTTCGATTCCAGGCCCGAGCCGGCGTTGAAGCCGAACCAGCCCACCCACAGCAGCGAGGCGCCGATCATGGTCATGGTCAGCGAGTGCGGCGGGGTGGCTTCCTTGCCAAAGCCCAGGCGCTTGCCGATCACGAGGCAGCCGACGAGGCCGGCGATACCCGCGTTGATGTGCACCACGGTGCCGCCAGCAAAGTCCAGGCCGCCCCAGCCATAGATCAGGCCGGCGTCGGAGGTGTTGTCCGACAGGAAGTCGGGACCGGCGAAGTACCACACCATGTGGGCCATCGGGAAATAGACGAGCGTGAGCCACAGCACGGTGAAGATCATCAGCGGGGTGAACTTCACGCGCTCGGCAAAGGCGCCCACGATCAGCGCCGGCGTGATGCAGGCGAAGGTCATCTGGAAGATGACGTAGACATATTCGGGCAGGTAGACGTTGTTCGAGAACGTCGCCGCGTAAGTCGAGGTGGAAACGCCCGCAAGGAACATCTTGGAAAGGCCACCGACATAGGGCGAGCCGCCGGTGAAGGCCATCGAATAGCCCCACGAGACCCAGCACAGCGCCGCGACCGAGACGATCATCAGCACCTGCATCAGCACCGAGAGCATGTTCTTGGTGCGCACCAGGCCGCCGTAGAACAGCGCCAGGGCCGGGATGCTCATCATCAGCACCAGAGCGGCCGAGACCAGCATCCAGGCGACGTCACCCTTGTTGACCATGGTGGCCATCTGTTCGGCCGTGGGGGCCTTGATCGGCCCGGCTTGCGCAAAGGCGGCAGAGGCCATGCCGAGCGAAAGCCCGGCTGCCGTCATGCCACTGATCATCTTGCGGATCATATGGTTTCCCCTCTTCTCGGAAGTCACAGCGCCATGTCGCCGCTTTCGCCGGTGCGAATGCGCACCGCCGAAGCGAGATCGAGCACGAAGATCTTGCCGTCGCCGATCGCCTCGGTGCTGGCGGTTTGCTGGATGGTCTCGACAATCTGGGCTGCCAGGTCATCGCTGGCGGCGATTTCGAGCTTCACCTTGGGCAGCATGTTCGTGGAGTATTCGGCGCCGCGGTAGATCTCGGTCTGGCCTTTCTGACGGCCAAAACCCTTCACTTCCGACACCGTCATCCCAGCAACGCCCAGGCCCGACAGCGCTTCACGCACTTCGTCGAGCTTGAACGGCTTGATGATGGCGATGATGAATTTCATTCATGCCCCCTTTCACGGCCTCAACCAGCCGGCTTCGCACCGGCACGAATTGTTAAAGCAAAGGGCGTGCCAAATCCGTTTTCTTACGGAATCAGCGATTCGTGGAAACCATATCCATTGTCGAGCGTTTGGCACGCGCTCGATTCTTGTGCAGCGCGGGAATGGTGCTCAATTTTTAGGCAAGAATCCGAGGCAGGGACGCCAGACCGTTGGTCTCAACCCGCCGCCAGCCGCAACCGCGCCCAAACCGGCAGGTGATCCGACGCCTGCTGCGCCAGGGCGCTGTGGTGAACGCCGGTCGCTTCCACCGCCCAGTGCGCGCTCACCACGATGCGGTCGAGCTGACCGAGCGGGCGGCGGGCGGGAAAGCTGCGCCCCGGCGCGAGCACGCTCAGGTCGGCCGGGAAAGCCTGGAAGGCACCGCCGCGCGGCGCCCATTCGTTGAAATCGCCCATCAGCACGCGCGGCCCCTGCCCGGCAGCGGCGCAGGCCACGCGCACCTGCTGGCGGCGGCGGAGGCCGGAAAGATCGAGATGCATGCCGATCACCCGCAGGCTGTGCCCGCCCCAGGCGATATCGGCCGCCACGGCCCCGCGCGGCTCCAGCGTGGGCAGCGCCACGGCGTGGCAGGCGGTCACTTCCAGGTCGCGGCGCACCAGCAGGACATTGCCATGCCAGCCCAGGCTGCCGGGCCGCCGGGCGCGGTCGATCACCCCCGGCGCCACCGCGCGCCACGGGCTGCCATGGGCCAGCAGGGCAGGCGGGATCACGGCGTCGCGCGTGCCGAAGCGGCGGTCTGCTTCCTGCAAGGCGATCACGTCGGCGCCCACTTCATGCAGCACCATCAGGATGCGCTCGGGATCGCAGCGACGGTCGGCGCCGACCCCCTTGTGGATGTTGTAGCTGGCAAAGACCAGCGACTCCGCCCCCGGCATGCCCGGCGCCCGCGCGTTCAGAGCCCGCGCGTTCAGAGGAAATCCCGCAAGGTGGCGACGAAGCGTTCGAACTGGTCGTGGTGCAGCCAATGGCCGGCGTTTTCGAACTCCATCGCCTCGGCACTGCGGAAATGCTGGATGCGCCCGTCGCGCACCGGGTTGCCGGCCCACGAATCCGCGCCGTTGAGCAGCAGCGTTGGGCTGGTGATCGCCTCCCACAGCTCGTGCTTGCGATCCTGCCCGATGTCATAGGGATGTTCGATGTGCACGTAGGGATCGAACTTCCAGGTGAACGTGCCGTCTTCGTTGCGGTTGATGCCGTGGATCGTCAGATGGCGGGCCTGGGCATCGTTGATATAGGGGTTCTGCGCCTTCATGCGGGCGATCGCCGCGTCGATCGTGGGGTAGCGGCGCGGCAGGCGGCCGGCCGCCTTGCGCTTTTCGGCGATATAGTCGCGGATGCGGCGGGCAAAGGGCACGGCGCGCATGCGCGCTTCCCAATCGGGCGTGGGGAAGATGCCCTCGATCGCCACCAGCTTGCGCACGTCTTCGGGAAACAGCCCGGCATAGCGCAGCGCCACGGCCGCGCCCATCGAATGGGCCACGATCGTCACCGGTGCCAGCGCAAGCTGGTGGATCAGTTGCGCCACGTCATAGACCATGTCCATGATGCGATAGTTGCCGTCCGATGCCCACTCGCTGTCACCATGGCCGCGATGATCGAGCGCGATCACGTGCCAATCCTCGCGCAGCGCCTCGGCCGTCCAGTCCCAGCTCCGGCAATGGTCGCGCCCGCCGTGAATCAGCAGCAACGGCGGCTTTTCCGCATTGCCCCAATCCACGTAATGGAGGCGCAGGCGTTGCGAGATGAAGGTGTTCGAGGTCGGTCCGAGCAGATTCATGGCTCCACCCTGCCCATGCTGCACTGCGCTGGCAAGAGCGTGGCACACCATGTCATGGGGTAGCCCGAAATTACCTTTCCTTGGTGGCGCTGAACGTGAGCTCGGGATTGCGTTCCTGCTGATAGCTCACGTCCCAGGCCGAGCGGGCCATGAACACCGGATCGCCGTCGCGATCCTTGGCGAGGTTCGACAGGTTGAAATCGGCAAAGCTGCGCAGCGCCTCACTGGTGCCCTTGAGCCAGCGCGCGGTGTCGAACGGCGAAGGTTCGAGCACGGCCTCCACCTTGTATTCCGCTTCCAGCCGGCTGATCAGCACGTCGAGCTGGAGCTGGCCGACCACCCCCACGATCCATTGCGAACCGATTTCCGGGTAGAACACCTGGATCACGCCTTCCTCGGAAAGGTCGTCCAGCGCCTTGCGCAACTGCTTGGTCTTGGTCGGATCTTTCAGCACCACGCGGCGCAGGATTTCCGGGGCGAAGTTGGGCAGGCCGGTAAAGCGCACGTCGTTGCGCTCCGACAGCGTATCGCCCACGCGCAGGGTGCCGTGGTTGGGAATGCCGATGATGTCGCCCGCCTCGGCGCTATCGGCAATCTCGCGGTCCTGGGCAAAGAACAGGATCGGCGAATGCACCGCGATCGGCTTGCCCAGGCCCGAAGGCGTCAGCTTCATGCCGCGCTTGAACGTGCCCGAGACCATGCGCATGAACGCGATGCGGTCGCGGTGCTGCGGGTCCATGTTGGCCTGCACCTTGAACACGAAGCCGGTCACGTCGGCGCGGCTCGGGTCGATCGTGCCCTGGTCGCTGGCCTGCGGGCGCGGCGGCGGGGCATAGCGATCGATCGCGGCGATCAGTTCGGCCACGCCAAAGTTCTTGAGCGCCGATCCGAAATAGACCGGCGTCAGGTCGCCATGGCGATAGGCAGCCAGATCGAACTGCGGATAGCCTTCGCGGCCCAGTTCGATTTCCTCGAGGAATTCGTCGGGAATGGCGCCGGCGGCCGGGTCGCGCTTGCCCAGGAACTCGCGGCTGTCGCCTTCGGGCCGGGCAATCGTCTCGCTGGCGAAGTCATAGACGCCTTCGAAAATGCCGCCCATGCCCACCGGCCAGCTCATCGGCGCAACATCGAGCGCGAGGGCATCGGCCACTTCGTCCAGCGTCTCGAACACCGGGCGGCCTTCGCGGTCCACCTTGTTGACGAAGGTGATGATCGGCACCGAGCGCATGCGGCAAACCTCGAACAGCTTGCGCGTCTGCGGCTCGATGCCCTTGGCCGCGTCGATCACCATGATCGCCGAATCGACCGCGGTCAGCGTGCGATAGGTGTCTTCGGAAAAGTCCTCGTGGCCCGGCGTGTCGAGCAGGTTGAAGACCGTGCCGTCCTTCTGGAACGTCATCACCGACGAAGTGACCGAGATGCCGCGCTGCTGCTCGATCTTCATCCAGTCCGACCGCGCGCGCCGGGCCGCGCCGCGCGCTTTCACTTCGCCGGCGAGATGGATCGCCCCGCCTTGCAGCAGGAGCTTTTCGGTCAGCGTGGTCTTGCCCGCGTCGGGGTGGGAAATGATGGCAAAGGTGCGGCGATTGGACATGGCCGCCGCCTCTAGCCGCCGCGAACGGTCACGTCCATGCGGAAGCTGCGGCTCTGCCCCGGTGCCAGCAGCACGATGCCCGGCTTCTCGGCAATGTCGCCGGCAAACCCTTGCGGATCGGCATGGCCCGCCCACGGCTCGATGCAGATATAGTTGGCGCCCGGCACTTGCCACAGGCCCAGCATCGCGGTGTCGGGGAACGCCACGTCCAGCGCCGGGCCGCCTTCCACGCCATAAGTCAGTGCGCGGCTGGCCAGATCGGTCCAGATCACCGCATCATTGGTGAAAAGCTGTTCGCGCAGCGGCAGGATGCGCCCGCGCACCGGCGTGGCATAGCGGCGTTCGAGCACGAGCCCGGTCTGCTTGTCGACCCGCGCGATGGCGCCCGGCTCGTCCTTGGTGAAGACCAACCGATGCGCGTGCTTGTCCGTGCTGCCCGGCAAGGGCCAGGCAAAGGCGGGATGATAGCCGAAACTGAACGGCAGCGTTTCATTGCCCGGGTTGGTCACCGTCGCGGTCATCGCCAAGGTCGCGCCTTCCACGGCAAAGGCCATGTCGAGCACGAAGGCAAAGGGATAGACCGCGCGGGTCTGCTCCGAATCGCACAGCCGGAAATGCGCCGTGGCGCCATCGTGGGCCACCAGCGCGAAATCCAGGCGACGGGCAAAGCCATGGCGCGGCAGGGCATAGGCCTGGCCATCATGGCGCAGCGTATCACCCGCCAGCGAGCCCACCACGGGAAACAGCAGCGGGGCGTGGCCGCTCCAGAACGCCGGATCGGCATCGGTCATCCATTGCTGCCCGGCCCGATCGGTCAGCGACCACAGCTCCGCGCCGTGCGGATTGATCGCCGCGGTCAAGGTTTCGGAGGCGATGGTGACAAGATCAGGCTGGGTCATGCCCGCAGGGTATGGCCAGAGCGCGCACTCTTCGCAAGTGCGGCATGATGTGGCGTGGCGCTCTCGTCCATCGGCCTATTGCAGAGTGACCGCGCCATCGTCGGAATCGCGGCGGCCGAAGAACTGCATCAACTGGATCAGCAATTCACAGCGCGCGGCGAGGTTGGGCGCTTCCAGCAAGGCCTGCTTGGCCGCCACGTCGAACGGGGCGATCTGCGAAACGCCGTTGATCAGCGACTGGTCGTCCAGCCGCGCTACCGAGTCCCAATCCACGGCATAGCCCTGGGCATCGGCAAAGCTGCGGGCCTCGCGCTCGAAGCCGGCGCGCTCCACGGCGCTCAGGGCTTCGTCCAGATCGTCGTGCAGCAGTTCGGCCTCGACCTGGCGGAACGGGGTCTTGGCGTCCAGCTCGCGCAGCACGCGAAAGCGGGCGATGCCCGAGAGCACGATGTTGTAGCGCCCGTCTTCCAGCGCCTCGACATCCTCGATCTTGCCCACGCAGCCCACCTGGAACAGCGGCGCGCCTTCGCTGGGCGCCTGGGGCTGGATCATCGCGATGCGCCGGTCACGCGCCAGCGCGTCTGACACCATGGCCCGATAGCGCGGCTCGAAGATATGCAGCGGCAGTTGCAGGCCGGGAAAGAGCAGCGCGCCCGAAAGCGGAAAGAGCGAAAGCCTGACCGTGCCGATCGCGCCACCCATCGCGATCAACCGAACAGCACGGTGGAAAGCTTGCGGCGGGTGCGCGCCACCCAAGGATCTTCCAGGCCGATCGCCTCGAAGATCTGGAGCAGGCGGGCGCGGGCCGCGCCTTCGTTCCATGCGCGGTCTGTGGCCACCATGGCCAGCAGCGTGTCGGCGGCGCCATCGCGGTCCCCCGCGGCGAACAGGCCATTGGCCAGGGCCAGGCGGGCGTCCATGTCGTCCGGCGCGGCGGCGACGGCGGCACGCAGCTCGGCCAGTTCGCCTTCCTCGGGCGCATCCTCGGCCAGGGCCAGCGCGGCGCGGGCCTGGTCCAGCGCATGATCGGCGGCCAGCTTGGGATCGAGCGCGTCGAGCACGGCGGCAGCTTCCTCGCGGCGCCCGGCAAGCAGCAGCGCGCGGACGAGGCCGGCATGGGCGGCGGCATTGTCGGGCGCGATTTCCACGATCTGGGCAAACACGCTGGCCGCGCGCTCGCCATCGCCTTCGGCCAGGATTTCCTCGCCCATGGCCAGCAGCGGCGCCACGTCCTGCGGCGCTTCCTCGCCCAGGGCGCCGGGCTGCACCGGCAATTGGGCCAGAATCTGGTCGAGATACTGCTTCAACTGCGATTCGCTGCGTGCCGGGGTGAGGTCTGCCACCGGCTGGCCCTGGAACATCGCATAGACCGTGGGGATCGAACGCACCTGGAACTGGGCGGCGATGAACTGTTCCTCGTCCACGTTCACCTTGGCCAGGATCACGCCCTTGTCGGCATACTCGGCGGCGACCTTTTCCAGCACCGGGGTCAGCGCCTTGCACGGGCCGCACCATTCCGCCCAGAAATCGAGGATGACGAGCTTGGTCATCGAAGGTTCGACGACAGTCTTGCGGAAGCGGTCCACCGCCTTCTGTTCGTCGAGATTGAGGCCCAGGCTTGCCACTATGCGTCTCCACTTCCGTATCGGTCCCGGCGCCGCGCGGGCGCCTCTTGCCGCCACCATGTGGGAAAGCCTGGCGGTTCGGCAAGGGGCAGCAAGGCCATGGTGGCAAATCCGCGCCCGGTTTCCCCGCCATCCACAGCGGCATCCACAGGCCGGGGCGGGAATGTCGGGAAAAATGCAACTTTGCTGTTGCGCCGTTCCCCAACCCCCGTTATTGGCCCGCCTCACCCCAGCGGGATGGCCCTTGTGGCTTCCCACTGAAAACGCCAGAGCGGGCGTAGCTCAGGGGTAGAGCACAACCTTGCCAAGGTTGGGGTCGAGGGTTCGAATCCCTTCGCCCGCTCCAGTTTTCAGACCCTTGCACGGCCGGCATCCGGCCCGCGCAAACGCCGAGCGGGCGTAGCTCAGGGGTAGAGCACAACCTTGCCAAGGTTGGGGTCGAGGGTTCGAATCCCTTCGCCCGCTCCAGTTTGCCTCTCCCATTGCTTTATCAATCCACGGCGGCGCCAGGCCGAGGGGAACCCTCGAGTCTTGTGTTGGCCCTCCGCGCAGCAGCGCTGCGGGCGTGGTTCGAATCCCTTCGCCCGCTCCAGTTTGCCCAAGCGGGGCACTTTCAGACATCGACAGCGTCAGGTTGCACAGGGCCGTTGGTCTTGGTGGGGTTGTGCTGCGCGCCGCGCAGGCGCAAAAAAAGGGGCGCACACCCAGCGGTGGCGCCCCCTTTTCGTCGATCGCTTGCGCGTCAGGCGATACCGGTCAGCGCCTTGAGATCGGCTTCCGGGCGGGCGCCATAGTGGGCGATCACTTCTGCGGCGCAGACCGCGCCCAGGCGCAGGCTTTCGGCCAGCGGCAGGCCGCGCACGTGGCCATAGAGGAAGCCGGCGGCAAACAGGTCACCGGCGCCGGTGGTGTCCACCACCTTGGCGATGGGCTGGGCGCTGACATGGGCTTCCTCGCCCGCGTGGCAGGCGTGGGCACCGTGTTCGCCGCGCGTGACCACCAGCGTCGGCACCTTGCCGCGCAGTGCCGCCATGCCGTCGTGGAAATCGGCCTGGCCGGTCAGCGCGGCCAGTTCATGCTCGTTGGCAAAGAGGATGTCGATCAGCCCGTCGGCGATCAGTGCGCGGAAATCGTCGCCATGGCGCGCAATCACGAAAGCGTCGGACAGGGTGAAGGCCACTTGCGTGCCGGCGGCGCGGGCGGCGGTGATCGCCTTGCGCATGGCGGCGCGGGGCTCTTCGGGATCCCAGAGATAGCCTTCCAGGTAGAGCACGCGCGAAGCCGCGATCACGGTTTCGTCGAGCGCGGCAGCCGGCAGGAACTGCGAGGCGCCGAGGAACGTGTTCATCGTGCGCTGGCCATCGGGGGTCACGAAGATCAGGCACTGCGCCGTGGGCGGATCGCCGGCGCGGGCGGCGGTATCGAAGGCAATGCCACCGGCGCGGATATCGTGGGCAAAGACGCGGCCGAACTGGTCATCCGCCACCTGGCCGATGAAAGCGCAGGATGCGCCGAGCGCGGCCAGGCCCGCCAGCGTGTTGGCGGCAGACCCGCCGGAGATTTCGCGCGCCGGCCCCATCGCGGCATAGAGCGCGGCGGCGCGATCGGCGTCCACCAGCGTCATCCCGCCCTTGGCCAGGCCCAGGGCAGCGATGGCGTCATCGGCGGCAGGGGCCATGACGTCGACAATCGCGTTGCCGATGGCAATCACATCATAACGGCGCGCGGCAGGCGCAGGGGTGGCGGAGATTTCGGCCATGGTCTCTTTCGCAACGAATGGGGAAGGCAATGACCTTGCCGCCTACCCGCAGCGTCGGCCCGCCGCAAGGCCGCATACGCCCGCTTGCATCGCGGGCGCGGGCACGCCATCACCGCGCGATGCTGCGCCCCGCCTTGATGCCCGCCCGCCCGATGCCCGACCGATTGCCGTCTTGCGCCGTGTCGCTGCCTGGCGGCTGGCGCGGGCTAATGGCAGCGATGCTGGGCGCGGCCCTGCTGGCGGGATGCAATGGCGCAGTGCCGAGCGGCAAGGGGCCAGGGCGCTTGCCGGCGCCACGCCGACCTCCTGCGAGCCGACCGCCTGCCACACGGCCCCCGTCCCGCCTGCCCGCCCCGCAACCACGCCCGGCGCCGACCATCCAGGTGGCGCCAGGGCTCGAAGGCGTGATCGGTGCGGATGGCGATGCGCTGGTGCGCCAGTTCGGCGCGCCCCGGCTCGACATCAAGGAAGAGGATGCGCGCAAGCTGCAATGGAGCGGCACCGCGTGCATTCTCGATGTCTACCTCTACCCGCCGCAAGCCGGCGGGCGCCCCACCGCAACTTATGTCGATGCGCGGCGGGGCGACGGGCGCGAGGTGGACCGCGCCGCCTGCGTGGCGGCGCTGCGGCAGCGGCCCTGATCCGCCCTTATACCTGCCACCAGCGGCGGCGGGCGACGGCGACCGTGCCGGTCGGATTGCCGTCCACGTCGGTGACGGTTTCCACGCGCGTGGCGGGCGTTTCGGCCAGTGCCTCCGCCCGGCCTTCGGCGCGGGCGGCGCGCATTTCCGCGTCGCGCGCGGCGCTTTCGCGATCGCGGCGGGCGCGCAGACCGTCATAGCTCCACGCCACCTGGCGATGGGCGAACAGCGCCAGCAGGCCACCGGCAATGGCGAGGTTCTTGAGCGCTTCCACCACCTGGGTGTGATCGAGCAGGTTGTGGTGGAAGAACAGGATGGTCAGCAGCGTGAAGCCGGCCAGCAGCACCGCGAAGATGCGCGTGGCCACGCCGAACATCAGCGCCAGGCCGCCAATCAGTTCGAACAGGCCGGTCGGCAGCGCCAGATCGGGCGAGAGGCCGACGCCAGCCAGCGCCGCTTGCGCGCTGCTCACGTCGAACAGCTTGCCCAAGCCCGAGATGATGAAGAGAAGCGACAGCAGGATACGCCCTGCCAAGGCCGCGATGGTGTTCATGGGCATACCTTTCCATGCCATTGTCCAGCCCCCGTCCTCGCAAGAGGTCATGCGGCAACAATGGCGGCAGGCCCGGTTAGGTTCCTTGCGGCAGAGCCGTTACAGGCGCGGCAGGGTCACGCCGCGCTGGCCCATGTACTTGCCGGCGCGATCGGCATAGCTGGTCTCGCACGGTTCGTTGCCTTGCAGGAACAGGAACTGGCACGCGCCCTCGTTGGCATAGATGCGCGCGGGCAGCGGCGTGGTGTTGGAGAATTCCAGCGTCACGTGCCCTTCCCAGCCGGGTTCGAGCGGCGTGACGTTCACGATGATGCCGCAGCGGGCATAGGTGGACTTGCCGAGGCAGATCACCAGCACATCGCGCGGGACGCGGAAATATTCCACCGTGCGCGCCAGGGCGAACGAGTTGGGCGGGATCACGCAGACGTCGGTCTGGCGATCGACGAACGAGTTGCTGGCGAAATCCTTGGGATCGACCACGGCCGAATCGACATTGGTGAAGATCTTGAACTCGTCGGCCACGCGCGCGTCATAGCCATAGGACGAGAGGCCATAGCTGATGCAGCCTTCGCGGCGCTGGGTCTCCACGAAAGGCTCGATCATGCCTTCGGTGAGCGCCTTGTTGCGGATCCACTTGTCGGAGAGAATGGCCAAGGCCGGTCCTTTTGTTTGGCGGAAAGGCAGGCCGATCAGCCCAGGTGGGCCGGCCCGAACGCGCGCGGTAGCAGGAATGACAGGCGTTCTTCAATAACCACGCCATCGCCCCCGGCGCTCAGCACCAGCGGATCGGTGCCGCCCAGCGCGGCCTGCTCGTGCAGCACCTGGCGGCAGCGGCCGCACGGGGTGATCGGATCGCCGTCCACCCCTTCCGGGCCGCCGGCCACTGCCACGGCAATCAGCCCGCCGCGCTGCCCGGCATGGGCGGCATTGGCGCAAGCCACGGTTTCGGCACAGAGCGAAAGGCCATAGCTGGCGTTTTCCACGTTGCAGCCGGTGACCACGCTGCCATCGCCGAACAGCAGCGCCGCGCCGACGGTGAAGCGCGAATAAGGGGCATAGGCGGTGTCGCGCGCGGCGCGGGCCTTGGCGATCAGCGCGGTGCGGGTGGCTTCGTCGGGCGCAGAATCGGGCATCATCTTCTTGTCCATCAAGGTTGCACCACCACCCAGCGCAGCGGGCCGGGCGCGGCCTTGCCGTGGTAGCGGTCGGTGGCGGTCCACATCACGAAGGGGCGCCCGGCATAGCCAGGCTCGATATAGTCCTGCCGCACCCAGATGTTGCGGTCGATCACCGCCGCCAGGTGATAGCGGCTTTCGATCCCGCGCGAGAGCATCAGGATGGCAGGCTTCCCGGCGTGCATCTCTACCTGGTTGAGGAACGTGGTCAGCTCGCTTTGCAGCGCGGCTTCGGTCGGCGGCGTGGGGCAGGACCGCGAATCGATATCGAGCGCGACGGCGGGCGGCAGCAGGCTGTCCTCGCGCGGGACCATGGTGACGAAATTGGCCGCCTGGGCATCGCCTGGCGCGCACAGGTCATAGACATGGACCGCGCCGACCTGGAGCCCGGCAGTGCGCGCCTGGTCGAGGCTATCGGTAAAGGCATCGTCGCGGCGCTGCGGGCCTTCGCTGGCCGTCAGATAGACGAAATCGGCGCCATCGCCCTTGAGCAGGCGCCAGTCGACCGGGGCATCGTGCACGTCGGCCCAGGCCCCCTGGACCGGGAAGCGCTGGTGATCTGGCCGCCACACCCGCGATTGCCACCACAGCAGGCCCGCGCCCACCAGCGCCGCCAGCAGCAACGCCGCCAGAGCGCGCCGCAGCGCCGTATTCCTGCGTCTAGCCATGAAAGAGATTCGCCCCGCGCCTTGGATCAAGCGCGGCCCATAGGGCATGGGTGGGATGACGTCAAAATGCGCGCGGCATGACGTCAGCTTTTGCCGGGCACGGCCCGAACGGCGTGAGCGGACGATCCCCCCACGCGCCGTTCGGGCCGAGCCTGCCGAAGAAGCGCCTGCGCTGCGCTCAGCCGCGCAGGGTGCCGCCCTGCTTGGCCGCCGCCGCGACGATCTTGTCGGAGATCGCCTTGAGCGCGGCTTCGTCGAAGCTCTTGTCGCCCGGTTGCAGCGTCACTTCGATGGCGAGGCTCTTGTGCCCTTCCGGCACGCCCTGGCCACGGAAATCGTCGAACACGCGGGCGGCCACGATGCTGGCCTTGTCGGCGCCCTTGACCGCGCGCAGCAGGTCGCCGGCCGGCACCTTGGCATCGACCAGGAACGCGAAATCGCGCGTCACCGCCTGGAGCGCGGGCGGCGCGAAGTGCGGGCGGGCAAAGCCTGGCGCGGCCTTCCTGGCCGGGATACGGTCAAGGAACAGCTCGACCACCGCCACCGGGCCTTCGAGGCCAAAGGCCTTGGCCGTGGCAGGATGGACCATGCCGAAGCGCGCCAGCACCTGCTTGGGCCCGAGGCGCAGCATGGCCGACTGGCCGGGATGGAACTGGCTGCCCGCCTCGCCCATCACTTGCAGGTTGTCCACCGGCGCACCGGCCTCACCCAGCAGCGCGAGCGCCTCGGCCTTGGCATCGAAAGCGTCGAAGGCTTGCGCCTTGCCGCTGGCCCAGCCGCGCGGGGTGCGCTCGCCGGCCAGCACCACGGCAAGGCTCAAGCGTTCGTCGCTGCTGCCATCATCGGCGCGCAGATAGCGGCGGCCGATCTCGAACAGGCGCACGGCGGTTGCGCCGCGATCGAGGTTGCGGCGCACGGCCGCCAGCAGGCCGGGCAGGAGCGACGGGCGCATGGCCTTGAGGTCTTCCGAAATCGGATTGGCCAGGGTCCACACGAACTGCCCATCGGCAAAGTGTTCGGCCTGGGCGGTGGGCAGGAACGACCAGGTCACCGCCTCGTGCAGCCCGCGCGCAGCAGCCGCGCGGCGCAGGCGGCGTTCGAGCAGTTGCACCGGGGTAGCCGTGGGCCGCGCCACGCCATCGGCGCGGGGCAGCGGCGTGGAGGGCACGGCATCGAGGCCATGCACGCGGATCACTTCCTCCACCAGATCGGGCGCGCCGGCAATGTCCGGGCGCCAGGTCGGCACAGTGACGGTCCAGTCTTCATCCACGGCAAAGCCCAGCGCGGTGAGGATGCGCTTCTGCTCGCTCTGCGCCACGGCAATGCCGCCGAGCCGCCCGGCCAGCGCCGGGTCATAGGCGATCGCGCGCTGCGCCAGCGGCGGCGTGCCCACGCGCACCACTTCGCTCGCCGTGCCGCCGCAGATCTCCAGCACCAGCGCGGTCAGGAGATCCATGCCGGTGTCGAGGAACGCAGGGTCCACCCCGCGCTCGAACCGCCCGCGCGCGTCGCTGGCCAGCGCCAGGGCCTGGCCGGTGCGGGCGATATGCGCCGGATCGAAATAGGCGACTTCGAGCAGCACGTCGGTGGTCTGGTCGGTGCAGCCGGAATGCTCGCCGCCCATGATCCCGCCGATGTCGTGCACGCCGGCGTCGTCGGCAATCACGGTCATGAACGGCGCGAGCGCGTATTCCTTGCCGTTGAGCGCCAGGACGGTTTCGCCCTCGCGGGCCTTTCGCGCGGTGACCGCGCCGGTCAGGCGGGCGAGGTCATAGGCATGGGCCGGGCGGCCATAGCCGAGCATGACATAGTTGGTGATGTCCACCAGCGCCGAGATCGGGCGCTGGCCAGCGGCCTTGAGCCGGTCTTGCAGCCATTGCGGCGAGGGGCCGTTCTGCACGCCCTTGATCACGCGGCCGTAAAAGGCCGGGCAGCCTTCCGCGTCCTCGATGCGGATGTCCACCGGGCACCGGCCTTCGCCCGCCACCGGCGCCACGTCGAGCGCGCGCAGGGTGCCGATACCGGCCGCCGCGAGATCGCGGGCAATGCCATAAACGCCCATGCAATCGGGGCGGTTGGGGGTGATCGCCACGTCGAACACCGGGTCGGAGCCGATATAGTCGGCAAACGACTGGCCCAGCGCGGTGTCTTCGGGCAGTTCGATGATGCCATCGTGCTCTTCACCCAGGCCGAGTTCGCGGGTGGAGCACATCATGCCGTTGGATTCGACGCCACGGATCGCGCTCTTGCGCAGTTCCATGCCATTGGCCGGCACCACCGCGCCCGGCAGCCCGAGCACGCCGACCAGGCCTGCGCGCGCATTGGGCGCGCCGCAGACCACCTGGAGCGGCTGACCGTCACCCAGATCGACGCTGAGCACCTGGAGCTTGTCTGCCTGCGGATGCTTGTCCGCCGTGAGCACGCGCGCGACACGGAACTGCTTGAGCGCGGCCGAAGCATCGGTCACGCTTTCGATTTCCAGGCCCAGGCTGGTGAGCTTTTCGGCAATCTCGGTGGCGCTCGCTTGCGTATCGAGCAGGGCCTTGAGCCACGAAAGGGAAAACTTCACGGCTTCACTCCAACACCGCCGGAAAGGGTGGGCACGTCGAGCGCCCCGAAACCATAATGGCCCAGCCAGCGGGCATCGCCATCGAAGAACGCGCGCAAGTCATCCAGGCCATACTTGAGCATGGCCAGGCGATCGACGCCGGTGCCAAAGGCAAAGCCCTGCCATTCATCAGGATCGAGCCCACCGAATTCGATCACCTTGCGGTTGACCATGCCCGAGCCGAGCACTTCCATCCAGCCGCCGCCCGGCGCATCGCCGCTGCCGCCGACCACGCGCTTGCCGTTCACCAGGGTATAGCCCACGTCCACTTCCACCGAGGGTTCGGTGAACGGGAAATAGCTGGGGCGCAGGCGCAGGACGATATCGTCGCGCTCGAAGAACGCCTTGAGGAAGGTTTCCAGCGTCCACTTGAGGTGGCCCAGGTGAATGCCCTTGTCGATCACCAGGCCTTCGATCTGGTGGAACATCGGGGTGTGCGTGGCGTCGCTGTCAGAGCGGTAGACGCGGCCCGGGGCGATGATGCGCAAGGGCGCGCCCTGCTTCAACATCGCGCGGATCTGCACCGGCGAGGTATGCGTGCGCAGCAGCATGTCGCGCCCTTCCGCATCCTTGTCCGGGAAATAGAACGTGTCGTGCATGGCGCGCGCCGGATGCGTTTCGGGCATGTTGAGCGCGGTGAAATTGTGCCAGTCGTCTTCGATTTCCGGGCCACTGGCCACGGCAAAGCCCATGTCGGCAAAGATTTCGGCCAGCTCGTCCATCACCTGGCTGACCGGGTGGACCGATCCGCGCGGCGCTTCGGGCGCAGGCAGCGACAAGTCCACCGCTTCGGCCGCAAGGCGCGCTTCGAGGGCAGCGCTTTCCAGCGCGGCCTTGCGATCGGCCAGCGCCGTGGTCACCGCCTCGCGAAGGCTGTGGATCTGCGGGCCTTTGACCTGGCGCTCGTCCGGGCTCATCTGGCCCATGGTCTTGAGCAGGGCGGAAACCCAGCCCTGCTTGCCCAGCGCGGACACGCGGATCGCCTCCACGGCTTCGAGCGTGGTGGCCGCCGCAATGGCGCCGAGGGTTTCGGCCTGCTGTTGATCTAGCTGTTCCATCGCGCCTGCCGCTAGCGCTTTGCGGGGCGGAAGGGAAGATGGTGCAGCAACGCAACATGCCCTCCCCCAACCCCTCCCGCATACGGGAGGGGCTTTGTTTTGGCTCCCCCTCCCGTATGCGGGAGGGGGTCGGGGGGAGGGCATGTCAAAGACAACCCCCAACAGAAAAGGCGCCCGCCCCGGTGAGGGCGAGCGCCTTTTTGAACTGTATCGCGTTCGGGCGATCAGGCGGCCGGGAGGGCAGCCTTGGCCTGGGCGATCACGGCCGCGAACACGCCACCTTCGTTCATGGCGAGGTCCGCCATGGCCTTGCGATCGAGTTCGATGCCGGCCAGCTTGGTGCCGTGGATGAACTGCGAATAGGTCAGGCCTTCGGCGCGAACCGCGGCGTTGATGCGCTGGATCCAAAGGGCGCGGAAAGTGCGCTTCTTGACCTTGCGGTCGCGGTAAGCGTACTGGCCAGCCTTTTCAACGGCTTGGCGGGCAACGCGGATCGTATTCTTGCGACGGCCGCGGTAACCCTTGGCCTGGTCGAGAATGCGCTTGTGCTTGGCACGCGTGGTCGTGCCGCGCTTGATACGGGACATGGATCAGCCTCCTCAGTTCAGCCCGTAGGGCGCCCACTTCTTGATCACCTTCGCGTCAGCGTCGGAGATCACGTCGGTGCCGCGGTTCTGGCGGATGTACTTGGCGTTGTGGCTGATCAGGCGGTGGCGCTTGCCGGCCACGCCGTGCTTGACCTTGCCGGTCGCGGTGAGCTTGAAGCGCTTCTTCACGCCGCTCTTGGTCTTGAGCTTGGGCATTTTCGTCTCCTTGTTCTGCGCGGTGTTCCTGCCGTGGCAGCCCTACGTGGCCAGGCCGGATCGTGATTCCGCGCGGATTGAAGGCGCGGCCCTTAACGAGGCCGCCCCGGTTTGGCAACCTGATTCGGGGGCGTTGGAGCCTGCCCCCTCCACCACCCGCTGCGCGGGCGGTCCCCCTCCCCCGCTTCGCGAGGGAGGATCTTAGGCGATGGCGTTCAGATCGAACGGCGTGGTCTGATAGACTTCGTTGATCCAGTTGCCGAACAACTGGTGGCCATAGGTGCGCCAGGTGTTGCGCGGCAACTGCGCCGGATCGTCGTCGGGATAATAGTGCCGAGGCACGATGCGCTCGCCGTCGCGGCGGTATTCGGTATCGAGCGTGAGCGTGTCGTATTCCAGGTGGTTGAACATGTGGATGGCGCGATGGGCCGGGTCATCCACCAGGCAGGGGCCGACCTCGTCGCTGTCGAGCAGCACCTTGACCGTTTCGGGCAGGTCGTCGCGGCGCACTTCGCTCCAGCGCGAGACCGGCACCGGAACGATATCGGACATGCCGCGCAGCCACGGGCTGGCCGGGGCGCGGTTCAGGTGCGGGAACACGCCGTGGGCCTTGGCGCCCAGGGCATGCTTGGGCACCCCGTGGAAATGGGCCAGCGCCGCCATTGCCCCCCAGCAGATGGTGAACAGGCGGTGGCAAAGGGTCTGGCTCCAGTCGAAGATCTGGCGCAGCTCGTCCCAATAGGTCACTTCGCCATAGTCCATCGTCTCGACCGGCGCGCCGGTGACGATCAACCCGTCGAAGCGTTCGGCACGCACATCGCGGAACGGGCGATAGAATTCGGCGATATGCCCGGCCGACGTGGTCTTGCTGACGTGGCCCGAAAGGCGCACCAGCTCCAGCTCGATCTGCAACGGCGTAGCGCCGAGCAGGCGCGCGATCTGCGTTTCGGTGGTGATCTTGTCGGGCATCAGGTTGAGCAGGGCAATGCGTAAGGGGCGGATGTCCTGCCGCGCGGCCTCGGTCTCGCCCATCACGATCACGCTTTCGGCTTCGAGCGTCCGGCGGGCGGGGAGGTTGTCGGCAATCCTGATCGGCACGGCGTGTCTTCCTTCAAATCCTGCGCAGCGCGAGCGGGAAAAGGGACGCCTGGGGCTTGCTCCGTTTGGTTGCCGGATCGGCCACATCCTCCCACGGGGAGCGCCACCTTGCCCGGAAACCGGCAGGTTGGCGTTGGGGCGTCGCCCCCAACTCTCGATGCTGGCGCCCATGTAGCGACGGGCCGAAGGCTTTGCAAGGCGGCCCGCAACGATACGCGGTGCCGGTCAGGACTCGCTTTACCCCTTGCTCATGAGAATGAATCGCATTACCTTGCGAATCATTCTCATGAGCGAAAGCCCGGACGCGCCATGTATATCTGCATCTGCAATGCCATCCGCGAAAAGGACCTGCGCCAGGCCGCCCGCTGCCACGCGCGGGGCGATGCCGAGACGCTGTACCGCACCATGGGGTGCCAGGCGCAGTGCCGCCAATGCCTGGACGATGCCGACGACGTGGTGGCCGACGAGCGCGCCTGCGCCCTGGCCTGAATTCGCCCCGCACGGGCCCCGTCTCAGGCAAACTGCCGATTGCCCTGCGCGCCCGCGCGGCATAGCCTGCATGCCGGTTCAACGAGATAGGACATTCCGGCGATGAAGGGCGATGCCAAGGTCATCGAGTTTCTGAACAAGGCGCTGTTCAACGAACTGACCGCGATCAACCAGTACTGGCTGCATTATCGCCTGCTCTCGCACTGGGGCGTCAAGAAGCTCGCGGATTTCGAGCGGCACGAATCGATCGACGAGATGAAGCATGCCGACATGCTGGCCGATCGCATCCTGTTCCTGGATGGGCTGCCCAATTTCCAGGCGCTCGGCCGCCTGAAAGTGGGCGAATCGGTGGAGGAAGTGCTCAAGGCCGATCTCGCCCTGGAATACGAGGCCGTGCCGCTGCTCAAGGATGGCATCGCCCACTGCGAGACGGTGCGCGACTATGTCAGCCGCGATCTGTTGCAGAAGATCCTCGAAAGCGAGGAAGAGCACATCGATACGCTCGAAACCCAGCTCGACCTGATCAAGCAGATGGGCATCCACAACTATATCCAGTTGAACAGCCAGCCGCCGGAAGAGTGAGCTTTCGGGGGAACATGCCCTCCCCCAGCCCCTCCCGCACGCGGGAGGGGAGTTTAAGGAAGTCGCCCTCCCGCAAGCGGGACGGCGTATGGAAAGTCCCCCTCCCGCGTGCGGGAGGGGTTAGGGGAGGGAATGTTGCTTACGACGCCGGCTTCACCACCTCGCCGCCCTTCATGACGAAAGCGACGTGTTCCAGCGTGCGCACGTCGGCCAGCGGATCGCCATCGACGGCAATGAGATCGCCATAGCGTCCGGTGGCGATCGCGCCCAGATCGCCGGTGCGGTCGAGCGCTTCGGCGGCGCTCTTGGTCGCGGCCTGGATCGCCTCGATCGGGGTCATGCCCCATTCCACCATCTTGGCGAACTGGCGCGCGTTGTAGCCGTTGGGATAGACGCCGCCGTCTGTGCCGAACAGCAGCTTGACCCCGGCGGCATGAGCAGCGCGGAACGTCTCGCGCTGCTTGCGGCCGATCATCTTTTCCTTGGCCAGGCTTTCGGCAAAGACGCCGTTCTTCTCGCCTTCGGCCAGGATGTAGTCGTCGTTGTAGATATCCATGTCGAGCCAGGCGCCCTTGGCCTTGGCCAGCTTGAAGCTTTCCTCGTCGGCCAGGCTGGCATGCTCGATCGTGTCGATCCCGGCGCGCAGGGCGTCGTTGATCCCGGCCGTGCCATGGGCATGGGCCGCCACGCGCATGCCCAGCATGTGCGCCTCGTCGGCCACGGCCTTGAGCTCTTCATAGCTCATCTGCTGGGCGCCGACCGAATCGGTCTTGGAAAACACCCCGCCGGTGGCGCAGATCTTGATCACTTCGGCGCCATACTTGCGTACCTTGCGCACCAGCGCGCGAAATTCGTCGGGCGTGTTGGCGATCTGGGGCGAAGGCACGGTGATCGAAGGCGGGAATTCCGTGGAATCGCAATGGCCGCCGGTCGCGCCAAGGGCATAGGTCGCCGGCACGATGCGCGGGCCCGGAACATAGCCCAACTCGATACCCTGCTTGAGCGCTACGTCATCGTAATTGGCGGAACCGACATTGCGCACCGTGGTGAAGCCCGCCTCAACCGTCTTGCGGGCATTGGCCACGCCGATCACGGTGGAGAGGTTGTCGGTAAACTCCAACCCGCGATAGCCGCTGAGCGTGGGATCGCCGGTCAGGTGCACATGCATGTCGATCAGGCCGGGCAGCAGCGTGCGCTGGCCAAGGTCGATCACTTGCGCATCGGCCGGCACGGCATCGCCGGCCTTGCCCACGGCCGTGATACGGCCATCGGTGATCACCACTTGCGCGCCATCCACGCGCTTGCCGGCGAGCACGTCGATCATGTGCGCCGCGCGCACCACCACGGTCTTGGCCTCGGCCTGGGCCGCGCCCGCCATCAGGGCGACCAGCGCGGCCGCTCCCAGCGCCACGCTCTTCATCGTTGTCATGAACCATCCTCTTCTTCGGGGGATGGCGGCAAAGTTGCATGGGCAACGATATTGAACAAGTGTCTAATCGGCTCCACTCATTCGGCGTAGATCATCCGGCGGGTCATGCCACCGTCCACCACGATCTGCTGCCCGGTGACAAAGCCGGCCTCCGGGCTGACCAGCCAGGCGATGGTCGTGGCGATATCCTGCACCGTGCCGACGCGCCCGGCGGGATGCTGGGCTTCGTCGATGGGGCGGTGATCGGCCTCGTGCGCGCGGTCGGCGCGCTGCCAGGGCCCGGTTTCGATCCAGCCGGGTAGCACCGCGTTGACCCGCACGGCCGGTCCCAGCCCCACCGCCATCGCATGGGTCAGCGCGCAGAGCCCGCCCTTGGCGGCGGCATAGGCATATGTATCGGGCTCGGATTGCAGGGCGCGGGTGGACGCGACGTTGACCACGCTGGCCCCGGCGACACGCCGCAGCAAGGGGAGCGCGGCGCGGCTGCACAGAAAGGCCGCAGTCAGCGAGCTGTCGATCCAGCCCTGCCAGGCCTTCAGCGAAAGATCCTCCAGCGGGCCGCTGTGCGGATCGGCGATCCCGGCGTTGTTGACCAGGCAGGCAATGCCGTCGGGCGCCCAGGCGGCAATGCGGGCAAAGGCGCGCTGCACCGCCGCTTCGCGCCCCACGTCACAGCGCAGTGTCAGCGCCTGGCCGCGCGGCAGCATCGCGCCCAGTTCCTTGAGCGCGGCGCCATCGCGATCGAGACCGACCACGCGCCAGCCCTGCGCGGCAAAATGAAGGGCGGTGCCCCGGCCGATGCCGGCGCCCGCCCCGGTGATCACGATCGTGGAAACAGCAGCGGTCATGCCGCATCCAACGCGGCATGGCGCGATCAGTGCCGGTGGCTGTGCCCGGCCGCAAGCGCCTCGATCGCGTCGTCCAGCCGGGCCGGATCGCCCAGCGCCAGGACATGGCCTTCCGAGCCGATGTGCAGCGGATCGCCGTTCCAGTCGGCCATGGTGCCGCCGGCGCCTTCGACCACCGGCACCAGGGCGGCCCAGTCGTGCAGCTTGAGCCCGGCTTCGCAGACGATATCGAGCTGGCCGGTGGCGAGCATGGCATAGTTGTAGCAATCGCCGCCCATCACCATCCGGCGATAATCGGTCTGGCTGGCAAGGGCCATGAAGTGATCGCCTTCATGCTGGCTGAAATAGTGCGGGCCGGTGGTGGCAATGGTCGCTTCGGCCAGTTCGCGGCAGGGGCGGGTCTTGACCGGCTGGTCGTTGAGCGTGGTGACCCGGCCCGACGCGCCGACCCAGCGTTCGCGCGCGATCGGCTGGTCGATCACGCCCAGCACCGGAAAGCCATCCACCAGCAGCGCGATCAGCGTGCCGAACAGTGCGCGCCCGGCCAGGAAACCGGCCGTGCCGTCGATCGGATCGAGTACCCAACTGCGGCCGGAGGTGCCCTGCGTCGTGCCGAATTCCTCGCCGATCACGGTGTCGTCGGGGCGCTCTGCGGCCAGGATCGCGCGCATCGCTTCTTCGGCGGCGCGATCGGCCAGTGTCACCGGCGTTGCATCCCCCTTGCGTTCGGCGGTCACGCTGCGAAAATAGGGGCGGATCGCGGCGCCGGCAGCGTCGGCCAGGCGGTGGGCCAGGGCAATGTCGTCATCGAGCTTCATGGCCATGGTGCTTTGCCCATCGCGCCGATCCGGTCAAGACGGGGCGCCGCATCGCAAGATCGGCGCAACCGTCGATCATCGGCGGTTCGGGAAAGGCTGGCAGGAAGACAATCAGGGCGTTCGGGGGGGCAAGCAGGAATGAACCGCCAGATCAGGCCGGGCGTGGATCGCGCCATCGCGCCGGCCGCCGGGGTAACCCGCCAGGGGCAGCCCCTGTCATACAACCGTGCACCCGCGCCAGACCTGGCGCCGTGGATCGGCCGGTTCTACGTCACCGTGGTCGATGCCCCGGCCGACCATGCCCTGCAATGCGGGCTGCTGGCCGATACCGCGTGCATCCGCGTGCAGTTGCGCGGCGCCTGGACGGCGCAGACGCGCGACGGGCTTTGCGCGCTGGGCCGCGCTGCGCTGGTCTTTGGCCCCAACACCCGCCGCATGGCCGTGGGCGTGACCGGCAGCTTTACCAGCGTGGGTGCCGTGCTGCGCCCCGGGGCGGGCCACGCTCTCGCTCGCCTGCCCGAGGCGGAACTGGCCGACCGCTTTACCACCGTGGACGCGCTGGGCCTGGACCCGGAGCAGTGGCTCGGCCTGTTCGATCCGGGGGACACGCCGGAGCAGTGGTGCCAGGCGATGGAGCAGGCGCTGCGCACGCTGATCGCCTGGCGCGGCACGCCCGAGCCCGAGGCGATCTCGGCGCGGTTCGAATCGGCCGCGCTGGCCGACCCTTCGATCGCGGTGGGCGAATTCGCGCAGCAATGCGGGATCGAGCAGCGCCGCCTGGAGCGGATCGTGCGCCGCGATTTCGGCATGACACCCAAGCAAGTGCTGCGCCGCGCCCGCGCGCTCGACATGGCCAGCCACTTGCGCGGCGTGGCCGACGATGCCGAGGCCGAGACGCTGGCCCTGCGCTATTACGACCAGAGCCACCTGATCCGCGAGTTCACCGCGCTGTTCGGCATGTCGCCGCGCCAGTTCATGGATCGGCCGCAGCCGTTGATGACGCTGTCGCTCGAAACGCGCCAGGCGCGCCGCCTGGAAATGACCGAGCGGATCGCGCCGGGCGGCATTCGCCCCTGGCAATAGGGCCCGGGCGGCCTCAGTCGAACAGGCTGGAGACCGAGCTTTCGTCGGCGATGCGGCGGATCGCCTCGCCGATCAGCGGGGCGATGGTCAGGATGCGGATGCGGTCGCAATCCTTGGTCGCTTCGGTGGGCAGGATGGAATCGGTGATGACCAGTTCCTTGAGCGCGGAATTGCCCACGCGCGCCACGGCGGCGCCCGACAGCACGCCATGGGTGATATAGGCGGCCACACCGGCGGCGCCCGCGTCCATCAGCGCCTGGGCCGCGTTGCACAGCGTGCCACCCGAATCGATGATATCGTCGATCAGGATGCACATGCGGCCCTTCACGTCGCCGATGATGTTCATCACTTCGGACTGGCCGGGGCGATCGCGGCGCTTGTCGACGATCGCCAGCGGGGCGTTGTCGAGCCGCTTGGCCAGCGAGCGTGCGCGCACCACGCCGCCCACGTCGGGCGAGACGACCATCAGTTCCTGGCCGCCGTAGCGGGTCTGGATGTCGGCCGCCATCACCGGGGCGGCAAACAGGTTGTCGGTCGGGATGTCGAAGAAGCCCTGGATCTGCCCGGCGTGGAGATCAACCGCGAGCACGCGATCGGCACCGGCCGTGGTGATCAGGTTGGCCACCAGCTTGGCCGAGATCGGCGTGCGCGGGCCAGGCTTGCGGTCCTGCCGGGCATAGCCGAAATAGGGCACCACGGCGGTGATCCGCTTGGCCGAGGCGCGGCGCAGCGCATCGATGCAGATCAGCAGTTCCATGAGGTTGTCATTGGCCGGGAAGCTGGTGGACTGCACCAGGAAGACATCCTCGCCACGCACGTTCTCGTGGATTTCGACGAAGACTTCCTCGTCGGCAAAGCGACGGACCGAGGCATCGGTCAGCGGCAGTTCCAGATAGGCCGCAATCGCGCGGGCGAGCGGCAGGTTGCCGTTGCCGGACATGATCTTCATGACGATTCCCTCGAGTCCTTGTGGTGGTCCTGATCCTGGCGCCGCCCTTAGCCCAAGATGACAGTTTTGCAACGCCCGTGCGCCGCATTGCCGCCGCATTTGCGCCCGATTTGCGGCTCCCCATGGCACAGGCCCCTTGCTCCTGACGGGCCAAGCCGCCTAGGGATTGGCCATGGCCGACAAACTGATCATCACGCTTGCGCAACTCAACCAACGGGTTGGCGATCTTGCCGCCAACGCCGCCGCGATGCTCGAGGTGCGCCGCAACGCGCAGCGCAGCGACCTGATCGTCTTTCCCGAGATGCAGTTGATCGGCTATCCGCACGAGGATCTCGTGCTCAATCCCGCGCTGATCGAGCGCGCCACGGTGGAACTGGAAAAGCTGGCCAAGGCCACTGCCGATGGCGGCCCGGCGATGCTGGTCGGCTCGGTCTTCGTGCGCGACGGCGCGCTGCACAACGGCGTGGCGCTGCTCGATGGCGGCAGGATCGCGGCCACGCGCTTCAAGTACGAACTGCCCAACTATGGCACGTTCGACGAAAAGCGCCTGTTCCTGCCCGGCCCCCTGCCCGAGCCGGTGGCGTTTCGCGGCGCCATGCTGGGCCTGCCGATCTGCGAAGACATCTGGCACCCCGATGTGTGCCGCCACCTGGCGCAACTGGGCGCGGAAATCTTCCTCTGCGTCAACGGCAGCCCTTACGAGATCGACAAGGACGTGCTGCGCATCGATGGCGTGGCCAAGCGTCGCTCGATCGATACCGGAATCCCGCTGGCCTATGTCAACCGCGTGGGCGGGCAGGACGAAGTGGTGTTCGACGGCGCCAGCTTCGTGGTCGGCCCGGAAGGCGCGCTGTGGGCGCAACTGCCGGAATGGGAAGAGGCCGTGGTCGACACGGTGTGGACCAGGGTGCCTTCGGGCAGCGGCCACCGCTGGCGCTGCGAGGCGGGCGACGTGGCCGAGCCGGCCAAACACCCCGAAGACATCTATTGCGCCATGGTCGTGGCACTGCGCGACTATGTGAACAAGAACCGCTTTCCCGGCGTGATCCTGGGCCTTTCGGGCGGGATCGATTCCGCGCTCTGCGCCGCGATCGCGGTCGATGCGCTGGGCGCCGACCGGGTGTGGTGCGTGATGCTGCCCAGCCGCTATACCAGCCAGGAAAGCCTCGACGATGCGGCAGGCTGCGCACAGATGCTGGGCGTGCGGCTCGATACCGTGCCGATCGGCCCGGCGGTCGATGGCTTTACCGGCATGCTGGCCCCGCTGTTTGCCGGGCGCGAGCCGGACCTGACGGAAGAAAACCTGCAATCGCGCATTCGCGGCACCACCTTGATGGCCCTGTCCAACAAGTTCGGGCCGATGCTGGTGACCACTGGCAACAAGAGCGAGATGAGCGTGGGCTATGCCACGATCTATGGCGACATGAATGGCGGCTACAACCCGCTGAAAGACGCCTACAAGACCACGGTCTTTGCCCTGTCGCGCTGGCGCAACGAACACCGCCCGCGCATCGGCCTGGGTCCGCAGGGGCCGGTCATGCCCGAGCGGATCATCACCAAGCCGCCCAGCGCCGAACTGCGCCCCGACCAGAAGGACGAGGATTCGCTGCCGCCCTATGACGTGCTCGATGCGATCCTGCTCGGCCTGGTGGAGCACGAGAAGAGCGTGGCGCAGATTACCGCCGAAGGTTTCGACCGCGCCACGGTGGAGCGCATCGAGCGCCTGCTGCACCTGGCCGAATACAAGCGGCGCCAGGCCCCGCCGGGGGTCAAGCTGGGCATTCGCAACTTCGGCCGCGACCGGCGCTATCCGATCACGCAGGGCTTCCGCACCGCCTGAACGTGGCTGGAGCGCGGCTGGCCGCATCGCCGAGTTATTGAGAATGATTATCATTGACGGGTCTGCGCGGGCAGCATAGTCTCATTTGCGAATCGATCGCAAGAAAGGCTGTCATGTCCGCACCCCACGCCCAGCCCGGCCCGGTTACGCCGCACATTGCTTCGGCCACGGCCCGCCACGACGCCATCCTGGCGGCGCTGGCGCGTCCTCAGGACGTGCGCGCCCTGTCGCTCACCGCGCTCCACGTGGTCATGGCCATGCGCCTTTCCGCGATGTTTGAGCGGGTCGGCCGCGATCCCGTGCCCGATCTGGCGCAGCGCTATCACAGCGTGGAGGCCGCTGCGGCAGTCCATGCCCTGGTCCGCCGGGTGATCCGCACCTGGCCCGAACGCTTCCTGGTCAACCGCCCCTGCCAACTGGTGATGACGCCCGACGAGGCGACGCTGGCCGCGATGGTCCGCCATGCCCTGGCGGGAGACAGCGAGGGCTTTGCCGACCTGCTCGATGGCTTCGTGCGCGCCGATCGCCACGACGGCCTCTACCATTCCACCCGACACGCGGCCGCGCTGCTTTCAGGACGCAGCGTGTAATCGCGTGCCCGTTCCGGGCCGGCTCCCCCGCCAGCGCTCCAGGCGCCCGCTCCTGCCGAAGGGAGCGCTGGCGGTCCGGCCCGGAACGGGCATCACTTTCGTGCTGTTCAGGGGAGCATGAGCTTGAGCAGCAATGTGCGTTGCAGCCAGACCATCTGGTTGCTGTCGGAAATCAGCCAGATCGCGGTGCCACCGCCCGGTTCGGGTGTGGTGACCATGCCCTCGTAATTGTCGCGGATGCGCGGATCGTCGATCCACGCGATCGGCTGTGGCGTGACCGTGGCGCCGGGATGGATCGCGCGCGGATCGGGCACCACCGTCACCACGGTGCGGAAGCCATCCAGCGTGAACTTGCGGCCCAGCAGCAGCAGCTGGCCGTCGGGCGCCTGGGCCAGTTCCACCGGGCGATAGCCTTCGGGCATGACCAGCTCGAAGCGGGCCGGGGCCTGGTTGGCGCGCGGCAGGCCCGGCCAGATCAGGCCGGTATGGCGGCGCCGCGACCACCACGGGGCAAAGACTTCCCCGATCACCACGGTGCGCCCGTCGGCCAACTGGCGCAGCGCCTCTGGCCCCTGGTTGTTGGGCCATTCGCTCAGCACCGGGGCGGGAATCTTGCGATCGTGGGCAAAGTCCGCGCTGAACAGGTGGAAGCGGGGCGCGCCTTCATAGCCGATCAGCACCGCGCCGCTGCGCGGATCGACCGAGACCGATTCGCTGTCGGTGTCGATCTCCTGCCCGCGCCAGGCCTGGTGGATCGTCTCGCGCTGCCAGGTATGCCAGGGGCCGGGCTGGTCGGGCCGGGTGAAGACCATGATCGCGTTGCGATCGCTCACCGCCAGCAGATCATGAGCATTGCGCACCGCCAGCGCCGAGAAATTGCCGAAATCGTGGTTCGGGCTGGTCAGTTGCCAGGCCCCCGCCAGCGTCAGCGCGCCATAGCACGGCGCCGCGCCATGGGCATCGCGCAAGCCGGGCAGCAGATCGTGGAAGAACACCCGGTTGTCGTCGCTGGGCGGCGGAAAGGGCTGGCGCACATAGATCGTGGGCACCAGGGCCAGCACGAGCAGCAGAGTGGCAAGACGGCGCATCGCCAGCGGCTTTGGCACGGATGCCGCCCCCGCGAAAGGGCCGCGATCAGAGACTGTTTGGAAATCCGGCTTTGCCGGATTTACGGCACCGGCCCGCGCCCCCACCCGACCTCCCAACGATAGTACCCTATGGGAGGTCGGGTGGGGGCGCGGGCCGGTGCCGCAACGAAAATGCGCCCTGGCGCATTTTCAAAACGGGCTCTCAAGCCGGCAGGAAAATCATCCCCTTGCCGTTCATGCAATAGCGCTTGCCGGTGGGCGGCGGGCCATCGTCGAACACATGGCCCAGGTGGCCGCCGCAGCGGCGGCAATAGACTTCGGTGCGGTCCATGCCGAACGAGCTGTCGCTGCGCAGGCCGACCGCGCCGGGCAGGGGCTTCCAGAAGCTGGGCCAGCCGGTGCCGCTGTCGAACTTGGTGGTGGAGGCGAACAGCGGCTGCCGGTCGGCGGCGCAGGCGAACGTGCCCTTGCGGTGCTCATTGAGCAGCGGGGAGCTGAACGGCCGCTCGGTGCCGGCCTCGCGCAGGATGTAGAACTGTTCGGGGGTGAGCAGGCGGCGCCATTCCGCCTCGCTGTGCTGCACCGGGAACACCTCTTTGGGCGGCGCCGGGCGGGCGCGACAGGCGCTGGCCATGGGCAGGACAAGCCCGGCGCCCAGCCAGCCGAGCAGACGGCGGCGGGACGGATGGGAAGGCATGGGGGAAGAGCCGTTCATCGTCACCATGTGCACCTGTCTGGAGCTGGCGGGCAACCGGGGCAAGATGGCCTCGCGGGCAGGACGGGGGGGCGCGCCATGATGGCAGTCTGCCCGCGAGACCAGACCTGGTTGCCGCCCCCCGCCTGAACCGATCCTGAGCGCCGCGGTCAGCGTTCAGCAAGCCGCCCGCGACGCCCCTGCCCACGGGCCTTGCGCCCCTTGGCCGGGCCGGACTTCATCACCGTGCGGCGGAACAGTTGCGCCCCCACGCGCACGCTCACCACCACGCACAGCCCCTGCCAGCCCAGCGCCGCCAGATGGGGCCAGACCGCCGGTTCGCGCGCCGCGCGCGCCAGCATGGCAAAGGGCGAGGACAGCGGAAAGACCCGCGCCGCCCAATCCACCCAGGTGCCGGGCCGGGCCAGGGCATAGCTGGCAAAGAAGAACACCATCAGTTGCAGCATAGTCACCGGCATCGACAGCGTCTGCACTTCGCGCACGGTCGTGGCCATGCCGCCGATCGCAAGGAACAGCGAGCCGAGCAGCAGATAGGCCATGGCGAAATAGGCAAAGCCCAAGGCCAGGAACAGCGGCCAGCCCACCGCCGGGGCGGCGAGCAGCGGCAGCGACTTGATGCCGAGCAGCAAGAGCCCGCCCCAGGCCGTGCCCCACACCCCCACGCCCACCAGGCTCACCCCCAGCATCGCGAACAGCTTGCCCAGGAACAAAGCGTCCATGGGAATCGAGGCGGCGAGCACTTCTATGATCTTGTTGGCCTTTTCCTCCACCAGGTTGGACAGGACCATGCCCGCCAGCAGCATCGTGAGCAGGAACAGCGCCACCTGCCCGGCCTGCGCCGTGGTCACCTGCCCGCTCTGCTCCTTGGCCACGCTGCTGGCCACTTCGTCCACCGCCACGGTGGGCAGCGGCGCAGGAGCCACGCTTTGCGCGCGGGCGGCAAACAGCGCGACCATGCCCTGCCACATCCGCACCCGTTCGGGCGTGGCGGTGAGCACGGGATGGGCCAGGCTGCCCGAAACCACCGCCGCCAGTTGCCCCACCGGCTTGCCATCGGCGCCGAGGCGGCCGGCACCGTTGCGGCCGGCCAGCGCGGCGCGCGCGTCATAATGGCGGCCGCCCCACGGCGCATCGAGCACGACGAAGCCGGGCACGTCGCCGGGCATGGCCTCGGCCAGGGCCTGGTGCGCCGCGATCATCCGGTCGGCTTCGTCGGGCGGCAGGGCGATGCCGATCTGCGGCTGGTCCAGATCCTGCTGCACCTTCGCGCCGATCGCGCCGGCCATGCCGCCCACGATGATCGGGAACAGCGGGCCGAGCAGGAAGAAAACGAAGCTCTTGGAAAAGATCACCGCGACGAAATCGCGGCGGGCGATCACCCAGGCGGCGCGCAGCTTTTCGGGGATCATGCCGCCTTCTCCGCTTCCTGCGCGGTTTCCTGCAAGGCGCGGGCCGCTGCCTCGCCGGCAATCGCGACGAAGGCATCGTGCAGCCCGGGCCGCTCGATCGACAGCGAGAGAATGCCGGCCTCGCCCTCGATCAGGGCGCGCAGCAGTGGCTCCACCCCGCTTTCGGGCAGGGTGAAATGCCAGAATGCGCCTTCGCTGCGGGCGTCGGGCGGCAGAGCCGCGCGCCAGGCGCCATCGCGGGCGCGGGTTTCCAGACGCACTTGCGGGCGCAGCCGGTCGCGCGCTTCGTCCACCAGCCCGGCGAACGGCACCTTGCCCCCGGCGATGATCGCCACCTGGTCGCACAGCCGCTCGGCATGGGCGATGACGTGGGTGGAAAAGATCACCGTGGTGCCTCGCGCGGCGAGCGTGCGGATCATCTTTTCCAGCTTGCCCTGGTTGAGCGCATCGAGGCCGGAAAACGGCTCGTCGAACACCACCAGCTCGGGTTCGTGGACCAGCGTGCCGAGCAATTGCACCTGCTGCGCCATGCCCTTGGAAAGCTGGCGGATCTGGCGATCGGCGGCATAGCTCAGGCCGTTTTCCTCCAGCAGTTCGCGCGCGCGGCGGCGCCCGGTCTTGAGCGGCACGCCGCGCAGCGCGGCGAGGAACGCGATCGCCTCGGTCGCTTTCATCGCCGGATAGAGCCCGCGCTCTTCGGGCAGGTAGCCGATGCGCCGCGCCACTTCGGTGGGGCGTTCGTGGCCCAGCACGCGGCGCACCCCCGAATCGGGATCGATGATGCCCAGCAGCATGCGCAGCGTGGTGGTCTTGCCCGCGCCGTTGGGGCCGAGAATGCCATAGATCGCCCCGCGCGGTACGCGGATGTCCACCCCGTCCACGGCGGTAAACCCGTCGAAGCGCTTGACCAGGCCCTGCGCCTCGATCGCCCAATCCCCGTCTTGCCCAAATGCCATTGCCGCGCCATGCCCCTTCCGAACGGCCCCGCTGATAGCACACAAGAGACGGAATACTTGGTTAAAGCCACTTCATCTGCGCCCCTGGAACAGCGCCTGCGCGAAGAAGCGCTGCGGCTGGGCTTTGCCACCTGCGGCATCGCCCCGGCGGCCGACGATCCCGACCGCGCGGCGCGGCTGCACCAGTGGCTGGCCGACGGGCGCCACGGCAGCATGGAGTGGATGGAAACCCGCAGCGAACAGCGCCAGGGGCCGCAATCGCTGTGGCCACAGGCGCAGAGCGTGATCGCCCTGGGCATGAGCTATGCCCCGGCGCACGATCCGCTGGCCCTGGCCGAAGTGGCCGATCGCGGGCGCATTTCGGTCTATGCCCAAGGGGTGGATTACCACGACGTGATCAAGCGCGCGCTCAAGGCGCTGGCGCGCTGGCTGGTGGCCACCGAGCCGGGGGCGGACGTGAAAGTCTTCGTCGATACCGCGCCGGTGATGGAAAAGCCCCTGGGCCAGGCGGCGGGCCTGGGCTGGCAGGGCAAGCACACCAACCTGGTCAGCCGGCGGCACGGTTCGTGGCTGTTCCTGGGCGCGATCTATACCACGCTGCCACTGGTGCCCGATGCGCCCCATGCCGATCGCTGCGGCACCTGCACGGCCTGCCAGGATGCCTGCCCCACCGGCGCCTTTCCCGCGCCCTATCAGCTCGATGCGCGGGCGTGCATTTCCTATCTCACCATCGAGCACAAGGGGCCGGTCGACGAACGCTATCGCGCGGCGCTGGGCAATCGCATCTATGGCTGCGATGATTGCCTGGCGGTCTGCCCGTGGAACCGCTTTGCCAAGGCTGCGGCCGACAACCGCGCGTTCCTGCCCCGCGCCGAACTGGTCGCGCCGCGCCTTGCCGAACTGCTCGCGCTGGACGATGCCACGTTCCGCCAGGTCTTTGCCGGCTCACCGATCAAGCGGATCGGGCGCAACCGCATGGTGCGCAACTGCCTCTATGCCGCCGGCAACAGCGGCGATGCCGCGCTGGCGGCGCCGGTGTGCGCCTTGCTCGATGATCCCGATCCGGTGGTGGCCGATGCCGCGCAATGGGCTATGGCGCGGCTGGTGAAGGTCTAGGGGTTGCGCGGGGCCCCGGGTCGAGCCCGGGGCGACGGACTTGTGGGAAGCAGCGTCGCCCCGGGCTTGACCCGGGGCCCTCAGCAACCCTTGCCGCAATCAGATCGTGAAGCTTTCGCCGCAGCCGCAGGTGCCCTTGGCATTGGGGTTGGCAAAGACGAAGCCGGCCTGGAAATCGTCTTCCACCCAGTCCATCGTGCTGCCCACGAGGTAGAGCACCGAGGCGCTGTCGATGAAGAACGTGCCGCCCGGCGTTTCGATGCGCTCGTCCAGCGGATGGGCCTCGCTCACGTAATCGACCGAATAGGCCAGGCCCGAGCAGCCCCGGCGCGGGGTGGAGAGCTTGACGCCCACGGCATCGGCCGGAGCGCTGGCCATCAGCGTGGCGATGCGCGCTTCGGCCGCCGGCGTGAGGATGACGGCAGCGGGGCGCTGGCGGGTGCGGGTGGTGGTTTCGGTCATGGCTCAGAGCATCCCGAGTTCGAGCTTGGCATCGTCGCTCATCTTCTGCGGGTCCCACGGCGGATCCCACACCAGGTTCACTTCGGCATCGCGCACGCCGGGCACCGCGCCCACGCGCAGTTCCACTTCGCCGGGCATCGATTCGGCCACCGGGCAATGCGGCGTGGTCAGCGTCATGGTCACGGCCACGTGCCCGTCTTCGGCCACGTCGACGCCGTAGATCAGCCCGAGGTCATAGATATTGACCGGGATTTCAGGGTCGAAGATATCGCGCAGCGCGGCGATCACGCCTTCGTAGATTTCGCCGCCCGGCTCGCCCGGCTTCACCCCTTGCGGCTTTTCCGCCAGGAAGCCGGAAAGATAGTCGCGCTTGCGCTCGGCCGGAGCCTCAGGCTGAGGCTCGGGAATGTCGTCCACATGGGCGCGGCGCGGCGGGTTGACCGCATCGACTTCTTCGACCGTGAAGCGGGGGGTATCGGCGCTCATCCGAAAATCCTCAAGGTTCGCTCGATGCCCCGCACCAGGGCGGCAACATCGCTTTCATCGCTATAGACGCCAAAGCTGGCACGGGCGGTGGCTGGCACGCCCAGATGCTCCATCAGCGGCTGGGCGCAGTGGTGCCCGGCGCGGATGGCCACGCCTTCCTCGTCCAATATGGTGCCAAGGTCGTGCGGATGCACCCCATCGATCACGAAACTGACGGCGCCCACGGCATCGTCCGGCCCGAACAGGCGCACCGCATTGAACCCGCGCAGCGCCTCGCGCGTGGCGCGCACCAGCGCGGTCTCGTGCGCGTGGATCGCCGCCAGGCCCAGGCCCTGCACATAGTCCACCGCCACGCCCAGGCCGATCGCCTCGACAATCGCGGGGGTGCCGGCCTCGAACCGCTGCGGCGCGGGGGCAAAGGTCGTGCCGGCGAACGAGACGCGATCGATCATCGCGCCGCCACCCTGCCAAGGCGGCATGGCATCGAGCAGGTCCGCCTTGGCATAGAGCGCGCCGATGCCGGTCGGGCCATAGAGCTTGTGGCCCGAGAACGCATAGAAATCGACGTCGAGCGCTTTCACGTCTACCGCCAGCCGGGCCACGGCCTGGCAGCCATCGAGCAGCACTTTGGCGCCGACGCTGCGGGCCAGCGCCACGGCGCGCCGCGCATCGAGCACGCTGCCCAGCACGTTGGAAACATGGGCGAGCGCCATCAGCTTGTGCGCCGGGGTCAGCATCGCTTCGGCGGCATCGAGATCGATCCGGCCGTCCTCGGTCAGCGGGCAGACATCGATGGCGATGCCCGTGCGCTGCGCCAGCAATTGCCAGGGCACGATGTTGGAATGGTGCTCCAGCATCGACAGCAACACGCGGTCCCCGGCCTTGAGATTGGCCAGGCCCCAGGTCTGCGCCACCAGGTTGATCGCCTCGGTCGCGCCGCGCGTGAACACGATCTCGCCTTCGCTGGCGCCGATCAGGCCGGCCACCTTGCGCCGCGCGGCTTCAAAGCCCAGCGTCATGTCGGCCGAGCGGGTGTAGACCCCGCGATGCACGGTGGCATAGTCCGTGCCGATGGCGCGGGTCACGGCATCGATCACCACTTGCGGCTTCTGCGCGGTAGCGCCGGTATCGAGGTAATGCCAGCGCGTGCCGTCAGGGTTGACCAGCCCCGGCCATTCGCTCGCCTGGGTCAAAGGAGCGGAAACGAGCGTACTCACAGCAGCCCTCCCAGCGCTTGGAGCGCGGCTTGGGTGAGCACCTCTTCCTCGGGCGCATCGACAAAGGCTTCGGCGATGAAAGCCTGAAGCATCAGCTTCTTGGCCTCGGCCGGCGGCAGCCCGCGCGATTGCAGGTAGAACAGGCCCTGCGCGTCCAGCTCGCCCACGGCGCAGCCATGCGCGCACTTCACGTCGTCGGCATAGATTTCCAGCTCGGGCCGGGCGTTGGCCGTGGCGGTGCGATCGAGCAGCATGGCGCGGATCGACTGTTCGCCATCGGTGCCGATCGCGCCGCGGTTCACCACCACGCGGCCCAAGTACGTGCCGGTCGCATGGCCGGCGAGCACGGAGCGGACGACCTGGCTGGACTGCGCGTCCGGCTCGGCGTGGATCACTTCCGTGACGATTTCCAGCGTCTGGTCGCCGCCGCCAAGCTGCGCCGCGCCCAGGTGGAACTTTGCCCCCTTGGCCAGCCGCACGGTCACCGCGATGCGGCCATAGGCGCCACCGGCGTTGAGCAGGCGCAGGTCATAGCTGGCGCCCTCGCCCAGCGTGATCGCCAGGTCGCGCGCCGCCGGAGCATCGCCCGCCAGCACCACCGACAGGCTGCCGCTCTCGCCCGCCGCCACGTCCACCGCTTCAGCCGGCAGGGGCCAGAGCATGGCGAGCGCGGCAAGGTCCGCATAGCGGAACGCCTCGTCCGCCTTCGTGGGAAGGAGCGCAGCGGTGGTCACGCCACCGCCTCGTAACCATGCTGTTCGAGTTCGAGCGCCAGTTCCGGCCCGCCCGAGCGGACGATGCGCCCGCCCGCCAGCACGTGGACGAAATCGGGCTTCACGTAATCGAGCAGGCGCTGATAGTGCGTGATCAGCAGCACGGCCTTGTCGGGCCGGCGCATGATCGCGTTGATCCCCTCGCCGCAAATGCGCAGCGCGTCGATGTCCAGGCCCGAATCGGTTTCATCCAGGATCGCCAGCTTGGGATCGAGAATGCCCATCTGGACCATTTCCGCACGCTTCTTCTCGCCGCCGGAAAAGCCCACGTTCACCGGGCGCTTGAGCATGTCCATGTCCATGCGCAAAAGGTCCGCCTTCTCGCGCGCCAGCTTGAGGAAGGCAGCGCCCGACAGCGGTTCCTCGCCGCGCTGCTTGCGCTGGGCGTTCAGCGCCTCGCGCAGGAACTGCACGTTGGACACGCCGGGGATTTCCACCGGATACTGGAAGCCCAGGAACAGCCCGGCCGCCGCGCGCTCGTGCGGGTCCATGGCAAGCAGGTCTGCCCCGTCGAAATCGACAGTGCCACCGGTCACGTCATAGCCGGGGCGGCCGCCCAGGGTATAGGCCAGGGTCGATTTGCCCGCGCCGTTCGGCCCCATGATCGCGTGGATTTCCCCCGCGTTGATGGTGAGCGAAAGCCCCTTGAGAATGGCCTTGCCGGCGATTTCGTTGGAGAGGTCACTTATCGTCAGCATTGCGTTTTCCGCTCGAGCAATTGGCAAGGAAGTCGGCGCGAACCTCGTCGAACAGGTCGCGCCACGATTTTTCGATGGCCTTCACGTCGTCCAGCTCCTTCTGCCGGGCGTCGATCTGGGCCAGGGCATTGGCTGTCGTTGCCGCGCCGCTGGAACTGGGCGTACCGGCAATCTGCGCATCGAGCAGCGTGGCGCGTTCCTGCGCGATCGCGCGCTGCTCGGCATAGACGGCGGCGGCAAACTGCGTGCGGCGGTGCGGCTCGTCGGTGGCCATGGCGCGCATCGCTTGCTTGTCGCAGGCCTTGACCGCAGCCAGCGCCGGGGCGCTGTCGGGCGCGGTCCCCGTCGCCAGGGCCATGGCGATCAGCGCGATCATCCCACGCTGCCTTCCAGGCTGATGCCCAAGAGCTTCTGCGCTTCCACCGCGAATTCCATCGGCAACTGCTGCAAGACTTCCTTGGCAAAGCCGTTGACGATCAGGGCCACGGCCTGCTCCTGGTCCAGCCCGCGCTGCATGGCATAGAACAACTGGTCATCGCTGATCTTGCTGGTGGTCGCCTCGTGCTCGATCGTGGCCGAAGGGTTCTTCACCTCGATATAGGGCACAGTATGGGCGCCACAGTCCCCGCCCAGCAGCAGGCTGTCGCACTGCGTGAAATTGCGCACGCCCTCGGCCTGCGGGGCCACGCGCACCAGCCCGCGATAGGTGTTGTTGGACTTGCCCGCGCTGATCCCCTTGGACACGATGGTCGAGCGGCTGCGCTTGCCGTTGTGGATCATCTTGGTGCCGGTATCGGCCTGCTGGTAATTGTTGGTGACGGCCACGGAATAGAATTCGCCCACCGAATCCTCGCCGTTCAGCACGCAACTGGGATACTTCCACGTCACGGCCGAGCCGGTTTCCACCTGCGTCCACGAAACCTTGGACCGCGCACCCTGGCACAGCGCGCGCTTGGTGACGAAGTTGTAGATGCCGCCCTTGCCCTGCGCATCGCCGGGATACCAGTTCTGCACGGTGGAATACTTGATTTCCGCGTCATCGAGCGCGACCAGTTCGACCACGGCGGCGTGAAGCTGGTTCTCGTCGCGCTGCGGCGCGGTGCAACCTTCGAGATACGAAACGTAAGCGCCCTTGTCGGCCACGATCAGAGTGCGCTCGAACTGCCCGGTGTTTTCCGCGTTGATGCGGAAATAGGTGGACAGCTCCATCGGGCAGCGCACGCCCTCGGGAATGTAGACAAACGTGCCGTCGGAAAAGACCGCGCAGTTGAGCGCGGCAAAGAAGTTGTCGTGCATCGGCACGACCTTGCCCAGCCAGCGCTTGACCAGATCGGGGTATTCGCGGATCGCCTCGCTGATCGAGCGGAAGATCACGCCCGCCGCTTCCAGTTCCTTGCGGAACGTGGTGGCCACCGAAACGCTGTCGAACACCGCGTCGACCGCCACCTTGCGCGCGCCTTCCACCCCGGCGAGCACTTCCTGCTCGGCCAGGGGAATGCCCAGCTTTTCATAGACGCGCAGGATCTCCGGATCGACTTCGTCCAGAGACTTGGGGCCGTCCTTCTTCTTGGGCGCGGCCCAGTAATAGGCCTCCTGATAGTCGATCGGCGGAATGTTCAGCTTGGCCCAGTCGGGCATCGGCATGGTCTGCCACAGGCGATAGGCCTTGAGCCGCCATTCCAGCATCCATTCCGGCTCGTCCTTCTTGGCCGAAATGAAGCGCACGGTGTCTTCGGACAGGCCCTTGGGGCCATATTCCTGCTCGATATCGGCCACCCAGCCGTGTTCGTATTCGGCCACGCGGGCGGCCGCGTCGCGCGCCGCCTGGTCCTTAACCGGCGTGTCGTTCAGGGTTTCATCGGTCATGCGGGCAACTCGGCAGGAATGGGAGCAGGGGCGACGGAAAGCGCCCCATGGAAGGATTGCGCGGGACGGGCAAGCTGTACCAGCGACACGCCGGACAGGGCGCCGCGCAGCGCGGCATCCACGGCGGGCCAGTGCGGGCGCACCATGCACGCCCCTTCGAGCGTGCAATCGCCGCGCCCATGCCCGCTGCACGCGGCCATGGCAATCGGCCCTTCCACCGCCTCGATGATATCGGCCAGGCTGATCGCGGCGGCCGGGCGCGCCAGCTTGAGCCCGCCACGCGCGCCGCGCACGGCCTTGAGCAGCCCGGCGGCCGACATCTTGCTGACCAGCTTCTGTACCGTAGGCGCGGGCAGGCCGGTTTCGGCGGCGAGCTGCTGGGCCGAAAGCAGCGGGCGATCGGCCGTATGGCAGCCGCAATGGCGCGCGGCGGCGCACATCATGACAACGGCATAGTCTGCCATGCTCGACAATCGCATCGCACCTGCTCGCAACCGGAAGGGGCGGCCGGATCGGGCAGAACGCCAAATCAGACCGAATCGCTCCGGTTATCTAGGCGCAGTCCCCCGGTGTTGCAAGGCATGGGCTGGACAGCGCTGGCGGCAGGAAAAAGCTGGCCGCTGCGGGCGCGGCTTGGCATAGGGGGCGCGGCTTGGCATAGGGCGCGACGGGGCGCACCGGGTTGCGCCGAACGGGAAAAGCATGACCAGTCCAACGCTTGCCGCGCTGCTGCTGTCGGCGCTTGCCATGACCGCGATCGTCGCGGTGCGCTATGTGGCGGCCAGCGGCCTGTTCGCCTGGCTCACGCAGCGGCGCCTGCCGGGCCACTATGCCGGGCTGGACGCGCAGATCCGCCGCGAGATCGGCTGGAGCCTGGCTTCGGCGGCGATCTATGGCGTGCCCGCCGGGATCATCGCCTGGGGCTGGCAACAACACGGCTGGACGCGGATCTATGCCGATCCCCATGCCTGGCCGCTGTGGTGGATGCCGGCCTCGGTGCTGGTCTACCTGTTCGCGCACGATACCTGGTTCTACTGGACGCATCGCTGGATGCATCGCCCGCGCGTGTTCCGCGCCGTGCATGCCATCCACCATGCCAGCCGCCCGCCCACGGCCTGGGCAGCGATGAACTTTCACCCCATCGAAGCGGCCGTGGTCGGCCTGTTCATTCCCGCGCTGGTCTTCGTGGTGCCGATCCAGGCGGGCATGCTCGCCGTGGTGCTGATGATCATGACCGTGATGGGCGTGACCAACCACATGGGCTGGGAGATCTTTCCGGCCTGGCTGGTTCATTCCCGGGCAGGGAACTGGCTGATAACAGCCAGCCATCATCATCAGCATCACGAGCGGTATCGGTGCAACTACGGCCTCTATTTTCGCGTTTGGGATCGACTCTGCGGCACGGACGCGGGCTTGGCGGCATGGCAGCGGCGCCGATCGGCATGAAGCGGCCATCGGGCATGAACCGAGCAGCGATTCGGCTGGCCGCGCTGGGCACGCTGGCGCTCACCCAGGGCGGCGCCGTGCTGCCCCAGCGCACCACCGTGCTGGTCGACGTGGTCGGGCTGCGTTCGCACAAGGGGCTGATCCAGGCATGCCTCACCGCCGATCCGGTGACCTTTCCCGATTGCGAGAAAGACCCCCAGGCCCTGCACCAGACCGTGCCCGCCGCCAGCAACGACGTGATCGCGTTCCAGCACGTGCTGCCCGGCCGCTATGCCGTGGCGCTGTTCCACGATGAAAACGCCAATGGCCGGATGGACAAGATGCTGATGATGCCGCGCGAGGGCTTCGGCTTTTCGCGCGATGCGCCGATCCGCTTTGGCCCGCCGCGCTTTTCCGCCGCCGCCTTTACCCTGGGCGAAACCCAACTGACCACCTCGATCCGCATGCGCTACCTGCTTTGAACGCAGCCCCTCCCCTTCCCGCAAAGACCGGCGGCGCGCTGGCGCCCTTCGGCTATCCCGCGTTCCGCGCGATCTGGACGGCCAACCTGGTGTCCAACCTCGGCTCCACCATCCAGGCCGCCGCCGCCGCCTGGCTGATGACCGAGTTGACCCGCAGCCATGTGCTGATCGCGCTGGTCCAGGCTTCGTCCACGTTGCCGATCCTGCTGCTTGGCCTGTTTGCCGGGGCAATTGCCGACAATTTCGACCGTCGCCGGGTGATGCTCTGGGCGCAGAGCGCGATGCTGGTGGTTTCGGCGGTGCTCGCGGTGATGGGCTATCGCGGCATGCTGGGGCCGGTCTCGCTGCTGATGCTGACGCTGATGGTCGGCATGGGCACGGCGATCAACCAGCCGGCCTGGCAGGCTTCGGTGCGGCTTCAGGTGGGCAAGGCCGATCTGCCCCAGGCCATCGCGCTCAACGCCATGTCCGCCAACCTGGCGCGCAGCGCCGGTCCGGCGCTGGGCGGGGTGTTGATCTCGATCCTCAGCGTCAGCGCCGCCTTTGCCGCCAACGCGCTGAGCTATGTCGGGATGCTGGTGGTGCTGGCGCGCTGGCGACCGGAAGCGCGCGCGCCGCAGCGCCAGCCGATGCTGCAATCGATCAAGGTGGGCGTGGCGTTCTGCGCCGGTTCGGTGCCGATCCGCAAAGTGCTGTTGCGCGGCGCGATGTTCGGCTTTGGCGCCAGCGCGTTCCAGGCGCTGATCCCTGCCGTCGCCCACGATACCCTGGCGGGGACGGAGCTGGACTATGGCCTGATCCTCGGCTCGTTCGGCGTCGGCTCGATCGTCAATGCGCTGTGGGTCACGCGGGCGCGCCGCCGCTTTGGCGCCGAAGTGATCGTTTCGGGCGCGACGCTGGTGTTCATCGGCGCGCTGCTGTTGCTGGCCCACGCCAGCAGCGTGCCCGCCGCGCTGGCGGCCGGCTTCGTCGCCGGATCGGGCTGGGTCGCGGCGATGACCAGTCTCAACGTGGCGATGCAGTTGCGCTCGCCCGAGGCGATCCTGGGCCGCTGCCTTTCGCTTTACCAGGCGATCACCTTCGGCTCGATGGCGATCGGCGCCTGGGCCTGGGGCTGGGTGGCCGACCAGCGCGGCCTGGTCTTCGCGCTCAACGCCGCCGCCGTGTGGCTGGCCGGCAACCTGGTGCTGCGCCTCTTCGTGCCGATGCCCGCGCGCGAGGAAGGCCGCGTCGACGCCGTCAGGGAACCCGAACCCCGCCCTTCCACCCGCAAGCCCACCGCTGCCAAAGGTTGACGCCATGACCGATTCCCGCCCGCTGCGCTCCGCGCTCTACATGCCCGCCAGCAACGACCGCGCGCTGGCCAAGGCGCGCGGCCTCGATTGCGACGCGGTGGTGCTCGATCTGGAAGATGCCGTCGCCCCCGGTTCCAAGGCCGAGGCGCGCGCGGCGCTGGTGCGCGAGGCGCAGGCCGGCGGCTTTGGCCATCGCCGCCTGGTCGCGCGCATCAACAGCCTGGATGGCCCTTGGGGCCACGATGATCTCGCTGCGCTGGCCCAGGCCCCGGTGGAAGCGGTGCTGGCGCCCAAGGTGCAGGACGCGGCCGACGTGATCGCGCTGTCGGGCGCAATGGACCGCGCCGGCTTTGCCACGGGCGTGCGCCTGTGGGTGATGATCGAGACGCCGCGCGCCGCGCTGGGCGTGGAACGGATCGCCGATTGCGCCACCACCACGCGCCTTGCCGGGCTGGTGCTGGGGCTCAACGATCTGGCCAAGGACACCGGCATGGCCCAGGCGCCCGGCCGTGCCGCTTTCGTGCCGCTGCTGGCGCAGACCGTGCTGGCCGCGCGGGCCAATGGCCTGGTCGCGCTTGACGGGGTGTGCAACGCGATCGACGACCTTGCCCTGCTGGAGGCCGAATGCGCCCAGGCGCGCGCTTTCGGCTTTGATGGCAAGACCCTGATCCACCCCGCGCAACTGGCGCCGGCCAATCGCCTGTTCGCCCCCACCGAGGCCGAAGTGGCCGAAGCCGAGGCGATCGTGGCAGCCTTTGCCGATCCCGCCAACGCCGGTCAGGGCGCGCTGCGCGTCAACGGCAAGATGGCCGAGCGGCTGCATGCCGAGATGGCCGAGCGGCTTCTGGCCAAGGCCCGCGCGATTGCCGGGCGCGGCTGACCTCGCGCCAGCAACCCACGAAAAGACCGCGAAAATCCGCCGCGCCGGCTTAATCGCTTCTTCACCATGTTGCGTCAGGATGGGCCGCAAGGAGCGTGACGAAGGGCCTTGGTGATGGACAGCATGCGCGGATTTGCCGATGAGCCAGGCCCGCCCGGCCTGTTCCCCGGCGGCGATTCCGAAAACGATTGGCCGGAAAGCGATCTCGACGATCAGCCGCTGCCGCCGCTGATGGATGCGGACGAGCGCCGCATGCAGGTGCGCGCCTACAATTTCTGGGCCAGCATGCTGGGCGAAAGCCGTCTGCCGCTGGTCGGCCCGCTGCTCGACGGGCACCTGCCCGATTTTGCCGATCATTCGGTGCTGCTGCATTTCGATGCCGGGCTGGAAGACCCGGCCATCGCCTATGTCGGCAGTGCGCTGCTGGCCGATTGCGACGACCACGGTCCGCTGTCGCGGCTGAGCCAGGTGCCCGGCCGCTCGATCCTGTCGCGCATCACCGATCACTACATGCAGATCGTCGCCAACGAGGCGCCGATCGGCTTCGAGGCGGAATTCGCCAACCAGCGCGGGCGCACGATTCTCTATCGCGGCATCCTGCTGCCGTTCTCTTCCACCGGCACCAGCCTCGACTACATCTATGGCGTGATCAACTGGAAGGAATTGGCCGACCCGGCAACGACCAGCGAACTCCTCGCCGAAATCGGGCTGGTGCTGGGCGAGAAGAAGCCGCGCCGCAAGGCCGTGGCCGTGCTGCACGAAACCGGCCCATCGGCCGGCACACCGCCGGTCTCGTCGGTCCCGATGCCGTTGCCCGCCTTTGCCGAGCCCGCCGCGGATGGCGCCGCGGATAGCCAGCCCTGGGGCGCGCTGGCCGATTCGCTGGGGCAATGGGCCGATGGCCCGGTGCGCGCGCGCGATCCGCGCGATCTTGCGCCGCAACCCGCCGATCCGGCCGCAACCGGCGCGGACGCGGGGGAGCTCGATCTGGCCGAAGTCGCGCTGGAAATCCTCCCCGCGCTCGACATCCTGCCCGGCCTGCCCCCGCTCGATCCGTTTGCCGGCGGCACCCTGGCCGAAGCGCTTCACGAACCCGAGCCGGACAGCCTGGCCGACTGGCTGGCCAGCGCCCGCGCCATGGCTGCCCTTGCCATCGGCAGCGAGGATCGCACCCGCCAGGCGCTCTATGCCGCGATCGGCCGCGCCTGGGACTTTGCCCTGGCCGCCGAAGCCGAACCGGACGATTTCGCGCAGCTCGTGGCCGAAGCGGGCCTGGCGCTGCAAGCGCGCGCGCCACTGATCCCGGTGGTCAAGCTGGTGTTCGGCGCGCAATACGACAAGACGCGGCTGACCGAATATGCCACGGCGCTGGCCCATGCCCATCGCCTGGGCCTCTCGCGCGGCGAACTCGCCGGCTTCCTGGGCGAAACGCCCGGCGGCCTCAAGGGCGTGGTCGCGGCAGAACGCCGGCTGCGCCGCAGCGAGGAAGGCCAGGCGCGGATCGACCCGCGCGCGGCCCTGGAAGCCAGCCTGCGCACGCTGCCCGCCGGCACGCTGGACGACGTTCCGGCCGAAGGTCGCGAGTTTTCGCTGGTCATGGTCCGGCGCATGCCCGATGGCCGCCTGGCCGTGCTGGGCGAAGTGCTGGACGACGAGCCCCTGCTCGAACGCGCCGCGCGCCGCCTGATGCAGTGAGAGTTGGTTTGGAACATGCGCGATTGCGCATGTTCGAGGCGGCACCGGCCCGCTCCCGTCCCGAAGGCACCGAAAACGTCCGGGGGACGTTTTCGCTGAGGGGGCCGACCTCCCAACGATAGTACCCTATGGGAGGTCGGGTGGGGGAGCGGGCCGGTGCCGCAAATCCGGCAAAGCCGGATTTCCAAACTGTCTCTGAGCACGGGAACCGTCGCTGTCTTGGCGGCGTTGGCGGGGCGATGAAAGTGACTCGATGGTTGATCGGGCTGGCCGCCATGGGCGTGGCCGGCCATGCGCTGTACCGCCGCGCGCTGGCGCGCAATCCGGTGGGCGTGCTCGACGCGGCCGATCTGGCCTTGCGCGGCGGCCGCAGCGGCGTGACCCGCCTGGCCCAGGCGCGCTATGGCCCCGATCCGCAGCAATGCCTGGAAGTCTTCGCGCCCGCCGGGACGCACCCTGCCGCTCCCATGCCCGTGGTGGTGTTCATCCATGGCGGCGCGTGGGACAGCGGGCGCCCGCAGGACTATCGCTTCATCGCGCGCAGCCTGATCGGCACCATGGCACCGCAGGGCTGCCTGGTGGTGCTGGCCGGCTATCGCCTGCTGCCGCAGGGGCGCTGGCCGGTCATGCTGGCCGATGGCGCCCGCGCGCTGCGCTGGGTGCAGGACCATGCCGCCGCGCTGGGCGGTGATCCGGCGCGGGTGGTGCTGATGGGCCATTCCGCCGGCGCCTACAACGCGCTGGCCCTGGCGCTCGACAAGCGCTGGCTGGCCGACGAAGGGCTGGATGCCGATGCGCTGGCCGGTGTCATCGGCCTGGCCACACCCGCCGATTTCCTGCCGCTGGACGATCCCGCCTCGATCGCCACGTTCGGCCATTGCGCCGATCTGGCGCAGACCCAGCCGATCCACCATGCCCGCGCCGGGGCGCCGCCGCTGCTGCTGGTGCATGGCGCGCAGGATAGCCGGGTGGAGCCGCGCAACAGCCGCGCCCTGGCCGCCGCGATGACCGCCGCCGGCCAGCCGACCGAAGCGCTGGTGCTCGACGGCCTCGATCACGAACGCCTGATCATGGCCTTTGCCCGGCCGTTCCTGCACGAAAAACGGCCCCTCGCAGCGGTAACAGCCTTTCTCGCCAAGGTTTGCGCTTCACCATCGGTTCATTCCGCGCCACAATAACTGGCATCGTGATGCGCGCCACTTCCCAGCCCCGCCTGCTCCTCTCCCGCCTGGGCCGCACCCTGGCGACAGTCTGCTCCGCCGTGGCGGCTCTGGCGCTCACCGCGCAGCCGGTGCTGGCGCAGGAGGTGCTGCGCGATGCGGAAACCGAAGCGCTGTTTCGCGACATGTCGGCGCCGATCATCAAGGCGGCCGGGCTCGATCCGCGCAATGTCGATGTCATCCTGCTCAACGATGGCTCGATCAACGCTTTCGTCGCCGGCGGGCAGGCGGTCTATATCCATTCCGGCCTGATCGGCGCGGCCGACAACATCAACGAAGTGCAGGGCGTGTTCGCCCACGAGTTGGGCCACATCACCGGCGGCCACGTGATCAGCACGGCGGGATCGAAGCCGGCCACCGGCATCACCCTGCTTTCGCTGCTGCTGGGCGGGCTGGCCGCTGCCGCCGGATCGGCCGATGCGGGCCTTGGCGTGTTCATGGCCGGGCAGCAGGCCGCGCTGGGCAGCTATCTCTCGTTCAGCCGCGCGCAGGAATCCCAGGCCGACGCAGCCGGGGCGCAATATCTCTCCAAGGCGGGGATTTCCGGGCGCGGTTCGCTCGATTTCTTCAAGAAGTTGCAGAACCAGGAATTCCGCTACGGCTTCACCCGCAATGCCGATGCGGAGTTCTATTCCACCCACCCGATGACGGCCGACCGCCTGACCTACCTTCAGGACGTGTACCAGCACGACCCAGCCTGGAACACGCCGATCGACCCGCAATTGCAGGCCCGCTTCCTGCGCGTGAAGGCCAAGCTCTATGGCTATCTGGCAGAGCCTGCGGACACGCTGCGCGCGTTTCCCGACTACCTCCAGGATGCCCCCGCCCACTATGCGCGCGCCTATGCCTATCACAAGGAAGCGCTGATGGACAAAGCGCTGGCCGAAGTGGACGCCATGCTGCGCGAGTTGCCCGACGATCCCTATGCGCTGGAGCTGAAAGGTCAGGTCCTGCTCGAATCCGGCCAGCCGCAGGACGCCATCCCGCCGCTGCGCCGCGCCACGATGCTGACCGGCAACAACCCGCTGATCGCCACCACCTTCGGCCACGCCCTGCTCGCCACCGAGGACAAGGCCAACTTTGCCGAGGCCGAGCGCGTGCTCAAGGCGGCGGTGGCCAAGGACCGCGAAAATCCGTTTGCATGGTATCAGCTTGGCGTGGTCTACGAGGCCGAAGGGGATACCCCCCGCGCTCGCCTGGCCAGCGCCGAACAGCAATTGATGCAGATGCAGTTGCCCGAAGCGGCGCGCAGCGCGCAGGCAGCCGAGGATGGGCTGCCCAAGGGCACCCCGGACTGGCTGCGCGCGCAAGACATCGCCATGTCGGCGCAGGCCATGATGGAACGGCAAAGGAAGAAAAAGTAAGTCGATGACCGCGCCTGCCCCCCACCTTGCCGCATTCGGCCGGCGTCGCCCCTTCATGATCCTGCTGGTGCTCGTCGCCGTGGTTGCAGCGGGGCTTGCCTGGTGGGTCGCCTCCAGCCGCCGCGCCGATCCGCTGGGCCAGGCTGCGGCTTCGGCCGCGCCGCAGCTCGATGAAGCGCAACTGGCCAAGGCCCTGGCCGACGCCGGGATCGACGGCAAGCAGCGCAAGGCGCTGGAAGCGCTGGTGCGCCAGACCTTGCTCGATCATCCCGAGATTCTCAGCGATGCCGCCGGCCGTCTGGAAGCGCGGGAAGCTGCCAGCCGCCTTGGCCCCTTGCGCGGCGCGCTGGAAACGCCGTTTCCCGGTGCCGTGCTGGGCAATCCGCAGGGCCGCGTGACGCTGGTGGAATTCACCGATTTCGCCTGCACCTATTGCCGCGGCAGCGTGGCCGATGTGGAGGCCCTGGTGGCCGCCAATCCGGATCTGAAAGTCGTGGTGCGCGAGCTGCCGATCATTTCGGCGCAGAGCGTGCCGGCCGCGCGCATGGGCCTGGCCGCTGCCGCGCAGGGCAAGTATCGGGCATTCCACCTGGCGATGTTCGGCGGCGAACGCCCCAGCCCCGAAAGCATCGCGGCCGCCGCCGGCAAGGCCGGGCTCGATACCGGCGCCGCCAGCGCCTTTGCCGCCCGGCCCGAGACGATGCAGGAATTGCAGCGCAACCTCGATCTGGCGCGGCAACTGGGCGTGAGCGGCACCCCGGCCTGGGTCGCCGGCGACCAGTTGCTGAGCGGCGCGGTGGGCCGGGAGCGCCTGCAACAGGCGATCGACGCCGCGCGCGGCAGCGCGGCGCGGACAGAAGGGGCCTGACCATGCCGCGCAGGCCAGGCCGTGGCAGGTTGGCCGTGCTGCTGGCCCTGGCCGTTCCCACTCTGACGATGCCTGCCGTGGCCTTGGGACAACCCACCCTGCAACCGGCCGACGACGTGCAGCGCGGTGACATCATTGTGCAATCGGTCGGCTGGACGCTAGCCCACGCCAACGCGCGGTTCTGCGCGCGGGTCGCGCCTGGCGTTGGCGTGATGCTGCAAGACGCGCGCACGTTCGACGATCCCGCCCTCGCCCGGCAAGTCTATGGCCTGAGCGGCGATATCGGCGTGGCGGCGATGGCAGCAGATGGACCGGCGGCCCGGGCTGGCCTGCCGCTCAACGCCACGGTCGAGGCGGTCGGTGATCTCGGCGTGGCGAGCGTGCCGGCGCCGCGCCCGGGCAAGTGGGACCGCCTGTTTGCCGTGCAGGACGCGCTGGAGCAGACCGTGGCGCGCGATGGCCGCGTGACCCTGACGCTGGCCGGCGGGCACCGCGTGACGTTGGCGGGCCAGCCGGTGTGCCGCGTGCGCTTCCTGATGGACGACAGCACGGGCAATGCCGGCGCCAATCGAGACACGGTGCGAATCGGCCGCCCCATGGCCGAAATCGCCAACTGGGACGAGGCCGAGATCGCCGCGCTGACCGCGCATGAACTGGCCCATGCGGTGCTCGACCACCAGACCTGGCTGGAACACCACGGCAGCGCACGCAAGAGCGAGCGCGAGGCCGATCGGCTCTCGGTCTGGCTGTTGCAGAACGCCGGCTATGATCCGGCGGCGGCGCTGACGTGGATGCGGCGCATGGGGCCGCGGTATCAGGTGCTGTTCATCGCCTCCCCCGATCACGGAAGCTGGCAAACCCGCGTGCGCGACATGGCCGCCGAGATCGCCACGATGAAAGCGGCGATGGGGAATGGCACCGTGGCTGACTGGCCCCGCCTGTTCCGCCGCGAGGAGGGCGCCCCGCCGATGCCCGTTCCCGCCGCGCCCGCTGTGGACAAGGCCCCCATGGCGCAGCCGGCCCAGCCGCGCTAAAGACATTCCCATGGCCATGCTGCCGCTTCGCCCCACGCCGTTCTTCGGCAACAAGAACCGCGCTTTCTGGCGGCTCCAGTTCGCAGGCTGGGGCGGCGCCATGTTGCTGCGTGCCATGTCCAGTCTGGCCAATGCCCAGCCCTGGTCGTTCCTGCTGATCGTGCTGATCGCCTCGATCACCGGGTTTTCGATCTCGTCGATCCTTTCGGTGATCTATCGCGCGCTGATCAACCGCCGCCCGATCATCACCTGGGGCGCCACGGCGCTGGTCCTGGCCGTGGCGGTGGGGCTCTATGCCTTCATCGACGCCTGGGTGATCAGCCTCTATCGCCCCGGCAGCGACGCGGGCTTTGCCCAGTTGTTCCTCGGCGTGTTCTATATCGACCTGACGCTGCTGGGCGCCTGGTCAGCGCTCTATTACGCGATCAATTTCTACATCCAGGTGGAAGAGCAGAACGACCAGTTGCTCTATCTCGAAGCGCAGGCGACCTCGGCCCAGCTGGCCATGCTGCGCTACCAGCTCAACCCGCACTTCCTGTTCAACACGCTGAACTCGATCTCCACGCTGGTGCTGCTCAAGCAGACCGAGCCGGCCAACGCCATGCTCAGCCGGCTGTCCTCGTTCCTGCGCTATACCCTGATCAACGAGCCGACCGGCCGCGTGACCGTGGCGCAGGAAGTGGAGACGCTCAAGCTCTACCTCGATATCGAGCGCATGCGCTTTGAAGAGCGGCTGCGCACCGAATTCCGCATCGACGATGCCGCCCGCGCCGCGCTGATGCCCTCGCTGCTGCTCCAGCCGCTGGTGGAAAACGCGATCAAGTATGCGGTCAGCGCGCTGGAAGACGGTGCCCAGATCACCATTGCCGCGCAACTCGTCGGCCCCATGCTGCGGGTCACCGTGTCGGACACCGGGCCGGGCTTGCCAGCGGGCACCGATCCATCGACGCTGTTCGGCGTGAACAGCGACTCTGCCGATAGCGCCCCGGCGCCGGGTTACCCGGTTTCCACCGGCGTGGGCCTGCCCAACATCCGCGATCGCCTGGCCCAGGCCTATGGCCGGCAGCAGCGCTTCGAGGTGGGCAACCGGCCCGAGGGTGGCTTTGCCGTAACCATCGAACTGCCGTTCGAGGCGAAGGAGGAACCCGCCGCCCTCGCCCAGCCGGGCCAGCGGCTGGCCCGGGCATGAGCGGATCGCCACGCGAGCTTCGGGAACTTTTCGAGCTTGTCGCATTTGTCACGCGGGGGCAAAAAAACCACAACAGGGCAGACGCTCCAGGCAAAGGTAGCAAATGACCATCCGCACGATCCTCGTCGACGACGAGAAACTCGCCATCCAGGGCCTTCAACTGCGTCTTCAGGCCTTCCCCGATGTCGAGGTGATCGACACCTGTTCCAACGGGCGCGAAGCGATCCGCAAGATCAAGACCGAAAAGCCCGACCTGGTCTTTCTCGATATCCAGATGCCCGGCTTTGACGGCTTCAGCGTGGTCAAGGGCGTGATGGAAATCGATCCGCCCCTGTTCGTCTTCGTCACCGCCTATTCCGAGCATGCCTTGAAGGCGTTCGAGGCCAATGCGGTGGACTACCTGCTCAAGCCGGTGGAGGAAGACCGCCTGGCCGATGCGCTCGACCGCGCCCGCACACGCCTGGCCGAAAAGCGCGGGCTAGAAGAAGTCGAAAAGCTCAAGAACGTGCTCGCCGAAGTGGCGCCCGAGGCGATGCCGGAACTGGAAGACGATGGCGAAGTGGCCGCCGGCCGCTTTGAAAAGCTGATCAACATCAAGGATCGCGGCCAGATCTTCCGCGTCGACGTGGACACGATCGAACGGATCGAGGCGGCCGGCGACTATATGTGCATCTACACCGGCGACAATTCGCTGATCCTGCGCGAGACGATGAAGGACCTGGAACGCCGGCTGGACCCGCGCGTGTTCCAGCGCGTGCACCGCTCCAAGATCGTCAACCTCGACCAGGTGCGCCAGGTGCGCCCCCACACCAACGGCGAATGCTTCCTGGTGCTGGAATCGGGCGCGGAAGTGAAAGTGAGCCGCTCCTATCGCGACGTGGTGGCCCGCTTCGTCCACTGACCAGGCCAGGCTCTAGCCTCCCCTCCTCTTCAGAGGAGGGGCCGGGGGTGGTGCGAAACCTGGCGCGGTGTCCTCGTTTCTACTCGCCCCTGCCAATTCCGATTGGCACCCCCCTGCCCAGCCGGTAAAGCCGCGCCATGAGCGATTTCACCATTCCGGGGTTCAACCTCGCCGCATTCGTCAGGGCCACGCTGGACGAGGATCTGGGCCAGGGCCTGCCGGGCGGCGGGCGCGACGTCACCAGCGAAAGCGTGATCCCGGCGTCGGCGCGCTTTGCCGGCGTGATGGACAGCCGCGACGCGATCACCGTCTGCGGCTTGCCGATCGCCGCTGCGTTCTTCCGTGCGCTCGATCCCGACATGGAGATCACGCTGCTGGTGGACGAAGGCGCCCGCGTGGCGCCGGGCACCGCGCTGATGCGGCTGGCCGGCAATGCCCGCGCGATGCTGACGGCGGAACGCAGCGCACTCAACACCGTGCAGCATCTTTCGGGCGTGGCCACGCTGACCCGTGCCTATGTCGATGCCATGGGCGAGACCCGCGCGCGGCTGCTCGATACGCGCAAGACCATCCCGGGCTTCCGCCATCTGGAAAAGTATGCCGTGCGGACCGGCGGTGGGCACAACCACCGCATGGGCCTGTGGGATGCGGCGATGATCAAGGACAACCACGTGCTGGTGGCCGGCGGCGTGGCCGAAGCGGTGCGCCGCGCGCTAGCCGACCGGGTGGCCGACGTGATCTGCGAAGTCGATCATCTGGACCAGATCGAGCCGGCGCTGGCCGCCGGGGCCACGCGCCTGCTGCTCGACAACATGGGTCCCGACCTGCTGCGCCAGGCCGTGGCCATGGTGGCCGGGCGCGTGCCGACCGAGGCCTCGGGCGGGGTGCGGCTGGACACCATCGGTGCCATCGCGGCATCGGGGGTGGATTACGTGTCGGTCGGCCGGCTCACGCAAAGCGCACCGGCGGCGGACATCGGCCTCGATTTCTCCCCGCTCTGATCGCTTCACCCGCTGCCTGAGGTGCTGCCATGAAACGCTTGCTTGCCACTGCCGCCACGCTGGTCCTGACGCTGCCAGCCACTGTCCTGGCGGCAGAAGCGCCCTCCTGCCGCCTGCCGGCGCGGATCGATCCCGAACCTTTGCCGCAGCCTGACGGGCCGCGCCGCACCGGGCCGACCACCGGCACGACCCTGGCGCTGTCCTGGTCGCCGCAGTTCTGCCGCAACCACACCAACGATCGCATCGGCGGCACGCAGTGCGATGGCAGCCTGGGTCACTTCGGCTTCGTGCTGCACGGCCTGTGGGCCGATGGCCTGCCCGGACAATGGCCGCAATGGTGCCCGGCCACGGTGCCCAGCGCGGAAACCCTGCGCCGTGCGATGTGCATGACGCCTTCGGCCCGTCTGCTGGCGCACGAATGGGCCAAGCATGGCAGTTGCATGGCGCCGACGCCCGAAGCCTATTTCGCGCAGGAAGCCAAGGCCTTCGCCGCCGTGCACCTGCCCGACATGGACAGCCTGTCGCGCCGCCGCGTGCTCACCGCCGGCGATCTGCGCCGCGCCTTCATCAGCCGCAACCCGCGCCTCACGCCCGCATCGATCCGCATCAACGCCAACACCGGCGGCTGGTTGCAGGAAGTGCAGCTTTGCGCCGACAACGCCGGCCATCCCAAGGCCTGCGACGGCGTGGGGCTCGACGATGGCAGCCTGCTGCGGATCTGGCGGCGCAAATCCTGATGTGGCGAAGCAGGCGGATCAGCCAGTGACGGCTGCCACCTGCTGGCCGCGCTCCAGCAGCACCAGCGGCACGCCGCGCGCTTCATCGGGGTGCTCGGCATAGGGCGTGAAGCCCAGTCGGGCCGCCAGGCGCTGCGACGTCGCATTGTCGCCATCGATCATGCAGGCCACCCGGCGCGGTCCATGGGTGGCGTCGAACCAGTCGAGCACCGCCGTCATCGCTTCGTGCGCCAGGCCCTGGCCCCAGCATGCCTCGGCAAAGATCCAGCCCGCCTCGGGCACGTCGTCCAGCCCCTCGCCAAAGCCGCGCCAGGAATGGAACACCCCGGCGATGCCGATCACGGCATCGTCGCCACGGCGGCGGCAGGTGAAGATGCCATAGCCATAGAGCGCCCACGATCCGGCATTGCGCAGCAGGCGCTGGAATTCCTCGCTGGCGCTGGTCGGGCGATTGCCGAGATGACGCCGCACCGCTTCGGGCGCGAGCAGCGCCACCAGCCCGGCATGATCGCGCGGGTGAGGATGCCACAAGGCCAGGCGCGGGGTCAGCAGGGCCGGTTGTGCGGGTGCTTGTTCAGGCAGTTGGTAAGGCATGGATACCATCCTGCCGCATGCCGCGACCAGCGCAAGGCTCACATCTCGAAAAAGCGCCACGGGCCGGCGGGGATGCCCGCCAGCAGCCAGTGCAGCGCCGTCACCAGCCCCCAGATGATCAAGGCTCCGCCCCAGGCCCAGCCCAGTCCGCCCAAGTGGCGCAGGTTGGGCCAGAACGGCGAACGCCGCGCCCAGATGCGCCATTCCTTGCCGTACAGCGCGTAGAACTTGGCGTCCTGCGCGCGGGCGCCGGCCACGGCCATGGCCGCCAGCCCGCCATTGAGCAGCAGCGAGCGCAGGCTGGGCGCGATGACCACATGGGACACACCCCACAGCGCGATGGCAAACATCATGGGATGGCGCGTGACCTTGAACACGCCCTGCGGCAGCGCGGTGGAGAGCCCGTTCATGTGGCGCGGGGCCAGCGCAGGGTTGCGCGAAAACGAAGCCAGCAGCAGCGCGGTGGCCACGAAGCTGAGCAGCGAACCGATCAGCCAGGGCAGCGCGGCATAGCTGTCCCACAGCAGCGGCCCGGCTGGCGCGCGATCGTGCGCCAGCGCGACGAGCGCGAGCGCAATCAGAGCAATCATCGAGTAGACCGCAAGAAAGCCATTCAGGCCCAATGATTTGATGAATGCCTTGCGCAAGGGATGCGACAGTACCCAATGCGATCCGGCAAAAAACAGCATTGCCAGCGCCAAGAACAGGTTTGCTTCTATCAAGGTCCACTCCGTACCCCTGCATCGCAGACGCTCCCATCGCCTGCAACACAGCCTAACAATTGTTTACCATGTTCCTCCTTGCAGCGCAGTCCGTCAGCTTGCCGTCAACCTGTCCTTTGGCGGGACAGATAGGTCCGAAGTGGCGCCGTTTTGGCGCCACAAGGGTTCAACGCACCCCGTGCATCAACTTGCGCAGCACGCCCGAGAGCAGGAGGAGGATGACCCCAATGCCCACGGCGAACCAGCCGATGACGTTGAAAACACTGGTATACGTATCCAAACTCAGCTTGAGGTTGGTAACCTCGCCCCCCACGGTCTCCACGCTTGCCACCTGCGCAACGATTCCGCCGACATATTGTGCCATCGCAATCGACAAATACCACACGCCCATCATCAGCCCGACGATGCGGGCCAGCGAGAGCTTGGTGATCATGCTCATCCCCACCGGCGAGATGCACAGTTCGGCCACCGAGTGGATCAGGTAAAGCCCGGCCAGCCACCACACCGAAACCTTGAAATCCGGCCCTGCAAAGCGCGTGCCCCAGACCAGGAACAGGAAGCCCGCACCCACGCCCGCCAGGGCGACGCCGAACTTGACCGGGATCGACGGCTCCAGCCCGCGCGCGGCCAGCTTGGTCCACAAGATGGTCATCAGCGGCGCAAGCGTGACGATGAACAGCGCGTTGAAGAACTGGGTCTGCCCCGCCGAAATGCTGAACAGGCCGAACACCGAAAGATCGGTGTTGCGATCGGCAAACAGGGTGAGCGAGGAGCCGGCCTGTTCGAACAGGGTCCAGAACACGGTGTTGAACGTGGTCAGCACCATGGCCGCCACCATCATCTCGAATTCCATGCGGTTGCCGGTGCGCCAGGCATAGACCAGGATCACCGGAACGCCGATCAGGAAGCTGGCGAACAGGATCTTGCCCAGCAGCGGCAGCGCCAGGACATAGGCCAGCAGGCTCGATCCGGCGGCCACCGGCCGGGCATCGAGCAGGTTCTGGAACAGCAGGATCACCGCGCCCACGGCCACCACGCCGCCGATATAGATGAACGGCGCCAGGTCGCGCCCGCTGCGCGCCGGGGGCTCGCCATAGCCGGACAGGCGGCCGCCATCGAACTGGATCAGCATCCAGGCCACCGCCATGCCGATCGCCGCCAGGGCAAAGCCGGCCCACCAGCCCACCGCATCGGCCAGCCAGGGGCACAGGATCTGCGAGAACAGCGAGCCCAGGTTGATGCCCATGTAGAAGATCGTGAAACCGGCATCGCGGCGGCGATCACCGGGGGCATAGAGTTCGCCCACCACAGTGGCGAGGTTGGGCTTGAAGAAGCCATTGCCCACCGCCACCAGCGACAGGCCCAGCAGCATCAGCAGGACATAGAACGAAGAGCGCGTGCCGCCCGTGGCGAACTGGTCGCCCGGCACGGTGCGCGCCACGTGGCCATCGGCGGCCAGCAGGGCCACGCTGCCATCGGCATTGCCCTTGATCTGCAACTTGTCGCCGCCGATCACCACATAGCGCTTTTCCTGGCCGCTCGCGGTGGGCCGATCGACCGTGTTTTCGGCCACGACTTCATAGCGCTGCCCGGCGATTTCGGCATGCGGCTTGGCGGTTTCCCCGCCGAAGCAGAGCACGAAATAGCCCAGCGACATCATGATCGCGCCATATTTGACCGAGCGCTTGGAACCGAGCACGCGGTCGGCGATGAGGCCGCCGACCAGCGGGGTGAGATAGACCAGCGCGGCAAACCCACCATAGAGCCCGTTCGTGGTGCTGTCGCTGAACAGGAAATGCTTGGTCAGATAGAGCGTGAGCAGTGCCCGCATGCCGTAGAAGCCAAAGCGTTCCCACATTTCGGTGGTGAACAGCCGGGCCAGTTGGCGGGGATGGCCGAACCAGCCGGTATCGCTGTGCGCGTGGCCGGATGGCGGGGGGGAAGAGGGGGGCGTGGTCGCCTCGGTCATGCGTGGATGCGCTCCGTGAATTGCCGTCTCCGGCGGCGTTGTGCCGGTGGGCCGGTCCCTGTTCAGTTGCGGCGGAAACTACCCGGATTGCGGGCTTTGGAAAGGCGCAAATTGCATGCCGCAGCCGGTTTGAAAGGAACGTGCGCACGTTGCAGATGCTGCCGCATCATCCTGTCGCCAGGCGCCGAGGCATGGACATCAACGCATAGGCAGGCGCCAATTGGCCCGTACCGGAGCGCCACGACAGGCCGGCGACCCGGCGTTTTGCCCAGCGCAGGAGCAAGCCCCCGGATTCCCGCAAAATTCGTGCAATTTATCAACCTTCGTTAAGTTGAACACTTGTCCGACGTCTGGCACAAAGGACTTTGCGCCATGACGGGGGTCTGACGGCGCAACAGGAACTTCATAGGGTGCCGGGGGGCACTGCCGGAGGGGAGTGACATGATACGTTCCGAATTGCTGCAAGCCTTGGCCAAGGATAGCCCGGGCCTTCGCGCCGAGGAGATCGAGCGCGTGGTCGACGTGTTCTTCGACGAGATCGCCGGTCGGCTGGCCGATGGCGGCCGCGTCGAACTGCGCGGTTTCGGCGCCTTTTCCACCCGCGAACGCGATGCCCGCAAGGGCCGCAACCCGCGCACCGGCGAATCCGTCGATGTGCCGGGCAAGCGCGTGCCCTATTTCAAGCCCGGCAAGGAAATGCGCATCCGGCTGAATGCCGAATAAGCGGGCCGAATAAGGGATCACCTGGACGGGGATCTGGTGCCAGCGCCGTTCGCCGGAAACGGCACGAAGGCGGCAATGGCACCAGCAACGGCGCTGCCATGGGGGCACGGCAGCACCGTTACAGGGGGGGCAGGCAGCGTTCTTGCGCAAGACAATGGCGCTGCCTGCCATTCATACTGCCCGCCATTCATACTGCCCGCTGCATCGCGGATGCTGCCACGGCAACAGACACAGGCCCGCGCCCGGTCCATCGGCTTGCGGGCTTTTTTGTGCACGGTTTGCGGGCTGGGTGGCCACCGCCCCTTGGCGCGCGGCCAGCACCTGCCTATAGCCGGGGTGCTGTGCGGGCGTGGCGAAATTGGTCAGACGCAACGGACTTAAAATCCGTCGGGCTTTGCCCATGCCGGTTCAAGTCCGGCCGCCCGCACCAGCCCGGATGGCGCAATGCCGCTGCCGATGGAGCGGGGAAGGGAACAGGTCGCCCCGCTCCCATTCCGAACGCCCTGGATCAGGCGCGCGCTTCCTGAACGCCCGCGCTGTTGTGACGCAGCGCCTTGAGCACCGTGTCGACGATGTGCGGGGCGTTGAGGCCGGCCGCGTCATACTGCTTTTCCGGCGCATCGTGATCCTGGAACACGTCGGGCAGGCGCATGGTGCGGATCTTGAGACCGCTGTCGGTCAGCCCTTCATCGCTGGCCATGGTCAGCACATGGGCGCCCAGGCCGCCAATGGCGCCTTCCTCGATGGTGATCACCACTTCGTGCGTGGCGATCAGGCGGCGGATCAGGTCGTCATCCAGCGGCTTGACGAAGCGCAGGTCGGCCACCGTGGTGGAAAGCCCGCGCGCGTCGAGCTGGTCGGCGGCCTTGAGTGCCTCGGCCAGGCGCGTGCCGAGCGAAAGGATCGCCACCTTGCTGCCCTCGCGCACCACCCGGCCCTTGCCGATGTCCAGCTTGAGCGGAACTTCGGGCAGTGGCACGCCCACGCCGTTGCCGCGCGGATAGCGGAAGGCGATCGGGCCGCTGTCGTGGCAGGTGGCGGTGTGCACCATGTGGACCAGCTCGGCCTCATCGGCCGCAGCCATCACCACCAGGTTGGGCAGGCTGGCCAGGTAGGTCACGTCGAACGAACCGGCGTGGGTGGCGCCATCGGCGCCCACCAGCCCGGCGCGATCGATGGCAAAGCGCACCGGCAGGTTCTGGATCGCCACGTCGTGCACCACCTGGTCATAGGCGCGTTGCAGGAACGTGGAATAGATCGCGCAGAACGGGCGCATGCCTTGCGCGGCGAGGCCGGCGGCAAAAGTCACGGCATGCTGTTCGGCAATGCCCACGTCGAACAGGCGATCGGGGAACGCCTTGGCGAACTTGTCCAGCCCGGTGCCCGAAGGCATCGCCGCCGTGATCGCGCAGACCGTGGGATCGACTTTCGCCTCGGCGATCAGGGCCTGGGCAAAGACATTGGTATAGCTGGGCGGGCCGCCCGCGCTCTTGGCCTGCTCGCCGGTGATCACGTCGAACTTCTGCACGCCGTGATACTTGTCCGCCGCCGCTTCGGCCGGGGCATAACCCTTGCCCTTTTGCGTCACCACGTGGACCAGGCATGGCCCCTCGGCGGCATCGCGCACGTTTTCGAGAACCGGGATCAACTGCTCCAGGTTGTGCCCGTCGATCGGGCCGACGTAGTAGAAGCCCAGTTCCTCGAACAGCGTGCCGCCCATGGCCATGCCGCGGGCAAACTCGTCGGTCTTCTTGGCGGCCTGGTGCAGCGGGCGCGGCAGGCGGCGCGACAGGCGCTTGGCGATCTCGCGCAGTTCCAGGAACGGACGCGACGAGACCAGCCGCGCCAGATAGCCGGACAGCCCGCCCACCGGCGGCGCGATCGACATGTCGTTGTCGTTGAGGATCACGATCAGGCGGTTGCCGGCGGCCTCGGCATTGTTCATCGCCTCATAGGCCATGCCCGCGCTCATCGCGCCATCGCCGATCACCGCGATCGCCTTGCCTGGCTTGCCGGCCAGCTTGTTGGCCACGGCAAAGCCCAGTGCGGCGGAAATCGAGGTGGAGCTGTGCGCCGTGCCGAACGGATCGTATTCGCTCTCGCTGCGCTTGGTGAAGCCTGACAGGCCACCGCCCTGGCGCAAGGTGCGGATGCGGCTGCGGCGCCCGGTCAGGATCTTGTGCGGATAGGCCTGGTGGCCCACGTCCCACACCAGCCGGTCTTCGGGCGTGTTGAACACATAGTGGATCGCGGTGGTAAGTTCCACCACGCCCAGGCCGGAGCCGAGGTGGCCTCCGGTCTGCCCCACGGCAGAGATCATTTCTTCGCGCAGTTCGTCGGCCAGTTGGCGCAACTGGGACGGCGCCAGGCGGCGCAGGTCGGCGGGAGTATCGACAGTGTCGAGCAGAGGCGTGGCCGGAGTAGCGGTCATCCTAGCGCCTTACACCCCTTGCCCCGCGCTGTCGAGAAAACCCCTATGGTTCGCCCGAAGGGGTGTCGAAACAAATTGTTGGCCGGTCATAGCGCCCGGTCCAGCGCATGCAGCGCCAGGCCGACCAGCCCGCCGACCAGCGTGCCGTTGATGCGGATGAATTGCAGGTCGCGGCCGACCGCCCCCTCGATCCGCGCCGTGACGGTGCGCGCGTCCCAGCGGCGGATCGTTTCCGACACCAGCCGCACGATCTGGCTGCCATAGCGGCTGGCCACGCCCACCAGCGTGCGCCGAGCAAAGCGGTTGACCAGCAGCGCCAGGCGCCGGTCGGTCTGCAAGGCCCGGCCGAGGTCCGCCAATGCGACACCGATCTGCCCCGAAAGCGCGCCGCCGGCCGTGCCGCCGCGCACCGCCGCCAGCAAGCCGCCCCGCGCGCGCTCCCACAGTGCATCAAGCCAGTCAGTGAACGCGGGATTGGCCAGGACTTCGGCCTTCATCCCTTCCACCCGCGCCCGCATGGCCGGGTCTTCCACCAGATCGTGCGCCAGTTGCTCCAGCCCTTCCACGATCTTGAGCCGCAGCGGATGATCGGGATGGACCACCGCTTCGGCCAGCAGCTTGTAGATGCCATCCAGGATCGTGTTGGCCAGGCGCTCGTCCAGCTTGACCAGGCGCACCAGCGCATTGGCGCGATCATGGATCAGGGTGCGCAGCAGGGCCTCGTTGGCTTCCAGCGTCTGCGCGGTCTTGGCCAGCAGCGCCTCGATCAGCGGCAGGTGGCGCCCATCGGCAATCATCGCGTGGAGCATCTGGCCCAGCAGCGGCGCCAGATCGATCCGCGCGATCTGCTGGCGGAGCGCCTGCTTGGCCATGCCGCCCAGCTTTTCCCGGTCGAGCGATTCGAGAATGTCGGCCGCCAGGCTGGCTGCACCGGCGGCAAGGCGCCCCTGCTCGCCACCCTGGCGCGGCGCAGCGAGGAACGATCCGGCCGCCGCTGCCACGTCGAGCCCAGCCAGGCGCCGGGCCACGACCTGGGGGGTGAGGAAATTGGCCTGGAGGAACCCCGCCAGCGAATCGGCGATGCGGTCCTTGTTTTCCGGGATGATCGCGGTGTGCGGGATCGGCAGCCCGAGCGGATGGCGAAACAGCGCGGTGACGGCAAACCAGTCGGCCAGGCCGCCCACCATCGCCGCTTCGGCAAAGGCGCGCAGATAGCCCCAGCCGGCGGCCGCACCGGGCGCTGCCAACATGGTGCGCGCCAGGATGAACAGGCCGGCCATCGCCACTAGCAGGCCCGTGGCCACGAGGCGCGTGGTGCGTGCCCGATCTACAGGCTGGAACAGGGGCCTTGCGGAGCGGGCCAGGCGGCGGGGAGCAGTGGTCACTCCGCCGGGAATGCCTCATGCTCCGTGTGGTTCCCGCGCACAGCCGGTGTAGCGGGCACGGCGGGGCTGGCCGCGCGCTTGCTCTTGTCCGCCGGTTCGGTGGACAGGACCAGCCGCGCCAGCCAGGGGCCGAGGCGCTTTTCAAACCCGTCGGCCAGGCTGAAACCGGCCGGCACGATCAGCAGGGTGAGCAGGGTGGACAGCGTCAGCCCGCCGATCACCACCGTGCCCATCGGCGCGCGCCAGCCAGCGTCGCCACCCACCGAGATGGCGGTGGGCACCATGCCCGCGATCATCGCCACGGTGGTCATGATGATCGGCTGCGCGCGCTTGTGCCCGGCTTCGGTGATCGCTTCCAGCTTGGTCTTGCCGGTTGCCATTTCCTCGATCGCGAAGTCGATCAGCAGGATCGAGTTCTTGGCCACGATGCCGAACAGCATCAGCACGCCGATGAACACCGGCAGGCTGAGCGCCTGGCCGACGAAGCCAAGCAGCAGCAAGCCGCCGAGCGGTGCCAGGAACAGCGAGCCCATGTTGACCAACGGCGAAACGAAGCGGTGGTAGAGCAGCACCAGCACCGAGAACACCAGCAGCACGCCGGTGGCCAGCGCGATGAAGAAGTTGGTCAGCATTTCGGCCTGCCAGCGATCCTCGCCCGCCGGGGCGTTGGAAACGCCGGTCGGCAGGTTCTGCATGATCGGCAGCTTGGCAATGGCGTCCATCGCCGTGCCCTTGACCACGCCGGGCGGCAGATCGGCGCCCACGAAGATGCGGCGGTTCTGGTTGTAGCGCTGGATCGTGGTTGGACCAGAGCCGAAGGTGATGCTGGCGACGCGCGCGAGCGGCACCGACAGGCCAGTGGCGGTCTGCACCGGCAGGTTCTCGATCGTGGAAAGATCACGGCGCGAATCCAGCGGCAGCTTGACGCGGATCGGCACCTGGCGGTCCGACAGCGAGAACTTGGCGCTGTTCATGTCGATCTCGCCCTGGGTGGCGATGCGGATCGTCTGGCTCAGCGCCGAAGTGGTCACGCCGAGCGAGGCGGCCAGATCGAGATGCGGGACGATCACGATTTCCGGGCGGCGCAAGTCGGCGCTGATGCGCGGCGCCACCACCTGCTTCAAGCCACTCATCTGCTGCACCAGGGTCTGCGCCGTGCGTTGCAGCAAGTCGGGGTCGGAACCCGACAGCATCACGCTGATCGGCCGGCCCGAACCGCCACCACCGCCGCCGCCGTTCTGGTCCTGGAACGTGACGCGGGCATCGGCAATCTGTTGCAGGCGCGGGGTCAACTCGCGCTGGAATTGCAGGCTGGTGCGCGGACGGTCCTTGCGCAGCGTGATGATGACGCGCCCGCTGCCTTCGGTGATCCGCTCCAGCGCCACGTCGATCTCGGGCTCGTTGCGGATGAGGTTGTAGACCTCGTCCACCTTGGCGGCGGTCTGGTCGATCGTGGTGCCAGGCACCATTTCCACGTTGATCTGCGAGAAATCGCTGTCGGTATCGGGGAAGAACTGCGTGGGGATGACCACGAACATCACCCCGGTAAGCAGCAGCGCGCCAAGGCCAATGCCCATCATCCACAGGCGATGGTCGCGCAGCCGCGCCAGCACCCGGCGGCGCGGGTGCCGTGCGCGATAGGCCGCCGCCTTGCTGGTATCGAGCGACCAGCGCAGCACGGCCATGTAGCGATCCATCCATGGGCCTTCGCCATGGGGAATGTCGCGCTGGTCCCGCTTGAGGAAATAGGCCGCGACCATCGGCGTGATCATGCGCGCGACCAGCAGCGAGAACAGCACCGCAACCACGACAGTGAGGCCGAAGTTCTTGAAGAACTGGCCCGAAATGCCCGGCATCAGGCCCACCGGCAGGAACACCGCGACGATCGAGAAGGTGGTTGCCACCACCGCCAGGCCGATCTCGTCGGCCGCGTCGATCGAGGCCTGGTAGGGCGATTTGCCCATGCGGATATGCCGCACGATGTTCTCGATCTCCACGATCGCATCGTCCACCAGCACCCCCGCGACCAGCCCCAGCGCGAGCAGCGACATCGTGTTGAGCGTGAAGCCCATCAGATGCATCACGGCAAAAGTGGGAATGGCCGAAAGCGGAATGGCGATGGCGGAAACGAAGGTCGCGCGCCAATCGCGGAGGAAGAAGAACACCACGATCACCGCCAGCACGGCGCCTTCCACCATCGAGGACATCGAGGTGTGGTACTGCTGCTTGGTATAGTTCACGCTGGTAAACAGTTGCGTGAAGCGGACCTTGTGGCCTTGCTCGGCGGAGATCTTGTTCAGTTCCTTGACCGTCTCGTCATAGACGCTGACGTCGGATTCGCCGCGGGCGCGGGCGATGCTGAACGTCACCACCGGCTTGCCGTTGAACTTGGCGATCGAGGTGATCTCGCTGAAGCTGTCGTGCACGTCGGCGACGTCGGTAAGGCGGATGACCCGGCCGGCGGCAACCGAAATCTGCGTCTGCCCCAGGTCGAACGCCGATCGCGCATTGCCCAGCACGCGCACCGATTGGCGCGCGCCGGCCACTTCGGCCTTGCCCCCGGCGGCGTTGAGGTTGACCTGGCGCAGGGCGTTGTTGACCTGCATCGCGGTGACACCGAACGACTTCATGCGCATCGGATCGAGCGTGACCGCGATCTCGCGGGTCACGCCGCCGGCGCGGTGCACTTCGGCCATGCCGGGAATGGCCAGAAGGCGCTTGGCAATCGTGTCGTCAACGAACCACGAAAGCTGCTCGATGGTCATGTCGTCGGCCGACACCGCCCAATAGGCGATCGGGTCGGACGAGGTTTCCGCCTTGAACACCTGCGGTTCCAGGATGCCGTCGGGCAAGTCGCCGCGCACCTGGTCCACCGCGTTCTTCACTTCGGCCACCGCACCATAGATGTCGGTGCCGATCTTGAACTGCACCATCGTCTGGCTGGAGCCTTCCGAGGCGGTCGAGGTGATCGTGTCCACCCCGGCGATGGTGCGCACGGCGGATTCCACGCGCTGGGTGATCTGCGTCTCGATCTCGGTCGGCGCGGCGCCGGGCTGGCTGATCTGCACGATCACCAGCGGGAATTCGATGTCGGGCTGGTTCTGCACCTTCATCATCGCGAAGGACACCAGCCCGGCCAGGGTCAGGCCCAGGAACAGGACGATGGGAACGACCGGATTGCGGATCGACCAGGCCGAAAGATTGCGAAAGTTCATGGCCGTTCCCGCCTGGCGATCAGTGAGCCGCGGCGCTGGTGCCGGCCATTACCGGCCGCACCGTGTCACCGGGGTTGAGGAAGCCGCCGGCGCGCAGCACGACGCGCTCGTTGCCCGAAAGCCCCTCGCGCACGACAATGCCCTGGCCGGTCACTTCGCCGATCTTGACCGCGCGGCGCGAGACCTTGTTGGCACCATCGACGACATAGACATAGCTGCCCTTGTCATCGCTCAGGATCGCGGTTTCGGGCAGGACCGGCGCAGTCAGCAGGCCGCTGCGGATCGTGGCGCTGGCAAAGCCGCCGGGGCGCAGCGCCGGATCATAGCGCAGCGCGATGCGGGCAATGCCCTCGCGCGTGGTCGGATCGATCGTCGGCGCGACTTGCCAGACGGTGCCGGTGAAGCTCTGCGTGGTGCCGACCGGCGTCACTTGCGCGGTCACGCCCACGTGCATCCGCGCCAGGTCCACTTCGGCCAGGCGCGCCTGCATTTCCAGCTCGCCATCCCTGGCCATGCGGAACAGGGTGCCGCTGCCCGAGCTGACGATCTGCCCCGGCTCCACCCCGCGCGTCAGCACCAGGCCATCGGCCGGCGCCACGATGTTGAGGCGGGCAGTGCTGGCGCGCAACTGGCCCAGCGTGGCGCGGGCCACGCGCACTTGTGCCACGGCAGCATCGCGCGTGGCGGTCAACTGATCGATATCGGCCTTGGAGATGAAGCCCTTGGCCACCAGCTTGAGGGCGCGATCGAGATTGCTCTGGGCGATGCGGGCATTGGCTTCCTGCACTTCCACCCCGGCCGACTGGCTGGCCACCTGCTGCACCTGCACCGAACGGTCGACCACGGCCAGGACTTGCCCGGCGTGGACCCAGGTACCGGCATCGACCAGTACGCTGCGCACCAGGCCACCCTCGCCGGCGATGCCCACCGGCATCTCGCGCTTGGCGGCGATCACGCCGCTGGCCACGACCGTGGCGTCCACCGTCTGTTGCCCGGGCGCCACCACGGTCACGGTCTGCGCCTGCGCCGCGGCATCGTGCTTGTCGCCCCCCGCGCTGTCGCGGTGCATCAGCCACCAGGCCAACGCCAGCAGCACAACCAGCCCCACGCCGATGGCCAGCCCGCGCAGGCGGTTGCCACCGGTTGCCGGCGCATCGGCCAGGCTGTTGATGTCTTGCGTCTTGTCCAGCAGAATTGCCTCCCCGGCCCGAACGGCACACGCAACGCCGCAATGGCACGCGCAGCCTGGGCCACGATCCCCTATGCCTGCCCCATGCCTCCGCGCTGGGCGAGGCCTGAGCCAGGCGATGTGTTCCCAACGTCGTTTCGAACCGGACGGCGGTGCCCCGGCGTCCTACCCTCACGGCTGGGTGCGGGCCTGTGCCAGCAGCCAGCAACGCCGGTCGCCAGCAGGTCCCCCACCTTCGCCAGACAGGGCGCGCCGGGCGCCATCCTGCGAAGGTTCCTTACCTTGCCAGCATTTAACCCGTTCTTAGCTGCCGCAACGACCAGTTGCAATCATGGCTCGACGAACAGCGTCCACGCTCGCAGCATTTGCAGGCCGAATTCAGGAGCAGCAGCCGCCAGACGCCAAAACGGCCGCCCGGATCGCTCCGAACGGCCGCACCGTGGATGGCGGTGTGGCGCGAGCGGCCGGCCTAGCCTCAAGGGGCAGGGCGGCGCGCCTGCGCGTGATCAATACTTGAGCTGGCGCTCGTAAAGGTCGCGGTAGTGCTGGATACGGGTGACCCGCAGGCCCTGCATGCCCGAACGGTCCACCGCGCGCTGCCACGAGGCGAATTCTTCCAGCGTCAGGCCATAGCGTTCGCAGGCCTCGTCGATGGTCAGCAAGCCACCGTTGACCGCAGCGACCACTTCCGCCTTGCGCCGCACCACCCAGCGTGTGGTGTTGGCAGGGGGCAGGTTGTCCAGCGTCAGCGGTTCACCCAAGGGGCCAATAACCTGCGCCGGCCTGATTTTCTGGTTTTCGATCATGGCACTTCTCGTCGGTCAGCTACGCCTTGCGGCAGGGGAGACGGCCTGTTTGGCTTCATCACCGTTGTGCTTCCCTCCATTTTGCCATTCGCTGAAGAGTTTGGGTTAACGAGATCTTCATGGTCACCTAGGCGATCTCCCGGCTTGCGTTCGTCCGCCCTGAGCAACATCCACGCTGCGACCCGATGGAAGCTGCCCAGGTTCTGGCCACCTGGCACAGCCAGCGCAGCATCCCGCGACACCCGCCGCAGGTCTTGTGCGGCTTCCAGCCGGGCGCAGAATTCGGGCCAGTGCAGCTCGCGCAGCATCCCGGCCGATTCGGCGCCGGCCAAGCCGCGCAGATCGTCAAAACCCAAGTCCATGCGCTTGGCATACGCCAAACAGGGATAAGGGAGTGTAAAGCCGCTCTTTACAAAAAATTAACCATTCGCCCAGCGCACTTGCCCCTGCCCGTGGCATTTTTGCGCTGAAACCTGGGGGAAAAGCGCCTATGGGCGCGCCATGGCGCATTGTACCCCCCCCTCTTCCCTGCCCCAGGCTCCCATCGATTTCGGCGATCTGGCCGATCCCGCCGCGCTGATCGAGGCACCGCTGTTCGACCTCGCCGCCCCGGCCAGTGCGCGGCGCATCGTGGTGGCCATGTCGGGCGGCGTGGACAGCTCGGTGGTGGCCGGCCTTGCCGCCGCGAGCGGAGCCGAAGTGATTGGCATCACGCTGCAACTTTACGATTATGGCGCCGCCACCGGGCGCAAGGGCGCCTGCTGCGCGGGCGACGACATCCGCGATGCGCGCGCCGTCGCCGATCGCCTGGGCATTGCCCACTATGTGTTCGATCACGAGTCGCGCTTTCGCGAAGACGTGGTCGAGCGCTTTGCCGACGATTACCTCGCCGGGCGCACCCCGATTCCCTGCATCCGTTGCAACATGGGGCCAAAGTTCACCGACCTTTTGGCCATGGCGCGCGAACTGGGGGCCGATTGCCTGGCCACAGGCCATTACGTGCGCCGCGTGGCCACGCCTGCGGGCGCGCAGCTCCACCGTGCGGCCGATCCCGCCCGCGACCAGAGCTATTTTCTTTATGGCACCACGCAGGAACAGCTCGAGTTCCTGCGCTTCCCGCTCGGCGGCATGCCCAAGCCGCAGGTGCGCGCGCTGGCCCAGGCAATGGGCCTGGCCGTGGCGGCCAAGCCCGACAGCCAGGACATCTGCTTCGTGCCCGATGGCGACTATGCCAAGATCGTGCGCAGCGTGCGCCCGGAAGGCGGGCGCCCCGGCGCGATCGTCCATGCCCAGACTGGCGCCGAACTGGGCCGGCACCACGGCGTGATCCACTATACCGTGGGCCAGCGGCGCGGCCTGGAAATCGGCGGCCAGCCCGAGCCGCTCTATGTCGTCGGGCTGGACGCGGCCCAGGCGCGCGTGCTGGTCGGCCCGCGCCACCTGCTCGGCGTGGCCTCGGCGCGCGTGGTCGAAACCAACCGCATCGGCGCCCTGCCTGAAGATGGCACGCCGCTCACCGCCAAGGTCCGCTCACTGGCGAAGCCCGTGCCGGTTACGCTCGATGGCCCGTTCGGCGATGGCGCGGCCACTGTCCTGCGCTTTGCCACGCCGGAATACGGCGTCGCGCCGGGCCAGGCGGCCGTGCTCTATGCCGGAGACCGGGTGGTCGGCGGCGGCTGGATCGACAGCACAGAACCGGCGGAAGGTATTGCAGCCTAACCCTCAATCCCGCCAGGGCTGCAACTGGCAGCCCCAGCCTTCGCGATAGGTGGCGGTCTGCGCGGCGGCCAGCGGCACGGTGGCGGTGACGGTGTGTGCGCCCGCGTCCTCGGCCAGCGAGACGGGGAAGCGGCCCTTGGGATTGTCCTTCTCGCAATCGCCCAGCGCCCGCCCGCCCAGGTAGCGGCACGAACAGGCCTGGCGCGCGGCGCGGGCGGCCTCGATTCGCGCGCTGTCGTGCGCCGGGCGCCAGACCAGCGCCACGAACGCCACGCCCAGCCCGAGCGCCAGCCCCACGACAAGCCCGAGCCCGCGCATCCAGCGGCGCCTGGCCGGCCCCTGCGGCGCAGGTCCGCCGAAATGGAGCGGATCATTCGGGGAAGAAGACGGCTTGGTGGTTGCCATGTGCATTCGATCTGGTGGAAAGACGCAGGCAATCATGCACAGCGCCGCCCGATTCCGTTTACCCCTTGCCCGCTGGTGTGTCCGCCGGTGGTGGCGCCTTATCGCGCCCGCTGCGCTTGCACCAGCCTTGTTCGCCTGTGCGGCCAGCCAACCCGCGCAGCAGCCACTGTCGCCGCAGGCCCTGGCCGCTGTGGTCGACGATCCGGGCGTGGAACGCGAAGGCCTGGCCCGCGCGATCGACGCGCTGTTCACGCCCGATGGCCGCAGCAGCGACAACCCCGGCGCGGGCGAGACCCGCGCGGTGATCGTGATGCGCGCCGGGCGCATCGTGGCCGAACGCTATGGCGATGGCTATCACGAAAATACCCGCTTTGCCGGGGGCGGCATCGCCCGCTCGATCACGGCGGTGATGATCGGCATGCTGGTGTCCGACGGGCGCCTGCGCCTCAACGAGACCGCGCCGGTCCCCGCCTGGCAGCGCCCCGGTGATCCGCGCGGCGAGATCACGCTGCGCCACCTGTTGCAGATGCGCTCCGGCCTGCGCGAGGAACCGGGTGACGAGGCGCGCATGCTGTTCGGTGCCGGGCGCGACGACATGGCCGGCGCAGCCGAGGACCAGCCGCTGGCCGCCGAACCGGGTGCGCGGTTCCAGGACGATGCCGCCAGCGGGATCATCCTGGCAGACCTGGCCGCGCGCGTGCTCGCCCCCACCGGAGACGCGGAGGCACGGCGCCGCGCAGTGGCCGATTACTTGCGCACGCGCCTGTTCGAGCCGGTGCAGATGCGCGGCGTGGTGCCCTCCTATGACGCCCACGGCACGATGAACGGCGGCGCGATGATCGATGCCACGGCGCGCGACATGGTCCGCTTTGGCGAATTCCTGCGCAACCGGGGCGCGGTGCACGGCGCGCAGCTCGTGCCACGCCAATGGATCGATTTCATGGCCAGCCCCTCCCCGCGCGAGAAGCAGTATGGCGCCGGCATCTGGCTCAACCGCAAACCGACCGAGGGCGAGCCGCGCCTGTTCCCCCAGCGCGGCCCGCGCGATCTCATGGCCGCGCTGGGCGATGGCGGCCAGGCCGTGCTCGTTTCGCCCGCGCGCAAGCTGGTGGTGGTGCGCCTGGGCCTGACCCAGCCCGGCGGCGATGCCGCGCTGATGGGCAAGCTGGGCGATATCGTCGCGCTGTTTCGGTGAAGTCCGCCGCTCAGGCGGTGGCGTGGGACCCCGGGTCAAGCCCGGGGTGACGATAATCACAGATAAACCAACCCCTTACGTCACCCCGGACTTGATCCGGGGTCCCGCTTGACGGCCTGACCCTAATCGGGAAAGGCTTCAGGCGGTGGTGCGCACCGCGATCAGGCTGTCGGGCACGGCGGCGGCGGCATTGGCGCCGCGCGGGGCAAAGCGGCCTTCCACTTGCGCGCCCTGTTCGATGGTCAGCGTGTCATAAGTCACGTCGCCCAGCACGCGCGCGGTCTTGCCCACCACCAGGTCGGCCACGTCGACCGCGCCATTGACCGTTCCGGAAAGGCGCGCGCTGCGGGCGGTGATCGCCCCGGTGATCACACTGCCTTCGCCCTGGACGAGCGCGGCGCAGGTGACATCGCCCTCGATCCGGCCATCGACATGCAGGTCTGCCCCGGCGACGATGTTGCCGTGCACCGCCATGTCCGCACCCAGCACCGAGAACGTCGTCGTCCCGGCGGAGCCTGCGCGTTCAGTGCCCACTGTGGCCAGCTTCTTTGAAAACATCGGGCAAGGTCTCCAGGAACGGGCGCGGATCGACCGGGCGATCATCGATCCGCACTTCAAAATGCAGGTGCGGGCCGGTGGAGCGGCCGGTGCTGCCAATCCGGCCGATCTCGACACCGGGGGCGACACGCTGGCCGACCCGCGCCTCGATCCGCGACATGTGGGCATAGCGCGTGACCAGGCCATGGCCATGGTCCACTTCCACGCAATTGCCATAGCCGGAACGGACCCCGGCAAAGCGCACCACGCCCTGCGCGGCGGCATAGATCGGCGCGCCGATCGGCCCCTTGAAATCGAGCCCGGGGTGGAATGCACCGCCACCGGTGAACGGATCGGCGCGATAGCCAAAGCCGCTGGAAATGAAATCGGCGCTGGCCGGCAGGGCATGGGGCAGGCGCGCCAGGCCCTGTTCCAGCGCGGTGAGGCGCGCCATGCTCTGGCCCAGCCGGGCCAGCGCGGGGTCGTTCTGGCCGAGCGCGATCAGCGGGCCGCCCATCGCCGCGCGACCGCTCGCCCGCAGCGGCGCGACTTGCACGGGGTTGAGGCCCACGCGCCGGATCGCGGCATCGGCCTGCGCCGCGCGCGCATCGGCATAGCGCGTCAGCGCCGCCACGAACGCGGCCTGGCGCATCGCCAGGCGCTCCACGCTGCCAGCCACCGGCATGTTGTAGGACAGCGGCTTGACCGCCGGAGCGGAGGCCGGATCGGCGGGCGGCAGATCGCCGAGCTGGCCCTTCACCAGCGTCTCGATCATGTCCTGCCGCCGCTCCAGATCCTGCAAGGCGCCGGCCACGCCGTGGCGGGTGCGGGCGGCACTGCGTTCGGCCGCGTCCACCGCCGCTTCGCGCTGGCGCAGCGCGGCGGCATGGCGCGCGGCCAGAACCTGGCCGGTCAGGATCGTCGCCATCGCCCCCAGCCAGACCAGCACGGCCAGCGCCAGGGCGCCAGCCACACGCCGCTGCGTCCGGCCCGAAACGCGGATGAAGCGCACTTCGCCCTGTGCCCGCATGAAGAATTCGCGATCGGGAAACCACGCGGCAAGGCGCGCTTGCACCTGATCAGGCCACCGCGCCAATGCCGCCCGCGCACGGCGCCAGGCTGCGTCCCTGGCAGGGCGCGGAGCCGTGACGCGCACGGGTTCGGGTTTGGCTGGCGGCAAGATGATGCGTGATCCCAAGGCGAAGTTTGCGGCAGACAGGCTGCTGGCCGATGAACTGGCCCCCCGACCAGCCTGCGGCGCGCGGCGCTTATCGCCCCGGGCGCCGGGAGTCGAATCCAGCGGTTCCCGAGCGGGGCCAGCCGTGCCGCAACGGCGATGAATCGTTTGCAAGGCCTTCCGCGCCCGTGACAGCGCCTGCCCCCGATGGTAAGCCGCGCGCCATCATGTCGACCAAGCCCCAGGATATCGCCCCCGAATCTCCCGCCGCGCTGGTGGAGCGCCTTGCCCGCGCCGGCCGCGCCGCCCAGGCAGAGCTGGCGCGCATGCCATCCCCGGCCAAGGAAGCCGCGCTCAAGCTGGCCGCCGCCGCCCTGCGCCGCGCCGCGCCCGAAATCCTGGCGGCCAATGCGATCGACATGGCCAACGGCGCCACGCGCGGCTTGACGCCGGCCCTGCTCGACCGGCTGCGGCTGGACGAAGGCCGCGTGGCCGCCATGGCCGATGCGGTGGACCAGGTTGCCGGCCTGGCCGATCCGGTGGGCCAGGAAATCGACGCCGCCACGCGCCCCAACGGCATGGTGCTGCGCCGCGTGCGCGTGCCGATCGGGCTGATCGGCATCATCTATGAAAGCCGCCCCAACGTGACCGCCGATGCCGCCGCGCTCTGCGTGCGGTCGGGCAATGCCGCGCTGCTGCGCGGGGGTAGCGAGGCGGTCCATTCCAACCGCGCGATCCATGCCGCGCTGGTCGCCGGCCTGGCCGAAGGCGGCGTGCCCGCAGCGGCGGTGCAACTGCTGCCGACGCAGGACCGTGCCGCCGTGGGCGCCATGCTCACTGCCGCCGGGCTGATCAACATGATCGTGCCGCGCGGCGGCAAGAGCCTGGTCGCGCGTGTCCAGGCCGATGCCCGCGTGCCGGTGCTCGCCCACCTCGACGGCATCTGCCACACCTTCGTCCATGCTGCCGCCGATCCTGCCATGGCCGAGGCCATCGTGCTCAATGCCAAGATGCGCCGCACCGGCATCTGCGGATCGATGGAAACCCTGCTGATCGACGCGACTTATCCCGCCGCTGCGGCGCTGGTGGCGCCGCTGATCGCGGCGGGCTGCGAAGTGCGGGGTGACGCCCGGGCCCGCGCGATCGATCCGCGCATCGTGCCGGCGGCGGACAACGACTGGGACACCGAATATCTCGACGCGGTGCTGTCGGTGGCCGTGGTCGATGGCCTCGATGCCGCGCTGGCCCATATCGCGCGCCATTCCTCGGCCCATACCGATGCGATCGTCACCGACGATGCCACGGCGGCCGCCCGCTTCCTGGCCGAAGTGGACAGCGCCATCGTGATGCACAATGCCTCCAGCCAGTTTGCCGATGGCGGCGAATTCGGCCTGGGCGCGGAAATCGGCATTGCCACCGGGCGCCTCCACGCGCGCGGCCCGGTCGCGCTGGAAGGGCTGACCACCTACAAGTGGCTGGTCCACGGCAGCGGGCAGGTTCGGTCCTGACACGGCGGCAGCCCCGGCTGACCGGCCTTCTGGGCGGCAGCTTCAACCCGGCGCACGGCGGCCACCGCCGGGTGAGCCTGTTCGCGCGGGCCGCGCTGGGGCTGGACGAAGTGTGGTGGCTGGTCTCGCCGGGCAACGTGCTGAAGCCGGCGCAGGGCATGGCGCCGCTGCCCGCGCGGGTCGCCTCGGCCCGCCGGCAAGCCCGCCGCGCACCGATTCGAGTGACCGCGATCGAGCGCGAACTGGGCACCCGCTATACCATCGACAGCTTGCGCGCGCTGGTCCGCCGCTATCCGCGCCGGCGCTTCATCTGGTTGATGGGGGCCGATAATCTGGCACAGTTCCATCGCTGGAAAGACTGGCGCGCAATCGCCCGCACCATGCCGATTGCGGTTGTCGCGCGTCCGGGCTATGATGCGGCTGCGATGGCGAGCCCCGCCATGGTATGGCTGCGCCGATGGCGCCGGCGGTGCAGGCAGGAATGTGATGGCGCTCTTTGGCCCGATGCTGGGCCAGCAGGGGGTGCCGCCCTGAACGCCAGTTTCCCGCATGATCCGATGCAGGGCGCACCCGCGCTCTTCATTCTGCGGTTCGATCCCGATCCCCGCTCCGCCACGGCCTTGCGCCGGGCAGAGCCCGATTGGGCGGGCCGTCTTTCCGTTGCCGGACTGCGCGATGGTGTGACCCACCGCCGCCTTGCTCCGGCGTGTTGCGGAAGGAGCGGACGCTGAGCGTCTTGGCCGCCATCCCTGCTTTCCGGCACGCTTTTCCGGCCCTTTGGCCTGCCCGCCGCGCGCCTTGGCGCAAGGCGGCTTTGCCGTTGGATCGAAAGAGTTTTCCGGACGTTGCGATATCAGCCATGTTCCAATCGGAGTTTACGCCAAGCCAATGACCAGTGCCCAACCCCAGCCGGCAGATGCCGGCGCCGTCCCCCAGGCCCCTTCTGCCGGCGCTCCTGCCAGCCTGTTCGCGCTCGTCCTGCAATCGCTGGACGATGATCAGGCCCAGGACGTGGTGTCGATCGCCCTGGAAGGCAAAAGCTCGATCGCCGATCACATGGTGATCGCCTCGGGCCGCTCCACCCGCCAGGTTGCCGCCATGGCGCAGAAGCTGGCCGAGCGCATCAAGCAGGCCGGCTATGGCCACGTGCGCATCGAAGGCCTGCCCGCGGCCGACTGGGTGCTGATCGACGCCGGTGACGTGGTCGTCCACCTGTTCCGCCCGGAAGTGCGCAGCTTCTACAATCTGGAACGCATGTGGGGCTTCGGCGACGCCGGCTCTGCCTGACATCCCTTTGGCGTGAGGCGGTTCCCCGCCTGCTCCCCCTCCTCTTCGTAAGGAGGGGGTCGGGGGGTGGTGGAAGCCACAAGCAACGCCTGATCCGGACCCCCATGCTCCTCCACATCATCGCCCGGGGAAAGATCGGCCGCTCGCCCGAGGCGGAGCTGGTCGAGCGCTATGGCAAGCGCATCACCTGGGGGTTCAAGGTTACCGAACTGCCCGATCGCGGCGGCACCATGCCGCCGGTGGCCGCCAGCCCGGTGCGCACCGTGGCCATGGACGAGCGCGGCAAGCACCTGACGTCGGCTGAATTCGCCAAAGTGCTGGGCCGCTGGCGCGACGATGGCGTGCGCGAGGCGCGCTTCCTGATCGGCGCCGCCGATGGCCATGACGACGGCCTGCGCCAGAGCGCGGACCTGCTGATCGCGTTCGGCGCCGCGACCTGGCCGCACATGCTGGCCCGCGCCATGCTGGCCGAACAGCTCTGGCGGGCGACCAGCATCATCGCCGGCCACCCCTATCACCGCGAGGGCTGAGGGGCATGGACGCGCGCCGCTCGCTCGCCCTTGCCGCCGCCCTGCTGCTGCCGCTGGCCGCGTGGCAGATCGCCGGGGCCGATCCCGCCCCCGCCTATCGCACCGCCGGAGAGGCCGCCGCCGCCCTCGCCCAGGCCCAGGGCGCGCTGGCCCAGGCCCGCGCACGTGGCGAAAAGCTGGAGGCGCAGGCCCAGGCCGCCACCGCCGCTGCCGATCGCACCGCGCAGGAAGCCGCCGCGATCGCCGCGCGCATCCAGCAATCCGAAGCCGAAATCCGCATCAGCGAAGCCAGGATCGCGCTGATCGACAAGGAGCGCGCCGACCTGCGCCTGCGCATGGCCGCGCGGCAGGAACCGCTGGTGCGCCTGACCGCCGCGCTCCAGCTCTTTGCCCGGCGCCCGCTGGCCTTCAGCCTGCTGCGCGCCGAATCCCTGCGTGACACGGTCTATCTGCGCGCCGTGCTGGAAACCATGGTGCCCGAAGTGCGCCGCCGCACCGCCACCCTGCGCAGCGCCATCGTGCGCGGCCGGCTGTTGCAGGAACAGGCGCGGGGCGAAGCGGCGCGGTTGCGCGCCAGCCAATCGGGGCTGGGCGAGCGCCGCCAGCAGCTTGCCGCGCTGGAAAGCCGCCAGCGCATTGCCAGCCGCGCCGCCAGCGGCACCGCCAGCCGCGAGGCCGACCATGCCCTGGCCCTGGCCGAACAGACCCGCGACCTGGCCACGCTGATGCAGCAGCTTGGCCGCGACGGGCAGATGCGCGATGCCCTTGCCGGGCTGCCCGGCCCGCTGCAACGCCCCGATCGCCCCGGCGCGGTGCTGATGGTGGAAGATGTTGATCCGCTGCTGCGCACCAGCGCCCAGTTGATGTGGATCCTGCCGGTCTCGGGCCGCGTCGTCACCGGCTTTGGCGAAGCGGGCGCCACTGGCCCGGCGCAGGGGCTGACCATCGCGCCCGCGCCTTCGGCCCAGATCGTCGCCCCGGCGGCCGGGCGCGTGGCCTTTGCCGGCACCTATCGCGGCTATGGCCAGATCGTGATCGTGGAACATCCCGGCGGCTGGACCTCCCTAGTCACCGGGCTTGGCCGGATCGACGCGGCCGTGGGCGATCGCGTGGTGCAGGGCTCACCGCTGGGGATCGCCGCCCCGGCCAGCCCGCTGGTCAGCGTGGAACTGCGCAAGGACGGCGTTCCGGTCAACCCGCTCGCCGCGCTCAGGAATTGATCGCGGGCAAGGTCTGCGGGCGGCCCATAGGGCAAACGGGAATCCGCTTCGCTCCATCTGGCATTCAGGCTTGGGGGGCTATACAAGCGGCCAGAATGGCGCGTGATGTGCCGGCTGGTCTTTCATCGAAGGTTCGATTGCACACATGGCACAACGGCTTGCTTCCCTGCTGCGCGCAACGGCGCTGGTTTCGGCCGTTGCGGTTCTGCCCTTGGCCACGGCCGGGCTGGCAGCGGTCGATTCCCGCACCGGGCCGCAGTTCCAGAAGCTCGAACTGGTCTATGAGAAGATCAAGGAGAACTATGTCGAGCCGGTCGACGACGACACCCTGATCAAGGGCGCGATCGACGGCATGCTGGCCACGCTCGATCCGCACAGCGCCTATCTGGAAGCGCGCGATTTCGAGAACCTGCGCACCCAGACCGAAGGCGCCTATGGCGGCCTTGGCCTTTCGGTCACGCTCGATGATGGCGCGGTCAAGGTGATCGCGCCGATGAAGGGCACCCCCGGCGATCTCGGCGGGATCAAGGCCGGTGACTATATCACCCACCTCGACGGCAAGCTGATCTATGGCGGCTCGCTCGATGATGCGGTGGACCAGATGCGCGGCGCGCCCGGCACCAAGATCAAGCTGACCGTCTATCGCCCCGGCCGCGACGAGCCGCTGGACTTCACCCTCACCCGCCAGGTGATCAAGCTGCGCCCGGTGGAATGGAAAGTGAAGGACAACATCGGGGTGATCTCGGTGTCGAGCTTCAGCGAGAACGTCGGCAGCGAAGTGGCCCAGGCCGTGGCCGCGATCCGCGCGCAACTGGGCAACAACCTGGCCGGCATCGTGCTCGATCTGCGCGGCAACCCCGGCGGCCTGCTCAACGAGGCGGTCTCGCTGGGTGACGATTTCCTCGACAAGGGCACCATCGTGTCGCAGCGCGGGCGCGATCCGCAGGACAACGACATCTATTACGCCCACCCCGGCGACGTGGCGCGCGGGCTGCCGATGATCGTGCTGATCGACGAAGGCTCGGCCTCGGCCTCCGAAATCGTCGCCGGCGCGCTGCAAGACCAGCACCGCGCCCTGATCATGGGCCAGCGCAGCTTCGGCAAGGGCAGCGTGCAGACGCTGATCCAGCTTGGCAAGGACGCCGCGCTCAAACTGACTACCGCGCGCTATTACACGCCCTCGGGCCGCTCAGTGCAGGAAGGCGGGATCGAGCCCGACATCGCCGTGCCGCAGATTTCCGACCCCGACTTGCGCAAGCGCGCGCTGCGCTCCTATCGCGAAAGCGACCTGCGCCGCCACCTGATCAACGAGATCAAGGAAGACAAGGACCTGGAAAAGGACAAGGTCGACGATCCGCGTTTCAAGATGACGCCCGAGGAACTCAAGGCCAAGGGCATCGACGATTTCCAGCTCTACTATGCCGTGCAGACGCTCAAGCGCACCGCGCCCGGTGCCCTCGCCGCGCTGCGCAAGCGCTGAGCCGACAGCGGATCTTCATCAATGACCACTCTGCGTCCTTCTTCCGATCTCGCCCTGGCCCGCACGCTGGCCCTGGGTGTTCCGCTGATTGCCATGGGCACCGCGCTCGTGGCGCAATACGGCTTTGGCCTGCCGCCGTGCGAAATGTGCTGGTGGCAGCGCTATGGCCACCTTGCCGCGATTGCGTTGGGCGTGCTGGCGCTGCTGCGCGCGGGCCGGCCCGAAGGGCGCTGGCTGGTGCTGCTGGCCGCGCTCGGCATCCTGTCCAGCGGATTGATCGGCGCGTTTCACGCCGGGGTCGAATATCACTGGTGGGAAGGCGTCACCACCTGCTCGTCCAGCCACATCGATGGCGATCCGCTGGCCGCGATCATGGCCGCGCCGCTGGTGCGCTGCGACGTGCCGGCCTGGACCCTGTGGGGCGTGAGCATGGCCGGCTTCAATTTCCTGTTTTCCACACCGGCCGCGCTGGCGATCCTGGGATTGCTGGCCAAGAGCCGCGGCAAGGGAGCCTGATGCGATGACCCGCACCGCCAAGACACTGCGCCCCGAAATCGCCCGGATGATCCGGGTGGACCAGGCCGGCGAATTCGGCGCCACGCGCATCTATGCCGGGCAACTGGCGGTGATGGGCGATCGCGGCCCGGATTCGGCCGAAATCGTGGAAATGGCCCGGCAGGAAGAGGATCACCGCGCCACGTTCGATGCGATGATCGCGGAGCATGGCGTGCGCCCCACCGCGCTGCATCCGGTGTGGTCGGTTGCCGGCTTCGCCCTGGGCGCGGCCACCGCGCTGCTTGGCCCCAAGGCGGCCATGGCCTGCACCGCCGCGATCGAGACCGAGATCGACCGCCACTATACCGAGCAACTGGAGGAACTGGGCGACAGCGAACCGGATCTGGCCGACACCATCCGCCGCTTCCGCGACGACGAACGCGCCCATCGCGATGCCGCGCTGGCAGCGGGGGCGGAAGAGACCCCGGCCTATCCCTTGCTGTTCAACGCCATCCGCCTGGGCTGCCGCGCCGCGATCAAGCTGTCGGAACGCATCTGAATGCGGCAGGCGCGGAGCCGATTGCCGGCGCCGCGCGTTGCCCCTTCATCTATCATTCACCGCCCTGCCGCCTTATGGTGGGGCGAACCGGGGGCCGGCAAGCGCTGCGCCTTTCCGCGCTGGAGACGAACCGACGATGCGCCTTGCTGCCCACCCCTTCCGCCTGCTCGCCCCGGCCCTGCTGCTGGTGCCGGCCGCGCTGCTCGGGTCCACGCCCGCCGAGGCCGCCCGCAGCCGCACGCCCGTGCCCGAAGCGCAGCCGGCCGACGATGGCCCGGTGCAGGGGGACGAAAAGGTCAACCAGCTCATCATCTACGGTGATGATCCGTGCCCGGTTTCCACCGCCGAGCAGATCACCGTCTGCGCCCGCAAGGACGAGGCCGAACGCTTCCGCATTCCCGCCCCGTTGCGCGACAACCCCAACGATCCGCGCAACGAATCCTGGACCGACAAGGTCAAGGCCTATGAAACCGTGGGCGCCGCCGGGATCAATTCGTGCTCGCCGGTCGGTTCGGGCGGGGCGTCGGGCTGTACCACCCGCCTGATCCACGATGCCTATGCCGAAAAGAAGCAGAGCAGCGACGTACAGTTCGGCAAGCTGATCGAGGCCGAGCGCGAGCGTCGGCTCTCGACCATCGACAAGGACGCCGCCGAAGAGCAGGCCCGCGTCGAACAGCTCGAAAAGGAATACGAAGCCCGCCTCGCGCGCGAACGCGACGCCGGCACCACGACCGAAACCGCGCCGGCACCTGCGCCGCAGAACTGAGCGGGACGTTCCAGGACACGCCAAACGAAAACACCCCGGGTATTCCCCGGGGTGTTTTCGTTTCGATCGTGATGACCGGCCGGTCAGCTCAACGCGATGTCCGGTGCGTCTTCCTGCTTCATCCCGACGAGGTGATAGCCCGCGTCCACGTGATGCACTTCGCCGGTGACGCCAGCGGAGAGATCGGAGAGGAAATAGAGGCCAGAGCCGCCCACGTCCTCGATCGTGGAATTGCGGCGCAGCGGGGCGTTCAGCTCGTTCCACTTGAGGATGTAGCGGAAATCGCCGATGCCGCTGGCGGCCAGGGTCTTGATCGGACCGGCCGAGATGGCGTTGACGCGCACGCCCTGCGGGCCGCAGTCGTTGGCGAGGTAGCGCACGCTGGCTTCCAGCGCCGCCTTGGCCACGCCCATCACGTTGTAATGCGGCACGACCTTTTCCGCGCCGTAATAGGTCAGCGTCAGGATCGAGCCACCGTTGGGCATCATCTCCACCGCGCGCTTGGTCACCGCGACCAGGCTGTAGGCCGAAATGTTCATGGTCATCAGGAAGTTGTCGAGCGTGGTGTCGTAATAGCGCCCGCGCAACTGGGTCTTGTCGGAATAGCCGATGGCGTGAACGACGAAGTCGATCGTGTCCCAGCGCGCCTTCAGTTCGGCAAAGGCGGCGTCGAGCGCGTCCATGTCGGACACGTCGCAATCGATCAGGAAATCGCTGCCCAGGCTGGCCGCCAGGGGCCGCACGCGCTTGGCCAGCGCCTCGCCCTGGTAGGAGAAGGCCAGTTCCGCCCCCTGTTCGTGCAACTGGCGGGCAATGCCCCAGGCCAGCGACTTGTCATTGGCGAGGCCCATGATCAGGCCGCGCTTTCCCTTCATCAATCCGGTCATGCGCCCTCGTACGCTCCTGCACCGTGTGGCCGCCCTGCGTCGCGGCGGTCCTTGCGGAAGGAACCTGAACGCAGAGTGGCCAGCCGGGTTGTCATTCTGGTTTGCGCACGCCAGCCTGGCGAATGGCCCGCGCGCGATTGTCTGCCTGGCCCAGCATGTCGTGCTCCTCCGGCGTTTCGGCGAGCGCGGCATTGAGTTCGGCACCTATTACCATCCCTATGCCGACCAGCCAGAAAAAGAAAAGGGCGATCATCACCCCGGCCAGGCTGCCATAGGTCAGATCGTACGAGAAAACCGTGGCGAGGAGTTTGGGCAACAGGATCGACACGGTGAGCCACCACAGCGAGACGAACAGCGCGCCTGGCCACTTGGGATAGCGATTCGCGCGATAGGCGCTGGGCGTGAGCGAGAGGAACAGCAGCCACAGCGCGCCGAACAGCACCAGCGTGGGCAGGAAGCGCCCCGCCGCCAGGCCATCCACCCAGACGCCGAACTGCGGCATCCACGCGGTGATCACTTCCTGCGCCGCGCCGATCGCCACTTGTGCCAGGATCGAGACCAGAATCAGCACGACCGACGCGATGATCAGCCCGGTGGACATCAGGCGATAGCGCCAGAAGGCATGTTCCCACTGCGTGCCATAGGCGCGGCGCAGGATATCGCGAATGGTCTCGACCAGGCTGCTCACGGTCCACAGCCCGACCAGCCCGCCGATCCACAGCAGGTGCCCGGTGCGGGCCTCCACCGCGGCACGCGCCACCGGCTCGATCGTGGTGGCCACCACGCGCGGCAGGGCCATCAGCACGGTGTTGATCGCGGCGGTGCGCTGGCTGGTCTCGCCGATCAGCGAAAACAGCGCGGCGCCGGTGATGAAGAAGGGAAACAGCGCGATCAGCACCATGTAGGCAAAGTTGCCGGCATGGATGAAGCCGTCGTTGATCACCCCGGTCCAGATGCGCTTGAGCAATTCATAGACCCGCGCGCCGGGGCGCAGTTCGGCGCGGGCATCGCCCAGCACTTCGCCCACTTCGGCGCGCAGGCGGCGGTGCAGCGCGGCCCGGCGGCGCGCTTCGGGGGAAAGATCGGGCACCAGTGCCTTGGCGCCGTCCGGCACGCCGGGCACACCGGCGGCCAGATCGGGATCGCTTGCATCATCCATCAGCAGGGCAATGCACGAGAGCGCCGGATGGCTCCCGCCCTTTCGGTCCTGTCCGGCCGCACCTGGGCTTACATGCCCAAGCGAGCGCGAGGGTTGCGCGTGTCGTGCCAGCCGGCCAGCCGGGCCTTGAGATCGGCATCATCGGCGGGCAGATCGATTTGCAGGGTCACCAACTGGTCCCCCCGCTCGCCATCCTTGCGGGTAAAGCCCTTACCCTTGAGACGCAGGGTGCGACCACTGCTGCTGCCGGGCGCCACGGTGAGCATCACCGCGCCGTCCACGGTCGGCACTTTCACCTTGGCGCCGCCCACCGCCTCTTCCAGCGTGATCGGCAGATCGAGGCGGATGTTGTCGCCCTCGCGCACGAAGAACGGATGCGGCGCGATCTCGATCGTCACCAGCGCATCGCCCGGGCCACCCGGCCCCGGCTCGCCCTTGCCGGCCAGGCGCATCTGCTGGCCCTGCTCGACCCCGGCCGGCAGCTTCAGCTCGATCGTGCTGCCCGATGCCAGGGTGATGCGCTGCGCCGCGCGCGTGGCCGCTTCCACGAAAGGCACCTGCAACCGATAGCCGACATTGGCGCCCTTGGGCGGCGGGGGACGACGCCCGCCGCCGAACCCGCCAAAGCCACCGCCGGCACCGCCGCCGCCGCCGCCCATGCCGCCGCGCCCGCCGAACAGGCCCTCGAACAGGTCGGACAAGTCGGGCCCATCGCCGGTTTCAAAGCCGCCATCGTGGCGAAAGCCGCCCTGGCCGCCGCGAAAACCACCGCCACCGCCGCCAAATCCGCCACCGAACGGCATCGCCGGGTTGCCGTCGGCATCGATCTCGCCACGGTCGAACTTGGCGCGCTTGTCCTTGTCCGAGAGCAGGTCATAGGCCCGCGTCACTTCGGCAAAGCGTTCGGCCGCCTTGGGATTGTCCTTGTTGTGATCGGGGTGCAGTTCCTTGGCGAGCTTGCGATAGGCCGATTTCACGTCCTTTTCGCTCGCACTGCGCGCCACACCGAGGATGGAATAGGGGTCTGCTGCCATGGCACTCTAGCTAGGGACAGGGGCGCTTGCCCGCAAGGCTCGCTTTCACGATGATAGAACCCGCGTTACAGCGCCTTGATCGAAGTCATCGCGGCCAGGCCAGCAAACGGCGCATCCTGCCCGCCATCATGCATCAACAGGACATCCGCCCGTGACCGAACAGAGCCAGGACGCCATTCCCCACGGCGATCCCTATGCCATCTTCGACGATTGGTTCGCCCAGGCGCAGCAGAGCGAGCCCAACGATCCCAACGCCATGGCCCTGGCCACGGCCACGCCCGATGGCGCGCCGTCGCTGCGCATGGTGCTGCTCAAGGGCCATGGCGCCGATCTTGGCCCCGCGTTCGATGGCGCCGGCGGCTTTGTGTTCTACACCAATTTCCACAGCCGCAAGGGCGGGGAACTGGCCGCCAACCCGCAAGTGGCGCTGCTGTTCCACTGGAAAAGCCTGCGCCGCCAGATCCGCATCGAAGGCCCGGTGGTGGAAGTGAGCGCGGCGGCGGCCGATGCCTATTTCGCCAGCCGCCATCCCGAATCGCGGCTTGGCTCGGCCGCGTCCGACCAGTCCCGCCCGCTGCCTTCGCGCCAGGTCTATCTCGATCGCGTCGCCGCGATCCGTGCTGACCATCCCGATGGCAACGTGCCGCGCCCGGCGCATTGGTCAGGCTATCGCGTGGTGCCGCGCGCCATCGAATTCTGGCAGGATCGCGACTATCGCCTGCACGAGCGCCGCCGCTTCGTGGCCGATGGAAACGGCGGCTGGACCAGCACGCTGCTTTATCCGTAAAGGGCGGGGATGACCCAGACCGCCGCCCCCTCCCCCACTGTTGCCACCACCAGCCACGCCGATCTCAACCGCCGCGCGGCCATGGCCAGCAGCGCGGTGGCGCTGCTGCTGCTGGGGCTCAAGGGCTGGGCCGTGGTGCAATCGGGCTCGCTGGCCATGCTCGGCAGCCTCGCCGATACCGCGCTCGATCTGGTGGCGAGCCTCGCCACCCTGCTCGGGGTGTGGATCGCGGCCATGCCCGATGATCACAACCACCGCTTCGGCCATGGCAAGGCCGAGGCGCTGGCCGCGCTGTTCCAGGTCATCCTGATCTCGTTTTCCGCGCTCGGTTTGGCCTGGCGCGCGGTGACCCAGTTCCTGGCCGGCGCCCCGGCGATCGAGGCCGAATCGGGCATTGTCGTCTCCGCCATCGCCATGGCCGCCACGCTGGCCCTGCTCGCCTACCAGCGCATGGTGATCGCCCGCACCGGCAGCCTGGCGATCAGCACCGACAACGTGCACTACAAGTCGGACCTGGCGCTCAACCTGGCGGTGATCGTGGCGCTGGTGATCGAGCACTATCTGCACCTGCCCGGCACCGACGCGGTCTTTGCCTTCGGCATCGCGCTGTGGCTGGCCTGGGGCGCGTGGGGCGCCTCGCAGGAAGCGGTGGACCAGTTGATGGATCACGAATGGCCGATCGAGAAGCGCGAACGCTTTCTCGAAGTCGTGGCCCAGCATCCCGAACTCAGGGGCCTGCACGACTTGCGCACGCGCACCAGCGGCAATCGCGATTTCGTGCAGTTCCACGTCTGGGTGGACGGCACGATGAGCGTGGCCCAGGCCCACCGCGTGATGGACGAGATCGAGGAAAAGCTGATGAGCGAATTTCCCGGCGTGGAAGTGCTGATCCATCCCGATCCCGAAGGCCATGTCGACGAAGCCGGCCTGGGCGCGACCGATCTGCTCGCCCCCGGCCCCAACGGCGAAAGCCCGGCGCTGGCCGTGCAAGGCGGACCTGGCGAGGGATAAGGCATCGGGCTTGTCCCGATCGCGGCCCCGGTTCACTCCCCTCGATCAACCGCGCATGGCGCTCGACTGCCGCACTGGCGCCGGGCGGCCGCCTGCCCTACCAAGCGGCATGGCCACACCCGCGCGGATCGACCCGCCTTCTTCCCTGACCGATTTTTCGCACGAGACCACACCGGGCACCGGCACCGCGCATGTCGGCGCACGGCAGGTGGTGCTGTCCGCCGCAGCGCTGTGGCTGTGCTATTTCGTGCTCGTCTCGATCCGCTGGGCGCTGGTCGGGCCGCCCGAGACCGATCTGTCGATCTGGATCGAGCTGCTCTGGCGGCGCGGGCTGGTGACCATCGCGGGGATTGCCGTCACCGTGCTGGTCTGGCCGGTGCTGCGCCGCTGCGACCATTGCCGGCTGGGCCTGCGCGTCGCCTTTGCGCTGGTGATCATGCTGCCTGCCGCGCTGCTGCTGGCCGTGGTCAACCAGCAGGCCTTCGCCCCGCTCGAAGCGCATTGGGACAAGGAAGCGCAGCAGCAGGACCAGGCCGCCGCCCGCGCCGACGCGGCACAGCGCAACACCGGCGGCAACATGCTGATCGACGTGGCCCCACCCGCGCCTTCCGCACCGGCCGAGCCCCCTGCGCCGCCCGCCCCGCCCGCCCCGCCGGGCGCGCCAGCCACACCGGGCACAGGCGGAAGCGGGGGCGCTGGCGGAAAGGTCAGCGTGCGCCATCACGCCGATGGCACCACCGAAATCACCGCGCCCGGCGTCCACATCATCACGCGCGAGCCGGCCACGCCGGAAAACACGGCGCCGGGAGCCGTCGCCAAGCAGATCAACCAGGACGAAGGCTGGCAGGAACTGACCGACATCGCGCTCGGCCGCTATTTCCTGCTGATCGCCTGGGCCGCGCTCTATCTGGCGCTGGGCAATGCCGAGCAGCGCCGCGCCGCCGAATGGCGCGAGGGCGAATATCGCCGCGCGGCCAAGGCCGCCGAACTGCGTTCGTTGCGCTATCAGGTCAATCCGCACTTCCTGTTCAATACGCTCAATTCGCTCTCGGCCCTGGTGATGGTCGGCCGCAGCGAGGAAGCGGAGCGGATGATCCAGACCATTTCCAGCTTCTATCGCCACAGCCTGGCCGCCGATCCCACCGCCGACGTGCCGCTGGCCGACGAGATCGCACTGCAACGCCATTACCTGGCGATCGAAGGCGTGCGCTTTCCCGAGCGGCTGCGCGTGGAATTCGACGTGCCCGAAGACGTTGCCCAGGCCTGCGTGCCGGGCATGATCCTGCAACCGCTGGTGGAAAATTCGATCAAATATGCCGTTTCGGCCACCACCCGCCCGGTGACGATCAGCATCCGCGCGCGGATGTCCGGCGACCTGCTGGTGCTGACCGTGGCCGATGACGGGCCGGGCCTGCATGGCGCGGGTGCGGATCATGCCACAGTGCCTGCGGGCGGCACCGGCATCGGCCTTGCCAACGTGCGCAGCCGCCTGGCCGCGCGCTTTGGCGCCCAGGCGCGGGTGGAAAGCGCGCCGCTGCCCGCCGGCGGCTATGCCACCGTGCTGACTCTTCCCATCATTTCCAACCTGTAGAGGCCCCATGCGCACCCTGATCGTGGACGACGAACCCTTGGCCATCGAACGCATGCAGATCCTGTGCGCGCGCATTCCCGCGTTGCAGATCGTCGGCACCGCCGCCGATGGTGCCGCCGCGCTGCGCCTGGTGGAGGCGCTGTCGCCCCAGCTCGTGCTGCTCGACATGACCATGCCCGAACTCGACGGGCTGGGCGTGGCCCGCGCGCTGGTGCAGCAGGATCCCAAGCCGATGGTGATCTTCGTCACCGCGCACGATCACTTCGCGGTGGAAGCCTTCGATTGCGAGGCCGTGGACTACGTGCTCAAGCCCGTGGCGCAGGATCGGCTGGAGCGCGCGGTGGAACGCGCGCTCGCCCGCCAGGCCACCCTGGGCGAGGTCGCAGCGGCGTCGGCCCCCGTCGCCTCGGCTCCGGCCACGCCGGCTCCGGCACCTTCGTCGTGGATCGAGGAATTCTGGGTGCCCCATCGCAGCGAACTGGTGCGCGTGGCCGCCGCCGATATCGACCGCATCGATGCCGAGCGCGACTATGTGCGCCTGCACGTGGGGCAGCGCAGCTATCTGATGCTGCACACCATCCAGCGGCTGGAAGACCGCCTCGATCCGGCCCACTTCATCCGCCTGCACCGCTCCACCATCGTGCGCCGCAGCCGCATCCTGGGCCTGCGCCACGATGGCCTGGGGGTGTGGTCGGCCGAACTGGCCGACGGCACCATGCTGCGCATCGGCCGGACTTATCTCGCCAAGGCCAAGGCCATGGCGGGGCGCTAGGGCCTTTGGGAATTTAGGCCATGGCGGGCTGCGAACGGCCGCTTTTCGCGCTTCCGGTGCTCACGTACATAAAAGTACGCTGCGCTCCGGGTCACGAAAATCAGCCATTCTCGCTCCACCCTGGCCTAAATTCCCAAAGCCCCTAAAGATCACTCAAGCGCGCGGCGCCACGCGGCGATAGCTCAGCGCCTCGGCCACGTGCACGCGGCCGACGCTTTCCGCCCCCGCCAGGTCGGCAATGGTGCGCGCCACGCGCAGGATGCGGGTATAGCCGCGCGCCGAAAGCCGCATCGCCTCGGCCGCCTTGAACAGCAATTGCCGTCCGGCCTCGTCGGGTGTGGCAAAGCGCTCCAGCAGGTCGCCGTCCAGTTCGGCATTGTTGCGCCGCCGCGTCCCTTCCAGCCGGGCGGTCTGGCGCGCTCGTGCGGCGGCCACGCGCGCGGCAACCTGCTCCGATCCTTCCGCCGGGGGTGGCAGAGCAAGATCGGCGGCCGAGACGGGATCGACTTCCACGTGCAGGTCGATGCGATCGAGCAACGGGCCAGACACCTTGGACTGATAATCGGCGGCGCACTTGGGCGCGCGGCTGCACCCCAGCGCCGGATCGCCCAGATGCCCGCAGCGGCACGGGTTCATCGCCGCGATCAGTTGCACCCGCGCCGGAAAGGTCACGTGCGCGTTGGCGCGCGCCACGGTCACTTCCCCGGTTTCCAGCGGCTGGCGCAGCGAATCGAGCACGGCGCGCTGGAATTCGGGCAGTTCGTCCAGAAACAGCACGCCCAGATGCGCCAGGCTCACTTCGCCCGGCCGCACCCGCAGGCCCCCGCCGGTGAGTGCCGCCATCGAGGCGGAATGGTGCGGAGAGCGGAACGGCCGCGCCCGGCTGATGCGCCCTTCCTCCAGCGTGCCCGCCACCGAGGCGACGAGCGAGGTTTCCAGCGCTTCGGATGGCGTCAGCTCGGGCAGGATGCCCGGCAGGCATGACGCCATCAGCGATTTGCCCGCGCCCGGCGGCCCCACCAGCAGCAGGTTGTGCCCACCCGCCGCGGCGATCTCCAGCGCGCGCTTGGCGGTTTCCTGCCCTTTCACCTGTTTCAGGTCGGCCAGCCGCACCGGCGGCAGGGCCTCGCCCACTTCGGGCGGGGCCAGGCGCTGCGTGCCTTTCAAGTGGTTGAGCAGCGAAATCAGGTCGGGTGCGGCGATCACGTCGATGCCGCTGGCCCAGCGCGCCTCGGTGCCCTGCGCGGCAGGGCAGACCAGGCCCTTCTCCGCCCCGCTGGCATGCAGCGCGGCCAGCAGCACGCCGGGGCTGGGAATGATTCGCCCATCGAGCGCCAGTTCCCCCACCGCGACGTATTCGCCGATGGTCTCGCGGTCGACCACGCCCATCGCCGCCAGCAGCGCCAGCGCAATCGGCAGGTCATAGTGCGAACCTTCCTTGGGCAGGTCGGCCGGGGAAAGGTTGATGGTGATCCGCTTGGGCGGCAGGCTCAGCCCCAGCGCAGCCAGCGCCGAATGCACCCGCTCGCGGCTTTCGCCCACGGCCTTGTCCGGCAGGCCGACCACGCGGAACGAGGGCAGCCCCGGCGCCACCTGGCACTGCACTTCCACCGCGCGGGCCTCCAGGCCCAAGTAAGCCACCGTCGATACCAGCGAAACCATGGCGCGAGGGTTGCCGCTGGTGTTGCCGCGTCACAAGGGGCCGGGGCGGGGTGCTGCCATATCGGTGGCAGTTGTTGGCTGGTAACATGCCCTCCCCAACCCCTCCGGCAGGCGGGAGGAGCTTTTCTGCTCCCCCTCCCGCTGGCGGGAGGGGGTCGGGGGGAGGGCATGTTAACCCGCGCCTAGTGGGCCGCGCCCCAGCTCGGCCCCACGCCGATCTCCACGCCCAAGGGCACGGTCAGGTGCACCGCTGGCGCCGCCGCCCCCGCCATCACGGCGTGGATGATCTCGCTGGCCTTCGCCACGTCGTCCTCGGGCAGTTCGAACACCAGTTCGTCGTGCACCTGCAACAGCATCTTCACCCGCGACAGGCCGGCCTCTGCCAGCGCCGGGCCCATGCGGGCCATGGCGCGCTTGATGATATCGGCGCTGGTGCCCTGGATCGGGGCATTGATCGCGGCGCGCTCACTGCCCTGGCGTTCGGCCTGGGTCTTGGAATTGATGCGCGGGAACCACGTCTTGCGGCCGAACAGGGTTTCGGAATAGCCCTGCGCCCGCACGCTCTCCAGCGTCTCGTGGATATAGCGCTGGATGCCGGGGAACCGCTCGAAATAGCGGTCGATCATCGCCTGCGCTTCATCGGCGCTGGTGCCCAGCCGCGTCGCCAGGCCCCAGCGGCTGATGCCATAGAGAATCGCGAAGTTGATCGTCTTGGCGCGGCCGCGCGTGTCGCGGTTCACTTCGCCGAACAACTCGCGCGCGGTGCGGGCGTGAATGTCCTCGCCCTGCTCGAACGCCTCGCGCAGCGGGGCCACGTCGGCGATATGCGCGGCCAGGCGCAACTCGATCTGCGAGTAGTCCGCGCTCAGCAGCACATGCCCCGGCTCAGCCACGAAAGCCTCGCGGATCTGGCGCCCGATCTCGGTGCGGATCGGGATGTTCTGCAAGTTGGGATCGTTGGACGAAAGCCGCCCGGTCTGCGCGCCGACCAGGCTGTAACTGGTGTGCACCCGCCCGGTATCGGGGTTGATCGCGGCCTGGAGCGCATCGGTATAGGTGCTTTTCAGCTTGGACAACTGGCGCCATTCCAGCACCAGCGTCGCCACTTCCGCGCCCTGCCCGGCCAGGGTTTCCAGCACCGACTGGTCGGTGGAATACTGCCCGCTCTTGCCTTTCTTGCCGCCCTTGTAGCCCAGCTTGTCGAACAGCACGTCGCCCAGTTGCTTGGGGCTGCCGATGGTGAAAGGGCCGCCCGCCTTCTCGTGGATCACCGCTTCCAGCCGGGCGATCTCGGTGGCGAAAGTGCTCGAAAGCCCGGCCAGCACCTCGCGATCGACGCGGATGCCGTGGCGTTCCATCTGCGCCACCACCGGCACCAGCGGGCGGTCGACCCGCTGGTAGACGCGCGTGCCGCCTTCGTCGGACAGGCGCGGGGCAAAAAGCTGGTGCAGGCGCCAGGTCACTTCGGCATCTTCGGCGGCATAGCGCGTGGCATCGGCCAGCGGCACTTCGGCAAACGAGATCTGCTTCTTGCCGGTGCCGCACACGTCCTTGAACAGCATCGTGGTGTGCCCAAGGTGCCGACTGGCCAGCTCGTCCATGCCATGCCCGGCCACGCCGGTCTCGCCGCGCCCGGCATCGAGGCAGAAGCTCATCACCATGGTATCGTCGATCGGCGCCACGGCAATGCCGTGCCGCGCCAGCACGGTGAGGTCATACTTGATGTTCTGCCCCACCTTGAGCACCGCATCGCTTTCCAGCAGCGGCTTGAGCGCGGCCAGCGCGGCCTCGCGCGGGATCTGCACCGGCGCCTCGGCAAACATGTCGGCGCCGCGATGGCCCAGCGGAATGTAGCAGGCCTCGCCCGCCCCCGTCGCCAGGCTCACGCCCACCAGATCGGCGCGCATCGAATCGAGCGCGGAGGTTTCGGTGTCGATCGCCACGGTCCGCGCGGCAAAGGCGCGCGCGATCCAGTCCTGCAAGGCCTCCATCGTCTGCACGCAAGGGTAGGCATCGCGGTCGATCGCCGGCCAGGTCGGTAGCGCCTGGCGCGTCGATTCGACCGGTGCGGGCGCCGAGGCGGCCGATTCGCCCGTGCCTGCCCCTGCGCTCGCCGTGACCGGGGCCGGCGCGCCCAGCTTGCGCAACAGGCTGGTAAAGCCATGGGTGGTCAGGAACGCGGCCAGCGGCTCGGGCGGAATCGGGCCGAGGGCAAAGTCTTCCAGCGGCACGGGCAGCGGGCAATCTTCCTTCAGCGCCACCAGTTGGCGCGACAGGCGGGCCATGTCGGCCTGCTCGATCAGGCTTTCGCGCAGCTTGCTGGCCTTCATTCCCGGCGCAGCGGCCAGGGCCTGCTCCAGCCCGCCGTGCTCCTGGATCAGCTTGGTCGCGGTCTTGGGGCCGATGCCGCGAATCCCCGGCACGTTGTCCACCGCGTCGCCCATCAGGGCCAGCACGTCGCCCACCAGTTCGGGCGGCACGCCAAACTTTTCCACCACTTCGGGAATGCCGATGCGCTGGTTCTTCATCGTGTCGAGCATGTCGACGCAGCCCGCGCCGCCCTGCGCGCACTGGCCGACCAGTTGCATCAGGTCCTTGTCCGACGAAACGATCGTCACGTCCCAGCCCTGCGCCGTGGCGGCGCGGGCATAGCTGGCGATCAGGTCGTCGGCTTCCAGGCCTTCTTCCTCGATGCAGGCCAGGCTGAACGCGCGCGTGGCATCGCGGATCAGCGGGAACTGCGGCTTCAGGTCTTCGGGCGGCGGCGGCCGATTGGCCTTGTACTGATCATAGAGATCGTTGCGGAACGTGATCGAGCCCTTGTCGAGGATTACCGCCAGGTGCGTGGGCCCATCGGCCTGGTGCAGGTCTTCGGCCAGGCGCCACAGCATCGTGGTATAGCCATAGACCGCGCCTACCGGCACGCCTTGCGGGTTGGTCAGCGGCGGCAGGCGGTGATAGGCGCGGAAGATGTAGGCCGAGCCATCGACGAGATAGAGGTGGTTGCGGGAATCCATGGGCCAAGCTCCTAGCGCGTCTGTGCCGTTTTGGAAAAGGCTGCTTGGCAAGAGCGGCCCGCGCGCCGCTGCAAGGCCCCGATGTGTGCACCTGCGTAAGAAACCGGATGGGGATTTAACGCTTCATCGCTGCAACAGGGCGCTTGGGCGCAGCAGCGCTCGCGCAAAAAACCCTTGCCGCTAAGGGCGATAGCGACGGCCCGTCGCAATGCTGTCGTCTTGTGCTTGCAAGCCGATGAATTGCCGATTAATTGGGACGTCGAAGTCTACCGTGGGAGTAGGCTTTGCGGCGGGTTTTTGCCCGGCGCGGTTCACTTCAATCCAGGGATTGTAACGCATGCGCAAGCTCATCCTCGCCGCCGTCGCCGGCACCGCCTTCGCCCTCGCCGGCTGCTCGGAAAAGCCGGCTGACACCGCCACTGAAGCTGCCAGCGAAGCCGCTGACGCTTCGGCCGACGCTTCGGCTGCTGCTGCTGACGCCAGCGCTTCGGCTTCGGAAGCCGCCGCTGACGCGAGCGCTGCCGCGAAGATGTAATCCCCGCCCGCAAGGGCAGGTTACAGATAGAAAAGGGCGTAGCCTCGCGGCTGCGCCCTTTTTCGCATGCCCCGCTTTCGCAGATGCAGCGCGATTCGCGGGGATGGCGATGTGCGGTGCAGCGATCTTGCGCTGTGCGTCCACCACCCCCCAACCCCCTCCTCTAAAGAGGATGGGGAGCAAGACACAAAAACCCCCCTCCTCTTCAGAGGAGGGGGTTGGGGGTGGTGCTGAGCCTGGCGCCAAGGGGCTTCGACAAGCTCAGCCCGAACGGCTGTCGTTCTCGAATTCTCCAGCGTTCCCCGTTCGTCCTGAGCCCGTCGAAGGACGCAAGCGCGGCGCCTGACCCCTAGCAGGCTTCGACACAAGCTCAGCCCGAACGGGAACGCGGGAAACCAGGCTCCGACAGCCTCAGCGCCGCCGCGAAACCTCACCCGTCAGGTTGGGGCCATCCGAGGGCGTCAGGAACCCTTCATAGAGCGCGGCGGCGATGCGCGAGATCATGCCGGCTTGCGCCGTGTGATTCTCCGGGCCCGCCACGAAGATCGCCATGGCCACGTGGCGGCCATCGGGCATGCGCACGATGCCGACATCGTCGGTGACGCCGGCCAGCGTGCCGGTCTTGTGGGCCAGCAGCACGCCTTCGGGCAAGCCGGCGCGGATGCGGTTCTTGCCGGTGCTGGTGCGGGTCATGGTGTCGAGCAGCACGGCGCGGGCCTGGGGGCTGAGCGCGCCGCCGCGGTCGATCGCCGAGAGCAGCGCGATCATCGCGCGCGGCGTGCTCGACGTGCCGGTGTCGATCGCACGGGCCGGGTTGATTCGCCCGTCATCGCGCACCAGCGTGGCCATGGTGTGGTCGAGATGCTGGCCGGAAATGCCGGTCTGCACCAGGAAGCGGTTCACTGCGCCGATCCCGCCCACGGCGGCGATCAGGCCGTCGGTGGCATGGTTGTCGCTGCGCGTGATCGAGCGTTCGATCAGGGTCTGGGCAGTATAGACCGGGCCGGGGCGGACCATCGCCACCAGGTTGCGGCGCCCGGCCGGCTCGGGCACGGGCATCATCATCGGCAGGGGCTGGTCCAGCCGGAACTTGCCCTGCTCCACCATCTGGAGGAACGTGGCGGCCACGGCGACTTTGGCCGTGCTGGCCATGGGGAACGGCATGTCGCCATTGATCAGCACCTGCCCGCCGCCATCGAGATCCATCGCGGCCACGCCCACGCGACCGCGCGCAGCGGCCACGATCGAGGCGACGCGCTGCTGGATCGCCAGGTCGCGCGCGCTCTGCACGGCGGCCGGCGGGCGGCTCTGCACCGCCGGAGAGGTGGCCGCCAGGGCCGGAAGCACGGCCAGTGCGGCCGCGAGAATGCGCAATTTACGCTTTGATGGAAGCCCGACCATTATGAAGGATTAACCCAACCCGCCTTATAATTTCGTTGCGTCACGATAAGCCATTGTGACTCCGGCGCAAAGGCAGTGGGTTCCCTGATTCGCCGCCACCCGGCGCACGCGGGCTGCATTTCGTCGCAAGTGTAAAACCGCGCGCCTCAATCGTCCATGTCGTGCATCATCTGGTCGGGCGCGAGATCGCTGAATCGCGTGATCCGCGCTTCGAAGCGCAGGCGCACCTTGCCGGTGGAGCCGTGGCGCTGCTTGGCCACGATCAGTTCGGCCAGGCCGAACACGCGCTCCATTTCCGCGGCCCAGGCGGCGTGCGCCTCGTGGACTTTGGCATCGTCGCTTTCGATCGGGCGCTTCGGCTCGCGCGAGGCGACGTAGTAGTCCTCGCGGAACACGAACCAGACCATGTCGGCGTCCTGCTCGATCGAGCCCGATTCGCGCAGGTCCGACAGCATCGGGCGCTTGTCGTCGCGCTGCTCCACCGCACGCGAAAGCTGCGAGAGCGCGATCACCGGAACCGAGAGTTCCTTGGCCAGGGTCTTCAATCCGCGCGAGATTTCCGAGATTTCGTTGACGCGGTTGTCCGACCGGCCCGAGCCTGACAGCAACTGGAGATAGTCGACCACGATCAGGCCGATGTCGTGCCGGCGCTTGAGCCGGCGGGCGCGGGTGCGCAGTGCGCCGATGGAAAGGCCGGGCGTATCGTCGATGTAGAGCGGCAGTTCGGCCAGGCGCTGGCTGGCGAACGAAAGCTGCTGGAAATCCTCGCGGCTGATACGGCCCATGCGCAGCGATTCGGAACTGATCCCGGATTGTTCGGCCAGGATGCGGGTGGCAAGCTGGTCGGCGCTCATTTCCAGGCTGAAGAAGGCTACCGCCGCGCCCACCGAATCCTTGGCCGAAATGCCGCGCGACATGTCGTCGCGCAGCCGGTCGGCGCAGTTGAACGCGATGTTGGTGACCAGCGAGGTCTTGCCCATGCCGGGGCGGCCGGCGAGGATGATCAAGTCGGAATCGTGCAGGCCACCGATCTTCTCGTTGACCGAGGTCAGGCCGGTGGTGGTGCCCGAGATGTGGCCGCCCGAAAGCAGTGCCTTCTCGATCATTTCCAGGCTGGCGCGGGTCGCCTGGCCGAACGTCTGCGCCTCGTTGCCGGTCTGCGCGCCTTCGGCCACGGCAAACAGCGCCGCTTCGGCCTGCTCGACCTGCTTCAACGGTTCCACCGTCTCGCTGGTGTCCATCGCGCCTTCGACCAGGTTGCGCCCCACGCTGATCAACTCGCGCAGCAGGGCCAGGTCATAGATCTGCTGGGCGAGTTCGCGCGGCGCCAGCAGGCCCTGCCCGTCGGCGGTCAGCCGCGCGAGATAGGCCGTGCCGCCCAGCTCCTTGAGTTCCTCGTCGCTTTCGAAATAGGGCTTGAGCGTCACCGGGGTGACCACCGCCTTGCGATCGATCAGCGCCAGGATGCGCTCGAACACGCGGCCATGCACCGCGGCAAAGAAATGGTCGGACCGCAGCGGCACGGTCATTTCTTCGAGGATGCGGTTGTCGATCAGCACGGCGCCCAGGAAGGCGGCCTCTGCCTCGACATTGGCGGGAAGCGCACGGACCTCGCTGGCCGGACGCGCGAGAATGGCTTCGCTGGCAGACATCCGGTCAAAATGAACCAAGCCCGGGGGTGTGGCAAGGCGGCGACGCGCGTTGCCGGGCGGAGCGTTTTCCACAGCCTGTGGACGGTTTGCCCCGCTCTGGCACCAAGGTAGGAGGGGCCAGGCCCGGCAAGGCGCTTGCTGCGCGGCGCGCCATGTTGCAACACTCGAGGCCTTATGGCGGACCCGCGCATCTCGCATATCGAGCTGGACGAAGCGACCATCGTCTGGCGCAACGCCGATGTGGAGCAGGAGCGCCGCGTGGCGATCTTCGACCTGATCGAGGAAAACACGTTCCGCCCCTTGCGCGCCTGCGCCGCCGGCCACGAAGGCCCCTATCGCCTGCGCCTCTCGGTGACGGACGGGCGCCTCACGCTTGACGTTGCCGACGAAGCCGGGGCCCTGCTCGAAAGCATCGTGCTCGGTTTGGGGCGCTTCCGCCGCCCGATCCGCGAATACTTCGCGATCTGCGACAGCTATTACCAGGCGATCCGCCGCGCCACCGCGCAAGAGATCGAGACGATCGACATGGCCCGGCGCGGCATCCACAACGAAGCGGCCGAAATGCTGCTGGAGCGGCTGGATGGCAAAGTGGAAACCGACTTTGCCACCGCCCGCCGCCTGTTCACCCTGATCTGCGTGCTGCACATCCGGGGGTAGGGCATTTTCAAGGCAGGTGGAATCGCTTGCCGACTCGCAAAATGCCGCAAATCAAAAGGCTGGAGCGTCAGCTTTGCCGCAGTCAAAGTTGAACAGGTCCTAGGGCCTGTGGGGATTTAGGTCAGGGCGGAGCGAGAATGGCTGATTTTCGCGACCCGGAGCGCAGCGTACTTTTGGTACGTGAGCACCGGAAGCGCGAAAAGCGGCCGTTCGCAGCCCGCCATGGCCTAAATCCCCACAGGCCCTAGGCCGCGCAGGCCTGGCAGCGGCCGCGAATTTCCACCACCGGGCGCACGTCGGCAAAGCCGGCTTCGCGCGCGGCTTCGCGCAAGTGGCCGGTCAGGCGGTCGTCGTCGATGTGGGTCACCTGGCCACAGGCGTCGCAGATCAGGAAGATGCAGTCGTGGCGGCAGCCGGGGTGACTGTTGGCGACATAGGCATTGGCGCTTTCCACCCGCCGCGCCAGGTTGGTGCGCACGAACAGGTCGAGGATGCGATAGACGCTGTTGGCGGCCACCCGCTTGCCCCGACGCTGCCCCACGCTTTCGGCAATGTCATAGGCCGAAGCCGGCCGCTCCTGCGCGGCAAGCGCGGCAAAGACATCGGCGCGCATGTCGGTCCACTGCTCGCCCGAAACGGTCAGCGCCTCGCGCGCGGCGGAAACCAGCCCTTCGCCGGCATAGTGATGATGATGATGGTGGCCACCCATGCCCTAGAGATAGGCATTGCCGGCCGCGGTTGCAAATCAGTTGCGCGTGAAATCGGGTTTCCACCACTGCGGGAACGTGCGCTGCAACGCTTCCACCCGCGCCACGTCCCAGCGCAGGATATAGGGATGGCGCGGATTGCGAAAGGCAAAGTCCTGGTGCTCGGCCGGGCCGGGATAGAACCCGCGCCACGGCTCGATCCGCGTCACGATCGGCCGTTTCCACAGCTTGAGCGCCTTGAGCTGCGCCAGATAGGCGCGGGCCACGCGGGCCTGCTCGGGGCCGATCGGCACCAGCGCGTTGCGATATTGCGGGCCTTCGTCCGGCTCCTGCCGGTTGAGCTGGGTGGGATCGCTGGCCACGCCGAAAAAGACCTGGAGCAACTGGTCATAGCGAATCCGCGCCGGATCGTAAGTGACGCGGATCGATTCGGCATGGCCGGTCGTGCCGGTGCTGACCGTCTCGTAATCGGCATCGGCAGCACGGCCGCCTTCGAAGCCGGAAACCACGCTGGTCACGCCCTTGAGATGGCTGAACACCGCCTCCATGCCCCAATAGCAGCCGCCGGCGAACACGGCGGTCTTGAGGCCGGGCGCCTCGTGTGCGGGAATCACCGCCGCCGGCGCCTGCACCGGCGCATCGGCATGGGCCGGGGCCAGGCAGGCCGACAGCGCCAGCAGGGCAAGGGCAGGAATGGCCGCCCCCGGCCAGCGCAGGGAGCGGCGAGCGATCACTGATCGGCACCCACGCTGGGCGCGGCCGATGCTTCTGCCACGGGTGCAAAGACATGGGCTGCGTTGAACATCGTCACGCCCACGGCCACGGCGCCGATCGCGAAGCCGACCAGGAGCGAACGGAAGAAGTCTTTCTGAAACAAACCCATGAAGATAGTCCGGCAATAATCAGTTTCAAATCGCTACCTAGCACGGAATCGGCGTAAACCCAAGTGCCCATTGGAGCTGGGACGCCTCTGGTCGGCCAACCATGGTGAGAATTCGATGAACGGCCGCGATCAGGCACGCAGGCTGACCCAGACCGGCGCGTGGTCGCTGGCCTTTTCCCGGCCACGATGGGCCTTGTCGACGCCCGAGGCGACCAGCCGATCGGCCAGTTCGGGCGAAAGCAGGGCGTGATCGATGCGGAAGCCATGGTCGCGCTGCCAGGCCCCGGCCTGATAGTCCCAGAACGTCCAGGCCCCGCCCTGGGGATGGTGCAGGCCGATCGCGTCGGTCCAGCCCGCGCCCAGCAGGCGGGCATAGGCATCGCGCGATGCAGGCTGCATCAGCGCATCGCTGGCCATCGCCCGCGTGTCCCAGATATCGTTGTCGCGCGGGATCACGTTGTAGTCGCCAAGCACGGCGGCGGGCACTTCCTGTGCCCAGATCTCGGCCATGCGGGCGCGCAGCCGCTCCATCCAGCGCAGCTTGTAATCGAACTTGGGGCCTGGCTGGGGATTGCCGTTGGGCAGGTAGATGCACACCACGCGCAGACCGAAGACATCGGCTTCGAGATAGCGGGAATGCTCGTCTTCCGGCTCGCCGGCGAGGCCGCGCTGCACTTCGACCGGCTTTTCCCCGTCGGCCAGGATGGCCACGCCGTTGAAGCCCTTCTGCCCGTGCCAGATCGCGTGATAGCCGATCTTCTCGAACTCGGCGGCGGGAAAGCCTTCGTCCTGCGTCTTGATTTCCTGGAGACAGGCCACCGACGGCCGGGTTTCCTCCAGCCATTCGAGCAGGCGCGGCAGGCGCGCCTTGATGCCGTTGATGTTGAAGCTGGCCAGCTTGAGCGAAGACGGGATGGCCGCGCCGCTCACACCGAGAAACTCGCGCCGCAGCCGCAGCCCGAGGCAGCGTTGGGATTGGTCACGCGAAACGCCGCGCCGCCCAGCGACTCGACGTATTCGACCATGGCCCCGCCCACCAGATCGAGGCTCACGGTATCGACCACCAGGCGCACGCCATCGGTTTCCACCACCACGTCGTCCGCTTCCACGCCCTCCGCCAGGCCGAAGCGATACTGGAAGCCGGAGCAGCCGCCGCCCTCCACCGCCAGCCGCAGGATCGCAGGCTTGGCCTGCTTGGCGGCAATCGTGGCCACGCGCGCGGCGGCCGAGGGGGCGAGGATGATCGGGGGCTGGCTCATGCCATGGCAGATAGGCGCGCCGCCCCCCTTGCTCAAGAGCCTGTGGACACTCAAGAGCCTGTGGACACCGGCCGCCCCCTGCCGGTAGCACGGGGCATGACCACCACCCACCGCTTCGTTTCCGGCCCCCACGGCCTGCGCCTGGCCACCCGCTTCGTGCCCGGAGCGGGCCCGGCACTGGTGTTCCTGCCGGGCTACATGTCAGACATGGCCGGCAGCAAGGCGCAGGCCGTGTTCGATTGGGCCATGGCGCAGGGGCGCGCCTGCCTGCTGCTCGATTATTCCGGCTGCGGCCTGTCCGAAGGCGATTTTGCCCAGGGCACCCTTTCGCGCTGGCGCGACGACGTCGTGGCGCTGATCGCGGCGCACGGCCTTGATGAGGTGGTGCTGATCGGATCGAGCATGGGCGGCTGGCTGATGCTGCTGGTGGCCCAGGAGCTGGGGCAAACGGTCCGCGCGCTGGTGGGCCTGGCCGCCGCGCCCGATTTCACCACCTGGGGTTACAGCGCCAGCCAGAAAGCCGCGCTGGCTGCGGGCGAAACGGTGTGGGAAGACAATCCCTATGGCCCCGATCCCACGCCGACCCACGCCACGTTCTGGGCCGACGGGCAGGCCCTGCTGCAATTGAACGGCACCGTTCCATTCGATGGTCCGGTGCGGCTGATCCATGGCCAGGCCGATGCCGACGTGCCGTGGGACATTGCGCTACGCCTCGCGGCGGCGCTGCGTTCAGCCGATGTGCAGGTGCACCTGATCAAGGACGGCGACCACCGCCTGTCGCGGCCGCAGGACATTGCCGTGCTGCTGGCCACGCTGACCCGCCTGCTGACCGAATAGAGCCCCCATGCTGCTGGCCGCTGCCCTTCTCCTTTCGCCCCTGATGCCACAAGCCTGGCACCAGATCGGCCCCAATCCCCGGCCGATGGAATTCGGCACCCTGCCCACCCCGGGCCGGCGCAAGACCTTGCAGGGTGGCGACACGCCTCCGCCCGAAAAGCACGATCGCCTGGCCGATTGCCTCACCGTGGGGCGCAGCAATCCCGAACTGGCAGCAAGCCTCGCGCGCCACTGGCTGGAGGAAGTGAAGCTGCCCGCCGAGCGCGTGCGCGCCAACCAGTGCCTGGGCATGATGCTGAGCCAGCAGGGCGATTTCGACGGCGCCCTGACAGCTTTCGGCGATGCCGTGGGCCTGATCCCCGAAGCGCAGGCGGTCGGCGCGGTGCCGCTGATGGCCATGGCCGGCAATGCCGCGCTGGCCGCCGGCAAGCCGCAGGACGCCCTGACCTGGCTGGACCGCGCGCTGATCGTCCACGGCTTTGCCGACAACATGGCCCTGGCCGCGATCCACAACGACCGCGCCCGTGCGCTGGTGGCGCTGGGCCGCAATGCCGATGCCATGGCCGCGCTGGCCAAGGCGCACGAGCTGGCGCCGCAGAACGCGGAAAGCTGGCTGCTTTCGGCCACGCTCTATCGCCGCGACAAGAACCTGGCCGCCGCCCAGCACGATATCGAGGAAGCCGGGCGCCTGGCCCCGCGCGATCCCGCCGTGGGGGTGGAAGCCGGAGTGATCGCCATGCTCGACAACCGCGAGGACGCCGCGCGGCAATCGTGGCAGTCGGTGGTAGCGATGGCCCCGGCCAGTGACGAGGCGCGCGTGGCGCGCGGCTATCTTGAACAGATCGGCGCGGCCCCCACATCCCAGTCCGTTCCGCCCAATCCGGGCCAGGATGAGGAAATCACCCGATGAAACTGTCCGTTCTCGATCTGGTGCCGGTGATCGAGGGCGGCACCCTGCCCCAGGCCATGGCCGACGCCGCGCTGCTGGCCAAGGCGGCCGAAGAAGCCGGCTACAACCGCTATTGGGTGGCCGAGCACCACGGCATGCCCGGCATTGCCGGGGCGGCCGTCTCGGTCGTGCTCGCCCATGTCGGCCAGCACACCCGCGCGATCCGCCTGGGCGCGGGCGGGATCATGCTGCCCAACCACAATCCGCTGGTGATCGCCGAACAGTTCGGCGCGCTCGACGCGCTCTATCCCGGCCGCATCGACCTGGGCCTGGGCCGCGCCCCCGGCGCCGACCAGCGCATCGTGCGCGCGCTGCGCAAGGACGTGAACCGCGCGGCCGAGGATTTCCCGGCCGACGTGGTGGAATTGCAGGCGCAGTTTGCCGGCGATCCGCGCCTGCCGCTCAAAGCCACGCCCGGCCATGGCGCGGCGGTGGACCTGTGGATCCTGGGCTCCAGCCTGTTCGGCGCGCAACTGGCGGCGATGCTTGGCCTGCCCTATGCCTTTGCCAGCCACTTCGCCCCCGATCACCTCGACGCCGCGCTCACGCTCTATCGCGAGCGGTTCCAGCCTTCCGCCACGCTGGAGGCCCCCTATGCCATGGCCGCGATCAACGTGCTCTGCGCGCCGAGCGACGAGGAAGCGCAGTTCCTGGCGAGCAGCCAGGACCAGTCGTTCGTGCGCCTGCGCAGCGGCGATCCCGGTCGCCTGCCGCCGCCGATCGCCGGCTATCGCGACACCCTGGCCGCGCCACAACGCGCCACGCTCGACCATTTCCGCCAGGTCAGCGCGATCGGCAGCCCCGCCACCGTCCGCGCCGGCCTGGAAGCCTTTGCCCATCGCACCGGCGCGGACGAGCTGATCGTGGCCGGCGCCACGTTCGATCCGGCCTTGCGCCGCCGCTCGCTCGCGCTCACGATGGATGCACTCACCCCCGCTGCGGCGAACACCTAAGGGGGACGGGAGCGGGATGGTGAGGCTTTCGTGTCATCACCATTGCCTTTCCGTTGCCTTTCCCAGCGGGTGGCGGTTTGCAATTCAGGTTTCATTCGTTACCAACCAACCAAAGATAACGAAACGGCGGGCATGACAAGCCGACCCGCCCGGGAATGCAGGAAGCGAACGCCATGGCGACCACGATTGATCCCAACGCCCCAGTTGCGCCCGAAGCGGGCGGGCCGGATGCCGAGCACCTCGTTTCGGCCCTGGCCGCGCGCCTGGCCGGGGCGCTGCTGCCCGGCGACAAGGCGGACTTTTCCGGGGAGCGGCTGATCGAGGCGGCGCGCTTCACGCTGGCCACCGCCGCGCTGCGCCAGGGGCCGGATGCGGCCGTGGCGATCGAGTCGATGGGCGGCCAGCGCGCGCTGCGCATCGCCGTGATCAACGACGACATGCCGTTCCTGGTCGATTCCATCGCGGCCACGATCACTGCCCAGGGCCTGACGATCGAGCGCCTGCTCCACCCGGTGGTGGCGGTGCGGCGCGATCCGCTGGGTGCGCTGGTCGATCTGCCGGCGGGCGAGGCGATCGGCGAGTTGCGCGAATCGATCATCTACCTCGAAACCGAGCGCGCCGATGCCAAGGCGCGGCGCGAACTGGCCGCCGCGCTGGCCGCGACGCTGGCCGATGTCCACGCCGCCGTGGCCGATTGGCCGCAGATGCAGGGCCTGATGCAGCATGACGCGCGCGCCCTGCCCGACCAGGAAGGCGCCGCCCTGCTGCGCTGGCTGGCCGACGGCATGCTGACGCAACTGGGCCACGTGACCCGCCACCGCGACGGCAGCGTGACCGAAGCGCTGGGCATCTGCCGCGCCACCGACGCGCCGCTGCTGTCCGATGCCTCTTATGCCCGCGCCTTTGCCTGGTTCGACAAGATCGGCACGCGCGGCGAGGAAGCCGTGCGCATTCCCTTGATCGTCAAGGCCAACCGCATTGCCCAGGTCCATCGCCGGGTGCCGCTGGACCTGTTCCTGGTGCCGGTGGTCGAAGGCGGGCAGATCACCGCGCTGTCGGTCCACGCCGGGGTCTGGACCAGCGCGGCGCTGGCCGCCACGCCCGATCGCGTGCCGCGCATGCGCAGCCAGCTTGAAGCGCTGATGTCCAAGCTGGGCTTCGATCCGGCGGGCCACGCCGGCAAGGCGCTGGTCCACGCGCTTACCGCGTTGCCGCACGACCTGCTGATCAGCTTTTCCGATGCCGACCTGGAACGCATCGCCACGACGATGATGGTGCTGGTCGATCGCCCCCGTCCGCGCCTGGCGCTGGTCCGCGCCCCGCTGGAGCGGCACCTCTATGCCTTCGTGTGGCAGCCGCGCGACAGCCAGTCCACCCAGGTGCGCGAGCAGGTCACGCGCCTGCTGGAACAGGCCACCGGCGGCCAGGTGATCGACTGGGCCTTGCAGGTGGAAGGCAGCACGCTGGCGCTCACCCGCTTTGCCATTGACATGCGCGGCGAGGACGACACGCTGACCGACGGTGGCGAGGGGGTGGACGAAGCCGCGCTCGACAGCGCGTTCCAGACCCTGGTGCGCGGCTGGGACGCGGCGGTGGAAGCCGAACTGGCCAAGACCGAGGACGCGACTCGCGCCGCCGCGATTGCCGGGCGCTATGCGCCGGCCTTCCCGGTGGGCTATCGCGCCAGCTATGGCGCGGCAGAAGCCGCCGGTGACATCCGCGTGCTGCGCGCGCTGACCGCCGACGATGCGCCGCGCCGCGCGGTGCGGCTGCATCGCCTGGCCGGCGAATCCGCGCTGCGCCTGAAGCTCTATCAGCGCGAAGGCGCGATCGTGCTGTCAGACGCGGTGCCCGTGCTGGAAAACTTCGGCTTCCGCGCGCTGGAGGAAGTGCCCACCGCGCTCGACCACGGCAAGCTGGGCTTCATCCACGATTTCCTGGTGGCCCACCCCGCCGATACCACGCCCGAGGCGCTGCTGGCGCGCGCCACCGCGATCGAGGAATCGCTCGCCGCCGTGCTCAACGGCGCGGCCGAGGATGATGCCTTCAACCGCCTGATCGTGGCCGTGGGCCTGACCGCGACCGAGGCCAACTGGCTGCGCGCCTGGTATCGCTATCTGCGCCAGGCGGGGATGACTTTCGGCATCGCCACGGTGGTCGATGCACTCAAGAACGCGCCCGATGTGGCGCGCGGCCTGATCGGTGTGTTCCGCGCCCGCCACGATCCCGCCTTCGTGGGCGATCGCAAGCGCGCCGGGGATGCCGCGGCCGAGCAGATCCGCGCCGGCCTGGCGCAAGTGGCGGCGATCAACGACGATCGCCTGCTGCGCAGTTTCCGCGCGCTGGTCGAGGCGATCCTGCGCACCAACGCCTTTGCCCCGGCCGCGGCCGAAGCGCTGGCCTTCAAGATCGATTCCGCGCTGGTCCCCGGCCTGCCCAAGCCGGTGCCGTGGCGCGAGATCTTCGTCTATTCCCCGCGCGTGGAAGGCATCCACCTGCGCGCCGGGCCGGTGGCGCGCGGCGGCCTGCGCTGGTCTGATCGGCGCGACGACTTCCGCACCGAAATCCTCGGCCTGATGAAAGCGCAGCGCGTGAAGAACGCGGTGATCGTGCCGACCGGCGCCAAGGGCGGGTTCTATCCCAAGCAGTTGCCCGATCCGGTGCGCGAGCGCGAGGCCTGGCTGGCCGAGGGCAAGGCCAGCTACCAGGTGTTCATCCGCACGCTGCTGTCGATCACCGACAACATCGTCGATGGCGCCGTGGTCCACCCCGATGCCGTGGTGATCCGCGATGGCGAAGACCCCTATTTCGTGGTCGCCGCCGACAAGGGCACGGCCACTTTCTCCGACGTGGCCAATGCCATCGCCGCCGAACGCGATTTCTGGCTGGACGATGCCTTCGCCAGCGGCGGATCGAAAGGCTATGACCACAAGGCCATGGGCATCACCGCCAAGGGTGCCTGGCTTTCGGTGCAGCGCCACTTCCTGGAACTGGGCGTGGACGTGCAGGCCGATCCGGTGCGCGTGATCGGCGTGGGCGACATGTCGGGCGACGTGTTCGGCAATGGCATGCTGCTGTCGAAATCGCTCAAGATCGTCGCCGCGTTCGACCATCGCCACGTCTTCCTCGATCCCGATCCCGATCCGGCGGCAAGCTGGGACGAACGCGCGCGCCTGTTCGCGCTGCCCCGGTCGAGCTGGGACGATTACGACAAGAGCCTGATCTCGGAAGGTGGCGGGGTGTTCCCGCGCAGCCTCAAGGCCATTCCGCTCAGCCCGCAGGTCCAGGCCATGCTGGGCGTGGCGATCGACGAACTCGATCCCGACACGCTGATCGCGCTGGTCCTCCAGGCGCCGGTGGACCTGCTGTGGTTCGGCGGCATCGGCACGTATGTGAAGGCGTCGAGCGAGGCCAACGTCAATGTCGGCGATCCGGCCAACGATGCTTTCCGCATTTCCGCCAACGAAGTGCGGGCGCGGGTGATCGGCGAAGGCGCCAACCTGGGGATGACCCAGGCCGGACGCATCGAATATGCCCTGCACGGCGGCCGCGTGAACACCGACTTCATCGACAATTCGGCCGGCGTCGATTGTTCGGACAACGAGGTCAACATCAAGATCGCACTGGCCAGCGCCAAGCGCGCCGGGCGCCTGAGCGAGGACGCGCGCGTCGCCCTGCTGTCCAGCATGACCGATGCCGTGGCGCACCTGGTGCTGGAGGACAACCGCCTCCAGGCGCTGGGCCTGTCGATCGCCGAACGCGGCGGGGCGCAGGCCGTGCCGGCGCTGACCCGGCTGATCGACGTGCTGGAGGAAAGCGGCGATCTCGACCGCAAGACCGAAGGCCTCGCTCCGTCTGACGACTATGCCCGCCGCGCCGCCGGCGGCACCGGGCTGACCCGGCCGGAACTGGCCGTGCTGGTCTCGTCCACCAAGCTGGTCTTGCAGCGCGCGCTGGAAGACAGCCCGGTGGTGGACGATCCGGTGCTGGAGGAAGAGCTGCTGGCCGCCTTCCCCGCCGCGATGCGCGAGACGTTTGAAAGCGACATCGTGCACCATCGCCTGCGCCGCGAGATCATCGCGACCAAGCTGGCCAACCGCATCGTCAACCGCCTTGGCCCGGTCCATCCGTTCGAGCTGGCCGAGGAAGAAGGCATGACGCTGGCGCAAGTGGCGGCCGCCTTCGTCGCGGCCGAACGCCTGCTCGGCCTGGCGGAAACCTGGGCCATGCTCGATACTGCCGCCATGCCCGAGGCCCTGCGCCTGTCGCTGTTCGAGCGCACCGCGCAGGCCCTGCGCGGCCATATCGCCGACGTGCTGCGCTCGTGCCACGGCACGCTCAAGCCCGATGCCCTGATCGAGGATCTGTGCGGCGGGGTGGGCCGCCTGTCGCACACCACGGCCGAACTGCTGCGCGGCGAAGCGCAGGCGCAGGCGCGCCGCCTGGGCCAGGAACTGACCGATGCCGGCACCCCGGCCAGCGTGGCGGAGCGGGTGGTCCACCTGTTCGATCTGGATGGCGCGATCGGCCTCGCCCACCTGGCCGACGAGCTGGACGTGGACGCGGTGGTGCTGACCGGCGCCTTTGCCGATCTGGGCGCCCAGCTCGGCATCGACTGGGCGCAGCAGACCGCCGCGCGGATGAACCCCTCCGATCCGTGGGAACGGCTGCTGGTGGCGGGCCTCGCCCGCGATTTCCAGCAGATGCGCATGGAATTCCTGCGCCGCATGGGGGGCAGCAATCCCGATGCCAGCGCGCATCAGTGGCTCAAGGCCAAGGCCGATCCGGTGCGCCAGTTGCGCAGCCTGATCGCCCGTGCCCAGGCCACGGCCACGGTCACCCCGGCGATGCTGGCGCAGATCGCCAGCCAGGCGCGCAGCCTGCTGCTGCGCTGATCGGCGGGCCTGGATGGTAGCGCGGCGCAGCACTGCAACTGCGTCGCAATACCCCGATGAGCAAAAATTATGGCGCGTGCGCGCTTGACGCGCCGCGCCATTTGCCCACAACCCTCCTCCCGCGTGAGAGGAGGAAAGTTCCATGGGTGCATTCGAGGCGGGTTTTGCCGACGCGGTGATCGTCGGCGCAGGGCACGGCGGCGCGCAAGCGGCCATCGCGCTGCGCCAGAACGGCTTTGGCGGCTCGATCCTGGTGATCGGACGCGAGCCCGAACTGCCCTATGAGCGTCCGCCGCTGTCCAAGGAATACCTGGCGCGCGACAAGACGTTCGAGCGGATCATGATCCGCCCGGCCAGCTTCTGGGACGACAAGGGCGTCGAAATGGCGCTGGGCCACGAAGTGGTCGCGGTCGATCCGCAAGCGCGCAGCCTGCGCACCGCCGATGGCGCGACGCTCAGCTATGGCGATCTGATCTGGGCCACCGGCGGCGATGCGCGGCGCCTGTCCTGCGCCGGTCACGACCTGGCCGGGGTTCACGGCGTACGCACCCGTGCCGACGCCGATCGCCTGATGGCCGAGCTGGACGCCGGGGCACGCCGCGCCGTGGTGATCGGCGGCGGCTATATCGGGCTGGAAGCAGCCGCGGTGCTGACCAAGTTCGGCTGCCACGTCACTCTGCTCGAAGCGCTGCCGCGCGTGCTGGCGCGCGTGGCCGGGGAAGCGCTCTCCACCTTCTACCAGGACGAGCACCGCGCCCATGGCGTGGACTTGCGCACCGAGGTTGCGGTCGATTGCCTGGAAGGCGACGGCACCAAGGTGACCGGCGTGCGCCTGGCCGATGGCAGCGTGCTGCCCGCCGACCTGGTGATCGTGGGCATCGGCATCATTCCCCAGGTCGGCCCGCTGCTCGCCGCTGGCGCCGCCGGTGGCAACGGCGTGGACGTGGATGAATTCTGCCGCACCTCGCTGCCCCATGTCTATGCGATCGGCGATTGCGCGGCCCATGCCAACGACTTTGCCGAGGGTGCGGTGATCCGCCTGGAATCGGTACAGAACGCCAATGACCAGGCGACAACGGCGGCCAAGGCGATCTGCGGCGCCCCGGTGCCCTACAAGGCGACACCGTGGTTCTGGTCCAACCAGTATGACCTGCGCCTGCAAACCGTGGGGCTTTCGACCGGCCACGACCTCGCGGTGCTGCGCGGCGATCCCGCCACGCGCAGCTTCTCGGTGGTCTATTGCAAGCAGGGCAGGGTGATCGCGCTCGACTGCGTGAACATGGTCAAGGACTATGTCCAGGGCAAGAAGCTGGTCGAAGCCCGCGCGCCGATCGCGCCCGAGCGGCTGGCCGATGCCACCGTGCCGCTCAAGGACATGCTTTAAGAATCCGGCTCCGCCGGATGTGCGGCACCAGCCCGCTCCCGTCCCGAAGGCACCGAAAACGTCCGAGGGACGTTTTCGCTGAGGGGGCCGACCTCCCATAGGGTACTATCGTTGGGAGGTCGGGACGGGAGCGGGCCGGTGCCGCGCTGAAAATGCGTTTTGGCGCATTTTCCAAACGGGCTGTAAATCCAGGCCACAAAAAGGGGGCCGGAGTCCTGTGACCCCGGCCCCCTTTTTTGAAAGCACCTTGGTAGGAGCGGATTACTCCGCCGCTTCCTTGGCCGCCTTGGCTTCCTTGTAGCGCTCGATCGCTTCCACGGTGATGCGGCGCGCATCGTCGGCGCCACCCCAGGTGCCCACGCGCACCCACTTTTCCTTTTCCAGGTCCTTGTAGTGGGTGAAGAAGTGCTCGATCTGCTTGAGCACGATCTCGGGCAGGTGATCCTTTTCCAGCACTTCGGTGTAGTACGGGAAGGTCGAATCCACCGGCACGCAGACCAGCTTCTCGTCACCGCCCTGTTCGTCTTCCAGGTTCAGCACGGCGATCGGGCGCGCGCGCACCACGCAGCCGGGGATGAACGGCGAGCGGGCGATCACCAGCGCATCGAGCGGGTCACCATCGGGCGAGAGGGTGTGCGGCACGAAGCCGTAGTTGGCGGGATAGCGCATCGGCGTGTGCAGGATGCGATCGACGAACAGCGCGCCCGATTCCTTGTCGAATTCGTACTTCACCGGTTCCCCGCCAACGGGCACTTCGATGACGACGTTGAGGCTTTCGGGCGGATTGTCCCCAGTGGGGATAAGATCGATGCGCATCGGTTCTGTCTTGCCTTGGTTCTGGCCCCTGGGGGCCGGTTGTCGTTCGCAGTGCTGCCGGCTCTAGCGCCCCGGCTTTTGCGCCGCAACAATACTTGTGAACGATTCACCTACCTTTGGTTAACCGGCCCCGAGCGCATTGATCGTGAAAGCGATGACCCCGATGTTGAAAACGAACGCGGCAAACGAATGCAGCGTCACGATCCGGCGGATCCGGCCCGAGCCGATCTCCACGTCCGAGGTCTGGAACGTCATGCCCAAGGTAAAGGAAAAATAGGCGAAATCGAAATAGTCCGGGGTCTGGGTATCGGGAAAGTCCAGCCCGCCGTGATCGAGGCCACTGGCACTGTCGCGGGTATAGTAAAGATGGGCGTAGTGCAGGCCATAGACCGTGTTGGCGAACAGCCAGGTCAGCACCAGCGTGCCGATCAGCCGCACTTTCGCGAGCGAATCACCATGGGCCGCGCGGGGCAGCTCGCCGGCGATGGCGGCCATCACCACGGCGGTCAGCACCGTGGTGATGCACAGCACCAGCACGCGGTTGGCATCGTTGTCCACCGCGCTCTGCCGCATCGTGTCGGCATCGGCGCAGCGTGCCAGCGGCACCAGCGAGAGCAGGAAGGCAAGCGCTGCGAAATCGAAGCCCATGGCCAGCGAATCCGCCAGCTCGGCGCCTTTTTCGGTCAGCGGATGCCACACCCACCAGCCCCCGGTGCCGCCCACCAGCAGCACCAGGAACAGCAGGAAGCGGGGCGGGGCCAGGCGGCCCAGATGCAGCCCGGCCCGCGCCATCACTTGGCCGACTTGCCGGCTTTGCCCGCCTTGGCGGCATGCGGGGCGAGCAGCTTGTCGAGGCCGGTGGGCGCCGTGCCGGGCGCGGCGCGCACCAGCCAGGGCCAGCGCAGCCCGTCGGCATAGGTGATCGGCAGCGTGACGAAGCGATCGTCGCGCTTGACCAGCAGCTCGATCGGGCGGCCCGCGCCGGGGTTGCCGGTCTTGGCATTGGTGATCGCGGCCTTGAGCTTGTCGGCGTCATAGGCGTCGCCGTTCACCGCCACCACCTGCATGCCCGAAACCAGCCCGGCCTTGAACGCCGGCCCGTCCCAGCGCGAGGCGGTGACCTTGCCGTCCTTGTCCAGCGTCACGCCCAGCGAATTGAACAAGTTGAGATACTTGCCATCGGCCATCCGCGCCTTGTCATAGGGGTTGGGCTCGTCCTTGAATTCCAGCTTGTAGCCGCCGCGCTCGATCCCGCCGAGCGGCACCGGCTGGCCCGGCGTCTGCAGCCGGGTCTTGAGGAAGCTCGCCCAGTCATAGGGATAGACGCCGTTCAGCGTCTTGACCACGTCGTCGAATTCATAGGTCAGCACGCCCCAGTCGCCATCGCGCACGCCGAAGAAAGCCTTGGCGAAATCATCCAGCCCCTTCTTGCCGCCAGTGCCGTCGCGGATGATCTGGTCGGCTTCCAGCCACACCAGCGCGCCTTCGGTGTAATAGTCCTCGCCACGGGTGAGCGAGGCGAAGGGCTTGGGCCTGCGCGCGGCGAAGATGGGATCCATCGTGGTGTCTTCCACCGAGCGCCAGTCGCGGCCCGCCATCTGGCTGAACGTGCCAGCATAGTTCGCCAGGCTGCCCAGCACCATGTCCTTGCTCTGCACGCCCGAGCGCGCGGCCAGGACCAGGCCCCAGAACTGCGTCTGCCCTTCATAGACCCACAGCAGGTTGTCCTGCATCGGCTGGCGATAGTCGGGCGTCCACAGCTTGGCCGAGCGGCGATACTTGCCGTCCCAGCTATGGCTGAATTCGTGGGCGATCACGTTGCGGTCCCAGTCATAGCCGGCCCAGTCGGTCAGGCTCTTGGGCTCCTGCTGGTTCTCGCTGGAGCGGTGATGCTCCAGCCCGATGCCGCCCATGCGGTCGGTCAGCGCGAGCAGGAAATCGTAGTGATCGAAATGGCGCGCACCGAACGCGCCCACGGCCTCGTCGGCCAGGTTGCGATAGGCCTGGAGGTTTTCCGGCTTGATCGCCAGCAGTTCGGGCTTGTCGGCCACCAGATCGAGGTAGACGTCATGGCCCAGATCGTGCCGCGCGGTGTAGAGGCCGGCAAAGATCGGCGAATCGACCAGGGTTTCATAGTCGGTTTCGGCCCAGGTCACGGTGTTGCCGCTGCCGCTCTGGGTCTTGCCGTCCAGCGCGGTGAACACCGTCCAGCCTTGCGGGAACGTCACCGTCGGGCGCACCTTGATCTGGCGCACATAATGCCCGGCGGGATAGAGGCTCATCTTCTCCCATTGCAGGTTGAGCATTTCGCGGGTGACGGTGATGCGGCCTTCGCTGTCGCGCAGCGGCGAGGTGTGGACGAAGCGGGCGACGACTTCGCTGGTGCCGGCGGGCAGGGTGATGTGAAACGCATTCACTTCCACCGGATCGCGCGTCCAGGCGAGCTTCTGGCCCTTGGCCTCGAACGTGATGCCGGCCAGCGCGGCCACCGGGCCACGATTGCCGTGCTCGCCCGGCAGCCAGGCCGGCAATTGCAGGATCAGTTCCTTGGCATCGGCCGCGACGGGCACCGTCTCCACCACGCGGAACGCGCCGGTGGCAAGGTCGGTCGCGTCGATCTGCAAGCCGATCGTGCCCGGATAGGGCACGTCCTGGGCATCGGGCACGCCGGGCGTGATCGGCACGGCCATCGGGCGGCTGTTGCCGGCCGGCTGCACTTGCGCCAGCGCGGGCTGGGCCAGAGCAAGGGTGGAAAGCGAGAGGGCGGAGAGGAGGCCGATGCCTGGGGGGGTCTTGCGCATGGCGCCTGTCATGCCGTGATAAAGTCTCATTCGCAACGGCCAGTTGGGCACGGAATACGCCAATATGCGGCATATGCTTTCCCCGCGCGCGGAAAGCCGCTATCCGCGCGCGCCATGAGCAAGCAAGGTATCGCAACACCGCAGGCCATCCGTGGCACCCAGGACATCTTCGGCGCCGAGGCGGAAGCCTTCGGCCATGTCGTCGAGACGTTCGAGCGCGTGCGCAAGCTCTACCGCTTTCGCCGCGTGGAAATGCCGGTCTTTGAAAAGACCACGGTGTTCTCCCGCTCGCTGGGCGAAACCACCGACGTGGTATCGAAGGAAATGTATTCGTTCGAGGATCGCGGCGGCGAATCGCTGACGCTGCGCCCCGAATTCACCGCCGGCCTCGCCCGCGCCTATCTGACCAATGGCTGGCAGCAGCACGCCCCGCTCAAGATCGCGACGCACGGGCCCCTGTTCCGCTATGAGCGCCCGCAAAAGGGCCGCTACCGCCAGTTCCACCAGATCGACGCCGAAGTGATCGGCGCGGCCGAACCGCAGGCCGACGTGGAACTGCTGGTCATGGCCGACCAGTTGCTGCGCGAGCTGGGCATTGCCGATGGCGTGACGCTCAATCTCAACACCCTGGGCGATGCCGCCAGCCGCGAAGCCTGGCGCGCCGCGCTGATCGAATACTTCCGCGCCCACAAAGCCGAGCTTTCCGAAGATTCGCAGGACCGGCTGGAGCGCAACCCGCTGCGCATCCTCGATTCCAAGGATCCGCGCGACAAGGTGTTCACCGCCGACGCGCCGATGATCGACGAGTTCCTGAGCGCCGAAGCACAGGACTTCTTCGCCACAGTCACCGCCGGCCTTGATGCGGCCGGCGTGGCCTGGGTGCGCGCGCCAGCGCTGGTGCGCGGCCTAGACTATTACCGCCACACCGCGTTCGAGTTCATCACCGACCGGCTGGGCGCGCAGGGCACCGTGCTGGGCGGCGGGCGCTATGATGGGCTGCTGGAGGCGCTGGGTGGCCCGGCCACCCCGGCGGTGGGCTGGGCCGCAGGGATCGAGCGGCTGGCCATGCTGGTGGCCGACGCGCGCACGATTGCCGAACCCGCGGCCGACGTGGCGATCGTGCCGATGGGCGCGGCGGCGGAAGCGGCGTGCCTCGGCCTCGCCGCCACGCTGCGTCGCGGCGGGCTGACCGTGGACATGGGCTATCGCGGCAACATGAAGAAGCGGATGAGCCGCGCCAACGAAAGCGGCGCGCGCTTTGCCCTGATCGTGGGCGACGAGGAACTGGCCGCCGGTGAAGCCACGGTCAAGAACCTGGTCACCGGCACGCAGGAACGCCTGCCCCTGCACGCGATCCCCGCCCACATCGCCGCCTGATGGCCGTTTCCGACGCTCGCCTCGCGCAGATCGCGGCGCGCTTTGCCGAACTGGAAGCGCGCCTGGCTTCGGGCACGCTCGAAGGCGAAGGCTTCGTCGCGGCCAGCCGCGACTATGCCGAGCTGGAGCCGGTGGCCCGCGCTGCCCGCGCAGTGCAGACCATGCGCGCCGAGCTGGCGAGCCTTGCCGCGCTGGACGAGCCGGACGCGGAGATGCGCGCGCTGGCGGACGAGGAAATGCAGGCCCTGCGCGGCCAGTTGCCCGAAGCCGAGCGCGCATTGGCCATCGCCATGCTGCCGCGCGATTCGGCCGACGTGCGCCCGGCCATGCTGGAAATCCGCGCCGGCACCGGCGGCGACGAAGCCGCGCTGTTCGCCGCCGATCTGTTCCGCATGTACGAACGCTTTGCCGCCGAGCAGGGCTGGAAAGTGGACGTGATCAGCGCCAATGCCAGCGAACTGGGCGGGCTCAAGGAAGTGATCGCCCATGTCGCGGGCCAGGGTGTGTTTGCCCGGCTCAAGTTCGAAAGCGGGGTGCACCGCGTGCAGCGCGTGCCCGTGACCGAAAGCGGCGGGCGCATCCACACCAGCGCCGCCACGGTCGCCGTGCTGCCCGAAGCCGACGAAGTGGACGTGGCGATCGAGGACAAGGACCTCAAGATCGACATCTACCGCGCCAGCGGCGCCGGCGGCCAGCACGTCAACACCACGGATTCGGCCGTGCGGATCACCCACCTGCCCACCGGCCTGGTGGTGACCCAGCAGGACGAGCGCAGCCAGCACAAGAACCGCGCCAAGGCGATGCAGGTCTTGCGCACCCGGCTCTACGACTTGCGCCGCGAACAGGCCCAGGGCGCCGAAGCCGAAGCCCGCCGCGCGCTGGTCGGCTCGGGTGACCGCTCCGAACGCATCCGCACCTACAACTTCCCGCAAGGGCGCGTGACCGACCATCGCATCAACCTGACCCTGCACCGCCTGCCCGAAGTGCTCGCCGGGCCGGGCCTTGCCGAACTGATCGACGCGCTGACCGCCGAAGACCAGGCCAAGCGCCTGGCCGCGATGGATGACTGAGCGGGCGTCGCGCCAGGGGCCTCACCACCCCCCGACCCCCTCCTCTGAAGAGGAGGGGGGGAATGATGGCGCTGGAACTCCCCCTCCTCTTCAGAGGAGGGGGTCGGGGGGTGGTGGAAGCCCAGCGCAAACTCTGCGCAACTATGCCAGAACCATGCCCCGCGCCCCGACCGAGCCGGAACACCGCCTGTGGCAGGCCCTGCGCGCGGGCCAGACCGGCCTGAAATTCCGCCGCCAGGCTGCGGTGGAGCAGCGCATCCTCGATTTCCTGTGCCCGGCCAAAGGGCTGGCGATCGAGATCGACGGCGTGACCCATGATGCCCGCGTGGACGAACGCCGCGATGCAGCGCTACTGCGCGACCATGGGCTGACCACGCTGCGCTTCACCAACGAAGAGGTGATGGGCAATCTGGAGGGCGTTTTGACGCGGATTGTCGAGGTGGCCGAGGGATTGGCGGATCGCTGGCCGGGGCGGCGCAAGGCTTCCCACCACCCCCCGCCCCCCTCCTCTGAAGAGGAGGGGGAGGAGAACGCAGCAAAAGCCCCCTCCTCTTCAGAGGAGGGGGTTGGGGGTGGTGGAAGCCACGCACGAACCGTCCGCCAAGCGCTGTTCCAAGCCGCACAAACCCTCGCCCCCACCAGCGGCACCGCGCGCCTCGATGCCGAAGTGCTGATGGCCCATGCGCTGGGATGCACCCGCACCGATGTGCTGCTGCGGCAGATGGATGCGCCCGAGCCGGCGGGGTTTGCCGTGCTGGTGGCGCGGCGGCAGGCGCATGAGCCGGTGGCCTACATCACCGGCACCCAGGAATTCTATGGCCTGGAACTGGCCGTAAGCCCGGCCGTGCTGATCCCACGCGGCGACAGCGAGACCTTGATCGAAGTGGCGCAGCGCGCGCTGGAAGGACGCCCCCCGGCTCGGATTCTCGATCTCGGCACTGGCTCGGGCGCGCTGCTGCTGGCGGCGCTTTCGCTGTGGCCCCAGGCCATGGGCACGGGCATCGAGCGATCCGACGCGGCGCGCGTGGTGGCGGCGGGCAATGCGCTGCGGCTGGGGCTGGACGCGCGCGCGCGGATGCAGCCGGGCGACTGGACCAAGCCCAACTGGGCCGTGGCGCTGGGCCGGTTCGACCTGATCCTGGCCAATCCGCCCTATGTGGAAGAGGCCGCGCCGCTCGATCCCGATGTGCGCGATTTCGAGCCGGCCAGCGCGCTGTTCGCCGGGCCTGACGGCATGGCCGACTATGCCGTGCTGGTGCCGCAACTGCCTGATCTTCTGGCGCCGGGCGGGCTTGCCGTGGTGGAAATCGGCTGGCAGCAGGGCGCCGCCGTCATGGCCCTGGCGCAGGCCCATGGCCTCTCCGCTCGGGTTCATCCCGATCTTGCCGGGCGCGACAGGGCTGTGGAAATCACGTTTTGTCCCAACATTTCGCTTGGCAAGCCGCCCGGCGATCACTAATTGTCCCCCTAGGCAGGGCGACGGATGAAGGCTTCCCGTCCCGGCCGACTCCACCATTTGCGCCCGCATCGGCCCTCTTGCAGGGGCTTCCGGCTGGCAGATGCTGGGAATCTGCGCACCCGCGCGTTGCGGGCGCGTGGCGGAGGGTTGCGCGGCGACAGGATCAGCACAAGATACCGACAGCCGCCCCAAACAAGGACGTGCCTGAGTTGAACAACAATCGTGGGAACAACCGCCGGCGCGGCCGCGGTAACAACCGTCCGCAAGGTGGCGGCCAGCAGCTCAACCGTATCGACAGCCGCGCCCGGGGCAATGCCCCGCAGTTGCTCGAAAAGTATCGCAAGATGGCGCAGGATGCCCACCTCAACGGGGATCGCGTCCAGGCCGAATACTATCTGCAATTTGCCGATCACTATTTCCGCGTGATCGCCGACACCCGGCTGCGCCAGGAAGAAGCCCGCCAGCGCCACAGCGGCAATGGCGAGCGCTGGAACGAGGGCGAGGCCGAGGACGACGGCATGGACTTCTCGATCGAAGGCGATTTCCCCGCGTTCGATCGTCCCTATGTCCGCCGCGAGGAGCGCGAAGCGCGCAACCAGGATCGGCCGGAACGGTCCGAACGCCAAGAGCGCCCGGAACGTCAGGATCGCCCCGAACGGCAGGACCGCAGCGAGCGCGCCGACCGGGGTGACCGCCAAGACCGCAACGCCGATGGCGATCGTGGAAACGATCGCGGTTCGCCCCGCCGTCGCTTCGAGGAACGCCGCCCGTCCGCCCAGGCCGCCGCGCCGGGCGAGGCCGTGGCCGACCAGCCCGTGCCGCTCGAAGGCGTGCGCGCCGACGAAGGCGAGCCGGTGACCGACGGCAGCGACAACCCGTTCATCCGCGAAAGCCGCAGCCCGCGCGGGACGCGCCAGCGCACCGAGCGCCGTCCGCGCCGCAGCGCGCCGGCCAGCGAAGGGCTCGATCCGGCCAGCCTGCCGCCCGCCATCGGCGTGCGCAGCGAACCCGCGCCGGCCCCGGCAGCCGAAGCCCCGGCACCTGCTCCGGCTCCGGCCGCCGAGCCTGCCCCTGCGGCCGAAGACGCGCCGGCGCCCAAGCGTCGCGGCCGCCCGCGCAAGAACCCCTTGCCGGAAAGCGCCGAGGGCTGAAACCCGGCCAGGTGAAAACAACGAGAAGGCGCCCGCATCCCGGGCGCCTTTTTCGTATGCAGCCGCGCCGCTTGCCCTCGAGGGTGGCCTCGCTCTGCCGCAAGCGCGCTTGCCCTCCCCCGCCGGCCGCCGCATAGAACCGGGCAATGAAGGCCTGGCTCCGCTCCCGTTTCGCCGCGCTGCTCGCGCTGGGTGATGATCGTCTGTCCCGCCGTGGAGAAGTGGCCGTGCTGGTGGGTGCCGGTGGCCTGGCGGCGCTGGGCTTTGCCCCGCTGGGATGGTGGCCGCTGACCCTGCTCGGGCTCGCCGTGCTGGCGGCGCGGATGCAGCGCGCGCGCGGGGCATGGCAGGCCCTTCTGGTGGGCGAGCTGTGGGGCTGGGGCCACTTTTCGGTGGGCAATGGCTGGATCGCCACGGCCTTTACCTATCAGGCGCAGATGCCGGCCTGGCTGGGCTGGATCGCGGTGCTGCTGCTGGCGGTCTATCTTGCGCTGTTTCCCGCCGCTGCCACGCTGGGCGCCTGGTGGCTGGGGCGGCGCTGGCGCGCGGCGCCGGTGCCGACGCTGGCCGCGCTGTGGATCGTGACCGAATGGGCGCGCGGCTGGGTCTGCACCGGCTTTCCGTGGAACCCGCTGGCGGCCACCGCGCTGGGCGGGTTCGATCGCCCCGGCCTTGCCCGTGCGCTGCCCTGGCTGGGCACTTATGCGCTTTCGGGGCTGGTCGTGCTGCTCGCCGGTCAATGGCTGTTTGCCTTGCGCGCCGGGGCGCAGCGCCGCTGGGGCCTGGCCGCCGCGCATCTTGCCCTGCCGGCCGTGCTGTTCCTGCTGCCGCTGGGCGGGCAGAACGCGGTGGGCACCGTGCCGTTCACTCTGGTCCAGCCCGATATCGGCCAGGACGAGATCAACGACGCCACCCGCTATGAAGCGCAGTTCCAGCGGCTCGCCGCGCTCAGCCTGCCGCGCCAGCCGGGGCAGCGGCGCCTGGTGCTCTGGCCCGAAAGCGCGGTGCCCGATTACCTGCAACCGGGCTATCCCCGCGCCTGGTATGCCGGCACCACCTATGGCGGCGATCCGGGGCTGGCGCGCGCGCGCATGGGCCGGGTGATCGGGCCGGGCGCACTGCTGCTGACCGGGGCGGTGGACATGACGTTCCCGCCAGATGCCGGGCCGGCGACCATGCCGATCGGCGCCTGGAACGTGGTCACCGCGCTCGACAGCCAGGGCACGATCCGTGCCAGCTATGCCAAGGCGCATCTCGTGCCTTATGGCGAATACCTGCCGATGCGCGGCCTGCTCACGCCGCTCGGCCTCTCACGGCTGGTCGCCGGCGATTTCGACTACTGGTCCGGACCGGGGCCGCGCACGCTGGATTTTTCGGCGCTGGGCCTGCCGCGCGTGGGCGTGCAGATCTGCTATGAAATCGTCTTTTCCGGCCAGGTGGTGGACCGCGCGCATCGCCCCGCGCTGCTGTTCAACCCCACCAACGATGGCTGGTTCGGCGCCTGGGGCCCGCCGCAGCACCTGGCCCAGGCGCGGCTGCGCGCGATCGAGGAAGGGCTGCCGGTGCTGCGCGCCACCACCAACGGCATTTCCGCGGTGATCGACGCGCGCGGCGGGGTGCGCGGGTTTGTCCCCCGCCACGTCGCCGGCCGGCTCGAAGGATTGGTGCCCCCCGCGCTGGCCCCTACGCCGTTTGCGCGAATGGGCAACATATTGCCGCTTTTGTGGGCCGCAGCGCTTCTTTTGGCCGCGCTGGTTGCCTCGCGCCGCCGCCCGCGCTAGAGGCGGGACATAAAGATTGCTTTATATCGGACCCTTTGCCCATGCGCAGCGATTACCTGTTCACTTCCGAAAGCGTCTCCGAAGGCCATCCCGACAAGGTGGCGGACCAGATCAGCGACGCCATCGTCGACCTGTTCCTGAGCAAGGACCCCGAAGCCCGCATTGCCTGTGAAACCCTGACCACCACCAACCTGGTGGTGCTGGCCGGCGAGATTCGCGGGCGCGGCATCATGGACACCAGCGGCGAATGGGCGCCCGGCGTGCGCGAGGAAGTGGAAGCCGTGGTGCGCGCCACGGTCAAGCGCATCGGCTATGAGCAGGATGGCTTCCACTGGGAAACCTTCCGCTTTGAAAACAACCTGCACGCGCAATCGGCCCACATCGCGCAGGGCGTGGACGCGGGCGAGAACAAGGACGAAGGCGCCGGCGACCAGGGCATCATGTTCGGCTTTGCCTGCGACGAGACGCCCGATCTGATGCCGGCGACGCTGGATTACAGCCACAAGATTCTCCAGCGCCTGGCGCAGGACCGCCATACCGGCGCGGCCCCGTTCCTGGAGCCCGACGCCAAGAGCCAGGTGACCCTGCGCTTCCAGGATGGCCGCCCCGCCGCCTGCACCGCCATCGTCGTCTCCACCCAGCACAAGCCGGGCTATGACGAAGGCGCCAAGGATGCCGAGCTGAAAGCCTGGGTGAAGCAGGCCGTGGCCGCGGTGATCCCGGCCGAGCTGCTGTCGGACCAGACGGTCTATCACATCAACCCCACCGGCAGCTTCGAGATCGGCGGCCCGGATGGCGACGCGGGCCTGACCGGGCGCAAGATCATCGTCGATACCTATGGCGGCGCGGCGCCCCATGGCGGCGGCGCGTTTTCGGGCAAGGATCCCACCAAGGTGGACCGTTCGGCCGCCTATGTGACGCGCTATATCGCCAAGAACATCGTCGCGGCGGGCCTGGCCAAGCGCTGCACGATCCAGGTGGCCTATGCCATCGGCGTGTCGCAGCCGCTGTCGCTCTATGTCGATACCCATGGCACCGGCACGGTGGACGACGCTGCGCTGGAACGCGCGGTGGAAGCCGTGGCCAAGGCGCGTCTGGGCGGCCTGACCCCGCGCGGCATCCGCACCGGGCTCTCGCTCAACAAGCCGATCTATGGCGTGACGGCGGCCTATGGCCACTTTGGCCGCACCCCCGAAGGCGATCTGTTCCCGTGGGAACGCACCGACCTGGTGGACGATCTCAAGGCCGCGCTGGCCTGATCGGCCGTTTATCGAACATTGAAAAAGCCCGGCTGGTGCTGTGCCAGCCGGGCTTTTTCATGCCTGCGATCTTTTCAGAGCCGCGAAATCACACGCGATTGGCTCGTGCGATCGCCCCCAGCACCGCCGCGCTGGGCTTGGGGGTGCGGGCGAAGGTGACCGGGTCATAGCTGGCCAGGCCGAACTTGGGCTTATAGCCGAAGATCCATTCGAAGTTGTCGATCAGGCTCCAGTGGCAATAGCCGAGCACCGGCACGCCATCGTCGATCGCGGCTTTCAGGTGGGTGAGTGCGGCCGGAATGAACGCGGCGCGGATGCTGTCGTCATCGGTGCCCACGCCATGTTCGCTGACCAGGATCGGCACGCCGGTGGCCGCGTGGGCATAGCGCACCGCGCCCGCCAGCGAGGGCGCCCAGACTTCGCTGCCCGACCAGTTGACCACCGATCCGGCCGGCGCCGGCAGGCGGCCCTGCGGCCCCCACAGCGCGCGCTCATAGTTCTGCACGCCAAGGAAATCGTCGCCCTTGGCCACTTCCAGCCAAGTGCCGTACATCTGCTGGCGGCGCATGTCGCGCTGCGAACCCTGGCCCACCGCCTGGTCATCCATCATCGCCAGCGAGAAGCCCACCGGCAGGCTGGGCGCGGCCGCCTTGATCGCCGCCTTGCCGGCCTTGTGCGCGGCGAGCAGCCCGCGTTGCAGATCGGGCAGATCGTCCTTGCCCGCCACGTTGGCGCAGAGGAAGCGCGGCACGCCCAGGCGCTTGGCAGCGGTTTCCAGCGTCAGCTTCTGGATGTCCCACAGTTGCGGCGGCACATTGGCGTTCTGCAACAGCAGCAGGATGTTGGGTTCGTTGAAAGTGATCGCGGCGTGGATGCGGTCCGCGAAGTGGCGGGCGGCCTTGTCGGCAAAGCGCGCGAACAGGCTCGCGCTCTCCGGATTGGCCCAGCCACCTTTTGCGGAAAACCAGCGCGGCGCGGTAAAGTGGCTGAACGTGACCACCGGGGCGAGGCCGCGCGCGCGGCAGCCGTCGATCACGCGGGCATAGTGATCAAGCATGGCCTGCGAGAACAGGCCCTTCTCCGGCTCGATCCGCGCCCATTCGATGCCGAAGCGATAAGTGTTGAGGCCCATGCCCTTGGCAAGGTCGAGATCCTGCTCCCACAGCAGCAGGCTGTTGGCCGCATCGCCCGACGGCGCGACGAACACGGTGGGCTGCTGGTTCTCGATGAACCACAGATCGCTGGCGGTGTTGTTGCCCTCGATCTGGTGCGGCGCGGTGGAGGCGCCCCACAGGAAGCCCTGCGGGAACGTGGGCGCAGCGGCAGCCTTTGCTGCCTTGGCAACCTTGCCCAGAGCAGGCGAGCTGGCAGCCAGCGCGGCGGCGCTGGCGATCATGGTGCGGCGATCAAGCATCGGGAAATCTTTCTGTTTCAGGCGCAGGTTTCACGCACGAAGGCCACGATCTCGTCAGCCAGGCGGCGATCGGCGGTGCCCAGGTGCATGGCCATGGAATAGTGGTTGTGGCCCGAGGCGACATGCGCGCGCGGCATGGTGCCGTGGCGGGCCAGGCGATCGGCCATCAGGCCAAGGTATTCGGCCTGGAACCGGGGCGGATCGAATTCGGCAATCGCCACCAGCAGCGGCAGCGCGGTGGTGGCCATGGCTTCACGCGGGGCGCGCGCGGCATAGCTTTCGGCCGGGCCGTAATAGGCCATGTCACGTTCATCGAGCGGGGTATGGCCATAGAGGCCCGAGAGCAGCACCGCCCCGCGCACGGCGAGATCGGGGCGCAGCCGGATTGCCCCGGCCACGTGGACCGCGCCGGCGGACGTTCCCATCAGCACGATGCGCTGCGGATCGCCGCCATGATCGGCGACATGGGCCACCAGCCAATCAAGCGCGGCGAGCACGTCTTCCGAGCCGGCCGGCCAGGTGTGATCGGGCGCCAGGCGATAGTTGATCACCGCGCCGATCAGGCCGGCCTGCGCGGCCATGCGGCCGACCGAGGCATTGGGCCAGGTCTCGGCTTGGCTTCCACCCTTGTCCCCGCGCAGGAAGCCCCCGCCATGCACGAAGACCAGCACCGGCTTGAGCGCGCCGTCTGCCGCGCCATAGAGATCGAGCCGATGGCGTTCGTGCGGGCCATAGGCCAGGTCGGTGGCCGCCGCCGGCACGGCCCGGACCAGCGCCGCCTGCTCGGCATCGTAGAGCGCGCGCACCCGGCCCAGCAGATCGGGCGTGAGCGTGGTGCCCATGGCGGCAATCGCGGCACGGGTCGGTTCAAACGGCATGGCGACTTTCTCTGGACAGGGAACGGACAGGGCCGCCCCGCATGGACTTGCGGGGCGGCCTGGTGTGGGCTGACGCTACCAAATCAGAACTTGCCGTCGAGCGACAGGCCCACCGAGCGGAACGACTGCGGGCCATAGATGGCGCCAGTGTTCGCCTCGGCCCCGAACGGGAAGCTGGTCTGGATCAGCGAGGGTTCGTGAACGTTGAACAGGTTGCGGGCGAACACCGCCAGGGTGAAGCGTTCGTCGGCGGTGCGCACGCCGATCCGGCCACCGGTGATCCAGTGCGGGCCGAAGGTGGAGCCGGCATAAGAATTGGCTTCATACCGCAGGCGCGACTTCCACACGCCGTCGACTGCCAGGAAGCCCTTGAGATCGTGGCCCACGTCGTGGGAATATTCGCCCGCAGCGGTGAACTTGAACTCTGGCGCATAGGCAAGTTGGGTGCCGCCGATGTCGGAACCGTCGGTGCCGATATAGCCCTTGGGATAGGTCGCCTTGGACCAGATGAACCCGGTGTTGAGCGACAGATCGCGGTTGATCTTGCCGAACAGGTTGATTTCCGCCCCGCGCGACTTGACCCCGTCGATATTGGTCTGAACGCACGAAATGACCGTGGTGACCTTGTCTACCGTGCACTGCTGCGCCTGGAAGTTCTGGATCTTCTGATAGAACAGGCTGGCATCGAGCACCCAACTGCGAAACAGCGTGGTCTTGAAACCCAGTTCATAGGACGTGGGGATTTCCGGCAGGACGATATAGGGATCGGCATCGGACGGCGTGGCGATCTGCCCGCCCTTGAAGCCGCGCGCCACCGTGGCGTAGGCCATGGTGCGCGGATCGATATCGTACTGGACGCCACCCTTCCACGAAACCTTGCCCATGTGCAGGCGGGTGGTGGAGGCAATGGCGGTGCCGGCATCGTTCTGCAACTGCAAGGACAGCACGTCGTCGGTGTAACGACCGCCGGCAATCAGGCGCAGTTTGTCGTTCACGTGAACGGTCATCTGTCCAAACGCGGCGATCGATTCGTCGCTGACTCGATAGGCATTGACCGGCGTCGAAGGAACCGACTGGCCGAACAGCACCACGGTCGCGCCTTCTTGGCCGCGATGTTGAATCTGGCGCGAATAGAACCCGCCCACGGTATATTCCACCGTCTGGTTGGCCGGCGAGGACAGGCGCACTTCCTGGGTGACCAGATCAAGCGGACGGTCGACGTAGGAGTTGTGGACATTCACCGGCAAAGTGTCTGCACGAAACACATTGTAGGCCACGCCCGAACCTTGTTCGTGTGAACCGCGATAGGCACTGATCGAAGTCAGCGTGAACGGCTCGAACTGGTAGTCCAGTTGCAGCGAGGCACCGCCGCCGTAGGTACGATCGGTATACTGTTCAGACGTGCAGTAGTTGCGGTTTCCAGTGCCCGGCGTGACGCCACACGCGGCCAGCGCATCGGCAAAGGTCTCGCTGTGCAGGAAGGTGAAGAAGTTGCCGCCGTTGGTGGTGCGGGTATCGGAATAGTCGCCGATCAGGTTGACCGTCAGCTTGTCGGTGGGTTCCCACAGCAGGTGGGCGCGGCCGCCCATGGTCTCGTTCTTGTCATACTTGCCAGTGGTCACGTTGTAGTCCGGCCCCTGGCGCAGGTTGGCATAGCCGGCCACGCGGATCGCGGCGTTATCGGCGATCGGCACGTTGGCCACGCCCTGGACCACCTGGTTGCCCGATTGCGATCCGGCAAAGCCAGCCGCCGACAACTCGGTGCGCATGCGTACCGAAACCTTGCCGAATTCGGGCTTGTTGGTGGTGATGTTGATCACCCCGGCCGAAGTGGTCAGGCCGAACAGGGTGCCCTGCGGACCTTTCAGCACTTCGATGCGGGCCACGTCGAACAGGTCGGAAATGTTGGCATTGCCCTGGCTGACCTGGTCGACCACCACGCCGACCGAGGCAACCGCGCCGGGCGAGAAGGTCTGTGTGCCGATGCCGCGGATCGCGCCGCCGCCACCGGTGTTCTGCCCCGGCGCGGACTGGATTTCCAGGCTGGGGGCAATGCGGTTCAGGTCGTTGACGGTGTTGACCTGCTGGCGTTCGAGCTGGCTGGCATCGGCGACGGTGATCGAGATCGGCACTTCCGTCACCTTTTCGGCGCGGCGCTGCGCGGTCACGACGATGGCGCCGTCGGACGCGGCATCCGTCGCCTGAGGGGCAGCGGGCGCGGCCGTCTGGGCCAGGGCGGGCGTGGTGAGCACGGCCAGGGAAAGTCCGGTCAGCAGGGCGGTTCTATGGCGCAAATTCATGGTTCTTCTCTCCCCAATGGGCATGTGTTTATCGGTCCGCGCCCGCCGTTATGCGGGCGCGGTGGCATGGATGGGACGGGTCGGGTGGATCAGATTTCGTCGATGACCGGGTTGGTCAGCGTACCGATCACGCCCACGGAAACCTCGCAAACATCGCCGGCCTTCATGTAGAGCGGCGGCTTGCGCTTATCGCCCACGCCGCCCGGCGTGCCGGTGACGATGACATCGCCCGGCTCCAGCGGCGTGAACGTGCTGCAATATTCGATCACGAACGGGATATCCCAGATCATGTCGCTGATCGGCTGGTCCTGGACCAGTTCGCCGTTGAGGCGGGTCTGCACGCGCTGGCTGGCAAGATCGTCGATCTCGTCGGCCAGGACCAACGCCGGACCGAACGCGCCGGTGGCGGGATAGTTCTTGCCCGGCGTGAACTGGATGTTGTGGCGCTGCCAATCGCGGGCCGAGCCATCGTTGAAGATCGAGAAGCCGGCGACATGGGCCATGGCATCGGCCCGCGCGATGCGGCGCCCGCCCTTGCCGATGACCACGGCGAGTTCGCCTTCATAGTCGAACCGTTCGGTCTCGCGCGGGCGCACCAGCGGTTCGCCATCGGCGATCAGGGTATCGGCCCAGCGGGTGAAGATCGCCGGGAATTCCTTCTGCTCGCGGCCGGTCTCGGCCACGTGGGTGGCATAGTTGAGGCCGACGCAGAGGATCTTGGTGGGGTTGGGCACCACCGGCAGCAGGCGGACATCGGCCAGGGCAAACGTGCCCGTGGCGGGCAGGGCGGCCAGGTCCTGGTCGATCACGTCCTTGAGGAAGGCCGGGCCGCCCGCCGCGCCGAGATCGTGCACGGTTTGCCCATCGAGGCGGCCGAAGCTGGGCTGGCCATCGGGGCGGCGGAAGCTGATGAGACGGGTCATGACGTTGGGATCACTCCGGAAAAATTCGGTTCAGGCCCCGAGAATCAGGCCAGATTTGCGGCCGGTGCAGCCGGCTGCCATTCGCGGCGGAAGCGGAAGCGTTCCTCGGCCTTGCGCAGGCCGTCGAAATCCTTGTCGGAAATGCCCCACTGGTCGATGCGATTGGGCGGCCAGGTCCAGTCTTCGGGGGCGCCCGCCTGATAATCGTCGGGCACCTTTTCCACGGCAGTGGAATATTCGATCACCGGGCCGAACGGCGCGATGTAATAGGCATAGACATTGGCGCCCGGACCGTGGCGCCCCGGCCCCCAAGCGGGGGCAAAGCCATGGTCGCGCATGCGGCCGATGCCGCGCATCACCGCATCCAGGTCTTCCATCTCGAACGCGATGTGGTTGAGGCTGGAAAACCCGGCGCGGGCAAAGGCCGTGGAATGGTGGCTGTCGTTGCAGCGCACGAAGACCATGCCCTTGGTGCGGTCCGACACACGGAAGCCGAGCACGTCTTCCACCGCATGGCCCGAGGCTTCGGCATCGGCGGAATTGAACACGATATGGGTGAGCTTGACCGGCAGGTCGCGCCCGGTGATCGGCGCCACTTCGGTGGTATCGACCAGGAAGCGCAGCAACTCGCCTTCGGGCAGTTCCACGATCACGCCATGGCCTTCGCCCGGATCGGCCGAGACCGTGTCGGTCAGCGGCCAGCCGGCCTGCGCCGCCTTGGCGCGGATGCCGGCCAGTTCCTCTGCGGTGCAGACGAAGGTGGTGTGGCGGACGAATTCGGCGTCGGCCTGCTCGAACGCCACGAGATAGGGATAAGGGCCGGAGCCGCGCAGGTAATGAGTCTGCCCGCGCACTTCGCCCGGCGCCATGCCCCAGATATCGAGCATGAAGCGCGCCGCAGCGGCCGGATCGGGCAGCGCCAGTTCGATGCTGCGCAGTTTCATGGGACCATCTCCTGATTGAACCCGGCGGCGCGCAGGCCGGCCAGAACACATTCCTCGTCACAATCGCCGGTATCGCCGCTGGCGCCCACCGCGCCCAGCACCAGGCCCTGCGCATCGCGCACCAGCACGCCGCCGGGCGAAAAGGCGATCTGCCCGCCCAGCGCCACGGTCACGCTCTGGAAAAACACCGGGTTGCCGGCGGCGCGCTGCGCCAGCACGCGGGTATCGGCATCCATTGCCAGGGCGCCGCTGGCCTTGGCGCGGGCAATGTCGAGCCGGGCAAAGCTGGCGCCATCCTCGCGCGCAAAGGCCAGGGGATGGCCCCCGGCATCGACCACGATCACCGCCAGCGGCCGGGCGGCACGGGCGCGGGCACTGGCCAGCGTGGCTTCGATCACGGCCTGGGCCGCAGCAAGGTTCAACGCGGTCATCATGCGGTCTCCAGTGCGAGGCCGAGCGCACGGGCGCGCGCCTCGATCAGATCTACGCCCGTGCCGCTGGCCGTGCCGAACACGCAGTGATCGGGGCGCAGCAGGACGGCATCGACGCCATGGGCATCGAGCCAGGCGGTGACCGCGCCGGCATCGTCGAGCGACGCGGCCACCAGGCGCGTGACGAGGGGAGAGGTTCCCGTCACGCTGTCATCCCGCACGAACAGGCGCCAGCCTTGCCCGGCCACGTCGTCCAGCTTGCGCCCATCGGCCAGGATCGGCTGGATGAAGCGGGCGCCGGCAGCCGGGCTGGGCATGACGAGGCCGGTGGCAATCGCCGGAATCAGGTCATGCGCGGTCTCGCCGGCCTTTTGCGCGGCCGTGGCGCGAATCGCGGCATCGCGGGCGGCGGCCTTGGCCGGATCGAGTTCGCAGATATAGCGCCCGGCGGCCACCGCCGCGCCGATCACCCCGCGCACGTGCGGGTCGCGCTCGGGCTGGTAGGTGTCGAGGATCGCCGGATCGGCGCCGTGGTTGGCGATGGCGTCCATCTTCCACGCCAGGTTCGCCACGTCGCGCAGGCCATGGCACATGCCCTGGCCGAAGAACGGCGGCGTCTGGTGCGCGGCATCGCCGGCCAGGAACACGTTGCCCGCCTGCCAGCGCTCGGCCACCAGGCCATGGAAGCGATAAGTGGCGGCGCGCACGATGGTGTGCGGCACGTCCTTCATCCAGGCGGCGACCAGTTCGCGCACCTTTTCGGGCTGCATCATCGCCTGGTCGTCTTCGCCGGGCAGCAGCATGAATTCCCAGCGGCGATGGTTGCCACGACCGGGCACCACCGTGGCCGGGCGCGCCGGATCGCACATCATCACCGACAGGCGCTGGAGATCGGCATCGGCCGGCACGCCGGTGATCGGCGGGAACGTGACCGGGCCTTCGACTTCGGCATCGACGACCAGCCAGGGCTCCTCGAAATCGAGATCGTCGAGCGCGATGCCGAGCGCCTTGCGCACCGGGCTGCGCGCGCCGTCGGTGGCGATCACCCAGCGCGCGGCCAGGGTGTGGCTGGCACCATCCTGGTCATAGTGCACGGTGACGCCATCGCCCTGCTGCTCCAGCGCAGTGAACGTGGCGCCCAGGCGCAGATCGATCGCGCCATTGTCGGCAAAGGCGGCGCGCAGATGCGCTTCGAGTTCGGGCTGGTAGAAGAAATAGTCGTTGGACCAGCCGAACGGCTTGGGCTTGCCCACCGTGCCCATGTAGCGGATCACGCCGTGATCGGCGCCCACATGCAGATGCCCGTCGGTGGCGACCATGTCGGCCAGCACACGGTCAATCACGCCGGCGGTCTGGAACAGGCGCATCATCTCGTGATCGAGATGGACGGCGCGCGGCAGGGGATAATGCTCCCGCTCCTTTTCCAGCACCACCACCCGCAGGCCGGCACGGCCGAGCAGGTTGGCCGCGAGCGCCCCCACCGGCCCGCAGCCGATCACCGCCACATCGCAACGCTCGTTCATTTACGCGGCCTCAGCAGTGGCAGGCGCCTTGTACAGTGCGCCGCCCTTCATGATCATCGCCAGCCGGGTGGCGTCCTGAAGGATCGCCACGTCCTGCGTGGGATCGCCATCGACCAGCAGCAGATCGGCGAGGAAGCCCTCGCGCACCTCGCCCACGTCCAGCCCCATCAGCTCGCCGCCCAGGCGCGTGGCGGAAACCAGCGCCTCGGCCGGGGTAAAGCCGTAGTATTCGACGAAATGGGCCAGATCGCGGGCGTTGCGGCCATTGGGATTGAACGGGAAGCCATAGTCCCCGCCGATCAGCACCTTGACCCCGGCCGCCTTGAGCGCGGGGACAATGCGCTTTTCGCGCTCCAGCCGGTCGGCGGCGCTGGCCTTCATCGACGCCATGTTGACATGCGGCGGCGGATTGGCTTCCAGCGCGGCCACCGAAACGCCGGGGCCGGGGGCATAGAACGTGGTGTCCTTGGCGGCGATCATCCGCGCCAGGGCGGCCTCGTCAGCATAGGAAGCGTGGTAGATCACCCGCGCACCGGCATCGAGCGCCAGGCCGATCGCTTCAGGGTAATAGGCGTGGGCGGCAATCCACAGCCCGGCCTCGCGGCAGGCTTCGCCCGCCGCCGCCATTTCCTCGTGCGTGTAGAGTACGTGCTGCGCCGTGCCGGGCTTGAGCGCGTCTTCGCCCGAAACGACCAGCTTGATCGACTTCACGCCTTGATCCGCGCAATAGCCGACGAACGCGCGCATCGCCTCGGCACCACGGCCGTTGAACACGTTGCCGGTGTCGACACCTTCATCGCCTTCCGGGCTGCGCTCGATGGTGGAGGGCACGTAGCGCGGGCCGGGCGTTTCGCCCGAAGCGATTGCGGCGGCGAGTTCGGGCTCGATCCCGTCGACCAGTGCGCCGGCCGAATAGAGGCTGGTGAAGCCCTGGTCGAGCAGCACGCGGGCGTTGCGCCAGGCCGCTTCCTTGAGCTGGTCGGGCGGCAGGATGAACTGGTGGTAGATCTTCTCGATCGACGAAGCCCAGGTAAGATGGGCGTGGGCATCGACCAGGCCGGGCATCAGGGTGCGGCCGGCGCCATCGATGCGCGTGTCGCAGGCTTCGCCATCGAGGGCATCGGCCCCGGCGGCGACGCGGGCAATGCGCTCGCCCTCCACCAGCACGCTGCCGGCATAGGGAGCGCTGCCGCTCCCATCGAAAATACTGACATTGCGGATAAGGGTCCGCATCGCTTGCTCTCCCGCGCTGGCGTTGCCCCCGATCAAGGCCCGATGGCCGGGCGCGGTGGGCCGCTGCCGCCTTTTCGCGCAAGTTGTCTATCGGCTCAAAATATTATCTATCTATCTTGCTATAGCTCCTGACTATAGCGGGCCGCCAGCACATCGAGCAGGGCCTGGGCGGCCAGCGACGGCGCCTCCCCCGCGCGCAGGCGCACGCCGATGCTGCGCTGGAACGCAGCCTCGCGAATCTCGATGCCGCGCAGCACGCCGATCGACAGTTCGGAGGCGGCCACCTGACGCGGCAGGATGGTGATGCGGTCGCTCAGCCGCACGATCGCCTTGGTGGTCAGCAGCGAATCGCAGCGCACCACGTTGGCCGGCACCGGCGTCTGCGCGGCGATGAACAGCGCATCCACCTGGCGGCGGAACGCGCCCTGCGCCTCGGGCAGCACCCATGGCAGCGCCGCCACGTCGCGCAGCGACACCGCCGAAGGCAGCGCATCGTGGCGCCGCCCGACCAGGAGGGCAAAGGGATCGCGGGCAAAGGTGCGCTCGGCGAGATCGGGGGGTGGCGCTTCGATCTCGGTGGTGACGAAAGCCAGATCGATCTGGCGCTGGCGCAGCAGATCGACCAGCACGCCATCGGGCCGCTCCACCACGCTGAGCGCGCAAGGGCCGATGCGCGCCTCCAGCCGGCCGATCACGAACGGCAGCAGGCTGACCAGCGCGCCGGGGGTGCCGCCGATGCGCAGCGGCCCGGCCAGGCCGCGCGCCTGGTTGTCCAGTTCCTCCTGCGCGCCCACCAGCACGTGGTGCATCGCCTCGGCGCGCTCGGCCAGCAGCGCGCCTTCGCTGGTGGGACGCACCCCCGTCTGGTGGCGTTCGAACAGTTGCACGCCCAGCCGCGCCTCAAGCTGGGCAATCGCGGCCGAAACCGAAGGCTGGGCAATGTTGAGCACGCGCGCTGCGGCCGAGATCGATCCTTCGCGGCAGACCGTGCGGAACGTGAGCAAGGCACGCGGATCGATGCTGGGGCGCTTGTCCATAGGTGCAAGCTATGGTGCCGAACCGATGTGCGGGCAAGGGCCGGCCCTCGCCCGCACATCAAGCCAATGGTCAGCCGCGCAGATCGGGCGGGGTGCCGTCCTGCCGGATCAGGGCAATCGCCTCGGCCAACGGGAGCACCTGCTGCGCCTGCTCGCCCAGGCGGCGGATGGCGACGGTGCCTTCCTCGGCCTCGCGCTTGCCCACCACCAGGAGGTAGGGCACCTTTTGCAGCGAGTGTTCGCGCACCTTGTAGTTGATCTTTTCGTTGCGCACGTCGCTTTCCACGCGGATGCCCGCCGCGCGCAGCGCCTCGGTCGCTTCCAGGGCATAGCCATCAGCGTCGGACACGATCGTGGCCACCACCGCCTGCACCGGCGCCAGCCAGGTGGGCAGCTTGCCGGCGAAATGCTCGATCAGGATGCCGATGAAGCGTTCATAGGAACCGAAGATCGCGCGGTGCAGCATGACCGGGCGATGGCGCTCGCCATCCTCGGCGATATAGCCCGCGTCGAGCCGCTCGGGCAGCACGCGGTCGGACTGGATCGTGCCGACCTGCCAGGTGCGGCCGATCGCATCGGTCAGGTGCCATTCCAGCTTGGGCGCATAGAAGGCGCCTTCGCCCGGCAGTTCTTCCCAGCCATAGTCCGGCGTGGCGAGGCCGGCGGTGGCCACGGCGTCGCGCAGCTCGGCCTCGGCCTTGTCCCACATTGCTTCGCTGCCAAAGCGCTTTTCCGGGCGCAGGGCGAGCTTGATCGAATAAGTGAAGCCGAAATCCTTGTAGATGCGGTCGGCCAGTTCGCAGAAGGCGCGCACTTCGTCCACGATCTGGTCTTCGCGGCAGAAGATATGCGCGTCGTCCTGGGTGAACTGGCGCACGCGCATCAGCCCGTGCAGCGCGCCATGCGGCTCGTTGCGGTGGCAGCAGCCGTTTTCATAGAGACGCAGCGGCAGCTCGCGATAGGACTTGAGGCCCTGGCGGAAGATCAGCACGTGGGCCGGGCAGTTCATCGGCTTCAGGGCCATCCAGTCGGCCTCGCCGCTGATCACCGGGCCTTCATCGTCGGTGTTGGGCACTTCATCGGGGATCACGAACATGTTTTCGCGATACTTGCCCCAGTGGCCGGACTGCTCCCACTGGCGCGCGTCCATCACCTGCGGGGTCTTGACCTCGCGATAGCCGGCGCCGTCGATGGCGCGGCGCATGTAGGCTTCGAGCTCGCGCCAGATGCGATAGCCCTTGGGGTGCCAGAACACCGAACCGTGGGCTTCCTGCTGGAGGTGGAACAGGTCCATTTCCGCGCCCAGCTTGCGGTGGTCGCGCTTGGCCGCTTCCTCCAGCCGGGTGAGGTGCGCGTCGAGCTGCTTCTTGTTGAGCCAGCCGGTGCCATAGATGCGGCTGAGCATTGCGTTCTTCTGGTCGCCGCGCCAATAGGCGCCCGACACGCGCGTCAGCTTGAAGGCATTGGGATCGAGCTTGCCGGTGGAGGCGAGGTGCGGCCCGCGACACATGTCGAGCCAGTCGCTGCCCGACCAGTAGACCGTCAGTTCCTCGTTTTCCGGCAGTTCGGCCGCCCATTGCGCCTTGAACGTCTCACCCTGCTCGGTCCAGCGGGCGATCAGGTCCGCACGGCTCCACACTTCGCGGCGCAGCGGCTTGTCGGCGGCGATGATCTTGCGCATCTCTGCCTCGATCGCCGGCAGGTCTTCCTCGGTGAACGGGCGTTCTGCCGGGGCGAAATCGTAATAGAACCCGTCGTCCGTGGCCGGGCCGAAGGTGATCTGCGTGCCGGGGAACAGCGCCTGCACCGCTTCGGCCAGGACGTGGGCATAATCGTGCCGCACCAGTTCCAGGGCGTCGGCCTCGTCCCGCGCGGTGACCAGCGCGAGTTGCGCGTCGCCCTCGAACGGGCGGGTGATGTCGAACAGCTCTCCATTCACGCGCGCGCCGATGGCGGCCTTGGCGAGGCCGGGGCCGATCGCGGCGGCGATATCGGCCGGCGTGGTGCCCGGCGCCACTTCACGCAGCGAGCCATCGGGCAGGGTGATCTTGAGCAGGTCTGACATCGGATCTCTCTTGCGGGATATGACGCGCGCCATGGCACAAGTGCCGCGACGCCGAAAGGGGCGGCATCTCGGGTTTCGCGCTATCCGGGAGGAAGATGCCGTTCCGCCCGGACCGGGGCGGCGGCGTTGCGGGGAAAGCCGGTCAGGCGCCCACGCGAACCCACCCCCGGCGCACCGGGGTGGTGGTAGTGAGCGTGGCGAGACGGCTGGCCATGGCCAGGGCCTTTAGCGCAAGGGCAACGCCCTGTCACGCCCGCGCAGCAGATGCACGACCAGCCAGGCGGCCATGATCGCCACGAAGGGCATGGCAGGATAGTGGAAGCGCGATTGCCCGGAAAAGACCATGGCGATCACGCTGGGATAGGCGGCAATGCCATAGGGCAGCAGCCACCAGTCGATCAGCCGCTGCCCGGCGCGGCGGCGCGCGCGGATCATGACGGGAAGCGCCGCCACGAACAGCGCCAGCAGCGCCCAGTACCACGCCTGGTTGGCCAGGCGCAGCGCCAGGAACGCGCGCGGCGCGGCGGCATAGGCGGCAGAGCCGGTTTCATAGGCCCATTGCCCTTCGCCATCCGGCCCCCACAGCCGCACCAGCTTTTGCGGCATCAGCGCGAGGAACGCGGCCGGATGAGCGCGAATCCAGTCCATCCCCAGGCGCCGCGCCTCGGCATCGTAAGCCAGCTCGGACAAGTCGCGGCGCGCGTCGAGCGCATGGACCACCGGGTCATCGGGCGTAAACGTGCCGCGCGCGCTGGCGTTGTTGCCGGTGAGCAGCGTGATACCGCCATTGGTCGAGACCATGACCCAGGCGCCGAGTTCGCGATGGTTGCGCAGCGTCCATGGCGCGATCACCAGCAGCGCCGCCGCCGCCATCACCAGCCCCTGCCCCACCACGCGCGGCAGTTTCGACAAGAGCGCAGGCGCGCGTAGCCAGGCGATGAGCAGCAGCAGCGGCGCCAGGATCAGGCTTTGCGCCTTGACCAGCGTGGCCAGCCCCAGCACGAGGCCGGCCAGCAGCGTCCAGCCCCAACCGCCGCGCTTGGCCCCAGCATCCTGCCGCGTCACCACGATCCAGCACAGCGCCAGCAGCAGCGTGGTGTAGAACACTTCGGTCAGCGCCAGCGGCACATAGAGCACGGCATTGGGATAGACCGCCCAGAGCAGCAGGGCGAGCCGACCGACCGCTTCCCCACCGAGCCGCCGCCCGAGCGCGAGCGTCAACCAGCCGGCCAGCGCGGCGAGGGCAAGGTTGAACAGGCCGACCGCCCAGATCGACGGACCGGACAGGCGAAACACCAGGCTGAGCGCCAGCGGCCAGCCCGGTGGCCAATAGGCGGTGGGCGCACCGTGATCGCCCAGATAGCCCCGGCCATCGGCAAGCATCGCCGCGCGCGAGAAATACCACGCCGCGTCCGACGTCGGCTCCACCGCCGCCAGGATCGCCAGCGCGCGCAAGGCGAGCGCCAGCGCGAACAGCATCGCCACCGTGCGGTGCCCCTGCACCAGCCAGACCCACGCCCTCTGCCCCATCTGCCTCATGGCGGAGGGCCTTAGCATGACGCCGTTAACAAAGCCCCCTCCTGCGCGGCGCACGAGGGGGCTCTACCGTGTGCCGTTTTCAGGCCGGCAACAGGCCTTCGTCGGCAATCTTCTTCTTCCACACCAGCGGGGCGAGCTGGTGGACGTTCTGGCCTTCGCTGTCGACGGCCACGGTCACCGGCATGTCTTCCACGGTGAATTCATAGATCGCTTCCATGCCCAGGTCTTCAAACCCGACGACCTTGGCTTCCTTGATCGCGCGCGCCACGAGATAGGCAGCGCCACCCACGGCCATGAGATAGGCCGACTTGTGCTGGGCTATCGACTGGGTGGCCGCCGGGCCGCGCTCGGCCTTGCCGACGCAGGCGAGCAGGCCCTGGTCGAGCATCATGTCCATGAACTTGTCCATGCGCGTGGCCGTGGTCGGGCCGGCGGGGCCGACCACTTCGTCGCGCACCGGATCGACCGGGCCGACGTAATAGATCACGCGGCCCTTGAATTCGACCGGCAGTTCCTCGCCCTTGGCGAGCATGTCCTGGATGCGCTTGTGCGCGGCGTCGCGGCCGGTCAGCATCTTGCCGTTGAGCAGCAGGCGGTCGCCCTGCTTCCAGCTCTGGACTTCCTCGGCCGTCAGCGTGTCGAGGTTGACGCGCTTGGCCGCGGCATCGGGCGCCCAGTGGACTTGCGGCCATTCATCGAGCTTGGGCCGTTCCAGATAGCTCGGCCCGCTGCCGTCGAGGGTGAAGTGCGCGTGGCGGGTGGCGGCACAGTTGGGGATCATCGCCACCGGCTTGCCAGCGGCATGGCACGGCGCGTCCATGATCTTGACGTCGAGGATGGTGGAAAGCCCGCCCAGCCCCTGCGCGCCGATGCCCAGCGCGTTGACCTTGTCGAAGATCTCGATGCGCAGGCGCTCGATATCGGTCTGGGGCCCGCGCTGCTTGAGCTGGGCCATGTCGATCGGCTCCATCAGCGCTTTCTTGGCGAGCAGCACGCAGTGTTCGGCCGTGCCGCCGATGCCGATGCCGAGCATGCCCGGCGGGCACCAGCCGGCGCCCATCTGGGGCAGCATGTCCAGCACCCAGTCGACGATCGAGTCGCTGGGGTTCATCATCTTGAACTTGGACTTGTTCTCGCTGCCGCCGCCCTTGGCCGCGACATCGACCGTCACCTTGTTGCCCTTGACCATTTCCACGTGGAGCACGCAGGGCGTGTTGTCGCGCGTGTTGCGGCGGGTGAAGGCCGGATCGGCCAGGACCGAGGCGCGCAGCTTGTTGTCGGCGTTGAGATAGGCGCGGCGCACCCCTTCATCGACCACGTCCTGCAACGACTTGTCGGATTCGAGGCGGCAATCCTGGCCCCATTCGACGAAGACGTTGACGATGCCGGTGTCCTGGCAGATCGGGCGGTGCCCTTCGGCGCACATCCGGCTGTTGGTCAGGATCTGGGCGATGGCGTCCTTGGCGGCGGGGCCTTGTTCGGCCTCATAGGCATCGCCCAGGGCGCGGATGTAATCCATCGGGTGGAAGTAGCTGATGTATTGCAGCGCATCGGCCACGCTTTCGACCAGATCCGCTTCCCGGATCGTCACCATTTCCGCCATCGCAATTGTGCTCCTGCTACAGCAATCTGCCAAAGCCCATTACGCCCCGATCAACAGCATGCAAGACGCTTGGCGCGGCGCGGGCAATATTCTAGAGACGCTGGGCAATGGCGTGTGCACCTGCGAAGCGATGCCCACGCACCCGGAACTTGATGAGGAATACCGATGAGCGTGGCAGTAGCTGAGGCAGCCGAGACCGGAATGGTGCGCGAACGCAAGGCCATGATCGAAAGCCAGCTTCGCGTGAGCGGCGTGAACGATCCGGCCGTGCTGGCCGCCTTTGCCGCCGTGCCGCGCGAAGACTTCGTTCCGGCCGAGCGCCGCGCCCTGGCCTATATGGACCGCGCCGTGCCGCTGGGCGATGGCACCGTGCTCGCCCCGGCGCTGACCCACGGGCAGATGCTGATCGCCGCTGCCCCGGTGGCCGGCGAACGCGCGCTGGTGGTGGGCAAGCCCGGCACCTATCTGGCTGCGCTGCTGCGCGAACTGGGCCTGGTGGTTACCGTGGCCAGCCCGGCCGACGATCTCGCCGCGCTGGGCCAGTTCGTGCTGGTCCTGGTCGATGGCGCGATCGAGCAGGCCACCCCCGCCCTGGAAGCGACCGTAGCTGATGACGGCCGCCTGGTGACCGGCCTGGTGGACCGCCGCGTGACGCGCCTGGCGCTGGGCCGCAAGGCAGCGGGCCAAGTGGCGCTGGCCGCGCTGGGCGATGCCGATTTCGCCGTGCTGCCCGAATTCGCCGCCGCCAAGGGCTGGAGCTTCTGAAACCCATGACACGGCAGAGCCGGTGGCGCACGGCGGCAGCGGCCCCCTTGCTGGTGGCGCTGGCGACAACGCCGGGCGCCCCGGCCCTGGCGGATGACCTGCGCAGCGCGCTGACGGCGGCATACCAGACCAACCCCGATCTCCAGGCCGCGCGCGACAGCTTGCGCGCCACCGACGAGAACGTGCCGATCGCGCGGGCCGCCGCCCTGCCTTCGCTGTCGGGCAGTGTCAGCTACAACGAATATGTCGACAAGGGCGGCTCGTATTTCTCCACGAGCTATCCCGACCGGGTGATGGGCCTGGGCGCCAATGCCGGCCTGCCGCTGTACAACGGTGGCGCGGTGAAGAACGGCATCGCGGCGGCCAAGACGCGGGTGGAAGCCGGGCGCGCCAGCCTGCGCGGCACCGAATCGAGCGTGTTCACCAACACCGTCACGGCCTATATGGACGTGATCCGCGATGCCGCGATCGTGGGCCTGCAAAAGAACAACGTGCAGGTGCTGGAGGTCAACCTCCAGGCGACCAGCGACCGCTTCGAGATCGGCGACGTGACCCGCACCGACGTGGCGCAGTCGCGCAGCCGCCTGGCGCTGGCCCGCGCCAGCCTGCGTTCGGCCGAAGCCAACCTGGTGGCCAGCCGCGAAACCTATGTGCGGATCATCGGCCACGCGCCGGGCACGCTGGAAGCGCCGCCGGCCCTGGCCGGCATGCCCGCCAGCGTGGAAGACGCGGTGGACTATGCGCTGGACAACAACCCCGACCTGATCGCCGCGCGCGAGGCCAGCAAGGCCGCCGGCTATGACGTGAAAGTGGCGGGCGCCAGCCGCCTGCCGACGGTTTCGGCCAGCGCATCGACCAACAGCACCAATTACCTGAGCAGCTATCTGCCCGGCGTGCCCAACGCCTATCGCAACATGGTGGCCGGGGTGACCGCCTCGATCCCGCTGTTCCAGGGCGGCGCCCCCGGCGCGCGGGTGCGCCAGGCGCAGGCCACGCAAGGCGCGACGATGGAGCAGGAAATCGGCACCGAGCGGGCCGTGATCGCCACGGTGCGATCGGCCTGGTCGGCCTGGCTGGCGGCCAAGGAAGTGATCGGGCTGAACCAGACGGCGGTGGATGCGGCGGCGCTGAGCCTTGAGGGCGTGCGCGCGGAAAACACCGTAGGCAACCGCACGATCCTCAACATCCTGGACGCGGAGCAGGAATTGCTCAACGCGCAGGTGCAACTGGTGACGGCCAAGCGCAACGAATATGTCGCCGGCTTTGCCCTGCTTTCGGCCATGGGCAAGGCCCAGGCCAAGGACCTGGGGCTGGACGGCGGGGTGCTGTACGATCCGGTGTCCAACTATGAACGGGTGCACCACCGCATCTGGGACTGGGACAGCGACCCTGCGCCGGTGGCCCGCGCAACCGCCACGGTTGACACACCCGCGCAGGATGCGACAATCCCCGACCAGCCGCTGCCCTGATCAATCAGGCCGGATCGGTTGCGCAAGGAATATGGGGGTCAAGCATGCGTCAGGCCGGTGAACCTTCGGTCGAGGACATTCTCGAATCGATCAAGAAGGTGATCGCCCGTGACGCGCGCGGCGATGCCCCGGCCACGGCCGCCGCGCCGCGTGCGCCGATGTCGGCCGCCGCCGCCGCTGCCGCGATTGCCCCCGCGCTTCAGGCCCAGGCCGGGCGCGAAGGGGCGCCTGCTTCGCGTGCCGCGTCCAATCCGGCCATTGCCATGACCCGCGCCGCCAGCCCCGCCGATGTGCTGGACCTGACCGACGTGGCCGCGCAGATCATGGGCGAATATGGCAAGCCTTCGTCCGAAGCATCGGACGAGGACGACGAGGAAGAGGCCCTGGTGCCGCAGGAAGCCGCCGCCTCGATGCGCGATTCGCTGGCGGCGCTGGCCATGCTGGCCCAGCCCGGTGCGCAGCCGCAGATCGTGCGCTCGGGCGAAACCTCGCTGGAAGGCATGGTGCGCGACATGCTGCGCCCGATGCTGGCGCAGTGGCTGGAACGCAACCTGCCGGTGATGGTGGAAAAGATGGTCGCTGCCGAAATCGCCCGCATCGCCGGCAAGCGCGGCTGATGGGCAAGGGCCAGAGCAGCAACACGCCCGACAAGGACATTGCCGAAGCGGAAAGCACGCTGGCCAAGCTGGGCGGCTTTGCCCCGCAGCGGCACATCTTCATCTGCGCCGATTCGGACAAGGACAAGTGCTGTTCCGCCAAGGACAGCGATGCGGCCTGGTCGTTCCTGAAAAAGCGGCTGGGCGAATTGAAGCTGGGCGGCAAGCAGGGCGTGCTGCGCAGCAAGGTCGGCTGCCTGCGCGTCTGCGCCGCCGGGCCGGTGGCAGTGGTCTATCCCGAGGGCGTATGGTATCATTCCTGCACGCCGCCGGTGCTGGAGCGGATCATCCAGGAACACGTGATCGGCGGCGTGCCCGTGACCGACTATCGGCTCAATCCGCCCGAGGATTGAGCGCAGCCTTGCGCCAGCGCCCTTCGGCGGGCTCTGGACAGGCCCTTCGACAAGCTCAGGGCGAACGGGTTTCTCTCGGAAATTCAAAACAACAGCCGTTCGGGCTGAGCTTGTCGAAGCCCCCTGCCCCCTATCCCAGAAGTTCGATCACGCTGCGCCCATCGCGGCGCGGCCTGGCCCGGGTCCATAGCGCCAGGACCGCACCATTGGCGATCAGGCCGATCAGGCCGGGATTGATGCCGCCGAGGCCCAGCCCCGCAAGCTTCATGGCGAGAATGGCGAGGGCCGCAGCGGCAAGGCCGGCGAGCAAGCCGGCGGCACTGGCGCGCGGTGCCCACAGGGCGGCGAGGAAGCCGGGCAGGGTCTGCACGATGCCGAAGTAGAACACGGTGTTGAGCGTGGCCAGCAAGGGCACCTGCGCCAGGGCGCCGGCGGCCGAAAGCGCGATGAACAGCGCCATGACCGCCTTGGCCCAGCGCTGTTGCGCCGCGCCGTCGAGCCCGGGCAGGACATTGCGGGTGAGCAGCGGGGCAATCGCCAGGCACACGCTGGAGAGGATGACCAGCCCCGCCAGCACCACGGCGGCCATGACCACGCCCACCGCCCAGCCGGGCAGCACGTGCTGCGCCGTGGCCAGGAACACGAAATCGGGCTTGGCAACAGGCAGGCCCAGCCGCCGCGCGAACACCGCCACGGCCATCAGCAGCGGAAACATCACCATGTAGAGCGGCGCGGCGGCCTGGGCGCGGGCAATCGCCTGCGGCCCGCGCGCGGCGAACAGGAAGGCCCAGTTCTGCGGAATCATGGCAAAGCCCAGCGCCTGGACGAAAATGGTGCTGAGCGCGAAAGGCAGGCCGACCGGCACTTGCGGCGCCGCCACGACCTGCGGCGCCGGGGCAGACGGCCAATGCGCCAGGGCCAGGGCGCTGACCAGCACGATCGCGCCCAGCATCAGCGCATCCTTGAGCACGGCGACGAACGCAGCCGCGCGCAGGCCGGCGAGCAGGACATAGCCCAGCGTGACCAGCCCGGCCCCGGCCAGCAGCAGCGGCATCGGCACCCCTGGCGCCAGCGCGCCCAGGACCAGGCGGATGCCGGCAAACTGCATCGTGCCGATCGGCAGCAGCAGGGCAATCGCGCCCAGCGCGATCACCCGCTCCAGCGCGCGGCTGCCGAAATGGGCGGCAAAGAAATCGGGAATGGTCACCGCGCCGTGAAGCTGCCCGGCGCGCCAGATCCACGGGCCCAGCACGAACAGCACCGGTGCCGCGAGCAGGATATAGCCGAAGAACCACAGCACGAAGCCTTCGCCCCCGGCATAGACCCCACCGGGAAAGCCGAGCATCGTGGCGATCGAATAGGTCTCCCCCACGCTGAGGAAGAAGAACAGGATCGCGCCAAGCTGCCCGCCCGCCACGAAATAGGCGCGCGGCCCCTGTCCCGCTCCGCGCCGTGCCCAGACGGCAATGGCCAGCGACAGCGCCAAGACTGCGAGGAACGCCGCCGTCATGCCGCGATCCCGCGCTGACGCCACCACAGCCAGGCGCTGGTCAACGGGGCGCAGGCAAACAGCGCCCAGGTGCGCGCACCGATGCCGAGCAGCGCGCCGCCATCGGCCGGCACCGCCAGCGCGGCAAGCAGCACCAGCAGGGCCGGCACCGCCAGCGTGATCAGCGCGCGGGCCACGGCGATCAGCCCTGCGGCATGGCCGAAAAGGTGGGTAGGGCCGACCAGGTGGGCACCGCCCAGCCGGCCGGCGCGCTGGCGGCGTGAACCCCGCGTGCGATGGCGCGGGCCAGCGTATCGGCCGCCACTGCGCCCACGGTGAGCACGGCAAGATCGCGCGAGCCGGTCACCGCGCGACGCGCGGTGGACAGGGCAAACACGACATCGCCATCGAATGGCGTATGCACCGGGCGCAGCGCGCGGGCGAGGCCATCCTGGGCCATGATCGCCACGCGTTTCATTTCGGCGGCGGTGAGATCGAGATCGGTGGCGATGCAGGCGATCGTGGTATTCTCGCGCGGGGCGGGCAGCTTGGTGCCGCCCCATTCCTCTGCCCCCACGCGCGCGGCCACCGGGCCGAGGCCACCGAATTCATCGCCCATTTCAAAGGCACCGGCCCAGAAATGGCGCGTGCCGGGCACCACGCTGGACCCGAGCGCGTTCACCGCCACGATCGCGCCGACCATGACGCCATCGCGGGTGCGCGTGGAGGCCGAGCCCAGCCCGCCCTTGAGTGCGCCGGCCATGGCGCCATAGCCCGCGCCGCTGGTGCCGAGCGCGAAATCGGGGCCGGCAGCGGCCAGCGCGGCCATGCCGAGGTCGCGATAAGGCGGCAGGGTGCCCCAGCGCTTGTTGCCGCCATTGCCGAGGTCATAGAGAATCGCTGCCGGCACGATCGGCGAGACCGGCACGCCATCGGCGGCCAGCCCGCCATAACCGATGCCGCGCGCGCCAAGCTGCGCCGCCACACCGTCGGCCGCAGCCAGGCCCCATGACGATCCGCCCGACAGCACCACGGCATTGCAGGCATGGACCAGGTTGTGGCTTTCCAGTGCGTCGCTTTCGCGCGTGCCGGGGCCGCCGCCGCGCACATCGATCGCGGCGGTGACCAGCCCTTCGGCCAGAATCACGGTGGTGCCGGTGCGCACGGCGGCATCCTGCGCGCAGCCGACCGTGATGCCGGGAACATCAGTGATCAGGTTGCGCGGACCGGTACGGCCAGGATGAGCCGGGCCACCAGACGGCGCGCGGCCAGACGCCGGGCCGCCATGCGCCATCGCGCGCGCGCCGCCCAGCGCCAGCGGCGCGGCCATCCCGGTGGAAGCAAGCACTTGGCGGCGGTTCATGGGTCACACTCCGGGTGGAAACAGACCCTCCCGTTGCCGCGCGCGCTGCCGGGCGGCAAGGTCAATTTCAGGATTCGTCCCAGTGCGAGCTGTCGAGCCGATCCTCGATGCTTTCATCGTGGCCGGTGCCGCTGGACAGGAACACCAGCCCCATCAGCGCGGCCATCAGCATCATCGTCAGCCCCACGCCCAGCGACGTGGCGATGTAGAGGTGGATCGAAACCAGCCCGACCCCGGCATAGAGCCAGCCATCCACCGCCGCGATCACCAGCAGCGTGGCCAGCGCCATGCGCCGCAGCAGCCAGCGATAGCGCGCCCAGGCATGGCTTGCGTTGTGCGGATCGTCCAGCGGAGACCGGTTTGCCATCGTGCATTCTCCCCGATGGCATTGCGTACAGGAAGGCCCTTGCCGCGCAACCGGAACGTGGCATGATTGCAGGCGGAGGCGGGACCAACTGCCCCAAGGGGAAGAGGAGCCAACTGATGACCATTGCACGGTTGATCGCCGGCCGTTCCGGTGAAGTCTGGTCTGTCCACGCGCAAGACACGGTGGCCGATGCCATCGAGATGCTCAGCAGCCACAAGATCGGCGCGCTGCCGGTTCACGATGGCGAAAACGCCGTGGCCGGGATCTTTTCCGAACGCGACGTGATTCGCGCCCTCACTGCCCATGGCGAGGATGCGCTGCGCCTGCCGGTGAGCGCGGTGATGACCGCGCCGGTGGTGACGGTGAGCCCGGAAACCTCGGTGATGGAAGCGCTGGCGCTGATGACCCGGCGCCGGTTCCGCCACCTGCCCGTGCTGGAAGACGGGCGGATGATCGGCTTCATCTCGATCGGCGACCTGGTGAAGTATCGACTCGACCGGATCGAGGCGGAAGCCGACGCGATGCGCGTCTATATTCAGTCGGCCTGAGCGCCGGGGGCGGGCGGAGAGGAAAGCATCCCGCCCCCCGTTCGCCCTGAGCCTGTCGAAGGGCCAGAGCACAGCGCTGGGGGCTTCGACAAGCTCAGCCCGAACGGATTTCCGGGTGATGCAGGCGTCGAAAACCCCTCCCGCTGGCGGGAGGGAGAAGGACGTTCCAGTAAACTTAGCTGTCCGAGATGCCTTCGGCGCGGCGGGCTTCGAGCCAGGCCATGGCTTCGGCGTGCTGGGCGGCTTCCGAAGCGGCCTTGGACTGGGCCTCGCGCTGGGCGCGCAGTTCCTCGATCAGGGCGTCACGGTCAGAGCCCAGGCGATCGGTCACGGCGCCTTCCTCTTCGGCCGGCACGCCGGCGCGCTTCGATGCCTTGCTCACCAGCATGTCCAGCTCGCGCTGCGAGCACAGGCCCAGCGTGACCGGGTCCTTGGGATTGATGTTGGCGATGTTCCAGTGGCTGCGATCGCGGATCGCGGCGATGGTGGTGCGAGTCGTGCCGATCAGCTTGCCGATCTGCGCGTCGGAGATTTCCGGGTGGTGGCGCAGGATCCAGGCGATGCCGTCGGGCTTGTCCTGGCGCTTGGACACCGGGGTGTAGCGCGGGCCCTTGGTGCGGCTGACGGCCAGCGGGGCGCGCTGCATCTTGAGGCGATAGTTGGGGTTTTCCTGGCCGCGATCGATTTCGCCCTGGCTCAGCTCGCCCGAGTGCAGCGGGTTGCGCCCGGTGTACTTGGCGCCGGCCAGATCGTCGGCCATGGCCTGCACTTCAAGGATATGCAGCCCGCAGAATTCGGCGATCTGTTCAAACGTCAGGGCCGTATTGTCGACAAGCCACGAAGCAGTGGCATGCGGCATCAGCGGATACGTGGGCTGGTTGCTCACGGCATGGTCCTCTTTTTTTCGTGCGCGTTCGGCTGTGTTGCGAAGAACGGTGTTTATGGCGCGGAAACAATAAGGGCCGCCCCTTCACGGAGCGGCCACTTGCCTGTGGAGATGTAAGCGAGCCCGGCCCAAACGGCAAGAGCAATCCGGCATGCCCCTGCAATTGCGCCACAATCAGGGCATTTTCAGCACGATCTTGCCGATGTGGTGGCCCGCCTCCATGCGGGTGTGGGCGGCGGCAGCCTGGTCCAGCGGAAAGGCCTGGTCCATGATGGGGCGCAGCTTGCCCTGTTCCACCAGCGGCCACACGGTCTGCGCGATTTCCTGGGTGAGCAGCGCCTTGAAGCTGGCGGAGCGGGCGCGCAGGGTGGAGCCGGTGAGCGTGAGGCGCCGGCTCATCACCTGGGCCATGTTGATCTGCGCCTTGGCGCCGCCCTGCACCGCGATGGTGACGTGGCGGCCGTCCATGGCCAGGCACTGGAGATTGCGCGCGACATAATCGCCCGCCACCATGTCGAGCACCAGGTTCACGCCTTCACCGCCGGTGATCGCGCGCACTTCCTCGACGAAATCGGCGGCCTTGTAATCGATCGCGTGATCCGCGCCGATCTTGAGCGCGGCGCGGCACTTGTCCGGCCCGCCGCAAGTGACGATCACGGTCAGCCCGAACAGCTTGCCCAGCATGATTGCCATGCTGCCGATGCCGCTGGTGCCGCCGTGGACCAGGATCTTTTCGCCTTCGCAGGCCCAGCCGCGCTCGAACACGTTGTGCCACACGGTGAGCAGGGTTTCGGGCAGGGCGGCGGCCGCATCGAGCGGCAGGCCATCGGGCACGGGCAGGCACTGCGCGGCTTCCGCCAGGCAATATTGGGCATAGCCGCCGCCGGCCACGAGCGCGCAGACATTCTGGCCGAGCAGCGGCGCGACGACACCTTGACCCAGCGCCACGACCTGGCCGGACACTTCCAGCCCGGGCAAGGGCGAGGCACCGGGCGGGGGCGGATAGAGCCCCTGGCGCTGGATGACGTCAGGCCGGTTGACCCCGGCATAGGCCACCTTGACCAGCACCTGGCCGGGGCCGGGCAGGGGCACGGGCACGGTTTCGGGCCGCAAGACCTCTGGCCCGCCATGCTCCGCAAACCCCACTGCCGTCATCGTCACCGGAAGATCCAGCATCAGCCGCCCCATGTTTTGACGTCATAATCGTGTCAGACGCCGGCTCTACCCATGGGACAGGTTGACAGCAAGCGTTTGCCGTCCAACATTGTGCAGTGCGATGGACGCAGACGACCTTCCGCGCCGCAAGGGCGACCTGGCCGGGCACCTGGCCACCGAGCCGCTCGATTCGCTTTCGGTGGACGAGTTGACCGCGCGCATCGCCCTGCTCGAAGCGGAAATCGCCCGCACCGCCCGCCACCGCGACCAGGCCGGACGCACCCGCGCCGCTGCCGACGCGCTGTTCGGCGCCCGGCCACCAGCCCCGCCCCCTTCCGGCGAAACCGGACGATGAGCAGTGCCGCCCTTCACCTTGCGGGGCGGCGTCCCCATATAGCGGTTCTGACCCGTAAAACGGTTAAGCCCCCAGCAACGCGCCCGGCCTGCCTTTCCATGGGGCCGTGGCCCCAACCATCGATTGAAGCATCCGTGGCGACCGCCCAGCCTGGTTCGGCGGCGGTTAACCAACCCCGTGCTTTCCTCCCGCGAGGGAACCATCCCGTGGCGGAATACTTCCGTCATGGCCAAGAGTGAGCCCCAGAAAGCGAGCCTATGCCCAGTTTCGCCCAGAGCCTCGAAAAGACGTTGCACAGCGCCCTGGCCAATGCCTCGGAGCGCAGCCATGAATACGCGACGCTCGAACATCTCCTGCTGGCGCTGATCGACGATGCAGACGCGGCGCAGGTGATGCAGGCCTGCGGCGTGGACCTCGGCGATCTGGGCGACGTGGTACGCCAGTACCTCGACCAGGAATACCAGTCGCTCAAGACGGCCGAGAAAGCCGATCCCCAGCCCACCGCCGGGTTCCAGCGCGTGATCCAGCGCGCGATCCTGCATGTCCAGTCTTCTGGCAAGGACACGGTGACCGGGGCCAACGTGCTGGTCGCGCTGTTTTCCGAGCGCGACTCCTATGCCGTCTATTTCCTCCAGCAGCAGGACATGAGCCGCCTGGATGCCGTCAGCTATATCAGCCACGGCATCGGCAAGGGCGGTCGCCAGGTCAATTCCGGCACGGCCAAGCCGACCGAGGAAGAGACCCCCAAGCAGGAGGAAAAGGCCGAAGCCAAGGGCGGCAACAAGAAGGATTCGGCGCTCGACCAGTTCTGCGTCAATCTCAACGACAAGGCCCTTTCGGGCAAGGTCGATCCGCTGATCGGGCGCGGCCCGGAAGTGGACCGCACGATCCAGATCCTGTGCCGCCGTTCCAAGAACAACCCGCTTTACGTGGGCGATCCGGGCGTGGGCAAGACGGCGATCGCCGAAGGCCTGGCGCGCAAGATCGTGGAAGGCGAAGTGCCCGAAGTGCTCACCAAGGCGGTGATCTATTCGCTCGACATGGGCAGCCTGCTGGCCGGCACGCGCTATCGCGGGGACTTTGAAGAGCGGTTGAAGCAGGTCGTTTCCGAACTGGAAAAGATGCCGCACGCGATCCTGTTCATCGACGAGATCCACACCGTGATCGGCGCCGGCGCGACCAGTGGCGGGGCGATGGACGCATCGAACCTGTTGAAGCCTGCCCTGTCGGGCGGGACGATCCGCTGCATCGGTTCGACCACCTACAAGGAGTTCCGCAACCACTTCGAGAAGGACCGCGCCCTGCTGCGCCGGTTCCAGAAGATCGACGTGAACGAACCCAGCGTGGAAGACACGATCAAGATCCTCAAAGGCCTGCGCACCGCGTTCGAGGAGCACCACAAGGTCAAGTACACGCCCGAGGCGATCAAGACGGCGGTGGAGCTTTCCGCGCGCTATATCAACGACCGCAAGCTGCCCGACAAGGCGATCGACGTGATCGACGAAGTGGGCGCGATGCAGATGCTGGTGCCGCCGTCCAAGCGCAAGAAGACCATCACCGCGCGCGAGATCGAGGCGGTGATCGCGACGATGGCGCGCATCCCGCCCAAGTCCGTCAGCAGCGACGACAAGAAGGTGCTGGAGCACCTGGAGCGCGACCTCAAGCGCTTGGTGTTCGGCCAGGACAAGGCGATCGAAGTGCTGTCGAGCGCGATGAAGCTGAGCCGCGCCGGCCTGCGCGATCCGGACAAGCCGATCGGCTCGTTCCTGTTCTCCGGCCCCACCGGCGTGGGCAAGACCGAAGTGGCGCGCAGCCTGGCCCAGATCATGGGCATTCCGCTGCAACGCTTCGACATGTCGGAATACATGGAGCGCCATTCGGTCAGCCGCCTGATCGGTGCCCCTCCGGGCTATGTCGGGTTCGACCAGGGCGGCTTGCTGACCGATGCCATCGACCAGCAACCGCATTGCGTGCTGCTGCTGGACGAGATCGAGAAGGCCCACCCCGACCTGTTCAACATCCTGTTGCAGGTGATGGACAACGGGCGCCTGACCGATCACCACGGCAAGACGGTCGATTTCCGCAATGTCGTGCTGATCATGACCACCAATGCCGGCGCTTCGGACATGGCCAAGCAGGGCATCGGGTTCGGCGACGTGTCCAAGCAGGATGCGGGCGACGAAGCGGTGAAGAACCTGTTCACGCCGGAATTCCGCAACCGCCTCGATGCCATCGTGCCGTTCGGCTATCTGCCGCCCGAAGTCGTCAGCCGCGTGGTCGACAAGTTCGTGCTGCAACTCGAACTGCAACTGGCCGAGCAGAACGTGCATATCCAGTTCGATGGCGATGCCCGCGCCTGGCTGGCCAAGCGCGGCTATGACCGGCTCTATGGCGCGCGGCCGATGGCCCGCTTGATCCAGGAAAAGGTCAAGAAGCCGCTGGCCGAGGAACTGCTGTTCGGCAAGCTGGCCAATGGCGGGGAAGTGCACGTCAGCCTGAAGGACGACGGGCTGAACTTCGAGCTGACCCCGGCGGCGCCCAAGCTGGTCAAGAAGAAGGCCGGCAAGCGCAAGGCGAGCGATGCCGCCAGCGAGCCCAACGCCGACGAGGCATGAGGCCCGCAAGGACGGACTGAAAAACGGGGCCGGGAAAGCACCACGCTTTCCCGGCCCTTTTCTATTCGCTGGCCCGCTCGTCGCCGCGCGCGGACTTGGTCCAGCGGTCCACGCTATCGACCACGGTGTTGAGGCCGAGCTTGCCCGCCTGATCATGCCAGGCATCGGCGGCCGTGACGATCGGCGCCGTCAGGTCGTTGGGCGGCAATTGATCGGCCCAGTTGGCCAGGGCGTGGGAATTGAACAGCACCAGCGCCAGGCTGCTGCTGCCCAGCACGCCCCAAGCCCAGCGCCAGCCGGTCTGCACGCCGGCCTGCATCGGGGCACTGTCTTCCTCTGCCAGGTCGATCGGCGATTCGCCCCAGGGAAGTCCATCGTCCATCACGCCACCTTCAGAACTGGAAATAGATGAACGGGGCAATGCCCCCGCCGCGCAGGCCTTCGACCACGAGCAGCACCAGGGTGCCGATCAGGCCCACCGCCCAGCCGGGCAGCACCGCCAGCGCGCGGGCCGAGCGCTGCACCGCATGGCGCGGGCCGAAGTGGCAGGCCATGCCCAGCGCGATCAGCGCCAGCACCCAGGCGCTGGCCAGCGGCGCGCCACCGCCCCGGCCTGCCGCGATGCCGCGCAGGAAGGCAATCGCGCCGGAAAACTCGGTGCAGCGGAAGAAAATCCAGCCCAGCGCGACGATATGGAACGTGATCACCGTGCCCGCCCAGGCGGGCAGGGTGGGCCAGGCGGCGGGCCGCGCGCGCTGCCACAGCCGTTCGGCCACCAGCACGCCGCCGTGCAGCGCGCCCCAGATCACGAAATTCCAGCTCGCCCCGTGCCACAGCCCGCCCAGCACCATCGTGCCGAACAGCGCGAAGCAGGTGCGCCACAGCGCCTGGCGCGAGCCGCCGAAAGCACCGATGTAGAGATAGTCGCGCAGCCAGCTCGACAGGCTGATGTGCCAGCGGCGCCAGAAATCCTGGAGCGAAGCGGCGCGATAGGGCTGGTCGAAATTGCGCGGGAAGCGGAAGCCGAGCAGGCCAGCAAGGCCGATCGCCATGTCGGTATAGGCGGAAAAATCGCAGTAGATCTGCACGGCATAGCCATAAGCCGCGAGCGCCAGTTCCAGGCTGGAATGGGCCGCCGGATCGGCAAACACCGGATCGACCAGGTGCACAGAAATGTCGTTGGCGATCACCGCCTTCTTCACCGTGCCCCACAGGATCAGGATGAGGCAGGCCGCCGCTTCCTGCCGCCCGAGGCGCGGGGCGTGGCGCAATTGTGGCAGGAGGTGGCTGGGCCGCACGATCGGCCCGGCCACGAGATGGGGAAAGAAGCTCATCAGCAAAGTGAGATCGAGCAGCCGCGCCGGGCGCGTGCGGCCGTTGTAGACATCGATCACATAGCTCAAGCCCTGGAACGTGAAGAACGAGATGCCGACCGGCAGAATGATCGCCTGCGCCAGCGGCATGCCCGCCAGATCGGCCAGGAAACCGGCATACTTGAACCAGCCGAGCACGCCGAGATTGCCCAGGATCGCCAGCCACAGCCACAGCAGGCGTGGCCCCTTGCCCCAGGCAATGACCCGCGCCCACAGCCAGTTCCACAGCGAACTGGCCATCAGCAGCGCCACGAACCGCGCATCCCACAGGCCATAGAACAGCCAGGAGGCGAGCAGCAGCAGGATCACGCGCCAATCGCGCGCGCGCGCCATCAGGCGGTTGAGCGCAAAGACCGCCAGGAAGAAGACGTGAAAGGCCAGCGTGGGAAAGAGCATCGCGGCTGGCTCAATGCCCCCGTGCCACGGGCAGGGCGCGGGCCGCCGCCAGCAGGTCTGTCGCCAGGCCACCGCCGATCAGGCGCCCGCCTTCGCGCGTGAAATGCACGTGATCGCCGCGTTGCAGGCCCTGCGCCACCCAGCCCATCGTGGTGCAGGGGCCACCCATGGCGCCCTGCCAGTCCCAGAAGGCCAGGCCCAGCGTGGTCGCCAGGCGCCGTTCGAGCGTGCGCATCTGCGCCAGGTGCCCCGGCACCGACCAGCCGCCGCCGCAGGCCACGGTTTCGGGCAGGGCGGGCAAAGCCACGACCGGGCGGCTGCTGGCGGCATCGGGCGGGCCGACCAGCAGGATCGGCACGGCAGGCCCGGCCAGGCGCCGCACCCGCGCCACGGCATTGCGCAGCACGGCTTCGGTATCAGCCAGGCCCAGCGCGGGATCGAACCCTTCGTTGGTACCAAAGGCCAGGATCACCAGATCGGGGCGGGCGGCGGCCAGTTCGGCCCCCGCCACGGCATCGTCTGCCCGCGCCAGGTGCATCGCCCGCGCGCCGACCACGCCCAGATTGGCCACGATCACGCCGGGCGTGCCGGTGCGGGTTTCCCACGCGGTGAGGCTGACGGTGCGGGTATCGAGCGTGGCGACGGTGGCCTGCGTCACCGGCACGGCCGAATTGCGCACGAAGCAGGCCGCCCCCGGCGCCGGGGCGGAAAAGCTGATCGGTTCGGCCGGCTCGCCATCGAAAGTGACCGTTACCGCCCCGGCATCGGGACCGGTCAGCCCGCACAGGGTGAAGCGGGTAAAGCGCGTGGCCGGGCCATCGGCGGTCAGGCTCATCGTGGCGGCGGGCATCGTCGTGGTCTGGGTGAAGCCCGAAAAGCCGAGCAGCGCGCCATCGGCATGGCGTTCCGGGCCGAACAGGGCATTGCCCTGCCATTCGGCGCTCTGCCGCGCGGTGACTCCCCACGAGAGATAGCCCTGGTAGGGCTTGCCCGCCGGCATCATGCCGCGCCCGGCATTGCCCAGCCGCGCCTGGAGCGCCGCGCGCAGGCCCTGGCTGACCATGTCCCCGGCGGTGTGGCTGTCACCGATCTGCACGATCGAAAGCACGCCTGTGGCCGGTGCCGTGGCCAGTTGCGCGAGGAAAGGCGCGATCGCCGCGGCGTTACTCAACTGCCCGGGCACGGCCGCGGTGATCGCGGGCAGGGGTGGCGCAGAAGGCGCAGCCGGCAGCGTCAGATCGACCGGCGCTCCGCTTTGCGCCGCCACTGCCGCAGGGCTGAGCACGGCCCCTGCCAGGGCGGCCAGAGCAAGCCGGATGCGGGCAGATGGGCCGACAGAAGGGTGGGCGATCATGGGCGTGTCCGGCTGGAGGGGCCAGGGCTGGCCGATGCAGTGGGGGCAGGCGTCGAAGGCTTGGTCCGGGGCTCGGCCCGGTCTCGATCCTTGTCGCGATCCTTTTCCTTGTCCTTGCCGGCCTCCTTGGAATCGGCACTGGAACGGGCCGGCGCTGTGGACAAGTCTGTGGGCTTGTGCGGAGACAACTCTGTGGGCGAATCGGTGGATTTGGCCGTTGGGGCGGGGTGAGGCGCTTCAACCGGCGGCCGCTTGCGATGCACCGGCGGCGTTCCCGTGGCACTGGGGGCCGGCGCAGTTGGCGCAGGCGCCGGAGCGGCCGGCTTGGCCGCAGGTGGCGCCAGCAGCGCGAGGATCGGCTGGACCACCGGGCGGCTGATCACTTCATAGCCGTGGAACGTCATGTGCTTGCCATCGTTGGCGCGGGCCAGATAGTCCTTGCCCGTGGCCGGATCGATCAGGCGCAGGGCAAAGCGGCGCTGGCGATCCTGGCTGACCGGGACGGCATCGGCGAAGGGCACGCCCAGCCGGCAAGTGACTTTGGCCTGGAAGCGGTTCATCGCCTGGATATCGCGATCGAAATCAGCGTCGCGCATACGCGGCAGGCCGACCCAGCCCACGGCCACACCGCGCTGTTGCAGCATGCGGACCAGCGCCGTCATCCGCCCCTCGATCGTCTGCTGCCAGGCCGCGCTCATGTAAGGCGCGGCGTGGCCGTCCACGAACAGGCCCTGGGTATCGTTGGCGCCGATGCTGATCAGCGCCAGGTCGATAGGCTGGGCCGCCACCCTGGCCTTGGCATCTTCCAGCAGGTCGCGCGTGCGATAGCGGGTGAAACCGGTGCCTTCATGGCTGAACTGGTGGACCTTGACGTCAGGATACTTGCGGAAGGCCTGGTCCGTGGCGGCCCACAGGCCATCGCCGAACGAATCGCCGAACACGCCGATGTGCAGCGGCCGATGCGCGGCCAAGGCTTCGGCCACGCGCGGCCCCTTGGGGAACTGCCCGCCGCAGCCCGGTGCGAGAATCGGTTGCACTGGGGCGGTGGCGGGCACCGGACCCGCCGCCGCCGGGCGATCGGCACCGCTATCGGTCGTCAGATCGGCGGGCAGGGGCTGCTCCCAGCCGGGCAGGGCCTGCCACGGCTTGCCCCCGGTGCGGAACGACAGGCCCAGCACGGCGCCCACGGCAATGCCGATGAACAGGACCGCCCCGCGATCCAGCACCATGATCCATCTGCGCTTGCCCAAGAAGTCCGTCCCGCCTTTCTGCCGCCGTCCCTATGGAGGGCGAGCAAGGGCGTCAACGCCTTCGCGGCGATCGGATCGGTCGGCCGGCCCGGACCAGCCGATCAGCGCGAAGGATCAGCGCGAGAGGCCGGGACGCAGCGCCAGGAACGCCTGGAGCCGCGTGCGATAGGCGGCGAGTTGCGCCGGATCGACGCGCTGGGTGCGGACGATCTGGCCGATCGAGGCGGGATCGACCACCTGGCCGCCGCGATAGAGTTCGTAATGCAGGTGCGGCCCGGTCGAAAGGCCGGTGGAGCCGACATAGCCGATCACCTGCCCGCGCACGACATGGCTGCCGGGCGCCACGGCGATGCGGCTCATGTGGCCATAGCCGGTGCCGATGCCGCCACCGTGATCGAGGCGGACATATTCGCCATGGCCGCCGTGCCAGCCGGCAAAGGTGACCGTGCCGTCGCTCACCGCGTGGATCGGCGCGCCCCAGGCGGCGCCGAAATCGATGCCCGCGTGCATCCGCACATAGCCCAGGATGGGGTGGCGCCGCCAGCCGAAGCCGGAGGTGATGTGCCCCTCCACCGGGGCGGCGAGCAGGCTGGAGGAAGCGCCTCCCATCGTGCCTTTCATCGCCTCGGGGCTCATGAATTCGCCTTGGCTGCCCCAGCGCAGCAATTGCGCGCGCGGCTGCCCGCCCCGGCGCACCCCGGCATAGAGCAGATCGCCCATCTGCCCCTGGCCATCGGCCGCGCGCTTGTAGGACACGACCAGGTCGAATTCGTCGGTGGGGGCGATATCCTCGAACGGCAGGACCGTGTCGATCGTGCGCAGATAGTCCTGCACTGCCTGAGGGCTGGCCCCGGCGGCGCGGGCCGAGCGATAGAGGCTGCTGCCGACGATGCCGGTCAGCCGCACCGGCGCGGTATCGACCGGAATGGCACGCTGGCGCAGCGCCAGCCCGCCACCGGCGCGGACGATATCGATGGCGAGATCGAAGCGCGCGCGCACGCTCAGGGTTTCCAGCGGGCGCGGATCGAGCGGGCTGGCATGGGCGCCCAGCGTCATCTGGAAGCGCGTGCCGGGCGCGAGTTGGTCCGGAGGAAGCGCGCGCGCGATCAGGCCGGATACTTGCGCGGCGTCGCCCGGTGCCAGGCCGGAGCGTTGCAGCATGCGCGCCAGGCTGTCATTCTCGCCCAGCGTGCCGGTCATGGTGATGCTGGGCCGCTCGGGCGCGGCGGCGAGGTGGACGACGCGCGCGGTGGCGGCAAAATGGCGGCCATTGCCTCCCCCTTGCGCCAGCGGGCGGATGCCCTGCGCGGCAAATTCCTGCGCCATGCCATCGTCCAGCGGCTGGAGCGGCGCGGCTTGGAGCGGGGCGAACGATGGCCACAGCGCCAGCGCGGCAGCGGCAAGCGTGGCGCAGGTGGCGGCGCCATGCAGCCAGCGACGGCTGCCGATATCCTGCGCCAGATCGTGCACGTGCAACCAGCGCGCGGCGGCACGCTCGATGCGCAGACAGGTGGCGAGCCAGCGGCGGGCAAGGGGATGGGCCGATTGCCGCCAATCAGCCGGCGGCGAGGGGGCCGGCGGCGAGGAGGCCGGCGCCACCGGGACACGGCGCGTGCCAAAGCGCGCGGGCACAGCGCTGCGGGCGAATCCGCCGCCGCCGATCCCGCTGCTGTGGCTGCCAAACGTGTCCCGTGGGCCGTGCACGCCCGCCTGATCCCTTCACCAGATGCCTTGAACCCAACCCCTGATGCTGTCCTGCCGCATCAGGGTTAACACCCCGTAAAGTGGCGCAGCGGGGCTTGCGGATGGCAGCGGAACGCCGCACTCTGATGCCGACGAACGGGGAAATACGCGATGTCGGACAATGCGCTTGCGGTTGGCCAGGATGGCCACACGCATGAAACCACCTGCCTCAATTGCGCCACGCCGCTGGTGGGCAGCCATTGCCACGCCTGCGGCCAGGCGGCGCACGTACACCGCACGCTGGGCGCGTTTTTCCACGATCTTCTCCACGGGGTTTTCCACTTCGAGGGCCGCATCTGGCACACCCTGCCGCTGCTGGCGTGGCGACCGGGCGAACTGACCCGCCGCTATATCGACGGGCAGCGGGTGCGCTTCGTGTCGCCGCTGGCGCTGTTCCTGTTCAGCGTGTTCCTGATGTTCGCGGTGTTCCACCAGATCAGCGGCGAATGGCACTGGAACCCGGCCGTTGGCACCAATGGCAAGACGTTGGCACAGGGCCGCGCCGAAACCGAGCGCACCCTGGCCACGCTCCAGGCGCAACGCGCGCAGATGCTGAGCCGGCACGAAGACACCACCGCGATCGACGACAAGATCGATTCGCAAAAGACCGCGCTCGATATCCTGCAAAACATGGACCCCGGCGCCAGCAAGGACAGCGGCCCCCACATCGACAGCGACATTCCGGCCTTGGCCCATGTGATCGCCGCCTTCCGCGCCAACCCCGGCCTGGCACTCTACAAGCTGCAATCCTATGCCTACAAATACAGTTGGGCGCTGATCCCGATTTCGGTGCCGATGCTGTGGTTGCTGTTTCCGTTCAGCCGCCGCTTCCAGCTTTACGATCATACCGTGTTCGTCACCTATTCGCTGTCGTTCATGACGCTGCTGTCGGTGGTGCTGATGGTGGCGGATCGGCTGGGGCTGCCCGGGGTGAGCCTGGCGACGCTGGTGGTGCCGCCGCTGCACATGTTCCGCCAGGTGCGCGGCGCCTATGGCTGCGGTGTGGGCGGCGCGCTATGGCGCACGGCGGCGCTGCTGGTCTTCGCGATGATCGCCCTGCTGGTGTTTGCCGCCGTGATCCTGGCGCAGACCGGCGCGGAATAAGGGGCTTGTTTCACGTGAAACGCCCGCAGCGAAAGCATTGAGCGGCGGAAAGGAGCGACAAAGCGTGCCCATCCTCTTCCTCGCCGATCTGACGCCGGCGGCCTTGGCCACCTGGACCAGCGCCTTGCAGGAAGCGCTGGGCGACGAGCCGGTCGTGACCTGGACCGGAGACGCGGCGAGCGCGCCCGCGCCGGATGTTCTGGCCGATGTGGAGGTCGCCGTGGCGGCCAATCCCCGCCCCGGTTGCCTGGCGCGCCTCCCCGGCCTGCGCTTCATCCAGAGCGCCTGGGCCGGGGTGGACAGCCTGTTGGCCGACAGCACGCTGCCACAGGTGCCGCTGGCGCGGTTGATCGATCCACAGCTTTCCAGCGACATGGCCGAGGCCGTGCTCGGCCATGTCCTGATACTGCATCGCCAGGTGCCCGCCTATCGCGCGCAACAGGCCCTGGCGCAGTGGGCGCCGCTGCCCCAGCCGCGCCTGGCCGAGCGCCGCGTGGGCATTCTTGGCATGGGCGCGATGGGCCAGGCCAGCGCGGCACTGCTGGCGCGGACCGGCTTTGCTGTGACCGGCTGGAGCCGCAGCGGGCGCGGTGCCATGCCGGGCGTGCCGGTGGCAGGCGGCGCGGAGGGATTGGAGCGGGTGCTGGCCCAGGCCGATATCCTGGTCAACCTGCTGCCGCTGACCGTGCAGACGCGAGGGCTGCTCGATGCCCGCGCGCTGGCCCGCCTGCCGCGCGGCGCCGGGCTGGTCAACGCCGGGCGCGGCGACCATGTCGTGCTGCCCGATCTGCTCGCCGCGCTCGATACGGGTCAGGTCTCGCACGCCGTGCTCGACGTCTTCGCGGCAGAGCCGCTGCCGCCCGACGATCCGCTGTGGCGCCGCGTTGACGTCACCATCACGCCGCACGTGGCCGCACCCACCGATCCCGGTTCCGCCGCCCGCGCCATGGCCGCCAACATCGCCCGCTGGCGTGCCGGGCAGCCGGTGGCGGGTCTGGTGGACCGGGCGCAAGGGTATTGAGAGGGCGCTGCGATGGACAATCTCGACCGATCCCGCCGCCGCTTTGCCATGGCCCTGGCCGCCATGGCCGGATTCGTCGATGCCGTCGGCTTCCTTTCGGCCGATGGCTATTTCGTCTCGTTCATGTCGGGCAACACCACTCGGCTGGGCGTGGCGCTGGGCACGGATGTGCCGCGTGCGCTGGTGCCGGCGCTGTTGATCGCGGGGTTCGTCAGTGGCGTCACGCTGGGCGCGCTGGTGGCCCTGCGCGCCGGGGCGCGGCGCAAGCCGGCGGTGCTGGGTCTGGTCACGCTCGCCCTGCTCGGCGCCGCCCTGGCCCGCGTTGCCGGGCTGCATGAAGCCATGCTGGCAGGCCTGGTGCTGGCGATGGGCGTGCTCAACAACACGTTCCTGCGCGATGGCGAAGTGGCCGTGGGGCTGACCTACATGACCGGGGCGCTGGTCAAGCTGGGGCAGGGGCTGGCGCGGCAACTGGCCGGGATGAGCCGGCAGCGCGGGGGCGGGGAATGGCGCTCCTGGGCCTTGCTCTGGGCCGGGCTGCTCGCCGGCGCCGTGCTTGGTGCGTTCCTTCAGGATCGCCTGCCGCTCGGCTGCCTGTGGATCGCCACCGGGTGGGCAGCGCTGATGGCCACGCTCGGCCTTACCCTTCCGGCGGAAGCCTGAGCAGCTTTTCGCGCGAAGTTGCGCCGCGCAACAGGTCCACGCGCGAGGCGGCGACGCCCAGGGCCTGCGCCACCAGCGCGATCACGGCCGCGGTGGCCTTGCCGTCTTCCGGCTTGGCGCGCACTTTCACCTGCACCCGGCCCTGCTCGATCGCCACGCCTTCGGCCCGCGCGCCGGGGGTGACGCGCACGGCCAGCCGGCTCTCGGCATCGGCCAGGGCGCGCAGGGCCGCGGCCGGCGGCAGTTCAACCTTGGGCCGCGCCACCGCAAGCCTGCGCCACGGCAGCGGCATGGGCCGCGCCATTGTCCACATAGTGCGCCACGCCGCGCTGCATCTCGGCCAGGGCGGCGTCGGTCAGCTCGCGCATGAAGGCAGCGGGCCGGCCGCTCCACAACTGGCGCGCCGGGATGCACTTGCCCGGCGTGAGCATGGCCCCGGCAGCCAGCATGGCATCGCTTTCGATCACCGCGCCGTCCATCACGATGGTGCCCAGCCCCACGAAGGCGCGATCGTGCAGCGTGCAGCCGTGGACCATGGCCATATGGCCGATCAGCACGTCTTCCCCGATCAGCGTGGGATAGCCTTCTGGGCGACCCGGCTTGGGGCTGTCGCAGTGAATCACCGTGCCATCCTGCACGTTGCTGCGCGCGCCGATCACCACGCGGTTGACGTCGGCCCGGATCACGCAGTTGTACCAGATGGATACGCCCGCGGCGATGGTGACGTCACCCACGATGCGGCACCCCGGGGCGATGAACGCGCTGGGATGGATCTGCGGCGCCTTGCCATGCAGCGGCAGGATGGTGACGTCAGGGCGCGTCATCGCCTCAGGCCCCCAGCAACCGCGCGGCATGCGCGGCATGATAGGTCAGCACGCCCGAGCAGCCCGCGCGTTTGAACGCCAGCAGGGTTTCCAGCACCAGGGCATCGCGTTCGCCCGCGCCAGCGGCCACGGCGGCCTCGATCATCGCGTATTCGCCGCTCACCTGATAGGCGAAGACCGGCACGCCAAAGGCTTCCTTCACGCGCACGGCAATGTCGAGATAAGGCAGGCCGGGCTTGACCATCACGCTGTCGGCGCCTTCGGCCAGGTCCAGTTCCACCTCGCGCAGCGCTTCCTCGGCATTGCCGGGGTCCATCTGGTAGGTCTTCTTGTCGCCCTTCAGCAACCCGCGCGAGCCCACCGCATCGCGGAACGGGCCATAGAAGGCCGAGGCATATTTGGCGGCATAGGACATGATCTGGACATTGGCATGCCCGTCGCGCTCCAGCGCGTCGCGGATCGCGCCGACGCGGCCGTCCATCATGTCGGACGGGGCGATGATGTCGGCACCGGCGGCCGCCTGGTTGAGGCTTTGCCCCACCAGCACGTCCACCGTGGCGTCGTTCTCAACATAGCCGGCGGTGTTGACCAGCCCGTCCTGGCCGTGGCTGGTATAGGGATCGAGCGCCACGTCGGTGAGAATGCCGATGGCATCGCCGCAGGCATCGCGGATCGCCTTGATCGCGCGGCACATCAGGTTGTCGGGATTGAGCGCCTCGCGCCCGTCGTCGCTGCGCCGCTCGGCCTGCGTGTTGGGAAACAGCGCCAGGCAGGGAATGCCCAGGTCCACCGCCTCGCGCGCCCGCGCCACGATGCCATCGACCGACCAGCGCGACACGCCGGGCAGCGAGGCGATCGGCTGCTCCACGCCGCTGCCTTCGGTCACGAACAATGGCCAGATCAGATCGGCCGGAGTGATCAGCACCTCACGGTGCAGGGCGCGGCTCCAGGCAGTGGCACGGGTGCGACGCAGGCGGGCTTGGGGATAGCTGGCGATCATGCCGCCATGGTTAGGCCGATGACCGCCAGGGGGCAACGGGACAGTTTGTCCGCCTTCAGGCCCCGTTGTTCAGGCTTCGTTGGTGCAGAGCGCGCCGCCTTCGGCCACGGCATAGGCGCGCACCGTGGATGGCGTGATCCGGTAATCGGGCCGGCGTGCGGCATAGAGGCGGTGGCGGGCAATGCGGGCAATGCTGACGCGATCGCCCTGGTTGCCGCCGAGCACGTGATAGGCGGCTTCGTCCTGCGCCACGCAGAACCCGACGTGGCCGCCGCCGCTGCGGTGAAACACCAGCACGTCGCCCAGCATCGGCTGCGCCACGCCGGTGCCGAACCTGGCCCAGTTGAGCGCCCAGAGCGGCGCGGGGGGAACCGGCTTGCCAGCCCGCTGCGCCACCAGCGCCACGAACAGGCCGCACCAGGCGGTGCTGTCGGCGCGATAGGCGCGGGCGATGTCGCCGCCCAGTTCGGCGGCCCATTGCAGGATCGCGGGATTGCTGGCCGGGCCGGGTACTTCGGCGGTGTCGAGCAGGGCCAATCCTTCACGCATCATGCGGGGCAGGGGGTGCAGATCGGCCAGCCAGCGGTAGGCGGCAGGGATGGCAGGCATGACGGAAACCTCGCGGCAGGGGGACGGTGCCCTTGCCTGCGCCGGTTCGTTCCGGGCTTGAATCGTCGATGAATGGCGCGCGCAGACTGGCGCAGACACCCGGCGCATGGGCGCAACATGATTGACACAGAGCGCCGCAGCGGCCACGGGGGGCGCCTTCGTTCAGCCGACCAGCCGGGGGGAGGGGTCAATCCGGGCCCGGGGCCCTTGCTGGTGGCGAGACGTGGGGAAGCCCGCACACGCTTTTCGATTTGGGTTTTTATCGCGTGTGTGACCTGGCGACCTTGCGCCCGTGTGATGCCCAGGAATGTCCAAAAGTACCATCGGCAAAATAGCTTGTGTTCTTTCCGCAGCCGCCGTTCTGGCCGCGCTGCAAATGTCCGCACCCGCCGTTGCGGCCAACCAGCCTCTTTCCCAGTCCGCGATCACGCTGCCCGCTCTGGCCCCCGACACGGCCCAGCAGACCGAGGCCGAATCGCCCGCTGACGCCGCCACTCTGGCGCCCACCACTGCACCTGTCGACCAAGCCCAGGTGGAATGCATGGCCAAGGTCATCGTTCACGAAGCCGGCAACCAGCCCCGTCGCGGCCGCGCCGCCGTGGCCCAGGTGATCAAGGCCCGCACCCAGGACCCGCGCTTTGCCACCAAGCCCTGCGCCGTGGTGCGCCAGCCCGGCCAGTTCTTCGACGTAGACGCCTACAACCCGCCGCGCGACACTGACCAATGGCGCGAAGCCGTTGCCATCGCCACGCAGGTCATCAACGGCCAAGGCGACAATCCGGTTCCCGGCGCGCTGTTCTTCCACGCGGTAAGCAGCCCGATGAAGGGCCGCACCAAAGTGGCCCGCATCGAAGGGCACGTGTTCTACCGGTAAGGTATCGCGGCCCGGCTGCACCGCGGCCGAGGTTTCGCCCCTGGCGGGAATATAAAGAAAGCGCAGAAGCGACGGTCGCTTCTGCGCTTTCTTTATGCGCGCATGGGTGCGCGTTGTTGCCAATCTGGGCAGGGATGAGCGCCCCTATGGCGTTTGCCCAGCATGCGGCCTCAGGATCGCCAAGCTGATAGAATCATGGCTAGGGCCGGGCTGGCATTCCTTGGGCAGCATGACCCTGGCAGCCCAAGCGATGCATCACCTCCCTGCAAACAGAAAGGGCCCGGTCTTTCGACCGAGCCCTTTCCGTCAATCAACGACTTCTGACCGATCAGAAGTTCATCGTCGCGCTCACGAAGAAGCGGCGGCCGAGAACGTCGTAGAGGGTCGGGAAGGTGTTGGTCTGTTCGCCGTTACCACCGTTCTGCGTGCTGGCAGCGAGCGGCGGGGTCTTGTCGAACAGGTTGGTCACACCACCACGAAGCGTGAAGGTCTTGTTGACCTTGGCCGAAGCCGCCAGGTCGAAGTAGCTGACGCTGCCGAAGTGTTCCGACGCATACGTGGTCGTCGGATCATCGTCGTTCGAAGCGCCGATGAAGCGCCACATGCCCGAAAGCTCGATCTTCGGGGTCGCCAGCGTGGCGCGCAGGGTGTGGCGCCACTTGGGGGTGGGCACGCCGCAGTTGGCACCGAAGGCACCGGCGCAGTGATAGACCAGATCCAGACCGATGACCTTGGTGAAGTCATACTTGATCAGGCGGGTACCGTCGAAGGCGAAGACGAGCTTGGTGCTGGTGCCCAAGGCATTGCCCAGCGGCAGCACGTAGTTGGCCTTCACGTCGATGCCCGAGGTCTTCAGACCACCGCTGTTGACGTAACCGTCCTTGAACTGGTCGATTTCGCCAAGCGCGTTGCGGGTGATGGCGTCGCAATAGGACTGGATGCCCTTGTCGAAGCACAGCGTACCGATGGCATCGGTACCCACGCCGCTGGTGATGAAGTTCTTGATCTTGATGTTGTAGTAATCGACCGTTGCCGAGAAGCGCGGCGCGAAGGTCGGCTGGAACACCACGCCGATGGTGTAGGTGTTGGCCGTTTCTTCCCGCAGGTTGGCGTTACCGCCAACACGACGCAGCGGATTCACCAGGTTCGGATCCTGGATCGCCGAGTTGCCGATGTTGCTCAGCGGTGCGCCAGCCTTGTTGAACTGCGCAACGCAGATCGCATTGAGCGCGCTGCCAGCCACGGTGGCCGCAGCGGTGCCGCACTGGTCGGCGTTGCCGTCGAAGCTGACGGTGTTGCCGAGGTACAGTTCGTTGACGCTCGGGCCGCGCACGGCCTTCTGGTACTGCGCACGGAACGTGATGTCCTGCACGGGAGCCAGTTCAACGCCCGCCGCCCAGGTGAACACGTTGCCCGGCGCGTTGGAGTAATGCGAAGCGCGGGCCGCACCGTTCAGATCGAGGCGGTGGATGACCTGGTCACGCAGCAGCGGAACGTTGACTTCGCCGAAGAACTCGCGAACCGAATAGCTGCCCGAGGTCGGATTGCCGGGGTTGAAGCCGGCCACGTTACCCGAGGCGAGATAGGTATCGGGTTCGACCGAGCCTTCTTCCTTGCGCCATTCCGCACCGAACGCGAGGCCCACGCCGCCGGCACCGAGATCGAACAGATTGTTGTTGGTCACCGCGAATGAGGCAACCTGCGTGGTGTAGGTTTCCACGTTGGTGGCGGTGATGCCCAGATAGTCGACGGCCGCCTGGCTCAGGTTGTTGAGGCCAAAGATGTTGGCTGCGACGCAACCGGCTGCACGCGCGGCTTCGCTGGCGCAAACCGTCTGGCCGCCAACCGTGGTGGTGGTCACCGCATTGATGAACTTGTCGATCGCAACGTTGCCCGACTGGCGCTGGGTGTTCTTGGTGTGGGCATACATGTAGTAGCCATCGTAGCTGAAGCCAGCGCCGATATCGCCCTTCATGCCGGCGACGAAGCGGTAGGCGCTACGGTCATCCTTGTTGATGCGCGGCCCGAGCTGGAGCGTACGATACGCCCACGAAGGCGCGGTAACGTAGCCGTCGCCGTTGGTGTCCAGCGATTGCAGAGCCGTGCGGAACGCAGGCGTGAAGAACGTCGAGTTCACGTCCAGGTTGATGCTGCCGATGGTGCCATCGCCATAGGGCGTGCCCTGGCTGATCGGCGTCGGCGCGAGCTGTGCAGACACGCGGTTGTTGACGAACTGGGCTTCAAGGTAGGGCTCGAAGTGTTCGTCGATTTCATAGTGCGCCATCGCGGCGACCATGTAGCGTTCCTGCGGAACTTGCAGGTAGTTCACCGGTGCATAGTTGTAGGCATCGGTGGCGCCGACGTAGCACGAGTTCACGCTGCCGGCGAAGTCTTGGCTGTCGCAGCCCAGGCCGGTGGCAGCGCCAAGGCCCGGAATGTTGACGCGGCCCTGCGGCACGGAGCCCGAACCACCGAACGTGAAACCGCCTTCGCCGTTGTCGACCAGCGCGTTCTTCGAGAAGTCACGCGCGGCGGCGAACACGCCCTTGCGCTTGGTGTAGCCGACATAGAGCACGACGTTGCCGCGGCTGTCGTTGAAGTTGCCACCGATCGTGCCGTTCACGTCGAAGATGGCGCCATCACCCTTGCTGGTGAGGTTGTAGCTGCTGTTGAGCTGGACGCCGGAGAAGTTGCGCTTGAGGCGGAAGTTCACCACGCCGGCAATGGCGTCAGAACCATAGACCGCCGACTGACCGCCGGTGACCACGTCCACGCCTTCGATCAGCGCCGAAGGAATGGTGTTGAGGTCGACCGTCTGGCTGACGTCGTACGACATGTAGCGACGACCATCGACGAGCACGAGCGTGCGCTGCGAGCCGAGGTTGCGCATGTTGACGGTGGCGACACCGCCGCCGGGGTTGTTCGACGCGCTGCTGGTGGTCGGGGTGATCTGCGGGAGATCGTTCAGCACGTTTTCAATGTTGGCAGAGCCGCCCTTCATCGCGATATCGCTGGCGGTGACAACATTGAGCGGGCTGGTGCTGGTCAGGTCGGGGCGCGCAATGCGCGAACCGGTGACGACGATGGTCTGGCCCTCGGGCGCGGCATCGGCGGGGGCGGCATCCTGCGCAAAGGCAGGCGCGGCCAGCGAGGCGATGGCAAGCACGAAGCCAGCAGCACCGACGCGATAGGCGGTGGTCTTGATCTTGGTCACTGTTCAGTCCCTTCTGATGGCAGCCGACCAGGCGGGCTGCCAGGAGCGACAATCCCGGCTTTCCATTGCACCCCCCACACAAGCGCAGGACCATGCAGCGTTCCACGAAAGCCGGGACCGATCCCGTCTTGTGCGAGATTTTTTGTCGCAATTGAAAGCAGGTTCTCTCGCCCGGATTCAAAACGTTTCAGCTATGTTGCAACGACGCAACATAAGCAGGACTGCTGACCAAACAGTGTGAAATTTATGCAAATCCAAGCGGCACCAAAGCCACATTTCGTTTCAACTGTGTCGGACTTTTGCTCTGCGCATCGGGCTGGAACAGGGCGCACACGCAAAAAAGGGGCAGGGTCGATGACCCTGCCCCCAGAATGTGATGCTGGCGGCAGTCAGCCCCGGTAGGCCGGGACCGGCTCTGCCGGGCGCTCGATCAGAAGCTGGCGGACACGCGCGCGAAGAACGTGCGCCCCATCACGTCGTAGACAGTCGCGAACGTGCTGCCCGCCACCGAGGTGGCCCCGCTGGTGTCGCCGACGATCGGCGGCTTGGTGTTGAACACGTTCAGCATGCCGAGCGAGAAGGTGTACTTGTCGTTGACGCGGATATTCGCGGTTTCGTCGAAGTAGTTGTAGGCCGGGATGTGGCTCTTCTCGATATCGGTGTATTCGTCTTCCTTCACCGCACCGATCAGGCGCCAGCGGGTGGTGAGATCGAGATTCTTCCAACCGACATTGAGCGTGGCGACATGCTTCCACTTGGGCGTGGGCGTATCGCACTGGGCGCCGAACTTGCCGGCGCATTCATAGGTTTCGCCAGCGATCACCGAGTAGTTCTTGATCACATAGGTACCGGCGAAGTTGAACCCGTAGTGGAACCCGGATTGCGGGCCCCGATGATAGTTCAGCCCGACATCGAGGCCGCGCGTGCGGATCACTGCCACGTTGGCATAGAGCGTTTCGACACCGACCGACGTATCGCCGCTGAGCGAACCGTCGACCGTGCTGCGGTGGATCATCTTGCAATAGACGTTGTTGACATCGCCCGAAGCAAAGCACTGGTTCACCACGGTGGTGGCCGAGTTGTAGGTGATCGCATTGGCGATCTTGATGTCGTAATAGTCCAGCGTGGCCGACAGACCCGGCACGCGGCGAGGTTCGACGACCATACCGACCGTAATGGTGTTAGACTTTTCCGGCTTCAAATCAACGTTGCCGCCGTAATAGGCATTGACCTGGCCAGCGGTCGGCTGGGGGATCAAGCCCTTGTTCAGCTCGCTTTGCGTGGCCCCTTGCGCGATGCACAGCGTCTGGATCGAAGCGGCAACATTGGCGCCCGCGCAGGGATCGGTCTGGAGGTTGCCGGTGCCCGCCGTGGTTGGCAGGTACAGTTCGTAAAGGTTGGGTGCGCGCACCGAGCGCTGGAAGTTGGCCCGGAAGCGGAGGCCTGCCACCGGCGCATAGTCACCGCCGAACTTGTACGCCGAAACGCCGCCAGCGATGGAATAGTCGGCATAGCGGTAGCCAGCTTCGATATCGAGCGCCTGGATGCCGGGCTTGTCCTGCACCAGCGGCATCTTGAACTCGGCGTAGGCTTCCTTGACGTTATAGCTCTTGTTCGGGATGTTGAAGCCCTGGCCGTAATAGATCAGGTCGCCCGAAGCATAGTTGTCGCTCACCCGGGTGTCGGCAGTTTCGCGGCGATAGGTTGCCCCGACGGCCAGCGCGGCGGGCGCGGAGGCAAACGGGCTTTGCAGGAACTTCAGGTCGCCCGACAAGTCGCCTTCGGCCACGAACTGCGTGGTGCGATCGTCCTGCGTGGCGTTTTGCAACACGTAGGACAGCGCATTGCTGGTGATGCCATTGACCGAGAACACATCGATCGGCACGCAGCCAGCAGCCCGCGCTGCGGCACTGCGGCATTCAACGCCACCGTTACCGTCGGACACCGCGTCGATCGCGTTGGTCAGGTTGGTGTAGGACAGATCGTTTTCGAGCAGGGTGTGCTTGTGCACCTGGGCATATTGCACCGAGGTATCGAACTTGAACCCGGTATCGAAGAAATCGCCGCGCAGGCCCATCAGCGCCTGCCAGGTGGTGGTGGTGTGCTGTTCCACGCGGCCTTCGGTTTCGGTAATGCGGCGGCGGATGCCGATCGTGGAGCTACCGTCGGAGTTGATCTGGAGATCGGGGTTGGCGGTCGTGTCGAAGAACGCGGTGCGTTCCGCGTCGGACAGATAGGGGTTGTCCGAATAGATGTTGAACTGATAGCCCGCCGTCGCCGTGGGAGCGAGCGTCTGCACCGTCTTGATGTGCTGGTACGAACCCCAGCCATAAAGCTCGACGTGGTCGCTCACGTCATAGTTCCACAGCGCCATGCCACCCCAGCGCTCGAACGGGGTCTGCGCATAGTTGACCGGGTTGTAATTGTAGCCCGCGACATCGCTGGTGAGGCCGCCCGAAGCAGTCACCTGCTGGCGCGTCGCGCCGGGAATGTCGAATGCGGTCGGCGTGGTGTTCGACGAGCCGCAGGTTTCCGTCAGGTCGTCGGAGCAGAGCGTCCGGTTGGAGAAGCTACGCGCGGCATACTTCACGCCCTCGCGCTTGGAATAGTTGGTCGACAGCACCAGGTGGCCGCGATCGCCGATATTGAAGCCGCCGACCAGGCTGGCATCATACTGGGCGCCATCGCCATAGCCGGTAACCTGGGCGCCGCCATCGGCCTTGAGGCCGGTGAACTTGTCGTCGAGCACAAAGTTGACCACGCCCGAGATGGCGTCGGACCCGTAGACCGCCGAAGCGCCGCCGGTGAGGACCTGGACGTTCTTGATCAGCGCGGTGGGGATCTGGTTGACGTCGACCGAACCCGAAGCGTCGTAGACCGGCAGGCGCTTGCCGTTGACCAGCACCAGCGTGCGCTTGGAACCCAAGCCGCGCAGGTCGAGCGTGGCCGAGCCATCGCCGGGGTTGTTGCTGGCGCCGTTAAGCCCGGCGGCGAACTGCGGGTTCACGGCCAGGATCTGCTCGACCGTAACAGTGTTGACGGTCTTGAGCGTGTCCGCGCTGATCACCGAGACCGGGCTCGATGCGGCTAGGTCGGGGCGTTCAATGCGCGAACCGGTCACCACGATCTCGCTGCCGGTGTCGGCAGGGGCAACGGTACCGACATCGGCCGAAGGCGTGGTGGGCAAGGCAGCGGGGGCATCCTGCGCCAGAGCAGGGCTGGCGAGCGAAGCCAGCGCCATGGCCAGGCTGGCGGCGCCGGCATAATAGATCGACGAGGGGGTCTTGGTCACGATCACTGTCCCTTTTGAGGCCGGTGCCCCGCAACATCATCGCGAAGCACCGGCCGAGAGCGGCAATCCCGACACTCCAGCGCTGTTTTGCGACGATGCGCACCACAGCCCAGTTCCACGAATGGCGGGATCGATGGCGCGGTTTGTTGTGAGATTTCGGCTGTCGTGGAAGTGCATTGTGCAAAGCCAAAATAAATGGCTTCACCTGTGTGACAATGCGACAACAGTATTCGCAAATGAATGAAATTTATAGGTTTAATTGCGAAATATTACGTCCCCGCGCGTAACAGACGCTTTCGTATGAAACCATCGAAGATTTCAGGTGAGACGAGATGCAGCATGTCTCGGACATTCGCCGCTGGGCAAGGCGGGTTGCCTCGCGATATTTCAGGCGAGGAACAGCAGGGGATCGAGCCGGCGCAGCCGGTCGCCCACCTGCCAGGCCAGCGCCCAGTGCAGATGTGGGCCGGTGGCGCGGCCGGTCATGCCAACGGTGCCGATCGGCTGGCCTTGCGCCACGGTGTCACCTTCGCGCACCAGATGCGTGCTGCAATGCAGAAAGGCGCTGCCCAGGCCCATGCCGTGATCGAGCATCAGCAGCCGCCCTTCCAGCGTGAACGGCGCGGGCGCGGCCAGCACGACGACACCATCGGCGGGTGCCACGAACGGTGTGCCGGCGGGCGAAGCCATGTCCAGCCCGCCGTGATAGGCGCCGGGCTGGCCGCGATAGATGCGCTGCGATCCAAACCGGCCGGAAAAGCGGCCGGGTGCCGGGCGCACCATGGTTTGCCGCCAGCCCTGAGCCTCCGTGCGGCGCGCCCGCGCGGCCTCGATCTGCGCGCGTTCCTGGGCGCGTCGGGCGAGAAATTCCGCGTCGGGCACGCCGGGCGGGCGCAGCGGCGCATCCACCCGCTCGATCTGCCAGTCGCGCGGCGCGATGGCGAGCGGCACTGCGCTGCGCGCGCCGCTGGTGTCGGTCAGAGTGAGAGTCGCCATCGGGGGCGCGTCGCGATCAAAGCCGGCGAAGAAGCGCCGGTCCGGGGCCAGCGACAACGGCACCCCGTCGAGGTCCACCGCCACGGTGCCCGGCGGGGCCAGGCCCCGCAGCCAGCCACCCTGCGACAGCTTTGACGGCCATTCGGCTTGTGCTCTCGCGCCCAGGGGCAGGGCCAGCGCTCCGATCCCGCCGGCCAGAACAGCCCGGCGGGTCAGGCCCGGCATGTCAGTTCCCTTGGCCCAGCAGCCGCCGCGTGGCGATTTCCGGGGTGGCATAGGCTTCCTGCAACTCCGCACTCCAATAGCGCAGCGCATCGAGCGGGATCGGCACGCCGCTGACGGCGCAGATCACATGATCGCCCGCCGAAAGCTGGCGAAACGTTCCGGGCAGGTATTGCAGGCGCGCGAGGCGGCCGGTGGGAGACATCAACATGACCGTGGTTTTACGCCCTGCCGCCCGCCTTGGCAAATCACAGCAGCTTGGGCTGGACGCTGTCCGTCGCGCCGCGCGGCCGGGCTGCCGGGCGGGGCGGGGCCGCCGACACGGTCGGAACCGGCCCTTGGCCCGTCGTGACATCGAGCGGACCATCGGCGAACTTGAGCGTCAGCGCCACACGCGCGGCGGCCGTGGCGCGATCCTTGACCACGTGGCCATCGCGATCGGTGACGAGCACATAGCCGCGCTGCAACGGCGCCTCGGGATCGAGCGAGCGGCGCAGGCGGTCGAGCGCCTCGACCCGGCCGCGCGCGTGTTCGATGCGCTGCAACAGCGCCTCGGGCCGCAGGCGCTGGGCGGCCAACCGCTCCCGCTCGCGCCCCAGCCGCTGGGTCAGCAAGGCCGGACGCAGCGCGCCGCCGTGGCGGGCAAGCACCCCGGCGGCAATCTCGGTGCGGTGGACCAGGGCGCGGCGCAGGCGGTCGGACAGATCGTCCAGCCGCTGGCTTTGCGGGCTGAGCAGGGCCTGCGCGGTGGGCAGGCGCTGGCTGCGCACCTCCAGCCGCTCGCGCGCATGGGCCAGCAGCCGGGCCAATGCGCGGCCCCGCCGGGCCTGGAGATCGTGGACCTGCGCGGCCAGTTCCGCGCGCACCGGCACCACCAGTTCGGCAGCGGCGGTGGGCGTGGGGGCGCGCAGGTCTGCCGCGAAATCGGCCAGGGTGGTGTCGGTTTCGTGCCCCACGGCGCTGATCACGGGAATCGTGCTGGCGGCAATCGCGCGCACCACTTCTTCCTCGTTGAAGCTCCACAGGTCTTCGATCGAACCGCCGCCGCGCGCCACGATCACGACGTCGGGCCGGGGCACCGGGCCGCCCGGCGCCAGATCGGAAAAGCCGCGCACCGCTGCGGCCACTTGCGCCGCCGCGCCCTGGCCCTGGACCAGCACCGGCCAGACCACGACATGGCTGGGAAAGCGATCGGACAGGCGGTGGAGAATGTCGCGGATCACCGCGCCGGTGGGTGACGTCACCACTCCGATCACGCGCGGCAGGAACGGCAGCGCCCGCTTGCGCGCGCGATCGAACAGCCCCTCAGCCTCCAGCCGGGCCTTGGTCTTCGCCAAAAGGGCGAGCAGCGCGCCTTCGCCGGCGATCTCCATGCGATCGACCACGATCTGGTAGTTGGAGCGGCCGGGATAGGTCGTCAGTTTGCCGGTGGCGATCACTTCCACGCCGTCTTCGGGCAGGAAACCCAGACGCTGCGCATTGCCGCGCCACATCACGCCATCCAGCCGCGCGCCTTCGTCTTTCAGCGCCATGTAGAGGTGGCCCGAAGCCGCGCGCTTCACCCCCGAAAGCTCGCCGCGCACGCGCACGAAGCCGAACCGATCCTCCACCGTGCGCTTGAGCTGGGCAGAAATCTCGGAAATCGACAGGGCCGGGGCGTTGTCGCCGGCGCGTTCGCTCGCTAGGAGCCCGTCCTTGCGAAAGTCATCGTCGTCATAGGGCGCGGAAGGGAAGGCCATGCATATCCTGTTGTTGGGTTCGGGCGGGCGCGAACATGCCCTGGCCTGGAAATTGGCCCAATCCCCGCTGTGCAGCAAGCTCTATGCGGCGCCCGGCAATCCCGGCATCGCGCAGGACGCGCAATTGGTGGCGCTCGACGCCACCGATCATGCCGCCGTCATCGCCTTTTGCGCCGAGCAGCGCATCGGCCTGGTGGTGATCGGGCCGGAAGCCCCGCTGGTCGATGGCCTGGCGGATTCGCTGCGCGGCGAAGGCATCCCGGTGTTCGGGCCGAGCAAGGCTGCTGCCCAGCTCGAAGGGTCGAAGGGCTTTACCAAGGACTTGTGCGCCCGCGCCAACATTCCCACCGCCGGCTATGTGCGCGCCACCAGCGCCACCGCCGCGCATGCAGCGCTCGACACGTTCGGCGCGCCGGTGGTGATCAAGGCCGATGGCCTGGCCGCCGGCAAGGGCGTGGTCGTGGCGATGACCATGGACGAAGCCCGCGCCGCCGTGGACGACATGTTCGACGGCCAGTTCGGCGAAGCCGGCGCGGAAGTGGTGATCGAGGAATTCCTCGAAGGGGAAGAAGCCAGCTTCTTTGCCCTGACTGATGGGGCCACCGTGCTGCCGCTCGCTTCGGCCCAGGATCACAAGCGCGTGGGCGATGGCGATACCGGCCCCAACACCGGCGGCATGGGCGCCTATAGCCCGGCCCGCGTGCTGACCCCGGCGCTGGAAGCCCAGGCCATGGCGCAGATCATCGTGCCCACGGTCAAGGCCATGCAGGATGCCGGCACGCCCTATTCCGGCGTGCTCTATGCCGGGTTGATGCTGACCGCCAAAGGCCCGCAACTGATCGAATACAACGCCCGCTTTGGCGATCCGGAATGCCAGGTGCTGATGCTGCGGCTGGAAACCGACCTGGTCGAACTGCTGCTGGCCTGCGCGGAAAACCGCCTGTCCTCGGTCCAGCCGCCGCGTTTCAGCGCCGATCCGGCGCTGACCGTGGTGATGGCGGCGCAGGGCTATCCCGGCACGCCGAAAAAGGGCGGCTCCATTCATGGCATCGCCGCTGCGGAGGCGGCCGGGGCCAAGGTGTTCCATGCCGGCACCGCGCTGGGTGCCGATGGTGGGCTGGTGTCGAACGGGGGCCGCGTGCTCAACGTGACGGCGCGGGGCAAGAGCGTGCGCGCGGCGCGCGATGCGGCCTATGCGGCGGTGGATGCGCTGGACTTTGCCGATGGCTTCTGCCGGCGCGACATCGGCTGGCGCGAAATCGCCCGCGAAGGCGCCTGAACCCGCGCTGATTTTGAGGCCTATATACATGAGTGACCTAATTTGCAGAAAGATGCCTGAGTTTATCGGTATTTAGAATTTCCCTTTTTCTCAGAACAAGTTACATTTTGACAAGACAAATATGCGATGCTCTTTGCCCATCAAGGAGACGTGTCATGTCAAGAGTTTCGCTCATTCAGGCTGATTGCCTCGCGGCGTTGAAGGTGGTCCCTGACCGCAGCATCAACATGATCTTGTGTGATTTGCCCTATGGCACGACCCAGAACAACTGGGACAGCGTCATTCCCCTCGACCAACTCTGGGCCGAGTACGAACGCATTCTGGCTCCGCAGGGAGTGATCGCTCTTACCGGTCAAGGGCCGTTCACAGCGCGACTCATGATGAGCAACGAGCCGTGGTTCAAATACAAGTTGGTCTGGGAAAAATCTAAGCCAACCAACTTCCTGAACGCGAAAAAACAGCCCCTACGCAAGCATGAGGACATCTGCATCTTCTACCCGCGCCAACCTAAGTATCAGCCGCAGATGGGCGCGGGTGAGGCCTACGATAAGGGTGTCCGCAAGAACCAACTAACTGGCTCCTACGGCGATTTCAAACCCGCGCGTATCAAGAGCGAGGGTGGACGTTACCCCACGGATGTGATCTATCATAAGACTGCCGAGAGCGAGGGTACGGTGTTCCATGCCACCCAAAAGCCGGTTGGCTTGGGCCGCTATCTGATCCGCACCTATACCGAGCCAGGCGACGTGGTAATGGACAATGCTTTCGGATCGGGAAGTTTTCTTGTTGCCGCCGCGATGGAGGGCCGCAACGCCATCGGCATCGAGCTAAACGAGGATGTGCAACTGTTCCGCAACGGCGCAGTCGATCTAATTGACGTGGCGGCACAGCGGCTATCACAAGTGCCCGGCTGCGCGATCAAGGTAAGCCCCACCAGCCCAGCCCGCGAGCATCGCAAGGCGATAGACTGGGCGATGGGGCGACAGCTTGCTCTCACTGGATCGTAAGGCTGAACACCCCCGCGTTATCGCGCGTGACCGTTACGACATGACCAGAAAAATTGTTATTGTGAAGGATGGTTGCAATCTGATCTGGCCAGTGCAGCCATGTATTCGGCGCGTCGTTGTTATCCTGACGGGTGCTGTCATGGGTGACCTTAAACAACACCATACCGAGGTAGATGCCTTGAATGGTCACATTAAGAGGAATGTGCGCCTCTTCAACCGGCTTGCCGTTAAACTGCCCTGGCTGCCAAGCCGCGTTGGCGAACAGGGTCTGTCGGAACCACGTCTGAAAGATACCGGTCGAGATATTTCCGCTGGTTAGGCGTAGATATGGCACGATTCCGCCCTTGGTTGGCTGCTGTGCATCCGTCGTCGAAAGACTCTTTTGCCAAGTAAGCAAGGATGATCCCCTTATTGAACGTCCGTCGGCCACCTCGGCCGCGAGCGCTTCGTTTCTATCAGTCTGTATGAAACGAGCGAGCGCTTCGTCAAAGGATAAGTCGAGTCCGAACGGTGGATTGCGAGTGGCTCCTGTCATTCGATCAATTCCTAGTGAGTGAGCCGTCCTGCTACTTGATCAAGCAACAGATTAACCCCTGCCCCCTCATCAGCATCACGGCGGCTAAAGCGCCATGTCATTTCGCCAAGACACTGACCTAGGTGCTTGGATGAAAGCCAATGGTGCGTGCCGACGATTTGGCACTTTAACGACGTCCGCACGTTTTTAATACCACTGGTGCGAAGGCAATATTTACGGACATATTAGCCCGCACTATGGCTAACCCGGATATCAAAATAGGCGTCACCACGCCCGACTAACGAAGTTTGCTCGTCGGTCATGACAGCGGTGCCAGGCGCGACATTTTCGCAGCTTGCTGATTGGATATTGCGCGGACCTAGGCGTGGGGTAATGCCAGTACGCAGTTCACTTTCTCCCTCTAGCATTCCAAGAACGGCAATCTTTCATTTGCCGCTCTGCTTACCACCGGTACGCTGCCAAGAGTGCTTGTTCATTTGCTCACCGCCGATGAAGGTTTCGTCTGCTTCAACTTCGCCGCTGAGCGGGCGGTTGAATGAGCGCGTTTGCGCAGCGTAGCGCAGGCGGTGTAGAACGAACCATGCTGATTTTTGGGTGATCCCCAAGTCCTTTGCCAACTGCGTACTGGCGATTCCCTTCTTGTGGCTGGTGATGAGCCAGATTGCCAAAAGCCACGTGCGAAGCGGCAATTTACTGTCCTCAAAAATGGTGCCTACACGGATAGAGAAGCGCTTGCGACAATGACCACACTTGTGGGTGCGTTGGTCAGAGAAGCAATAAATGCGGTCTGAATTACAGTGTGGGCAAAATGCCCCGTTTTTCCAGCGGATTGCGGTGAAGTGGTCAATCGCGGATTGCTCATCAGGTGCTTCCCGCATCATTTCGAGCATACTGTTGAATGTTGTGAGCACTGGCTTTCTCCGCTTCGCCACCTTACATATAGGCGTCTAACGGCCCCAAGCCAATGGGTCTCTCATGTATATAAATCCCTCTGTTTTTCAGCGCGGGTCAACCACCTGCCAGGCGGCGATATGGGTTTGCTCCTGGCCTGCGCTGGCCAGTGGGAACGGGCGCAGCCAGGCCGGTGGCGTGCCCGCCAGCAGGGCGGCCGCCAGACCATGCGGCGCTTGCCGGCTGTAGATGCGCATTTCCGGGGCCGTGGTGCAGACCACCACCAGCGTGGCGTGGCGCTTGCGCACATAGGCGCGCGCCGCCTCGGGATCGGCCAGGAAGGCGTGCATGACATCGCTGATCGCCGCAGCGGCGCGGTGATGGCCGGTGGCCACCACGCGCTGGTGCGTGCGCAGCAGGATATCGGGGCCGATATCGACCGGCGCGAAAATATCGGTGGCCGGCATCGCCGCCAGCGTACCCAGGCCACGTCGGAAATCGCATCCGCGCAGGCTGCCCATGGCCGGGTCGCGATCGGCCGGCGGATGGCCCAGCTTGGCCCAGGCCGTCTCGCCCAGCGCGACCGGCAGGATCGGCAGCACCGCCAGCAGCATCAGCACGTTGATGCCCATGCGACGTGCGGAACTGGTCTGCGCCACGGCCGCCAGGCGCCATTGCCGCACTTGCCAGGCCGCCGGAAGGATGGCGACGCCCACCGCCGTGGCCATCGCCCGGCTGACCATGGCGCCAACCGCCACGGCGCCGAGCAGGACGAGGGCGTGCTGCATCCAGCGCAGCCGCTCCGGCAGGGAGGGCGCGCTCTGGATCAGGCGCCAGCAGGCCCACAGCCCCAGCGGCACCGCGCCGATCAGCGCGATGGCATTGTGCAGCGTGGTTTCCCAGATCGGGCGCCCTTCGCGCACATTGTCCAGCCAGTGGCTCTTGACATAGGGATCGATGCCGCCGAACGCGCCATTGGCACATTGCGGCGCGGCCAGAGCCACGATCGCGGCCGCGCCGCCAGCGGCCAAGGCCAGCACAGCCAGGGCCAGCAGGCGCGAGGAGGGGCGCCGGGATGGACGCCACTGGGTCAGGCCAGCGCCGCATAGCGCCACCCAGCCGAGCGCGGCCATGTGCATCGGCGAGACGGCATCGCAATGCTCAACGAGGTCACCCAGGCCCCGGCAGGCCAGGAACAGGCCGGCCGTGCCGAGCGCCAGCGCTGCCGCCGCATGGCCCGGCCGCTGCCACTGCCCGTCGATCACCGCACGCAAGCCGACCACGCCGATGAACAGCGCGGTAAGCGGCAGGCCTTCGAGCGAAACAGTCAGCCCGGCCGCGAGCGCCAGGCCGAGCACCCAGCCACCACGGCGCGGATCGCGCGCATGCAGCCCGACCACGGCGCCCAGCGCAGAGACGATCTGCCAGCCATGGTGATCGATGCGCAAGGGCTGCATCTGGTGCAGCACGATGCCCGAAAGCCCGACGATGATCCCGGCCGCCACGGCCGTGTCGCGGCCGAACAGGCGATTGGCCGCGTGCATCGCCAGGGCCAGCGTGCACAGCACGGTCAGCGCCGGAACGATCACCGCTGCGGCGATTTCGGCGTTGGCAGTGCCCAGCAGCGGGCGCAGCGCCACGATCGTGGCCGCGATCGGCAGGTCGACCAGGCGCGACCAGTGCATCAGCACGCCTTCTGGCGCCATGATGCGATACTGGTGCAGATCGAACCAGCCTTGCCCGGCCAGCAGATCGCGCACCTGGACCAGGCGCAGCACGTCGTCGGGATCGCCCATGCGCAGCGCGGGAATGTCGCGCGCAAAGATCAGCAGTTGCAGCCCTACGATCAGCGCCCAGATGCCCAGCACCATCCACCAGCGCAGCGGCGCGGCGGGCATGGCCCCAGGTGGCGGCGCGGCAGCTTCGGCAGCGGAAGAAACGCGCTCGGTGTGCGCCGGAGCCAGCATCGCCATCAGCGGAACACCACCTGCTTGCGCAGCACCCAGGTGGCGGCAAAGCTCAGGCCGATGGCCAGCACCTTGGCGCCGCGCGGATCAAGCCCCAGACGCACCAGGCCGCCCACCACCAGCGTGGTGATCGCCAGGCCGACCAGCGCCGAGCCCACGAACAGCGCCTGCTGCCGCCGCCGCGCCGGGCCGGACGCAGCAACGGTTTCGGCAAAGACCGCGCGGCTGGACAGCAGCCAGTGCGCCACGATGCCCAGGGCATAGCCCAGCGCCGAAGCCGCCATGGCCGGCACGCCCAGCGCCAGCAGCGCCAGGAAACTGCCCATGTCCACCGCCAGCGCCCCCACGCTGGCAAGGACATAGCGCACCAGCGTGAGCTGGCCCAAACGGTGGAACAGGGGCACGACCATGGCCATCATTGCCGTCTAACGCCTCTCGGCAAAAGGATAAATCGATCCGGTTCGCGAAATGCTCAGGCAGCGCGGCGATCCGGCGCCGCAGCGATGCGTTCCGGCACGGCGCGCACCGAAGCCAGCGCGGCGGCCTGGTCGGGCGTGACCGGGCGCGTGCTGGGCAGGCCGGCCTCGGCGCCTTCGGCCCCTGCTTCGTGATATTCGGCGTCTTCGTTGACGCACCAAGTGTCGTAGAGCCGACGCTCGGCCACGATGTTTTCCACCGTGAGCATCGCGGTCATCATTGCGTGGTCCTGGTTGTTGTAGCGGTGCATGCCGTTGCGACCCACCAGGTGCAGGGTGGGATAGGCCGCTTCCAGTTCGGCACGCATGGCGGCGACATTGGCGGCATAGGTATCGTCATAGACCGGATAGGCCTTTTCCTGGCGCACGACGACGCCGCCGATCACCTGGTCGGGCTGGACCAGCCCGAGGATCTGCATTTCGCGGGTGGCCAGCGCGATCAGGTCATCGTCGCTCGATGCCCAGAGATCATCGCCTTCAAAGCAGAAGTATTCCAGGCCCACGCAAGCAACGCTGTCATCGGGCACCATTTCGGGCGACCACGAGCGGAAGTTCTGGATGCGGCCAACCTTGACCTTGCTGTCGTGGATGTAGATCCAGTTGTCGGGGAACAGGTCTTCCGAGCGGATCTTGAGCGCCACGGTCAGGAAGTCGCGATACTTCAGTTCGTTGGCCTCGATCGTGGTCTGCGGCAGCGGGTGCATCCGCGCCGCCAGCTCGCGCATCGGCGCCGAGGAGATGGCATGGCGGGCGCGGATCAGGGTTTCCCCGCCATCGGCGCCGGTGGCGCTCAGCCGCCAGCCGCCCTGGCCATCGGCCGCCAGTTGCTTCATCGCCTGGCCCATCAGGATATGGCCGCCCTTGGCCAGAATCTTGTCACGCGCGGCTTCCCACATCATGCCCGGCCCGAGGCGCGGATAGCGGAAGGTTTCCAGCAGCGTCTTGGTCTGCATGCCGTCGTTGGGCTTCTTGTTGAGCCCCAGGCTGCGCTTGAACCCGTCGAGCACGGCGGCGCCAAGCGACAGGCCCTTGATGCGCTGCGCGGCCCAGTCGGCGCTCATCTCGTTGCAGGGCATGCCCCAGACCTTTTCGGTATAGGTCTTGAAGAAGATCGAATAGAGCTTTTGCCCGAACTGGTTGGTGGTCCAATCCTCGAAGCTGCGCACGGTCTTCTTGGGGAAAGCCTTGGCTTTCACGTAGCTGGCCATGCACAGGGTGGAGCGCAGCACGCCGAGGTTGAACAGCGCCTCGAACGCGCGCAGCGGATAGGAATAGAACTTGCCCTCGTAATAGATCCGGCTCATCCGCGGGCGCTGGATGAAATCGTCGGGCAGGATCTCGTTCCACAGGTCGACCACGGCCTGGGACTTGGAAAAGAAGCGGTGGCCACCGATGTCGAAGCGATAGCCTTCGTGCTCCACCGTGCGGCTGATGCCGCCGACATAGCGCGTGTCCTTCTCGATGATCGCCACCGAAAGGCCCTGCTTGGTGAGCAGATAGCCGGCGGTCAGGCCGGCCGGCCCCGCGCCGATGATCGCCACGTCGACATCGTATTGACGGCCTTCATCCCCCGAAGTGCCCATCCCGTTAACCATCACATGCCCCCGTCCAAGCGGTCTCGCTGATGGAATCGGAATGCAGGAAAATGGATAAGGGACAGTTAACGTTAAGCGTATCTTGCCGAGGCTCTAAGGGTTTTGCGCGAGGGGCGACCCCCGCGCCGCCGGTCAACCGGGCTGCCCCTTGCCGGGCCGGCCGGCCTGACGAGCGGCCTGGCGCGCAGCTTCGGTCAGGGCCTGGCCCAGTTGCAGCGGCGCGGAAATGCGCGCCAGCTCGTCAAGCTTGAAGGTCTGTTCAAAGACCAGGCCATAGCGGGGATGGTTGCGCCAGCGCACTTTGGCATAGAGCGGTTCCATCACCCCGGTATCGAGCCGGACCAGCTCGTGCACCATCAGCCACTTTTCGCATTCGATGCAGGCGCCCTGCTGCGAAATGTCGTGGAACTGCACGTGGACGTTCTCGCCGCCGGAATGGAGCACGGCATCGAGCACCAGGCGCAGGCGCACCTGGCGGCGGGGATAAGGCCCCTCGCGCTCGTCGAGCAGGCGCTGGACGTCGATCTCTTCCAGGAATTGCAAGCCGGCGTGATCGCCCGTGGTCCACACCAGGCGCGCCTCGTGGCGCTCGCCGGTGCCCAGCTCGATCGCCAGGCTCTTGTGCTCGGGGATCGGCGTGAACAGGCGGATCTTCACGCCGGTGGCCGAGGCATCGCGCAGGATGCAGAGGAATTCGCGGCCATCGACGATCAGCTTGGCCGCACGGATCAACAGGGTGAAGCGCGGCGCGGCGCGCAGTTCGGCACCGGTGGGGGAAGCGGCGGTGTCTTGCCCGGGTTCCTCGGGCAGATCGTTGCGCTGGGCCACAGCCCTCTTCTCCAATGGCGTGCAATTTCCCCTTGGCCGGGTGCACACGGTCCCGGTATGGCTTCTCTTATCGGGCAAGTCTTGCCTTTGCGTTACCCTAATTTGCGGTATACCGGCAAAAATTGCCTGAAAACGGCGCCGGGCGGCCACCGGGCGAAGGCGGGCGCGCAGGGTGCCATGCCCGCGATGGCGCATGTGCCCGGCCAAGTTCCTTGACTTTTCGGTCGCGCTTGCCTAGCTGCACCCTCTCCCCGATCATTTCCATTTTCCGGAGTGCCCATGGCGCGCGTTACCGTCGAAGATTGCGTCGACAAGGTTCCCAACCGTTTCGATCTGGTCCTGCTGGCCGCCGAGCGCGCCCGCGCGATCTCGGGCGGTGCCGAACTCACCGTCGATCGCGACCGCGACAAGAACCCCGTGGTGGCGCTGCGCGAAATCGCCGACGAGACGGTGCGCCCCACCATCCTCAAGGAAAACCTGATCCAGTCGCTCCAGCGCGTGCTGCCTGACGACGACGATGAAGTCGATGAAATCGGCTCGCTGTCGCAGTCGGCCGAAGCGCTGCGCATCACGGCCGCCGCGCCGGTGCGCAACACCTCGCTGGGCGCCGATTACGACGCTTGATCGCGCCGGGCTGGCTCGTCCGGCCCGCTGAAACGACAAGCCAGATGCTTGCAGGGCGCCGGGGATAATTCCGCGGCGCCTTCTTGCATGTGCATGCTGCGCCCGCCACATTCAGGTTCATGGCCAACCGCGCGCCCGCCTCTCCGCGAGTGACCTCGTCGGCGAATCGTCTGTCCACTGGCAGAGCGGCGGCCGGCGGCACGATCAAGGCCGTGCTTGGCCCCACCAACACCGGCAAGACCCATCTTGCGATCGAGCGGCTCTGCGCCCATTCCTCCGGGGCGATCGGCTTTCCCCTGCGCCTGCTGGCGCGCGAGGTCTATGACCGGGTCTGCGCGATCAAGGGCCCGGCCCAGGTCGCGCTGATCACCGGCGAGGAGCGAATCGAGCCCAAGGGCGCGCGCTGGCTGCTGTGCACCACCGAAGCCATGCCGGCCCGGCCCGACCTGGCCTTTGTCGCGCTCGATGAAGCGCAGCTTTCCGCCGATCCCGAACGCGGCCACATCTTCACCGATCGCCTGCTCCATGCGCGCGGGCGCGAGGAAACCATGCTGCTTGGCTCGGCCACGCTGGAACCGATGGTGAAAGCCTTGGTGCCCGAGGCGGAGATCATCACCCGCCCGCGCTTTTCCACGCTCAGCCATGTCGGCGCCAAGAAGCTCAGCCGCATTCCCCCGCGCAGCGCGATCGTCGCGTTTTCGGCCGAGCAGGTCTATGTCATGGCCGAAATGCTGCGGCGCTTTCGCGGCGGCGCGGCGGTGGTCATGGGGGTGCTCAGCCCGCAGACGCGCAACGCCCAGGTGGCGATGTACCAGTCGGGCGAGGTCGATTACCTCGTGGCGACCGATGCCGTGGGCATGGGCCTCAATCTCGATGTCGAGCATGTCGCCTTTGCCGGCCTTTCCAAATACGACGGGCATCGCCATCGCCGGCTGACCACGGCGGAAATGGCCCAGATCGCTGGACGCGCCGGGCGTCATCACAAGGATGGCACCTTTGGCACGCTTGCGGGCACAGGCGGGCGCGACCCGGAATTCACCGACGAGGAAGTCTATGCCATCGAAGAGCATCGCTTCCCGCCGCTGACCCGCCTGTTCTGGCGCGAAGCGGAGCCGCGCTTCGATTCGCTGGCCACGCTGATCGCCGATCTGGAAAGCCCGCCACCCCGGCCGGAACTGACCACGCCACCCGAAGCGATCGACCTCGCCGTGTTGCGCCGCCTGGCCGAGGATCCGGACGTGGCGGCCACCTTGCGCGGGGCGCGCAGCGTGGAGCGGTTCTGGCATGTCTGCTCGCTGCCCGATTTCCGCCAGCAGGGATCGGAAACCCACGCGCGCTTCGTGGCGCGGCTGTGGCAGGATCTGCGCGGCGGCTATCTCGGCGCGGACTATGTCGCCCAGGCGATTGCCCAGCTCGACAATCCCTCGGGCGATATCGACACGCTGCAAGGGCGCATCGCGGCGATTCGCAGTTGGTCCTATATCGCCCAGCGGCCCGACTGGGTCTTGGCGCGTGATGAAATGTCGGCCCGCGCCCGCGCGGTGGAAACGCGCCTGTCCGATGCCCTGCACGGCCGCCTGACCGAACGCTTCGTCAACCGCCGCACCACCGTGCTGATGCGCAAGGCTGGCGCCGACGCCTCGCTGTTGCCGGTGCGGCTGGGCGAGGGCGGGGCCGTGCTGGTGGACGACGAACCGATCGGCCATCTCGATGGCTTCCGCTTCGTGGTCGATCCGCTGGCGCGCGCGGCCGATCGCAAGCTGCTGCTGGCAGCGGCCGAGCGGCACTTGCCCGGCCTGCTCGCCGGTCGCCTGGCCGAGCTGGTGGCCGACGCCGCCAGCGGCCGCGATCTCGCCCTGGCCGAGGGACAGGTGACGTGGCGCGGCCTTGCCGTGGCGGGCCTGGCCAAGGGCCGCGGCCTGCTAGAACCCCGGATCGCGCTGGAGCCCGCGCTGGAACGCCTGGCGCCAGCCGAGCGCGACAAGGTTCAGGCCGCGCTGGCGCAGTGGCTGGAACAGGCCCTGGCGGCGCCGCTACGCCCCTTGCGCCGCCTGGCCGAGGCGGCGCGCGATCCCGCCGCCGGCGCCGAACTGCGCGCGCTGGCGCTTCATCTGGTGGAAGGCGGCGGCGTGTTGGCGCGCGAGGCGGCGCGACTTGACGACCTGAGCCCGGCGCAACGCGCCATGGCGCGCAAGCTGGGCATCCAGGTGGGCGCGCTCGACGTGTTCGTGCCCGCCGCGCTGCGCAGCGCGCCGCTTGCGGCCTGGGCCACGCTGGCCAGGGTGTGGGGCCTTGCGCCGGTGACTCCGCCAAGCGGTCTTGCCCCGGTGCTCGCCGGAAAGACGGTGCCCCTGGGCTATCGCCGTGCCGGCAGCCAGGTCTTGCGCGTGGACATGGCCGAAAAGCTGCTCCACGCGGCCCATGGCGTGCGCCAAGGCTATCGGAGCCGTCGCTTCGTGCTCGATCCGGCGCTGGCCCGCTCGATGGGCCTGACCACCGCCAGCTATGCCGCGCTGCTGCGCCAGGCAGGGTTCCGCGCCGCCGTGCCGCGCGCGCTGGCCGAAGGGCAGGCTGGCCCGCCCGCGCCGCCGCTGTGGCAATGGCGCCCGCCCCGGCCTGCTGCCGTGGCGCCCACAAAAAGTCTGGCAGCGAAAGGCAAGGGGGCCACCGCCGCGCCAAGACCGGCGCCACCAGCGGCCACCGGCGCCTTTGCCGCGCTGGCCGAACTCTTGCGATAGGGCACCGCCACCAGACCGAGGGAGCACGGATGCGGATCGACAAGTTGCTTTGGTTCCTGCGCTTTGCCGGCACCCGTGGCCTTGCCCAGGGGTGGGTGGAAGAAGGGCATATCCGCCTCAACGGCCGGCGCGTGGAACGGTGCAGCGCAGGGGTGAAAGTGGGCGATGTGCTGGTCCTGCCGCTGCGCAATGGGGTGCGGGTAATCGAGATCGTCACCCTGCCAGGGCGGCGCGGACCCGCCCTTGAGGCACAAGGATGCTATCGGGTGCTTGACGCGGCGCCCCTCGCGCCTCTAGCACGGCCCGAAATCGAGCCTTGAGGAAATACCCACAGCATGACTTACGTCGTCACCGATGCCTGCATCCGCTGCAAGTACATGGACTGCGTGGAAGTGTGTCCTGTCGACTGCTTCTATGAAGGCGACAACATGCTGGTGATCAACCCCAGCGAATGCATCGACTGCGGCGTGTGCGAACCCGAATGCCCGGCCGAAGCGATCCTGCCCGACACCGAAAGCGGGCTGGAACAGTGGCTGGAGCTGAACGCCAAGTATTCCGCCGAATGGCCCAACATCACGACCAAGAAGGACGCGCCGGCCGATGCCGACGCCTGGAAGGGCGTGGACAACAAGTTCGAAAACCACTTCTCGCCCGAACCGGGCGAGGGCGACTGAGACTGCGCAGGGCGGGCCGGGGCGATTCGCCCGCCGCCCGGATAGCGCCGGCCCGGTCCTTGCAGAGGCGGTGATTCGGTGCCGATTTCATGGCTGCCCCGGTTTTTTCGCTGGGTGCGGCGCAAAGCCCTATGGCTTTTGCCGTCTCGGCTCTGGTAATTTTGCCACAAAGCTGCTATATAAGGCTCAAGCGCCGGGCAAATCCTTTGCCGGGCGCCCTTTTTGTTACGAGAAGGCAGAAACAGGCGGCAAACGGAAAACGCTGACGGATCGCGCTATCGGATCGCTTCGACGATCGCAGGGCCGCAGCCGGGCTTGAATTTGGCCGGGCTTGAAACGGTTCTTTGCCAGTTCGCACTCCACGGGACCAGCCGCGCACCGGTTTGACCGGGCAGGTTGGAGTGGCACGGGCATATCGGTTCGCCGTCTCGCAGTTTTCCCTTAGCCGGGCATCCCGCCCCCGCCGTCCCGTCTGCCGGCGTCGAAAGGATAAGAAATGGCAGCCAAGGCTCTTGCCTTCGATGTTGGGGATTACGTCGTTTACCCGAAGCACGGTGTCGGCCGCGTGGTCGAGCTTCAGCAGGAAGAAATCGCGGGCATGAAGCTGGAGCTCTATGTGCTCCGCTTTGAAAAGGAGCGCATGACGCTTCGCGTTCCGGTCAACAAGGTCGAAGCGATCGGCATGCGCAAGCTGTCTTCGGACAAGACGCTGCGCGAAGCGCTCGACACGCTCAAGGGCAAGCCCAAGGTCAAGCGCACCATGTGGTCGCGCCGCGCCCAGGAATACGAAGCCAAGATCAACTCCGGCGACCTCGTCTCGATCGCCGAAGTGACCCGCGACCTGTTCCGCGCCGACGACCAGCCGGAACAGAGCTATTCCGAACGGCAGATCTTTGAAGCCGCGTCCTCGCGCCTGGCGCGCGAACTGGCCGCGATGGAAAAGACCGACGAACCGGCCGCGCTCAAGAAGATCCTCGCGATCCTCAACGAGCACGCACCCAAGTATTACGAAACCGTCTGATCCCGCGATTGCGCGACCAGCCATGTTTCACGTGAAACGGGCCGCCGGAACCACCGGCGGCCTTTTTCGTTTGGCGGCGGGGCAAGCCTGCCACCGACCAGCCCACAAAAAAGGGTAAGCCATGACGCGCAAGGCCGTTTTTCTCGCGATTCCCCTGGCATTGATGGTCTGCGCGGCGCGGAACCCGCCCCCGCGCGATCCCACCCGACCCAATGCGACCGTGCAGGCCCAACGCACGCAGCAGCATGCCCAAGCACTCACCACGGCGCGGGCCCGGCTTGCCAAGGAACGGGCCCGTTGCAAGCGGGGCAACCGCCGCGCCTGCGCCCGGGCCACTGCGGCCAAGGCCGTGCTCGACGATCTCAACGGTCAGGCGATCGCACCCGAAGCGATGCCTGCCGCCCCTCACGCCATGCGCTGAGTAAGTTCCTGTCAGGCGGCGGCGCGACGCAGGCGGTCGTTGATCGCCGCACCGACGTCGCTGTCTGGCACAGGAGCCACGGCAATGCGCGGCTGCGCGGCCGCTGCGCCGGCGTGGAGGCAGGCGTAGAGCCGCGCTGCCGCTTCGGCCAGGTCACCGGCAGCAGACAGCGTCACGTGCCCTGAAACCGGCCCAAAACCGATCAGGAACTCGTCTTCGTCCGCTGCCTGCGCCTCAAGCCGCACCGGCTTGCCCGGCGCATAGTGGCTGGCGAGTTGCCCAGGTGCCTCGATCCCGCGCCCCGGCCCCTGTTCGGGTGCCTCGCCCAGCACGGCGGCGATGGCAGCGGCGGTGATCGGGCCAGGGCGCAGCAAGGCCCAGCCACCTTCAGGGCGCAGCCCGACGATGGTCGATTCGATGCCCTGGCGCGTTTCCCCGCCATCCAGAACCAGATCGACGCGGGTACCGAGCGAAGCGGACACGTGCCCGGCGCTCGTCGGGCTGATCGCGCCGCTGCGGTTGGCCGACGGTGCCGCCAGCGGCAGGCCGGACTCGCGCAGCACCGCCTGCATCGCCGGATGCGCCGGGCAGCGCAGGGCCACCGTGGGCAGGCCGGCGCTCACTGCCGGGGCCAGGCCGCTGTCCGCGCGGCGCGGCACCACCAGCGTGAGTGCGCCGGGCCAGAACGCTGCTGCCAGTGCCTTGGCCCGTTCGTCCAGCAGCGCCAGGCGCTCGGCGGCTGCCAGATCGGGCACATGCACGATCAGCGGGTTGAAATCCGGCCGTCCCTTGGCGCGATAGATCGCGGCCACGGCGTCGTCGCGATCGGCGCGGGCGGCCAGGCCATAGACCGTCTCGGTCGGCACCGCGACCGTGCCGCCCGTGCGCAACACGGCCACGGCGGCGGTCACGCCTTCGCGGTCGGCGGGCAGGACGCGGGGTGATGCAAACGGCTGGGAAAAGGGGTTGGAGGTCATGGCCCCCGTCGCTATCGCGGCGGCGTGCCTTTTGCAAAGCTTCCTCTCGTTCACCAGGTGGCCCGATGACCGACCAGACCCACGCCCTGCTTGTCCGCATTGCCGATGCGCTGGAACGCCTGGCGCCGCCTGCGCCCGCGCCGGTCGATTGGCGCGCCCATCCCGCCTATGTCTGGCTGGGGCAGACCGCGCGCGCGGTGGATCGCCTGGAAGCACCGGACCTGGCCCAGATGCGCGGGATCGATGCGCAAAAGGCGGTGGTGGTGGCCAATGTGCAGCGCTTTGCCAGCGGCGCGGCGGCGCACGACATGCTGCTGTGGGGCTCGCGCGGGATGGGCAAGTCCGCCGTGCTGCGCGCAGCGGTCAAGGCCGCCGATGCCGCACGGCCCGGCTCGATCGCGCTGGTCCAGGCCATGCCCGATGCCACGCTGCCGCTGCTGTTCGGGCAATTGCGCGGGGTGGACCGCTGCTTCCTGGTGCTGCTCGACGATCTCGGCTTCGATGCCGGCGATGCTGAAGGCGCGCGCCTGCTGCGCTCTTGGCTGGAAGGCGGCGTGGAAGCGCGCCCGGCCAATGTGCGGCTGGCCGTCACCTCAAACCGCCGCGCCATCGTCGAACGCCACATGAGCGAGCAGGACGATCCGATCAATCCGCGCGATGCCGTGGACGACCGGCTGGCCCTGGCCGACCGCTTCGGCCTGTCGCTGGGTTTCCACGCCTGCAACCAGGACGATTACCTGGCGATCATCGCCGGCTATTGCACGGACCTTGGCCTGCCGTTCGAGGCCGGGGATGCGCTGGAGTGGTCCAAGCGGCGCGGCAGCCGCTCGGGTCGCGTCGCCTGGCAATATGTCAACGAAGTGGCGGGACGGGCCGGGCGCGTGTTGTAAACGCGCGACGTTCCGCGTTGCTCAACGGTAGAACACGTGCCCGCCGATGGCGGCCAGGCGGGTCTTGCCCCAGGCCGGCGAAACGCGCGTGGCGTGGAAGAACAGGGCGCCTTCCACCGGGCTTTTCCAGCTACCCTGGTCGGCAATCACCGCGATGCGCGCGGCATTGGCCCAGAACCGGCTGGCATGGTTGATCGCCGGCATCGTGTGGCCGCGCACGAACGAGAACTGCGAAGGCTGGTAGACCACGCCGCAATAGGATGCGGGATAACGGCCGGACTGGCTGCGCGCGACGATCACGCGCGCCACGGCGAGTTGGCCAGCCAGGCTTTCGCTCTTGGATTCGAAATAGACCGCCCCGGCCAGGCATTCCAGCTCGGGCGAAAGGTGGGCGGGAACCGGCGTGGCTTCCACCAGATCGGCCAGACTGGCCATGGCTGTGCCGGAGGATGCCGGCGCGGGCGCCAGGCCTATCATGCCGCGTGCCGGGGGCAGGGTGGTGGTGGCGGGGCCAGTGGCAGGAAGGGCAATTGCCCCGTTGGCGGGGCCTTCCGGCACCACGACCTGAAGGTCATGGGCGCCGGAAAGGGCATGAAGAGGATCCTTGGCCTGCGCGGCGGGTGCGCCCAGCAACGTTACCAGGGCGAGCAGGCCGGAAAAGACCTGGCGGGCAACGCGGAACCGATCGGTCATCTGCCATCTGCATTGGGCGGTGATCGCCCGTCTGCGGCGCGCGACAAGACAGTCCGGCAATCATGCCGGAAAGCTTGCCCCCATGGGCCACGACGGTAAACCCCCGTCTGCGTGCCAGCGCCTTAAGACCCCATGCCAAGCGGCGCCGCCTGCGCAAATCGATGGACGCGGGTCTATCCGCGCGCGAAAGGGAGTCAACCTTCGCCGGCAAAGTTCCCGATGAACTGTTGTGCGTCTGCGATGGTCAGTTCAAGCAGCCACAAATCGGGATCACGCGCGGTTCTTCGCGCTATGTAGTCGTTAAATTCCTGTTTACTTTCCGGGTCTTGCGCCTTGGTGACAGTCCATGGGCGGGCGCCATCGGCCTGTGGCAGTCGTTCCCACAACCGTGCCAGTTCGCCATGTTCGGCGGTATTTTCCAGCGTCACCAAGGCGATAGTGCCAGCGTCGGGGTCGCCCTTGTGCAGCACCATGGCAAAGCCGCCGGCGGCCTGGACCGCGCGAATCCAGCCCTGCGCCTCGATCCGGGCGGGCAGGCGGGTGCTCATGGAATGAAACGGCGGATCACGCCGCGTCGCGGTCGATCACGTTGACCAGCACGGCATAGAGCGCATCGGCATCGGGCGCGCTGCTCAGCCGCTGGTGCATGCGATCGTCGCGCATCAGGCGGCTGATCGCGGCCAGGGCCTGGAGATGCACGGCGCCCGCCTGCTCGGGCGAGAGCAGGCCGAACACACAATCGACCGGCATGCCATCGGCGGAATCGAAATCGACCGGTTCTTCCAGACGCAGGAACACCGCCACCGGGCGCGACAGGCCATCGAGGCGGGCGTGGGGAATGGCCACGCCGCGGCCGAAGCCCGTGCTGCCCAGGCTCTCGCGCTCTTCGATGCGTTCCTGCACCTGCGCGCGGTCCAGCCGGTACACGGCGGCAAAGCAATCGGCCAGCGTATCCAGGATCTGCGCCTTGGATTCGGCACGGATCACGCGGACGGCCTGGGGATCAATGGAAAAAAGTGCGGTCATGAAACGAAAAACGCCACAGCCTGTGTAAAGGCACGGTCAAGTTGGGGGGCCTTTGCGCCCTATTGTGCCCCCATGCAAGCGTCGAATCGTGTCAGGGCGCAAATCCGGGCCGCTTCACGGCCGGTTTGCAGGAATGCGCCCGCAAGCCCGGACAGGACTTGCGGGCGGGCCATTTCAATTCACGAACCGGCCGGTTCGACCCAGCCGATCGAGCCATCGCCACGGCGATAGACCATGTTGTGCACACCGGTGCCGGCGTTCTTGAACAGCAGCGCGTTGGTGTTGCGCAAGTCGAGCATGATCACCGCGTCGGAGACGGTGGCCGTGGGCACGTCCACCCGCGTTTCGGCAATCACCAGCGGCGCATCGGTGGCTTCGCTCTCGTCGTGATCCTCGGCCGGCTCTTCCAGCATGAACACGGTATAGGCCGCGTCTTCGCTGCGGCGGGCAAAATCGGCGCCTTCGGAGTGGGCCTTGATACGGCGCTTGTAGCGGCGCAACTGCTTGTCGATCTTCTCGGCGGACTGGTCGAGCGCCTGGTGGGCATCCTGCGCCACGCCGCTGCCCTTGAGAATCAACCCTTGCGTGACGTGGGTGATGATGTCGCAACGGAAGCCTCCGTGCGGCGCCTTGCCCAGCGTGACCTGCGAGGAAAGCGCGCGGGAGAAGTACTTGTCGACAATGCCGGAAAGCCGGTCCGCCGCGTGGGCTTCAAAGGCGGCTCCGGTATCGACCTGGTGTCCCGAAACGCGAATGTCCATGGGTCTTCTCTCCTTCTTGGGCCCGTTCCGGCCAAACTGGGCCTGCGCGGCCCGCAAGACGGGCCGCCGGCAGCTCAGCGCGACCAGAGCGGGTTGCTGATGCCCGCCATGAATTCCGCATGGCGGGCCAATTCCGCTTCGCTGGCCGCATGCGGCCGGGGCTCGCGGAAAATCCGGGTGCTTTGGGTGACGGTGGTTTGCGCCACGGCCACGACGGCAGCGGCGGCTCCAGCACCCGGGGAAGAGACGCTGGCCTCTGCCGCAAGTTCCAGGCCGATCTGCCGACCACCCATCAATTCGACGTAAAGCTGCGCCAGCAGCTCGGCATCGAGCAGCGCGCCGTGCTTGGTGCGGTGGCTGCGATCGATGCCATAGCGGGTGCAGAGCGCATCCAGGCTGAGCTTGGCGCCGGGATGCTTGCGCCGCGCGATCGCCACGGTATCGACCATGCGATCTCGGCTAACGGGCTCCAGCCCGATGGCCGAGAGTTCGGCATTGATGAAGCCAAAGTCGAACCCGGCGTTGTGCGCCACCAGCGGCGCATCGCCGATGAATTCGAGGAAAGCCGCGGCACATTCGGCAAAACGGGGCTTGTCCGCCAGGAACGCGGCCGACAGGCCATGGACGGCCTCGGCCTCTGCCGGCATGTCGCGTTCCGGATTGAAATAGGCGTGGTACGTGGCGCCCGTGGGCACCCGGTTGACCATTTCCACACAGCCGAGTTCAACCAGCCGGTCACCGCCCTGCGGATCGAGTCCCGTCGTTTCGGTATCGAAGACGATCTCACGCATAGACAATATGTGAACCTGCCGAGGGGGGCTGGCAAGGGGCGCGACGATCAACCCCGGGGGTTTTTTTCCCGCAAGAGAGAAACCAGATCGTTAACCATGGCGCGGGTCTGCGCGATTGTCACGCCGGTGTCGATGACATGGTCGGCGCGCGCCCGTTTTTCCGCGTCGGGCACCTGAAGCGCCAGAATCTGGGCGAATTTTTCCGGCGTCATGCCCGGCCGCGCCAAGACGCGCGCGCGCTGCACCGCCGCCGGGGCCGAGACCACGGCCACGGCATCGAGCCCGGCAGCATGGCCTTTCTCGAACAGCAGGGGAATGTCGAACACCACCAGCGGCTGCCCGCCGTGCTCGATCAGGAACGACTCGCGCGCGGCCGCCACCGCCGGGTGGACGATTCGCTCCAGCCGGGTGAGCGCGGCCTTGTCACCAAACACCAGCGCGCCGAGCTTGCCGCGATCCACCCCGGCCGGGCCGGTGGTGCCGGGAAAGGCAGCCTCGATCGCTGGCAGCAGCGCGCCGCCCGGCCCTTGCAGGCGGTGAACCTGCGCATCGGCATCGAACACCGGCACGCCCGCCTCGCGCATCATCTCCGCCACGGCGGACTTGCCCATGCCGATCGATCCGGTCAGGCCCAGGACAAAGGGGCGCCTCATGCCGGGACGGGCGCCAGCAAACGTGCGCGCAAGCCCGTATCCGCCGCCCCGCGCGGCGGCGTGGCCCCGAAGAAACGGCGAAACGCATGGTCGGCCTGGCCCACCAGCATCGCCAGGCCATCGACCGTGGCAAACCCCGCTCCCCGCGCGCGGGCGAGCAGATCGGTCTCCAGCGGACTGGTGACAATGTCATAGAACACCGCGCCGGGCGGGGTGTGCGACAGATCATAGGCCAGCGGCGGCTGCCCGGCCATGCCGAGCAGCGAGGCATTGACCACCAGATCGAACAGTTGCGCCCGATCGTCGAACGCGAAATCGGTGGGATCGGCGAAATGGGCACTGTCCACCGCATGATGGTTGTTGCCGCGCGCCAGTTCATCCAGCAGGGCCTGCGCCTTGGCCGGATCGCGCCCGGCCAGCACCACGATGAAGCCGGCATCGGCCAGAGCCGCGACGATCGCCCGCGCCGCGCCGCCGGTGCCCATCACGCGGGCCATGCGCAGCAGATGGGTGTCTTCCAGCCAGGGCTTGAGCGGCTCCATGAAACCGGGCGCATCGGTGTTGTAACCCACCAGCGCGCCCGCTTCGGGCACGATCGTGTTGACGGCACCGATCCGCGCGGCCAGCGGATCGAGCCGGTCGAGCAGCGGGATCACCGCCTGCTTGTGCGGCATCGTCACGTTGCAGCCGCGCCAGGCCGGATCAGCGCGACGGCTGGCGAGATAGTCGGCCAGGCCCTCGGCGCGCACATGGGCCTGCCGGTAATCGCCGGGAAGGCCCAGTTGCTCCAGCCAATAGCGGTGGATCACCGGAGACTTGGACTGGGCGATCGGATCGCCGATCACCTCTGCATAGGGAACCGCCTCGCTCATGCCGCCAGTTCCCCGGCCTCGCGCAGCGCGCCGAGCAGCGCGAGCAGCGGCATGCCCAGCACAGTGAAGTGGCTGCCCTCGATCCGCTCGAACAGTTGCACGCCCAGCGCCTCGATCCGGAACACGCCGACGCAGCCGGACACGGCGGGCCATTCCCTGTCGAGATAGCTGTCGATAAAGCTGTCGGAAAGCCGGCGAACCTGAAGTTTTGCCGTCTCGCAATGGCGCCAGGTGACCGCGCCATCGCGCATCAGCACGGCAGCGCTGTGCAGCAGCATGGTCTGGCCGGAAAAGAACGCCAGGTGCTCGGCCGCCTGGGCGCGGCTGACCGGTTTGTCGAAGCTGCGCCCGCACACTTCGACCAGCGAATCCCCGCCCAGCACCAGGCGGCCGGGCATGGCGGCGGACACCGGCATGGCCTTGGCCTCGGCCAGGATCTGCGCCACCTGGCAGCCAGGCACGCCGATCAGCTCGCGCTTGATCTCGCCTTCATCCACATCGGAGCTGCGCGCCTCGAACGGCACGCCGGCCGCCTCCAGCATGGCCTTGCGCGAGGCGCTTTGCGAAGCAAGAACGATCATAGAGCCTTCATTCCCGAATTGGTCTCGGCGGCCGCCTTGCGCTCGTTGTAGAGCGTGATCACCGCCGCAGCGGTCTCCTCGATCGATCGACGCGAAACGTCAATCACCGGCCAGCCGTTGTCGGCAAACATGCGCCGGGCATATTGCACTTCGCGCGCCACGTGCTCGCTGTCGACATAGGCGGTCTCGGGCGCCTGGTTGAGCGAAAGCAGGCGGTTGCGGCGCACCGCGATCAGCCGTTCCGGGCTGGTCGTCAGCCCCACGATCAGCGGGCGGCGCACGGTGAACAGCGTGGGCGGCGGCGGGCTTTCCACCACGATCGGGATATTGGCCACCTTGTAACCACGGTTGGCGAGGTAGATCGAGGTGGGCGTCTTGGAACTGCGCGACACGCCCGCGAGCAGGATATCGGCCTCTTCCCAGTTTTCCCAGCCCACGCCATCGTCGTGGGCAATGGTGAACTGGATTGCGTCCACCCGCTGGAAATAGGCCTCGTCCATCATGTGCTGGCGGCCCGGCCGGCCCCGCGCTTCCTGGCCAAGCTGTTGTTCGAGCGCATTGGTCACGGCATCGAGCGCGGCCACGCAGGGCAGGCCCAGCGTGGCGCAGCGCTGCTCCAGCCGGTCGCGGGTTTCGGTGTTGACGAGCGTAAAAAGCACTAGTCCCGGGTTGGCGGAAATTTCACCGAGGATGCGGTCTAGATGCTGTTGCGAGCGGACCATCGGCCAGAAATGGCGCACGACATCGGCGTCCTCGAACTGGGCAAGGGCCGCTTTCGCAATCATTTCAAGGGTTTCACCTGTCGAGTCAGAGAGCAGGTGAAGGTGCAGGCGCTGCATGGAAACCCTTTGTGAACAGGCCGGCGCAAGGCTTTGCAGGGCCGCCGGGGTAACCCTGTGGAAAGCGCTAGGATAAACCACGGGACGAAACCGACGACAAGTTTCACCCCCGATTTCACCCCCGATGCGAGTCCTTCCCCGGCCGTTTCATCCCCATGGGAACAGCCTTTCCCACAGCCTGTGGGAATCGAGGAGAAGTTTGACTTGCACCGGGAGTCATCGGGATTCGCACCCGGCGATTTTTGTGGAGCATCCGGGACAAATCGGGCAGAGCCTTGCTATCCCCGGTTTCCACAGGGCCAACTACTTTCATCATCCCCTTTAATAAGATTCTATTTTTTTTGATTGGATTGGAAAAAGACAAGGATGCCCGGTCCCATTCTCGAAACGCTCTGCGGCCAGAACCTTTCCCGTCGGCCAATCTGGCTGATGCGCCAGGCCGGCCGCTATCTGCCCGAATATCGCGCGCTGCGGGCCAAGAAGGGCGGGTTCCTCGAACTGGTCTATGACACCGACGCCGCAGCCGAGATCACGCTCCAGCCGATCCGCCGCTTCGGGTTCGATGGCGCGATCCTGTTTTCCGACATCCTGATCGTGCCCTATGCCATGGGCCAGGACCTGACGTTCACCGCCGGCGAGGGACCGCGGCTGTCCCCTCCGCTGGTGGATAGTGCCCTGAGTGCCCTCCAGGGCGTGCCAGAGCGCCTTGCGCCGATCTACGCTACCGTGGGGAAGGTCAGGGCCGCCCTTGGCCCGCAGACCACCCTGCTGGGCTTTGCCGGCAGTCCCTGGACCGTGGCGACCTACATGGTGGCGGGCGAGGGCAGCCGCGACCATCACGAGACGCGCAGCTATGCCTATCGCGATCCGGACGCGTTCCAGGCCATCATCGACGCCATCGTCGAGGTGACCATCACTTATCTGTCCGGCCAGGTGGAAGCGGGCGCGGAGGGCCTGCAACTGTTCGACAGCTGGGCCGGCAGCCTGGCCCCGGCGGAATTCGAACGCTGGGTGATCGCGCCCAATGCCCGCATCGCTGCGGCCATGCAGGCGCGCTATCCCCATGTGCCGGTCATCGGCTTTCCCAAGGGCGCCGGGGAAAAGCTGGCGGCCTATGCCCGCGAAACCGGGGTCAATGCCGTGGGCGTGGATGAAACCATCGATCCGCTGTGGGCCGCCCGTGAACTGCCCGCCGGCTTGCCGGTGCAGGGCAATCTCGATCCCCTGCTGCTGCTCTCGGGCGGGGCGGAGCTGGAGCGCCAGACCCTGCGCGTGCTCGATGCCTTTGCCGATCGCCCGCACGTGTTCAACCTGGGCCATGGCATCGGCCAGTTCACCCCGATCCCCCACGTCGAGCAGTTGCTCGCCATCGTACGGGGCTGGGAGCGCGCTTGATCGCGCGGGCGGTTCGGCGCGGCCTGACCCGGCTCGGCGTGGTGCTGGCGGCCCTGGCCCTTGGCTTGCCCGCCCATGCCGCGCCGGATCGCCTGCCACCGCTAGCCACCACCACGCTCGACGGGCAACCCTTCGCGATTAATCCGGCGGCCCACGCGGTGGTGGTCGTGCATTTCTGGGCCACCTGGTGCGCGCCGTGCCGGGCCGACATGCCGATCCTCGATGCCGCATTCCAGCGCCACCGCAATGACGGCCTGCGCATGGTCGGCATTTCGCTCGACACAGCGGCCAGCCGCAGCCGCATCCTGGCCGGCGGCATGGGCGTGCATTTCCCGCTGATCCGCGCCAGCGACACCCACTTGCGCCCGCGCGACCTGCCCACCGCTCTGCCGGAAACGCGCATCTATGACCGTGATGGCACCGTGCTGGCGCGGTTCGGCCCGCTGGACGCGGCCCGCTTTGCCCAGGCGCTCGACACGGCATTGGCGCGCTGAGCCATTCCCCGCTTGCGTTGCGGCGGGGGCTGGTTACGCATGCAACCATGAACACGATCAAGCTTTCGCTCGCGGTGCTGGCCCTCGGCACGGCGCCCGTCGCATTCGCCGCGCCTGCCGCGCCTGCTAACCCCGCGCCCGCCACCCCGTCCAGCCAGGCTCCGGCCATGACGGCGCAGGATCTCGTCACGCTGCCGCGCCTTGGCAATGTCACCGTCTCGCCCGACGAGCGCCTGGCCGCCTATACCGTCACCACCACCGATCCGCGCAGCTACCAGCGCAGCACGGCGCTGTGGCTGCTCCCGCTCGGCACCAAGGGGGCAACGCCGGTCAAGCTGGCCTGGCAGGGCAGCCTGAGCGATCCCGCTTTCGCGCCGGACGGGCGGCTGTGGTTCCTGTCCGACAAGGATGGCAAGACCGCGCAGGTCTGGTCGGTGCTGCCCGGCGCCGATGGCAGCGCCGGTGGGCCGCGCAAGGTGACCGATCTGGCCGCCGAAGTCGCCGGGTTCAAGCTGTCGCCCGATGGCCGGCGCCTGGCGGTGTGGGGCGATATCGCCCGCGCCTGCCCCACGTTTGGCGGCTGTGCCGATCTGCCCCACGGCGATGGCAATCTCGGCCTGCCGGGGCCGGGAACCGGCCGCCTCTATCAGGATGGCGCCGGCTTCGTCCGCCACTGGGACGCCTGGGAAACGCCAGGCATCCACAGCCGCATCTTCGCTTTTGCGCTCAACAGCAGCGGCCAGGTCGATCCCGCCAGCGGCCACGCGCTGGATGGCGATCCGGCCAAGGGTGGCCTGACGGGCGACGCACCGAGCAAGCCGTTCGGCGATGGCAGCGAACTTGCGTGGAGCGCCGATTCCACCGCCGTGATCTATGCCGCGCGGCAGGCCGATCGCGACGAGCCGCGCTCGACCAATCTTGACCTGTGGTGGGCGCCGGTCGACGGCAGCGCGCCGCGCAATCTCACCGCCGCCAACCATGGCACCGACACCACCCCGGCGGTTTCGCCCGATGGCCGCTGGCTGGCCTGGGCGGCAATGGCGCGCCCCGGTTACGAGGCCGATCGCCTGGTCGTGCAGCTCATGGACCTCAAGACCGGCAAGAGCCGCGCGCTGACCCAGGACTGGGACCGTTCGGCCAGCTCGCTGGCGTTCACGCCCGACAGCAAGGCGTTGATCGTCACGGCCGAGGATGTGCTGGATACGCCTGCCTTCCGCGTCGATCTCGCCAGCGGCCAGGCCACGCGCCTGTCGTTCCAGAAGGGGCGCGAAGGCCATGTGGCGCAGATCATCCCGCTCAAGGATGGGGCCTTCCTGCTCAAGCGCGATGCCGTCGATGCCGCGCCGGAACTTTATCTGGGCAAGCCCTATCTGGGCAAACTTGGCCGCCCGGCACAGCGCCTGACCGATCTCGATGCCAGCGCGCTTCGGGCCATGGCGCCGGTCGCGGTCGAGCGCTTCTCGTTCGCCGGGGCCAATGGCGATACCGTCTGGGGCCAGATCCTCAAGCCGGCCGGCACCACCGGCAAGCTGCCCACCGTGCTGCTGGTCCACGGCGGGCCGCAGGGCTCGTTCAACGATAGCTGGTCCACCCGCTGGAACCCGCGCCTCTGGGCGGCGCAGGGCTATGCCGCGATCACCATCGATTTCCATGGTTCGACCGGCTATGGCCAGGCATTCACCGACAGCATCAACCAGGATTGGGGCGGCAAGCCGCTCCAGGACCTGCAACTCGGCATGGCCGCCGCTGCGGCCAAGGATGGCGCGGTCGATCCATCCAACGCCTGCGCCGCCGGCGGCAGCTATGGCGGCTACATGATGAACTGGATCGAAGGGCAGTGGCCCGATGCGTTCAAGTGCATCATCCAGCACGATGGCGTGTTCGATGCCCGCGCCATGGCCTATGAAACCGACGAGCTGTGGTTCGACGAATGGGAACACGGCGGCCACGCCTATTTCGAGGCGCCCGAAGCCTTTGAAAAGTGGAATCCGGTGAACCACGTGGCCAAGTGGAAGACGCCGATGCTGGTGATCACCAGCGAAAACGACTTCCGCATTCCCTATACGCAGGGCCTGGCCAGCTTCGCCGCGCTGCAACGCCGGGGCATTCCGTCAGAGCTGCTGGTGTTCCCGGACGAAAACCACTGGGTGCTCAAGGCCAAGAACTCGCTCCAGTGGCACCAGAGCGTGTTCGGCTGGCTGGCCCGCTGGCTCAAGCCCACCCAGCCTGTGGGCAAGTAAGCTGAAAACCGGGGGATAGCGAGGGAAGCCGGGGCTTTTTCGCTATCCCCACAAGCCCTATCCCGTGCGGTCAGAACCGCGCGGTCAGCCCGGCGGCCAGGTTCACGCGCGGGGCAAGCTGCCAGCCGATCACGCGCTGGTAGAGCGGCAACTGGACATGGGCAAAGGCCGACATCCGCCCGCCCAGCGGCGCGGTGAGGCCCGGGGCGATATAGACCTGCTCGCCCCCGCTGTTCTCCACGTCGGCATTGAGGCCGCTGTCCTGCGCGTTGATGCGGGCATTGACCTGCAATTGCGGCACCACCCGGCCCAGCCCGAGCCATTGCACCGCAACCGACCCTTCACCGATCGTGCCGGGCCGATAGTCTTCGCGGGCGTTGAGCGCGATCTGGGCCTGGGCCTGGAGCATGATCGCCCAATCCCGGCCGAGCCGGCGATAGTGATAGGCGCCGATCACCGCCTGGGTCGTGCCGGTGCCGGGTTGCAGGCCGCGATCGACCACTTCGCCCTGCGCCGGGCCGCTGTGGAAGGTCTGGTGAAAGCCGCCGGTCGGCAGCACCAGCCCGAACTGGAGCCCGGTGACGCCACCGGGCGTGGACAGCCCCTGCCAGCGCGCGGTGACGCGGATATCGCCCAGGCCATGCGTGCGCGAGCGGCTCTCGCTCTCGGTATCCTCGGCAATCGTGGCGTGGGGGCGAATTACCAATGGCACGGCCACGTTGATGCCCCAGTCGCTCGCAAACTGCCGGTCATAGCTGGCGGTGACATAGACATTGTCGGTCCAGCGTTCGATTTCGTGATCGTTGGGCAGGGGCAGCTTGCTGGTGTCCACGCGGCTGGTGCCACTGCGCAACTGGCTTTGCGGCACATAGTCCACGCGCAGGGTGGCGGCCTGGCCTGGCTGGGTCACCAGTCCCTGGTTGAGCCAGTCGGCGGTAAACGTGCAGCCGCAACTGGCGCAGGCGAAAGCGGCCGATGGGCTGAGCACAAACGCAACGGAGGCAGCCGCAAGGGCTGCGGGAAGGGAACGGGTCATTGTTGGATATCCCGATGGCGGCCCTCCGCCGCTCGGGGCAGGGGCCGGTTATGCTGTTGGACGGAGGGGCGCGAACCGAGCCACAGGTGGCGCGCGGGCCGGGGGCCGGGTGCGCGCGATCGCGGCCAGGGCCAGCGCGGCGGCCAGCGCCGGGGCGATCAGCCCGACCAGCGGCGCGGGGCCGGGCAGGGCAGGTGGCTCGCCACCACCCAGCAGCGCTTCGGCCAGCACGCCAAACGCGCAGGGGCCGGGGTTGGCCCGGTTGCTATCGCTGCCCTTGCCGGGTTTGGTGGCCAAAGTGATGGTGCGGATCGTGGCAGGTCCGCTGCCATCGCACAGCGTCACCACCAGGCCACCGGCGCGATCGGCCACCGGCATCATGCCCGGCGGGATCAGCACGCGCAGGCCCAGCACCAGGGCCAGGATCACCAGGCCCAGGCGCGGATGGCGCATCAGCAATCGGCGGCCGGCCTGCAACGCTTGGTTCCCCCCTGCACGCCTATCCTACCCGAGGGGGCAAGGTTCTTGCAATCGGCGTTGCAAAGGGCGAGATGGCAGGGAAAGCTGTTCGCTTCGTTCTCCCACGCTGTTTCCCCAAGCTGGAAGACCCTCATGCTCCAGGTGCTCTCGATGCTCTATCTCTGGCTCAAGGCCGGCCATGTCATTTTCGTGATCTTCTGGATGGCGGGCCTGTTCATGCTGCCCCGCCTGTTCGTCTATCACCAGGAAACCCCGGTCAATTCGCCCGAAAACGCGGTGTGGACCGATCGCGAGCGCAAGCTGATGAAGATCATCATGGCGCCCAGCGTGGCCGTGGTGTGGATCCTGGGGCTGGCCATGGCCGTGACCGGCGGCTGGTTCACCCAGGGCTGGCTCCATGCCAAGCTGCTGCTCGTCGTGGCGCTGACCGCCTATCACATCTGGCTGGCGCGCTATCACCGCGCCCTGGCACGCGGCGAGCGCCGCCTCACCGGCAAGCAGCTTCGCCTGCTCAACGAAGTGCCCGGCGTGCTCGGCGCGATCATCGTCATCCTGGTGATCATCAAGCCATTCTAACAGAATGATAAAGCCCCCTCCTCTTCAGAGGAGGGGGTTGGGGGTGGTGGAAACCAGGCACCAACGCCACCCGCACCCGCACCCGCGCCCCCACCCACCATTCCTCAATTGACGCGGCCCGATTCCCGGCATATCGCCGCGCGTGACCGGCATTCACCGCATCGCACCTGTCGCGATGCCAAGGCCCGCTTTCTCCAAGCCCTTCGGCCCGCCGGCCATTTTCCAGCCTAATTCCGCTGACGGAACACACGCAATGCACCTGAAAGAACTCAAGAAGAAAACCCCCGCCGAGCTGGTCGAAATGGCCGAAGAGCTGGGCGTGGAAGGCGCGAGCACGATGCGCCGCCAGGACCTGATGTTTGCCATCCTCAAGGAAGTGGCCGAGGACGGGGAGGAAATCCTCGGCATCGGCACGATCGAGGTTCTGCCCGACGGCTTCGGCTTCCTGCGCAGCCCGGAAGCGAACTATCTGGCCGGCCCGGACGACATCTATGTCTCGCCCAACCAGGTCCGCAAGTGGGGCCTGCGCACCGGCGATACCGTGGAAGGCGAAATCCGCGCGCCCAAGGACGGCGAACGCTATTTCGCCATCACCCGCCTGATGAAAGTCAACTTCGACGAGCCGGAGGCCGTGCGCCACCGCGTCAACTTCGACAACCTCACCCCACTCTATCCCAACGAGCGGCTCAAGCTCGACACGCTCGATCCCACGGTCAAGGACAAGTCCGCCCGCGTGATCGACTTGGTCAGCCCGCAGGGCAAGGGCCAGCGCGCCCTGATCGTGGCGCCGCCGCGCACCGGCAAGACCGTGCTGCTCCAGAACATGGCCAAGGCCATCACCGACAACCATCCAGAAGTGTTCCTGCTGGTGCTGCTGGTGGACGAGCGCCCGGAAGAAGTGACCGACATGCAGCGTTCGGTGAAGGGCGAGGTCATCTCCTCCACCTTTGACGAACCCGCCACGCGCCACGTGCAGGTGGCCGAAATGGTCATCGAAAAGGCCAAGCGCCTGGTCGAACACAAGCGCGACGTGGTCATCCTGCTCGACTCGATCACCCGCCTCGGCCGCGCCTACAACACCGTGGTGCCCTCGTCGGGCAAGGTCCTGACCGGTGGTGTCGACGCCAACGCGCTCCAGCGTCCCAAGCGCTTCTTTGGTGCGGCGCGCAACATCGAGGAAGGCGGCTCGCTCTCGATCATCGCCACCGCGCTGATCGATACCGGCAGCCGCATGGACGAAGTGATCTTCGAAGAGTTCAAGGGCACCGGCAACTCGGAAATCGTGCTCGACCGCAAGGTGGCCGACAAGCGCATCTTCCCCGCGCTCGACGTGGGCAAGAGCGGCACTCGCAAGGAAGAACTCCTCGTGCCGCGCGACCAGCTCAGCAAGATGTGGGTGCTGCGCCGCATCCTGATGCAGATGGGCACGGTCGACGCGATGGAATTCCTGCTCGACAAGATGAAGGATTCCAAGACCAACGAAGACTTCTTCGCGACGATGAACCAGTAATCCCGCAAGGGTTTACCGCGCACAAGAAGGGGTGGGGAGCGAGGGCTTCCTGCCCCTTTTTTGTGCGCTGCTGGTGCGGGGGGAGGGGGCTTCGACAAGCTCAGCCCGAACGGAAACGAGCGAACGCTTAATCACCTCTGTTCGCCCTGAGGCTGTCGAAGGGCCGCTGGCGCAGCGTTGGCTCCTCGGGCTTCGACAAGCTCAGCCCGAACGGACCGTAGAGTTTTACCTTGTTACCTCCGTTCGCCCTGAGCTTGTCGAAGGGCCTGTCCTGAGCTTGTCGAAGGGCGTCACGCACAAGGCTCAAGGTCAGCCATCCTCCAGCGCCTCGGCCATCTTGCGCCACAGCAGGTCGGCCGCAGCAAATGGCCGGACCATCACTTTGAAATCGACGATCCGTCCTTCCAGGTCGAACCGCAGCAGATGCACGCCGTTGACGGTCACCCCATCCAGCATGGCGTCGAATTCCAGGGCGGCCTCATGTCCATCGGTCAGCTCGCGCACATAGGCGAACCGGGTCTGGCGCAAGGTACGGCAGGCGGCGGTAAGGTGCAGCAGCACGGCTTCGCGCCCCGTTTGCGGTGTTTGCAGAACCGGCGAGTGGAACACGGCATCGTCGGCCACGAGTTCGGCCAGCATGTCTTCCGGGCATCCGGCCAGCATCGCGCGGTGCCAGGCGGCCAATCCAAGCTGCATGATCGTGTCTCCCGTCAACAGGGACCGAGAGCGAAAGGATACTCTCATGTTCCACGTGAAACAACGCCGCGCCCGATGCATTGATCCGAGACAAGGCTTTGCTGGGTCGATGCGAGCCCTTGGTCGGCCACCATGCCGATTTGGTCGATGTGTCGCTTGGCGCGCGGCAGAGACTGTGACAGGCTTTGCGATCAAGGCCGTGCGCAACCGGGAGAGCGATGCGATGAAAGTGAATGTAGAAATCGAATGCAGCCCGGAAGAAGCGCGGCGTTTTCTCGGCCTGCCCGATGTGTCGAAAGCCAACGATGTCTATGTCGATGCCCTGGCGCGCGCCATGCAGGGCGTGAGCAGTGTCGACCAATTGCAAGGCTATGCCAAGCAGCTCGCGCCGATGGGCGAGATGGGGCTCAAGCTGTTCCAGCAGTTCATGGAGCAGGGCGCCGGCGCCGCCATGGCCGGGTTCAAGGCCGGGATGAGCGGCGACAAGAAGTAGGCGCCTTGGCCTGCGCGTGATAAGCGCCGGGCATGAGCGAGAATACCATCTTTGCCCTCAGTTCGGGTGCGCCGCCGGCCGGCATTGCCGTCGTGCGGATCAGTGGTCCACAAGCCGGACCTGCGCTGGCGGCCCTTTGCGGCTCCTTGCCGGCGCCGCGCCGTGCCACGTTCCGGCCCTTGGTCGATCCCGCCGACGGTAGCCCGCTCGATGCCACGATGGTCCTCTGGCTGCCCGGTCCGCGTACCGCGACCGGGGAAGACAGTGCCGAGCTGCATCTCCATGGCGGTCGTGCCGTGGTGGCCGCCGTGCTGGCCGCCCTGGCGCGCCTGCCCGGTCTGCGCCCGGCGGAAGCGGGCGAGTTCACCCGCCGCGCCTTTCTCCATGGCCGGATCGATCTCAACGAGGCGGAAGGGCTGGCCGATCTGCTCAGCGCCGAAACCGAATTGCAACGGCGCAGCGCGCTGGCCATGGCCGAAGGTGCGCTGTCTCGCCAGGTCGATGCCTGGCGCGACGGTGTGCTGCTGCTCTCGGCCCGGCTGGAAGCGCTGCTCGATTTTTCCGACGAGGATGACGTGGCCGACGGTGGCGCGCTGTTGCCACCGGGCTTTGCCGAGCAAGCCACGACGCTGGCCGCTGCCATCGAGGCCTGGTTGTTGCGTCCGCGTGCCGAGCCCTTGCGCGAAGGCTTCCGCATCGTGCTGGCGGGGCCGCCCAATGCCGGCAAGTCCACCCTGTTCAATGCCCTGGTCGAGGCCGAGGCGGCGATCACCGCTGCCGAGCCCGGTACGACCCGCGACGTGCTGACGCGCAGCGTGGCGATCGACGGCGTGCCGTTCACCTTTGCCGACACGGCCGGCCTGCGGGATGAAGGCGCGGGCGAGATCGAACGGATCGGCATCGCCCGCGCGCGCGCCGAAGCGGCCCGCGCCGATCTGATCCTGTGGCTGGGGCCAGAGGGGGAAGGGCCGGTTGATGGCACGGCGCCGCTGTGGGAACTGGCCGCCCGCGCCGATGATCCCTCGGCGCCCGCCAAGGTGAAGCCACGGCATCGCCTATCGGTCCACACCGGCGAAGGGCTCGATGCCCTGCGCCGCGACCTGGTCGCCCATGCTCGCGCCAGCCTGCCGGCGCCGGGCGAGGCGGCGCTCAACGCCCGCCAGCATGGCCTGTTGGAACAGGTCCATGCCGCTCTTGTGGCGGCGCAGCAGGAGCATGATCCTCTGCTGGCGGCAGAGCACTTGCGCCTGGCCCGGCGCGCGCTCGATGCGTTGACCGGACGGGCGGGAACCGAGGACATGCTCGATGCCTTGTTCGGGCGGTTCTGCATCGGCAAGTGATCGGCGCGGGGGCTTCGACAAGCTCAGCCCGAACGGACCTGGTTTCAATATCCCTGAAAACTCCGTTCGCCCTGAGCTTGTCGAAGGGCGTGAAGCCTTGCGCTTACCCCGCTCACATATGTTCCACGTGAAACACACTTTGACCCAAAGAGCGCAGAGCGATAGGGCAGGGGGCATGCATTCCTTCGACATCATTGTGGTCGGCGGCGGTCACGCCGGCGTCGAGGCGGCCGCTGTCGCGGCGCGGATGGGCGCGCGCACGGCGCTGGTCAGTTTCGATCCCGACAAGATCGGCGCGATGAGCTGCAACCCGGCGATTGGCGGATTGGGCAAGGGCCATCTCGTGCGCGAGGTGGACGCTTTCGATGGCGTCATTGCCCGTGCCGCCGATGCCGGTGCGATCCACTATCGCATGCTCAATCGCTCCAAGGGCAGTGCGGTGCAGGGGCCGCGTGTGCAGGCCGATCGCAAGCGGTTCAAGGCGGCGGTGCAGGCGGTGGTCAATCATCAGCCGGGCCTGACCGTGGTGGCTGGAGAAGCGGCGGCGCTGCGTCTGGCCGGGGGGCGGGTCACCGGCATCGATCTGGCCGATGGCTCCATTCTGGAGGGATCGGCCGTGGTGCTCTGCACCGGCACTTTCCTGGGCGCGCGGCTGTTCCGCGGGGAAGAGCGGATGGAGGGCGGCCGCATTGGCGAGGATGCCGCCCATCGCCTGGCGGCGCAGATGCGCGATGCCGCGCTGCCGATGGCCCGGCTCAAGACCGGCACGCCGCCCCGGCTGGATGGCCGCACCATCGATTGGGCACGGCTGGAAGAGCAGCACAGCGATGCCGATCCCTGGACGATGTCTCCCCTCACCAAGGCGCGCCCGCTGCCGCAGATCTTCTGTGGCATCAGCCGCACCAATGCGCGCACCCATGACATCATCCGCAGCGGGCTTGATCGCTCGCCTTTGTTCACCGGCGCGATCGGCGCGCGGGGACCGCGCTATTGCCCGTCGATCGAGGACAAGATTCACCGCTTTGCCGATCGCGACAGCCACCAGGTCTTCCTGGAACCGGAAGGTCTCGACGATACATTGGTCTATCCCAACGGCCTCTCCACCTCGCTGCCGGCCGATGTGCAACTGGCGATGATGCGCTCGATGGAAGGGCTGGAGCAGGTGGAGATCGTCGTGCCTGGCTATGCCGTGGAATACGATCACATCGATCCGCGCGCCTTGCGGCCCAGCCTGGAAGTGCGCAGCCTGCCCGGTCTCTATTGCGCCGGCCAGATCAACGGCACCACCGGCTATGAAGAGGCCGCCGCGCAAGGCCTGGTGGCTGGCATGCACGCGGCGGCCGCCGTGCTCGGCACGGCACCGGCACCGCTCGATCGCGGGTCCAGCTATATGGCGGTGATGATCGATGACTTGACGCTGCACGGAGTGAGCGAGCCCTATCGCATGCTCACCGCGCGGGCCGAGTATCGCCTGCGCCTGCGCGCAAACAATGCCACCACGCGGCTGACCCCGCTGGGGCTGGCGGCCGGTTGTGTCGGTCCCGAACGGCGGGCCTGGTTCGAGCGGCGCGGCGAGGATCGCGCCCGGCTCGAAGCGGCGCTGGCCCAGGAAACCACACCCAGCGAAATGGCCCGCGCGGGACTGGCCGTGCGCGCCGATGGTGCGCGGCGCAGCCTGATGGAATGGCTGCGCTTCCCCGAAGTGACGCTCGCCGGCCTGGCTCCCTGGCTGGATGACGCCATGCCCGACGATGCCTTGCTGGTGGAAGAGGTGGAGGAAGACGCCGCCTATGCCCCCTATCTCGCCCGGCAGGAAGCGGAGCTGCGCGACTTGCGCGCCAATGAAACCGTGCCGCTGGGCGAAGACTTCCCCTATGCGCAAGTGCCGGGTCTTTCGGCCGAAATGGTCGAACGCCTGAGCGCGGCGCGGCCTGAAACCCTGGCCGCTGCCGGTCGCCTCGCCGGGATCACCCCGGCGGCGCTGGCCAGCCTGCTGGTCCATGCCCGCCGTCGCATGGTGGCGGCATGATCGTGGCCACCCTGATCGAAAGCGAAGCCCAGGCGCAGGATTGGTTGCGCCAGGTCCTGGGCGCCGATGACGCCGCCATGGCCCGGCTGGCGCGGTTGGTCGAGCTGCTGGTCGAGGAGAACGAGCGGCAGAACCTGATCGCGCGGGGCACGATCCCGATGGTCTGGCAGCGCCATATCGTCGACAGTGCGCAGCTTCTGGCTGTTCCACGTGAAACATTGCCCGAGGGGCCATGGCTCGATCTTGGCACCGGGGCGGGCTTCCCCGGTCTGGTCATTGCCGCGCTGCAACCGAATCGCCCGGTCACGCTGGTTGATTCGCGGCGGCTGCGCACCGAGTGGCTGGCGCGTGCGGCGCAGGACTTGGGCCTCGATCGTGTCACCGTGACACTTTCGCGCGTGGAAGATCTGCCCGATCAAACCTATTCCGTGCTTTCGGCGCGCGCTTTTGCGCCGTTGGACAAGCTCTTGGCGATTTCTTCGCGTTTTTCCACATCGGAAACGGTGTGGTTGCTGCCAAAAGGGGCGAAGGCCGCGCAAGAATTGGCTATACTGCCGGAAACCTGGCGCCATGTGTTTCACGTGGAACAATCGCTGACCGATCCCGCCGCCGGCGTGATCGCCGGCCGCTTGCTGGGTGGCCATCCCCCGAAGCCTGCCCGCAAGCCGGCGTCGGCTTCCCAACGAGGCTCCCGTCAATGATCACCATCGCCATTGCGAATCAGAAGGGCGGCGTGGGCAAGACCACCACCGCCATCAATATCGCGACTGCCCTGGCCGCGACCGGCTGGAAAGTGCTGCTGGTTGATTTGGACCCGCAGGGCAATGCCTCCACCGGAATCGGCCTCAATGCGGCAGACCGCGAACGCTCGTCTTACGACATGCTGATCGACGGGGCCGGGGTGGCCGAATGCGCCGTGCCCACGCGCATTCCCGGCCTCGACATCATCCCGGCCACCGTGGACCTGTCGGGCGCGGAAGTGGAACTGGTGAGCGTGGAAGATCGCACCGGTCGCCTGCGCGCCGCGCTGCATCGCGATACCACGCATGAAATCTGCCTGATCGATTGCCCCCCCAGCCTTGGCCTGCTGACGCTCAACGCCATGGCGGCGGCAGACAGTCTGATGGTTCCCTTGCAGTGCGAATTCTTTGCGTTGGAAGGGCTTAGCCAGCTCCTCCAGACGGTGGAGCGGGTGCAGGAACGCTTCAATCCCGATCTTGGCATCCTGGGCATCGTGCTGACCATGTACGATCGCCGCAACCGCCTGACCGACCAGGTGGCTGACGACGTGCGCTCGTGCCTGCGCGATCTGGTGTTTGAATCGGTGATCCCGCGCAACGTGCGCTTGTCCGAAGCGCCCAGCCATGGGCTCCCGGCGCTGATCTATGACCATGCCTGCTCGGGATCGCAGGCCTACATGAAACTGGCGCGCGAATTGATCGGGCGCCTGCCGGAACGGAGGAAGGCGGCATGAGCGGCGAAGAGGGCGTCAAGGCACCACCGGCCAAGCGCGCTGCATTGGGCCGGGGGCTGGGCGCTTTGCTGGGTGAAACCCGGCGCGAGGAATCGCTGGTCCGGCCCGCGCCGGCGCCATCTGCCGCGAATGGGGCAGGGGCCTCTGCCGCCACGGTCCAGGCCACCCGCGCCACAACCGGCGTGGCGCTGCTCTCTGTTGCCGAGATCGAGCCGCATCCCGATCAGCCGCGCCGCCATTTCGATGAAGAGGCGCTGGACGAACTGGCCCAGTCGATCGCTGCGCGCGGGGTGATCCAGCCGGTGATCGTGCGCCCGGTGGCCGGTGGCCGCTATCAACTCGTGGCGGGGGAACGTCGCTGGCGCGCCGCGCAGCGCGCCCGCGTACACGAGATTCCCGCGATTGTCCGTCAGCTCGACGAACGCGAAGTGACCGCGCTGGCCTTGATCGAAAATCTCCAGCGTGAAGACCTCAACCCGGTGGAAGAGGCCCGCGCCTATCAGCGCCTGTCGGAAAACGACGGGTTGACCCAGCAGGAAATCGCCCGCTTCGTCGACAAGTCACGCAGCCATGTCGCCAATCTCATGCGCCTGCTGTCGCTGCCCGAAGAAGTGCTCGACATGGTGCAGCGCGACGATCTGTCGATGGGCCATGCCCGCGCGCTGGCGGTCGTGCCCGATCCGCTGCCGCTGGCGCAGGACATCGTTGCCAAGGGCCTGTCGGTGCGCGATGCCGAACGCCTGGCCAAGCGCGCAACCAAGCCGGAAAGCGGCCCGCGCCGTGCCCGTGCCGAGCGCGACCCTTCGGATTCGGCCGATATCGCCGCGGTCCAGGCCCATGTGGAGGAATTCCTCGGCCTGAAAGTGACGATCAATGCCGATGCCGATCCGCGCACCGGCAGCGTGGTGATTCGCTACAAGACGCTCGACCAGCTCGACCTGATCTGCCAGCGGCTCACCGGCGGGGCGATCTGACCGGCGGATAGGGCGCGCGGGGCACGCGAATTTTCGCAACGCCTTGTCCGGATCATTGCGTTTGCTCCCCTGCCCATCGCCGGGCCACGTTCCGCGTCAACGATCGACCGTTGACGCGAGGTGCCCCGGCCCATGGCTCTGACTGTTTCCCTTTCCATCCGTCGGCGCCTGCTTGGCCTGGTGCTGAACCTGGCCTTGGGGACCGGGCCGGCATTCGCACAGGAACCGCCGATACCGGAAAAGGTGATCTACGATGCTGATTTCGGCATCGATGACGCCATGGCGCTGATCCTGCTGGCGCGGCGCCCGGATGTGGCGCTGCTGGGCGTGACCACCGTATTCGGCAATGCGCAGATTGCCGATACCACGCGCAACGCCTTGTTCCTGAAAGACTATCTTGGCCTTTCCGCCCCCGTTGCGCGCGGCGCGGCCAAGCCGCTGATTGGCCCAACGCCGCCGCCGCCCGCCTGGATTCATGGTGCCAATGGCCTGGGCAACTATCCTGTGCCTGTGCCGCGTGCTGCGCTCGATCCGCGCAGCGCGCCGCAACTGATCATTGATCTCGTCCGCGCCCATCCCGGCGAAGTGACGATCCTGGCGGTCGGGCGGCTCACCAACCTGGCCACGGCGCTCGCCCTGGCGCCCGATCTGCCGCACCTGGTCAAGCGGGTGGTGATCATGGGCGGCGCCTTTGGCTACAACTATCAGGGACAGCGCAGCGGCAGCAATCCGTTCAGCGTGGCAGAAGCCAATATCGGCGGCGATCCCGAAGCGGCCGATGAAGTGATCAACGCCGGCTGGCCGGTCACGTTGGTGCCACTCGACGTCACCATCCGCACGGTGATGGACCGCGCTTATCTCGCCGCGCTGCCCGGCAAGGATGGCGCGCTGATCCGCGCGATCACCCGGCAGACCTATGTGAACGCGCAAGGCAGCATGCCGGTGCACGATTCGAGCGCGGTGTTCTATGCGCTGCGGCCTTCCGCCTATACCACCGTGGAAGGCGTGGTGCGGGTGGAGCCGGGAACCGGGCCAGCGGCGGGAATCACGGTGATGGCGCCACCCGGCAGCCGCGATCCGGGCTTTGCCAGGCACGGCACGGTCCATGTCGCCACCGGGGTGGATGCGCCTGCCGTGCTGGCATTCTATGCGCAGAGCCTGCGCGACGCGGGTCGCTAATTCCTCAGATTGCCTCGGCCAGAGCGGCCGCCAGCGCCTCGATCCCGCGTGCGTCTTCCTCGTCGAAGCGGGCGAGGGTGGGGCTGTCGAGATCGATCACCGCGATCACCACGCCATCGCGCTTGATCGGCACGACCAGCTCCGATGCGCTGGCCGCGTCGCAGGCGATGTGGCCGGGAAAGGCGTGGACGTCGCGCACCAGTTGCGTTTCGCCGGTGGCGGCCGCGGCGCCGCACACGCCCTGGCCCAGTGGAATGCGGATGCAGGCGGGCTTGCCGGCGAAAGGCCCGAGCACCAGCGTCTCGCCGATCCGGCGATAGAACCCGGTCCAGTTGCAATCGGGCAGGGCCATGGCCAGCAGCGCGGCGACATTGGCCATATTGGCCACGCCATCGCTTTCGCCATGGATCAGCCCGCGCGCGGCGGCGACCAGATCGGCATAGAGCGTGGGCTTGTCGGCGGCATCGAAATGAAAATCGTACATGACGCCAGCGTCTAGCGCATTTCCCGCAAGCTGTCATTGCAGCGAAGCCTTGGCGGCCCTAGTTTGCCGGCATGAGCACCCTCAAGAAGTTCCTCATCGCCCTTGGCTTGTTGCTGATCGCGATTGCCGCGTTCCTGGCCTGGGCCATCCGTGGCCCGGCCGCGCAATATACCACCGACGAAACCTCTGGCCCCCATCCCAAGATCGCCGAGCCTTCGCCCCAGACGATTCCCGGCGTGGGCATTGCCAAGCCGATCGGCTGGCAGGCCGGTGAAACCCCGGTGGCGGCGCAGGGTCTGGTCGTCACGCGCTTTGCCGATGGGCTGGATCATCCGCGCACCCTGGCGGTTCTGCCCAATGGCGACGTGCTGACGGCAGAGACCAATGCCCCGGCGGGCGATCGGGCCGGTGGTGGCCTGACCGGCCTTGTCGCGGGCATCCTGTTCAGCCAGGCCGGCGCGGGCGAGCCTTCCCCCAACAAGATCGTCGTGCTCCGTCAGGATGCTAGCGGCAAGGCGACGCAGCGCTTCGTGATGGAAAATCCGGCGCTCGATTCGCCATTCGGCATGGTCTGGCGCGAAGGCCGGCTCTATGTGGCCAACCACAATGGCGTGGTGTCGTGGCCGTTCCAGCCGGGGCAGACGACGCTGCCGGGCAAGCCTGAAAAGCTCATGGACCTGCCGCCGTCCGGCATGCACTGGGCGCGCAACCTGGCGCTCAGCCCCGATGGCCAGCGGCTCTACATCTCGGTGGGATCTGGCACCAATATTGCCGACAACGGATTGGAAGCCGAAGCCGATCGCGCCGCGATCTTTGAATATGACTTCACCAAGCACCGCGTGCGCCAGTTTGCCGGCGGCATGCGCAATCCCAATGGCATGGACTTCAATCCCTATACCGGGGAACTCTGGGCCGTGGTCAACGAGCGCGACATGCTCGGCCCCGATCTCGTGCCCGATTACCTCACCAACGTGCCGCTCGGTGCGCAGTACGGTTGGCCTTGGGCGTACTGGAAGAAGTACATCGACTGGCGCGTGAACTTGCCGATGCCGGAATACATGATGGAATACGTGCGCAAGCCGGAATACGGCCTGGGCGCGCATGTCGCCCCGCTCGGCCTGGCCTTTGCGCGCGGCGGCAACACCATGGGTGATCGCTTTGCCGGTGGCGCGTTCATCGCCCGCCATGGCTCGTGGAACCGCCGTCCGCTGGCCGGCTATGACGTGGTCTTCGTGCGCTTCGACAGCCACGGCAACGTGCTGCCCGCGCCGCCTGCGCCCGTGCTCACCGGCTTCCTCAACAAGGATGGCAAGGCCCATGGCCGCCCCACTTGGGTGGCCTTTGCCAAGGATGGCGCGCTGCTGGTCAGCGACGACGTCGGCGGCGTGATCTGGCGCGTGACGGCGCCCGGCGCCAAGCCCGCTCCGGCCATTGCCCAGATCGCCGATACCCCGCTGCCGCCCAAGCCGCCGATGGGCAAGATCCGCATCCAGGAAAACCCGGATTCGGTGCTCAACAAGCCGCAGCAATGATGACTCCCCTCCCGCAAGCGGGAGGGGAGCAAAAAAGGGGGGCGGTGCCGAAAGGCGCCGCCCCCCTTTTTTGTCGTTCAAACGCCAGCGATCAGTGGCGGAAGTGGCGCATGCCGGTGAAGACCATGGCCAGGCCGGCTTCGTCGGCGGCCTTGATCACGTCTTCGTCGCGGATCGAGCCGCCGGGCTGGATCACCATGGTCGCGCCCGCTTCCACGGCGGCCATTAGGCCATCGGCGAAGGGGAAGAAGGCGTCAGAAGCGACGGCGGAGCCGACCGTGCGGGCTTCGCTCCAGCCGTGGGTCTGCGCCGCTTCCTGGGCCTTGGCAGCAGCGATTCGGCTGCTGTCGCGGCGGTTCATCTGGCCCGCGCCGATACCGGCGGTGACGCCATCCTTGGCATAGACGATGGCGTTGGACTTGACGTGCTTGGCCACGGTCCAGGCAAACAGTGCGTCCTTCAATTCCTGCGCGGTGGGTTCGCGCTGCGTCACCACCTTGAGGTCGCTGGCGCTGATCTTGCCGTTGTCGCGATCCTGAACCAGCAGGCCGCCGGCGATCGGCACGGTGATCAGGCCGGCGCGCGCGGCATCGGGCAGTTCGTTGACGAGCAGCAGGCGCAGGTTCTTCTTGCGGGCAAAAGCCTCGCGCGCAGCGGCGTCGGCGCCCGGCGCCACGACCACTTCGGTGAAGATTTCGCAGATCGCGTTGGCAGTGGGGCCATCGAGCGGCTGGTTGACCGCGACGATGCCGCCAAAGGCCGAAACGCTGTCACAGGCGAGCGCGGCCTGCCAGGCATCGAGCAGCGTTTCCGCGCTGGCCACGCCGCAGGGGTTGGCATGCTTGACGATCACCACCGTCGGCTTGTCAGCAGCAAATTCCGCCACCAGTTCCAGCGCGGCATTGGCGTCGTTGTAGTTGTTGTACGACAGTTCCTTGCCCTGGATCTGCTCGGCCTGGGGCAGGCCGACCACGGCGCTGCGGCGCGGCACATAGAGCGCGGCGGACTGGTGCGGGTTCTCGCCATAGCGCAGCGTGGTCACCAGGCTGTGCGCAGCGGCCAGCGTCTGGGGGAAATGCTGCTGCTGGTCGACCGTGGCGAACCAGGTGGCAATCGCCGAATCATAGGCCGCCGTGGTGGCATAGGCCTTGGCCGCCATGGCGCGGCGGAAAGGCAGCGAGGTCTTGCCGCCGGTCTGTTCCAGCTCCGCGATCACCGTGGCATAGTCGGCCGGATCGGTGAGGATCGTGACGTAATCGTGGTTCTTGGCCGCCGAACGGACCATCGAGGGGCCGCCGATGTCGATGTTCTCGATCACTTCGTCGCGGTCCGCGCCCTTGGCCACGGTCGCTTCGAAGGGATAGAGATTGACCACCACCAGGTCGATCGCGCCGATCTGGTGCTCGGCCATGCTGGCGGCATGCTCGGCATTGTCGCGCACCGCCAGCAGCCCGCCGTGGACCTTGGGGTGCAGCGTCTTGACGCGGCCGTCCATCATTTCGGGAAAGCCGGTGAGTTCGGAAATGTCCTTCACCGCCAGGCCCGCTTCGCGCAGCGCCTTGGCCGTGCCGCCGGTGGACACCAGTTCCACCCCGTGCGTGGCCAGCGCCTGGCCCAGCTCCACAAGGCCGGTCTTGTCGGACACCGAAAGCAGCGCCCGCCGGATCGTCACATCGCTCACGTTGAAAATTCCTATCTCATCTTCTTGAGCAGCCAGGAGAAACTTTCTCCACTGCGCGGGATCTTGGCCGTGATGACAAGCTGGCGCGTGCCCAGGGGGCGGCCCAGCCCATCGGCCCAGAGCGATTCCTCGATCGTCACCGGCTCACGCCCCGAACGGAACTGCCACAGGCCGCCGTCGGGCAGGGCAAGAGTGACGCCAAGGCCGTCCTGGCCTTGCGCCAGCTCGATATGCGGGCCGAGGTGGAAGCGCAAGGCAACACCGATCATGCCGCGCTTGCCTTTCTTGCCCTGCGGCACCAGCAGGTCTTCGCCGCGCAGCTCGGTGCCATCGTCGCGCAGGATCAGGATGCGCTGGTGCAGCAGGCCATAGCGGCTGACATAGCCGTTGTGACTCGCCTCGATCCGGGTGGCCGACTGGCCCTGCGGCCCCGGCGCGGCGGCGGCATAGCTGCCATCGGCCTGAAGCGTGCGGCGGTCCACTTCCACTTCGGAAACACCGCTGCCCAGCTTGCCGTTGATCAGCACGGCGGTGGAATTGAAATCATCGATGGTCAGCGTGGAATGGGCCGCCGTGGCGCGCAGGCCCTGGGCCAGGCGCAGCGGGATGAGGCCCCCGGCAAAGGCCGCGCCGCCGCAATTGACGATCAGGCGTTCGGCGCCGTGGCTGAATTCGAACGCCAGGGTGGAAGCGCAGCCATCGCGCGCGTGGCGGGCGATCGGCGGTGGCGCGGCATCGAGCAGCAGCACGGACTTGCCCGCCGTGATCCGCTGATAGCCCCATTGCCGCGCGTCGCGCAGCGGGCGCGTGCGCACGCCGCTGGCCTTGATCAGGGTGGCGATCTGGTCGGCCGGCACGGCGCCGGCGCCCTGCCAACTGCCCAATGCGCCATCGCCGTGGAGCAGGGCCAGCAGTGGTGGCACCAGCAGCGACAGGATCGTCTCGATCTGCTGCGGCGGATCGCGGCGCACGGCCGCGTAGCAGGCCTTGAGGCGCACCAGGATGGTGATCGCCTCGATCTGGCCCAACGGGCTGCGCGAGAGCACGCCGCCGTCGTCGCCCACCATGTCACCCAGTGCGCGGATCAGCCCGGCCTCGCCGAACAGGCGACGCGGGCCGCCGTCGGCCATCAGCAGGCCCGTGGCAGTGATCGCGGCCCAGCCGGCCACTTCGCCCAGCTTGTCGTCGGCGCGCGTCACGTTGCGATCGAGCCAGCGCGCGGTCTCGGCCATGGCGTGCAGCACGCGGCTGCGGAACTTCTTGTCGCTGCCCGAAAGCAGCAGCGGGGCATGGATCAGCCAGGTGAGCTGGCGATGGCCGGTGTGGCCCACGTCCCACGCCGGGCTGGCGTTGGGCTGGGGATTGGCATTGAGCCACATGCCCAGCACACGCTCGGCGATGCCGGTGCATTGCGCGCGCGGGCCGCTGGCTTCCAGATCGGGCAACCAGGCAAAGCCGTGTACCATGCGCTCGAACGGCGGCGGCAGGCGTGGCCCGGTGAATTCGGTATCGGCAATCGCCGCCTTCATCCCGTGCACCAGGAAATGCCCGGCGCGCAGGGCCTTGCCGGCGGCGGCATCGCCGGGAAGCGGATTGCTGACTGTGGCGGTCAGGCGCGGGCGGGCGCGCTTGCGGAACGGATGAAGGGCACCGGCCGGCAGGCCGAGGCGATAGGCAAAGCGCAGCAAGCGTTCTCCAGCGCTGACCGCCGGTGGGGAAAAATCGGCCAGGGCCAGGGCGCGGCCTGGCTCGACCACTTCGGGGCGCAGCGGCGCTTCGTCTTCGGCAGGCATCAAGGGGGGGAGAGGACGGATCGCGCGCGTCGCGCCATCCTCGCGCACATCCTGGCGCAGGGGTTCGCGGTCCAGGCCCAGGGGCAGGGCGGGGCTGGCTTCGTCCACGGCGCGCGCCTTGCCTTTGGCGGGCTGACCACGGGCGATGGAGAAGCCGGGCTCGTCCACTGGGTCAGCCGATCCCTTTGAGCGCCGCGATATTGGCGGCATAGCGATCCGGCCCACCCTTGAACGTGGCGGTGCCGGCCACCAGCGCATCGGCGCCAGCGGCCACGCAGAGCGGCGCGGTGGTCGCGTCCACGCCGCCGTCCACTTCCAGGTGGATGGGGCGGCCGGTCTTGTCGATCATCTTGCGCACCGCCTCGATCTTGCGAAGCTGGCTGGAAATGAAGCTTTGCCCGCCAAAGCCGGGGTTGACGCTCATGATCAGGACCAGGTCGATTTCGTCGATCAGGTAATCCAGCATCTTGGCGGGCGTGGCCGGGTTCAGCGCGATCCCGGCCTTCTTGCCCAGCGCCTTGATCGCCTGGACGGTGCGATGGATGTGCGGGCCGGCTTCGGGATGGACGGTGATGATGTCCGCCCCGGCCTGGGCGAAGGCTTCCAGGTAGAGGTCCACCGGGCTGATCATCAGGTGCACGTCGAACGGCTTGGTGGTGTGCGGGCGCAACGCCTTCACCACCGCCGGGCCGATGGTGATGTTGGGCACGAAATGGCCATCCATCACATCCACGTGGATCCAGTCGGCCCCGGCGGCATCGATTGCGCGGACTTCCTCGCCCAGCCGGGCAAAGTCGGCAGAAAGGATCGAGGGGGAAATCAAGGGGGGCATCGACGACGGATCCGATCGCATACGGGAGTAAGAGATAGCCCGCACCAGCCAAATCGCCAAGCGGGCGCCGTTCGGCGCTTAACGGCCGCGAATCGGCGCCACAAGCAATCTTTGCGGAATTTTCCACACGCATTGTCCGGTTTCGGGGCCGATTGCCGGTGGTTCGGTCCAAAAGCGTGGCGATAGGGGTTGGCCCGCACACTTTGGCAGCAATGCCACGGTCGTGCGGCGAACACCGCTCTGGCGGCTGCGCCCTCTTGCCATCAGCGGCCGGGCTTGCCATCGACAACGGGGTGAAAACGCTGTTCGATTCCTTCCGGTGCGCCCTGGTCGCGCTTGGCGCAAGTCTGGCACTGCTGCCGGGCACTGCGCTGGCGTCCAGCCATGGCGTGCACCTGCCGCCGCTCGGTTGCGTCGGCCCGCCCAGCGACACCTGGCTCAATGTCACGATCGACAAGGTACGCTCCGACCGCGGCGTGATCGCGCTAACCGTCTATCCCGACGACGCGCGCAAATTCCTGATCGATGGCGGCTCGCTCTATGTTGCCCGGGTGCCGGCGCGGGCGGAAAAGACCCGCATGTGCCTGTTCCTGCCCCAGCCCGGCATCTATGCCTTGGCCGTCTATCACGACGAGGACAATTCCGGCTCGCTCAACCGCATCGGCCCGATGGGCCTGCCGGCCGAAGGCTTCGGCTTTTCCGGCAATCCCAACTCGATCGAAAGCCTGCTGGAATTCCGCTCGGTTCGCCTGGCGGTGCCGCGCACCAACCTTTCGACCAAGATCCGCCTGCGCTATCCCTGAGAGGCAGCCCGATAAAGGGCTGCCTTTTCAAGCTTTCGCGCGCTACCATGGCGGCATGACCAAGCCAGCCGTTCTCGCCGCCGCGCCGTTTCCGCCGTTCACCATGGCCCCGCTCGAGGCCGCTTTCGCGGTGCACCGCCTGTGGGAGGGGCTGGACGATCGCGCCGCCGGATCGATCCGCGCGCTGGCCACCAACACGCTGTTCGGCCGCCTGGGTGCCGAGGTGATGGACCGCCTGCCCGCGCTGGAAATCATCGCCAATTTCGGCGTCGGCTATGACAATATCGACGTGGCCGCAGCCGCCGCGCGCGGGGTGGTGGTGACCAACACCCCCGGCGTGCTCGACGAGGAAGTGGCCGACCTGACGCTGGGCCTGCTGCTCGCCACGATCCGCCGCATTCCCCAGGCCGAGCGGCACTTGCGCGCCGGGCTGTGGACCAAGCCGGATGGGGCCTTCCCGCTTTCCCCCACCTTGCGCGGGCGCCGCGTGGGCATCCTTGGGCTCGGCGCGATCGGCAAGGCGGTGGCGCGCCGGCTGGAGGGCTTTGGCGTTGCGATCGCCTATCACGGCCGCACCCGGCAGGATGGCGTGGCCTATCCCTGGTATCCCAGCGCGCTGGCCCTGGCCGAGGCGGTCGACGTCCTGGTGGTGGTGGTGCCGGGCGGCGCGGCCACGGCCGGCCTGGTCGATGCGGCGGTGCTGCGCGCGCTCGGCCCCCAGGGCGTGCTGGTCAATGTTGCGCGCGGCAGCGTGGTGGACGAGGCGGCGCTGATCGCGGCCTTGCAGGACGGCACGATCCTGGCGGCCGGGCTCGACGTCTATGCCCGCGAACCGCAGGTGCCCGCCGCGCTGGTGGCGCAGGACAATGCCGTGCTGCTGCCGCACATCGGCTCGGGCTCCGTCGCCACGCGCACCGCCATGGGCCAGTTGATGATCGACAATCTTGCCACCTGGTTCGCGCAAGGGCGGGCGCTCACGCCGGTGCCGGAAACCCCTGGATTGCCGGGCTGATCATGATGTTGCGAATCGCTGTTGTGCTATAACGGTTCGTCGCAACGGGCTGGGCCTTGCGGCGAACGCTTGCAATAGTGCCACGGATTTGCAACTTGCGCGGTTCACGCACGAAGATAGGGATGCCTGTCCACAATGAATTCGACCCAGGCGGCGCGCGCTCCTTTGCATCAGCGGGTACGGCGCAAGGCAGAACGGATGTTCGGCCCGGCAGGCATTTTTTTCAAGGGGTTCGTCAAGCACCCGGTGATGGTGGGTGCGATCGTGCCGTCCTCGCGCCGCACGATCGCGCGCGTGCTGTCCAAGGTGGATTGGGAACGCTGCGACCTGTTCGTGGAATACGGCCCCGGCGTGGGCACGTTCTGCCAGCCGGTGCTCGATCGCCTGCGCCGCGATGCGCGGCTGATCGTGATCGACACCAACCCCGATTTCATCACCTATCTGGCGCGCACCATCGGTGACAGCCGCTTCATCGCGGTGCATGGCTCTGCGGCGGACGTGGAAAGCATCGTGCGCCAGCATGGCTACGACCACGCCGACTACGTGCTGTCGGGCCTGCCGTTCACGACGCTGCCCGAAGGGGTCGGGCCGGCGATCATGGCCGCCACGCAGCGTGTGCTGCGCCCGGGCGGCGCGTTCCTGGTCTATCAGTACACCGCCCGCGCCCGCGCGCTGATGAGCCGCTATTTCCACCGTATCGACAAGGGGTTCGAGCCGATCAACGTGCCCCCTTGCGTGATCTCGTGGGGGTGGAAGGACTGACCTTCTGAACAATGGAACGGCTGCGTTCCATTGTTGACGCAAAAACGCCCGCTCCTTCACCGGAGCGGGCGTTTTTGCATGATCTCACAGCGCGGGGCGGGGCAGGTCCTTGGTCAGTTGCCCGTGGATGCCCGCCAGCATCGCCACGAAATAGGTCGACCCCACAGCATTGAGCAGCGCGGAAACCGCTTCGTTGAGCAGGCGGGCGCTTTCGCTTTCGGCGCCCAGCACTTGCGCGCTGAGCAGGCCGATCACCATCATCACCACGCTGCTCGCCACGACATAGACGAGCATGGCCAGCGCCAGGAAGGCGAGGATGCGGCCGGTATTGCCGCGCGTCAGCGCCAGGCTGGCGCGAATCGCCATGATCGGGCTGTGGGTGCGCCCCACGCCCAGCACCGGGCCAACCATGATCGTGCGCAGCAGTGGGAACACGGCAGCGGCGATGCCGGCCCCGGCCGCGATTGGCGCGGGCACGCGCAGCACGATCAGCGCACCGCTGACCACGATCATCAGCACGGCGGCAAACAGGCCGACCATGATCTGCGAGGCGAAATAGGCCGGCACGCGCGCGGCACAATTGCGCAGCGCTTCGCCCACGGTGGGCCGGCTGCGATCAAGCATGCACACCAGCATGGCGATGAAGCCCACGATCGGGACCAGCGACAGCGGCAGGATGACCGGCGCGTTGCGCAGGTAATAATCCTGCATCGATTGCGCGAGCTGGGCCTGCGTCATCTGCGCGGTCACAGCCGGCGGATCGACGAACACCGCCAGGGCCAGCAGCGGCAGCAGGAAGAACACCCCGGCAATGGCCATCAGCACATCGGCATTGGCCGAAACCAGGCGCCGGGCATCCTGCCAGGCGGCCATGCTGTCCAACGGGGCGATCAACGGTTTGCTCACAGGTGTTCCTTGGTTTCCGGTTCGTCCTTGCCCTAGCAAAGCGCGCGCGGGTGTGCACCACTCTTCCCGGTGCGCCTTGCCCCTTGCGTTGCGGCTCCTTCGGGGCCAAGTCGCAAGGCACCATGACTGTGCCCGATACGCTCGAGATCGTTCGTGAAACCGCCCAGGTGCCCTATCGCCCCGCGCTGGAGGCGATGGCCGTGCGCAACGCCGCGATTGCCGATGGCACGGCACCCGAGCTGATCTGGCTGCTCGAACATCCGCCGGTCTATACCGCCGGCACCAGCGCCGACCGCGCCGAACTGCTCGATCCGCGTTTCGAAGTGGTCGAGGCCGGGCGCGGCGGGCGCTACACCTATCACGGGCCGGGGCAGCGCATCGGCTATGCCCTGCTCGATTTGCGCCAGCGCGCGCGCGACGTGCGCGGGTTCGTCCATGCGGTGGAAGGCTGGGTGATCGACACGCTCGCCGATTTCGGCGTGGCGGCCTGGCGCGCCGAGGGGCGCATCGGCATCTGGTGCGCCGGGGCCGACGGGCGCGAGGCCAAGATCGGCGCGATCGGCGTGCGCATCCGCCGCTGGGTGACGATGCACGGCTTTTCGGTGAACCTCTCGCCCGACCTGTCGCATTTCGGCGGGATCGTGCCATGTGGCATCGAGGAATTCGGCGTCACCAGCCTGAAGGACCTGGGCCGCGAGGTGAGCAGCGCGCAGTGGGACGAAGCCCTGCTGGCGCGCTTGCCGGCGTTCCTGGCCAAGCTGGATGTGGCCTGCCCGCCGGTGGTGGAGACAAAGGAATGAAGATCGCGCCTGCCCTTGTCCTGCTGCTCGCGCTGGGCGGCTGCCAGAAAAGCGCCGAGCCGGAGAAAGGCGCCGCCAAGGCCGCCGGCGGGGAAGTGCTGCCGGGCAGCGTCAGCGACGCGATGATCGACCTTGATGGCGCCACCGGTACGCCACCCTTGCAGCCCGCGCCGAAAGCCAGGGCCAGTGCAGCAGCTCCGGAACCGACGGCGAGTGCGGATGCCACGGCAGCGGCTACAGAAACGCCGACTCCCGCAGCAGCGCCCGCGGCACCGCCCGCGCAATAGGTGGATCAGTGTCGTCACCCCGG
>NZ_BMZP01000002.1:278994-362516 GCF_014652855.1 Novosphingobium pokkalii
AGTCCGGGGTGACGACGTTGAAGCGCGTTATCGAAGAACCGCCTCAGACGGTTTCTTCGGCCAGTGTGGGATAGTCGGCATAGCCTTCGGGCACCGGGAAATACCACGATTCGGGCACGTTCTTGTTGGGCGCGAGCGGGGCATCCTTGGCGATGCGCTCCACCAAGTCCGGGTTGGAAATGAACGGGCGGCCAAAGCTGATTGCGTCGGCGCGGCCGGAGGCGATGTCGGCGGCGGCTTGTTCCGGGGTATAATCGCTGTTGAGCACCAGCGGGCCGGTGAAGTGCTGGCGGATCAGGCCATCCTGCTGCGGAACCTGGGTGGCGCCGAAGGTGCCGTCCGGGCCGGGCTGGCGCAGTTCCACGAAGGCGGGCTTGAGCTTTTCCAGCTCCTGCGCGGCGAGGCCGAACACGGCGGCCGGGTTGCTGTCGTCCACCCCTTGCGAATCGCCGTTGGGCGAAAGGCGCACCCCGACGCGGTCATTGCCCCACACCGCAATCAGCCGCTCCATCACTTCGCGCAGCAGGCGCACGCGGTTTTCCGGGCTGCCGCCATATTCGTCGGTGCGCAGGTTGGACGAATCGCGCAGGAACTGGTCGATCAGGTAGCCATTGGCGCCGTGCAACTGCACGCCATCGAAGCCGGCCTTCCTGGCGTTCTCGGCAGCGCGGGCATAATCATCGAGCAGGCGCGGCATTTCATCGATGCGCAGCGGGCGGGCTTCCACAGCATCCTTGCGGCCCTCGAACGTGTGGACATGGCCGGGCGCGCGCGTGGCGGAGGCAGAGACCGGCGGCTTGCCGTCGTTGAGATCGGGGTGGCTGACGCGGCCCATGTGCCAGAGCTGGGCGACGATGCGGCCGCCGGCCTGGTGCACGGCTTCGGTCACCGGCTTCCATGCTTCCACTTGCGCCTCGCTCCACAGGCCCGGCGCATAGGGCCAGCCCAGCCCTTCGCGGCTGATGCCGGTGGCTTCGGAAATGATCAGGCCGGCGCTGGCGCGCTGGCGATAATAGGTCGCCATGATCGGCGTGGGCACGCCATCGCGTCCGGCGCGGCCACGGGTGAGGGGGGCCATCAGGATGCGGTTGGGCGCCTGGATCGCGCCGAGGGCGAGCGGCTGGAACAAGGCTTCGTGGTGGGGGTGGGACATGCAAACCTCGTGGTGGAAATTGGGTTTTTATTTGAAACGCAGATTGGCGCTTCATGCGCGATGATGCAAGGGGGCTGGCACCAAATTCGCTTTGGACTGCGCAAAGAAAAAGCCCGGGCGGCCGATTGGCTCCCGGGCTTTTCGTGCAGGTTGATTGGGGAACAGCCGTTCAGGGCCGGCCAAGATCGCCTTGGCCCACGGTGCCGCTGGCCATGGCCAGCATGGCATCGAGGCTCTTCTTGGCTTCCAGGCGCAGGCCTTCCTCGATCTCGATCCGCGGGGTGAGGTCACGCAGCGCGAGGTAGAGCTTTTCCAGCGTGTTGAGCGCCATGTAGGGGCAGATATTGCAGTTGCAATTGCCGTCCGCCCCGGGCGCGCCGATGAAGGTCTTGCCCGGCATCGCCAGTTCCATCTGGTGGATGATGTGCGGCTCGGTGGCGACGATCAGCGTGTCGCCGTCCGTTGCCTTGGCATAGTTGAGGATGCCGCTGGTCGATCCGACATAGTCGGCGTGATCGACGATATGCGCCGGGCATTCCGGGTGCGCGGCGATCGGCGCATCGGGGTGCTGGGCTTTGAGCTTGAGCAGTTCGGTTTCGCTGAACGCCTCGTGGACGATGCACACGCCCGGCCACAGCAGCATGTCGCGCCCGAACTTGCGGTTGAGATAGCCGCCCAGGTGGCGATCGGGGCCGAAGATGATCTTCTGCTCGGGCGGAATCTTGGCAAGGATCGTCTCGGCGCTCGATGACGTCACGATCACGTCCGACAAGGCTTTCACCTCGGTCGAGCAGTTGATGTAGGTCAGCGCGATATGATCGGGATGCTGCGCGCGGAACGCGGCGAACTGGTCGGGTGGGCAGGAATCTTCCAGGCTGCACCCGGCGTCGAGATCGGGCAGCACCACGATCTTTTCGGGGCTCAGGATCTTGGCCGTTTCGGCCATGAACTTCACCCCGCAAAAGGCGATCACTTCGGCATCGGTGGCCGCCGCCTTGCGCGAAAGCTCCAGCGAATCGCCGACGAAATCGGCCAGGTCCTGGATTTCGGGCTTCTGGTAATAGTGCGCCAGGATCACGGCCTTGCGCTCCTTGCGCAGGCGGTCGATCTCCGCGCGCAGGTCTAGGCCGGACAAGTTGGTGGGCTGGGCCGTCATGCGTCGCTCCTGCTGCCGGGCCGCTATGGGCCGCACACCCTCGATCCCGGCTTCCTCGCGCTGCGACTTAGGGGCGCGTGCCGCCGATGCCAAGCCGGGATTGACGATCAGCGCCCGATATCACCGCGCACTATCGCCATCGATGCTGACGTTGACGGTCACTTTGCCGAAGCCTGCCACTTGCAGCGGGATCGCCAGGTTCTGGCGTACCGCATCCTTGGCGGCATTGCGCGCCAGGCCCAAGAGCACGGGATTGGCGGCCTGCTGCGTGGCGAGCTGTTCGGCCAGGCGGGTGTTGTCGCGGGTCAGCTTGTCCTGCGCGGCGCGGGTGATCCACACGCCTTCGCGCAAGTATTGCGCGCGCGCCTCGTCCAGGTTGGGACGGCTCAGGCGCAGCGGCGGCAGGCGCACCGACAGCGTCTGGGTCTGCGCGTTCCACGCCATGCGATCGCGGTTCATCTGGGACAGGTCGATGGTGTAGTCGATCCGCGCGGGGATCACGGCCACCTGCTTGGACTGCACCAGCCCGAACAGGCGGCTGTCATCGCTCGACACCACCGGGGCCATCTCGGCGCTGAACACGGTCAGGCTGTTCTGCCGCTCGAACGCGACCAGGCTGGTGGCCAGGGGATCGCCGATGTCCTGTGGTTTCCACAGCAGCCAGGCAAACAGGCCGGCCAGCGCCAGCGCGCCGACGAACAGCAGCCAGGGGAGGGCACTGCGCCGGGCGAGTGGGGCCTGGCGGGATGGGGCCTGATGGGATGGGGCCTGATGGGATGGGGCCGGCGAAGTCAGCTTGCTGTCGTCCATTGGTCCTCCCAACGAATGACCCGGCCCTGGCGTTCCAGATCGAGCAGATGGGCCAGCACCGAGCGGCCCGCCGCCCCGACCAGGCGCGGGTCCAGCCCCTTGTACATCTGCGCGACCATGGCCGGAATCGGCTGTGGCCCGCTTTCCAGCACGCGCAGGATCTGCCGCTCGCGCTGGCGGCGATGGCCCAGCATGCCGCGCACGAACTGGTGCGGGTTGGCGATCGGATCGCCATGGGCGGGATAATAGACGCGATCCTGCGGCCGATCGTAGAGCTTTTGCAGCGAGGCCATGTAATCGGCCATGTCGCCATCGGGCGGGGAGACCACGCTGGTGGACCAGCCCATGACATGGTCCCCGGTAAACAGCGCGCCGCTTTCGCGCAGGGCGAGGCAGAGGTGATTGCTGGTATGGCCGGGCGTGGCGACTGCCTCCAGTGTCCAGCCGTCGCCGGCCAGCGTCTCGCCATCGGCCAGCACACGATCGGGGGCATAGTCCGGATCGAACGCGGCGTCGGCGCGCGGGCCGCTGTCTTCCAGGGCGAGCGGCGCGCAGCCGATGATCGGGGCGCCGGTCAGCGCCGCCAGCGGGCGCGAGGCCGGGCTGTGGTCGCGGTGGGTGTGGGTGCAGACGATCGCCGCGATGCGCGCGGTGCCCACGGCGGCAAGGATGGCGGCGACATGGCCTTCGCCATGGGTATCGGCATGGCCGGCAACGCCGGTGCCGTCCGGGCCGGGATCGATCACCGCCACATCCTGCCCGGCGCCGACCAGGTAGGTCTGCGTGCCGGTGAAGGTATAGGGCGAAGGATTGGGCGCCAGTACCCGCCGCACCAGCGGTTCGAGCGGCTGGGCCATGCCGGTGTTCCACGTGGAACGATCAGGAAGCGAAGAACTGGCCATGGCCGTGCTATGGGGACGCCCGCCCCCATGCGCAAGGCGTGTCAGCCGGCTTCCGCCAGCGCCAGGCCGAGCCGTTCGCGCAGATGCACCAGCGCCATCGGCACGGTCTGGGCACGCGCGTCGCGCGCCTGCCAGGCCAGTTCCAGCCGGCCGATCCGCTGGTAAAGCCGCTCACTTTCGCGCACCACGGCCTGGGCCGCACCAGAGAGATGCACCACGCAGGCCGGGTCGCTCGCCGGGAAATGGGCGATCAGGCGGCCATGGCGGCGCAGTTGCAGCTCGGTCAGCTCGCCCGCGAACCAGGCGCGGTGGTTGAGCAGCCAGGCCAGGCAATGCATGATCCGGGTGGTGGTGCGCAGGGCTTCGCAGCTTGCCTGGACGCGCACCAGATCCTCGCCATCGGGCGTTCGCACCACCGGTGCCGCGTCGTTGGCGGGCTGGCGGCGCAGCGCTTCAAAGGCATCGCGCGCGCGATCGGCCAGATCCAGCGCCTGAGCATAGAGCGCCTCGACAATGCGCGGGTTGGCGCTGGGCGTGGCAAGCGATGGTGGCGCAGGCGGGAGCAGGGAAGCGGGCATGGGTGCGATCGGAACAGGCGGCCGGGCGAAGCGGGGCGCAACGCGGTCTCGCCCTTGCCTTAGAGCGGTTGGCCCGGTTCGCTCAATGCCCCGGCGGCCGCGATTGCGCGCCGCTTTGCCGCTGTCTCGATACGGAACGCTTCGCGCACCATGGGCGATACCCGCTTGGGCAGGGCAAGGTTTTGAAATCAGGCGATGATATCGGGAATGAGATAGTCTTCGAGCATGCTGATCTGGTCGCGCAGCAGCAATTTGCGCTTCTTCAGGCGGGCCACCTGCAACTGGTCGGCCGCGCCATTGAGGCTCAGGGCATCGATCGCCACGTCAAGGTCGCGATGCTCGAGGCGCAGGGCCTCCAGTCGCTTGCGCATTTCCTCTTCGGTCAAGCCCGGTACTCCCCGAAACCACCCATGCTGCCCACCGCTGTCACATCGCCTCCCTTTGGCCGGAATCGCATGCGCCGTTTAACTCCGGTAAAAACCCTATTGGGCGTTCATGGTGCACATTTCGTCACCGCTCTCTACACACGAACGCGATGGGGGTGCAGCCCGGCGCGCTCGCCCTTGCAAGATACGGCGAATGTGGGAGCATTACAACGCACCGACTGCACCGCGACTCGCAGAACAGAAGCATCGGAGCCGCAGGCATCGGGAGCCGACCGCACGGGAATGTCTCCCGCGCGGGTTTTGACCGGGTAGCGGCCTATTCCGGCCCGCACCCCTCAGGAGGTCAACGCATGGAAACGACGCACATCAACGCCTTGCAGACAAAGCACGCCGGCCTTGAACGCCGGATTTCCGAGGAAATGGCACGGCCAGCCCCCGATGTGGCCCTGCTCATGCAGCTCAAGCGGCGCAAGTTGCGCATCAAGGAAGAACTGGCGCTGCTTCACTGATCCCATCCGCGCCAGGGACAACCAACCAAGCGAAAACATACCTGGATTGAACGCATACCTGGATTGACGCGCGGGCCGGCCTTCACCACGAGGCCGGCCCTTTCCGTATCCGCGCGCAGGGGTTTGCCTGAGGGGGGCTTCGACAAGCTCAGCCCGAACGGGGATGAGAGGTTTTGGGGTTTGATCTCCGTTTGTCATCGGCCGTTTGTCATCGGCCGTTCGTCATTGGCCGTTCGTCATTGGGCAGTCGCATACGAATATTTCCGCAATGGCGGCAGGCCCCGTTTGCAAACGGCATGGGCTGCGCTAGGCCTTGGACATGTTGACTGCCGTTGCCTCTGCCCGCGCGATCCTCACCTCGCTGCACGAGGTCATGGCCTCGCGATCCGGCGCGCAGGCCAAGCTCAACCGTATCGTCGACGTGATCGGCGAAAACCTCGATAGCGAAGTCTGCTCGATCTACCTGCTGCGCGAAGGCATGCTGGAACTGTTCGCCACGCGCGGGCTGGAGCAGGCCGCCGTGCACGTCACCCGGCTGGCGGTGGGCGAGGGCCTGGTCGGCACCATTGCCCAGAACATCGAGACGCTGAACCTGGCCGAGGCAGCCTCGCACCCGGACTTCGCGTTCCGCCCGGAAACCGGGGAAGAGCGCTTCCACTCGTTTGCCGGCGTGCCGATCGTGCGGCGCCAGCGCGCGGTGGGCGTGGTGGCGGTGCAGCATGTCGATCCGCGCCGCTATGAAGAAGTGGAGATCGAGGCACTCCAGACCGTGGCCATGGTCCTGGCCGAACTGATCGCCAATGCCGAACTGATCGACGATGAAGATGTGCTGGGCGTGCCCGACCATCTCACCGGGCCCGACCGGCTCAAGGGGCAGACGCTGGTCAAGGGGCTGGCGGTGGGCCATGCCGTGTTCCACCAGCCGCGCGTGACGATCGAGCATGTCGTGGCCGAGGATACCGAGGCGGAGCGCCAGCGGGTCTATCGCGCGTTCGACAAGATGCGCGAGCAGATCGACCGCATGGCCAGCCAGGCCGAATTCGGCGTGGGCGGAGAGCACGAGGAAGTGCTCGAGACCTATCGCATGTTCGCCTATGACGAAGGCTGGAGCCGCCGCATCAACGAAGCGATCGATTCCGGGCTGACCGCCGAGGCCGCGATCGAGCGTGTGCAGCAGCGCACCCGCATGCGCATGCGCCAGATCGACGATCCGCTGCTGGCCGATCGCATGCACGATCTGGAAGATCTGTCCAATCGCCTGCTGCGGATCGTTTCGGGCCAGCTCGGCACGGCGGCGAGCATGGGGCTGAAAGGCGATGCGATCCTGATCGCGCGCAACCTTGGCCCGGCCGAACTGCTGGAATACGATCGCCGCCGGCTCAAGGGCGTGATCCTGGAAGAAGGCTCGCTCACCGCGCATGTGGTGATCGTGGCGCGGGCCATGGGCATTCCGGTGGTGGGCCGCGTGCGCGCGCTGCGCGGCAAAGTGCGCGATGGCGACCAGTTGCTGCTCGACGGCGACCAGGGCGTGATCGACGTGCGCCCTGCGCCCAGCCTGGTCGAGGCGTTCGAGGCGCGCTTTGCCAAGAACCGCGAGCGCCAGGCGCACTATGCCACGATGCGCGACGTGGAGCCGATCACGCGCGATGGGCAGCGCATCACGGTGATGATCAACGCCGGCCTGCGCGACGACATGCCGATGCTGCCGCTGACCGGCGCCGATGGCATCGGCCTGTTCCGCACCGAGTTCCAGTTCCTGGTTTCGGCGACGATGCCGCAGCGCGAGCGGCAGACGCGGCTCTATCGCGATGTGCTGGAAGCGGCGGGGGATCGCCCGGTGGTGTTCCGCACGGTCGATATCGGCGGGGACAAGGTGCTGCCCTATCTGCGTCACAACGAGGGCGAGACCGAGGAAAACCCGGCGATGGGCTGGCGCGCGCTGCGTGTGGCGCTGGAGCGTGACGGGCTGCTGAAAGTGCAGGCGCGCTCGCTGATCGAGGCGGCAGCAGGGCGCACGCTCAATGTGATGTTCCCGATGGTCACCGAACCGTGGGAATTCGACGCGGCCAAGGCGGTGTTCGAAAGCCAGGTGGCGTTCCTGCGCAAGCAGAAGAAAGTGCTGCCCGAGGCGATCCGCTATGGCGCCATGCTGGAAGTGCCGGCCCTGGCCGAATGCCTCGATATCCTGGCGCCGCGCCTGTCGTTCCTGTCGATCGGCACCAACGATCTGACGCAGTTCCTGTTTGCCGCCGATCGCGCCCATCCCAAGCTGGCCGAGCGCTATGACTGGCTCAGCCCGGCGATCCTGCGCTTCCTGGCGCGGGTGGTGCGCGATGTGGCGCCCCATGGCACGGCGCTGACGGTGTGTGGCGAAATGGGCGGGCGCCGGCTGGAAGCACTGGCGCTGCTGGGCCTGGGCATCACCCGCCTGTCGATCACCCCGGCGGCGGTCGGCCCGATCAAGGAACTGATCGGCCAGGTGGACCTGGGCGAGATCCGCCGTGCGATGGAAGGCTGGCTGCGCGAGCCGCAGGCCGACATGCGCCGCGTGGTGTCGCAATGGGCCAGTGCCCACGGCATCGATTGCGACTGATCGCCTTCGCAGGGCTGTTTTCGCGGGTTGCGCGCCGCAAAACGGTTGACTTTCGCGCAATTGCAACGAACCCCTTCTATCGGCTCTGACCAAGCCACCGGGTTGCAAAACAAGCATAGAAAGACGGGAGCCGCGCCTTGGCCGACTCGATCGAGTCCGAATTTCCACCCCATCAGCCAGACGCTCCGGCGTCGGGCGTCGGCGCTCGCCTGCGCACCGCGCGCGAGGCACAGGGCCTTTCGCTCAAGGACATTGCCGCCCGCACCCGGATCACCGCCCGCCATGTCGAGGCGCTGGAGACGGGCGATTACGACAGCCTGCCCGGCCGCCCCTATGCGCTGGGCTTTGCCCGCAGCTATGCCAAGGCGGTGGGGCTGGACGAAGCCGCCATTGCCGAGGCGGTGCGCGCCGAATTGAGCGCGCGCACCCCGGCGCCCGAGACCCGCGTGATCCACCAGTTCGAGGCGGGTGATCCGGCCAAGACGCCTTCGCGCCTGGTCAGTTGGCTTGCGGGCCTGCTGGTGGTGTCCGTGCTGGGGCTGGGGCTGGTGTTCTGGCGCAGCTATTACTGGCCCTCGGCCGATCTGCCCGCGCTGGTCGGGCCGGAAGAGCCCAAGCCTGCTGCCCCCGCGGCAGCGGCCAAGCCGGCGCCGGCCGCCCCTGCGGCGCGGCCCAACGGCCCGGTGGTGTTCACCGCGCAGGAAGACCGCATCTGGGTGAAGTTCTACGACGGCACCGGCAAGCAATTGGTGCAGAAGCTGATGGCCAAGGGCGAAACCTATACCCTGCCTGACGGCGTGAGCGACCCCAAGCTGTGGACCGGCCGGCCCGATGCGCTGGCCATCACCATCGGCGGCCAGGCCGTGCCGCGCCTGGCGGACAAGCAGGGCATCATGAAGGATGTGGACGTGAGCGCCCCGGCGCTGTGGGCGAGGGCCGATCGCCAGACCGCCGCGCCGGCGGATGGTGCCGGCGCTGCCGCCAGTTCGACGCCCAATGCTGCTCCGAGCCCGGCCCATCACCAGGCGCGCCGCCGCGTGGCTGCCGCTGTGCCTGCCGCTTCGGGCGAGGGCGCCGCTGCCACTGCGCCCGCGACCACGCCGGAGCCTGCGCCGAGCCCGGCCAACTGACCGGCGTGGTGTAGCCGGCGGGCAGGGCGGCGCGCAGTTTGGTTCAAGGCTCGACTTCGCCCGTGCGGTGCGGCAGTCTGCCACGTGTTGCATAGAGGCTGGCGGGCTGGCGCGGGGCTTGCCTTTCCGGCAGGCTTTTCGCATTCCTTCAAACGGATGGGGCATGCGCTGGGGGGTGCATGCCGCCGGGGGCGGCAGATGATCGAGACGGGAGTTACCATGAAGACCAAGATTGGCCAGGGCGTGAACTTCGGCGTGGCGCCCGCCCATGGGTTGCTCGCCGCGCTGGGCCTCGCGCTGGCGGCGGTTCCGGTGGCATCCACCGTCGCCCATGCGCAATCGGCCAGCGTTCCGGGGGAAACCACCGAGGCGCGCGTGCGGCGGCTGGAAGCGGAAGTCCGCGCCTTGCAGCGCAAGGTCTTCCCCGATGGCGCCGGTCGCACCTTTGGCCCGGAAATCACGGCCACGGCGCCTGCCGCCACGCCGCCGCCACCCGCAGTGGGTGCAACGCCGCTGACCGACGTGCTCTCGCGGCTGGATGCGGTGGAAGCGCAGTTGCGCCAGGTGACCGCCGCGACCGAGGAAAACCAGAACCACCTGAGCAAGCTGGACAGCCGCGTCTCGGCGCTGGAAACCGCCGCCGCGCCGCCACCCGCGCCGGCCGCCACGCCGACCGATCCGGCTGTTGCCCCGGCCGCCACGCCCGCGCCACGCCCGGCTGGTGGCGCGCCCGCCAAGACCCCTGCTGCGCAGCCCAAGCCTTCGTCCGCCACCCCGTCGCCAGACCGCGTTGCGGCGGTTGCGGCGATCGAGAAGCCGTCGACCAGCGACAAGGCGGCCGATGAATACATCTATGGCTTCCGCCTCTATGACGCCAAGTTCTATCCCGAGGCGCAGGCGCAGTTGACCAAGTTCGTCACCGTCTATCCCAAGGCCAAGCAGATCAGCCTGGCGCGCAACCTGCTCGGCCGCGCCTATCTGGAAGACGGCAAGCCCGGCACGGCGGCGCAGTGGTTCCTGCAAAACTACCTGGGCGACAAGCAGGGCGAACGCGCGCCCGACAGCCTGCTCTACCTGGGCGTGGCGATGACCCGGATCAACGATACCAAGCGCGCGTGCGGCGCCTTTGCCGAACTGCGGGATGCCTATCCCGACCAGATCGCCGGCCGCCTGAAAGGCGCTTACGAGTCCGCGATCAAAGGGGTGAAGTGCGATTGATCCGGCCGCGCTAGACCGGTTTGCGGCCGATTGGACCAAGCCGGGTGAAGCTGGGCTGGACCTTGGGGAAACCGCCCGGATCGGCCTGGCGGTTTCGGGTGGGCCAGACAGCACGGCGCTCTTGCTGCTGGCCGCTGCCCATGCTCCGGGCCGCGTGGCCGTGGCCACGGTGGACCATGGCCTGCGCGCGGAAGCGGCAGGGGAAGCGGTTGCCGTCGCCGCGCTCTGCGCGCGCCTGGGCGTGCCGCACGCTACGCTGCGGCTGACCATGGAAGCGGGCAGCGCGATCCAGGCCCGTGCTCGTGCCGCGCGCTATGCCGCCCTGGCGGCCTGGGCGAGGGCCGAGGGCCTGGTTGCGCTGGCGACGGCGCATCATCTTGACGATCAGGCCGAAACCCTGGCGATGCGGCTGAACCGGGGCGCCGGGGCGCGCGGCCTTGCCGGAATGCGCGCGGTGGCCACGGTGCCGGGCGATCCCGCGCTGCCGCTGCTGCGCCCGCTGCTCGGCTGGCGCCGGGCCGAGCTGGCGGCGGTGGTCCGGGCCTGTGGCCTGGACGCGGCGGACGATCCCTCCAACCGCGATCCGCGTTTCGAGCGGGTGCGCGTGCGCCAGGGGCTGGCCGAGGCCGACTGGATCGATCCTGCCGGATGGGCAATGAGTGCGCAGCACCTGGACCAGGCCGATGCCGCGCTCGATTGGGCGGCGCAGCGCCTGTTCGAGGCCGGATGGCAGGGGGATGGCGCGGGGGGCACGCTGGCCGTGGCCGACGGCCTGCCGCAGGCGCTGGCCCTGCGCCTGCTCGAACGGGTGCTGACGGCGCTCGACCCCGCCGCCGCGCCGCGCGGGGCCGAACTGGCGCGCTGGCACGCCGCTCTCGCGGCGGGGCAAGTCGCCACTCTGGCCGGGCTGCGGGGCGAGGGGCGCGGCGCCCACTGGCACTTTGTGCGCGTGCCGCCCCATCGGACGGGGTGAAAAGCGCGGCTTTGGTGCCGTTATTGCAAGCTTGGGAGCGGTGGGCGCGATTCGGCAACTTGCCATTCAGCGGATCGCACCTACCTTCCATCCTGAAAGGATTGCGTGAGCCCCATGAACGACGACCAGCCGCAGGGTAATCCCTGGATCAAGAGCCTCCTGGTGTGGGGGGGCATCTTCCTTGCCCTGCTGCTGGTGGTTTCGATGTTCGGGGCGCGCAGCGATGCCTCCGGCACGCAGATCGGCTATTCCGATTTCCGTGCGCGCGTGGCCGAAGGTGCGGTGCGCGATGTGCAGATCGGCGCCGACAAGATCACCGGCACGCTCAAGAACGACCAGACCTTCACCACCACGCCGGTGGATGGGGACAAGGAACTGCTGCCCAAGCTGTTGCAGGACAACAACGTGCCCTACACCGGCAAGGCGCAGGAAGAGCCCAACATGCTGGTCTGGGTGCTGGCCCAGTCGCTGCCGTTCCTGCTGATCCTGGGCGTGGCGTTCTTTGCCCTGCGCCAGGTGCAGAAGGGCGGCGGTTCGGGCGCGATGGGCTTTGGCAAGTCCAAGGCCAAGCTGCTGACCGAGCGTTCGGGCCGCGTCACCTTCGACGATGTGGCCGGCATCGACGAAGCGCGCGAGGAATTGCAGGAAATCGTGGAATTCCTGCGCGATCCCAGCCGCTTTTCCAAGCTGGGCGGCCAGATTCCCAAGGGCGCGCTGTTGGTCGGCTCGCCCGGCACCGGCAAGACCCTGCTCGCCCGCGCCATCGCGGGTGAAGCGGGCGTGCCGTTCTTCACCATTTCGGGTTCGGACTTCGTCGAAATGTTCGTGGGCGTGGGCGCCAGCCGCGTGCGCGACATGTTCGAGCAGGCCAAGAAGAACGCGCCGTGCATCGTCTTCATCGACGAAATCGATGCGGTCGGCCGCCATCGTGGCCATGGCCTGGGCAATTCCAACGACGAGCGCGAGCAGACGCTGAACCAGCTTCTGGTCGAGATGGACGGGTTCGAGGCCAATGAAGGCATCATCATCATTGCCGCCACCAACCGGCCCGACGTGCTCGATCCGGCGCTGCTGCGCCCGGGCCGCTTCGACCGCCAGGTGGTGGTGCCGGTGCCCGATATCGAGGGCCGTGAAAAGATCCTGGGCGTGCACATGAAGAAAGTGCCGCTGGCGCCCGACGTCAATCCGCGCGTGATCGCGCGCGGCACGCCCGGCTTTTCGGGTGCGGACCTCGCCAACCTGGTCAACGAAGCCGCCCTGCTCGCCGCGCGCCGCAACAAGCGGCTGGTCGCCATGCGCGAGTTCGAGGATGCCAAGGACAAGGTGATGATGGGCGCGGAACGCCGCTCCATGGTCATGACCGAAGACGAGAAGAAGATGACCGCCTATCACGAGGCCGGCCATGCCATCGTCTCGGTGTTCGAGCCGGCATCCGATCCGATCCACAAGGCCACGATCATCCCGCGCGGCCGCGCTCTGGGCATGGTCATGCGCCTGCCCGAACGCGACAGCTATTCCTATCACCGCGACAAGATGCACGCGAACCTGTCGGTTTCGATGGGCGGGCGCGTGGCCGAAGAAATCATCTTCGGGCACGACAAGGTCTCGTCGGGCGCCTCGGGCGATATCCAGTACGCCACGGGCCTGGCCCGTTCGATGGTGACCAAGTGGGGCATGTCGGAAAAGCTCGGGCCGCTTCAGTATGAAGACCAGCAGGAAGGCTATCTCGGCATGGGCGGCTCGGCCCGTCTGATGGCCTCGGAAGAGACCAACAAGCTGATCGACAGCGAGATCCGCGCGCTGGTGGACCAGGGCTATTCCCGCGCGGTGGAAATCCTGCGCGCCAACGAAGACAAGCTGCACATCCTGGCCCAGGCCCTGCTGGAATACGAGACGTTGACCGGGGATGAGATCAAGACCCTGATGGACGGCGGCCAGCTCGACCGGCCGGACACCTTCGCAGGCCCGGCGCGCCCGATCGCGGCGCCTGGCGCCACCGTGCCGCGTGCAGGCCGCCGCTTCCTGGGCGGTGGCAACAGCGGCGGGTTGCAGCCGCAGGGCGCCTGAACGGCCAGACGGAAACGTAAACGGGGAGGGGGCCATGTGGCCCCCTTTTTGTTGGGGGCATTTCGGCGCGCCCCAAGGCGCATCTGGAACCGGCAGCGGCCCCGGCCCATTGTGGTGGGGTATGGCCCTCGATCTTTCCTGGATTCGCCCCGAGCCCAAGGGCCTCTATCTCCCGCCCGCCGATGCCTGGATCGATCCCGCCCATGCCGTGGCGCAGGCGCTGGTCACCCATGGCCATTCCGACCACGCGCGTGGCGGCCATGGCCAGACCATCGCCACCGGGGCCACGCTGGCGATCATGGGCTTGCGCTATGGCGTGATGCCCGAAGGGGCGCGGGTGGTCGATTATGGGCAGAGCGTGGACCTGGCCGGAGGCATCCGCGCCACGTTCGTGCCGGCGGGCCATGTGCTGGGCTCGGCGCAGATCCTGCTGGAGCGCGACGGCCAGCGCGTGGTGGTGACGGGCGATTATAAGCGGCGGCCCGATCCCACCTGCGCGCCGTTTCAGCCCGTGCGCTGCGACGTGTTCATCACCGAGGCGACATTCGGCCTGCCGGTTTTTCGCCATCCGCCGATCGCGGAGGAAATCGCCCGGCTGCTGGCTACGCTGGCCGCCCATCCCGAACGCTGCGTGCTGGTGGGCGCCTATGCCCTGGGCAAGGCGCAGCGCCTGATCGCCGAACTGCGCCGCGCCGGGCATCACGCGCCGATCTTCCTCCATGGCGCGATGGAGCGGATGTGCGGCCTCTATCGCGAATGGGGCATCGATCTGGGCGAGCTGCGCCCGGCGGCCGGCGTGGCCAAGGGTGAGATCGCCGGGCATATCGTGGTCTGCCCGCCGTCTGCGCTCAATGACCGCTGGAGCCGTCGCCTGCCCGATCCGATCACCGCCATGGCCTCTGGCTGGATGCGGGTGCGCCAGCGCGCCAGGCAACGCAATGTCGAACTGCCGCTGGTGATTTCCGACCATGCCGATTGGGACGAACTGACCGCGACGATTGCCGAGGTCGATCCGGCCGAAACCTGGATCACCCATGGCCGCGAGGAAGCGCTGCTGCGCTGGTGCGCGCTGCATCAGCGGCCGGCGCGCGCCCTGGCCATGGTCGGCTATGAAGACGAGGACGACTGATGGAGCGTTTTGCCGCCCTGGTCGATGGCCTGGTCTATACCCGCTCGCGCAATGGCAAGCTGGCGCTGCTGGCTGACTATCTGCGCACCACGCCCGATCCCGATCGCGGCTGGGCCCTGGCGGCCCTGACCGACGGGCTGGACTTTCCGGCGGTGAAAGCCGGCACGGTGCGCGCCCTGCTGGACGAGCGGGTGGACGAGGTGCTGTGGCGCCTCTCGCGCGATTACGTGGGCGATACGGCGGAAACCGCGAGCCTGCTCTGGCCCGAGCCGGCCGCTCCACAGGCGCCGGCGCCGAGCGTGACCGAAGCGGTGGAAGTCTTGGCCGGGGCGACGCGCGCCACGGCAGGACAGCGCCTGGCCGACCTGCTCGATCGGCTCGATGCCAATGGCCGCTATGCCCTGCTCAAGCTGGCGACCGGGGCGATGCGCATCGGCCTGTCGGCGCGGCTGGCCAAGGTCGCCTTTGCCCAGGCCTTTGGCGTGGATGTGGAGCAGGTGGAAGAGCTGTGGCACGGCCAGGTGCCGCCCTACACCGCTCTGTTCGCCTGGGCCGCCGACGGCGCCCCGCCGCCCGATGCGCAGAGCCTGCCGCTGTTCCGTCCGTTCATGCTGGCCCAGCCGCTGGAAGAGACGGTGGTGGACTTGGCTGAGTTTGCCGCCGAGTGGAAATGGGACGGCATCCGCGTGCAACTGGTCCATGTGAACGGCCAGAGCCGGCTCTATTCGCGCGGTGGGGACGATATCTCGGCCAGCTTCCCGGAAATGACCGGCGCGCTGCACGTGCCCGCCGTGCTCGATGGGGAGCTGCTGGTGCGGGGTAGCCACCAGGGCGGCAAGGCGGGCGGCGCGGCCAGCTTCAATGCGCTGCAACAGCGGCTGGGGCGCAAGAGTGTGAGCAAGGCGATGCTGGCGGATTACCCCGCCTTCGTGCGGCTCTATGACGTGCTGCTGCTGGAAGGGGAGGACTTGCGCCCGCTGGGGTGGGAGGCTCGGCGCGCGCGGCTGGAAGCGCTGGTGCCCCGGCTCGATCCCGCGCGGTTCGACATTTCCCCGGTGATCGCGGCGGAAACGCTGGACGACCTGGCCGAAATCCGGGCCCGCGCGCGCGACGATGCGATCGAGGGCGTCATGCTCAAGCGTCGCGATGCGCCCTATGTCTCGGGGCGGCGCGCGGGGCTGTGGTACAAGTGGAAGCGCGATCCGCTGCTGATCGATTGCGTGCTGATGTATGCCCAGCGCGGCAGCGGCAAGCGATCCTCGTTCTATTCCGATTTCACGTTCGGTTGCTGGGATGGCGATCCCGATGCCGGGGCGGAGCTGCTGCCCGTGGGCAAGGCCTATTTCGGCTTTACCGACGAGGAGCTGAAATGGCTCGATCGCCATGTGCGGCAGCACACCGTCAACCGCTTTGGCCCGGTGCGCGAGGTGGATCGCTCGCTGGTGCTGGAAGTGGCCTTCGATTCGGTCCACGCCAGCAAGCGCCACAAGTCGGGCCTCGCCATGCGCTTTCCGCGCATCCATCGCATCCGCGCCGACAAGCCGGCGCACGAGGCAGACCGGTTGGAAACCCTGCGTGCGATGGTGGCCGATTGATGGCGATCAATGTGGCTGGGCGAGGAGGCGGGTAGCGGCAAGCTTCCCGCTTCCTGTGTGAAAGGCCCATGATGGCAGCCTCTGCCGAAACCGAGCTGACCCCGTTCGAGCGCCTGGGCGGCCACGCCACTCTGCGCGCGATTACCGACCGCTTCTATGATCTGATGGAGCAGGATCCGGCCTATGCCGCGCTGCGGGCGATGCATGCGGCCGATCTGGCGCCGATGCGCGCCTCGCTGCCCAGCTTCCTGGCCGGCTGGTGCGGCGGCCCGCGCGACTGGTGGCAGGACAATCCGGCCAAGTGCATGGTTTCGCTGCACAGCCCCTTTGCGATCGACCGTGATACCGCCGGGCAGTGGGCCGAGGCGATGCGCCGTGCGATTGCCGATGTGGCCCCGGCCGACGTCGACGTGGCGCAGGCGATGGGCGACGTGCTCGAACGCATGGCGCTGGGGATGGCGCGGCGATAGGAAAACCAACGCAAAACGGCCCGTCGTGGGAACGGGCCGCTTCGGGATTGTTCGCGAAGGAAAGGGCGGATCAGGCCGCTTCGATGGCGGACATATCATCGGGATCGCGCAGCACATAGCCGCGGCCCCAGACCGTTTCGATGTAGTTCTCGCCGCCGCAGGCATGGGCCAGCTTCTTGCGCAGCTTGCAGATGAACACGTCGATGATCTTGAGTTCGGGTTCGTCCATCCCGCCATAGAGATGGTTGAGGAACATTTCCTTGGTCAGCGTGGTGCCCTTGCGCAGCGAGAGCAGCTCCAGCATCGCGTATTCCTTGCCGGTCAGGTGCACGCGGGCCGCGTCCACTTCCACGGTCTTGGCATCGAGATTGACCGAAAGCTTGCCGGTGCGGATGACCGACTGCGAATGGCCCTTGGACCGGCGCACCACGGCGTGGATGCGGGCGATCAGTTCCTCGCGATGGAACGGCTTGGTCACATAGTCGTCGGCACCGAAGCCGAACGAGCGGACCTTGGAATCCATTTCGGAAATGCCCGAGAGGATCAGCACCGGCGTCTGCACCTTGGCCACGCGCAGCTTCTTGAGCACGTCATAGCCGTGCATGTCGGGCAGGTTCAGGTCGAGCAGGATGATGTCGTAATCATAGAGCTTGCCGAGATCGAGGCCTTCCTCCCCCAGGTCGGTGGAGTAGACGTTGAAACCTTCGGCCGTCAGCATCAGTTCGATGGCCTTGGCCGTTGCCGGCTCGTCCTCGATCAGCAGCACGCGCATGGATCAGCCCCTTCTTGCCATTCCCCTGGCACAGCCCCCCATCGAGGCGCATGCCTTTCATTAACCATAGGACCAATGAACATGAAAGGTTAATTTAACGTAAGCACAGGTCCTGTATCGGCTGGCATTAACCAGCGACTAGCGCGGGTAAACGCCGTTTTCTTCGCACTCGCACAAACGTTGACCGCACGTTTCGCCAAGGCCGATCGCGGTACTGTCTGCTTTGCCCAATCGTAAGTCCACAGGGTTAACGATTTTTTCCATTCGCTATCGGGAAAAGCGCCGATTCCGGAGCGAAATCGACGCCATTTTCGCTTCAATCGATCGAGATGCCCAAACGGGCGGCTGCATCGCGCAGCTTCTGCGCCTGCGCGGGCTGATCGCGAAACGCGGCCAGGCCCTTGGCCAGCGCCTTGGCCGCGTCGTCGCGCCGGTCCTGCTGGACCCTGCTGCGAATCAACAGGATCCAGCCGTCGACATTGCCGGGATTGCGCGCCAGCCGCGCTTCCAGGCCATCGACCATGCCGCGCGCCATGGCATCGCGCGCGCCGCTGCCTGCCGGTGTGCCCGACACGATCTTGAGTTCGGCTTTGGCCGGGCCGGGCAGCGCGCCCTTCTTGTGGTCCTTTTCCTTCTTCTTGTCCTTGTCGGTCTTGGCCGGCTTGGGCAGGCGGGCCTGGGCGTCGGCAATCGCCAGGCGCTTTTCCACTTCGATGTGATGGCGCTTGCCCACGCTGCGGATCACGCTGCGAATATCGCTGGCATAGGGGGCATCGGGCGGGGTTTCGCTCAGTTGCGCGAACCAGGCGCGCAGCGCGCGGCGGTGCTGCCCGGCCAGATCGAGCGACAGCGCCTTGAAATAGCGGGCGCGCGCGTTCTTGGGGTCGCGCGCCAGGGCATGGTCGAACGCCAGGCGCGCGGCACGCGGCATCTGGCCTTCGCGGCGCGAGGCCATGACCAGCGCCTCGCCCAGGAACGAAAAGGTTTCGGCATGGTCGGCGTCGAGCCAGGTGGCGTGGCGCAGCGCCCGCGCCGCTTCCTTGTAGCGTTCGTTCTGGAAATAGGCCCAGCCCAGCATGCGCCAGCCCTGGACGTCATCCGGATCCTCCTTCAGCCGCTGCTCCATCCGCGCGATCGTATCATCGACCACGGGCGAAGGTTCGGGCCGGGGCGTGGGATCGGGCGCCGCCGCAGCCGAAGCACTGGTGGCAGGCGCGCTGGCCTCGTCCACCGGTGCGCCGCTGTCGAGCACCACGGGTGTGACTTCCGGGCGCGCGGGCTGGGATGCCGCCTCGGCCAGTTCGGCGGGACGTTCCAGGCGATAGATGCCGATGCCGCCGCCGATGATCGCGGCCACGGTCACCAGGCCGACGGCCACACCGCGCCACACCGGCATCGGTGTGCCAGCGGGGGGAGTCTCGTCGGCTTCGTTCATTCCATATTCCCTCATGCCGGACCCAAGCCGGTCCATGCCCTGCCGCCTTATCCCGTGGCGCGTCGCCCGGTCAACGCAGCGCCGCGCCCGCAGAAAGACTCTCGCCGGGGTTCAGCGCACACCGGCCAGGGCCTTTTGCCGACGCCGCTGCACCGAGCTGCCCAGCCCGATCGCCTCGCGATACTTGGCCACGGTGCGCCGCGCCAGATCGAACCCGCGCGCTTTGAGCAGATCGACCAGCGCATCGTCGGACAGGATCGCCTTGGGTTCTTCGGCATCGATCAACTGGCGGATCGCGGCTTTCACCGCTTCGGCCGAAACTCCTTCGCCATCGGTGCCGGCAACGCCCGAGGTGAAGAAGTACTTCAGCTCGAACGTGCCGCGCCGGCAGTGGAGATACTTGTTGGAGGTGACGCGGCTGATCGTGCTTTCGTGCATTTCGACCGCCTCGGCCACGGTGCGCAGGGTCAGCGGGCGCAAGTGCGAGACGCCATGGCGAAAGAACCCGTCCTGCTGCTTGACGATCTCGGCCGCCACTTTGAGAATGGTTTTCTGCCGCTGGTCCAGCGCCTTGACCAGCCAGTTGGCATCGGCAAGCCGTTCCCCCAGCCAGGCGCGCGCCGCCTTGCCCACGCAGGCGCGGCGCATTTCCACATAATAGCTGCGGTTGACCAGCACGCGGGGCAGGGTGGCCGGATTGAGCGCGATGGCCCAGCCGCCATCGGGCGCGGCGCTGACCAGGATATCGGGCGTGATCGCCTCAGCCGGGCCGCTGCCAAAGCGCAGGCCCGGCTTGGGATCATAGCCGCGCAGCTCGGCCAGCATGTCGGCAAAGTCTTCCTCGTCCACCCCGCACAGGCGGCGCAGCCGGGCCAGTTCGCCGCGCCCGAGCAGGTCGAGATTGTCGAGCAGGCGCGCCATCAGCGGGTCATAGCGATCCGCCTCGCGCGCCTGGAGCGCCAGGCATTCGCCCAGGCTGCGCGCGCCTACGCCGGTGGGGTCGAGCGTCTGGACCAGCGCCAGGGCCTGTTCCACGCTGGCCAGCGGCAGGCCCAGTGTCTCGGCCACTTCGGGCAGGGTCATGCGCAAATAGCCGGTCTCGTCGAGCTGGTCGATCAGCCAGCGGGCAACGAACAGCGCCTGGGGATCGCGCGTGGTCGCCCCGATCTGCGCGTGGAGATGCTCGGCAAGCGACGCCGCGCCGGCGCCGCGCTCGTCGATATCGGGGCCTTCACCGCTGCCACCGCCGCTTTCGCTGCCGATGCTGCCCGCCTCGCGCAAGCCCGGCGTGGCGGCATCGGCCAGCGCGGCGGCGCCGTCGCCTGTGTCGCGGTCCAAGTCCAGCGCGGCGGGATCGATGTCCAGCGGGCGGTCTTCGGCGGCGCGACCTTCGCCCACCAACTGGTCCACCGGGCTCGATTCGAGGTGGGTGCGGCGCCCTTCGTCGACCGGCGCTTCCTCGCCGGGGCCGCCAGGCGCGGTCTCGCCCATTTCCAGCAGCGGGTTGGCGTCCAGCGCCTCGCCGATGAACGTCTCCACCTCCAGGTTCGACAGCGCCAGCAGCTTGATCGCCTGCTGGAGCTGCGGCGTCATCACCAGCGATTGCGACTGGCGGATATCGAGGCGGGGACCAAGAGCCATGGCGGCGGTATCAGCCGCCTATGGTAAAGAGACGGCAAAAGGCGCCGTGTTTCACAGCGTGAAGCCCTCGCCCAGATAGAGCCGGCGCACGTTGGGATCGGCTACCAGGGCTTCCGGGCTGCCGGCAAACAGCACCTGCCCGCCATAGATGATGCAGGCGCGATCGACGATATCGAGCGTTTCGCGCACGTTGTGGTCGGTGATCAGCACGCCGATGCCGCGCTTCTTGAGATCTTTGACCAGGTCGCGGATATCGCTGATCGACAGCGGGTCGATCCCGGCGAAGGGTTCGTCGAGCAGGATGATCGACGGGCGCGCGGCGAGGGCGCGGGCGATTTCGCAACGGCGGCGCTCCCCGCCCGAGAGCGCCATGGCCGGGCTGGCGCGCAGCCGCGTCAGGCCGAATTCGTCGAGCAGGCGGTCCAGCTCGGCGGCGCGAGTCGCCTTGTCCGGTTCTACCAGTTCGAGCACGGTGGCGATGTTCTGCTCCACCGTCATGCCGCGAAAGATCGAGGTTTCCTGCGGCAGATAGCCCAGCCCCAGCACGGAGCGGCGATACATCGGCAGCTTGGTGATATCCACGCCATCGAGCAGGATGCGCCCGGAATCCGGCCGCACCAGCCCCATGATCGAATAGAAGCAGGTGGTCTTGCCCGCGCCGTTGGGGCCGAGCAGGCCGAGCACTTCACCCTTGCCCACCGACAGCGAGATGTCGGTCAGCACCGCCCGCTTGTCATAGGACTTGGCGATGGACACCACTTCCAACCCTCCCTGCGGGATCGGAACGGCAGCGCCGCCCATGGTGGTGGTGGTGGTGGCGGGGTCAGACGCAAGCGCGGGGGAAGAGCCAGTCATGCCCTGCTCATAGCCCGGTCCGCCGCCGGGGCAAACCCCATCGCGGCGGGATTGGCGCGATTGGTGCATGGCCGCGACAAAACTTGCGCACCGGGCGGGTGCATGGTCTTATGTGTTCCGAACGTTGCACCGGAGGGGGATCATGACCAGGCCGTTCACCGCCATGCAGGACTCCGCAGGCGACCGCACCCTGCGGCTGGAGGCTGCGCACAAGCAGATCAGCAACGCGGTGGCCTTTGGCCTGATGGTGTATACCGCCTTACAGATCTTCCTGACGATGCGCGCGCTGGAAGAACTGGACAACACGCTGCTGCCGATAATGGCGCTGGTCGTGCTGGTGGGGGCGATCATCCCGCTCTATCGCCGCCTGGAAAAGCGCTGGGACGCCACTGCTGCCATTCTGGCCGACGATCCGCCGGCCCTGTCGGCCGCGCTGACGCGCACGCGCCTGACGATCTGGGCGATCTCGATCGGCCTGCCCTTGCTGGTCACCGTGGCGATCAAGGGGTTGGTCGTGCTCATCGCTCGCTGATTGCCGCAGCGCATTGCAACGGCTAGGTGCTGCCTACCCCGGCCAAGCGCGGCCGGGCTTAGTGGAGTGCGCCGCCGATGTTGACCCCCGCCCAGGCCCAGGAACGCTGCCAGGCCTTGATCGAACGCGCGCAGCGCGCGGGGGCACAGGCCGGCGATGCGGTCTACCTGGCGAGCAGCGCGGAAAGCGTCAGCGTGCGGCTTGGCGCGCTGGAAGACGTCGAACGTTCCGAATCCGAGCATATCGGCCTGCGCGTGTTCGTCGAGGGTGCCTCCGCCTCGATCGGATCGACCGACCTGGCCGATGCCGCGCTGGATGAACTGGCCAGCCGCGCCGTGGCCATGGCGCGGGCGGCCCCGGCCGATCGCTTTGCCGGCCTGGCCGATGCCGCCCTGCTGGCGCGGGCGCCTTACCCCGATCTCGATCTCGATGATCCGGCCGAGCCTGCCCCGCAAGACCTGCGCCGCCTGGCCGAGGAAGCCGAGGATGCGGCGCGCGCGGTGGCGGGGGTGACCAACAGCGAAGGCGGCAGTGCCAGCAGCGGGCGCGGCGTGGTGGCGCTGGCCACCAGCCATGGCTTTGCCGGCGCCTATGCCGCCAGCAGCCATTCGGTTTCGGCCAGCGTGATCGCCGGCGAAGGTGGCGCCTTGCAGCGCGACTATGCCTGGGCCAGCACGCGCTTTGCCGCCGATCTGCCCAATGCGGCGCAGATCGGGCGTGAGGCGGGCGAGCGCGCCGTGGCGCGGCTCGACCCCGGCCGGGTGAAAAGCGGCATGATGCCGGTGGTGTTCGATCCGCGCGTGGGTTCCTCGCTTGTCGGCCACCTGCTCGGCGCGATTGCGGGATCGGCGATTGCCCGCCGCGCCAGCTTCCTGCTGGACAAGGACGGCGCGCAGATATTCGATTCCGGGGTGACGATCACCGACGATCCGCTGCGCCGGCGCGGCCTGCGGTCGCGCCCGTTCGATGGCGAAGGCCTGCCCACTGCTGCGCGCAAGCTGGTCGATGCCGGGCGCCTCACCGGCTGGCTGATGGACAGCGCCGCCGCGCGCCAGCTTGGCGCCACGCCCACCGGCCATGCCTCGCGCGGGGGATCGGGCGCACCGCACGTGACGGCGGGCAACGTGGTGATCGAACCCGGCACGCTCAGCCGCGCCGAACTGATCGCCGACATTGCCGATGGCGTCTATGTCACCGAATTGATCGGCCATGGCGTCAACGGCGTGACCGGGGACTATAGCCGTGGGGCCGCCGGCTTCCGCATCGTCAACGGCGAAATCGCCGGCCCGATCGCCGAATTCACCGTGGCGGGCAACCTGCTGGACATGTTCGCGGCGATGATCCCGGCCAGCGATCTCAAGATCGAGCGCGGCATCGACGTGCCCACGCTGCGCATCGACGGCATGAGCGTGGCCGGCGACTGACGCGGGCTGTCCGTCTATCGCAGGTTTTCCAGCAGCCTGTACCAGTGCATCCCCAGCACCAGCAGCGGGTTGCCCAGCCGGTCTCCCAGCGGCAGGCGCACCGGCTTGAGCGCGGCGAAGACGTCGAACCGTTCCATCGTGCCGGAAATGGCTTCGGCCATGACTTCGGCCACGACATGGCTGGTGGCGACGCCATGGCCGGAATAGCCCTGGGCAACCCACACGTTGTCGGCCAGCTTGCCCAGTTGCGGCGCGCGGTTGATCACGATGCCCATGGCGCAGGACCAGGCATGGTCGATCTTCACGCCTTTCAGGCGCGGGAACGTTGCCTCGATCGCCGGGCGCAACTCGTCGGCAAAGGAGCGGGATTCGCGGCCGGAATAGTTGGCGCCGCCGCCGAACAGCAGCCGCCCGTCGGCCGTGAGGCGGTAGTAATCGAGCACGAAGCGGCAGTCATAGACCGCAAGATCGTGCGGGTTGATTGCCTTGGCCACATCGCCTAGCGGCGCCGTGGTGACGATGCCGCCCACGGCCGGAAAGATCAGGCCTGACAGCCGCCTGCGCTCCAGCTTGTGATAGACGTCCCCGGCGATCATCACCTGGGCGGCGGTGACGCGCCCATGTGCGGTCACCACCTGGGGGCGCGAGCCGTGGACGATGTCCAGCACCGCCGATCCCTCGAAGATCCGCACGCCCAGCCGCTCGGCGGCCTTGGCCTCGCCCAGGCAGAGCTTGAGCGGATGGAGGTGCATGTTGCGGGTGTTGAGCAGCCCGCCGCAGTAGAGCGGGCTTTCCAGGTGATCACGCACGCCGGCGGCATCGAGCAGCACGAGATCGTCCCCCATGCCGCGCGCGCAGCCTTGCGCAAAGGTTTCTTCCAGTTCGGCCATGTGCGCCGGCTTCATCGCGGCGTGGATGTGCCCGCGCTTGAGGTCACAGGCGATGCCGTGGCGCGCCACGCGCGCGGCAATCACGTCCTGCCCGTGCCAGCGCAGCCACCAGATGAAATCGTCCAGCTCCGCGCCCAGGCGGCTTTTCCATTGCTTGCGCAATTCGCCTTCGCCCGAAAGGCTGCCGGTCACCTGGCCGCCGTTGCGCCCGCTTTGCCCCCAGCCGACGCGGTTGGCTTCCACCAGCACCACGGAATGGCCGCGCTCGGCCAGCTCCAGCGCGGTGTTCACGCCGGTGAAGCCGCCGCCGATCACCACCACGTCGGCACTGTGATCACCTTCCAGCACGGGCCAGGCGATATCATCGTCCAGGCTGGCGGAATAATAGGTGTGCGGGCGCGGGATCGACGCGAAGCGGGGCGAGGGTGTGGCCATGGCGGCGATCATTGCCAAGATCGATCACAGATCAAGCGAAACCGTGCGGTTTTTGCAGCGGGCATTGACCGGCGCGCGCGCCCCTGCCATCGGCTGCGCCCCATGACGGCATACAAATCCGGCGATCCGACCACGCTCAACCGACTCTATGGCCGCGCCAAGGGCAAGCCCCTGCGCCAGGGCCAGCAGGCGCTTGTCGATACCCTGCTGCCGCGCATCGCGGTGCCGGCGGAAGGGCCGGTGACGGCACAGGCGCTGTTCGGCCACGATTGCCCGCTGCATTTCGAGATCGGCTTTGGCGGCGGCGAGCACATGGCCTATCGCGCCGATCTGCTGCCTGACCACGGCTTCATCGGCGCCGAGCCGTTCCTCAATGGCGTGGCCCAGGCCCTGACCCATGTGGATGGCGACAACGGCGCGCATCCGCCGCTGGGCAACGTGCGCATCCACCACGGCGATGCGCTGGAAGTGCTGGAGCGCGTGCCCGATGGCGCGCTGTCGTTCCTCTACCTGCTCCATCCCGATCCCTGGCCCAAGGCGCGCCATGCCAAGCGCCGGATGATGAACGACGGGCCGGTGGACCTGTTCGCGCGCAAGCTGAAGCCGGGCGGCGAGTTCCGCTTTGGCACCGACCACCCGATCTACCTGCGCCACGCGCTGATGGTCATGCGCCGCCACACCGACCAGTTCCGCTGGCTGGCGCAAGGGCCGCAGGATTTCCAGCAGCGCCCCAGCGGCTGGCCCGAAACCCGCTATGCCGCCAAGGCGCGCGCCCAGGGCCATGAAATCTGGTACTTCCGCTATACGCGAAACTGATCCACAGGTTGGCCCTGTAACGGATGGTTGCAGGGGACAGTGATGGGGATTGACGGATTGCAGGACCGGGCCGCGCTGGTGCGGCCAGCACCGATCGATCGGGTGCTCTCGGCCGGCGCGGTGATCCTGTTCACGGCCGCCGTGGCGGCGATCCTGCGCGGGCAGGCGCAGTGGACGGCGGTGCCGGCGCTGATCTGGCTGCACCTGGCCACGATCCTGCTGGCCACCGCGCTGACCCCGGTGATGCTGCTGGGCCGGCGTGGTGACCGGCGGCATCGCACGCTGGGCACGGTGTGGGTGGTGGCGATGCTGGCCACGGCGGCCATCTCGCTGTTCATCCACGTGTCCGGGCCGGGGCGCTTTTCGGTGATCCACCTGCTGTCGGTCTATACCCTGGTCCAGGTGCCGATCCTGTGGCGGGCGGCGCGGCAGCACAACGTGGCGCGTCATCGCCGCGCGGTGCATGGCATGGTGATCGGCGCGCTGCTGGTCGCCGGCTTCTTCACGTTTCCGTTTCACCGCCTGCTGGGATCGTGGCTGCTGGGCTGATCGGGCGGGGTTGGTGCACGGCGGCATAACCCGGGGGGCGGTGGCCCTGCGCAGGGAAGGATTAATGCCGGGGTAACCAGACCGGCGTAGCGTGTCTTGGTCGGCAGGTGACACCGCAAAGGCGCGGGCCAGCCGCATCGGAGTGCGCCATGTCCCACAGCCAGACCGCGACCCAGTTGCTCAACGAACTGCGCGAGTTTGCCAGTTTTCCTGCCGCGACCCAGCGCTATATCCGGCGCAGCCTGGACATCGGGCTGGGCCGGCGCGATGCGTTCCAGGTCTGGGCGCGCACGGCGGCCGAAACCGCGGCGATCCGCACGCAATACGTGGTCTATCAGGATCTCAAGCTGCTGCGCACGATGCTGCCCGATGGCCCGGCGGCCGATGGCATGGAGCGTTTCATGGGCGCGCTGATCCGCGTGACCGCGTTCGATCTGGGGCAGGACCGGCTGGACGGCTTTTCCGCCTATCGCTTTCTCTACGAGCGGCTTCTCGCTGCCGACGCGCGGCCCTGGCTGCCGGCGGCGTTCTGCGGGGCGGCGGCGCTGCCGCAGATCCGCCCGTTGCGCCGCAAGGACCTGCTGCAATCGATCAGCGAGGCAGCGGCCACGGCGCCCGGCTGGTCCACCCGCGCGCCCACGTTCTATCCCGATTTCGTGCCGCTGGAAGAAGCGGCCTGACGCGGCGCCGGCCGGGCGCTGGTGGCCGCCGTGCCGGCGCAGGCCAGCACGATCAGGCCGATTGCCAGGCATTGGTCGGGCGTCAGGCGCTCGCCCAGCAGCGCCCAGCCGGTGAGCGCGGCCACGGCGGGCGCGGCGCTGAGCAGCATGCCGAAGAGCGACGCGGACAGGCGGCGCATCGCTCCGATTTCCAGCCCATAGGGCAGCGCGCTCGACAGCACGGCAATGGCCAGGCCCATGCCCAGCGCCTGGGGCGAGGCCAGCGCCGGAGAGCCGGTCAGCACGAGCAGCGGCGGCACCACGATCACGGCGGCCACGACCATGCCCCAGGCCACGGCATCGGTGCCCAGCGCCGCCGCCACCCGCCGCCCGGCAACGATATAGCTGGCCCAGCACACCGCCGCACCGCCGGCGAGCAGCAGCCCGCGCGGATCAAGCGTTTGCCCGGCCAGAACCTTCTCGGCCAGAACTTTCTCGGGATGCCATGGCAGCAGCAGCGCCAGGCCGGAAACCGCGCAGGCCAGCCACAGGAAATCGCGCGGCCGGCGCGAGGCGGCAAGCACAATGGCCAGTGGCCCCATCACTTCCACGCCCACCGCAATGCCGATGGGGATATGGGCAAACGCCTGATAGATCAGCACGTTCATGATGCCCAGGATCGCGCCATAGCCGGCAAGGGCAGCCCACAGCGCGCGCGGCACCGGCCGATGCCACGGACGCCGCCAGGCCATCAGCACCAAGGCCGCCAGCGCCACGCGCAACAGCGTGGTGCCCCCCGCGCCGACCAGCGGGAACAACTGCTTGGCAAAGGCGGCGCCGAGATTGCCCGAGACCTGGCCGGCCAGCGTGGCGGCAATGCCAAGGATGGTGGCGCGGGAGGAGCGATCGGGCATGCGCTTGTCTTAGCGAACGCGCGCCCGCTCGCCAGCCTTATCCCATGCGTCAGCTCTTGTAGAGCGCGTCGAGCCGCGCGCCGTAGCGTTCGCGAATCTTGTGGCGGCGGATTTTCAGCGAGGGGGTCAATTCCTCGTTGGCAATGGCAAAGGGCTCGTCGGCCAGGGTAAACTGGCGGACTTTCTCGATCACCGAAAGATCGCGGTTCACCCGGTCCACCGCTTCGCGCACCGCGCTGCGGAACGCGGGGAGATCGGCCAGGCGCGCCAGATCGTGCGGCGCGTCGTTGTCCACCGACCACTGCATCGCCCATTCCGCATCGGGCACGATCAGCCCCACGACATAGGGCCGCTTGTCGCCAGAGACCATGGCCTGGGCGATTTCGGGCTGGAGCGTGAGCATGCCCTCGATCTTTTGCGGAGAGACATTGTCGCCCTTGTCGTTGACGATCATGTCTTTCTTGCGATCGGTGATCTTGATGCGGCCCTGGCTGTCGATATGGCCGATGTCGCCGGTGTGCAGCCAGCCGTCCTGGATGGCGCGCGCGGTTTCGGCATCGTTGTGCCAATAGCCGTGCATGACCAGCTCGCCACGCACCAGGATTTCGCCATCGGGCGCGATCTGGACGTCCACACCGGCCAGCGGCGGGCCGACCGTGTCCATGCGGATGCCGGCGGCGGGGCGGTTGCAGGCGATCACCGGGCCGGCTTCGGTCTGGCCATAGCCTTGCAGCATGGTCAGGCCCATGGCTTCGAAAAACAGACCCACTTCGGGATTGAGCGGCGCGCCGCCCGAGACCAGCGCCTTGATGCGCCCGCCAAACCGCGCGCGCACCTTGGGCCGCAGCGTGCGTTCGATCAGCAGGTTGAGCGGCCTGTCGATCAGGCGCAGGTGCCCGGTCTGCTCCTGGTGCGCGGCAATCGCCAGGGCGCGGTCCATCAGCCAGTTGGCCAGGCGGCCCTGCTTCTCGATCTGCTTGATGATCCGCGCGCGCAGCACTTCGAACAGGCGCGGCACCACGACCATGATCGTGGGGCGCACCTCCTCGATATTGCTGGCCAGCTTTTCCAGGCCTTCGGCATAGGCGATGCGCGCGCCCACGCCGATCGGCAGCCATTGCCCGCCGGTGTGTTCATAGGCGTGGGACAGCGGCAGGAACGAGAGGAACTGGTCGTCCCCCAGATGGAAATCCTCCGCCAGGATTGTCGCCGCGCCGGCCACATTGGCCAGGATCGCGCCATGGTGCTGGCGCACCCCGCGCGGGGCACCGCCGGTGCCGCTGGTATAGATGATGCAGGCCAGGTCTTCGCGGCGGATCGTGCCGAGCCGCTCGGCCACGGCGGCACGGGCGGCCTCCGCATCGCCTTGCACCAAGGCGTCCCAGTCGTGGAAATGCAGCGTGCCGGCCTGTTGCTGGCGCAGCGGCTCCATGCCGATCACGTGCTCGGCGCAAGAGGCGGTGAGCGCGGCGGCGAGCAGCGGCTGGGCCAGCTTGGCATTGGAGACGATGATCGCCCGCGCGCCGGAATTTTCCAGGATGTGCAGGTGATCGCGCGCGGTGTTGGTGGTGTAGGTGGGCACCGTCACCAGCCCGGCGGCCATGATCGCGATATCGGCGATGCACCATTCCGGGCGGTTTTCCGACACCAGCATGACCCGGTCGCCGGGATTGAGACCCAATCCGCGCAGCGCCTGGGCCAGCAGGCAAACCTGATCGGCCACGGCGCGCCAGGATTGCGCCACCCAGGCGCCCTCGCGCTTGGCGGAAAGGAACGGCGCCTCTCCCTGCTCTGCGGCACGGGCCAGAAACAGGCTGACCAGATTGGGCATTTCCGCCAGTTGCGCCACGGCGGCGATGGCTTTGTTCTCCGCTACGGAGGTCTTAGGCACGGACACGCAAACTCTCCCACCTGGCCCGCGCCGGGGCCAGTTCCCAAAACGGATAGCTAGGCCGGGTGTTCCGCTACGGCAAGCGTGGTTTGGGCGATGTCACCCGGCCGCCAAAGGTGGCCGGGTTGGCACTTGGTCGACGCCCTATTTACTCCGCGATGGCGGCACCTTCGCTGCGCGGATCGGCGGCGCCCTGCCAGCGATTGCCCACGCGCTCGATCGCGTTGGCTTTCAGCGGCATCTTGCAGGCCTGGGTCTGGGTGTGGCCCATGGCGATCAGCGTGGGGATCATCGTTTCCAGGCGGCTGCCCTGTTCCACGCAGACGCGGTCACCCGGGGCAAACAGCACGGGCAGGGCCAGCGCTTGTTGCGCGGTCAGGTGCCAGTCGAGCACGCCGATCAGCGCGCGGATCACCTGCGCGGGAATCGTTGCGCCGCCGGCCGCACCGACCACCAGGCGGATCTGGCCATCCGGGCCATAGACCACGGTGGGCGACATCGAGCTGCGCGGCCGCTTGCCGCCTTCCACGCGGTTGGCCGTGAGCTGGCCATCGCGCATCGGATCGAGGTTGAAGTCGGTCAACTCGTTGTTGAGGAAATAGCCGTTGGCCATCAGGCCCGAACCGAACGCGCTTTCCACCGTCGAGGTATAGCTGGCGGCATTGCCCCAGCGATCGACCACGACGAAGTGCGACGTGCCATGCTCGGGCTGTGGCCGGGCCGGGGCCAGCGCGGTCTTGACCCCGGCGGGCACCCCGGCGGTAACGCGGGGCAGCGCGGTCTGCGCGGAAATGAGCTGCGAACGCTGCGCCAGATAGGCCGGATCGACCAGGCCGGCGACCGGAACCCGCACGAAATCGGGATCGGCCAGGTACTGGTCGCGATCGGCATAGGCCAGCCGCTCGCTTTCGGCGAGGAGATGCCAGGCGACCGGACTGTCGGGACCGAGCGCGGACAGGTCGAAGCGTTCGAGCTGGCCCAGCGTGGCGAGCACGGTGGTGGCGCCCGACGAGGGCGGCCCCATCGAGCAGATGCGATACTGGCGATAGCGCCCGCAGACCGGCGGGCGCGGCACGGCCTTGAACGCGGCAAGGTCGGCCGTGGTCATCGGTGCGGGATTGACCGGGGCGGTGCCGACCTTCGTGGCGATCGCCTGGGCATTGGCGCCGCTGTAGAACCAGTCAGCGCCCTTGCTGGCCAGCGCTTCGAGCGTATCGGCCAGCGCCGGGTTGCGCACTACCGTGCCCACCGGCAGCGGCTGGCCATCGGCGCCATAGAACAGGGCGCGGCCGGCGGGATCGAGCCCGGCGATTTCGGGATTGTCGGCCAGGGCATGATAGAGGCGCGGAGTGATGGCAAAGCCGTCGCGCGCCAGCTTGATTGCCGGGGCGAACAGCAGGTGCCACGCCAGCTTGCCATGTTCGGCATGGGCCAGCGCGGCCAGGCGCAGCGAGCCGGGCACGCCCACGCTGCGCCCGCCGGGCCGCGCCTGGGGAAAGGCCATGGCCTGGCCGTCCTTGAAGAACCACTGCGGCGTGGCGGCGGCCGGTGCCTTTTCGCGGCCGTCGATGGTGTCCACCTGGCCGGCTGCATCGGCCATGACCAGGAAACCGCCCCCGCCGATGCCCGAGCTTTGCGGTTCCACCACGGTCAAGGCCAGCATCGTGGCCAGCGCGGCATCGGTGGCCGAGCCGCCCTGGCGCAGCATCTGCGCCCCGGCATCGGCGGCGCGGGGATCGGCGGCGGAAACCAGGCCCTGGCGGCCGACATCGGCGCCGTCGGTGCGGCCGGGCGCGAGCGCGGCGGCCGGCGCTGCGCCCGTCGCGGGCGGGCTGGCCGGCATTGTCTGGCAGGCGGCGAGGGCCAGGGTGGCAAGAACCGCCAGAGGGGCGGTGGCAAACGGGGGGAGGCGGCGCAAAGTCATGGTGCCATTCGCTATTCCGTCCCGACCGCCTCTGCAATGCTTGTCATGCCTTCGGCACGCACGCGACGGGCCAGGCCAGAGACAATTGCCTGCGCCAGCTTGGGGCCGCGGAACACCATGGCGCTGTAAAGCTGCACCAGGCTGGCCCCGGCGCGGATGCGCTGCCAGGCGTCTTCCGCGCTGGCAATGCCGCCCACGCCGATCAGCGGGATGGCGCCGCCGGTCGCGCGGCGGAACGCGCGCAGCGTGTCCAGCGCCAGCGGGACGAGCGGCTTGCCGGACAGGCCGCCGCTTTCCCCGGCATGGGAAGAGCGCAGGCCGTCCGGGCGCGTGATCGTGGTGTTGCTGACGATCAGCGCATCGAGCCGCTTGTCGAGCGCGATGCGGCAGATCGCATCGATGTCGGAATGCTGGAGATCGGGGGCCAGCTTGAGGAAAATCGGCGTCTTGTGCGGCCCGCGCGCGGCGATCACCGCATCGAGCAGGGCGCTGAGGGCGCCTTCGTCTTGCAGCGCGCGCAGGCCCGGCGTGTTGGGCGAGCTGATGTTGACCGTGAGATAGGTGGCCAGCGGCGCCATGATCCGCGTCATTTCCGCGTAGTCGGCCACGCGATCGGGCGAATCCTTGTTGGCCCCGATGTTGGCCCCGACGATGCCGGGGCGGCCCAGGCGCTGCGTCAGGCGGCGGGCGACAATATCGGCGCCGTCGTTGTTGAAGCCCATCCGGTTGATCACAGCTTCGTCTTCGACCAGGCGGAACAGGCGAGGGCGCGGATTGCCGGCCTGCGGGCGCAGCGTAACCGTTCCGATTTCGACGAAACCGAAGCCCAGCCCGAACAGCGCATCGGGCACTTCGCCGTTCTTGTCGAATCCGGGCGCCAGGCCCACCGGATTGGGAAAGACGATTCCTGCCACCCGCTGGGCCAGGGCGGGTTCCGGCGCAGCGCGGCCGCCCTGTGGCCAGAGCGCCAGCGTCCGCAGCGTCATGGTGTGGGCGGTTTCGGCCGGCAAACGAAAAAGCAAAGGGCGTGCAAGACGATAGAGCATTACCGGGCCATGCGTTGGGAGCGATCGGGGAACGGGGTTTCCCTATTGCGGTCCCGGCGCGTGACGCCAAGTCGCAAAACGCGGTTGTGATGGATTGGGAATGCGGCAGGGGGCGAAAACTTCTCTCCTGTGGCGCGGATGCCACCGATTTTGTCGAATCCATACAATCCGGGAATCGGCCCATCGCTTAGTCCCGCCCTGCGACCCGAAGGGCTCGGTGCAGGAATGTATCGGGTTCTCCACTTCACGGCGGCTTGGCCCCTGGGCTTGGCCGCCGTTTTTTCTTCCATTCTGGAAGTATCGGGCGGTTCGTCTTGACAGCACAGGGACTTGAATGGTCGCTGGCAGGATGGCTCCAGAGGATAGATCACAGCAGCGGCAGACGGACCGGTTGCCACGATGACCGGCGTCGTCCCGTTGCAACGGCTGGTGGCTGGCGAGGGTAGGGACCTGGTCGATCCGGCCGCGCTGACCATCGCCTATCAGGCGCCGCCACCACCGCTGGCGCCCTATGTCGGGCGTTTTTTCCTGATGTGCGGCCAAGCGCCGGAACGGGTCGACATGCTGCCGGCCGGCCCTGGCGTGCTGGCGCTGTTCCTTCAGGGCGCGGGCACGCTGCGCCTGACGGGCGGTGTTGCCGATGCCAGCCATTGCGCCAGCCTGGTCACCCCGTTGCGCACGGCGGCGCGGATCGAGCTGGCCGGTCCTTGGCAGGTGTTCGGTACGCTGCTCTCGCCGCTCGGCTGGGCTGCGCTCACCGGCGGCCGCTCTGCTGCGGACCTGGGCAATCGGCTGCGCGATGCCGGCGAACTGCTGGGCAGCGGGGTGCGGCGCCTGGCGATCGAGCTGGCCCAGGGCCATGCCGTGCAGCCCTTTGCCCTGGCCGAACTGGTGGCGCGGGCGGCGCCGGTGCTCGCCGCGCGGTTGCACGCCTTGCCCGAGCCGCATGTGCGCCTGGTGGCAGAGGTGGAGGCGTGGCTGGGCCGGGCGCCATCGCCGTCCCTGGACGATCTCTATCGCGATGCCTGCTATTCGCCGCGCCAGTTGCAGCGGCTGGTCGATCGCTATTTCGGCCTGCCGCCCAAGCAACTCGCCCGGCGGCAGCGCGCCTTGCGCGCCGCAGCCCTGCTGGCCGATCCGCGCACCGCGCCACAGCAGGTGGCCAGCATGGCGGACCATTTCTATGACCAGTCCCACCTGATCCGCGAAGTGCGGCTGGTGACCGGGCGGACCCCGGCACGTCTGGCCGAACGCAGCCTGCCGCTGCTCGATGCCATGCTGGGCCTCTACGCGCCGCCTTCCGACGCTTAGAGCCCGACCCAAAAGTCTGGCGGCGGAGGTTTGGCGAGGGATTTTGGGTCACCGCAAGAAGGCTGGGAGCCCAGCGATGCTGGAAGCATCGTGGCGAGCAGCCGACGTAGCGGTGGCGCAAAAGACCCGCCAAGGCGACCCGCAGGACTTTTGGGTCGGGCTCTTAGGCGCCCTGCGCCAGGGTATGTGCGCCCAGATCGGCCACGGTGCGGGCGCCGGTCAGGGCCATGGTTACGCGCATGTCGCGCGCGATGAGGTCGAGCAACTGGCTTACGCCCGCGCCACCGCGCGCGGCCAGGGCATAGATGAACGCGCGGCCCAGCATCACCGCATCCGCCCCGCTGGCCAGCATGCGCACCACATCGAGCCCGGTGCGCACGCCGGAATCGGCCAGGATGCGCAAGTCTCCCGCCACGGCATCGGCCACGCGCGGCAGGGCCGCCACCGACGACAGCGTGCCGTCTAGCTGGCGCCCGCCATGGTTGGACACGACCACGCCATCGGCGCCAAAGCGCACGGCGTCGCGCGCGTCGCCGGGTTCGAGAATGCCTTTCACGATCATCGGCCCGTCCCAGAACGCGCGGATCCATTCCAGATCCTTCCAGCCGATCGCCGGATCGAAATTGGCGCCCAGCCAGCCGATGTAGTCGCCCAGCGCCATCGGCTTGCCCATGTAGTGCGAGATATTGCCCAGATCGTGCGGGCGGCCGCGCAGGCCCACGTCCCATGCCCAGCCGGGATGCGTTGCCGCCTGGACCATGCGGCGGAACGCGGCATTGGGGCCAGACATGCCGGAATGCGCGTCGCGATAGCGCGAGCCGGGCAGGGGCATGTCCACGGTGAACACCAGGGTCTTGATTCCCGCCGCCTTGGCCCGCTCCAGCACGTTGCGCATGAAGCCGCGATCCTTGAGCACATAGAGCTGGAACCAGATCGGGCGCGGGCAGGGCGCCTGGACTTCCTCCAGCGGGCAGACCGAGACGGTGGACAGCGTGAACGGCACCCCGGCGGCGGCGGCGGCCCGCGCCGCCTGCACTTCGCCGCGCCGCGCATACATGCCGGTCAGCCCCACCGGAGCGAGCACCAAGGGCAAGGCCATGTCTTCGCCGAACAGGGTGGTGGCGGTGGACAGGCCCTCCACGTCGCGCAGCACGTTCTGGCGCACCGTCAGTTGCTGGAGATCGGCCTCGTTGCGGCGCAGGGTGGTTTCCGCGCCCGATCCCCCGTCGATGTAGTGGAACAGGAATGGCGGCAGGCGTCGCTGGGCCGCGCGGCGGAAATCGGTGGGGGCGGAAATGATCATCGCGCGTGCCTCCTGCCGGGCCATGCCGGGGTCTTGGGCCAGCGCGGCGCCTGCATCGGGAAAGACAGGGCAGCGGGCCGGGATATGGCCCGCGCCTTATCACGGCCAGTGCGGGTAGGGGAGGGGCAATTAGCGATGATGACGGATATTGATTGGTTGCAATCAAAAAAGGGGGACGCCGCAGCGTCCCCCTTCCGATGTTCTGTGGACAGGCTTTTAGCCAAGTGGCGTCAAAGCTGGAAGTCCGAAGCCTGGAGGTTGATCACGCCGTCCAGACGGATCCAGAAATCGGACAGCCCATCGCCGTTGGTATCGCCTTGGACATAGGTGTTGCCCGCCGTCTGGATATAGCGCAGCTCGCCTGCGACATGGTGGAACGCACTGTTGCCGATCCAGGTAAAGGCATCGTCGCCCACGGTGTTGGTGTTGGCATCCACCCCAATCAGCGAGATCAGGTCCTTCGACCCGCGCGAGAAATCGGTGATGCGATCGGCCGTGCTGGCCGTGTTGCCGCCGAAATCGCCGTCGCGGAAGATGAACTTGTCCGCCCCGGCGCCGCCGGTCAGCACGTCACGCCCGGCCCCGCCGATCAGGCGATCGTTGCCCGCGCCGCCATCCAGCGTGTTGCGCCCGGCATTGCCGGTGATCACGTTGGCGCCGCTGTTGCCGGTCACCACCAGGTTCTTGGTGCCGGTCAGCGTGACGTTGTCGACGTCCACGCCCATGGTGAAGCTGTGGTTCGAAGCCACCGTGACCACGTCCGACAAGGCGAACCGGATGCCGCCCAGCGCTTCATACTTGCTGGCGTTGATGGTGATGCCGGTGGTGGCGTCGATTCCGGTCACCCCCGATCCGGCGAGGCCGGCGATCGCATCGACGCTGAGTGCGGCAATGGCAGCGCCGGTATCGACCAGCGTGATGGACCCACTGCTGATCAACTGGACATTGCCGAGCTGCGCGGCCTGTGCCGCCGTGAGGTTGAGCGCCCCGTCCGAAATCTCCACGGCATCGACCCCGTTGGCGTCCATCGCGGCAAACGCCGCCGGGGAAAGCGTGGCCAGTTCCGCCGCGCTGGCGGTGATGGTCACATCGTCTGCTGCGGTCAGGCGCATGGTCCCCAGCGCGGTGAACTGCGCCAGAGACAGCGTCAGGGTATCGTCCTGCGCGTCGATCGCGCTGATCCCCCGCCCGGCCAGCCAGGCCAGTTCCGACGGCGCCAGGCCACCCAGCGTGGCGCCGGTTTCCGCCAGCACCACATTGCCGCCCACAAAGGTGTAATCGGCATAGCGCGACAGATCGGCCAGCCCCAGCGTCAGCGTGCCCTGGGTGATGGCAATGGCATCGATGCCATGCTGGCCCAGGATGGCGCGGGTCTGGTTGTCGAGCGAGGCGGCCTGTTGCGCGGTGAGATCGACCACCGCCAGATCCTGATAGGCAACATACATGCCGCCCATCGCGCTGACTTGCGCCAGCGAAAGATGCAGCGTGCCGTCCGTGGCATCGACCAGGCCAACCCCGCGCGCCGCCAGGCTTTCCAGCGCCTCGGGCGAAAGCGCCGCGATATTGGCGCCGGTGTCGGCCAGGGCGCGGCCATCGTATCCGGCCAGTTCCATGGTCCCCAGCGCCGCATATTGCGCCACCGACAGGCTCAGCGCGCCGAAAACCTGGAGGATGTCCACGCCCTGGGCCTGGAGCGCGGCAAAGTCGGACGGCGTGAGAGCGCCAATTTCCTCGGCACTCACCGTGGCGCGCACCGTCACGTCCGGATCGATCGCCAGTCCGCCAGCCGCCAGATGGCCCAGCGTGGCGAGATCGACATAAAGCGGTTCGCCCAGCGTGCCCACCTGATCCACCCCGGCCGTCACCAGCGCGGCGATATCCTGGGCGGAAAGCATGGCCAGCGCATCGCCGTTGAACCACAGCGTGACCGTGTCCGCCTGAGTCAGGGCGACGCTGCCCAGCGCCTGGAACTGCGTGAACGACAAGGTCAGGTGATCGTCGGTGGCGTCGATCCGGGTCACGCCGCTGTCGGCCAGGGTGGCAAGGGTTTCCTCGCCCAGAACCGCCAGCGCGCTGCCGGCATCGGCCAGCACCACGGGCTCGCCGGGCGCGAAGCCGATCCCGTCCTGCACCAGGCGCGACCAGGTTTCCACCGGCAGCGCCAGTTCGCCATCGGTGGCGTGCAGCATGGTGACGCCTTGTGCGGCCAGCGTATCGATCGCTTCGCGCGTCAGGCTGCCGAGCGTGGCGGGGGTATCGGCCAGGGTCACGTCCCCGGCGCTGATCAGCGCGATATCGGCCAGGCGCAGCGCCTCGAACCCGGCCAGGTCGAACGCGACGGTGCCGCTGCTGACCAGGATCTGCGAGACGCCGAGCATGTCGAGCGTGGCAATGTCCGAATGCGACAGCCCGGCAAGGTGCGCGGCACTGTCAATCACCGCGATCGCGCCGGATTCCAGGTTGAAGTCAACCAGTGCAAGCGCCTGCGCCAGGGTGAGCGACGGGCTGGCGTTGCCCAGCGTGATCGAGTCGATGCCATGGCCGGCAAGGCCGGAGATTTCGGCCGGCGTCATGGCGGCCAGTTCCGCAGGCGTGAGCGCCAGCGCAAAATCGCTGGCCTCGGCCAGGGTCATGCCGTCGAGCGCCTGGTACTGCGCCAGGGAAAGGGTCACGAGCGCGCCGTTATCGGCCAGGATATCGATCCCGGCGGCGGCGAGGTCTGCCAGGTTTGCCGGGGTCAGCGCGGCAAGCTGGGATGCGCTGAGCTCCAGCGTCACCGTGTCGCTCGCCGTCAGCGCAATATCACCCTGGAGTGCGGCGAACTCGGCATAGGACAGCGTCAGCACGTCGTCGGTGGCATCGATCTGATGCACCCCGTCCTGCACAGCGGCGGTGAGCTGGGTAGCGAGCAGCGTGGCGAGCGCCGCGCCGGTGTCTGTCACGATATAGCCGGCGCCGCTGACATCGAGGGCATGCAGCGCGACATATTGCTCAACCGTCACGACCATCGGCAGGTTGTCGGCCACCACAAGGCTGACGCCGGCATCGGTCAGGCGCGCGAGATCGGCCTGGGTCAGCGTGGACAGGGCGGCCGCATCGTCTTCCAGTACCAGGCTGTCGCTGGCATTGAAGGCAATGCCGTCCAGCGCGCGGAATGCGTCGAGGCCCAGCGTGATCTGGTTGTCCGTGGCATCGATCGCGTCCACGCCCAGATCGTGCAGCGCTTCGATCATGGCCACGCTCAGCATGCCCAGTTGGGCGCCGCTATCGGCCAGAGTGAACAGGGCCTGCGCGCTCACGCGCACGCTGCCCAGCGCATCGAGCTGTTCCAGGCTGAGCGACAGTGCGCTGTCGGTGACCGCAACGATGTCGATCCCGCGTGCCGCCAGGTCGCTCAGGGCGACAGGGCTCAGCGCTGCCAGCGCGGCGCCGCTATCGGCCAGGGTGACCGTGTCGCCGGTGGCAAATACCACGTTGCCCAGCGCATCGAGCTGGTCGAGCGAGACCTGCAAGGTGCCGAGGTCCGACGCCAGGGTATCGATGCCCAGGGCGGAAAGGCCGGTCAGGGTCTGTGCGCTGGTGCCGTCCAGCGCATCTTGCGAGGTGATCAGCGTGGCATCGCTGGCCGCCGTGATCGTGGCGTTGCCCAGGGCATCGAGCTGGTCCCAGGTCCACGCCAGTGTCCCTTGCGTGACGCCCACGGCGGTGAAGGGATAGACCAGCAGGGCGGCGATCTGCGTCGGTGTCAAGGCATTGAGCACGCTGGCGCTGTCGGCCAGAGTGGCGCCGTTGTCGTCGACGAACTGGATTCCCTCGCTGGCGTCGATCTGCGCTTTGGTGAAGACCAGGCCGTCATCCTGCACATGGATGACCACCGAGCCCTTGCCCGCGAACGCGGCGATTTGTGCAGGCGTGAGATCGGAAATCGCGGCGCCCGCGTCTTCGATCACCAGAGTATTGCCGTTGGCCGGCACCATGTCGCCAATCGCCAGGGCCTGCGCGGTATCGAGTGTCAGGGTCTGGCTGTTGGTCGCAAAAGTGTCCGCGCCGACGGCGGCCAGCGCAGCCCATTGCGTGGGGCTCAAGGCCCGGAGCGTGGCGGCATCATCCAGGACAGTCAAAGTGCTGCCGTCGGCGAGCGTCGCGCCGGTGAGAGCCAGCGCGTGTTCGGCATCGAATTCGCCGGACTGGTCGATGAACGAAACATGGTCCACCCCCTGGGCGACAAGGTCGGCCAGGGTTGCCGCAGACAGTCCGGCGATCGTCGCGCTGCTGTCGGCCAGGGTGATCGTGTCGTCGCTGGCCAGGGCCAGGCCGCCCAGCGCCTGGATCTGCGCGACGGTGAGCGCAAGGACATGGTCGGTCGTGGCCAGGGCATCGACCCCGGTGGCGGCCAGATCGGAAAAGTCCTGCGCCGTAAGCGCGGCAAACTGCGCGCCGGTGGCGACGACGGTGACCAGATCCCCAGCGGTGAGCGCCACGCTGCCCAGCGCCTGCACCTGTTCCAGCGAAAGCGTCAGCACGTTGTCGCTGGCATCGATGCCATCGAAGCCGCGTGTGGCCAGATCGGCGAGGGCAGCGGTGCCCAGCGCGGCAAGGTTGGCGCCGCTATCGGCCAGGGTGATCATGTCGCCGACGGTCAGCGTCACGCCGGCCAGGGCCTCGGCTTGTGCCACCGTCAGGTTCAGCGTGTCGTCGCTGGCATCGATCGCATCGATCCCGGCCGTGGTCAGCGCAGCCAGGTCCGTGGCCGAAAGGGCAGCCAGGTTGGCGCCGGTATCGGCCAGGGTGACGGTGTTGGCCGGGGTCAGCGCGATCGTGCCCAGCGCCTGGGCCTGCGCGACGGACAGCGCGAGGCTGCCGCCGCTGGCTTCGACGCGGTCGATCCCGGCCGTAGCCAGCGCGGCGATCTCGATGGCGGACAGCGCCTCCAGATGGGCGGCGCTATCCGACAGAACGATCGTGTCGCTGCCGACCAAGGCTACGTTGCCCAGCGCCAGGGCCTGGGCAGCGGTGAGCGTCAGGGTGCCTCCGGTGGCATGGATCGTGTCGATCCCCGCGCCAGCCAGCGCGGCGATCTCGACGGAGGACAGGGCCTGGAGGTTGCTGGCCGTGTCGGCCAGCGTCACGCTGTCGGCTTGCGTCAGGGCGATGCTGTCGAGCGCCTGGAACTGCGCCACGGTCAGGCTCAGCGTATTGTCGCTGGCATCGATCCGGTCCACGCCGAGCAGCGCCAGATCTTCGATCGCGCCGGTCGAAAGCGCGGCCAGCGTGGCGCCGCTATCGGCCAGGGTAACGAGATCGGCAGCGGTCAGCGCGGTGCCGCTCTGGTCAACCGCCAGCGCCTGGTCGACGCTGAGCGCAAGCACATCGTCGGTCGCATCGATCCGGGTCACGCCGTGGAGATAGAGGTCTTCCAGCACCGTGCCGCTCACCACCGCGATCGCGGCGCCGGTGTCGGCCAGCACGGCGGTGTTTCCGGTCAGCCACAGGTTGTTGGTGAGCAGGGCCTGGCCTTGCGCCACGGACAGCATCGGCTCGCCGTTGGTCGGGCCGAGCAGGTCTACACCGGCGGTTGCCAGGGCAGCGAGCTGCGCCGGAGTCAGCGCTTCGATTTCGGCCACCGTGCCTTGCGCGATCACCGTGTTGCCTGCGGTCAGCGCCATGGTGCCCAGTGCATCGATCTGCGCGAACGACAGCGTCAGGCTGCCGTCGGTGGCATCGATCGCATCGAAGCCGGCGCTGGCCAGCGCGGCGATCTGGCCGGTCGTCAGCGCCGCGAGGTTGGCGCCGGTATCGGCCAGAGTCACCGTGTCGCTGGCGGTCAGCGCCACGCTGCCCAGCGCCTGGGCCTGGTCCACGGTCAGGCTCAGCGTGTTGTCGCTGGCATCGATGCGGTCCACCCCCAGCGTGCCCAGCTCGGCAATGGCGCTGGCTGAAAGCGCGGCAATGGCCGTGCCGGTATCGGCAAGCGTGACCACGTCGCCGCTGGCCAGTTCCACCGTTCCGAGCCCCTGCAACTGGGCCACGGTCAGGCTGAGCACATTGTCGGTCGTGTCGATCTTGTCGATCCCGGCGTCGGCCAGGGCGGCAATGTCGTCTGCCGACAGCGCGGCAAGGTTGGCGCCGGTGTCGGCCAGCGTGACGACGTCACCCGCCGCCAGTTCCACGGTGCCGAGCGCCTGGAACTGCGCTACGCTCAGCGTCAGCACATCGTCGGTGGCGTTGACCCTGTCAAAGCCCGCGGCGGCAAGGCCCGCGATCTCGGCCACGCTGAGCGCGCCGATGCTGGCGCCCGTGCCCGAAAGGGTGAGGACATCGTTCGCGGCCACGGTGATGCTGCCCAGCGCCTGGTACTGCGCAAGGGTGAGCGAGAGGACGTTGTTGGTGGCGTCGAGCTGGTCCACCCCGGCGGCGGCGAGGGCCGCGATCTGGGTGGCGGTGAGCGCCGAAAGGGTCGTTCCGGTGTCAACCAGCGTGACGGTGTCGCTGGCCGTCAGCGCCACGGTGCCCAGCGCCTGGAACTGCGCAACGGTGAGGTCCAGTGCGTCGTCGGTGGCGTCGATCTTGTCGATCCCGGCATCGGCCAGGGCGGCAATGTCCGTGGCCGAAAGCGTGGCGATGTTGGCACTGGTGTCAGCCAGCGTGATGACATCGCCCGCGGCCAGCGTGACCACGCCGAGTGCCTGGTACTGGGCCACGCTCAGGCTCAACACGTTGTCAGTGGCGTTGATCTTGTCGATCCCGTTCGCCGCAAGGTTGCCAATGGCCACTGCCGACAGAGCGGCGATGTTGGCACCGGTATCGGCCAGGGTGACGGTATCGCTCGACGAATAGGGCGCGTTGGCGTTGTAGGCCGACACTGTGACGGAGAAAGTCGCCATTTCTTGACACCTCAGGGCGTTGAAAAGACCATGGCAAACCGCTTCCTGCTCGCGGAAATGGGCCGCCAGGCGTGTTGATCCACCAGGCGGATGCCCGGCGGCGCTGTTGTCACGAGGTTCGGCGGAACTTATGCAAAATTGTTGGAATCGGCACAATATTGGATCACTTGCGCTGATTGCTAAGTCTATTCACCAATACTGACAGATCGTGTCCGCTGAACTTCATTCGCGGTTGGACATGCCCGGTTCACGGTGAATTTGTTTCCATGATTGTCTACGCAAAACTACGCCGGGATTTTGCGGATGCCCTGATGCCGGGCGGCGCACATGCGCGCCGGGAAGCGCCGGCAGCAAAGCCACGCCTTTGGAAAAGCACAGGAAATGTAGGGGAGTGGCGCACCCGACAGGATTCGAACCTGTGACCCCTGCCTTCGGAGGGCAGTACTCTATCCAGCTGAGCTACGGGTGCGTGAAGTGGCGCCCTAGCAGTGCCGCGCGGGCCATGCCAGCGCTTTTTGCGCGAGGTGGGCATGGGGGTGCGGCGCGGTGGAAAATTAGGATTCGGTTAACAATCGAGGCCTAGCGTTTCGGCCATGGAACAGCCCCCCTTCCAGTCCTTTCGCGCGGCTCGTGATCCGGAGCTTGAGCGCATCGTGCCGGAATCGCCGGACCGCAATGCCGCGCTCTTTCTGCCGGGCCGGGCGGGTGACGTGCTCGGCGCCGATCGGCTGGCAGCGCGGGCGCGCCTCGCCGGCACTTCGCCGCTCGACACGGTGTGGACGGCGCTGCACGAAGCAGCGCGTGCCGTGGCGCACCTCGCCGGGCAGGCGCCGGAACCGCTGCGGCCCGATGTGCGCAACTTTCCCGCGATCATGCGCGCCACGGGCGGCTGGCGCGCAGAGCAGGCGCGGCAGGGCATCGAAGACCTGGCGGCCGTGCTGCAACCGGGCCTGCGCGCGCTGATTGCCGCGCAGGGCCATGCCCCGCCGGGAGCGCTGCAATCCGCAGCCCAGGCCTTGTGGCAGGAATTCCAGACAGCGCGCGCCGCACTGCTCGATCTCATCCCGCCGCTGAACCTGCGTCCGCACGATCGGGGTTAGCCACGGCTTTACCTGTTCGCATTATGTTCCTAATCTGGCGGCATGCCTGATTCGCTCGTTTCCGCCACCGTGCCAGCAGCCCCAGCCGACGCTTTGGCGGTGGCGCGGGGCATTGCCCGCCTGTTTGCCCGCAACGATATCTGGTGCCTTTCGGAAATGCCGCTGCGCAATGGGCGGCGGGCAGACCTGATGGGCATCGATGGCAAGGGGCGGGTGGTGATCGTGGAAATCAAGGTGAGCCGCGCCGATCTGCTGGGTGATGCCAAGTGGCCGGAATACCTCGATCATTGCGATCGGTTCTACTGGGGCCTGGCGCCGCATCTCGATCGCACGGTGCTCAACGATCCGGCGTTCCTGCCGCAGGCCTGCGGAATCATCGTGGCCGATGGGTATGATGCCGAAATCCTGCGACCCGCGCCCAGCCTGCCGCTGGCCGCCGCACGCCGCAAGGTGGAAGTGGAACGCCTGGCGCGCGCCGCGTTGCGTCGTCAAGTCGTGGCGGCCGACCCGCACTGTGCCACCTGGGCCATGGAATCCTGAAGACCGCGTTCAGGCCGGCGCCGGCTGGCCGGCCCGCAGAATCTTGGAAACCAGCGCTTGCGAAATGCCGAGCACGCGGGCGGTTTCGGTCTGGGTGAGGCCGCGCGCCGCGAGCGCGAGAATCTGCGCATCGCGTGCGGCGCGGGCCTGCGCGCCGCTGCGCCCCGGCACTGGGGGCTGATCGGCCCCGGCGATCTCCCGCGTCGCCTGCGCCAGCCCCGGGCCAAGGATATCGTGCGTAGCGGTGCGGCCATCGGTGCCGCTGGTGCTCAGCCGGGCAAGGCCGGTGACCTTGTCGATGGACAGCGTGCAGCGCGCAACGGCCGGGTCATCCATGGCCTGCGCCAGCAAGGCGCCAACGGCGCTGGCCAGGCCTGCGTCATCGGCAGTCTTCTCGGCATTCCGCTTGCGTTTCTTGCCCATCACCAGCTCCCGGCTGCGGCATCATCACGGAAAAGTATTCGTTATAGTATTTGTATCACGCCGGGCTGCGGTGGCAAGGCTCAGATCTGGAAATCGGCGGCAAGGCCGTCCTCTGCGGGGGCGAGATCTTCCGGGCCGAGCGTCAGCGTCAGCGATGCCCGCGTGCCAGGCATGGCCTGGCCGGGGTGAACCGGTGCATGGGCCAGCCGCGCACCGCGCGAACGGGTGAGGGCATCGATCAGCCGGGTGCCGAGCCCGGTGCCCTGGACCGAGCCATCGGGCGGCATGCCCTGGCCATCGTCTTCCACGCTCAGTGTCAGCAAGGTGTTGCCACCTGCTGCCTCGGCCAAGCGCAGGGTGACCCGCACTTGGCCCTCGGCCTCGGCGGGATAGGCATATTTGCAGGCGTTGCCGACCAGCTCGTTGGCGGCCAGCCCGATCGTCACGGCCAGGTCCGTCTTGACCCGTGCCGCGTCGGCATCGACCGTCACCGTGCGGGTGCGATGGGTGGACCAGGCCTCTCCCATGTCGCTGGCCAGGGCGGCGAGGTATTCGTCGATGGCAACGAATTCCACGTCGTTGGACGTATAGAGCCGGCGGTTGACCTGGGCGATCGTGGCGATGCGCTGGTGCGCGCGGTGCAGCGCGTCACGCGCCGCGGCATTGTCCACGCTGCGCGCCTGCATCGAAACGAAAGCCATGACCATCTGGAGATTGTTGGCCACGCGGTGGTTCACTTCGCGCAGCAATGCTTCGAGCCGGGCATTGCTGGCGCGCAGGTCTTCCTCGGCGCGGTCCCGCGCGCGGCGCAGTGCGGCCGCTTCCAGCACCTGGTCGAAACTTTGCGCCAGCAGGTCGAAGAAATCCTCGCCCACGGTCTTGACCACATAGTCCTGCGCACCGGCCTTGAGCGCGGCCACGGCAATGCGGCTTTCCTCCGAACCGGTGACGTAGACGATCGGTGGGCAATCGGGGAGCGCGCGCAGACCCTCCAGCGTGGAAAGGCCGTCGCGGCCAGGCATGTAGTGGTCCACGGCGACCAGGTCGAAGCGTTCGCGCGCGGTCAGCGCCACGCCTTCATCGCCGCTGGCGGCGGTCGTGATGGTGTAGCCCTTGCGCGCCAGAACGCGCGCGGCGAGGCGCCGCAACCCCTCGTCGTCATCAATATAGAGAATGCGCGCGGCTGGCGGGTTCAAGCCTCCTCCGCACTCGGGATCTGGATCACCGACAGGAACAGGCCGAGTTGGCGGATCGCGTCGGCAAAGCTTTCATAGTTTACCGGCTTGGTGATGTAGACGTTGCAACCCAGATCGTAGCAGCGCTGGATTTCCACCTTGTCGTCGGTGGTCGTCAGCACCACCACCGGCGTGCGGCGCAGCGGCCCGGCATCGCTCTTGATGCGGGCGAGGATGTCGATCCCGCTCATGTCCGGCAAGTTGAGATCGAGCAGCACCAGCGCCGGGCCGTTGTGGCTCGGGCCATGTTCGCTTTCCAGCAGGAACGACAGCGCAGACGTGCCATCGACGAAATGGTGAATCGCGTTGGAAATGCCGGCGCGGCGGATGTTCTTCTCGATCAGACGGGCGTGACCCTCGTCGTCCTCGATCATCACGATGTTGACGGGACGTTGATTATCCATGGGGATTATCCATTGGCTTCTGCGCCTTTCCATTCGATCGGCAGGTTGACGCGGAACGTGGCGCCCTGGCCCAGTTCCGACACCACCTCGATCACGCCGCCAAGGCGATAGGCAAGCGCACGAACATGCGCAAGACCAATGCCTTCGCCCGGCTGGTCCTGCACGCCCGAACGGCGGAAAAGATCGAAGATGCGCTCGTGATCACGCGGATCGATGCCGCGCCCGTTGTCGGCCACCTCGATGATCGCCCGCCCGCGCGCCACGCTGCCGCTGACGCGGATTTCGCCGGCGCGGCCCGGCTGAAGATACTTGAGCGCATTTTCCATGAGGTTGGACAGGATCTGCTCCAGCGCGGTGCGGTCGCTGGTCAGCATCGGCAGCGGCGCGATGGTCAGGGCCGTGCCGGTCTCGGTCAGGCGATGCTGCATCGTGTCGGCGATCGAGCGGACCAGGGCATTGAGATCGAGCAGTTCGGGGGCCAGCGTGCGCCGCCCTTCGCGCGAAAGGCGCAGGATCGCGTTGATCAGGCGGTCCATCTTCTGCGTGGAGCTGCGGATGAAGCCGATCGCTTCGGGCAGGTCTTCCTCCACCGCGCGGCGTACCTCCACTGGCGAGGGAATCGTGCTGCCCGGCTCGGCCGGATCGTCGAGCGAGCGGGCGATGACCTTGGTCGCCGCTTCCAGTTCGGCGGTGAAGCCCATGACGTTGACCAGGGGCGAGCGCAGGTCGTGGCTGACGATATAGGCAAAGCGCTGGATTTCGGCATTGGCGCGTTGCAGTTCGGTGGTGCGCGAATCAACCAGCTTTTCCAGATCGGCGTTGAGTGCGCTCAGTTCCAGGCGAGACCCACGCAATTCGCGCAGCGTGCGCCGCACCAGCAGGATCGTGGCCGTGGCGACGGTCAGGATCAGCAGGGCGATCCCCACCAGCACCAGGTTGAAGGTACGCAAGGTCTGCGTCTGCACCGCCTCGCGCTGGCGCAGCAGCGTGCGCTCCTCGTCGCCCATGGCATCGGCCACCTGGCGGATTTCGCGGATGTGCAGCACCACCGGATCGTGGAAGAAGTCGCTGCGCAGCGCTGCCTGGGCGCTCTTGCCACGGCTGCGTTCCAGCTTTTCGGCGTTGACGTAATCGGTCAGCAGGCGGCGCATGTGGCGGATGTTGGCGGCCTGGTCGGGGTTGTCCGCCGTCTTGCGCTCCACGCTGTCAAGATCGGCCAGGGCACTGGCGAGCGCGGTGTCGAACAAGGTGTTGAACGCGGGATCGTCGCTCAGCAGGCGGCCGCGTCGCGCCGTTTCCATCCGCTCGGTCTTGCTGGCAAAGGCGCCGATGCGGGCCTGCACTTCCAGTGTATGTGCCACCCAGCGCTCGCTGTCGGTGTTGCGCTTCTGCGTCCATAGCGCGGCGGCGAGGCCGGCGAGCAGCGCGGCAAAGCCGATCGTCAGCAGGGTGAGGATGAAACGGTTGACCCGGGCATCCCTGCCCAGCGCGGTCAGTTTGGTCGATTGCATTGAAACCCTTCCCGCGCGACTCACGAATGTCCGGCCCGATGATTTTGCTTGAGGCGCGCGCCCGCGCTTCAAATGCCGATTGGCGTCGATGGTTCCAGCGCAACCGCATTTTGCGACGAACCGTGTGCGGTTGCCATTCCGTCCGGCCCGGCGTCGCCGATGCAAAAAAGGGGCGCGAACCGGCTGGTTCACGCCCCTTTTTCCATGTGTCAGGCCATCCCGGCGGGATCAGACCACGCGGCGCACCTTGTTGCGGTGCTGGCCGGTCGTGGCCGGACCGCGCGGGCGGAAACGGCGCTTGGCCGCTGCTTCGCCACCGGCGTCGTGCCGCGCTGCCTCGCTGCGTCCACCGTCGGAACGACCGCCTTCGGGGCGAGGGCCGCCACGGCCACGATCCTGGCCAGTGCGTTCGCCGCGTGCCCGATCCCCATGGGCGCGTTCACCCTGGACCCGATCGCCGCCCTGCGAGCGGTCGTCACGGCGCTCGGGGCGGCCACCGTCGCGACGCCCACCGTCACGGCGTCCAGCATCATGACGGGCCCCATCCTGGCGCCCACCATCGCGGCGGCCACCGCCGGCGCGGCCGCGCGGCTGGTCGCGGCGTGCTTCGTTCTCTTCGCCAGCCGGGCGGCGGGCGGGAGCGGGCAGGCGGGCGGCATCGGCCAGGAAGTTTTCCGGCAGCGGCATGACGTCGGGCTTCACCTTGGTGAGCCGTTCGATGTCGCGCAGGTAGGGCTTTTCATCGGGCGCGCAGAAGCTGATCGCCACGCCATCGGCGCCGGCGCGCGCGGTGCGGCCGATGCGGTGCACGTATTGCTCGGGCACGTTGGGCAGTTCGAAGTTGAACACGTGGCTCACCCCCGAAACGTCGATGCCGCGTGCGGCGATGTCGGTCGCCACCAGGATCGGGCAGGAGCCCTGGCGGAAGGCTTCGAGGGCGGCGGTGCGCTGCGCCTGGCTCTTGTTGCCGTGGATGGCGCGGGCGTCGATCCCGGCGGCGGCCAGGTTGCGGGCCACGCGGTCCGCGCCATGCTTGGTGCGGGTGAACACGATGCCGCGATCGAGCTGCTTTTCGGCCAGCAGGCGGCGCACCGTCAGCGAGAGCAGCGCCTGCTTTTCCGGCTGGTTGAGGAAGCTGACGAACTGCTCCACCCGTTCCGCCGTGGTCGATTGCGGGGCCACTTCCACGCGCACCGGGTTCTTGATGAACTGCTTGCCGAGGTCTTCGATCGACTTGGGCATGGTGGCGGAGAAGAACAGGCTCTGGCGCTTGGCCGGCAGCAGGTTGGCCACGCGCTTGAGCGCATGGATGAAGCCCAGGTCCATCATCTGGTCGGCTTCGTCGAGCACGAAGATCTCGGTGCGGCCGATGGTCAGCGCGCGATTGTCGATCAGGTCGAGCAGGCGGCCCGGCGTTGCCACCAGGATGTCCACGCCGGGCACCAGGCGGCGGGCCTGCTTGCCGATGGGAATGCCACCGAACACGCAATCGACCGTCAGGCGCAGGTTCTTGGCGTAGCCCTTGATGTTGTCGGCGATCTGCGCGGCCAGTTCGCGCGTGGGCGAAAGCACCAGCATGCGGCAAGAGGCGGGCTTGCGCGGCTGCGGATCGGCGGCCAGGCGGTGCAGCGAGGGGAGGGCGAACGCGGCGGTCTTGCCGGTGCCGGTCTGGGCGATGCCCAGGAGATCGCGCCCTTCCAGCAGCGCGGGGATCGACTGGCGCTGGATCGGGGTGGGATCGTTGTAGCCCTTGGTTTCAAGCGCGCGGAGAATCGGCTCGGCAAGGCCAAGGTCGGAAAAATAGGACATGCAATTCCAATGCTTATCAATGCCTCCCGGCGCCGGTCGCAAAAAGGGCGACGGGCGCATGGGTGCAGGGTCGAACGTGCGACCCCTTGCGTGATAAAGGGAGGCGGGTGGGGCACGATGCGCGCGGCCGGGGCGGATCGTGCCGACTTGACGGCGATCTCACGCTTGCCCGGGCCTCTGTCACCAGCCACGCGAGCGTGGCGGGCGCATCGCACCTGCTGGCGCTGCCTTTACGCGCGAATGCTGCGCTGCGCAAGGAAATTGCGCGCATGGGCGCCGAGCCCTATGGCGGCGCGATGGACGCCCCACCCAGTCCCTGTACCGGCGTTTGCACGATCGATCCGGCCAGCACGCTGTGCCAGGGTTGCGCCCGCACGCTGACGGAAATCACCGCCTGGTACCGCGCTGGGCCGGCAGAAAAGCAAGCGATCCTGGTGCGTTGCAAAAAACGCCTTGCCAGCGGCAGCAAGGCCTCTTAACCGCACCGCCACGTCACTTGGGGAGTAGCCACCGCGCATCGGCGCGGCGCCCTGCGTCAACATGCTTGGTCGAGAGGCCATGGCGCGGGCAGAGGCAGGCCGGATGGGCCTGCTGCGGGCAAGACCAAATGACAGCGCGCGATTCGCCTGGCCGGGCGGAGTCGCGGGTTGTCGTTTGTCTTCGTCTCGCCCGGCCTGGATCGTATCACCATGGCACCCCTTTTCGAGGCTTTCTCCACCTCCACCGCTGTCGTCGCGCTGGCCGAAATCGGCGACAAGACGCAGTTGCTCGCCATTGTCCTGGCCACCCGCTTCAAGAAGCCGATGCCGATCGTGCTGGGCATTCTGGCAGCCACGATGGTCAACCATTTCCTCGCCGCGATGGTTGGCGTGGTCGCGGCCGACCTGCTCGACGGTCTTTGGTTCCGCTATGCCGTGGCCGCCGGCTTCCTGGCCATGGGGCTGTGGACGCTGGTGCCCGACAAGCTCGATGACGACGACGATGCGGCCAGGCCCGCCCGCTTCGGCGCGTTCCTGACCACCGTCGTGGCCTTCTTCCTGGTGGAAATGGGTGACAAGACCCAGGTGGCAACGATTGCGCTGGGCGCGCGCTTCCACGATGCCCTGGCCGTGACGGCAGGCACCACGTTGGGCATGATGCTGGCCAATGTGCCCGCCGTGTTCCTGGGCAACGCCCTGATCGCGCGCGTGCCGATGAACCTGGTGCGCCTGGTCGCCGCCGCGCTGTTCATCGTGATCGGCGCCTGGCTGCTGGCACAGACTGCGGGCCTGGTCTGACGGCCTTTGGGCTTGGCTCATGGGGGCTTCGACATGCTCAGCCCGAACGGTTTTGAAGGATCAACTCTTCACTTCCGTTCGCCCTGAGCCTGTCGAAGGGCGCATGCACAGCGCTCGCCTGCAAGGGGCTTCGACAAACTCAGCCCGAACGGGGTAAAGGTTTGAAATCCGTTCGCCCAGAGCTTGTCGAAGGGCCTGTCCTGAGCCTGTCGAAGGGCCAGTCCCCAGCTCAGAGAGACAGGAACAGCCCCGCCAGCGCCGCGCTCATCAGGTTGGAGAGAGCGCCGGCGCACAGCGCCTTGATGCCCAGGCGCGCGATCACCGTGCGCTGGTTGGGCGCCAGGCCGCCGGTCACGGCCATCTGGATGGCGATCGACGAGAAGTTGGCAAAGCCGCACAGCGCGAAGGTGACGATGGCGATGGTGTGGTCGGACAGGCCCTTGGCCTCTTGCAGATCGATGAAGCCGACGAATTCGTTGAGCACGATCTTGGTGCCGAACAGGCCGCCCGCCTGCATCGCCTCGGCCCAGTTGGGCGCGCCGAGCAGCAGGAACACCGGCGCGAAGATCGGCGCCAGGATCTGCTGGAACGTCAGCCCCGGATGGCCGAAGAAGCCGCCGGCCCAGCCGAGCATGCCGTTGGCCAGCGCGATCAGCGCGACGAAGGCGAGCAGCATCGCGCCCACCGCCACGGCCAGCTTCACCCCGGTCTGCGCCCCTTGCGCGGCGGCCATGATCAGGTTGGCCGGGCGCTGTTCTTCGGGCGCTTCTTCCAGCGAGGGCTTGATGTGCGGATTGGTCAGCGCGGCATCGCCTTCCACTGCATCGTGCAGCGGCGGCGTATCTGGCATGATCAGCTTGCCCATGAACACCCCGCCCGGGGCAGACATGAACGCGGCTGCCACGAGATAGTCCACCCGGACGCCAAGGCCGGCATAGGCCGCCAGGATCGTGCCGGCCACGCCGGCCATGCCCACGCTCATCACCGTGAAGATCTGGCTGGGGGTGAGCGCGGCGAGATAGGGGCGGATCACCAAGGGGGATTCGCTCTGCCCCACGAAGATGTTGGCCGCCGCGCACAGCGATTCCACGCGGCTGATCCCGGTGACCTTTTCCAGCGCGCCGCCGATCCAGCGGATCACCAGCGGCATGATGCCCAGGTAATAGAGGATCGAGATCAGCGCCGCGAAGAACACGATCGGCGGCAGCACGGCGATCGCCACGCTCTTGCCGCCCAGTTCCGCGCTGGCCAGGTTGCCGAACACGAACTCCACCCCGGCGCGGGAATAGGACAGCAACTGCTCCACCGCATGGGCCGCGCCTTGCAGCGCCGCCTTGCCCGGCGGGAAGCTGAGCACCAGCGCCGCCAGTCCCGCCTGGAGCGCGAAGGCGGGCAGCACCACCCGCCAGCGGATCGCGCGGCGGTTGGACGAGAGCAGGAATGCGATGGCAAACAGCAGCGCCATGCCGCCAAGACTGGAAAGAATGCGCATGGCGGGATCGCCAACTCCGCTTGTTTGGAATTTAGACGGTTTCGTTCCTAACCATATTTGGCGCCGCGTCAAAATCAGGATAGAGGCGAACGATGGAAAAGATGGCCCCATCCGCGCCGCAGCCGGCATCGCTGCCGCGCGCGCTCTTCGTGTTTGCCCTGGTTTACGGGGGTTTGGTCGTGCTCGCGGGCGTGCTGGGCGCCAAGATCGCCAGCCTGGGCACCTGGCCCCTGCTGGGCAGCCTGGCGGTGGAATCGGGCATTTTCTGCTTCCTGCTGCTGGTCGTGCTGTCCAGCACCACGGCCGAACTCTATGGCCAGAAGGCCGCGACGATGCTGGTGCGGCTGGGTTTCCTGCCGCTGATCCTGTCGATGGTGCTGCTCACCCTGGTGATCCACGCGGTGCCGCCCGCGCCGTTCTGGCAGGGGCAGGATGCCTTTGCCACGGTGCTGGGGCAGGGCGCGCGGATGCAGTTGGCCGGGCTGATTTCCTATGGCGTGTCGCAAACCCTCAACGTCCACGTCTTTGCCCGCATCGGCGGCGGGCAGGGGCAGCGCCTGATGCTGCGCGCCTGGCTCGCCAGCCTGCTGAGCCAGGTGGCCGATACCGTGCTGTTCATCACCCTGTCGTTCTGGGGCGAGAAGGGCGCCGACGGGCACCCCCTGCCGATCGGCGCGCTGATGACCGGCCAGTTGGGCGCCAAGCTGCTGCTCTCCACCCTGATGGTGCCGCCGTTGATCTGGCTGGCGGTGCGCCTCGGTCGCAAGCTGGATCGCGCCTGACGCAAATATTCACTGCAAATTCGGCGCAAGCCGTCTAAGAGCCCGTTTTGAAAATGCGCCATGGCGCATTTTCGTTGCGGCACCGGCCCGCTCCCCCACCCGACCTCCCACAGGGTACTATCGTTGGGAGGTCGGGTGGGGGAGCGGGCCGGTGCCGCAAATCCGGCTTTGCCGGATTTCCACACAGTCTTTAAGGCGCGCCATCATGGCCACGAACATCGATCAGACCGACTCCTATCGCACCAGCATGCTCGCCAAGGCGGAAACGCTGACCGAGGCGCTGCCCTACTTGCAGCGCTATGCCGGCAAGACCTTCGTGGTGAAGTATGGCGGCCACGCCATGGGCGATCCCGAGGCCGCGCGCGATTTTGCCGAAGACATCGTGCTGTTGAAGGCCGTGGGCGTGAACCCGGTGGTGGTGCATGGCGGCGGGCCGCAGATCGGCGCCATGCTCAAGAAGCTGGGCGTGGAATCGCGCTTTGTCGATGGCCTGCGCGTGACCGATGCGGCCACCGCCGAAGTGGCCGAGATGGTCCTCTCGGGCAAGATCAACAAGGAACTGGTGAGCTGGATCAGCGCGGCCGGTGGCAAGGCACTGGGCATTTCCGGCAAGGACGCGGGCCTTGTCACCGCCACCAAGGTGGAGCGCACCACCAAGGATCCGGAAAGCAACATCGAGCGCGCGGTGGACCTGGGATTTGTGGGCGAGCCGACCGAGATCGACCCGATGATCATCCACACCGCCAGCGCCGCCGGCTTCATCCCGGTGATCGCGCCGATCGGCGTGGGCAAGGATGGCCACACCTACAACATCAACGCCGATACCATGGCCGGCGCGATTGCCGCCAAGCTCGGCGCCTCGCGCCTGTTCCTGCTCACCGACGTGCCCGGCGTGCTCGACAAGGACAAGCGCCTGCTCACCGACCTGACGCCCGATGACATCGCCGGGTTGACGGAGGACGGCACGATCAGCGGTGGCATGATTCCCAAGCTGGAAACCTGCGTCCACGCGGTGGAAGCGGGCTGCGAAGCGGCGGTCGTGCTCGATGGCCGCGTGCCGCATGCCATGCTGCTGGAAATCTTCACCGCGCGCGGGGCAGGCACGCTGATCCATCGTTGATGAAATCTGGCTTTGCCGCATGGAAAATGCGCCTCGCGCATTTTCATGACGAACCCCGTTACGGAACGAAAGGCGTGGCCAAGCGTGGTAGCGGCATGATCCGCTTCTGCCTCGCCACCGCGCTCGCTTCCGCCATTGCCATCAATCTTGCCGGATGCGATCGGCAGCGCGATCCCGCGCCGCAGGCTTCGGCAACGGCGCCCGACAGCGCGGAAATGACGCCGCCACCATGGCTCGTCGCGCCGTCGGACATGCCGAGTGAAGACACGGCCCCCGATGCAGCCTCAAAGCCCCAGCCGGCGGCCGAGTCCGGGACCACGCCGGCGCCCAACCCCGCCTATGCCGCTGCGCTCAATGCCCGGCGTGATCCGGGCAAAGTGCTGACGGCCTGGGCCACCGCCGTGGAAGCGCGCGACTGGGCCTCTGTCCGCGCGTTCTGGGGCGATCATGGCCAGGCCAGTGGGCTCGATCCCAAGGCCTTTGCCGCGCGCTGGGGCAAACTGGTGCAGCCGCGCGTGACGGTGGAAACCGGCGAATCCGAAGGCGCGGCCGGCTCGATCTATTACACCGCGCCCGTCACGATCATCGACGGCGCCCGCCGCCTGACCGGCGAAGTCGTGCTGCGCCGCGTCAACGACGTGCCTGGCGCCACGCCCGAACAGTTGCGCTGGCATATCGAAAGCACCACGCTTGCCCCATAAGCGCGCGGCGGCGGCCGTGCTGACCGAAATCTTGCGCAAAAGGGCGGCGTTCACCCGATTGCCCTTGGGGCCAAGCCTGGGCTAAAGCGCAGCACCGTCGTGCCCGGAAGGGCCGAGCCCAAGAGGAACGCGCCGTGCTGCTCTATACCCTTGTCCAGATGATCGATTACCTGATCAGCGTCGTCAGCATGGTCGTGATCGTGCAGTTTGTGCTGAGCCTTTTGATCAGCTTCAACGTGGTCAACACCAGCAACAATGCGGTGATCGCGATCTGGCGCGCGCTGAACGCCATTCTCGATCCGCTGCTGGCCCCGATCCGGCGCTTCATGCCCAACACCGGCGGCATCGATTTCTCGCCGATGGTGCTGATCGTGCTGCTGCGCCTCCTGTCCATCCTGCTCAACGGCCTGGCCGCCTCGGGGTATTGATTTCATGACTGCCACCGTGATCGACGGAAAGGCCTTTGCGGCCGACCTGCGCGCGCGCATCGCCACGCTTGCCGCCGCATTTTCCGCCCAGGCCGGGCGCCAGGCGGGCCTCGCCGTGGTGCTGGTGGGGGAAGACCCGGCCAGCCAAGTCTATGTCCGCTCCAAGGGCAGGAGCACGGTCGAGGCCGGCATGGCGAGCTTCGAGCACAAGCTGCCCGCCGATACCGACGAGGCGACGCTGCTCGCCCTGGTCGAGCGGCTCAACGCTGATCCCGCCGTCGATGGCATCCTGGTGCAACTGCCGCTGCCCCGCCACCTGGATGAGCAGAAAGTGATCGCCACGATCAACCCCGACAAGGATGTCGACGGCTTCCACGTCACCAACGCCGGGCGCCTGGCCGTGGGCCAGGCTGGCTTCGTGCCCTGTACCCCGCTGGGCTGCCTGATGCTGCTGAAAGACCGGCTGGGCGATCTGGCCGGGCTCGACGCAGTTGTGATCGGCCGCTCCAACATCGTGGGCAAGCCGATGGCGCAATTGCTGCTGGCGGAAAGCTGCACGGTGACCGTGGCGCACAGCAAGACGCAGAACCTGCCCGAGGTGGTGCGCCGCGCCGATATCGTGGTGGCCGCCGTGGGTCGCCCGGAAATGGTCAAGGGCGACTGGATCAAGCCCGGCGCCACGGTGATCGACGTGGGGATCAACCGCGTGCCCGGCGCGCAGGACGGCAAGACGCGGCTGGTCGGCGACGTTGCCTATGACGAAGCCGCTGCCGTCGCCGGGGCGATTACCCCGGTGCCGGGCGGGGTTGGCCCGATGACCATTGCCGTGCTGCTGCGCAACACGCTGGTGGCCGCCTATCGCAACGCCGGAATCGCGCTGGCGCCCGACGCGATCTGACCACGCCATCCGACGTAACATTTCAGGGCCAAGTGCTTGCTTGGCCAGCAGGGTGCCTTTCGGTAGAAGCGGGGCCATGCTGCTTCGTGCTTCCGGCGCCGTGATTGCGCTCGCCCTCCTCGCGCCCCAGCCTGCCCTGGCCCAGCCAGCGGGTGGGCGGGTGCGGATGATCGCCAATCCCAGCGCGCTGATCGGCGTGGATATCGCCACGGCCCAGGCGATGCGGGCCAAAGGCGCGCGTGAAGGGCTGGCCGGCAGCATGGCCGGAGGCGCCGAAGTGGTGGTGCCGCCGCGCCAGGCGGCCGAACCGCTGTTGCGCCGCAAGGAAGGCGCGCCGCTCCACCCGCACCAGCCCGACGCGGCGTGGATTGCCTGCGACGGCAGCTATGGCATCACGCGCGGCCGCTGGACCGATGGGGCCCAGAGCGGGGGCCAGAGTGGAGGTTGGTATGCCACGGTGTGGCAACGCCATCCCAAGAAGGGATATTACCAATGGCGCCTGACGCTGGAAGGCGCCGCAGCCAGCCTGCCCGACGCACCCGAATTCCTCGTCGGCCTAGTTGCCGATTGCCCGGCCCGCGCAGGCCCGGGCGGCGGGGACGACCGCCCACCGGCCAAGCCCGCCAAGAACGCGCCCGTGGTGCAGCGCGCGCTGGCCGGGCCGATTCCGGCCGACGATGCGCCGGCCGGGTCGGACAGCCAGACCGCCCAATCCAACGACGGCAGCCTGGCTTGGCGCGCCACGGTGCGCGCCGATGGCAGCCGGGCGTTCCGCGCCTGGCAGTGGAAGGATGGCGCCATGGCCGAGATTGTCCATCTGGACGCGCCGGCTTCGCCCGGCCAAGGTGGCTGACATGCTGCAACTGTTCCTGTCTGCCTTCACCACGCTGTTCCTGGTGATCGATCCGCCCGGCTGCGCGCCGATCTATGCCGGTCTCACCACCCATGCCAGCGCGCGCCAGGCCACGCAGATGGCGCTGCGCGCCTGCGTGATCGCCACCGGCATCCTGGTGGTCTTTGCCCTGTTCGGCGAAGCGCTGCTGGGCGCGCTGCACATCGAACTGGCCAGCTTCCGCATTGCCGGCGGGATCATGCTGTTCCTGATCGCGCTCGACATGGTGTTTGAAAAGCGCACCGAACGGCGCGAGGAGCGGGCGGAAAAGGTGCGCAACGCGCAGCCGCACGTGGAAGACGTCTCGGTCTTTCCGATGGCCATGCCGATGCTGGCGGGGCCGGGCTCGATCGCCTCGATCATGCTGTTGACCGCGCGCGCGCATGGCACGGAGGAAACCGCCGTGGTCCTGGCTGCGCTCGGCGTGGTCATGGTGCTGAGCTTCCTGGCGCTGGTCGCGGCGCGCCCGATCATCCGCGTGTTGGGCGAACAGGTGGAGGCCGTGGTCACCCGCCTGCTTGGCGTGCTGCTGGCCGCGCTGGCCGCGCAATTCGTGATCGACGGCCTGCGCACGCAGTTCTGAGGGAGGGCCGGGCTAACCGCCCGCGCTTCAGCTATTGGCTTCGCGCTTCAATTCATAGAGCAGGTCGAGCGCGGCGCGGGGGGACAGCGCGTCGATGTCCAGCGCGTTGAGCTTTTCGCGCAGCGCGTCGACCTTGTCCTCGGCCGCCTCGATCGCGGCGGCGAACAGCGGCAGGTCGCCCAGCCCGGCGGCAAGGCCCCCGGTGGCGGCGCGGCCCTTTTCCAGCTTGTCGAGCACGCCGCGCGCGCGCTTGACCACCGCTTCGGGCACGCCGGCGAGGCGGGCGACCGCGAGGCCATAGGACTTGTCCGCCGGACCCTGCGCCAGTTCGTGCAGCAGGACGAGATCGCCTTTCCATTCGCGCGCGCGCACGTGGTGCAGGGACAGGGCCGGGCAGGTTTCGGCCAGGCGCTGCATCTCGTGGTAATGGGTGGCGAACAGGCAGCGGCTGCGGTTGGTTTCATGCACCGCCTCGGCCACGGCCCAGGCGAGGGCGAGGCCATCGTAAGTGGACGTGCCGCGCCCAACTTCATCGAGGATCACGAAGCTGCGCGGCCCGGCCTGTTGCAGGATCGCGGCGGTCTCGACCATTTCGACCATGAACGTCGAGCGGCCGCGCGCCAGGTTGTCGCTGGCGCCGACGCGGCTGAACAGGCGATCGACCAGCCCCACCGTGGCGCCTTGCGCGGGCACATAGCTGCCCGCCTGGGCGAGCAGCACGATCAGGGCGTTCTGGCGCAGGAAGGTGGACTTGCCGCCCATGTTGGGGCCGCCAACCAGCCACAAGCGGTCGCTTTCGCAAAGCTGGCAATCGTTGGCGACGAAGCGCTCGCCAGCCTTGGCCAGCGCGGCTTCGACCACCGGATGGCGGCCGCCCTCGATGGCCAGCACCGGCTCTTCCACCACCTGCGGCAGGCACCAGCCGCCTTCGCCGGCGCGCTCGGCATGGCTGGCGGCCACGTCGATGCGGGCGAGCGCGGCAGCCGTGGCGGCAATCGCCTCGCGCGCGGCCACGGCGCGGGCGATCAGGTCTTCGAAATGGGCTTCCTCGGCGGCCAGGGCATGGCCTCCGGCCTCGGCAATGCGGCTGGCTTCCTCGTGCAGCGCCAGGGCGTTGAAGCGCACCGCGCCGGCCATGGTCTGGCGATGGGTGAAGCCCGAATCCGGCGCCATCAGCCGGTCGGCATGGCGCGCGGGCACTTCGATGAAATAGCCGAGCACGCCGTTGTGGCGGATCTTGAGCGCGGCCACGCAGGTCTCGTCGCGGTACCTGGCTTCCAGCGCGGCAATGGCGCGGCGCGAATTGCCCGCCGCCGCGCGCAGTTCGTCCAGCGCCGCATCATAGCCTTCGGCAATGAAGCCGCCCTGGCTGCGCTCGGTGGGCGGGGTGGGCACCAGGGCGCGGGCATAGAGATCGACCAGCGCGCCGTGGCCGGCCAGATGCGGCAGCAGCGCCGCGATCAGCGCCGGGCGGTCGGCGCGCGCCTGCAAGCGATCGTGCAGGTGCCGCGCCTGGGCCAGGCCATCGCGCAATTGCCCGAGATCGCGCGGGGAGCCGCGCCCGGCGACCACGCGGCCCAGCGCCCGGCCCAGATCGGGCACGGTGCGCAAAGTCGTGCGCAAGTCGGCGCGCAGCAGTGGATCTTCGACCAGCCACTGCACCGTTTCCAGCCGGGCGCGGATCTGCGCCAGATCGAGCAGCGGCGCGGCGAGGTCTTCGGCCAGCAGGCGCGCGCCCGCGCCGGTGACGCAGCGGTCCACCGCCTCGGCCAGGCTGCCCTTGCGCGTGCCGCCCGAGGATACCAGCACTTCCAGGCTGGCGCGCGTTGCCTCGTCCATCGCCATGTGCGCGTCGGCCCCGCGCGCCACCGGGGGCAGCAGCAGCGGCAGGCGGCCCCGGCCGACATGGTCGAGATAGGCGATCAGACCGGCGGCGGCGGCCAGCATGGCCCGGCCGAACTGGCCGAAGCCATCGAGCGTCGCCACGCCGTGCAGCTCCTTGAGCCGCGCTTCGCCCGCCGCGCTGTCAAACGTGCGGGCGGCGCGCGCCACGGCATCGAGCGGGCCGTCGGCCCAGTCTTCCGGGCAGACGATCTCGCGCGCGCCCAGCCGGGCCAGCGCCGCGCCCAGCCGGTCGGGCGGGCATTCCTCCAGCTCCATCCGCCCGGTCGAAATGTCGCACGATGCCAGCCCGATGGTGTCACGCAGGGGGCACACGGCGGCCAGCACGTTGGACTCGCGCGGGTTGAGCAGCGCTTCCTCGGTCAGCGTGCCGGCGGTGACGAAGCGCACGATATCGCGCGCGACCAGTGCCTTGGAACCGCCGCGCTTCTTTGCTTCCTCGGGGCTTTCCACCTGCTCGGCAATGGCCACGCGGCAACCGGCGCGGATCAGGCGGGCAAGGTAGCTTTCGGCCGAATGGACCGGCACCCCGCACATCGGGATCGGCGCGCCGCCATGCTCGCCCCGGCTGGTGAGGGCGATATCGAGAATCTGCGCGGCCTGGCGGGCATCGTCGAAGAACAGCTCGAAGAAATCGCCCATGCGGTAGAACAGCAGGCAATCGGGCGCCTGGTCCTTGAGCGCCAGGTATTGCGCCATCATCGGGGTGGGAGCGGTGGACATGCGCAGCGAGGCTAGCCCAGGCGGCGGCCATACTCAAACCCGCGCGCGGCCTTATGAACAGATGCCGGGGCGGCGTTGCGGCCGCCACGGCTCCCCATGGCCGTCCCGCCGTGATAAGGGCGGGCGCTCCACCCCCTTTCCTCCAGATGCCGGCGTGGCGCAAAGAGGCCTGATGCACGATTTCCAGCAGCGGTTCCGGACTTGGCTCGATTGGCGCGGCGGCGGCCTGCCGTGGCTCTCGCCGCCCGCGATCGCGCTGGGCATCCTGCTGATCTGCTTCCCGTTCTTCCTGGTCGACGTGCCGCCGCTGATCGACGTGCCGGGCCACATGGGCGCCGCCGCGATCGAGGCGGCCGGGCCGGACAGCCCGCTGGGCAAGTATCTCGGCTGGAAATGGGTGTTCACGCTCAACATCGGCGGCGACGTGCTGATGAAAGTGCTGGGCGAGCCCTTGGGCGTGCTGGCGGCAGGGTGGTGGAGCACGGTGATCGCCACCGCGCTGTTTGCCGGCGGGTGCCTGGCCACGGTGCGCGTGGTCAATCCGCGCGGCGGCCATGGCGCGGCCTGGGCGCTGATGTGGGTGTTCAGCTTTCCGCTGCTGACCGGCTTTCTCAACTACATCCTTGGCACCGGCGTCTCGCTCTGCGCCTTTGCCGCCGCTGTCGCGCTGGAGCGGCGGCCGCGCGATCGCGCCGGGCTGCTGGTGGTGGCCCAGCCCCTTGCCATGCTGTGCCACGCCATCGGTGGCCTGCTGCTGGCGGTGCTGGTTGCGGCCAATGCCTTCGGGCGCGAGGTTGATGCCCTGCCGCAGGGCTGGTGGCGCCCCTCGCGCTGGCGCAGCGTGATCGCCACGCACGACTGGAAGGCGGCGGCCATGCGCCTTGTCGTGCTGTGCTGGCCGCTGCTCGCCACGGTGCTCACGATCGTGCTGTGGAAGCTGTTCTCGCCCGCCCCGGCACGCAGCCTCAACACCTGGCGGTGGGACCAGAAGGGCATCTGGCTGGGCATCACCTTGCGCGACCAGTCGTTCTGGCTCGACACGATCACCACGGCGGCGGCCTATCTCCTGCTGCTGGTGGGGCCGCTGCTGGGCGGGCGGTGGAACTGGCAGCGCGGCTTGCCCGGCCTGTGCGTGCTGATCCTCTACGTGATCATTCCCAGCGACATCAACGGCAGCGCCTTTGTCGACGTGCGCCTGCTGCCCCCGGCGATGATGCTGCTGCTCGGGCTTCAGGACTGGAGCGGCGCGCGGCGGCGCGTGGCGCTGGGCGTGGCCTATGTCGGCCTCGTGCTGCTCGGCCTGCGCACCGTGGTCACGACGGCCAGCTTCGTCGACTATGCCGACGATTACCGCCAGCAGCTTTCCGCGCTCGAACATATCGAGCCGGGCAGCCGCATCCTGACCTTCGTGGAGCATTCCTGCCTGGAGGAATCCTGGCGCAACACCCGCCGCGATCACCTGGCGAGCCTGGCCAGCGTCTATCGCCAGGCCTGGGTGAACGACAACTGGGCAGTGCCGGGCCTGCACATGGTGGTGCCGCGCTTCCGCCCGGCGCGCAACTTTGCCGCCGATCCTTCGGAATTCGTGTGGTCGCGCCGCTGCGCCGCCGGGCGGCTGCGCTCGATCGACTCGGCGCTGCGCTTTGCCCCGGTGGAGCGGGTCGACTATGTCTGGCTGATCGACACCGGCCTGCCGCGCAATCCCGACCCGCGCCTGCGCCTGGTGTGGCAGCAGGGACGCAGCCTGCTGTTCGCGGTACGGCCGCTCACCCTGCCCAAATGGCAGGTGCAGGATTTGTAAGGGTTCATTTCGCGTACGCTCAAGCCTTCCCTAGCGCATTCGAATGTGCAAGGGGGCAAGACGAGTTTCCAGTCTGCCGGGAGTGCGCGAATGTCCGAGGAAAGCAACGTCCGTTTCACCGAACGCGAGGCGCTTTTCTATCACAACACGATCCGGCCCGGCAAAATCGAGATCATCGCCTCGAAGCCCATGGCCACCCAGCGCGACCTCAGCCTGGCCTATTCGCCGGGCGTCGCGGTGCCGGTGCTGGCGATCGCGGAAAATCCGGCCACGGCCTATGACTATACCGCCAAGGGCAACCTCGTTGCGGTGATTTCCAACGGCACCGCCATTCTCGGCCTGGGCAACCTCGGCGCGCTGGCGTCCAAGCCGGTGATGGAAGGCAAGGCGGTGCTGTTCAAGCGCTTTGCCGATGTCGATTCGATCGATATCGAACTGGCCACCGAAGATCCGGAAGCCTTCATCGAGGCGGTCGCCCTGATGGAGCCCAGCTTTGGCGGGATCAATCTGGAAGACATCAAGGCCCCCGAATGCTTCATCATCGAGCAGGCCCTGCGCGAGCGGCTGAAGATTCCGGTGATGCACGATGACCAGCACGGCACCGCGATCATCACCGCCGCCGGCCTGCTCAACGCCTGTCACCTGACCGGGCGCGCGATCTCGGAAGTCAAGGTGGTGGTCAATGGCGCGGGCGCCGCCGCCATTGCCTGCACCGAGCTGATCAAGGCCATGGGCGTGCGCCACGACAACGTGATCATGTGCGATCGTTCGGGCACGATCTATCGCGGCCGCACCGACAGCATGGACCAGTGGAAGAGCGCGCACGCGGTCGACACCCCGGCCCGCAGCCTGGAAGAAGCGCTTGACGGCGCCGATATCTTCCTGGGCCTGTCTGCGGCCGACGCGCTCAAGCCCGACTGGGTCAAGAAGATGGCGCCGCAGCCGATCATCTTCGCGATGGCCAACCCCGATCCCGAAATCAATCCCGACGCGGCCAAGGCCGTGCGCCCGGACTGCGTGATCGCCACGGGCCGCTCGGACTATCCCAACCAGGTCAACAACGTCCTGGGCTTCCCTTATATCTTCCGTGGCGCGCTCGATGTGCAGGCCATGGCGATCAACGAGGAAATGAAGATCGCCGCCGCCACCGCGATCGCCGAACTGGCGCGCGAGCCGGTGCCCGAGGAAGTGGCCGCCGCCTATGGCAAGAATCACCAGTTCGGGCTGGACTACATCATCCCCGCGCCGTTCGATCCGCGCCTGATGGAGCGCGTTTCGTCGGCCGTGGCCAAGGCGGCGATGGACAGCGGCGTGGCGCGCAAGGCGATCGAGGATTTCGAAGCCTATCGCGAAAGCCTCAAGGCGCGGCTCAACCCGACCACTTCGGTGCTCACCAACGTCTATGCCAGCGTCAAGCAGAGCCCCAAGCGCGTGGTCTTTGCCGAAGCGGAGCAGGAAGTGGTGCTGCGCGCGGCGATCCAGTTCCGCGATTTCGGCTACGGCACGCCGGTGCTGGTCGGCCGCACCCAGGGCGTGCTCGACAAGCTTTCGGAACTGGGCGTGTCCAACCCGTCGAGCTTCGAGATCCACAATTCCAACGTCTCGCCACTGGTCGAGGACATGGTCGCCTACCTCTATCCGCGCCTGCAACGCCGCGGCTATCTGGAACGCGACGTGCGCCGCATGGTCAACAACGATCGCAACGTGTTCGCCTCGCTGTTGCTGGCGCTGGGCCATGCCGATGCGATGATCACCGGCACGACGCGCCCGTTCGCCCAGACGATGAAGGAAATCCGCCGCGTGCTGGGGCCAAAGCCCGGACACCTGCCGTTCGGCGTGCACCTGCTGGTGGGCAAGAACCAGACGGTGTTCCTGGCCGATACCACGGTCAACGAGCGCCCCAATGCCGAGGAACTGGCCGACATCGCCATCGAAACCGCCGCCGTCGCCCGCCGCATGGGCCACGAACCGCGCGTGGCGTTCCTGTCCTATTCCACGTTCGGCAACCCTTACGGCAAGTGGCTCGATGCGCTGCGCGATGCCGTGGCGATTCTCGACGAGCGCCAGCCGGGCTTTGAATACGAAGGCGAAATGGCCCCCGATGCGGCGCTCAACCCGCGCATCATGCAGACCTATCCGTTCTGTCGCCTCTCCGGCCCGGCCAACGTGCTGATCATGCCGGGCCTGCAATCGGCCAACATCTCGGCCAAGCTGCTGCGCGAGCTGGGCGGCAATGCCATGATCGGGCCGATGCTGCTCAACATGGAAAAGCCGGTGCAGATCGCCCCGATGACCGCCACCGCGCCCGACCTGCTGACCCTGGCCGTGCTCGCCGCTGCCGGCATCAACGGCTGATCCGGGCCTCGCTCAACCCCGACCGCGAGGACAAGTCCAGCAGTTCGGGGACGGGCGGGATCGGTGGGGGCTGCCTTGGCTCAAACCACTGAGCGGGACCCCGGATCAAGTCCGGGGTGACGAAAACTTTTTTGATCTTAATGCCTTACCGTCACCCCGGACTTGATCCGGGGTCCCGCGCTGACTTTGAACGGCAAAATCCCCCGTCCGCAATCGGTCAATCGCCGCTGTTCGCGTCTCAGATCAGCCCGGCCAGCGGGCTGGAGGGATCGGCGTAGCGGCGCGTGGCCATGCGGCCGGCGAGATAGGCGTCGCGCCCGGCCTCGACTGCGGCCTTCATCGCACGGGCCATGCGGATCGGGTCTTTCGCTTCGGCAATCGCGGTGTTCATCAGCACGCCGGTGCAGCCCAGTTCCATTGCCACGGCGGCATCGCTCGCCGTGCCGACTCCGGCATCGACCAGCACCGGCACCTTGGCGCCTTCCACGATCAGGCGGATCATCACCTTGTTCTGGATGCCCAGGCCCGAACCGATCGGCGCGCCCAGCGGCATGATCGCCACGGCGCCGGCTTCTTCCAACTGGCGCGCGGCGATGGGATCGTCGGCGCAATAGACCATCGGCAGGAAGCCTTCCTTGGCCAAGACTTCGGTGGCGCGCAGGGTCTCGCGCATGTCGGGATAAAGCGTGCGCGCCTCGCCCAGCACTTCCAGCTTGACCAGGTCCCAGCCGCCCGCCTCGCGCGCCAGGCGCAGGGTGCGGATGGCGTCTTCGGCGGTGAAGCAGCCAGCGGTGTTGGGCAGGTAGGTGACCTTCTTCGGATCGATATAGTCGGTCAGCATCGGCGCCTTGGGGTCCGACACGTTGACGCGGCGAACCGCCACCGTCACGATTTCCGCGCCCGAGGCGGCCAGCGCCGCCGCGTTCTGGGCAAAGTCCTTGTACTTGCCGGTGCCCACGATCAGGCGCGAGCGGAACGTGCGGCCAGCCACGGTCCAGCTATCGTCGGCCACGGCCGCGTCCGCTTGGCCGCCGCCCACGAAATGGACGATTTCGAGCACATCCCCTTCGGCCAGGGCCACGTCGGCAAGAGTCGAGCGGGGCACGATCGCGCCATTGCGCTCAACCGCCACTTTGGCGGGATCGAGTTCCAGGCTGCGCACCAGATCGGCAATGGAACCGGGGGCAACACGGCGCGGTTCGCCGTTGAGCGTGAGCGACAGGGTCGAGCTTTGCGGGTTCGTGGCCATGGCTGCATGCTTTAACGGCCACGCCGCCCTGTGCAAGGCTTCAGCAGGAATTGCGCCGCATGTTGATGACATGGGCGCTGGCTACCAGCAGCACGCCGCCGATCGTCAGCACCGATTCGGCCGAGCCATGGCCGACCATCACGGCCGCGGTCATCAACGACAAGCCCGCCACGCCGAGCACGAGCGGCAGGCGATGGCCGTGGCGGAGCGCGCCCATGCCGATCGTGGCCGCGCCGATCACGATCGCCAGGACCAGGCCGATATGATGGATTTCCGGATTGAGCAGCACGCCGCCGCCCAGGCCGAGCACGCCGACCAGGAACAGGCCGGCCAGGCAATGAATCATGCACAGCCCCGAAAGGAGCACGCCAAAGCGGTCGAGCCGGCTGCGCAGCGCAAGGAGGGCCTGGTTCATGGACGCCCATATATGTAACGTTGTAACATCGTTCAAGGCTTTTGCGCAGGGCCTGCCAAAACCGCGCTGCCCCCAAATGCCACTTGCTTGCCGGCGTCCGGCGCGCAAGAGAACGGGGCATGACGGCATCCAGACCTGCTCCGCTCGCCCTTGTCCGCTGGCTGATGGTGGTGGCCGCGATGATCGTGGCCATCGTGGTGGTGGGCGGCATCACCCGCCTGACCGAATCGGGTGTGTCGATCACCGAATGGAACGTGGTGTCGGGCGCGCTGCCGCCGCTTACCCAGGCGCAGTGGCAGGCCGAATTCGATGCTTATCGCCAGACCCCGCAATATATTCTGGTCAACGGCCCGGCGGGCATGACGCTGGCCACCTACAAGTTCATCTTCTTCTGGGAATGGGTCCATCGCCTGCTGGCGCGCACCATCGGCCTGGCCTTTGCCGCGCCGCTGGCGTGGTTCTGGCTGCGCGGGCAGATTCCGGCGGGCTACAAGCCGCGCCTGCTGGCGCTGCTGGCGCTGGGGGCGTTGCAGGGCGCGGTGGGCTGGTGGATGGTCAAGTCCGGCATCGTCCATGATGTGAAAGTCAGCCACTATCGCCTGGCCACGCACCTGGCCGTGGCGCTGTTCACCCTGGCCGGGATCGTCTGGACCATGCTGGACTTGCGCGCCCTTGCCCGTGGCGAAGGGCGCGCGCGGCTGACCGCTCTTGGCGCGCTGGCGCTGGGCATGCTGGCGCTGCAACTTGTCTATGGCGCGTTCCTGGCGGGCCTGCGCGCCGGCGTGGTGGCGGGCGCCGGGTGGTTCTCGTGGGATGCCTGGCCGCTGATGCAGGGGAAGTTCTTCCCCGATGGTGTGGAATGGGCGCGGGGCGCTTTTGCCACGCTAACCAGCGATCCCTATCTCGTGCACTTCTTCCATCGCTGGTGGGCCTGGGCCGTGGTGGCGGTGCTGGTGGTCATGGCGCGCAAGCTGCGCCGCGCGGGGCAGCGCGGTGCCTCCATCGCCATCCACAGCGCCTTTGGCACGCAAGTGATCTTGGGCATTGCCACGGTCTACAGTGGGGTTTCGCTGTGGCTGGCGGTGCTGCATCAGCTTTGCGGGGCATTGCTACTGATCTGCACCGTGTGGGGTGCTCATGCGCTGGGAAGGGCGCAAAACCGGGCCTAAAACTCGAAAGGTATTATTTTACCTCTCCGCAAAGGCGCGGTTTGCTTGACTCTTGGGGCCATTTGCAACAAAGGCGCGGTTCTTCACCCCGTTTGCGCCAAATCCGGTGCTTGATGGGGTAACCCATCATCCAGGGAACCGAACAGCCATGAAGGCTCTCAGCAAGGTCACCCGGTCGATCAAGCCGGCCGAGGTGGAAAAGAACTGGCATCTTATCGATGCCGAAGGCCTGGTGGTCGGCCGTCTCGCCGTCATCATCGCCAACCATCTGCGCGGCAAGCACAAGCCCAGCTACACGCCCCACGTCGATTGCGGCGATCACGTTGTCGTGATCAACGCCGACAAGGTGCGCCTGACGGGCAACAAGCTCAAGGCCAAGACCTATTACAAGCACACCGGCTATGCCGGCGGCATCAAGGAAGTCACTGCGGACAAGGTCCTGGGTGGTCGCTTCCCCGAGCGTGTGCTGGAAAAGGCCGTTGAGCGCATGATCCCGCGTGGTCCGCTCGGCCGTGCGCAGATGCGCGCGCTGCACCTCTATGCCGGTGCCGAACACCCGCATGGTGGCACCCAGCCGGTGGCGCTCGACGTCGCCTCGATGAACCGCAAGAACAAGGTGGGTGCCTGATCATGGCCGATAACGACACCGTCTCGAGCCTGGCCGACCTCAAGAACCTGACGTCTGCCGCTCCCGCTGCTGCTGCCGCTCCCGCCGCCGAAGGCGACGCGCCGGTTGCTCCCGCTGCCCCGACCGCTCCGCTGCGCGACCGCGAAGTCGATGCTTTCGGCCGCGCCTATGCCACCGGCCGCCGCAAGGACGCCGTGGCCCGCGTGTGGCTCAAGCCCGGCAGCGGCAAGATCGTGGTCAACGGCCGCGACCAGGAAGTCTACTTCGCCCGTCCGACCCTGCGCCTGGTGATCAACCAGCCGTTCCAGGTCGCCGGCCGCGAAGGCCAGTACGACATCATCGCCACCGTCAAGGGCGGCGGTCTGTCGGGCCAGGCCGGCGCCGTGAAGCACGGCATCGCCCAGGCGCTGAGCAAGTTCGAACCCGCACTGCGTGGCGCCGTGAAGGCCGCCGGCTTCCTGACCCGCGACTCGCGCGTCGTGGAACGCAAGAAGTACGGTCGCGCCAAGGCTCGCCGCAGCTTCCAGTTCTCGAAGCGCTAATCGCGCTTCGGCTGGCAGTTCTCGAAGCGCTGATCTTTCGATCCGCTTCCATACGGAACGCATCAAGGGCTGGCCTTCGGGCCGGCCCTTTTTGTTTGTGCGGATCAGGCGCCGGGATTGCCCAGCGAGGCGAGCAGCACGGCCAGTTCGGTCTGCCGGGTCACTCCGGTCTTGGCGAAGACATGCTTGAGCTGGGTGCGCACGGTGGCCTGCGAGGCGGCGTGGCGCGCGGCGATTTCGGCCGGGGACAGCCCTTGCGCCACGGCGCGGGCCACGCGCGCCTCCGCCGGGGTCAGGTCGAACAGCGCGCGGATCAGGTCTGCGCCGGGCACGCTGGGGTTGCCGGCGCCAGCCAGGATGATCACCGCCCCGGCGCTGGCAAAGGCATCGCGCCCGCGCCCGAGCAGCGGCACGAGATGCAGCGCATGGCGCGCGGTTCCTTCCAGATCGCGCAGCGGCAGCGAACAGCCGGCGGCGCTCTCGCTCTGGAGGCAGGTGATCGCCGCGCGCAACTGGCTATCGCTGGCGGGATGGAGCGCGCGCAAGGTGCCGGCGCGCTGCGCCAGCAGGCGGTCCATCGCCTGGGTGAAAAGATCGTTCATTGCCTCGATCCGGCCAACCGGGTCGATCACCGCCGCCGCCACGCTGACCAGTTCCAGCGCATCGACGGCGGCGGCCAGCCGCTGCATCCGCAATTGCGCGCTCAGCGCCAGGGCGCGGGCCAGGTGCGGGCGCAGCAGATCGAGCTGTCGCGCTGCCGCGCGCGAGGCGGCGTGGCCGGCAAAGCCTTCCACCGCCAGGATCAGGCCGTCTTCGCCCGCGCCCTGGATCACCGTGGCCGCCCCCGCATCGGCGCGGTGCAGCGTCAGGAATTCGGCATAGATCGGCAGCGTGGCGAGCTCGTGGGGGCTGTGCAGGTCGCTGTCGGTGAGGAAGCCGGGGTGGGCGCCGCGCTCCAACAGGCGGCCCACCCGGGTGTTCTGGGTATTCAGCCCGCTGCGCAGGAATTCGTCGGTCATCGTGCGCACACCGTCGGTGGACGTGATCGCCATGCCCTGCGGGCCGATGCGGATCAGGTTGCTGCCCTGCGCGCCCAGCCGTTCCGCCAGCGTCTGCAACACCGCCAGCCAGCGATCGGGCACGGCTGCCGCTTCATAGATATCGCCAATCAGCGCCGCATCGAACATGCCGGATTGCCCACGTGGTCCCCGCCGCGATTATGGCGGATTGTTGCGAGGGGACAAGGCAGTTGCGCGAAAATGGAACGGGTCAGTCCATTTCCCAGGCGCGTTCGCCGTGCGAGGCGAGGTCCAGGCCCTCGCGTTCGTCATCCTCGTTGACGCGCATCGGCCAGATCCGGGCCAGGCCGAGCCCCAGCACCACCGTCGCCAGCGCCGACCATAGTGCTACCACGACCACGCCCAGCACCTGGGCATGGATCTGCAAGGGCATGGTCATGCCCGGCGCATAGCCGGCCCCGCCCAGCGCGGGCGAGAGGAACACCGCGAGCAGCAGCGAACCGAGCATGCCGCCCACGCCGTGGACCGCGAAGACATCGAGCGAATCGTCGATCTTGCAGCGGTGCTTGACCAGCAGGATCATCGGGTAGCACACCGCCGCGGCCGCCAGGCCGAACAGCAGCGCCGCACCCGGCGCGATCAGCCCGGCGGCCGGGGTCACCGTGGCCAGGCCGCCCACTGCGCCGGTGGCAAAGCCGACGCTGGTGGGCTTGCCCACGGTCAGCCGCTCGATCAGCAGCCAGGCCATGGCCGCAGCACAAGCGGCGATATGGGTGTTGAGAATGGCGCTGGTCGCGCCGGCGTTGCCGGCCAGGGCCGAACCGCCGTTGAAGCCGAACCAGCCCACCCACAGCAGCGCCGCGCCGGCCATGGTCAGCGCCGGGGCATGGGGCAGCATCAGCGTTTTGGGAAAGCCCTGTCGCGCGCCGAGCAGGATCGCCACGACGAGGGCGGACACCCCGGCCGTGGTGTGGACGACGATACCTCCGGCGAAATCGAGCGTGCCGAAGCGGCTGGCCAGCCAGCCACCGCCCCAGATCCAGTGCGCCACCGGGGCATAGACCACCAAGCCCCAGGCCGCGCAGAACGCCACGACCCAGGAAAACCGCGCGCGATCGACCCAGGCGCCGACCATCAGCGCCGGGGTGATCGCGGCAAAGCACATCTGGAACAGGGCAAAGGTGCTTTCCGGCAGCGCCAGCCCGGCACGGACCGCGGCGAGGTGGCCCAGCATGACCGGTCCCAGCCCGCCGATCAGGCCATGGCCCACCGGGCCGAACGCCAGGGCATAGCCGCAGACCAGCCAGAGCAGCGACGCCATGGCGGCAATCGCGCCGATCTGCACCAGCACCGACAGGAAGTTCTTGGTGCGCACCAGGCCGCCATAGAACAGCCCGAGCCCGGGCATGCACATCAGCAGCACGAGCGCCGAAGAGACCATGATCCACACGGTGTCGGCCCCGTTTGCGGCCCCGGTGGCGATGGGCGTGGCGGCAGTGGCAACGGTGGGTGCGGCCAGGCTGGCCAATGCCAGCGGCCACGCGACGCGACGGCGCATGGTAGTCTCTCCCGTTGTGCGCGCGGCCGGTGGCGGCGCGCACCCTGATCCCTCGGGAACGGCCCCTAGGACAGAGCGTGCGGGAAAAGCAAGCCTTGGTGGTGCAGTGCAGGCAACAAATGGTGCCTGCACTGCACCGGATCAGAGCTTTCGTTGTTCCAGATAGCCGCGCAGCGCAGCAATGCTTTCCGGTACGTCTGCCCGGCCAAAGCCGATGCGGAAGCGGTCCAGCGGCACCGGGCCAAGGTCGGAGCGATAGATGCCCGAGGGCAGCAGCAGCACGCCCGCCTCGCGCACCAGGTCTTCGCAGAAGGCATCGACCGTGCCTGGCCCGCGCCAGCGCGGATAGCCGACGCAACCGCCATCAGAGCGCTGCCAATCGAACAGGTGCGGGTAATCGGCAAAGAAAGCATCCAGCACGTCGAGATTGGCCCGCACCAGCGCGTTGTTGCGCTCCACGATGCGATCGGCGGCGCGCAGGGCGATGATGCCCAGCGCCTCGCTCGGCGCGGAATTGCAGATCGAGAGATAGTGCTTCATCCGCTCCATGCGCGAGAGCAGGGCGGTATCCTGGCAGGCGATCCAGCCGATGCGCAGGCCGGGCAGGCCATAGGCCTTGGACAGCACGTTGAGCGACAAGCCGCGCTCGTAGATATCGGCCACTTGCGGCAAGTGCCGGGCCGGATCGGGGCCGAGCAGGCGATAGACCTCGTCGCTGAAGATCCAGATGCCGTGGCGGCGGCACAAGGCCACCAGGCCATCGAGCGTGGCGCGATCGGGAATGCAGCCGGTGGGGTTGTGCGGGAAATTGATCGAGACCAGCCGCGTCTCGGGCCGGATCGCGGCGGCCACGCGATCGAGATCGAGCCGCCAGTTGTCTTCGGGATCGAGCGGCACGCCGGTGACCGCGCAGAGCGAGAGCGGCACGGTCTCGGCGGCCTGGTAGTTGGGCGTGATCACGATGGCATGGTCGCCCGGCCCGAGCAGGGCGTGGTTGGCCACGTAGATGCCTTCTTCCGCGCCGGCAAAGCACAGCACGTTGTCGGGCGCCATGGTGTCATACGTGCCAGCGATCTCGGCGCGCAGCACCGGCGCGCCGAAGGTCTGGGTATAGCCCAGCCATTGCGCGTCGAATGCGGCGGCATCGGCCGGGCTCGCCAGGTCGAGCAGTTCGCGCACCGTCATGCTCTGCGCATCGGACGCAGTCAGATGGTGGCGCGCGGCGAATTCCCAGTGCGAGAAATAGGCTTCCAGGCGGAAATCGGGCAGAGTCATCGCGCGCCTGCTCAGTTGCCCAGGGCGACGACGCCGCCGGTCGAGCCGAAGCCGCCTTCGCCGCGCGCGGTTTCGTCCAGCTCGTCCACTTCCAGCCAGGTGCCTTGCACCACCGGGGCGAGCACGAGCTGCGCCACGCGGTCGCCCCGGCGGATGGCAAAAGCCTCGGCGCCGTGGTTGATCAGGATGATCTTCAGCTCGCCGCGATAGTCGCTGTCGATCGTGCCCGGCGCATTGGGCACGGAAATGCCGTGCTTGAGCGCCAGGCCCGAACGCGGGCGCACCTGGATTTCAAAGCCGTGGGGAATGGCCAGTGCCAGGCCCGTGGCCACGGCATGGCGCGCGCCCGGCGCCAGGTCCACGTCTTCGGCGGCGACCACGTCCATCCCGGCCGCGCCCGGCGTAGCATAGGCCGGTAGCGGCAGTCCTTCGCCATGGGGCAGGCGCTTGAACAGGATCGGCACGGCAGGGGAAGGGGCAGTCATGCTGGGGTTCCGTTGGTAATGGTGGCGGCAAGGGTGGCGGCGATGCGGGCGACGATGGCCTGCGCCACGGCGTCCTTCGGCATTTCGGGCAGGCTGTCCACGCCCGCCGCGTCGATGATGTGGACGGTGTTGGCCGTGCCGCCCATGACATCGCCGGAAACGTCGTTGGCGACGATCCAGTCGGCCCCCTTGCGCGCGCGCTTGGCCACGGCATGGGCGATGACATCGTCGGTTTCGGCGGCAAAGCCTACGACCAGCGCCGGGCGGCGCGGATCGCGGCACAGCGTGGCAAGGATATCGGGGTTTTCCACCAAGGCGAGCGGCGGTGGCGTGCCGCTGCCATCCTTCTTGAGCTTGTGCGCCGGGGCATCGGCGGTGCGCCAGTCGGCCACGGCGGCGACCATCACTGCCACGTCGGCGGGCAGGGCGGCCTGCACGGCGGCGGCCATTTCGCGCGCGGTCTCCACATCCACGCGGGTAACGCCGGGCGGGGTGGGCAGCGTGACCGGGCCGGCCACCAGCGTGACCCGAGCCCCGGCTGCGGCCGCCGCGCCGGCAATGGCAAAGCCCTGGCGCCCGCTCGACCGGTTGGCGATGTAGCGCACCGGATCGATCGGCTCGTGCGTGGGGCCGGCGGTGACCAGCACATGGCGGCCGGCCAGGGGAAGGGGCAGGGAAGCGGGCGGGGACGGCGCCAACTGCGCCTGCATCGCGGCCAGCACCGCTTCGGGTTCGGGCAGGCGGCCGGGGCCGAATTCGCCGCAGGCCATGGCGCCGACATCGGGTTCCAGCACGGTGACGCCCGAAGTCCGCAGCGTGGCGACATTGCGCACCGTGGCGGCGTGCTGCCACATCCGCACGTTCATCGCCGGCACGGCCAGCACCGGCTTGTCGGTGGCGAGCAGCAGCGTGGTGGCCAGATCATCGGCAATCCCGGCTGCCATCCGCGCCATCAGGTCGGCCGTGGCCGGGCAGACCACCACCAGATCGGCCTGCCGCGAGAGCTGGATATGGCCCATCTCCACTTCGTTCTTCAGATCCCACAGCGTGGTATGCACGGGATTCTCGCTGAGCGCGGCGAGCGTCATCGCAGTGACGAAATGCGCGCCGCCCTCGGTCAGCACGCAAGTGACGTCCGCCCCGGCCTTGCGGATCAGGCGGACGAGTTCGCAGGCCTTGTAGGCGGCAATGCCGCCGCCCACGATCAGCAGGATACGCTTTTGGAGCATGGCCGGCTTGTGCCGCCTTGGCCCGACGGGCGCAAGGTTTGCTGTCTCGCAACGCTTCAAAACGGCGGAATTGCGTCGTTCAATTTCTTTGCAAGCTGTCTGAAAGTTTGTCAGACTTGCGACAAAGTCAGAATGGGCAAAGGAGAGACTCGATGCGTGTGGTGCTGACCGCGCTCGTCCTGCTGGCCGGGCTGGTCGATCTGGTCATCGTCGCCTCGTGCCTGGTGACGCCGCATGACAGCGCCGAACTGGCGCGCGCGGCTCATGGCCTGTCGATCATCCGCGCCCATTGCACCTCGTTCTTCAGCGTTGCTGCGCTGGCGATGATCGTCGGGGCATTGTGGCGCAATGGCGATCTGCTGCTGGTGCCCACCTTCATCTTCATCGGTGCCCTGATCGAACGCCTGGTCAACGTGGTTGCGTTCGGCACTTATCCCAACTGGCTGCTGCCGATGGTGCTGGACGTGGCGCATATCGCCCTGCTGCTCGCCGCGCGCCGTGCCTTGCGCCAGGGCGCGGAAGAGCCGGCTGCTGGTATGCCCCACCACGCGAACCTGGCCTGAGCGGTGCCGATCCGCCTGGCCCTGACCGCGCTGGTTTTCCTGCTTGGCCTGTTCGACCTGTTCATGGCCGCCGCATTCCTGTTCACGCCACCTGCGGGCGCGGCGATCCTGGGGGTGGCGGCAGCGTCGTCGGCAGGGTGGTCCACCATCCGCGCCGATTTCACCGCGTTTTTCGGCGTCGCCGCGCTGTGCATGATGGTGGGCGCGTGGCGCCGCAATGGCGATCTGCTGCTGGTGCCGGGGCTGCTGTTCGGCGTTGCCTTGCTCGGCCGCGCGCTCGATCTGGTGCTGGCCGGGGCCTATCCGGGCTGGCCGCAACCCATGGCGGTGGAAGCCTTGCACGTCCTCGTGCTGGGCGCCGCCTGGCGCATGCTGCCGCATCACCGCGTGGAGGAATTGGCGGGCTAGGGCTGGGTTCCTCTGGCGTTGGGCTTGGCGCCCTTCGACAGGCTCAGGACAGGCCCTTCGACAGGCTCAGGGCGAACGGAGGTGGGGATTCAAAGGTCCAAACCCGAAACCCAAAACCTGAACCCCACCATCCCCGTTCGGGCTGAGCTTGTCGAAGCCCCCCGCAGCCCGGCGCTAGGCCGCCGCCTTGCCACGCCAGCGCCCGGCAAAGCGCAGCACGGCGCGCTGGGCCGGGCGTTCGATCCAGCGGTGCGAGGCAAAGCCGGCGGCCACGGCGGCGACCAGGAAGAAGATCAGGAACGCCGGCTGGCGCGCGATGGCGCGGCTGCCCAGCGTGGCATCGATCAGCAGGACCAGCGCCACCTGCATCGGAAAATGCCAGAGATAGATGCCATAGGAGGCTTCGCCCCACTGGCGGCCGAAGGCCAGGCGGTCGGCCGTATCGGCCAGGTCGATTGCCAGCGTGGCGAACAGCACGGCAAAGGTGCCGGCCAGGATCGTGGCGTCTTCGGCATGCCAGCGCGTGGTCGCCAGCCAGCCCGCCACCACGCAGGCGACTGCCGCGCCCAGCAGCACCGGCACCGGCAGCCAGCCGCGCAGGGCCGCGCCATAGATCGCCACGCCGAGGAAGAAATAGCCGATGCAGGTGAGCACCGGTTCGTTGGGCCAGCCCAGGAAGAACAGGCGCAGCACCACCACGGCCAGCGGCAGCGCCACCAGCAAAGGCGCGCGGCGCAGGGCCGGCAGCAGCACCCAGAACGCCGCATAGGCGAGGATCTCGGTCGAAAGCGACCAGCTTGGCCCGTTGAACGACTGGTTGTGCTGCCAGCCCCAATAGTGCGCCAGCGGGATCGAGAGGAGGAAATGCTTCCAGTCCTGCTCGTGATAGATGAACGCGGTGCCGTTGATGTGGGTATAGGCGGCCTGGAGCCCGGCCACGATCACCAGGGTCAGCAGGTGCAGCGGCCAGAGTCGCGCTACGCGGGCCAGCCAGAAGCGGCGCATCGCCGTGCTGTCGGCAAAATAGACATGGGCAAAGACAAAACCCGAGACCGCCCAGAAATATTGCACCGCCATGTGGCCATAGTCGAACAGCCAGCGCAGCGGATGATAGAGCGGGATCACCGCCGCGCGGTTGACCTGGAAGCCATAGCCCACCGGCGGCACGAAGAAGTGCTGATAATGCCAGAACAGCACGAAGAACGCGGCAATCACCCGCGACAGGTCAAGCGCGTTGAAATGCCGCTTGGCCAGGCGCAGGCCCGGTAAAGGTGCAGGACGGGCCGGCGCGTTCACGGATGGCGATGCCATTCTGGTTCGGGCGGCGGACCATCATGATGGTGATGGCCCCAGGCCTGGAGCCCCAGCACGGCGGCGGCGCCCAGCACGGCGGCGAGCAGCAGGCCGGTCCAGCTCGTGCCGCGCGGATCGTCGCCACGACGCTTGCGCTCCCACATCAGGTCCACATGCGGCAGGGGCGGTGCCTCGGGCGCGCCGCCCTTGGGCGGGAAACGCTCCTCGATCCGCCGGATCAGCGCAGGCACGCGCAGCAGCGTGGCGGCATCGTCCTGCACGCGCTGGGCAATCGCCGCTTCCGGCCCCAGTTCGTCGCGGATCCAGTTGCGCACGAACGGTGCGGCGGTTTCCCACATGTTGATATCGGGATCGAGCTGCTGGGCGATCCCTTCGACCATGACCATGGTCTTTTGCAGCAGCAGCAGGTGCGGCTGGGTCTGCATGTCGAAATCGCGGGTGATCGCAAACAGCCCGTCGAGCATCTGGCCGACCGAAAGGTCTTTCACCGGGCGGCCGCGCATCGGTTCGCCCACGGCGCGCAGGGCCGTGGCGAATTCGTCGACCGAGTGATAGCTCGGCACGTATTGCGCCTCGAAATGGATTTCGGCCACGCGCTTGTAGTCGCCCGTGGTCAGGCCATAGAGAATCTCGGCCAGCCATTGCCGCGCCTGGCGGTCGATCCGGCCCATGATGCCGAAATCGATCGCGGTGATCGTGCCATCGGCTTCCACGAACAGGTTGCCCTGGTGCATGTCGGCATGGAAATAGCCGCCGCTGATCGCTTGCGTGAGGAAGGCCAGCACCAGGCGGCTGGCCATTTCCTGGCGATCGTGGCCGGCCGCGTCGATCGCTTCCAGGTTGCTGATCTTGACGCCGTCGATCCAGTCGAGCGTCATCACCCGGCCATTGGTGCGGTCCCAGTCGATGCCGGGCACACGATAGCCGGGAAAGGCATGCATGGCATCGGCCAGTTCCGAAGCGCTGGCGGCCTCGCGGCGCAAGTCCACCTCGCGCGCGGTCCAGCGCTTGAAATTGGCGATGACCAGGCGCGGGCGCAGGCGCCCGGCTTCGCCGCCCAGCGCTTCGAGGTGCGCGGCGGCCCATTCATAGGTCTCGATATCGCGCGCCAGCTTGTCGCGCACGCCGGGGCGCAGCACTTTGACCGCGACCTTGCGCCCCTCGGTGGTCCAGGCCTGGTGCACCTGGGCGATCGAGGCGGCGCCGACCGGTTCCTCGTCAAAGCGCGAGAACAGGCTTTCCAGCGGGCGCTCGAAGCTGGTTTCGATCTCGCGCCGGATCAGCGCGAAATCGACCGGCGGCAGCTTGTCCTGAAGCGCCAGCAGGTTGCGCGCGGCTTCCTCGCCCACCAGATCGGGCCGGGTGGCCAGCGTCTGCCCCAGCTTGATTGCGGCCGGGCCGATCGCGCGGAAAGCCCCGGCATAATCGGGCACGACCGGCTGGCGCGTGCCGAAGCGGGCGATACGGCACAGCCGGCGCACCGGGGCGGGCGTGTTGGGGCTGTCTTCCAGCAGGCGCAGCGCACCGTGGCGCGCCAGGATGCGGCCCCAGCCCAGCAGGCGGCGGATATGGGTGGCAGGACGGGTCAAGGCAAAGGCGCTCGCTCAGACTTTCCAGCCGGAGTGGATCGCCACCAGCCCACCCAGGATCGGCTCGACCTTGGTGTGGCGGAACCCGGCGGCTTTGATCATCGCCTCGAATTCGCCCATCTTGGGGAAGCGGCGGATCGATTCGATCAGGTAGCGATAGGATTCGGCATCACCGGCAATGGCCTGGCCGATTTTGGGCACCAGCTTGTGCGAATAGGCGTCATAGACTTCCGCAAAACCGGGCCATTCGGTGGTCGAGAATTCCAGGCAAAAGAAGCGCCCGCCGAACTTGAGCACGCGGTGCGCTTCGGCCAGGGCGGCATCGATGCGGGTCACGTTGCGGATGCCGAAAGCGATCGTGTAGGCGTCGAAGAAGCGATCGCCGAACGAAAGTTCCTCGGCATTCTGGCGCGACCAGACCAGGCCGTCGATGCCGCGTTCCATGGCGCGCTCGATGCCCACGTCGAGCATGTCCTGGTTGATGTCGGAAACCGTGATCGACGCGCCTTCGCGCGCCATGCGGAACGCGATGTCTCCGGTGCCGCCGGCCATGTCGAGAATCTGCTCGCCTTCGCGCGGCTTCACCCGGGCGACGAAGCGATCCTTCCACAGGCGATGCATGCCCACCGACATGGCATCGTTCATCACGTCGTACTTCTTGGCGACGCTGGAAAACACCGCACCCACGCGGGCGGTCTTTTCCTCAGGGGTGACGTCCTCGTAACCGAAGGACACGCTTTCCGGGCTGGTCATGGTTCAGGGCCTTTAAAGGGGAATTGCCGCAGGCGCAAAGCATGATAGCAGGAACCCACGATGCCCGAACTACCAGAGGTTGAAACCACCGTTCGCGGCCTGGCGAGCATTCTCGACGGTCAGGCGATTTCCCGCGTGGCCGTGCGCCGCCCCGATCTGCGCCGCCCGTTCCCGCCAGACCTGGCCCAGGCGCTGACCGGCGCGCGCGTCACCGGCCTGTCGCGCCGCGCCAAATATGGCCTGATCCACACCGACCGGGCGCGCACCATGGTGTTTCACCTCGGCATGTCGGGGCGCTGGCGAATCGATCCCGAGGCAATCGCCAAGCATGATCATCTCGTGCTGGAAACCGCCAATGGCCATACCCTGGCGCTCAACGATGCGCGGCGGTTCGGCTCGGTGGACCTGGTCGACGAGGCCGCGCTCGATGCCTGGCCGCCGTTCGCCGCGCTGGGGCCGGAGCCGCTGGGGCCGGGCCTGACCGCGCAGCATCTGGCGCAGGCCTTTGCGGGCCGGATCGCGGCAATCAAGCTGATGCTGCTCGACCAGCGGATCGTGGCCGGCCTTGGCAATATCTATGTGTGCGAGGCGCTGCACCGTGCGCGCATCCATCCCGAGCGGGAGGCGGGCACGGTGTCGCTCGCCGCGCTCAAGCGGCTGGTGCCGGAAATCCGCGCCGTGCTGGAGGAATCCATTGCGGCGGGTGGCTCCACCCTGCGCGACTATGCCCGGCCCGACGGGGAGCTTGGCTATTTCGCCAAGGACTGGCGTGTCTATGGCCGCGAAGGCGATCCCTGTGCCTGTGGCCGCCCGGTGGCCCGCGTGGTGCAGGGCGGGCGCTCGACGTTTTTTTGCGCCAAGTGTCAAAAGTAAGTTTGCCCACCCGGATTTCGCTTTACGGCCCGGCATGTTACTAACGGGCTACGTGGTGTTACGGGTGGGTTGCCTTGGTCGGATCGCTGTCTAATCGGATTCGCTTGCTGTGCACGGCGCTGGCCGGGCTGATCGTGGTGCTGGCCGGGGCACTGCTTGCCGTGACCATGCAGATGCACGACAACCTGGGCTGGCTCGATCATTCCTCGCGCGTGCTGCGCACGGCCAACCATGCGCTCAGCAGCCTGCGCACCGCCGAATCCGGGCAGCGCGGCTTCACCCTGACGCGCGACCCCGATTTCGCCCGTGCCGTCGGTCCGGCGCTCGATACCGCGCGCCGGGATGCGGCCGATCTGGTGAACCTGACCGCCGACAAGCCGGAGCAGAACGAGCGCGCGCGCCAGTTGCAGGCGCTGGTTGCCGGCCGTGCCGATACGCTGGAGGCTGCGGCGCGGCTGGCGCGCAGCGGCCAGTTCGACCAGGCCCGGCAATCCACCGCCAGCCGGCATGGCCTGGAACTGATGCAACTGGTCGAAGCCAAAGTGAACGACCTGCTGCTCGACGAGCGCGCCCTGGCCGCCGACCGCATGGCGGCGGTGGAAAGCCTGCTGCGTACGATCCGCTGGCTGGTCATCCTCGGCACGCCGCTGACCTTGCTGATGCTTGCGCTGGTGGCCCGCTCGCTGATCCAGCGCATTCGCCGTCCGGCCGGGGAGATGCTGGCCGTGATGGGCGAACTTGGCGCCGGGCACCGCGAGGCACGGATCACCGGCGAGATGGGTTCACGCGAGTTCGCGCAACTGGCCAGCGGCTACAACGCCATGGCCGATGAACTGCAACGCGCCGTGGCCAACCAGGCCGAAGCGGCCGAAAGCCTCAAGACCGCCAATGCCGCGCTCAGCCGCAATGCCGATACCCTGCGCGAACGCGGTGAAGTGATCGAGATCCTGGGGGGCATGGCCCACCGCATGCAGGCCGCCCGCACCGACGAGGAACTGGCCGCAATCATCGAGGTCTTCGTGCCGCGCGTGCTGCCGCAGATTCCCGGCGCGCTGTTCGTGCACAACAATTCGCGCAATCTCTTGGTGCCCACGGCTACCTGGGGTGGGCTGGAGCAAGTGCAGACGGGTTTCGCGCCGGAGGAATGCTGGGCTCTGCGCCGTGGCCAGAGCCATTTCGTGGATGAGGCCGGTTCCGACATCGTCTGCCCGCATGTGGGCGTCTGGGCCGATCACTACCATTGCGAGCCGCTGCTGGCCGGCGGCGAAGTGATCGGGGTGCTCTATCTCAGGGGCACGGTCGGCACCGAAAGCCGCTTCCGCCTGGCCGTGCTGAGCGAAAACATCGCTTCGGCGCTGGTCAACCATCGCCTGCAACGTGGCCTGCGCGAACAGACCATCCGCGATCCGCTGACCGGCCTGTTCAACCGCCGCTACCTGGAAGAGACGCTGGCCCTGGAAATGGCCCGCGCCGCGCGTTCGGGCGCGCCGCTGACGGTGGTGATGTGCGATGTCGACCACTTCAAGCGCTTCAACGACGAATTCGGCCATGATGCCGGGGACCAGGTGCTCCAGACCGTGGCCGCCGAATTGCGCCGCCGGTTCCGCGATGGCGACGTGGTCTGCCGCTTTGGCGGGGAGGAATTCGTGGTCATCGCCCCGGCCACCGAAGTTTCCATCCTGCGCGCCCGGGTTGAGGAAGTGCGCGAAGCCGTCAGCCACCTCACCGTCCGCCAGGGCGAACGCGCGCTCGGTTCGGTGACCATGTCGTTCGGGCTCGCCACCTGGGCACCGGACATGGACCGCGAAGGCATCGCCCTGCTCAAGGCCGCCGACGCCGCGCTCTACGCCGCCAAGCGCGAAGGCCGCAATCGCGTGGCGATCGACCCACAGGCACTGGCGGCCTGAACCCGGCGCTGCCGCTTGGTCGCTGGCATTGGCACGTGCGCCGGTATCTTCGATATCGTCCCATTGCCGCAGTGGCAGCACGTTCCAGGCAGATCGAGGCCGGCTGGCACCGCTGACACGATCTGTTGTGGGGAAGGCTCTGGAGCGGTAGCGGGAATCCAATTGATAAACTAACAATTTGATATGATTTCAGTATGTTGAGCGATTCGAAAATCGGTCCATCACGCGTGCCCCTGTCAAGAAAAATGTGACGCGGTTCGGTTCTCACGAGCGGAATCCAACGCCCGATTCGGCCGAGTCGCAGACCATATTTCCGCGCCTCATGCCGTTGCCGATAGGCACCGGAGGAGGAGCAAAATTCGGTACGACTGCCGCCCTGAAAATGCAGCAGCAGCTTTAGAGCTTGAAGCGGTGCTCCCGGTGCCACCGGACAAATTGCGGATGAGGGCGATCCGCTTCGCGTTGCGGCAGCAAGATTCGGCCAGTGGCATTGATGACCGATCGGATGCTGTCAGGATCATTGGCCTGCCGCGAAATCATGATGCGCATGTCGTCGTCCAGTCCAATCAGACCTCGGTCGAACATCCAATGTGCGGTGCCGGAAAGGGCCAAGCCATTGCTCACAATGTCAGGCCCACTAGCTTCCACGGGGCGGATGTGAGCGGCCTCAACTTCGGCCCGCCCGCCACCGTTGATGAGCTTTAGCCCGGTGACGGCACAGCGTTCATCATAGGCTCGCAACACAATTCGGCGAAACACGCGATCGCGCACTACGCGGGAAACGATAGCGGAAACGCGTTCCCTAGCCTCATCGAACACAAAGGGGGCTGACTCTTCACGAACAATTTGTTCGTCGATTAGCAAATCTGTCCGTGGCAGCAGCGGCTTCTCATCGGCCAGTCCGGCGGCCACGATACGATTAAAGTCGCTGGAAGACAGGCCTCGAACGGCGGCTTGAGCTCGCCCGGAAATGGCTCCAACCTCGTTGAGTAGGCCGCGTTCGATCGGCCCATCTTCATCAGAAAATGGAACAGGGCTTGCGAAATCTAGATAGCTGCCGGGCGCGATCAGAGCGAGGTACATGCCGGAAGTTGTCCGGTCGGCGATGATACGCTCGACTTTGGCCACTGCGTAGTAGCCTCGCGTGCCTGTAACCTTTCTCGGCTCATAGTAAATAATCCAGTCGCCGACGCAGGCTCGGGCGCGCTCCAGATACTGTTTCGGAAACTGGTATCGCTCGGCCGGGGTGTCGTCATAGATCGAATCAGACCGATGGATGAACACGCCGAATGCCATGACAGAAAGATAGCCCGAAAGCAGCCTGTCGAAAAAGGTTAAAGTTCGCGGCTTAAGACTGGGTAGTACGATCTCGTAGCCTTATTGGCTGCCGGTCGAATTGTGCTGTTCGGGTGTGAGCCGCCAACAGCGGGTGAGCGCCGGCCAGGGAATTGCCGCTGACATAGCGGACGGCAACCCAGGAAAATTGGTCTCCTGAAACTTGCCGTCTGTTCATCGCATCGGAAATTGGCCGACTTTGGTTCGCTTCAGGCCACCCTCAACGGCATCGCGAACTGTGGATTTCCAACTCGGGAATTCCCGGAATTTTCCTGATGGTCCCAAGCAAGAAGTATGGATCGGCTCCCAGCGCGATCTGAGCCAATCAGTCGGAGTTCACAACCCGCGGCACCGTTGTGCCTTTCAAGCGTTTCGCCGGCATGAAAATGCAAAGGAAACGTCATGCCCCGCGGAGACAAGTCGAGCTATTCCGACAAGCAGAAGCGCAAGGCCGAGCATATCGAAAAGGGATATGAAGATCGCGGGGTTAGCAGCAAGGAAGCTGAACGACGCGCCTGGGCGACGGTGAACAAGGAATCAGGCGGTGGAAACAAGTCCGGCTCGGGACGCGGCAAGGCAGAGAGCCGAGCCTCTTCGCGCAAGGGCGGCAAGATCAGTGGGTCGAGCCAGAGCCATGAGAAGCGATCGGCGGCGGCCAAGAAGGGCTGGGAGACGCGCCGCAAGCGAGCGGGGTAGGACATGCCGGCGATCAAGGCTTTGCCTCTCAACTGCACGTTGAAGAGCGACCCCAGTGAGACCTCGTCCACCGATGCGATGATCACAGTGCTGGCCGATGCCTTTCGCGACCGGGATGTCGCTGTAAGCGAGACCATCCGCGTGGCGGCGCTCAACATCAGGCCGGGCGTCACTTCGGACGAGGGCGAAGGCGACGACTGGCCGGCGCTGCGCAAGAAAATCCTTGCCCATGATATATTGATCCTCGGGGGACCGATCTGGATGGGACAGGTCAGCAGTATCGCCAAGCGCGTGCTGGAGCGCATGGACGCCTTCCTCGAAGAAACCGACGATCACGGACGCATGCCGAGCTACGGGAAGGTCGCGGTCGCCGCCATCGTCGGCAATGAGGATGGCGCACATTTCTGCTCGGCGCAGATTTTTCAGGCGCTCAACGATGTCGGCTGGACGATCCCGGCTGTGGCTGCCTGTTATTGGGTCGGCGAGGCAATGGGATCGACCGATTTCAAGGATCTCAACGCAATCCCGGTGACGTGCTCCCCTGAAATGTGACCGCCCGATGGTAGAGTCCGACCACGAAGGAGTCGGA
>NZ_BMZP01000003.1 GCF_014652855.1 Novosphingobium pokkalii
CTGGAACGACGCATTCCTGCTCTCCGTACTCCGTCATATGCGATAGCCCTGCTCTGAAGAGGAGGGGGCTTGTTCACACCATCAATGCCGGATCAGATAGTCGAACGCCGCCAGCGAAGCCTTGGCGCCCTCGCCCATGGCAATGACGATCTGCTTGAACGGCACCGTGGTGCAGTCCCCGGCGGCAAACACGCCATCCAGGCTGGTGGCGTTGTGCGCGTCCACCTCGATCTCGCCACGGTTGGTCATGGCGATGCTGCCATTGAGCCATTCCGTGTTGGGCACCAGGCCGATCTGCACGAAGATGCCTTCCAGTTCGACCGTGTGCTCCTCGCCGGTCTCGCGGTTCTTGTAGACGAGGCCGGTCACCTTGCCGCCATCGCCCAGCACTTGCGTGGTCATCGCCGAGGTGATGATCGTCACGTTGGGCAGGCTGCGCAGCTTGGTCTGCAACACGGCATCGGCGCGCAACTGGCTGTCGAACTCGATCAGGGTGACATGGCGGACGATACCGGCCAGGTCGATCGCCGCCTCGACGCCGGAATTGCCGCCGCCGATCACCGCCGTGCGCTTGCCCTTGAACAGCGGGCCATCGCAGTGAGGGCAGTAAGCCACGCCCTTGTTGCGATATTCGTCTTCGCCGGGCACGCCCATCTGGCGCCAGCGCGCGCCGGTCGAAAGGATCACCGTCTTGGCCTTGACGCTGGCGCCGCTGGCCAGTTCGATGTGGTGCAGCCCGTCGCCATTGGCCGGCTTGAGCTTGACCGCCGCCTGGACGTTCATCACGTCGACGTCATAGTCCTTCACGTGCTGTTCCAGTTGGGCCACCAGCTTGGGGCCTTCGGTGTGCGGCACGGAAATGAAGTTCTCGATGCCCATGGTGTCGAGCACCTGGCCGCCGAAACGCTCGGCCACCACGCCGGTGCGGATGCCCTTGCGCGCGGCATAGATCGCGGCCGCTGCGCCGGCCGGGCCACCGCCCACCACCAGCACGTCGAACGGATCCTTGGCGGCGATCTTCTCCGCCGCACGGGCCACCGATCCGGTATCGAGCTTGGCGACGATCTGGGCCAGGTCCATGCGGCCCTGGCCGAACTGCTCACCGTTCAGGTAGACAGTCGGCACGGCCATGACCTTGCGCCGCTCCACTTCATCCTGGAACAGCGCGCCATCGATCGCCACGTGGGTGATCGCGGGATTGAGCGCGGCCATGATGTTGAGCGCCTGCACCACGTCCGGGCAGTTCTGGCACGACAGCGAGAAGAACGTCTCGAAATGCAGCGGGCCTTCCAGCGCGCGCACCGCATCGAGCAGTTCGGCCTCTTCCTTGGGCGGGTGCCCGCCTACGTGCAGCAGCGCCAGGATCAGCGAGGTGAATTCGTGGCCCAGCGGCAGGCCGGCGAACACGGCCTGCGCCTTGCCCTCATCGGCGCGGATGGCAAAGCTGGGGCGGCGTTCGTCCTGCCCGTCGAGGCGGACCGAGACCTTGTCGCTCAGCGCGGCGATCTCTTCCACCAGGCTCCGCGTGTCGGCCGACTTGGGGCTGTCATCGAGGCTGGCGACCAGTTCGATCGGGCGGCGCAGGTTGCCGAGCAGGCCCTTGAGCTGGGCGGTGGTGGGGGCGTCGAGAACGGGCATGGCGTGTTTCTCTCAGGCAGGAGGGTGCGTGCCGCGTGGGGCCATGGACGGCCTCACGCCTGGGATGGGGCGGAATATATCGAAAATGGGGGCAGCGTGCGCAGTCATAAAGGGCATGGCCCGAAAGGCGCTGTGCCAATGCGTCGCCGCCAAGTGCCGGGGCGACGCCGCGCGCCGCCCCGGAGTCTTGTGCAAGAGGCTTAGATCTTGCCGACGAGGTCGATCGAGGGAGCCAGGGTTTCGGCGCCTTCTTCCCACTTGGCCGGGCAGACCTGACCGGGGTTTTCGCGCCAGTACTTGGCAGCCTTGATCTTGCGCACGAGTTCGGCGGCATTGCGGCCCACGCCCTCGGGGGTGATTTCCACGAGCTGGATCACGCCATCGGGATCGACCACGAACGTGCCGCGGTCGGCCAGGCCAACGCCTTCGCGCAGGATGCCGAAGTTGTTGGAGATGGTGTGGTTCTGGTCACCCAGCATGTAGTAGTTGATCTTGCCGATGGCCGGCGAGCTGTCGTGCCAGGCCTTGTGGCTGAAGTGGGTGTCGGTCGACACCGAGTAGACTTCCACGCCCAGGCCCTTGAGCTCTTCATAGCTGTCGGCAAGGTCTTCCAGCTCGGTCGGGCACACGAAGGTGAAGTCGGCCGGGTAGAAGAAGAACACGCCCCACTTGCCCAGGACGTCAGCATCGCTGACATCGACGAACTTGCCCTGGAGGTAGGCAGTGGCCTGGAACGGCTTGAGCTTGGTTCCGACGATCGACATGGGTTCGACTTCCTTGTGGTTGGTCGTGGCTGAAAAGAATGACGGCAACAGGAGCGCGGCACACCGCAGCGCACCGGCGCCCTCGTTGCAAGGCAGCAATTAGGCATGGGGGCGACCGATTGCCAATGATCAATTCCGCCCAGATTGATTGATCCTTTCGATCACAGCCCCAACCGCACCAGCCCCTCCTCCATTCCCTGCCGGCTTGCCCTTTCGCCACTGCCCTGCGGGGGAACCAATTGCGCATTTGCGAATTGCAGCGGCTGCACACCTGGGTTTGCACGCGCACAGACCATTCGCCATTTGGCCGCCGCTTGGCGCGCATGGGGCACCGGCCGCCGCGAAAATCCTTGTCTGCCAAGATACTGGCGCAAGCCGATTGCACTTTCTGCAAGCCTTGTTCGAAAACTTTCACTTGCATCGCCACCGGCCGCTAGCCAAGTGGCCGAATATTGAACTAAACTGTCTCGTTCCATTTTTTGCCGATCTGACAGGAACCCCCCGATGCCCGCCCCCGATACCGCTGCCGAGACGCCCTCCAACGATCCTGCCGCCCCGGCGCAAGACGCACCGCCCGCCACCAATGGTCGCCGCAAGATGATCGGTCGCATCGCACTGGGCGTGGCGGCGGTCGGTCTGGTCTATGGCATCTACGCCTTCATCGATTATCGCAACAACGGCCAGTACATCCAGTCGACCGATGACGCCTATGTGAAAGCCGATGGCGTGACGGTGAGCTCCAAGCTGGCCGGCTATGTCCGCCAGATTGGCGTGGCCGACAACCAGCAGGTGGGCGCCGGGGCATTCCTCGTCCAGATCGACCCGACCGATTACAGCACCAAGCTGAGCCAGGCCGACGCCCAGGTGACCGTGGCGCGTGCGGCCGAGCAGGCCACCGCCGCCGGCATTGCCGAAGCGCAGGCCAGCCTCGACCAGGCCCGTGCCGCCCTCGCCGCATCGCAGCGCGACTACAACTATTACAGCAGCGAAGTGGCGCGCTACACCCCGCTCGCGGCCAGCGGCGCCGAGCCGCGCACGCAGCTTGACCAGTTGACCAGCGCGCGTGACAAGGCCGCCGCCGATGTGCGCGCCAAGCAGGCGATGATCGAGGCCGCGACCTCGAAGATCGCCACGATCAAGGCGCAGGTGAAGCAGGCCGGCGCACAGATCGAATCGGCCGAAGCGAGCCGCCAGGCTGCCCGCAACGATGTCGGCACCACCCGCATCGTCGCCCCGATTGCCGGCAAGGTCGGCTCTTCGGCCGTGCGTCTGGGCCAGTACGTCCAGCCCGGCCAGCGCCTGCTCACGATCGTGCCGACCCAGGCGATCTATGTGGAAGCCAACTTCAAGGAAACCCAGATCGGCCTGATGCGCCCCGGCCAGCCGGTGACCATGCATGTCGACGCGCTGCCCGACGTGGATTTCCACGGCGTGGTGGATTCGATCACGCCGGGCACGGGCGCCAACTTCTCGCTGATCCCGCCGCAGAACGCGACCGGCAACTTCACCAAGATCGTGCAGCGCGTGCCGGTGCGCATCCGCATCAACGCCGGCGAGGAATCGCGCAAGGTGCTCGTCCCCGGCCTGTCGCTGACGGTCAATGTCGACACGCGCGGCGCCAAGGGTGCGATCAAGGCGATCCGCGCCGAGCAGGACCAGGGGACCAAGTAATGGCCGCCGCAACCCTTTCGGGTGAAGGTGGCAGTGGCGCCAAGGCGGCGGGCAAGCCTGCGGGTGCCCCCGCCAGCGGCAACGCCGACCTGACCGCCTGGCTGGCGGTGGTGGCCGGGGCCATCGGCGCGCTGATGGCCACGCTCGACATTTCCATCGTCAACTCGGCCCTGCCCACCATCCAGGGCGAAATCGGCGCCTCGTCCACCGAAGGGACGTGGATCGCGACCAGTTATCTGGTCGCCGAAATCGTCATCATCCCGCTGACCGCCTGGCTCGAACGGGTGTTCGGCCTCAAGCGCTTCCTGCTGATCGCCTCGGTGCTGTTCACCGGGTTCTCGATCGTCTGCGGGCTTTCCACCACGCTGACGATGATGATCATCGGCCGCGTCGGCCAGGGCTTCACCGGCGGGGCGATGATCCCCACGGGGATGACGATCATCGCCACGCGCCTGCCGCGCCACCAGCAACCGGTGGGCACGGCCCTGTTCGGCTCCACCCTGATCCTGGGGCCGGTGATGGGCCCTCTCGCCGGCGGTTGGCTGACCGAGAACTTTTCCTGGCACTATGCCTTCTTCATCAACATCCCGATCTGCATCCTGCTGATGGTGTTCCTCACCGTGGGCCTGACAAGCGCCAAGATGCGCCTGGAAGAGCTGTTCAGCGCCGACTGGCTGGGCATCGCCGGTATGGCGCTGGGCCTGGGCGGGCTGACCGTGGTGCTGGAAGAAGGCAACCGCGAGCAGTGGTTCCAGTCCACGCTGATCTGGCAGCTTACCGGCGTGACCATCCTGGGCTTCGTGCTGATCGGGCTGGGGCAGTTCTTTGCCAAGCGACCGGTGATCAAGCTGGCGCTGCTGCGCAACCGGGCTTTCGCGGCGGTCTTCGTGCTGGGCCTGCTGATCGGCTCGGTGCTCTATGGCACGGCCTATGTCATCCCGCAGTTCCTGGCCGCGATCGCCGGATACAACGCCTTTCAATCCGGGCAGATCGTGTTCCTCTCGGGCATTCCCGCCGCGATGATGATGCCGCTGTTCCCGCTGTTGGTGAAGAAGTTCGACTTGCGCTACGTGGTCTTGACCGGGATGCTGGTCATGGCCGGATCGTGCTGGATGGACACCACGCTGACGGTCAACTCGGACGGTTCGGACTTCGTGATCTCGCAGCTCATGCGCGGGCTGGGGCAGGCGCTGTCGATGCTGTTCCTGAACCAGGCGGCGATTGCCAGCGTGAAGCCCGACGAAGCCGGTGACGCCTCTGGCCTGTTCAACGCGGCGCGCAACCTGGGCGGCTCGATCGCGCTGGCCCTGCTCGCCACGTTGCAGGAACGCCGCGAGGAATACCACCGCTGGACCATCCACGAAGCGCTGCCGGCCAACAGCCCGTCGGTGCAGGACTGGGTTTCCAGCCAGGCCGCCTCGTTCGGCGGTGGCCCGGAAGGCCTTGCCGCCGCGCTGCGCTCGATCGACGGGGCCGTGCTCAAGCAGGCCCTGGTCATGGCCTACACCGACGAGTTCATTGCGCTGATGGTCGGCATTGCCGTCGTCATGCCGCTCGTTTTCCTTCTCCGGCCCCTGCCCAAGGGCCACCACAAGATGGCGATGCACTGATGCAACATTCCACTCGCCCCTTCGCGCCGCGCGCTGCCACGCTGACGCTGGCGCTTATGGCATCGGCCGCGCTGACCGGCTGCACCACGGTTGGCCCCAAGTACACCGGCGCGCCCGACGCCGCGCCGGCTGCCGCCGCGCGCGCCGCGTTCCTGCGTGGCGATGCCACCACCACTGCCACAGCCCCGGCTGCGCGCTGGTGGGAAGCGCTGGGCGATCCGGTGCTCAATGGCCTGATCGACAAGGGCCTGGCCGACGCGCCGGACATTGCCGCCGCCAACGCCCGCATTGCCCAGGCCCGCGCCGGGCTGGCCGCCAACAAGACCGCGCTGATCCCCACGCTCAACGTGTCGGGCGCGGTGCCCTATGTCAACGTGCCGTCCAACATCCTGGGCGGAAACGATACCGGGCGCACCGACACCACGATTTACAACGTGGGCTTTGACTCGAGCTGGGAACTGGATCTGTTCGGCGGCACCCGCAGCAAGATCGCCGCAGCCGGCGCCCGGGCCGAAGCAGCCGAGGCCAGCGCCAACGACGCGCGAGTCACGCTTTCGGCCGAAATCGCCCGCGCCTATGTCTCGCTGCGCGCCCGCCAGGCGGTGCTCGCGCTGCTCGACCAGCAGGCCGCGATCGATGCGCAACTGGTGAGCCTGGCCCAGGATCGCCTGACGCGCGGCACCGCGCCGGAACAGCCGCTGGCGCAGGCCCGTGGCCAGGCCGCCCAGACCGAAGGCGATCGCGCCAAGGCCGGCGCCGACATCACCGTGCTGATCGACCAGTTGGCCGTGCTGACCGGGCAGGAACCGGGCGCGCTCGACGTCACGCTGGCAACGCCTGCACCGCTGCCGCTGCCCCCTGCCAGCGTCGCGGTGGGCGATCCCGCCAGCCTGCTGCGCAACCGCCCGGATATCCGCATGGCGGAGCGCCAACTGGCCGCGGCCAATGCCGACATCGGCGCGCAGATCGCCGCAGGCCTTCCCAAGATCAGCTTCATGGGCCTGCTGGGCCTGGGCGGCACCAATATCGGTGACGTGGTCGATCCATCGAAGATCATCGGGCTGGCGCTGCCGCAGATCCGCTGGAGCTTGTTCGACGGCGGGCGTAACAAGGCCCAGGTGACCAGCAAGCGCCAGGCCTATGCCGAAGCGGAAGCGAACTATCGCAAGACCGTGCTGACCGCCTTGCAGGACGCCGAAGGCTCGCTCACCCGGTTCGGCAGCCAGCGGCAGGTCTATGGCAAGGCGCTGGATTCCCAGGCCCAGGCCGCGCGCGGCCAGGCCTTGCAGCAGCAGCGGGCCAATGCCGGCACGGTGTCGCGCAGCGACGCGCTGACCGCGCAACGCCAGCAGGTGCAAAGCGCCCAGGCCGCCGCCAGCGCCGCCGCAGAGCTGACCACCGATTTCATCGCGGTGGAAAAGGCCCTCGGCCTGGGGTGGCAAAGCCCCGCGCAGGACCGCTGAAATGGACCGTTCCCGTTCTGTTTATACCGCTTTGACGCGAATCGATTTTGTGTCAGTCTTCCTTCACAAGACGCCGCAAAGGCGTGAACCACTCGGAACGAGGGTTGGGAAGGATGGATTGGTTTTCGGATATCGGTCGCCGTGTGTGGCTGGCCTATCAGGAAGGGCTGGAAATGACCTGCCCGGCGCACCGCGAATGCGGCACGCGTACGACCGGCCAGATCGCGGCGCGCGACAGCAACTCGGCACTGCCCGCGCCGTCAACGGGCTTTGCGGCTTCGTTCCCATTCGCAGCCTCGGGCAGCGGGAGTGCGGCCGATGACGCAGCCGCCGCCTATCAACAAGGATCAAGCGCCAGGCACTGACGCGGCCGAAAGCGAAGGTTTCCTGTCCTGCCAGCCGGGCCGCAGGGGACGTCCCTCGGTCGCAGAGGCTGAGCAGCTCTACGGCAAGATCCTGGAAGCGAGCTGGCAAGTGCTGCTCGACACCGGGCTGGACACATTCACCTTCGATCGCGTGGCGCGCCATGCCCATATCGGCAAGGCGACGATCTATTCCCGCTTTGCCGGCAAGCGTGAACTGCTCGAAGCCTTGGTGCAGCACGGCATCTGGAAACGCCGTGCCGCGATCAGCGCGATCGACAGCAGCAGAAGCCTGGCGGAAACCTTCCGCACGCGGGCGGTTGAAACGCTCGAATTGCTGCACTCGCCCGATGGCAAGCTGATGGAGCGGCTGATCGACTGGCTCGATACCGAAGCCGGCAGCCCGCAAGGCGGCTATCGCGCGACAGTCTACCGCACGGCGGTCGACACCATTCGCGGTCATTTCGAACAAGCCCAGCAGCGCGGCGACATCGTGATCGGCGATTGCGAAAGCGCGGCACGGTTCTGGCTCGAAGGCATCCTGGGCCACTACAAGATGGCCAGTTCGGAAGTGGGCCAGGATCGCGCGCAGCACATGCGCTGGGCCGATCGCTATGTCAGCTTCTTCTTTGCCGGGGTGCGCCAGCAGGGCACGCCCGGTTCGCCGCTGGGTTGACCGCACTTGCCGCAAAACAGAAGCCCCCCGGACCGCAATCACGATCCGGGGGGCTTTTGCATGCGTGATGCGATGGAGTGCTGTCAGGGCGCGCGCTTGGCCTTGAGCGCGAAATCGACCGTCACGTTGTCGAGCAGCGTATCGGTGCCGCCCCATTCGCCGGTGCCGATGCCGAACGCGGTGCGCGACAGCGCGGCGGTGCCATGCGCGGTGGCGCGGTCCCCGTCGATGGTGAGGACAAACGCCAGCGGCACGGGCCGGATCTTGCCACCCAGCGACAGTGTGCCTTCGGCGACATAGCGGCCGGGCGATTGCGCCCGGAAGCGCGAGGCGGTGTAGATCGCTTGGGGATGCGCGGCCGTGGCAAAGAAATTGTCGCCCTTGAGCATGTCGTCGCGCTGGGCGTCACCGCTGGCGACAGAAGCCAGGTCGATCGTGGCGCGCAGGCTGGAATGCGCCAGGTCATCGGGCGAGAACACGATGCGCGCGTCCCAGCGGCCAAAGCTGCCGTTGATGGCATCGCCCGAATAGGTGGCATGAAAGCCCAGTCGGCCGCCGGGCACCAGTTGCCAGGCCACAGCGCCGGTCTTGGCCGCATCCGCCGCGCTTGAGGCATCGGCCGCAGGGCTTGCCGCACCATCGGCGGCTGCCGTAGCGGCCGGGGCATCCATTGCGCTGGTCGAGGCATCGTCATCGGGCTCGGCAGAGGCCGAGGCTTCCACGGCCGGCGCCGGGGCACTGCCACCGAACGACCAGACCCGGGCCAAGGCGAACGCGCCGACCGAACCAAGCAGCGCCACGATGGCGCCGATGGTGAGGCCGCGGCGCGTGACCGCCGGGATCATCCGGCCGAGCAGATCATCGCCCATGATGTGGTGACGCAGCGCGCCCGCCACGTGCAGCACGAACAGCGCCAGCGTGACCAGGCCGAGCGCGCCGTGGATGCTTTCCGCCGGCTCGTGCCAGGCGTGGCCGACCGGCAGGTTGGGCACAGGCAGCGTGCCGAAGACCATGGTCTGCATGCGGATCTTGGACGTGGAGACCATGATCCAGCCGCTCAGCGGGCCGACGATCATGATCGCATAGAGCAGCACATGGACGACCTTGACCAGCAGCTTGACCGCCGGGCTGCCCTCGGCCGGAGCCGGACGCCGCGCCACCAGCCGCACGATCAGGCGCGCCAGGCTGAGCGCCAGGATAAGGAAGCCCACCGACTTGTGGAACTGGTATCCGGCAAAGCTGGCCGTGCCCTTGGGCAGGTCTTCCAGCCGCCATCCGAGCGAGACCTGGAACAGCAGCAGGGCTGCAATCGCCCAGTGCAGCACGATCGCGCTGAGCGCATAGCGCTTGGGCGACAGGCCTTGGGAAAACGTCTCGTTCATGCTGCGCAAGTCTCCTGCATCCGTAACGGCCACCCGCAGCGGCTATAACAGGGTGCGCGGCGTTTTGGTATGTCTTGCATGCGGGGCGGGCCATGTCATCGATCGAGCGCCATCGGCATTGTGGCGAACACGGCTGGCCCGGTTGGCCTGGGCATGGCAGTCTGGCCGGGTTTTCGCTTTCCCGTGAAGGAGGAATGCCGGGTCATGAGCAGCAGCCCCTGGAGCCACAGCCGCCGTACCGGCGTGGCCGACGATGTCGACTTCGCCATTCGCGGCAGCGACTTGCAGTTTGTGGAGATCGAGCTTGATCCGGGCGAAAGCGCCGTGGCGGAGGCCGGTGCCTTTGTCTGGAAGGACGCCACGATCGAGATGACCACGGTCTTCGGCGACGGTAGCGAACACGACGGCGGCGGTTTCATGGGCAAGCTGCTGGGCGCGGGCAAGCGCCTGGTGACCGGTGCCAGCCTGTTCACCACGGTGTTCACCCATCGCGGCCAGGGCAAGGCCCGCGTCGCCTTTGCCGCGCCGGTGCCGGGCACGATCCTGCCGCTCAAGCTTTCCGACCTGGGCGGCACGCTGATCTGCCAGAAGGACAGCTTCCTGGCGGCGGCGCGTGGCGTGTCGATCGGCATCGCGTTCCAGCGCCGGATCATGACCGGCCTGTTTGGCGGCGAAGGCTTCGTCATGCAGCGGCTCGACGGCGATGGCTGGGTCTTCGTGCAGATGGGCGGCACACTGGTGGAGCGCGAACTGGGGCCGGGCGAGCAGTTGCACGTCGATACTGGCTGCCTTGCCGCCTACACGCCGTCGGTGGAATTCGATCTGGTCACCGCAGGCGGGGTGCGCAGCGTGCTGTTTGGCGGTGAAGGCCTGTTCTTCGCGCGACTGACCGGGCCGGGCAAAGTGTGGATCCAGTCCCTGCCTTTCGCCCGCCTGGCCGGGCGCGTGGTGGCAGCGGCCATTCCCGGCGGCGGCAGCAACCGGGGCGAAGGCTCGATCCTTGGCCCGCTGGGCGATTTCATCGACGGGAATCGCTAGAGTGCGATGACGAAAAGTGGGAACCGGTTTTTGTCAAAAATCGCGCGACCACAAATATCTAGAGCATGACGTCGGTTCATCGAAACGTCATCACGCTCTGGCGCTAGGCTTCGGAACGGCCCTTCGACAGGCTCAGGGCGAACGGAATTCTGAAGTACCATTCCGTTCGGGCTGAGCTTGTCGAAGCCCTTGGCACTTTGCTCGGTCAGAACTGTGTGCGCACGGTCAGGCCATAGGTGCGCGGGTCGCCCACCTGGCCCACGATCAGGCCGGTGTTGCCCGAAGCGACCGCCAACTGGTCAAAATACTTGGTGTCGAACGCATTGCGCACCCAGCCGTAGATGTCGAACCGGCCGTCGCGGCGCACGCCGAGGCGGAAGTTGGTGAGCGCATAGCCTTCAACCCAGGTATAGGCCGAAGGCGTGGGGTTGGACGAGAAGCGCGAGCGGTAGTTGCCGTCAACGCCGAGGTAGACCTGCCCTTCCCCGCCGAACGCCTGGACCGGCAGGTTGACTTCGCCGCCATAGGAGAACGACCACTTGGACACGCCGGGCAGAACCTGGCCGGAAATGTCGCACGAGAGCGGGCTGACGCCCGAAACGCCCGGTGCTGCCGGCGGGCTGGTGAGATTGCCGTTGCTGTCCACCGGCTGCGTGCCGCCCGACAGTTCCGGCGGGCACGGCGCGTTCTTGAAGCGCACGTACTTGGCGTCGGTATAGGCCGCGTTGGAATAGACGCTGAAGCGTTCGCTGGGGCGCAGCGCGAAATCGACTTCGACGCCCTGGGTGCGGACCTTTTCGGCATTGGCGAGATAGCCGCGCAACGCGCCCACGGTGTAGTTGGACACCTGTGCCTGGTAATCGTTGATCTCGGTGCGGAAGGCCGCGACGTTGAACGTGCCCTTGCGGCCCCAGAACTGCGTCTTGATGCCCACCTCGAAGTGGTTCACCCGCTCAGGCTTGATCGTGGCGAATTGCAGCAGCGGGGTGCCGTCGGTGTTGGAGGGCACGCCGTTGAGGTTGATCCCACCCGACTTGAAGCTTCGCGCATAGGTGCCGTAGACGTGGACGTCACGGGTTGGATCCCAGGCCAGGGTGACGTCGCCCGACAGGTTCCAGTCGCTGAAATTGGCCACGAAGTATTGCGGGGCCAGCACGGCGAGCTGCGCGGCTTCACGGCTGCTGTTGGCGCTTTTGCCGGTGGCGGGATTGATCTTGAACACCACCAGATTGCCGTTGCCGTCGGTGACGGTGGAATTGTAGACGCCGTCCTTCTTGTCGTAGTTCAGGCGCACGCCGGGCTGGATCGACAGCGTATCGGTCAGCTTGTAGCCGAACTTGCCATAGATCGCCGCGCTGGTGTTCTTCAGCGTGATGTCGTTGCTGGCGGTCAGGCCATTGAGCACCGAAGGATCGTTGGACAGCGCATTGCTGGGCGCGATCAGGAACTTGCTGGCGGCCGGGCCTTGCTGCTGCACGCCGGTGGTGTGGATCTTCTGGTAGAAGCCGAACGCGCCGACGGTGTAGTTGAAGCGGCCGGTTTCGCCGGTCAGGCGCAGTTCCTGGGTATACTGGTCCTGGTGCGAGGGGTTGTTGGACTTGGTGGTGATCGGCAGGCCGAGATAGTCGCGGTCGTTCGACGGATCCCAGTCCCAGAAGCGCCAGGCGGTGATCGAGGTGATCGTGCCCAGCCCGGTCTGGATCTTGGCGCGCAGCGAAACGCCGCCGGTTTCGTTCTTGGCGCGCAGGGCGACGTCTTCGTCGGTCAGGCGGTCGAACGGATTGGTGCTGGGCACGGCATAGTTCTGCGCGGCGGCGAGCGCGGCATACTGGCGGTTGGCGGGACGCTGGGTGGCGCCGGTGCGCACATAGACCAGGGCGCAGCAATTGGGGTTCTGCTTGTTGTAGTCACCCGCCAGGGTCACTTCCACGCCCGAACTGGGGCGCCACAGGAATTGCAGGCGAGCGCCCTTGTTGTCCTGCGAGTTGATCCACTGGCGCTGGGTGACGTTGTAGATCGTGCCGTCACGCTGGGTGAACGAGCCGGCGAGGCGCACGGCCAGGGTATCGCTGAGCGGGCCGGACACCGCGCCCTTGAGCTGGACGAAGCCGAGATTGCCGGCCGTGGCCTCCAGCCGGGCTTCGGGATCGAACGTTGGGGCGCGGGTGGTGATGTTGAGCGCGCCGGCGGTGGTGTTCTTGCCGAACAGCGTGCCTTGCGGGCCGCGCAACACTTCGATGCGGCTCACGTCTAGGAAGTCGAACGTGGATGAAGCAGCGCGGGCATAGAACACGTCGTCGATGTAGACGCCCACGCCCTGCTCGATGCCGTCGTTGGTCAGGCCGAGCGGGGCGCCGAGGCCACGGATGTTGACCGAGGTGTTGCGCGGGTTGGACGAATAGAATTGCAGCGTGGGCGTAAGCTGCGTGAGGCGGCCGACGTTGAACGCGCCGGTGTTCTCGATATGCGCGCCGCCCACCACGGTGACGGCCAGCGGCACGGTCTGCACCGTTTCGGCGCGGCGACGGGCGGTGACGACGATGCTGTCATCGACCGGAGCCGCAGGGGCGCCCCCGCCGGACTTTTCTGCGACGGGCGCGTCGGACGCGGGCGCTTCTGAAGCGGCATGGGCCGGGGCGGCGAGCGCGAGAGCCAGGCCGGCGGAAGCCACCGACGTGGCAAGGTTGGCGCGAACGAGCATGTCTTGGTCCCTTTCGCCATGCCGCATCGCGCGCGCGGAGGGGTTCCGTGGCGGCGGCGAACATGGTGTTTGTTGTGCTGTTGCCCCGGCTGGCGGCTCTCCGCAGAGCCATGATGCCGCCGTGGATGGTACTCTTTGACTTGGTCAGTTGGCCTTGAAGCGACGCTTTTCAGTCACGTCGATCTGGACGACGCGGCCTTCGTGAACAGTGAGGCCGACATGGCCGTAGCGCAGCCCGGACAGGGCCTCTCGCACGCTGTCGAGCGACTGCTCGATCAGGCGCGCGCTTTCCGGATCGGGCGTGGCAGGTGTGGTGGACATCGGCTCTCTCTTGCAAACGCGCGATCGGTGACGCGGCGTGTCTTGTTGCGCCCTTCCTATACTCAACTTACCCGATAGACATTAAACGAGTTGTTGCGGGCCACAAAGCGAAACTTTCGCGCCGATGAACAGCGCGTCGAGCGCGCGCGCACCACGGCCGCGCCGACCAGCGCAGCAGGGCAAGGCATTGATACCTTTAGATACAGATAAAAGTCCGCAGCGGGCTTGGGCATGCGCGGCCAGCCCGCTGCGGATGGGCCGGGGCGGCGCGCCGTGGGACACGACTCACCAAGGCCAAGATGCAATCTAGCGCCACCAGCGACTCTGGCGAGCTGCGCGGCGGCAGAGCGCGCGCGATTCTCGACAAAACGAGTAGAGATTGACCAGGCGCCTGTAACGTTTCCTGACCAGGATGCTTTGCGCTTGCCAGGGCGCCCCCGCCCGGTGCTAGTGTGCCTCACAGTCATACCACAGTAGCAAAGAGGACCGATGGCGCGCGGGACCGCAACAACAGCAAGCAGGACAGCAATCGTGGCAGAAACCAGCGCAGCGCCGGGTGGCGCGCTGCCCGTGCAAGGCCTTTCCCCGCTCGTTGATGGCCCTCCGCCACTGCGCTATTTCAATCGCGAGCTGAGCTGGTTGATGTTCAACCGCCGCGTGCTGGCCGAGGCGCAGAACACCAACTACCCGCTGCTGGAACGCCTGCGCTTCCTGTCGATCTCGGGCAGCAACCTGGACGAGTTCATGATGGTGCGCGTGGCGGGCCTGGCCGGCCAGGTGCGGCGCGGGATCGACGAAGTCTCGATCGACGGGTTCAGCCCGGCGCAGCAGTTGCAGCAGATCCACGGCGCGGTGGAAGACCTGGTGAGCGCGCAGCACGTGGTGCTGGGCGAGCTTTCCGGCCTGCTGGCCGAGGCGGGCATCCACATGGTGGGCGACAAGCCCCTGCCCCGCGCGCAGTCCGATTGGCTGGCACGCTATTTCGCCGAGCATGTGATGCCGGTGCTCACCCCGCAGGCGATCGACCCGGCGCACCCCTTTCCGTTCATCGCCAACCAGGGCACGGGCATCCTGTTCTCGATGGTGCGGGTGGCCGACAACGACCCTGTCACCGAGATGATCCTGATCCCGCCCTCGCTGCCGCGCTTTGTGCGCCTGCCCGAGGATGGCGGCTGGATCAGCATCGAGGAACTGGTGCGGCGCAACGCCGCCACGGTGTTCCCCGGCTTCCGCCTGCAAGGCTCCGGCACGTTCCGCGTGCTGCGCGACAGCGACATGGAGATCGAGGAAGACGCCGAAGACCTGGTGCGCTATTTCCGCACCGCGATCCAGCGGCGGCGGCGCGGCAAGGTGATCATGCTGCAATTGCAGGAGGATTTCGATCCCACCGCCGAGCAGTTGCTGCGCGACAAGCTGCGGCTGGACTATGCCCTGGTGGTGAAATCGCCGGGCCTTCTGGCGATGAACGGCCTTTCCCAGATCGTCGACATGCCGCGCCCCGAATTGAAGTTCGAGCCCTATAACCCGCGCTATCCCGAGCGTGTGCTGGAGCACGATGGCGATTGCTTTGCCGCGATCCGCGAGAAAGACCTGGTGATCCACCACCCGTTCGAGAGTTTCGACGTGGTGATCGATTTCCTGCGGCAGGCGGCCGAAGACCCCGATGTGGTGGCGATCAAGCAGACGCTCTATCGCGCCGGCAAGCAATCGGCAGTGATCGCCGCCTTGATCGCCGCGGCCGAGGCGGGCAAGTCCGTCACCGCCGTGGTCGAACTCAAAGCGCGGTTCGACGAGGAGCAGAACCTGCACTGGGCCAGCCAGTTGGAACGCGCGGGCGTGCAGGTGATCTATGGCTTCGTCGACTGGAAGACCCACGCCAAGGTGTCGATGGTGGTGCGGCGCGAAGGCGATGGCTATCGCACCTATTGCCACTTTGGCACCGGCAACTATCACCCGGTGACCGCGCGCATCTATACTGACCTGTCGTTCTTCACCGCCGATCCCAAGGCGGCGCGCGATGCCGGGCAACTGTTCAATTTCATCACCGGCTATGTCGAGCCCAAGAACACCGAGTTTCTCTCGATCTCGCCGATCGGGCTGCGCCGCACGCTCTATGACTGCATCGAGCGCGAGATTGCCTTTGCCCGCGCCGGCAAGCCGGCGACGATCTGGGCCAAGCTCAACGCGCTGACCGACAGCCGCCTGATCGAGCGGCTCTATGCCGCTGCGCAGGAAGGTGTGGACATCGCCCTGGTCGTGCGCGGCATCTGCTGCCTGCGGCCGGGCGTGCCGGGGCTTTCGGAGCGGATCACGGTCAAGTCGATCATTGGCCGCTTCCTGGAACACAGCCGCATCTGGGCCTTTGGCAACGGCGCCGCCCTGCCCAATCGCCGCGCCAAGGTGTTCATTTCCTCGGCCGACGGGATGAGCCGCAACCTGGACCGGCGCGTGGAAGTGCTGGTGCCGATCCGCAACAAGACGGTGCACGACCAGATCCTCGACCAGGTGATGCTGGCCAACCTGATCGATACCGAGCAAAGCTGGACTTTGCACGCCGATGGCGATTATCAGCGGGTTTCGTGTCGTTCCGACGCGGGCGAGAAACCGTTCAATGTGCACCGCTATTTCATGACCAATCCTTCGCTTTCGGGCCGTGGCGCGGCCCTGACCAAGGGGCGCAAGGTGCCCAAGCTGGCGCTCCGGCGCGGCGGCGCGACGGTGGATTGAGCCAAACCATGCCGTTTGGCCTGACCCGGGGCAAGGACACGCGCACGCGCGCGATCATCGATATTGGTTCCAACACCGTGCGCCTGGTGGTCTATGGCCAGCCGTTGCGCGCGCCCAAAGTGCTGCACAACGAGAAAGTGACTGCGCGGCTGGGCAAGGGCGTGGCCGAAAGCGGCGATCTTTCGCCCAAGGCCATGGCTCTGGCCCTCGCCTCGCTCGCCCGGTTCAAGGCGATCCTGGGCTTGCAAGGCGTGACCGAGGTGGATGTGGTGGCCACCGCCGCCAGCCGCGATGCCGGCAATGGCCCCGCCTTTCTGGAGGCGATCGCCAAGCTGGGGCTAACCCCGCGCCTGCTGTCTGGCGAAGAGGAAGCGATCACCAGCGCGCACGGCGTGCTTGGCGCCTTCCCCCGCGCCAAGGGCGTGGTGGGCGATCTGGGCGGCGGCAGCCTGGAACTGGTGGACGTGGATGGGGAGCGCTGCACCCATGGCGTCAGCCTGCCGCTGGGCACGCTGCGCTTGCCCGGCCTGCGCGCGCAGGGGCAGCGGGCTTTCGGGCAGAAGATCACCAAGGCGCTGGCCAAGGCGGAATGGAAAGCCACGCCGGGGCAGACGCTCTATCTTGTCGGCGGCTCGCTGCGCGCCTTTGCCCGCCATGTCATGGTGCAGACCAGGTTTCCGATCGACGATCCCCATGGCTATGAAGCCGATCCGGCCGTGGCGCTCAAGCTCGCCAAGGCGATGGCGCGGCGCAAGGGCGAGACGATCGGGCCGATTGCCGGGGTTTCCAGCGGGCGCCTGGCCAGCCTGCCCGATACGGCCGCGCTGCTCGCCGTGCTGATTGCGCGGTTGAAGCCGGAGCGGCTGGTCTTTTCCGCCTGGGGCCTGCGCGAAGGCGTGCTGTGGGAAGCGATGCCCGAAGCCGTGCGCGGACAAGACCCACTGGTGGCCGGCGCCTCTGCCTTTGCGCAGGAGCATGGCATTGCCGCCAACACCGCGAGCATGGTGGCCGGCTGGACCGCCGGGATCGTGCAGACCGACGGGCCGGACCGCCGCGAGCGCCTGCGCCTGGCCGCCACGATGCTGTGCATGGCCTCGGCCACGGTGGAGCCCAACTTGCGCGGCGACCTGGCGCATGAATGGGGCCTGCGCAAACGCTGGATCGGCGCCACCGCCCGCGACCGCGCGATGCTCGCCGCCGCGATGATCGCCAACACCGGCAAACTGGTGCTGCCGCCAGACCTGCCGCAACTTGCCAGCCCCGCCGCCTTGCGTGAGGCGCAAGCCTGGGGCCTCGCCACCCGCCTGTGCCGCCGCTTCACCGTGGGCGCGCCCTCGGCGCTCAACGGCAGCACTTTGCGCCGCGAAGGGGAAACGCTGGTGATGGAAGTGGAAGACCGCCACGCCGTGCTGATCAACGACAGCGTGGGGCGGGACTTGAAGGCCTTGGCGGCGCATCTGGGGCTGAAGGGGGCGATCCGGGAGCGTTGAGGCAGGGCACTTGAGGTTGACCCGGCCTTGCGTTATAACGCCTGTATGAACGCCAGTCTGAAAATCACCAGGATCGGCAATTCTGCCGGTGTTGTCCTGCCCAAGGAACTGCTGGCCAAGCTGCGCGCCGGGGTGGGCGACACGCTCTACGTGTCCGAAACCCCGGACGGCATCCGCATCACCGCGTCCGATCCGACGTTCGAGGCCAAGATGGCGCTGGCCGAACAGATCATGCGCGAGGACAGGGACATCCTGCGCGTGCTGGCCAAGTAACATGGCCCAGAACGCCGAGCCGGTGTGGATCGAAACCGAACTCGCCCTGGCGATCCATGACCGCCAACTGGCCGAGCATGGCGGCCCGATGGGCCTGCGCGATGCAGCAGGACTGGAATCCGCCCTCGCCCGCGCGCGCCACCAGTGGAGCTATGGCGAAACCGACTTGTGCCAGTTGGCCGCAGCCTATGCTTATGGCCTGGCGCGCAACCACCCTTTTACCGACGGCAACAAACGCACCGCCTGGGTGCTGGCGCGCCTGTTTCTGGCGCTGAATGACGTGCGGATCGTGTTCGCGCCGGAAGACGCCGTTCGGGCCATGCTGGCCTTGGCGGCGGGGACGCTGGATGAAGCGGATTTGGCGGATTGGTTTCGGGAGCGGTTGTTGGCTGACAGTGGGGCGGGATTATGATCGAAAGCGCGACGCAGTTCACGGACGTGGGATTTTTCGCTTCTGTCACCTAAATTCCATGCGAATTCACCTGTCATCGGCATTTGATATATTGCCCCAGAATTATCAAGAACTAAAAATAATGCCTGGAGGAAAAAATGTGGGAAATCATTTTCAAATTTCTGGCACTCTCTTTCGTAGCATTTACTTCAATTGGCCTTATCAACCCTAAATGGATCAGAGACAAAAAAACCGGAAAAATCCCAAAGAGATCCGAAATTGCCGCTGGAGGTATACTCTTGGCGATAATTTCCATGGGTCTCGCAAATTATCTCACCGCAAAGGTTGAGCCGAATGATCCAAACGTCCCTCAGAAAGCGAACCCTAAAGTGGTGGCTTCACAAGCAAAGGATGACGAAATCGAGCCATGGCTGAAAACGGAGAGCATTGTCACCTTTCCCAAAGGGGGAATTGCTTGTTTGAACGAAGAGGATCTCAAGCAGACAATGCTACTTGGCTTGAGCGGCCATGAGACAAAAATGAATTCATATTTCGATCCCAGCAATGAAGATGGCCCACGCTGCATCATGTTATCACATAGTAAACGGTATAAAGTTATCGACGCTCAGGCAAATAGTCATGACATTCCAGACGCGTTGATCCTTGAAATTGTGGGCGAGGACGTTAATGCAGCAGATAAAGGAGCGTTCACCCTTACGCTGGATAAATCAATGGTCCACGTCGAGAATAACTGAGATGACAACCCCCAGTAGGGGATTTACGGGACAGTATACTTGGATTTCCGGGGGCATTATACTTAATTGCCACGCCCCGTAGGCGCAAGGTCAGCCGTCCTTTATTTGCCGCCGCCGGACCTTCCCTCGTGCGTTGCGCACATGCCCTCCCCTAACCCCTCCCGCGAGCGGGAGGGGGATTTTGCGTTGTTCTTTTCACTCCCCTCCCGCTCGCGGGAGGGGCTGGGGGAGGGAATGTTGCGGGGCTAGTCGATCCGCAACCCGCTGACGCGACGGAAGAGTTCCAGGATCAGGGGGTCGCGTTCGGCGCTGCGGATGGCGGCTTCGAAGCGGATCTGGCGTTTGGGGGCCGGGAGGACCGAGACCAGCGCGCCGCTGGCCAGTTCGGGGCGGGAATTCCGGGGACAGGGAATTCCGGGGACAGCATACTTAATTGCGCCCCCCCTCATCAGCGCCACCTGAACCATTGGCCTTTGCTGTCTTGGACCTTCCCTCGCGCGTTGCGCACATGCCCTCCCCTAACCCCTCCCGCGAGCGGGAGGGGGACTGACATGCTCCCCTCCCGCTCGCAGGAGGGGCTGGGGGAGGGCATGTTGCGGGGCTAATCGATCCGTAGCCCGCTGACGCGGCGGAAGAGTTCCAGGATCAGCGGGTCTCGCTCCGCGCTGCGGATGGCGGCTTCGAAGCGAATCTGGCGTTTGGGGGCGGGAAGCACGGAGACCAGCGCGCCGCTGGCCAGTTCGGCGCGGATCATGGTTTCGGGGAGCAGGGCGGCGCCGGTGCCGTGGCGGATGATTTCGACCAGCGCGCGGACGTTGTTGCAGGTGCGGATCACCGGGGGCGTGATGCCGTGGCTGGCGAGGGATTCGCGGGTAATGCCGTGGATCGGCGAGTGTTCGGGGATCGACCAGACGGGAAGCGGATGCTTGAAGCCACCCGCCTGCGCCGTTGCCTGGCTGGCGGCCCAGACCAGGCCGACGCTGCCGAGCGACGTGGTGCGCACGCCGGGGCTGGCGACCGGGCCGGCGAGGAACACCATGTCGCTGGTGCCGGCGAGCAATTGCTGGAGCATGCGGGCGGTGAGGTCCACCTCGATTTCCAGAGTGACGCCGGGCAGGTCCTGCTCCACGGCGGCGACGAAGGCCGGCAGGCAGGTGGCGGCAGCGATCTCTCCGGTGCCGAGGCGGACGATCCCGGTGGCGCCGGCAAAGTCGCTCGCCTTGAACAGCGCGCGCTCGAAGCCGGCCCAGAGCGGCTCGAAATCGGCAACCAGCGCCCGGCCGCGCGCGGTGAGCACCATGTTGCGCCCTTCGCGGCGGAACAAGTCCACGCCCAACTGCTCCTCGATTTCCTTGACGCGGGCGGAAATGGCGGGCTGCGTGGTGTTGAGCCGCTCGGCCGCAGCGCGGAACGTGCCGAGGCGGGCAATCCACAGCAGGGTTTCGATATGGTAGATGGCCAGGCGTTTCATGGCCATTTCTTATCATAAAAGATAAGAATGTATCGCTGGTTTCGATGGGTCATTGTGCCTAAGGTTCGGCATCTGATGGAGAGGTGCCAATGGCCAACAAGATCTATCCCTCTGCCCAGGCCGCGCTGGACGGCCTGTTGCGCGATGGCCTGCTGATTGCCTGTGGGGGCTTTGGCCTTTGCGGCATTCCCGAACGCCTGATCGACGCGGTGCGCGAATCCGGCGTCACCGGGCTGACCTTTGCCAGCAACAATGCCGGCATCGACAACGAAGGCATCGGCAAGCTGCTGCGCACGCGCCAGGTGAAGAAGATGATCTCGTCCTACGTGGGCGAGAACAAGGAATTCGAGCGGCAGTACCTGTCGGGCGAGCTGGAAGTGGAATTCTGCCCCCAGGGCACGCTGGCCGAACGCATGCGCGCGGGCGGTGCGGGCATTCCCGGCTTCTACACCAAGACCGGCGTGGGCACGCTGGTGGCGCAGGGCAAGGAAGTGAAGAATTTCGACGGGCAGGACTATATCCTGGAGCGCGGAATCTTTGCCGACCTGTCGCTGGTCAAGGCGTGGAAGGCGGACGAGAGCGGCAACGTGGTGTTCCGCAAGACGGCCCGCAATTTCAACGTGCCGGCGGCCACCTGCGGCAAGGTCTGCGTGGTGGAAGTGGAAGAGATCGTGCCGACCGGCAGCCTCGATCCCGATGGCATCCACCTGCCCGGAGTCTATGTCCAGCGGCTGGTGCTGGGCGCGCCCTATGACAAAAGAATCGAATTCCGCACCACCCGTGCGCGGGAGAACGCCTGATGCCCTGGACTCGTGATGAAATGGCCGCGCGCGCGGCGCGTGAACTGCAAGACGGCTTCTATGTGAACCTGGGCATCGGCATTCCCACGCTGGTGGCCAACCACATTCCCGCCGGCATGGAAGTGACGCTGCAATCGGAAAACGGGATGCTGGGCATCGGCCCCTTTCCCTATGACGACGAAGTGGATGCCGACCTGATCAATGCCGGCAAGCAGACCATCAGCGAACTGGCGCAGACCGCCTATTTCGACAGCGCGCAAAGCTTTGCCATGATCCGCGGCGGGCATATCGACCTGACCGTGCTGGGCGCGATGGAAGTGTCCGAGCACGGCAACATCGCCAACTGGATGGTGCCGGGCAAGATGATCAAGGGCATGGGCGGCGCCATGGACCTGGTGGCCGGCGTGAAGCGCATCATCGTGGTGATGGAGCATTGCGCAAAGGACGGCAGTTCCAAGTTCATCCCGGAATGCACCCTGCCGCTGACCGGCAAGAACGTGGTGGACATGGTGATCACCGACCTGGCGGTGTTCCAGCGCCCGGATCACGACAGCCCGTTCCACTTGGTGGAGCTGGCCCCCGGCGTCACTGCCGAGGAAGTGGCCGCCAAGACCACTGCGCATTACCTGTCCGCTTGATCGTTGCTTGCGCCGCCATGGCTCCACGGCCACTGGCGGCGCAGCGTCGCGACCATGATTTCGGCCAGCATGAAAATTTGGCCATTCATCCCGATGTCAGGCCCCAACCATTAGCCCCTGCTGCGGGACCGATGGGAAAGCGTAATCGGGAATTGACCATGACCTGGAACATCAACGTCCTGCACCCCACCAAGGCCGTAAAGTGCGTCATCACGTCGCTCGTGCTGTCGATTCCGCTGTGGGCCGGATCGCTGGTGGTGGCCAAGCTGGTAATCGTGCCGGAAGTGCGGGCCATTGCCGCGCAGTGGAGCGGCGACGCGCGTGAACTGGTGCCCGAAAGCGAACGCCGGGCCGAGCAGGACACGCAGCCACTGGTGGTCGCCAGCCAGCATGAAGCCCACGTGATGGAAGACGCGCTTCGGCGAATCTAGGGCCGGATCTGGGGGCGGATCTAGAGAATGAAGTCGCCCTTCACAAGCGTGACACTGCCCTGGAGCAGCAGGGCGAAATCGGCCACGCCATCGCCATCGACATCGCCCTGGACCAGGGTGTTGCCGCCGGTGATGGCATAGCGCAGTTCCCCGGCCACCTTGTGAAACGCGGCCGTGCCGATGAACACGAACGGGTCGTCGGCGGTGGTGAGACTATTGGCATCGATAGGGGAGAGCACGATCTGATCGCCCTCGCTGTGGCGGAAATCGGTGATCACGTCGCACGTGGTGGCGGTGGTGCCGGCAAATTCGATCACCCGTTCAAACACGAAGCGATCGGCACCGCTGCCGCCGGTGAGCCGGTCCTGTCCGGAGCCGCCGCGCAAGGTATCGTTGCCGGCCATGCCGTTGATGGTGTCGTTGCCGCCATTGCCGGACAGGATGTTGTCATTGGCATCGCCCAAGAGGGTATCGGCATGGGCCGAACCGGTGACACGCTCGACGCCCGAGATGGTGTCCTTGCCCAGGCCCGCCGCCGTCGCATCGCCCACCCCTGTGGTGAGGTTGACGTTAACGCCGGCCGTGGCGCCAGCATAAGTCACCAAGTCAAGCCCCGGCCCGCCAACGTAGCGATCGTTGCCATAGTCGCTGCCAGCGAGGAACGTGTCGTTGCCCTCGCCCCCGGAAAGGATGTCGTCCCCCTTGCCGCCCGAAAGCTTGTCGTTGCCGCCATAGCCATAAATGCGATCGTTGCCGGCGTTGCCATAGAGCGCGTTGTTGGCATCGTTGCCGACGATGCTATCGTTGCCCGCGCCGCCATAGCAGTTCTCGATCGTCACGTTGTAGGCGATGCCGAGGTTGTTGGAGACGCTGACATTGGTGAAGCCCAGGGTGGAATAGGCACCGGGGTGGAGATCGACCCAGCAATCGAGCTTGAACGTGCGCAGGTCGATCAGGTCGGTGCCGCCCGCATCCCAGATCGCGGCATAGAACGGCGCATCGGGGCTGTAGACGTATTTGTTGTCCCCGGCGTGATAGCTCATGTTCGCGCCGTATATCGCCTGGATCGCAGCGATATCATAGACCATCGGCGTCTGGATGATGTAGTCGAAGTCTTCCTTGGCGGGATTGTAGGCATAGACCCCGTAGGGATCGTTGTAGGACATGATCGTGTAGTTGCGATAATCGTACCCGGTGGGGATGATGTTCCCTTCGGAAGGATGCGCCAGGCCCAGGGCGTGGCCGATCTCGTGCATCAGGGCCGTGAAATTGTAGGTGTTCACCGCATAGGAATCATTGCCGTAGAGCGGGTTGATCCAGATATCGCCATAGCTGTTGGCCGTGCCGCCGGCATTGACCTTGGTATAGCCCCAGGAATCGCCGACACGCGAGGACAGGCCAAGGCGGATGTCTCCCACCCCGCCGGCGGCGGTTTCGGTCGCCTGCTTGAACGTGATGTTGGCCACGTTGGCCCATTGCTGAAACGCCAGGGCGACATTGGCATATTCGCTGGATGGCAGCGCGCCCACCGTGGCGGCGGTCATTTCAGTGCCATAGCCAGTTGCGAACTGCGAGGCGACGCCGCCGCCCCAGATGAAGCTGTAAGTGACCTGCGTCTTGCCGCCCGACACGGTTGACCAAGCCAGGCGATAGCTGGGATCGGCCTGAAGCAGGGCATTGAAGCGGGCGTCGGTGGTCAGGTTGTAGGTCTTGACGGCAGATGCCTGGGTATAGCTTGCCACGCGCGATGCCCCGTTGACTGTGGCCCACCGGGATAGCCGCACAAGCCGCGTTACGGGACGGACGACAGGTTCAAAGTGGAGGCGTGTGCCCGCCTCCACCCGGATTCAGCATGGCGTCACAGCACGAAATCGGTGGCGGCGAAGGCAACCTTGCCCGCCACCTTGAGCCAGAAATCGGCAACGCCATCGCCGTTCACGTCGCCCTGGATCGTGGTGGTGGAGCCGCTGATAGCATAGCGCAATTCGCCGGCAACCTTGTGGAAATTGGCCGTGCCGATGAAGGTGAAGGGATCGTCCACATCGGCCGTGCTGCTGATCGCGTCGATCTGGTTCAGCTTGATCACGTCTTTCTGGGCCTTGCTGAAATCGGTGATCGCGTCGCATGTGGTCAGGGTCAGCCCACCAAAATCGGAAATGGCGGTAAAAACGAAAGCATCGGCCCCTGCCCCGCCGGTCAAGGTATCCTGCCCGGCGCCGCCGATCAGGGTGTCGTTGTCGTTGCCGCCCTGGAGCACGTCCTTCCCCGCGCCGCCGTTGAGCGTATCGGCGCCGCCATTGCCGACCAGCGTATCATCGCCGTCGCGGCCGATGAGGACATTGGCCACGTCGTTGCCAGTCAGCTTGTCGGCGCCGCTGCCGCCGGTGACATTCTCGATCGTGCAGTTGAAGGCGATGCCCAGGTTGTTGGTGATGGTGCTGAGGTTGTCGAACACCAGGGTGGAATAAGTGCCGGCGTGCAGATCGATCCGGCAGCCCTTGGAGAAACCGCTGATATCGATCGTGTCGTTGCCGCCGCCGTCCCAGATCGCGGCGAAGAACGGCGCCGTAGCGGAATAGGTATAAGTCGTGTCGCCGGCATTGTAGCTGGTGTTGGCGCCATAGATCGACTGGATCGCGGCGATGTCATAGACCATCGGCGACTTGATCAGGTACTCCACCTGGCCGGTGCTGCTGTTGTAGAACCACACGTTCTTGGGATCGGTGTAGGACATGATCGTGTAGTTGCGCGCATCATAGCCCGAGGGGATCTTGTTGCCCTCGAACGGGTGATCGAGGCCGAGCGCGTGGCCGATCTCGTGCATCATGGCCATGTAGTTGTAGGTGCCCACGGCAAAGGAGCCGTTGCCGTAGCTGGGCGAGATCCAGATATCGCCGTGGCTGTTGGCCGCGCCACTGGAGACGATCTTGCAATAGCCCCAGTATTGGCCGGTCACGCTGGAGGATTGCGCCACGCGAATATCGCCCACCGTGCCGCTCTCGGTTTCGCTCACCTGGGTGAAGGTGATGTTCGCCACATTGGCCCAGGCCTGGAATGCCGCCTTGATATTGTCGATCTGGGCGCTGGGCATGGCGCCGTGGGTGGCGGCGGTCGGCTCGGTGCCATAGCCCGAGGCAAACTTGCTGGACACGCCATCGAGCCAGGGGAAACTGTAGGTGATTGCCGTCTTGCCATCGACAACCGTCGACCACTTGGATCGAAAGGCAGCCTTGGAATAAAGCAGCGAGTCGAAGAACTTGTTGCCGGTCAGGCTATAAGAACTGACGATGGAAGCATCGGCATAGCTGGGCATGGCGCATATCCTGGTCGCTCGAGGCCCGGCATGCGGGCTTTTCAAGGCAAAAAGGCCACATAGACCCTGAATACCAGGTATTTTTAAGGGCAGGTACTTGCACCCAGGCGGCGTTATACTGCCGTTATCCGGCAGATTTTTGCCGGTGTGGGGCCGTGAATATAGGGATTTGCGCGTATCAGGCGGCGAGCCCGGCGGCATGGGCACTGGCCCAGGCCCACTGGAAATTGTAGCCGCCCAACCAGCCAGTTACGTCCACCGCCTCGCCAATGGCATAGAGGCCAGGCACCTTGCGCGCTTCCATCGTGCGTTGCGAAAGCTCTGCCGTGCTGATGCCGCCGGCGGTTACTTCCGCCTTGGCATAGCCTTCGCTGCCATTGGGCTGGAACTCCCAGGCGCGCAGCCGGTCCTGCGCGGCGCGCAGAGCCTTGTCGGGCAGGTTGCCCATTTCACCGGGGAGGCCGATCTGCTCGACCAGCGCCGTTGCCAGGCGTTCCGGCAGAGCTTCGGCCAGAACGCTGCGCAACCCGGCCCGCGGGCGCTGGCGCTTGGCTTCGAGCAGCCAATCGCCGCGCCGGCCAGGCACGAAATCGATGCGCACCGCTTCCCCGCGCTGCCAATAGGACGAAACCTGGAGGATCGCCGGGCCGGACAGGCCACGATGGGTGAACAGCGCGGCTTCCGCAAAGCGGGCCTTGCCACACGCGGCCTCCACCGGGGCGGCAATGCCGGACAACTCGCGGAACAGCGCGGCTTCGGGCGGTAGCGTGAGCGGCACCAGCGCCGGGCGCGGCTGCACCACTTTCAGGCCGAATTGGCGCGCCAGATCATAGGCAAAGCCGGTGGCGCCGATCTTGGGAATGGCCGGGCCACCGGTGGCGATGACCAGCGAGGGCGCGGCAAAGCTGCCCTCCCCCGCCGCGACATGAAACAGGCCATCGGCGTGACGCACTGCACCGATCGGGCTGTTGCAGCGGACCTGGGCGCCACCCCTGGCGCATTCGTCCAGCAGCATGTCGACGATCTGGCGCGCGGAGCCATCGCAGAAAAGCTGGCCCAGCGTCTTTTCATGCCAGGCGATGCCGTGCGCCTCGACCAGGGCGAGGAAATCGGCCGGGGTATAGCGGCTGAGCGCCGAGCGCGCGAAATGCGGATTTTCGGACAGATAGCGATCGGGCGCGGTGTGCAGGTTGGTGAAATTGCAGCGTCCGCCGCCGGAAATGAGGATCTTCTTGCCGGGCTTTTCGGCGTGATCGAGCACCACCACGCGCCGCCCGCGCGCGGCCGCAGTCGCCGCGCAAAACAGGCCGGCGGCCCCGGCGCCGAGGATGATCACGTCATGCGTCATGGGCGCAGGCCGTGGGGGATTGGTGAAGGTTTGGCAAGGGTGGGGTGGGCGGGGTTCTGTTGGGAACAGGCCCTCCCCCAACCCCTCCCGCATGCGGGAGGGGGGTGTCTGGCGATCAGATGTGCAGGGCGCGACCGTAGGCGGCGAGCACGGATTCGTGCATCGATTCGCTGATGGTCGGGTGCGGGAACACCGTGTGCATCAGTTCCGCTTCGGTGGTTTCCAGCGTCTTGCCCACGACGAAGCCCTGGATCATTTCCGTGACTTCTGCGCCGATCATGTGCGCGCCAAGCAGTTCGCCGGTCTTGGCATCGAACACCGTCTTCACAAAGCCTTCCGGCTCGCCCAGGGCGATGGCCTTGCCGTTGCCGATGAACGGGAAGGTGCCCGCCTTCACGGTGTAGCCGGCTTCCTTGGCCTTGGCCTCGGTTAGGCCGACGCTGGCGATCTGCGGGTGGCAATAGGTGCAGCCCGGGATGTTGGCGCGGTCCATGGGGTGCGGATGCACATCCTTGTTGCCGAGTTCGGCGGCAATCGCTTCGGCCGCGATCACGCCTTCGTGGCTGGCCTTGTGCGCCAGCCAGGGGCCGGGCGTCACGTCGCCGATGGCCCACAGGCCCTTGACGTTGGTGCGGCCATAGCCATCGATGGCAATGATGCCGCGTTCGGCCTTCACGCCCAGCGCTTCCAGGCCGATATTCTCGGTGTTGGGCACGATGCCCACGGCGACGATCACATGGCTGTAATCGCCGTCGATCACCTTGCCGTCCTTGGCCTTGATCCTGGCCTTCACGCCATTGGCGGAAACCGCAAGGCTTTCGACGCCGGCGCCGGTCATGATCTTCATGCCCTGCTTGGTCAGTGCCTTTTCGAGGAAGGCCGAAACATCGGCGTCTTCCACCGGCACGACGCGGTCCATCATTTCCACAACGGTGACTTCAGCGCCCATGTCGTTGTAGAAGCTGGCGAATTCGATGCCGATCGCGCCCGAGCCGATGACCAGCAGCTTGGACGGCAGTTCCTTGGGCGTCATCGCGTGGCGATAGGTCCACACGCGGTTGCCGTCGGCCTTGGCAAACGGCAGATCGCGCGCACGCGCGCCGGTGGCGACGATCACGTGCTTGGCCGAAATGGTTTCGGTGCCCTTTTCGCCGGTCACTTCCACGCTGGTGGCGGTCTTCAAGACGCCCGTGCCCATGTGCACGGTGATCTTGTTCTTCTTCATCAGGTGCGTGACACCCTGGTTGAGCTGCTTGGCCACGCCGCGCGAACGCTTGACCACCGCTTCCAGATCGGCGCGGATGTTGTCGGCTGCCAGGCCATAGCTGGCCGCGTGCTTCATGTGGTTGAAGACTTCGGCCGAGCGCAGCAGCGCCTTGGTGGGAATGCAGCCCCAGTTGAGGCAGATGCCGCCGAGCAGCTCGCGCTCGACAATTGCGGTCTTGAGCCCGAGCTGCGAGGCGCGGATCGCCGCCACATAGCCGCCGGGGCCCGAACCGAGGACGATCACGTCATATTGATCAGCCACTTGGAATTCTCCTTATTCGTCAACCGGGCGGGGCCGGCCGGTGCCGTCAACGGCAACAAACGTGAACTTGGCCTGGGTGACCATCGAGGATTGCTCGCGGTGCCGCTCGCGCCGCCAGGCCTCGATGGCGATGGTCATCGACGTGCGCCCGGTCTTTTCGATTTCGCCATAGACCGAAACTTCGTCGCCCACTTTCACCGGCTGGAGGAACTGCATGCCGTCGAGCGCGATGGTCACCGCCCGGCCGCGACAGCGGCGGGCGGCGATCAGGCCGGCGGCATTGTCCATCAGGCACATCAGCCAGCCACCGAAGATATCGCCATAGGCGTTGCAATCGGCCGGCATGGCCGTGACGCGAATGGCCGGTTCGCGACTGGTGACGCTCATGCCACCAGCGCCAGCGGGTTTTCCACGATCTGCTTGAACGCCTGCATCAGCTCGGCGCCGTCGGCCCCGTCGATCGCGCGGTGGTCAAAGCTGCCCGTGGCGCTCATCACGGTGGCCACGCCCAGCGCGCCATCGACGATATAGGGGCGCTGCTCGCCCGCGCCAACCGCCAGGATCATGCCCTGCGGCGGGTTGATCACGGCCTCGAACTGCTTGATGCCGAACATGCCGAGGTTCGAGAGCGAGGCCGTGCCGCCCTGGAATTCGTGCGGCTGAAGCTTGCCTTCGCGGGCCTTGCCGGCGAGCTGCTTCATTTCCGTGGCGATGGCCGAGATCGACTTGTTGCCAGCATCCTTGATGATCGGCGTGATCAGGCCCGACGGCGCGGCCACGGCGACCGACACGTCCACGCGGGTGAAACTGCGCAGTTCATCGCCGGCAAAGCTGACGTTGCACTTGGGCACCTGCACCAGCGCCTTGGCCAGCGCCTTGATCAGCAGGTCGTTGACCGAGAGCTTGACGCCCTGCGCTTCGAGCGCGGCGTTGAGCTGGCTGCGCAGCTTGAGCAGCGCATCGAGGCGCACGTCCACGGTGAGGTAGATGTGCGGGATGGTCTGCTTGGCTTCGGTCAGGCGGCGCGCAATGGTCTTGCGCACGTTGTTGAGCTTCTGGCCTTCGTAAGGAATGCCGAAATCGGGCACGGCGGCCGGCACCGGGGCAGCGACAGGGGCCGGAGCGGCAGCCGGTGCAGCGGCGGTCGGGGCGGCAGCAGCAGCAGCAGCAGGCGCAGCGGCGCCGGGCTTGGCGCCCAGCACGTCGGCCTTGGTTACGCGGCCGTTGGGGCCGGAACCCTTGACCGTGGCCAGATCGATGCCCTTTTCGGCGGCAATGCGCTTGGCCAGCGGGGTAGCGATCACGCGATCGCCCTTGGCGGCGGGAGCGGCAGCAGCAACCGGCGCGGGAGCCGGCGCGCTGGCGGCGGGCGCCGGCGCGGCTTCGGCGGCCTTGGCTGGAGCGGCAGCAGGTGCGGCCGGGGCCGGGGCGCTCGCGTCTTCGTCTTCACCGGCGATCGTGGCGATCACCGTGCCGACCTTCACGCCTTCGCTGCCTTCGGCCACGTCGATCGACACGATCGTGCCTTCATCGACCGCCTCGAATTCCATGGTGGCCTTGTCGGTCTCGATCTCGGCCATGATGTCGCCCGAGGAAACCTTGTCACCAACCTTGACGAGCCAGCGGGCCAGCGTGCCCTCTTCCATCGTCGGGGACAGGGCGGGCATCTTGATCGCGATGGGCATGGGCTTGGTTCCGTGTCCTTGCTGACAAAAGTGTCAATTCGGTTTGCAAAACTGGTTATTTGGCAAAAATTCGGGTTAAATCGAATTTTCGTTTCACCACCTCATTTCACCAGCCTTGCACCTTCGGTCAAGCCAATAGCACACCCGCAGGGTATCATTTTTACGCATGCCCCCGCCCCACGCACCTCACCTATTTGCCAGAACCGCGCTTTCACGATACGACTCGCCAACAAACGGGGGCGGATCAGCGACATGCCGGACCAGCAGCGCATCTATCTGGTGATCATGGATGAAACCGAGGAAGCGACACGCGCCTTGCGCTTTGCCGCGCGGCGCGCGGTGCGCACCGGTGGCGGAGTGCATATCCTGGCGCTGGTGCCGCGCCAGGAATTCGTCGCCTTTGCCGGGGTCCAGGCCACGATCGAGCAGGAAGCGCACGATCGCGCCGAAGTGCTGGCCACCGCCGCTGCCGGCAGCCTGGCCAGCGAATCCGGCCTGGCCCCGCTGATCAGCGTGCGCCAGGGCAACGGGCCGCAAGTGGTGCGCGAATACCTCAAGGAACATGCCGAGGTTTCGGCCCTGGTACTCGGCGCGGCCGAAGATGGCTCCGGCCCGCTGGTGACTCACTTTGCCGCCGAAGCGGGCACCCTGCCCTGCGTGCTGATGATCGTGCCCGGCGGGGTGGATGACGAGACGATCGACGCGGTGAGTTGAGCTCCTCCCCGGCACGGGGAGGGGGACCGCGCGAAGCGGGGTGGAGGGGAGTGGCCGCCTGACACGCCGTTAAAGGCAGAAACACCCCTCCACCAGCCTGTGGCTGGTCCCCCTCCCCGTTCCGGGGAGGAATTTATCTCCGCCTGCCCTGGTGGCGGATGTTGCCGGGGCGGCCGCGCTGGCCGACCATGTGTTTGCCGCGAACCTTGGGCTTCACGTCCAGCTTGCCGCCGCGCCGCTCGATGCGCTGTACGCCTTCGGCCACGTCCACCGGCTCGAACTTGAGCGCGCCGGTCAGTGGGTTGGCTTCGGCCAGGCGCAGCTTGAGGATCATGCCCATGGCGAATTCCTCGCCGCTCAGCTCGCCGATCAGGCGCTGGGCCTTTTCGTCATAGTTGAAGCGTTCGGCACCCAGCGTGGAAACCGGCACCAGGCCATCGCCGCCCAGCCCGAGGATCGTGGCGAACAGGCCGAATTTCTGCACCCCGGTGATGCGCGTGTCGAACACTTCGCCCACGCGGGTGGACAGCCAGGCGGCGACATAGCGATCGATCGTCTCGCGCTCGGCCTCCATCGCGCGGCGTTCTGCGGCGCTGATCGCGTCGGACACGCGGGCCAGATCGCCGCGATCACGGTCGGACAGGCCGGACGTAGCGGGAATGCCGTGATCGGCCGGGCGCGGCTGTTCCAGGCCATAGGCATCGACCAGGGCGCGGTGCACCAGCAAGTCGGCATAGCGGCGGATCGGCGAAGTGAAGTGCGCGTAGGAACCGAGCGCCAGGCCAAAGTGGCCGGCATTGCGCGGACCGTAATAGGCCTGGGTCTGGCTGCGCAGCACGGCTTCCATCACCAGCGCGCGCTCGGCTTCGTCGGTCACGTCTTTCAGCATGCGGTTGAACAGGCCCGGCGTGATCACCTGACCCAGCGACAGCTTGCGTTCGAACGTGGCGAGATAGTCTTTCAGCGCCAGCAGCTTCTCGCGGCTCGGCGGCTCGTGGATGCGGTAGACGACCGGGGCCGTCTTGGCTTCCAGCGCCTTGGCCGCGGCGACGTTGGCGGCGATCATGAAGTCTTCGACCACGCGATGCGCGTCGAGCCGCTCGCGCAGCGCGATCTGGGCGATGCGGCCCTGTTCGTCGAGCATGACGCGGCGTTCGGGCAGTTCGAGTTCGAGCGGATCGCGCGCCTTGCGGGCCTTTTCCAGCAGGCGCCACGCGGCCCACAGGTGTTGCAGGTGCGGCTCGGCGCGGTCTTCGTCGATGCGCGCCTGCGCCTCTTCATAGGCGATCACTTCGTGGATGCGCACCAGCGCGCGGGTGAAGCGGAAATCCTGGATGCGGCCATCGGCAGCAATATGCAGATGGCAGGCCATGGCGGCGCGATCAGCCCCGGACTTGAGCGAGCAGACATCGGCGCTCAGCACTTCGGGCAGCATCGGCACGACGCGATCGGGGAAATAGACCGAATTGCCGCGCTTGCGGGCATCGCGATCGAGCTGCCCGCCGGGGCGCACGTAAAAGCTGACATCGGCGATGGCGACGAGCGCGCGGAAGCCGCCTGCGCCATCCGGCTCGGCCCAGATGGCATCGTCGTGGTCGCGCGCGTCGCTGGGGTCGATCGCCACGATCGGCAGGGCGCGCAGGTCTTCGCGGTGATCCTGGCTCAGCGGCAGCCTGGCGGCGGCCTGCGCCTCGTCCAGCGCTTCGGGCGCGAAAGTCATGGGAATGCCGTGCTTGTGGATCGCGATCAGGCTGAACGCGCGCGGCGCCAGCGGATCGCCCAGCACGGCAGTGACGCGCATGCCCGAGCGCGGGCTGCGGCCCGCCGGCTCGGCCAGCACGAGTTGCCCGGCCTCTGCCCCGCCGAGATCGGAAATCGGCGCGGCGTGGCGCTCGCGCTTGTCGATCGGGGCGAGCCAGCCTTTGCCCGCGCCATCGAGTTCGACCACGCCCATGACCTGCTCGCTTTGCTGCGGCAGCTTCTTCATCGGGTGGGCGAGCCACTTGCCGGAGCCGGGACCGCCCACTTCCTCGGTGCGGGCGAGCACGCGGTCACCCGGCTTGAGCGCGGCCTGGCGATCGCGCGCCTTGCCCTTGGGCTCGATCACGCGCAGGCGCGGCGGCGGGCTGGCATCATCGGGTTGCCAGGAATCGGGAATGGCCAGCACATGGCCCTCGTCGATTTCGACCACGCGCAGCACCGTGACCTTGGGCACGCCACCCATGGCATGGAACGCGGTGCGGTTGCCGTCGATCAGGCCTTCCTCGGCCATATCTTTCAGCAGCGCCTTGAGCGCGATCTTTTCCGTGCCCTTGAGGCCAAAGGCCTTGGCAATCTCGCGCTTGCCAGCGGGCTCTGCGCTCTGGGCGATGAAATCGAGCACCTGCTGGCGCGAGGGGAGTCCCTGGGGAAATTTGGTCTTGGCCATTCCAGCGCATGTGGGCGTTTGCCGCGCAAAGCGCAACCTTGGAGCGCGCGCCTATGCCGGGTGCAGGACAACGACCTTGGTATCGGGCCGATCGGCGGGAATCCAGGTGAACTGGCGGAAGGCCAGGTGCCCGTCCCACGGATGATCGAAACGGCGCAGGCCGCCTTCCCGGCCCTGCACCACCTGCTCGTCCCACAGGCTCGCAAATTCAGTGCTTTGCCCGCGCAAATCCGTCACGATCCGCTCGCTGACCGGATCGCCATGGCGCCCGGCATGATCGGCCCGGAATTCGGCGATCAAGCGGCGCGCGCGCTCGTGCCAGTCGGGCAGCATGGCGCGCGCTTCGGCCCGCAGGAACATGTAGCGCAGCAGGTTGCGCTCGCCCAGATCGTCCAGCCAACCGGGAAACAGGCGCTCGGCCGCCGCATTCCAGCAAGTGGCCCGCCAGGTGCGATCGAGACCATAGGCCGGGCCGGGCGCGAATTCGACCAGCACGCGCACCGAATCGGGCGCTTCTTCCAGCGCCAGGGCGACCGGCGCCTCGGGATCGAGCCGGCCCGCCAGCTCGAACAGATAGGCGCGCTCTGCCACCGACAGGGCGAGCGCGCGCGCCAGCCGCGCCAGCGCGTGGGGCGAAGGGTTGGCCTCGCGCCCCTGCTCCAGCCAGGCCAGCCAGGTGGTGCTGATACCGGCACGGATCGCCAGTTCCTCTCGCCGCAAGCCCGGCGTGCGGCGGCGACCGCCGCCTTCGGCCGGGCTGCGTTCGCGCATGGCGCGCAGGAAGCGGCCCAGTTCCAGTCTCGTATCGGTCATGGCAGCACTTATAACAGGATAAGTGCCAATCTTGTAACAGGGTAAATTCGGCGGGATAGCGACCGGCGAAAGGAACGATGATGACCCGACCCGATCATGACAGCCACGCCGACCACCAGTTCGGCAGCCGCGCCGCCGCCTATGTCGCCAGCGCCACCCATGCCAGCGGCGCCGATCTGGCACGCATGGCGCAGGCCCTGGCCGAACGACGCCCGGCGCGGCTGATCGACATCGGCACGGGCGGCGGCCACGTGGCCTATGCCGCTGCGCCTCATTGCGACGAGGTGATCGCCACCGATCTTTCGCCCCGCATGCTGGCCGCCGTGGAGGCGGAAAGCGCGCGGCGCGGCCTGGCCAATGTGGTGACCTGTGCCTGCCCGGCCGAAGCCCTGCCCTTTGCCCAGGCCCACGTCGACGCGGTGAGCAGCCGTTTTTCCGCCCACCACTGGAACAGCCTGGCGCGCGGGCTGGCCCAGGCGCGGCGGGTGTGCCGAAACGGCGCCCTGGCGCTGTTTGCCGATGTCGTGGCGCCGGCCAGCGCGCTGTGCGACACGCACCTGCAAGCGGTGGAACTGCTGCGCGATGCCAGCCACGTGCGCGATTACAGTGCCGCCGAATGGACCGCCGCGCTGGGCCAGGCGGGATTTGCCGTGGCCGCAATCCTGCCCGGCCGCCTGCGCATGGACTTTGCCGAATGGACCGCGCGGATGGACACGCCCGCCGATCTCGCCGCCGCGATCCGCGTCTTGCAGCAAGGCGCCCCGCGCGAAGTGCAGGACCACTTCGCGATCGAGGCCGATGGCAGTTTCACGATCGATACGCTGTTGATCGAGGCCGTGGCGGTTTAGAGTGCGATGACAAAAAGTGGGAACCGGTTTTTGTCAAAAATCGCACGACCACAAATATCTCGATCATGAGGGCGTTTCATTGAAACGTCATCATGATCTAGGCGCGGCTATCCTGCGGCGGAGGGCCATAGCGGTTGGCCCCCGACGTGGATGGCCGGGCCGCGAGGGCCACCAGCAACGCCAGCGCCAGCCAACCCACGGCAGCGAGCGACCAGTTGGTGGCGTGGAGCACTTCGCCCGCCTGATGCGGGCCTTGCTGCATCATGGCCATGGTGCGCGCCACTTCGTGCGGCGCGGCTGCCAGGGTGACGAGATAGGGGACGCCGGGCAAGAGCACGAACCAGCCGGACAGGCCGGTATCGTGCAGGCGACGCACCAGGCTGGCAACGAGCATCGCCATGGTGACCAAGCCGACGACTATGGTCAGTACCATGAGTTGCGGCAAGGCGGCGGTGATATTGGCTTGCACCGCCGTCGCCGTGGCTTGGGGATCGCTGCTGTTGCGCGCCGCGTCGAACGCCGTGCTCATCGTGCTGGCCATCAGCGGCGCTGCGGCCACCGTGCCGACGATCCAGCGCAGGATCAAAAGGAACAGCGCATAGAGCCAGAATTCCTGGCGACTGTCGCGGCCGGTCAGCGTTAACAGATGACCCAAGCCGTGCTTGATTGCATGAAGCATGACGCTCTCCTGAAACCGATCAATTCTGCGCCTGTGGCCCAAAACCGCCGCCGGGCACGGCCGAGGCGACGGGGCTGGCGCTGCCATCGGCGGCAATCGCGCTGACGCCGAAGAACCAGTCGTCTCCGCGCACGCCGGGCAGCGTGACCTGGGTTTGCGTGGTGACCCGCACGGGCTTGGCCGGCCAGCCCGGCGCATCGGTGCGGCGCTGCCACACGGCATAGCGCGCAGCGCCGGGCACCGGCTTCCACGATACCTCGGTAAAGGTCTGCACGGCCGCCTTCACCGTGGCGACCGGCGGCATCGGCGCGCGGGCCAGGGCGGCGAGGCCGGCCACGTTGAGCCGCGTGACTTTGGCAAGGTAGGCGAAATCCATGGCGTCGATGGTGTCGCCATAGGCGCGGCCCTGCTCGGTGCGCAGATCCTGGTGCTGGCGGTCGTAATTCTCCACGGCAACGGAGAAGCGCACGGCGGGATAGCCCAAAGCCTCGAACGGCAGGTGATCGCCGCCACGGCCCATGCGATCGGCGCGCCAGACCTGGCGGACGGCGAGGCCGGTCTGTCCCGGACCAGTCTGGGCCGGATTGGTCAGGCCCGCCAGCCAGCGCGAGAGATTGCGCGAGGGGCTGTCGTTCTCCCCGCCGATGGCGCGCTGCGCCCGCGCGAGCGCGGCATCGCCATCGCCGCGCGGCCCTTCGGAAAAAACGCGCACGTGCGTGTCGTCCACCAGTCCATCGGAGCCGCGCGAATTGCCGACAATATCGTTGTTGAACATGGCCTTCACCGTCCACCCCTGAGCCTTGGCATAGTCGGCCAGCAGCTTGCCGCCATAGAGGCCCTGCTCTTCGCCGCTGAGCACGGCATAGACGATGGTGGTGGGAAACTTCTGCCGCGAGAGCACGCGCGCCGCCTCCAGCACCAAGGCCGTGCCCGAGCCATCATCGTTGGCGCCCGGCGCATCGGCGGTGGCGTTCATCACGTCGGACACGCGGCTGTCGATGTGACCCGCAACGATCACCACTTCGTTGGGGCGCTCACTGCCGCGCTGGATCGCCACGACATCGACGATCTTGGTGGGGCTCGGCAGGCGTTCGCCGGTCACCGTGGTTTCGGGCGTGGCGATGCTCAGGCACTGACCACAGGCGGCACTGCTCGCCGCAAATTGCGCCTTGGCCCAGGCGCGCGCCGCGCCGATGCCGCGCTTGGGATCGGTGGGCGAGGACATGGTGTGCCGCGTGCCGAAGCCGACCAGGGTTTCGACGTCGGCCTTGAGGCGCTGCGGGGAGACCTCTTGGGCGTGGAGCGGCAGGGCCAGGGCCAAGAGCGAGAGGGCAAGGAAAGCGCGGGTCATGTCGCGCAGGGTAAACGATATTTTGCGGGGCGTAAGGGGGAAATGGGGAAGTGGGAACAGGCCCTCCCCCAACCCCTCCCGCAAGCGGGAGGGGAGTTTGGGTGGCGTCCTCCCGCAGAAGGGAGGGCGTTTTTGATTAAGCCCCTCCCGCTTGCGGGAGGGGTTTGGGGAGGGCGTGTTGGCTGAGACTCAGTAAGCCCGCGCGATCAGGATCGTTTCCACCGCCGGCTCGCCGGTGAACGGGCAGGTGCCGCTGGGCACGGGCGCGTCGAGCGGCGTGTTGCGGATGGTGAGCTTGAGCGCTTTCAACTGCTCCACCACCTTGTCGAGCGCGGCGCCGGTGGGGCGCGACCAGCCCAGTTCGACCCAGCCGGGGAACTTGCGATCCTCGGCAAAATAGGCGGCGAGGCCATCGAGATCGGTCACGCCGCGTTCGATCTGCGCGTCGCGGCGGGCGGCAGCTTCGGCAAAGAGAGCAGCCTGGATCGATTCCAGTTCGGCCACGGCGTTGGCGACGAAATCGTCCTTGGCCTGGCCGACGAAGTTGACCTTGCCATCCTCGCGCCACAGGCGATCACGGCGCACGGCCGAAACCTGGCCGTTTTCTGCGTCGCGCCCGCCGATTTCGAGGATCAGCGGCACGCCCTTCTTGACCCAGGCCCAGCGCTTGGCAGTGGCCTTGCCGGGGCGCTTGTCGAGCAGCACGCGCACCTTTTCGTCGAACACGCTGAGCTTGGCGAGCGCCTTGCGCAGGTCTTCGCAATAGGCGAGCAGCGCTTCATCGCCCTCGTTGTCGCGCAGCATGGGCAGGATCACGATCTGGTGCGGCGCCACCTGCGGCGGGGTGCGCAGGCCATCATCATCGCCGTGCGTCATGATCACGCCGCCGATCAGGCGGGTCGACACGCCCCACGACGTGGTGTGGCACAGCGTCTGCTGGCCATCCTTGTCCTGATAGCGGATGCCGGCGGCCTGCGAGAACGTGGTGCCCAGATAATGCGAGGTGCCGGCCTGGAGCGCCTTGCCATCCTGCATCATCGCTTCGATCGAATAGGTCGCGACGGCGCCAGGGAAGCGCTCGTTTTCCGGCTTCGGCCCGGCGATCACCGGCAGGGCCAGCACGTCCTGCGCGAAGCTGCGGTACATTTCGAGCGCGCGCAGGGTTTCCTCCATCGCGTCCGCCTCGTCGGCATGGGCGGTGTGGCCTTCCTGCCAGAGGAATTCACTGGTGCGCAGGAACATGCGGGTGCGCATTTCCCAGCGCACGACGTTGGCCCACTGGTTGGTCAAGAGCGGCAGATCACGCCACGATTGCACCCAGCGCGCCATGGCCGCGCCGATGACGGTTTCCGACGTGGGGCGCACGACCAGCGGCTCTTCCAGCTTCGCTTCGGGATCGGGCATCAGCCCGCCCTTGGGATCGGACACCAGGCGATGGTGGGTGACGACCGCCATTTCCTTGGCAAAGCCTTCCACATGGTCGGCTTCCTTGGCGAAATACGACAGCGGGATGAACAGCGGAAAATAGCAGTTCTCGACGCCCGCTTCCTTGATGCGCGCGTCCATCAGCTTCTGGATGCGTTCCCAGATGCCGTAACCCCACGGCTTGATCACCATGCAGCCGCGCACGCCGGATTCCTCGGCAAGCTCGGCCTCGGCGATCACCGCCTGATACCATTGGGCGAAGTCTTCGTCGCGCTTGACCGGCAGCGCGTGCTTGATCTTGGGCTGGTTCATGCCCTGCCGGTTAGCCGGTGCCGCGGATCGGGGCAACGCCCCAATGCGCGCAGTTTGGCAAAAAGCGATCTAACGGCACCGGCCCTCTCCCCCACCCGACCTCCCATAGGGTACTATCGTTGGGAGGCCGGGTGGGGGAGAGGGCCGGTGCCGCCTGCGCTTATTTGCCGAGCTGTTCCAGCTTCTTCTGCATTTCGGCCATCTGCTTGCGCAGTTCCGAAAGCTCGCTGTCGCCGCTGGCCGGCTTGTCGTCTTCGCGCGGCGCGCCGCCGGCGGCCGTGGCGCCAGGCACGAATGCGGCGGCTGCGGCCTTGAACATTTCCATGTTGCGCTGGGCAATCTGGGCGAGCGGATTGGCGCCGATCGAGTCCTCGATCGCCTTGCGCAGCTTGTTCTGGTTCTCGCGGAAATGCTCCATCGAGGCTTCCAGATAGCCAGGCAGCAGGGCCTGCATCGAATTGCCGTACATCGCGATCAACTGGCGCAGGAAGTTGGTCGGCAGCATCTGCTCGCCGGCGGCTTCCTCTTCCATGATGATCTGGGTGAGGATCGAATGGGTCAGGTCTGCGCCGCTCTTGGCGTCGATCACTTTGAACTCGACGTTTTCCTTCACCATCTGGGCGAGGTGGTCGAGCGTGATGTAGCTGGACGTCCGCGTGTTGTAGAGACGGCGGTTGGCGTACTTCTTGATGATGACGGTATCGCCGTCCTTAGCCTGATTTGCCATTTTTATCGGACCCCCACTGGGAATGTCACAGAGGATTAGCAGATGCAGTATGTGCGGCGCAATATGACTTAATCAAGATGCGGGACGCGGCTTTTCGCGCAAAAAACGACGCCCCAGCAGCGTCAGCAGCTCATATTGGGACAAGCCACTGATTTTCGCGGCTTCCGGCAGGTTGTAGGCCAGATCCAGCCAATCGCCTTCCGCCAGATCGGGTGCACTTGTTGCATCCACTATGGTCATATCCATCGAGACCCGGCCGAGCACGGGCAAGGCCCTGCCCTGCCACATAAATTCGCCCCGGCCAGACCATGTGCGCAAGTATCCGTCGGCATAGCCGACCGCCACCACGGCCGCCGCGATCGGACGGTCGGCCACGAAGGTGGCGTTATAGCCCACGCGGTCTCCCGCGCTGAGCTGGCGACGCTGGATCACGGCCGCCTGGGGCCGCGCGACGGGCGCGATCACGCCGGCCAGTTCGCTGCGCACAATGCCGCCATAAAGCGCGATGCCCGGCCGCGTGAGATCGGCATGCCACGGCGCGCCGAGCGCGATGCCGGCGCTGTTGGCCAGGCTGTAGCGCCGCGCCGGCACTTGCGCGCGCACGGCGTTGAAACGCTCCAGTTGCTGCGCATTTTGCGCAACGTCTTCGTCCGCGCTGGCGAGGTGCGAGATACAGCAATCGATATCCAGCCCCGCGAGCGCCGGGTCACCGAGATCGGCGAGCGGTAGGCCAAGGCGGTTGATGCCGGTATCGACCATCAGATCACACAAGCCGCCGCCCGCTTCGCGCCAGCGCTGCACTTGGGCGAGCGAATTGAGCACGGGGCTGACGCCGGTGGCGCGGGCATAGGCGACATCGGCCGCGTTCATCGGCCCGTGCAGCACGTGGATCGACGCCGGTGGCACATGGGGCAGCAGGTCCGGCACTTCACACCAGTGCGCGACGAACCAGTCGCGACAGCCCGCTTGCGCCAGGATCGGCACGACCCGCGCCGCCCCCAGGCCATAGGCATCGGCCTTCACCGCCGCGCCCGCGCGGGCCGCGCCGCTCAACCGATCGAGCGCCTGCCAGTTGGCCGCCAGGGCCGTGGCATCGAAAGCAAGCCGCAGCGCGGCGGGAGGCAGGGGAACGGGGGAAAGCGCAGACAAGGTTCGATCAATTCCGGTTGGATGGGGCCGGGTCAGCCCGCTTCATCGTGCGGCAAGCCGCCCTTGAGGCCCCAGGCGGAAACCACCAGCGCCACCAGCACGACAACCCAGGTGTACCACAGCCCGGCATAGGGATCGCCCGTCTTGGCGATGATGAGTGTGGAAAGAAACGGCAGGAAGCCGCCGAAATAGCCGGTGCCGATGTGATAGGGGATGGACAGCGAGGAATAGCGGATGCGCGGCGGGAACATTTCGCACAGCGTGGCCGCAACCGGGCCATAGGTCGCGCCCGACAAGGCCATCAGGCCGACGAGCACGAGCACGACCAGCACGGCGCGGCCCGGCGTGGGCGTGACGCGGGCCAGGTCATAGCCGGCCTTGGCCAGCAGCCCTTCCAGCGCCTTGCCGCGCGCCTTCTTGTCCGCCCAGGGATAGGCATCGAGCGGCAGGCGCGCTGCACCGGCGTGGAGCGTGAGCACCGGCGCGCTTTCCAGGCGATAGGAGACGCCAGTGGCGGTGAGATCGGACAACAGCTTGGCACAAGGGCTGGACTGATCCGCCGCGAAAGCATCGAAGCGGCAATCGGGGCCGGCGACCACCACCGGCAGCTCGCGCGCCTGGCGCGCCAGATGCGGATTGGCCAGCGCGCCGATGCCCCAATAGAGCGGGAACAGCAGCACCAGCGTGGCGACATAGCCCCACACGATCGGCGCCTTGCGGCCCACCTTGTCGGAGACATGGCCGAACAGCAGGAAAGTGCCGACGCCGAACAGCGCGGCAATGCCGACGATGATCTCGGCCGCCGTCTCGTTCATGCGCATCGCGGTTTTCAGGAACGTCAGGCTGCTGAACATCGCCGTGTACCAGATCACGGTGAGCCCGGCGGCAATGCCGAACAGCGCGACGAGCAGCCGCTTCTTGTTGCCCGGCGCGGTCAGGCTTTCCATGAACGGATTGCCGGCCAGCTCGTTTTCCGCCTTCATCGCCTGGAACACCGGGCTTTCCGACAACTTGAGCCGCATCCACAGCGAAATCGCCAGCAGCGCCAGGCTGAGGATGAACGGCACGCGCCAGCCCCAGGCCGCCCACAGGTCTGGCCCCAGCAGCGCCTTGCAGGTGAGCACCACGATCAGGCTGAGCACGAAGCCGCCGACCACGCCGGCCTGGATGAAGCTGGTGAAGAACCCGCGCCGCTGCGGCGCGCAGTGTTCGGCCACATAGACCGCCGCGCCGCCATATTCCCCACCCAGCGCCAGCCCCTGCGCCACGCGCAGCAGGATGACGATGGCCGGCGCGGCGTAGCCGATATTGGCGGCCGAAGGGACCAGGCCAACCCCCGCCGTCGCCACACCCATCAGCGCAACCGTGGCAAGGAAGGTATATTTGCGCCCGAGCCGGTCACCCAGGAACCCGAACAGCACCGCGCCAAGCGGGCGAAAGCCGAAGCCGACCGCAAAGACCAGCCAGAACAGCAGTAGTTCCAGCGTGGCATTGCCGGTGGGGAAGAACGCCTTGGAAAGGATCGACCCCAGCGTGCCGTAGATGAAGAAATCGTACCATTCGAACACCGTGCCGGCCGAACTGGCGGCGATCACCAGCCGAATGTCTGCCGCGGTCGGCTCCGCGTGGGTGGTGTTCATGGCGTGCAAATTCCCCCGGCCTTGTCTTGTCGGGACAGGCTTAGCCTGCCTTGGCCGGCTCCGCCAGCGCGGCCAGCGCAGCATCCCATGCCAAGAGGATGGCGCCATGGCGGCCGGGATAGTCCCGCGCCCGGCGCAGCAAGGCGATGCCGGGCCAATCGGGTTCACCCCCCTCGCCCGCCAGCCAGGCGCCGAGAGCGGCGCGCGCGGTTTGCAGATCAGGCAAGGTGCGACCGATCGCGGCCTCCGCAAAGACCTGCGCTGCGGCCTGACCAACGGCGCAGGCATGGGGCCGCAGGCCAAGGCGCACGATGCGTCCTTCAGCATCGAGCGACAGGCCAATGTCCAGAGTGCTGCCACAGGCGCGCGAGCGGGCTGAGCCGACGCGAGGCAGGCTCTCGTCCCAAGGGTGCTGCGCCAGGGACATGGCGGCGGCGAGCACTTCGGGCGTGTAGAGCACGGTCGCGCTCATCTCAGTCGGCCGTGGCGCGCTTGCGGTGATGGGCGGCTTTCTTGTGCGCCGTCGTGGCCTCGGGCGCGGGAGCATCGGCATCCTCATCCGCCGCCTTGGCCGCTTCCTCGCGCCGTTCCGCGATCATCGAGACGAGTTCCTCGCTGGCGGCGTTGAGGAACGGATAGGTGCGCGCGGCGGTGATCCATTCCGGCCGGCCCTTTACGCCCCACACCACGTCATAGGCAAAGACCAGCAGCGAAAAGCCCAGGACCATCAGGATGGCGCCCTTGACCGCACCAAAGCCGAAGCCGAGCAGGCGATCGATCGGCCCGAGCATCGAATCGCGGCTGGCCGCGCCCAGCTTGCGCGCAAGCAACCGCATGATGCCCCAAGGCACGACCATGAGCAGCGCATAGGCGAGGACGCCCGCACCGGTGTCGGTCTTGAGGTGGGGCTTGAGCGCCTCGGTCAGGGGCTCCAGACCATAGTGCACCGCAATGAGCACGATGCACCAGGCTGCAAGCGAGAGCACTTCTTCCACGAAACCGCGAAAGAAACCGCCGATCGCGCCGACCGCGACGACCAGAAAGACAACATAATCGAAGCCGGTCATACCCTGCCGATTAGGCGCCGCTCATCACCCGGTCAACGAGATTTGGGAGCAGCCGGATCGGGGAAAAGCGCAAGCCGTCCACCTTTTCTGCCGCGCCATCGGGGCCGTGGACCTGGCGGAAGCCCAGCTTGGCCGCCTCGCGCAGGCGCACCCCGGCATGGGCCACCGGGCGCACTTCGCCAGCCAGCGAAACCTCACCGAACCACGCCGTGCCCGAGGCAAGCGGGCGATCCGCCAGCGCGGAAACCAGCGCGGCGGCCACGGCCAGATCGGCCGCCGGGTCGGTCAGGCGATAGCCGCCCGCGACGTTCAAATAGACTTCGGCCGAGGAAAAGCTGAGGCCACAGCGCGATTCGAGCACGGCGAGCAACATGGCGAGCCGCCCGGAATCCCAGCCGACTACGGCGCGGCGCGGCGTCGCGCCGCTGGCCAGCCGCACGGTGAGCGCCTGGATTTCCACCAGCACCGGCCGGGTGCCTTCGAGGGCGGGAAACACCGCGCTGCCCGGCACTGGTTCTTCCCGGCCGGAAAGGAACAGCAGCGAGGGATTGCCCACTTCCTCTAGCCCCGCGCCGGCCATGGCGAACACGCCGATTTCATCGACCGCGCCAAAGCGGTTCTTGATCGCGCGCAGAATGCGATACTGGTGGCTGCGCTCCCCCTCGAAGCTCATCACCACGTCGACCATGTGCTCCAGCACGCGCGGCCCGGCGATCGAGCCATCCTTGGTGACATGGCCGACCAGCACCAGCGCGACGCCGTTTTCCTTGGCATAGCGGATCAACTCGAACGCGCAGCCGCGCACCTGGCTGACCGTGCCGGGCGCGCCCTCGATCTGGTCGGAATGCATCGTCTGGATCGAATCGATCACCAGCAGGGCGGGCGTGTCCATGCTGCCCAGCGTGGTGAGGATGTCGCGCACCGAAGTGGTGGAGGCAAGCCGGATCGGCGCCTTGCCCAGCCCCAGCCGATCGGCGCGCAGGCGGATCTGGTCAGACGCTTCTTCCCCGCTGATGTAGACGACCAGGCCACCCGCGTTGGCAATGCTCGCGGCGGTCTGCAACAGCAGGGTGGACTTGCCGATGCCGGGATCGCCGCCCATCAGGATGGCCGAGCCAGGCACCAGGCCGCCGCCCAGAGCGCGATCGAATTCGGCCAGGCCCGTCTTGCGCCGCTGCGGCAGGGCCACCGGCGTATCGAGCGAGACGAACTGCACCGCGCGGCCACCGCTGGACAAGTCATGCTTGGCGGAAAACACCGTCTGCGGCGCCTCTTCCACCAGAGTGTTCCATTCCGCGCAATCGGGGCACTGCCCCTGCCAACGCGAGGAGACGCTGCCACAGGCCTGGCAGACATAGCGACGTTTGGGCTTGGCCATGGCGACGCGCTAACGCGAACAGAGCAAGAACGCAAGCCGGGTTTGCCGCCAGTATGGCATCATGGCGCAGTCGCCAGACGCACACGCAGCGCCCGCGCCGCCAGCAAGACGCCCAAGCCGCGTCCGATCAGGACGCCCGACAGCGTCCCCCGGATGGCCACTTCCCCCAGGCGCAGCATAGGCAGATGGGACGTTGCGGGGGCAACCGCATCGAACACGGCCATGCCATAGCGCAGCGCGAAAATGACGAGGATCAGCGCGAAGACCAGCCAACTGCCGCGCAGATGAAGCCGCAGCGGCGGGCCACCCTCCACCCGCAGCAGCAGATGATGGCCGAGCGGACGGCCAGCCAGACCGCCCAGCATCAGCGCCCCGAGCCAGATCGCGGTTTCCAGCGTGGACGCATGGGTCGTCACCAGGCCCACCACGCCGAGCACCACGACGACAGCGGGCAGGATGATCGGGCCGGCAAGCCCGACCGTGCGCGGACGGGTGGCCTGCCAGGCGCGCAACAGCACGACCGCGAGCAGGAACCAGACATAGACCGGGGTATGCGAAACGATCGCCAGGGCGCTGTGCGACATTGGACTTGCAGCTCCGTTTTGCAGCATGAATGCAGGGCTTGATCGACTATCGGTGCGCTAGCGGCCGGGCCAGCCGGAGATTCGGCAAATGCGTTGGAGTTTTCGTGAATTGGCATGATGCACAATTGGCGCTTCGCCATGGGTGCCGGATCGTGGCCGCGCCGCCGTTCCTGGCGCTGATCGGCCTGATCACCCTGATCGGCAGCCTGTTCGACCGATCGGGGCAGACAGGCCTGTCCATGGCCCTGGGCTTTGCCCTGCACCTGGTGCGCAATCTGGCGGGTGCGACAGTGGCCACCCTGGTCATCGTGGTTCTGGCCCGCGCCCTGCCGCCGCGCGTGCCGGTGCTGTTGCGTCTGGCGCTGGCAGGGCTGGCCGCCGCACCGCTGGTTCATGGCACCATGGCGGGCGGTGCCGCCGTGACAGCAGGCCACTGGCCAAGCTGGGCCTTTGCCGGCTGGCCGCTGGCCCGCGATGCCATCATGGTCAGCGCGATTGCCGTGGTCGTCGGCCTGTTCCGCGCCGATCGCGCCCGCCCGGCAGGGCGAGCGGAACCGTCAGCGACACCGCAAACGGAACCTCCAGCCCCGGCGTTGCTGCGACGCCTGCCACCCGATCTCGGCGCCGACCTGGTTCGGGTGAGCGCCTGCGACCACTATGTGGAGGTGCAGACGCGCGCGGGTGCCACGCTGATCCTGCTGCGCCTGGCCGACGCATTGGACGAACTGGCCGGAGTGCCGGGCATGCAGATCCACCGATCCCACTGGGTGGCGCACGGGGCGATGGCGGCGGTGGTGGTGGAGCAGCGGCGGCCGCTGCTGGTGCTCGATGACGGGCAGCGCCTGCCGATCAGCCGCAGCCGCCTGAGCCATGTGCGCGGCGCGCTGGCCGATCGCGCCGCTACTCGCTGAACGTGGAGCGCTGTGCGGCTTCCACTTCTTCCAGATAGCGGCGGCGCGCGTGGCGCTCGGTGATCACCCCCTGCACCGTGCCCACGCCATCGACCACGGCGATTTCGTCGGCGGCGTGTTCGTCGAACAGCGCGAGGACGGCCTTGATGTCTGACGCAGGGCTGAGCGTCACGTTGGTCAGGCCAGCGAGCGCGTGAAGGCGCATGTCGGGGGCAAGATCGGGGCGATAGGCCGCCGCCGTCGCCATGATGCCGCGATAATGCCCGGCTTCGTCCACCAGGATGGCCTTGCTGGCCGAACCGAGCGGCATGCGCGCGCGGAATTCGGCGATCGTCAGGTCTTCGGGCATCGACACCCAGTCGCGCCGCATGATCCGCCCGGCGGACAGGTTGAGCATCCAGCCGATGTCGCGCGGCCCGCGAATATTGCTGCCGCGCACGTGCAGGCGCCAGGTGGAGAACGAATAGCCGAACACTTCGCGGGTGAGCGTGCCCGACACCAGCGAGGCGGTGAGCACCACGCCCATCAGCGCGAAATCATGGGTGATTTCCAGCATCAGCATGGCCAGCGTCATCGGCCCGCCGACGATCGACACGCTGAGCGCGGCCATGCCGACCAGCGCCGCATCGGTGGCATCGAGTTCCAGGCCGGGCACGAGTTGCCCGGCGATGATCGAAAAGGCCTGCCCCACCACCGAGCCGAGGAAAAGCGAGGCAAAGAACAGCCCGCCGCGAAAGCCGCTGGACAAGGCAACGACGCAAGCCGCGATCTTGGCCAGCAGCACGATGCCGAGGAAATCGAGCCCCGGCCGCAATGCGAGATTGAGATGCAGCGCGCCATGGCCGGCCGAAAGCGACTGCGGCGTGACCAGCGCCAGCGGGATCAGCAGACACCCGCCCAGGATCGGCCGCCAGCGCGACAGCCCCTTGAACCGCGCCAGCGCGAGTTCGGCGCCGGTGACCAGGCGCATCACCAGGATGCCGACAACCGCCGCGACCAGGCCCAGCACGCCATAGGCGAGGTAATGCTCGAAGTGCAGGCTGCGCCCCACCGCCGTGGTGGCGATCAGCCAGGGTTCGCTGCCCATCAGGCGCGACATGCCCGCCGCCGCCAGCGCCGCCGCCATGACCGGCGCCACCGCGCCCGGCACGAACGAGCCTATGACGATCTCGAACGCATAGAATGCCCCGGCCAACGGCGCGTTGAAGGCCGCGCCCACGGCCGCCCCTGCCCCTGCCCCCACCAGCGTGCGCAGATCGTTGCGGCGCAACTTCATCGCCTGCCCCAGGATCGAGGCCATGCCGCCACCCATCTGGGCATAGGCAGCCTCCAGCCCGACCGAGGCGCCAACGCCGTTGGAAATGACGGTCTGCCCGGCAATGATCAGGTTGTCGGCTGGCGGAATGCGCCCGCCGTGCAGGGCATTGGCCTCCACCACGTCGATCAGCGGGCGGTTGCGGCGGCGCAGCCAGCGCGCCCACAGCGCCAGGGCCAGCCCGCCCAGCGGCAGGGCGATCAGGCGCCAGGGATGGCGGATTTCCGCCAAGGCGCTCAGCCGGTTGCCTTCCAGGCCATAGAACACCTGCTGCATGGCATGGGCCAGAAAGCCGAGGAGATTGGTGGACAGCCCGGCCAGAGCGCCAGCGAGCGCGGCCAGCGCGATGAACGCGGCCTCCCGCTCGCGCAGCAAGCGGCGCAGGCGCACCACGGCCTTGATCAGGAAAGTACCGAAGACGTGAGAGAAGCGGCGGCGCGGGGAGGAAAGACCGGAGTGGGGCATCGCTCAACCCGCAATCGACACCGGCACGGATCTGGCCGGAAAATGGTGCCCCTGGCCCGACTCGAACGGGCACGTCTTTCGACAACCGATTTTGAGTCGGTCGCGTCTACCATTCCACCACAGGGGCACTGTAGCTTGCCGGGGCGCTTTAACCGCACCGGCAAAAAGGTTCAAGCCGGCAGGAGCCGTTTTGACGGCAAATCCGCAGATTGCGGATTTGCGCGGCACCGGCCCTCTCCCCCACCCGACCTCCCATAGGGTACTATCGTTGGGAGGTCGGGTGGGGGAGAGGGCCGGTGCCGCCAGGAAAATGCCCTTGGGGCATTTTCCCAGGACAGCGCTCAACCCTTGATCGCAGTTGCCACCAGCTTGTGCAGCTTGGAATGCAGCGCGTCGTTGGCAGCGAGCACGGTTTCGTCGCAGATCGCCTGCGAGCGGCCGCGATAGTCGGAGACGAAGCCACCGGCCTCGCGCACCAGGAGGCAGCCGGCGGCCGTGTCCCAGGGCTTGAGGTTGCTTTCCCAGAAGCCGTCATAGCGACCGGCGGCAACCCAAGCGAGATCGAGCGAGGCAGCGCCGAAGCGGCGGATGCCGGCCACACGCATGCCGATTTCGTGATAGATCCGCGTCCATTCGCCCATGTCGCCATAGCCCAGGAACGGGATGCCGGTGGCAATGACCGAATCATCGAGATTGCGACGTGCCGAAACGCGCAGGCGGCGATCCTGCAACCAGGCGCCACGGCTCTTTTCGGCCCAGAAGCTTTCGTCGGTCATCGGCTGGTAGACCAGCCCGGCGATGACATCGCCCCAACCCGAACCATCGAGCGCCGGCTCCTGCACCGCGATCGAGATCGCGAAGTGCGGGATGCCGTGAAGGAAGTTGGTGGTGCCATCGAGCGGGTCGACGATCCAGCGCGGCTTGGTGGGATCGCCTTCCACCACGCCGCCTTCTTCCATCAGCAGGCCCCAATCGGGGCGCGCGGCGCGCAGTTCTTCGTAGATCGTCTGCTCGGCCGCGCGATCGGCCTTGGACACGAAGTCGGCCGGGCCCTTGCGGCTGACCTGGAGATGTTCGACTTCGCCGAAATCGCGGCGCAGGCGCGTGCCGGCCTTGCGGGCGGCACGCTCCATCACCCGGACAAGACCGGAAATCGCCATGGGATCAGCCCGCCTTGCCGACGTAGGAACGCTCGTAGACGTCCACCACGATGCGCGTGCCGCTTTCGATATGCGGCGGCACCAGGATGCGCACGCCGTTGTCGAGCACGGCCGGCTTGTACGACGAAGAGGCGGTCTGGCCCTTCACCACGGCGTCGGCTTCGACGATGGTGGCTTCGACGGTTTCGGGCAGTTCGACCGAGATCGGGCGCTCGTCATACATTTCGAGCAGCACGGTCATGCCGTCCTGGAGGAAGGCAGCGGCGTCGCCAAGAAGATCGGCAGGCAGCGTGATCTGGTCGTAGGTTTCCACGTCCATGAACACCAGGTCTTCACCCTCGGCATAGAGGAACTGGAAGTCCTTGGTATCGAGGCGCACGCGCTCGACCGTGTCGGCGCTGCGGAAGCGCACGTTGGTCTTGCGGCCATCGATCAGGTTCTTCATTTCGACCTGCATGAACGCGCCGCCCTTGCCGGGCTGGGTGTGCTGGGTCTTGGCGACCTTCCAGATGCCTTTTTCGTATTCCAGGATATTGCCCGGACGGATGTCCACGCCGCTGATCTTCATGATGGAAAGAGCCCTGACCAAAGTAGGAAAGGCCGCGCCTTAGCCGAGGTGGCCGATTGCTTCAAGCCGCTGTTGCATGCTAGCCACCCGCTCATGACCTTGCGCGCACGTCTCGTCCTCCTGCCGGCCCCGCTCCTCGCCCTTGCCGGGGCGCTTGCCGCCTCCGCGGCCCTGACGCTGGCCGCTGCGCCCGCGCGCGCCGTTCCGGGCGGTGATCTGGGCACCCTGCACAACGGCCACTGGTCTTGCGACACCGGCGGGGACGCTGCCACGGTGCCACGCCATCTGCCGGCCGAGGATTTCCGCATCATGCCCGATTCCAGCTATCGCACACCCGATGGCAAGGGCGGCGGCACTTATGTGCTGCTGGGGCGCGCGATGAGCTTCACCTCCGGGCCGTTCTATGGCCGCAGCTACCTGGCCCAGGGGCCGAACACGGTGTTGCAGCTCGATGCCAAGGGCAAGCGCACCGGCGTGCGCTGCACCCGCACCGGCGCGCCCAGTGGCGGCTTTGCCGACGCACCGGAGGCCGGGGTAAACGGCGCCAACTGACGCCGCCTGCCCGCAGGGATCAAACCCGCGCGCCCCGGGCCATGCGGGCATAGGCAAAGGCGACCAGCGCGCCGAACAGCGCCAGCCCCAGCGGCATGCTCCAGGCATTGGCCGCGATCACGCTCATCACATCGGCCTTGCCGCTGCCGGCAACCAGCGCGGCAAAGGCGATGTTGAACAGCCCGTCGCCCACGATCAGGCCGGTGGCGGTGAGCACGCCCATGCGTTCGGCCAGCGCCGGATCGCGCTGGCCCATCGCCCAGCGGTTGTAGAAATGGCCGAGCACGGCGCCGATCACCACCGGCAACGTGGTCGGCATCGGCAGGTACATGCCCATGCCCACGGCGAGCGGCGGCAGCGCGCCCTTGCCGGTGGCGCGCAGGCCTTCATCGAGCGCGATCGCGCCGGCACCGATCGCGGCGCCCAGTGCAATGAGATTCCAGTCGAGCCCCTGGCCCAGCACGCCCTGGATGATCGCGGAAATCAGCGCCGCCTGGGGCGCAGCCAGCGCTTCCGGACCGGCGCCCGGCGCGCCGGCAAAGCCGAACGTGCCGTTGAGCAGCGTGAGGATCGGCGGAATCACCACCGCGCCGAACACCACGCCCAGCACGAGCGCCACCTGCTGCCGCCACGGCGTGGCGCCGACCAGTTCGCCGGTCTTGAGGTCTTGCAGGTTGTCGTTGGAAATGGTCGCCACGCCGAACACCAGCGCGGTGACGAAGAGCGCGAAGGCGACCAGCGCCTTGCCCGCCGCCGGATCGGCCAGATGGCCGAACAGCGCGAGGAGGACCAGCGCGATGCCCAGCGCGGCGAGGATGCCGACGCCCGAGATCGGACTGTTCGACGCGCCGATCAGCCCGGCCATGTAACCGCAGACCGACGCGATGACGACACCCGCCACCAGCACATAAGCCACCGCCGCGAGCAGCGTCGTGCCGAGGTGCGCGGCCACCGGTCCGTCGCTGGCAAATCCGGCGAGCAGCACGGCGATGGGCAGCATCAGCACCACGATCGTGCCGCCGACCAGGCCGATCGGCAAGTCCCGCTCGGTCAGGGCGACCCCGGCATAGCCTTCGGCGGCACGGGCACGGCTGGCGGCGAGCGCCCCGGCGATGCCGCGCACGATCGGGCCGATCACGCGCAGCAGGGTCCAGATCGCGGCGACGCCGATCGTGCCCGCGCCGATGAAGCGGATCTTGGCGCGGAACACGCCGGACACGAAATCGGCCAGCTCGGTCCCGGCCGGCGGACCACCGGCGGTGTAGATCGGCAGCAGCACGCCAAAGCCGATGACCACGCCCGCCAGGATGGCAAGGCCGACGGCGAGGCCGACAAGATGGCCCACGCCGATCAGCGCCATGGACAGGCCGCCGCCCGCCGTGGTGGCGCAACCGGCAAAGCGAAACACGCCGCTCGCTTCCTCGGCCACCAGGCCCAGCTTGGCGAGCAGCGGATAGGCCACCGACAGCCCGGTGCCCGTGGCAACGGCAGCCAGCCCGCGCTTGTTTTCCTCGGTACCGCCCTCGCCCGCGCCAACTTTGAGCACTTCGGCCGCTGCCACGCCTTCGGGATAGGGCAAGTCCGACCCGGTCACGAGCGCGCGGCGCAATGGCACCGAATACATCACCCCCAGGATGCCGCCGATGGCGATCACCGCCACCGACTGCCAATAGGGAAAGCCGCTCCACCATCCGACCATGACCAGGCCGGGCAGCACGAACACGATCGCCGAGAGCGTGCCGGCCGAGCTGGCGATGGTCTGGACGATGTTGTTTTCCTGGATGGTCGATCCCGGCAAGAGACGCAGGATCGCCATCGAGATGACCGCAGCGGGAATCGACGTGGCAAAGGTAAGCCCGATCCGCAGGCCCAGATAGACGTTGGCGGCGGTGAAGATCACCGTCAACGCCGCGCCGAGCGCGATGCCGCGCGCGGTCAATTCCCGGGGATTGCTGCCACTTGCCACCATTGCATCCTTCTTGCCGTAAGCGCGCGGTGTGGCACGGGCCGCGCGCAAAGGGAAGATGGCGGCAAGCGCGCCAGTCAGGCCACGAATTCGACCTTGGTCTGCTGGCTGACCATCTGCGCCAGGCGCGCGGCGTCCCAATTGGTCAGGCGCACGCAGCCGTGGCTTTCGGTCTTGCCGATGTTGGCCGGCTCGGGCGTGCCGTGAATGCCGTAATGCGGCTTGGACAGATCGATCCACACCACGCCCACCGGGCTGTTCGGCCCAGGCGGCAGCACCGCATCGAGCTTGGCATCCGACACGTCCCAGAACAGCTTGGGATTGAAGTGATATTTGGGATTGTGATCGATGCCGTTGATTTTCCAGGTGCCCAACGGCAGCGGATCATGCTCCGAACCGGTGGTGACCGTGAACGCGGCAACCAGCGCGTTCTGCTCGTCATAGACCCGCAGCGTGCCGGCCTTGCGGCTGACCACGATGCGCGCGGCAGACGGCTGGTCCGTCCCCACGCCCAGGTTGGCGAGAGTCTGCCGCCAGGCGGCATCCTTCACTTGCGCCGGATCGATGGCATCGGCGCCCACGTTGGGCACGCGCAGCTTGGCCCCGCCGGCAAAGGGTGGTGCGCCGGGATTGAGCGCGTGAAGCACCTCTGGCGTCGTGTGGAACCGCTCGGCCAGCTTTTCATCCAGGCTGGCATAGCCCAGCGCGGGCAGCTTGGCCTGGGCAGCCGGATCCTTGGGCAGCGGGGCAAACGCACCGGCGGCGAAATCGGCCGGGATCGTCACCACCCGCGTGGCAGGAATGTTGCTCTGCCGCGCGAGAATGCCGCGCGTGGCATCGTCAAGCTGCCCGGTAACCGCCAGACCATTGGCCTCTTGAAAGGCGCGCAGGGCATTGTGGGTAGAGCCGCTGATTGTCCCGTCGATCACGCTGGGGGCGAAACCGGCGCGGTCGAGCAGCACCTGGGCCTGCATCTCCGGACGGGGCTGGTCGTCGCGCATTGCGGCGGCTTCGCCCGGGCCGGCGTCATCGGATGCCATGCTGTCCGCGCCAGGCAGGGCTGCCTTGGCGCTGGCCGAGCCACTGGAGGCGCCATCGGGTGCGGACGTGTTGCAGGCAGCGGTCGCCAGGGCAAGTGCAACAAGGGAAAGAAAAGCGGAAGGGGCAAGCCGGCGGTCGCGTGTCATCATGTCTCCGTGCCAGCGCATCTCGCCTGCTGAACGGCAGGCGCGGCGTGGCATTGCCAGGCGACAACCCGGATTTGTAATGATCGTTCCCGCCCCGCCGTATCAACTGGCCGGATCAATCCGCCTCGTTACCGATGTCGTCTGCCTCACCCTGGTCGGCGTCATCGGCGCGCAGATCGCCCAGCCCTTCGGTTTCGCGCGGCGGCGCCTCGCCAATGGCGCGCAGGAAGGCGGCGATGGCCCCGGCTTCATCCAGACCCTGATCGTTGGCCCAGACCGCACCGCTCACCGCCAGGAAATCGGCGCCGGCAGTCACCAGCGGCGCGCAGTTTTGCGGGGTAATGCCACCGATCGCCACGCAGGGCAGCTCGAATACGGCAGACCACCAGGCCAGCAGCTCGGGCGCGGCGCGGTGCTTGGTTTCCTTCGTGCCGCTGGGATGGAACGCACCGAACGCGACGTAATCGGCGCCCGCCTCGCCCGCTTCCATCGCCAGATGGCGGCTGGCGTGGCAGGTCACGCCGATCTGGACATCGCGGCCCAGGCGCTGCCGCGTATCGGCCACGCTGCCATCGTCCTGCCCCAGATGCACGCCATCGGCGCCCAGGCGCTTGGCCAGGCTGACGGAATCGTTGACGATGAACGCCACGTCGCGATCGGCGCAGATCCGCTGGAGCGGATCGGCCAGCTTGGCCGCGGCGTGCTCGTCCACGTCCTTGACGCGAAACTGGAACGCCGCCACCGGCCCGCCATCGAGCGCGCGGGCGAGACGATCGGGAAAATCGCCGCCCACGTCGAGCGGCGAAATCAGGTAAAGCTGGGTCGCAAGATTGGTCATGGCCGCAGCCCCTAACGCTTTGCCGGGGCCGCGTCCATCATTGCGCAAAAAGCGTCGGGAACCTGGGCCTGTTGCAGCGCATTGCAAGGGGCATGAGGACCCTGCCCCCGCTTTTGCCGCTACTGTCGCTGATCGCGATCGGCGCCTGTGCCACACTGCCCAAGCCAGCCCGCGACGATGGCATGGCGCGGCTGGGCGAAGCCACGCGCGCCGGCAGGCTGGAAGTGCGGCCGCTGTCGGTCGTGGAAGACAGCCGCTGCCCGGAAAACGCCCGCTGCATCACGGCCGGTCGCCTCATCGTGCGCACGCAAGTGGGTGGCCAGAGCCGCGATCTTGAATTGGGCACGCCGGACGCATCAGGCGTCGTGCTCGATGCCGCCGAACCGGCCAAGCGCACCGACAGGCGTATCCTGCCGGGCGCGTGGCGGTTTCATTTCAGTCCACTGGCGCCGGACTGAGGTGTTCGGCTGATCAGGCCGCAACCAGCTTCTGGGTGGAGCCGGTGAAGATTTCATCGATCGCGCCGCCGAGCGCCGCGTCGAATTCCGCTTCGCTCATCTGGTGGCGCAGGTCTTCAAGCAGCGCGCGACTGAAGCTGGCGATGATGCCCCGGTTCTTGGCCAGTTCGATGCAGGCTTCCGGACGGGCATAGCCGCCCGACAGGGCCACCACGCGCAGCACCGCCGGGTGATCGACCAGCGCATCGAACGTGCCGGGCACCTTGGGCAGCGAGAGCTTGAGCATCACCTTGGTGCCTGCGGGCAGCGCGTCCAGCGCCTTGAGCAGTTCGTCGCGCAGGATCGTGTCGCAGCCCTCGCGCGTGTCGCTCTTGATGTTCACTTCGGGCTCGATGATCGGCATCAGGCCGCCGGCCAGAATCTGCATGGCCACGTCGAACTGCTGCTTCACCACGGCGGCAATGCCAGTGGGGCTGGCCGCGTTGATCACCGAGCGCTCCTTGGTGCCGAACACGCCCAGTGCCTTGGAGCGGGCGACCAGCGCGTCAAGCTCGGGCATCGGCTTCATCAGTTGCACGCCATCGGCTTCGGCTTCCAGGCCCTTGTCCACCTTGATGAACGGCACCACGCCCTTTTCGATCAGCGCGGTCGGCACCGGCTTGCCATCGACCATGCCGTCCATGGTGCGTTCAAACAGGATCGCGCCGATCACCTTCTCGCCGTTGAACACCGCCGAGCGGATGATCCGGCTGCGCATCTGGTGGATCAGGCCGAACATCTCTTCATCGTTGGAATAGGCATCTTCCTCGATGCCATACCCCTTGAGCGCCTTGGGGGTCGATCCGCCGCTCTGGTCCAGCGCGGCGATGAAGCCATGTCCGTGGGCCATCTTTTCGGTCATTTCAGCGTGGTTCATGATCGATCCTGTGGTTGGGGCGGCGGCGCGCGGGGCGTCACCCACCAGTGTGGCAACCGGGTTGCCGAATCTTGCAACGCATACCTATGCGCGACCACGCCATAAACAGGCGCGCGCTGCACTGCAACACGCGCCTGCAAAAAAGTTTGGCTCAGGCTTCCAGCGCGGCGACGCCGGGCAGTTCCTTGCCTTCCATCCATTCGAGGAAAGCGCCGCCAGCGGTTGAGATATAAGAGAAATCCCCCGCCACGCCGGCATGGTTGAGCGCGGCGACGGTATCCCCGCCCCCGGCCACCGAAACCAGCGAGCCTTCCTTGGTCAGCGCGGCTGCTGTCTTCGCCAATGCAACCGTGGCAGCATCGAACGGCGCCATTTCAAACGCGCCCATCGGCCCGTTCCACACCAGGGTGCGGCAGGTCTTGAGCACGTCGCCGAGCGCTTCGACAGCGGCAGGGCCGACATCGAGAATCATCTCGTCCGCGCCCACTTCATGCACGTTGGCGGTGCGCAAGCTGGCCGGGTTCGCGGCGAATTCCTTGGACAGCACGACATCGTAAGGCAGGTGCACGGTGCAGCCGGCCTTGTCGGCGTTGTCGAGGATTTCCTCGGCGGTGCCGGTCAGGTCATGCTCGCACAGCGACTTGCCCACGTCCACGCCGCGCGCGGCGAGGAAGGTGTTGGCCATGCCGCCGCCGATGATCAGGTGATCGACCTTGCTGACCAGGTGCTTGAGCACATCGAGCTTGGTCGAGACCTTGGCTCCGCCGACCACGGCGGCGACCGGCTTCACCGGATTGCCCAGCGCCTTTTCCAGCGCTTCGAGTTCGGCCTGCATCGCGCGGCCGGCATAGGCGGGCAGCACCTTGGCAAGGCCCTCGGTGGAGGCATGGGCGCGGTGCGCGGCCGAGAACGCATCGTTGACATAGGCCTGGCCCAGCTTGGCCATGGCAGCAACGAGGTCAGGATCGTTCTTTTCCTCGCCCTTGTGGAAGCGGGTGTTTTCCAGAACGGCGATGGTGCCATCGGCCAGCGCCGCCACGGCGGCTTCCGCTTCGGCGCCGGCGCAATCGTCGATGAACGTCACCGGGCGGCCCAGCACATGGCTGAGCGCGGGGACGACCTGGCGGAGCGAATTGGCCTCGCTACGCTCGCCCTTGGGACGGCCGAAGTGGGCCAGCACCAGAACCTTGGCGCCCTTGTCGGCCAGTTCGGTCAGCGTCGGCACCGCCGCGCGCAGGCGGGTGTCGTCGGTGACCTGGCCGTCGGCCATCGGCACGTTGAGATCTTCGCGAACCAGCACGGCCTTGCCGGCAACATCGCCCAGATCATCGAGAGTCTTGAAAGTCATTGCTCTATCTCCTTGGCATACAAGGAAAAGGCCCGGCGCCCGCCTCTGCCGCAAGGGCAGACGCGCGGGCACCGGGCCTTCGCATTCAGGCGATCAGATCAGCTTGCCCATCGCGCCGGCGGTATCGACCATGCGGTTGGAGAAGCCCCATTCGTTGTCGTACCACGACAGCACGCGCACCAGCTTGCCATCGATCACGGCCGTTTCCAGGCTGTCGACCGTCGACGAGTGGGCATCGTGGTTGTAGTCGATCGAGACCAGCGGCTCTTCGCTGTAGGCCAGCACGCCCTTGAGCGGGCCTTCGGCCGCAGCCTTGAGCAGCGCGTTGACCTCTTCCTTGGTCGTGTCGCGCTTGGGCTGGAAGGTCAGGTCCACCACCGAGACGTTCGGGGTCGGCACGCGGATGGCCGAACCGTCGAGCTTGCCCTTCAGTTCGGGCAGCACTTCACCCACGGCGCGGGCGGCACCGGTGGTGGTGGGGATCATGCTCATCGCCGCGGCGCGCGAACGGCGCGGGTCGGAGTGGATCTGGTCGAGGATCTTCTGGTCGTTGGTGTAGCTGTGCACCGTGGTCATCAGGCCACGTTCGATACCGATGGCATCGTTCAGCACCTTGGCGAAAGGCGCCAGGCAGTTGGTGGTGCACGAAGCGTTCGACACGATCACGTGATCGGCGGTCAGCTTGTCGTGGTTCACGCCGAACACGACGGTGAGATCGACGTTCTTGGCCGGGGCCGAGATCAGCACCTTCTTGGCGCCGGCTTCGATGTGCTTCATGCCGCCTTCGCGGTCGGTGAAGAAGCCGGTGCATTCCAGCGCGATGTCGATGCCGAGTTCGCCGTGCGGCAGCTTGGCCGGATCGCGCTCGGCGGTCACCTTGATGCGCTTGCCGTCGATGATCAGGTCGTTGCCGTCCACTTCCACGGTGCCGGGATAGGCGCCGTGCACGCTGTCACGCTTGAACAGCAGGGCATTGGCCTTGGCGCTGGCGAGGTCGTTGATGGCGACCAGTTCCAGGCCGCAGTCGGGCCGTTCGAGAATGGCCCGCGCCACATTGCGGCCGATACGCCCGAAACCGTTGATTGCAACCTTGGTCGCCATGGTCTTTCTCCTTGGAAATGAAGAGACTGGATGGATGAAACGAACGGTCCGGGTTCAACCCAGGCGTTCGAGAACTTGCGGCACGATCTTTTCGGCGGTGAGACCGAAGTGATCGTAGAGCACCGACGCCGGGGCGGACGCGCCGAAAGTGTCGATGCCGATGGTCAGGCCATCGCCGACATGCTTCTGCCAGCCGAACGTGGTGCCGGCCTCGATCGAGACCTTGAGCGCGTCGGCCGGAATGACATCCGCCTTGTAGGCAGCGTCCTGCGCTTCGAACAGTTCCCAGCTCGGCATGGACACGACGTCTGCGCCAATGCCCTGCTCTTCCAGCGCCTTGGCCACGTCAACCGCGATCGCCACTTCCGAACCCGTGGCCAGCAGCACGACCTTGCGCGCGGCGGTGGCCGAGACCAGGCGATAGGCGCCCCGCGCGCTGAGCATCGCGCCATCGTGGCGCAGTTGCGGCAGGTTCTGGCGGGTGAGCGCCAGGACCGACGGGGTGTGCGGCGAAGACAGCGCCAAGTTCCAGCATTCGGCGGTTTCCACCGCGTCGGCCGGACGGAACACCTGCAAGTTCGGGATCATGCGCAGGCTCATCACCGTTTCGATCGGCTGGTGGGTGGGGCCATCCTCGCCCAGGCCGATGGAATCGTGCGTGAGCACATAGATCACGCGGGTGTGTTGCAGCGCCGAGAGGCGGATCGCGTTGCGGCAATAGTCGGCAAAGACCAGGAACGTGCCGCCGTAGGGGATGATACCGCCATGCAGCGCCATGCCGTTCATCGCTGCCGACATGCCGAATTCGCGGATGCCGTAATAGACATAGCGGCCGGCATAGTCGGCCGGGCCAAACGGCGTGGTGGCCTTGGTCTTGGTGTTGTTGGAGCCGGTGAGATCGGCCGAGCCGCCAACCATTTCCGGCACCAGCGGGGTGAGCACTTCCAGCGCCAATTCCGACGCCTTGCGCGAGGCGATGTTCTGGGTCTTGCCCAGCCATTCGCCAAAGGCCTGGCCCGCTTCCTCGCCCGAAGGCAGCTCGCCCGCCATGCGGCGCATCAGTTCGCCGCCCTGCGGATTGGCGGCCAGGCGCGCTTCCCATTCGGCGCGCAGATCGCGGCCAGCGTCGCCCGTGGCGCGCCAATTGGCGAGGATGTCCTCAGGAATCTCGAACGGCGCGGCCGTCCAGCCAAGGTATTCGCGCGCGGCGGCGATCTCGTCCTTGCCCAGCGGCGAACCGTGGACGTTGTGGCCGCCCTGCTTGTTGGGCGCGCCCTTGCCGATCACGGTGCGGCACGAGATCAGCGAGGGGCGTTCATCGGCCATCGCGGCGGCAATCGCCCGCTCGATATCGGCGAAATCGTGGCCGTCGCAATCTTCGGTGTGCCAGCCGCTGGCGCGATAGCGGGCCAGCACGTCTTCGCTGGTCGACAGCGAGGTATCGCCATCGATGGTGATCTTGTTGTTGTCCCACAGCACGATCATGCGGCCCAGGCCCAGCGTGCCGGCCAGGCCCACGGCTTCGTGGTTGATGCCTTCCATCAGGCAGCCATCGCCCGCGATCACCCAAGTGCGGTGATCGACCAGGTCATCGCCGAACTGCGCGTTGAGGTGGCGTTCGGCCATGGCCATGCCGACGGCCATGGCAAAGCCCTGGCCCAGCGGGCCGGTGGTGCATTCCACGCCCGGCAGCAGGAAGTTTTCCGGGTGGCCGGCGCAAGGGCTGCCAAGCTGACGGAAATTGCGGATGTCGTCCATCGTCGGCTGCTGATAGCCCGACAGGTGGAGCAGCGCATAGAGCAGCATCGAACCGTGGCCCGCCGAAAGCACGAAGCGATCGCGATCGGGCCACTTGGGCGCGGCCGGATCGAACTTCAGAAAGCGCGACCACAGCACCGTGGCAACATCGGCCATGCCCATCGGCATGCCAGGGTGGCCGGATTCCGCTGCCTGGACCGCGTCCATCGCCAGCGCACGGATCGCGTTGGCCATGGGCGCCAGCGCGGTCGGATCGCTTGTCATCTTCGGGTTGGTGTCCTTACTCGCGCGCCCGGCTTGCGGTCGCGTCTGATTCGGGGAAATCGCGGCCTCTTTGGTTCCCCGGCATGCCAGCGTCAAGCGCGGCGTCGGCCGCTTTCCGTGAACACGAATGCGCCGGGCGGCAGGTCGTGGATTTTGACAGCGCAATCGGCGCGCGTCGCGGCAATCTATACACAGGGGAACTTGCAGGCCACGGCCAGTGTGATACCGCAGGAATCATGGCAATCATCGAAGGCAATTCGGCAGACCAGACGGCAACCGGCGGAACAGCAACCGGCGGCATCTTGCCAGAGGGCACCGGCGATCTCTTTTCGGCCATCGAACGGGTCGAACTGGCGCTGGCCCGGCTGGAAGACGTGGTCGCCCGCCGCCAGGCCGAGGAACAGGCCGCCGCCGCCGGGCAGGAGCGCGCCACGCTGGCCGAACTCAGCGAGTTGAAATCGCGCCATCGCAAGCTGCGCGAGCGGGTGAGCGAGGAATTGCAGCAGCTCGACCTGCTGCTGTCGAGCCTGCCGCAGTAACGCCGCTGCGATCGATCAGGCGCCAGGGGGACAACGAGCATGCAGATGACGAACGTGACTCTGGCCATCGGCGGACGGTCCCTGACCATTTCCGTGGCCGCCGGAGAGGAAGCCCACGCCGAAATGCTGGGCCGCATGATCGACGATCGCGTGCGTCGCCTGGGCAACATCGCCACCCAGGGCGAAGCGCGCATGCTGCTGTTTGCCGCGCTGATGCTGGCCGACGAATTGCACGAGGTGCACAGCCGCCCGGCCCCGGCGCCCACACCGCCGCCGCCTGCCCCCGAGCCGGCCAGCCTGCCGCCGGAACTCGTTGCGCGGGTGGGCAAGCTGGCCGAGCGGGTGGAAAACCTCGCGCAAAAACTTGCCCTGCCCCTTGAGCCGGATGCCACGAGCGCCTAAATTGCATGGCGACGGGTTCTGCCCGGCACGCGCCGCATGAAACATCCCTGAGGCTATAAGCAAATCCAAGGGGGCTGTCCCTACCTGGGCCCTGGCACAGGCACATGGTCCCCACCTGACGTTGAGGCGTCAGAGGATTTTCCCGGAGAACGACCCATGGTGGGCCCGTCACCCCCATCTTCGGACGAGATCGATACCGCCGCCGTCGCGGCCAAGCAGGCGCTGCGCAAGGACTTGCGCGCTCGCCGTCGCGCCCATGTCGAGGCGCTCGATCCGCGCACCCGCGCCCTGCTGTTTCGCCGCCCACCCGCTCCGCTGCTGAATCTGATCCCGGCCGGCGCCACCGTGGCGCTCTACAATGCCAGTCCTTGGGAAGCGCCGACCGCCAGCTATGCCGGCTTCTTCCACGAAGCGGGCCATCCGGTCGCCCTGCCCTGGTTTGCCGGTCGCGACGCGCCGATGCAGTTCCGCCTGTGGCAAGTGCCGCCGCTGGAAGAGGTGCTGGAGCCCGATCCCTGGGGCGTGCTGCAACCGGCGGCCGACGCGCCGGAGGCAACGCCGGCCGTGCTGTTCGTGCCGCTGGTGGGCTTTACCGCGCAGGGCCAGCGCCTGGGCCAAGGCGGCGGACATTATGACCGCTGGCTGGAAGCCCACCCCGATGCCGTACCGATCGGCATGGCCTGGGACGCCCAATGCGTGGATGCCCTGCCGGGCGAAGCACATGACCAACCCTTGCGCGCCGTGGTCACGCCCACGCGCCTTTACGGGCCATTCTGATGAGCGAGCGTCAGCCGCACTTCAACCCGCCACCACCGCCCACCTGGCGCAAGCCGGTGGGCGTCCTGGCGCTGATCACGGCGCTGGCGATCTATGGCGGCGTGGTGATGAGCCTGGGCGACTGGCTGGGCCGCCTGCCGGTGCTGGTGCAGGTGCCGGTCTATCTCGTGCTCGGCACAGTGTGGCTATTGCCGCTGCGCCGCTTCCTGATCTGGATGGAAACCGGCCGCTGGGGGTGACGCGGCGTTTTTGGTTCTGCAAGGCCAGACGCAAAAAAGGCCTCCCGAAGGAGGCCTTTTTGAAAACCACCAAGTGGCGCGAGTGACGGGGCTCGAACCCGCGACCTCCGGCGTGACAGGCCGGCACTCTAACCAACTGAGCTACACCCGCGTACCCTTGGGGTTTGCGCCTCTAAGGCGCGGCCGATATGCTGTCAACTGCCAAAGTTTCGTTTCCGAGCCTGACGCGAAAATCCTGTTCGAGCAGGATTTTCAATCAACAACAATATCTTACCCAAGGGATGGCGCGAGTGACGGGGCTCGAACCCGCGACCTCCGGCGTGACAGGCCGGCACTCTAACCGACTGAGCTACACCCGCGTTCCCCTTGGGGTGAGGCGCCTCTATGCCGGGCCGCGGCGGGTGTCAACAAAGGGTCATGCAGAATTTTCGCAGCAAGCTGTGGAAACTTGCACCATGTCCCCGGAACACGGGCGGCTCAAACCGCGACGGGCGCCGCCAGATGGCCCTGGGGATGATAGCCTTCCACCGCGAAATCCTCGATCGCATAATCAAAGATCGATTCGGGCCGGCGCGCGATCACCAGGCGTGGATCACCCGATGGCTCGCGCTGCAACTGCGCCTCGATCAGATCGGCGTGATTGAGATAGAGATGGGTGTCTCCGCCCATCCACACCAGTTCGCCCGGCTCCAGATCGCATTGCTGGGCCAGCATGTGGACAAACAGCGCCGCGCCCCACAGGTTGAACGGCAGGCCCAGCACCACGTCGCAACTGCGCTGATAGAGCACGCAGGACAGGCGATTGCCGGCAACATGGAACTGGTAGGTCTTGTGGCACGGCGGCAGCGCCATGGCGTCCAGCTCCGCCACGTTCCAGCCTTCCACAATGTGGCGGCGGCTGCCGGGATTGCGGCGCAGGCCGTCGACCAGCTCGGCCACCTGATTCACCCCTTGCGCGCGGCGCCGATAGAGGTTGCCCCCTGCCCCGTCCTGGCCCGCCGGCTCATAGACCGGCCAATCGACCCATTGCTTGCCATAGACCGGGCCGAGATCGCCCCATTGCGCGGCAAAGGCCGCGTCCGCCACGATCCGCGCGGAAAAATCGGCGCGGCTGATCGCCTCGCCGGTTTCGCGGCGATAGCGATCGAGCGGCCAGTCGGTCCAGATTTCCACGCCCTGCGCGCAGAGGCTGCGGATATTGGTATCGCCGGTCAGGAACCACAGGAACTCGCGCGTGGCGGTTTTCCAGTAGACCCGCTTGGTCGAAAGCAGCGGCACCCGGCCCTGCGACAAGTCAAAGCGCAATTGCGCGCCGAACACCGCACGGGTGCCGACGCCGGTGCGATCCATGCGCTCGTCCCCCTGCGTCCAGATCTGGCGCATGAGATCGAGGTATTGCCATTCGGGGTGGTCGATGCGGGATTCGGTGGAGCGTGTCATGCCCACAGCCTTAGGAGCGCAGGCGAGAATCTGGAAGAGTGGCACCGGGGCCGCACCGGAAACGAAAAAAGCCGACCCGAAGGCCGGCTTTTTCATGCTCCTGCAATGCAGGAAGAATAAGTGGTCGGGGAGAGAGGATTCGAACCTCCGGCCCCTGCCTCCCGAAGACAGTGCTCTACCAGGCTGAGCTACTCCCCGACCGGAGCGGTTCGGGCTAGGCCGTCCCCGCTGGGCAGGGCCGCCCTATATGCGGGCGATTCCGGACGCGCAAGCCCTGTTTCAAAAACTTATCAACAGTTTGTGGTTTATTCATGCAAAACAGCCATTTACCTCATTCAATCAGGCCAACGGAACGCCTTCGATGGTGATGCGATGCATCTCGCGGCGGTGGCCGTGATAATCGTTGTAGGCATAATGCCAGGTGGCGCGGTTGTCCCAGAACGCGATCGAGCCCGGCTGCCATTGAAAGTCTTCCTGGAATTCGACCTGCCGCGCGTGATCATAGAGCGTGGCCAGGAGATCGGCAGACGCCGCATCTGACAGGCCGACCACGCGCAAGGTGAAGCCCGGGTTCACATAGAGCGCGCGCTTTCCGCTGAGCGGATGGGTGATCACCACCGGATGGACCGGATCGTCGAGCACGTCGGCGGCCGCGGCATTGCCGATGCGACCATCGCGGCGGGTGTCCTGCAAGGCTTCGTAGGCCGCAGCCTTGCTGCCGAAGACATGGCGCGCCGAATGCACCGCATGCAGCCCGTCGACCTGCTCCTTGAGTGCTGGCGGCAACGCTTCATAGGCGGCGTACATCGACGCAAAGGCCGTGGCCCCGCCCTGCGGCGGCAATTCCCGTGCCACCAGGATCGAACCCAGCGCCGGCTCGAAATCATAGGAGTGGTCGGTATGCCAGCCACCACCGATATTGTGCTGCTGGTCAGGCTCCTTCACCACCAGCGCGATTTCGGGATAGCGCGGGTGCGCCGCAAAGAAGCGGTTGATGTTGATCGGCCCCCACGCGCGGGCGAAGGCGATATGCTGCTCCTCGGTGAGCTGCTGATCGCGGAAGAACACCACCCCGTGCTCGGCAAAGGCAGCGCGGATCGCCGCAAAGTCTGCCTCTGCCAGCGGGCGCGACAGATCGACGCCCAGGATCTCGGCCCCGACACGGCCGTGCTTGCGGATTTCCAGAGTCACGCGGCCACCTCTTCAGCAGCAATGGGGCGGGCGCCCGCGCCGGGCCGGAATGGCAGTGGCCCTTCGGCCTCGCGCACGGCCTTGACCGCCGGCCGCGCCTCGAATCGGGCAGAGAATGCCGCAAGCGCCGGAAGATCGGCCAGCGCCGGACCGAAATGCGGGACATAGCTGGCAAAGACGCCGAGATAGGCATCGGCAATGGTAAAGCGATCCGACACCAGCCACTCCGCCTCGCTCAGGCGATCCTCGATCGGCTGATAGGCTTCCCGCAACCGGCGGCGAGCGGCCTGCCGGATGCCTTCATGGGCGGCGGGATCATCGGAATAGAGATGCGGGCGGTTGCCGACCCGCTGCGTGGCGCCATGGATCTCGCTGTTGATATAGCCGATCCACGCCTGGATCTGCGCCCGCTCCACTGATCCGGCCGGCGCGAACAGCGTGGTGCCGGGGCGCTGATCGGCAAGGAACGGCAGGATCGCGGCATTTTCCCCGATCACCGAACCATCATCCAGGACCAGGGCGGGAATACGGCCGAACGGGGTAAGCGGGGCAAGATCATCCCCGCCCGGCCCCAGCCGCAGCAACCGCACGGGCACAGGCAGATCGAGTTCGCGAATGATCACATGGGCCGGCAGGCTGGTCGCGCCGGGGGAAGCAAGCAGTTGCATAGGGCCAGGGTGTCCTTGGCATGATCGAACGAAAAGTGCCGAACGGGGAGCGGGCAGCCCTGCCCCCTCCCCGCGCTGGTTGAAGTGACCCTGAGGCCCTCAGGCCGGCTGGCTGCTGGCGGCGCGTTCCTGGCGCGTCGTGCGGCTCTGGCGGCCATCGATGCCCACCGGCACGTCACCGGCCACCGTGGCGCGGCGCAGCGTGCGGCGTTGCAGGCCGAAATCGGCAATGGCGCGGTGCTGCGTGCTGCGGTTGTCCCAGAAGGCCACGTCGCCCGGCTGCCAGCGCCAGCGGACGGTGTTTTCCGGCTTGGTGATGTGATCTTGCAGGATGTTGAAGATCCGGGCCGAATCCGCCTCGCTCAGGCCGACAAAGCGCTTGACGAAGTGGCCCAGCAGCAGGCTGCGCTGGCCGCTGACCGGATGGACGCGCACCACCGGATGCTCGGTTTCATAGATCGTCGAGGCGAACACCGACTTGTGATAGAGCGTACGCTCCTTGGCGGTTTCGCTCGCCTCGGCCGTGGCGCCGGCTGCGGCCAGCGTAGCGGCATAATCGTAATCATTGCTGTGCACCGCCCAGAGCGTGTTGACGAGCTGGCGCAGCGGCTCGGGCAGGCCATCATAGGCGGTTTCGCCATTGGCCCAGAGCGTGTCACCGCCCGCTTCGGGAATGGTGATGCCGCGCAGGATCGAAGCCTTGGGATAGGCCGCCAGGAACGTGACATCGGTGTGCCACGAGGACGCAGCGTAACCTTCCTTGCTGTCGAGTTCGAGCAGATACCGCGATCCTTCCGCGACCGGCACCGTGGGATGGGCGACGGGATCGCCAAACAGCGCGGTCAGCGCTTCATGCTGGGCATTGTCGAGATGCTGCTGCCCGCGAAAGAACAGCACCTTGTGCCGGACCAGCGCGGCTTCGATCGCCTGGACGGTGGCGGCATCGAGATCGCCCGAAAGCGCGAGGCCATGCACTTCCGCACCAATGCGGCCAGTGACGGGGCGAATGTCCAGCGGCGAAGCGGGATCCTTGGCATTGGGATAGCTGGCAACGATGGTGGCCATGAGAAAGCTCCTTTGAAAATCAGGACAGGCGGCATCGGCCCAGATCGGGCCGGGGCGCACGAACGATGGGAAGATCGAAAAAGTCAGGATGGATGGCAGCGCGCGCAGCGCGGCCGATCAACACATTCGGATGGTCTTGTGCATCGCATCACCTCTGCTGAAGGGAGGGATCACGAAGCCTGGCGAGGTCGCCCCAGCGTTCGCGCGCTTTAGCCGTTGATCACGCGGAGCAAGCTGCTTCCCATCAAAAGCCGCGGGCCGATCGGTTCGGGCGGAAAGCCCGCTTTTCCGGGCCAGGGAAAAGCCGTTGCGAACAATCTCTACTCTATCGATTGACTATCAGATGGCAAGCCTGGATCGCGCCGATAGGGCCAAGTTTTGCGTGGCCGTCCCCAAGCGGAATTATCAATCGCCCTCGCGGCTTGCCTCGGCCAGCCAGCGATCGCGGCTGGCGTCCGACACCAGCCCGGCGGCATCGCGCGCGGCCAGTTGGCGGCGAATGTCGCCATGGCGGCGCTCGTCGAGCGGGAAGCCGTGGATGACGGCGGCAGAGATGATGTGGCCAAACGCCGGCCCCAGCGCGAACAGCCACTTGAGATGCTCCAGCACCGGCGCGGGATTGCTGCCGCGCGGATCGAAGCCGATCCAGGCCGCCAGCGGCAAGGCAATGCCGATGGCCAGGGCCACGCCCGCCTTGTCGGACAGCGAAAAGACCGAGAAGAACAAGCCGATGCGGTCTTCGCCCGTGCGCAGGCGATGATAGTCGGCCACGTCCGCCACGATCGAGCGGAGCATGAGATTGCCCGAACCCTGGGCAAGCCCCTGTGCCACGGTGAGCGCGAGCAGCAGCGCCACGCTGCCGGGCGCCAGGGCCAGCAGCCCGAGGTTGATCGCCACCTGGGTCAGCTCCCCGGCCACAGCCGCGCGTTCCTTGCCCACGCGGCGGCCGATCGCCAGCCACAGCGGACAGGCAAAGATGCCGAACACATATTGCAGCAGGAACAGGCCCGGCGCCCAGGCGGGATGGCCCATGTAATGGCTGATGAAGAACACGAACAGCGCGGTGCGCACGCCCTGCGCCAGGCGCACGGCGGCGTTGGACGCCAGGACGCGCAGCAGCATGCCTTCGCCGAACACCAGGCGCAGGGTGTGCCACACCCGCACCGGATCCTGCGCGCCCGAAGGGGGCGGCGGCTCGGGCAAGGCGCGAATGCCCAGCGGCAGGGTCAGCGCAAGGAGCGCAAAGACCATCGCCCCCATCGCCGCCAACTCCAGCCGGGGCTGGTCGGCCAGGCGCGTGACAAGCAGGCTGGGCAGCACCAGCGCGAGCAGCAGCGCCACGCACGTGAGCGCCTGGGCATAGGTCGTGATCCGCGTGCGCTCGTGATAGGCGCCGGAAAGCTCGCCCATCCAGGCCGCCAGCGGCGTCGCCATCATCGAATAGCCCAGATAGAGCACGAACAGCGCTGCCGAGAGCGCCAACGGGCCAAACCAGGCCGGCGGCAGGAACACCGGCACCGCACCGAGCGCAAAGATCGCGGCGCCCCCGGCGATCCACGGCCGGCGCCGCCCCCAGCGGCTGCGCGTGCGGTCTGACAACAGGCCGATCGCCGGATCGATCACTGCATCCCACAGCCGCGCGAGCAGAAAGATCAGCCCCACCGTGCCCAGCGAAAAGCCGAAGGCACTGGCATAGAGAGGCGGCACATAGGTGCTGAGCGGCACTTCGACCGCCGCAAGTGGCATCCCCAGGCTGGAAAAGGCGATCAGCCGCGCCGGGCCAAGCCGCGCGGGCGTGGTGGCCGGGCTCGCGCGGCGCGCGGCATCGAGGGCAAGCGTGCTCATGCAACAAGCTCCTTCGGTTCGGCAGGTGTGGCGGCAGGAAAGCCGGCGTCAGGGCGCGCCAGGCCCAGGTCTTCGCGCCAGAAATTAAAGAGAAACGCACCCAGCTTCATCTGGCGGCGCGGCGATGCATCGTTGGCCATGGTCAGAACGTCCGCGTGATGGTGCCGCCGAACGTGCGGGGGTTGCCATAGACTTCGATTACCGGGGCCGAGGCACTGGCCGCGCCATAGGACACGGCATAGCGTTCGTTGGTCACGTTCTTGGCCCAGGCCTGCACCTGCCAGCGGTTGTCCTGCGTGCGCAGGCCCAGCCCGACATTGGTGATCGCCACCGGCGCCTGCCAGCCATAGATCGAGCGCGGATTGATGTAGGCGATACGGCTTTTCCAACTGGTGTTGGCAAAGCCGGTGAGGTTCCATTCCCCGCCGATCGGCTGGTCAATGTCCACCCCGCCCTGCACCGTCCACTTGTTGGACCCGATCACCTGATAGCCGGTGAGCGACAGCGGCTTGGCGGCGCCACCAAGCGCCGCCTGATATTCCAGCGGTGCCGGGGCATCGGCATAATCGAGATATTTCGCGTCGTTGTAGGCCAGGTTGGCGTTGATGCCGAAGGCCGGCACCGGGCGATAGGTCGCTTCAAGTTCGAAGCCGCGCAGGCGCACCTTGCCGACATTGGCCAGATAAGTGCCGAACGAAGCGTTGGTGCTGTCGACGCGGCTGCTCTGATAATCGGTGATCGTGTTGTTGTAGAGATTGAGGTTGAGCGTGGCCTTGCCGCCCGCCCAGTTGGTCTTGATCCCGCCTTCAAAGTCGGTGGACTTTTCCGGCCGGGTGATCACCAGCGCAGCCTGGCTGGCCGTGGCCGAGGTGTTGGCCGCGCCAGACTTCTCGCCATGGCTGGCCGAGGCATAGAGGAGCACGTTGGGCGTGACCTGCCAGGCCGGGTTGATCAGCCAGGCGACCGACCCGCGACTGACCTGGTTGGCGAGCGTATAGGCGCCCGCCGCGCTGCCGGTGGTGCCGCCCAGGTTGTTGAGCAGCGCCGTTTGCGATGCTGCGCCGGCCGGGTTGAGGCTTGCGACATTGAGCGCGTAACCGGCGACATTGACCTGCTTTTTTTCCCAGGTGTAGCGCACCCCGCCGGTGACGGAGAATGTCGAGGTAAGATGCGCGGTGATTTGGCCAAAGCCGGCCACGCCGTCGATCGTCAGGCGCCCGTCGCGATCGTATTCCAGCCCGTCGATGTAGGACGATGGCACGCCCGAGCCGAGGAAGAAGGTGGACGCATCCGAACCGAAGATGGTGCGCAGGTTGCTGCGCAATTTCTCGTGCAGGTAGTAGGCGCCCACTTGCCAGTCGATCGTGCTACCCTTGGCCGAGGCCAGCCGGAGCTCCTGCGAATACTGATTGACGTCAACATCATAGCCCGCGCGATAGATATCCAGCGGAGTATAATCGCTATCGTTGTAGGGACGGAAATAGAGCCGCCGCCACGCCGTGACGCCGGTCAGATTGACGCCGCCCAGATCCCAGTTGATCTCGTTGGACAGGCCATCGGTATTGGCTACCAGGCGATCCTGGTTGTTGAGATTGGCGTTGTAGGGCGCGTTGAGATTGGGCGTGTAACCGAACCGGGCGAGCTTGGCCGTCCAACTGCCGGTGCGCGGCGAATTGACCGTGCCATCCAGGTTGAGGTTCTGCGTCACATCCGCAACTGGCGGGTAGAAGTTGTTGTATTCGTTGGTTTCGTAATGCTCGGCGATCAGGCGCGAGGAGAAGTTGGCACTGGGTGTGAACAGCAACTGCCCGCGCACCGACCAGCGGTTGTTGTCGAGCAGCTTGGCCCCGTTGTAGGCATTGGTGTTCCAGCCGCCGCCCTTGCTTTCGGCAAAGGTCAGGCGATAGGCCAGCTTGTCGGCAATGATCGGCCCGGTGGCGTTGGCGCGCACCTGCACCGCGTCGTAATTGCCGTAGGTCGCCTGGAGCGTGTAGGACGGTTCGAACTTGGGCTTCGCGGTCTGCACGATCACTGCGCCGATCGTGGTGTTCTTGCCCAGCAGCGTGCCCTGCGGCCCGCGCACCACCTGGATGCTTTCCAGATCGACGAAATCGAGCCAGGAAAAGCCCACATGGGTGAAGAACACGTTGTCGACGATCAGGCCGACGCCGCCTTCGGCGCCATCGTTGCTGGCATTGCCACCTAGGCCGCGAATATAGAGCCCAGATACGCGCGTGTTCTGTTGCAGCGCGCTGAAATTGGGCACGCGCAGGGCAAATTCGCTGACCCGCTCGATCCGCTTGCTGGTCAGTTCCGCGCCGGAAACAGCGGAAATCGCCAAGGGCACGGCCTGGAGCTTTTCCTCGCGATGGCGTGCGGTGACGGTGATCGCGCCGGCATCGGGCACCTCGGGGCTGCCCGGATCGGCGGCGGGCGCGGGCGCCTGCTCGCCGGTTGCAGCAGCGGGGACTTCGGCCGCATGGGCCAGACTCGGCGCAGCCAGGGCGGTGGAGGCAAGCAGCAGGGCGCCCAGGCCCGTGGCCGAGCGGGTGGCGTGAACAATCGACATGGAAACGTGGTCCCTCATGGACGAGCGGCACAGGCCGACCTGCCCCGACAAGGGCATCGCCGCACCGCCTGATTATGGCGCAAGGATAAGAATCGCCGGATGGCAGCGCGCCCCGCTCTCAGGGCCCCCGGTGTCAGGGATCAGCGCGCGCAGGCGTTATTGTCCTAGGATTGGCATTGCATCGTATCACCCCTGAAACAGCGGGGAACACGAAGCCTGGCGAGGTCGCCCCAGCGTTCGCGCGCTTTAGCCGTTGGTAACGCGGAGCAAGCTGCTTCCCGATCAAAAGCCGCGGGCCCGCTGCGGCCACAAGTGGCCGGCGCAGCATGGGGCCAGCCCGCTGCGTCTTGATCTCTATTTATTTGATAGACTTTTGACGGTCAAGCTGCGGCGATAGATCGACCCTGCAAGCAATTCTTGGGCAGGGCCAAGCGGACATGCGCCAGCGACGGTTCCCTGCCCTTTCGGGAACCGGGTGGCCGCCGACCGGGTTGAGACACGAAACAGCAATCTTTGCAGAAAGACCCACGCCATGGACCGGCTTTTCACCGCGTTTGCCAATCGCGTTTCGGCCCTGGCCGGCCAGCCGGCAAGCTTTGCCCTGGCCACGCTGGTCATCGTGGTCTGGGCCGTATCGGGTCCGATCTTCGCCTGGTCCGATACCTGGCAACTGGTGATCAACACCGGCACCACGATCGTCACGTTCCTGATGGTCTTCGTGATCCAGAACGCGCAAAACCGCGATGCCGCCGCCATGCAGGCCAAGCTGGACGAGTTGATCCGGGCGCTGGAAGGCGCGCGCGGCGATTTCATCGGGATCGAGCACCTCTCGGACAGCAAGATTTCCGACATCCGCACCGCGCTGGAGCAGGAAAGCGGATGCGATACCGACAGTGCCAGCGTGGAGGAAAGCGTAGAGGTCTTGCTCAAGCGCCGCTGATTGCTTGGACATGCCCTTTTTATCAAGGGCATCGACTGTATCAAACCCTTTCAGATGAAACTGCCTTGGGCTAGGCTCCCCGCGATTGAGGGGATTAGATCAAGGAAGAATGGCACTGTGACATTGCGCATGATCGTTTTGGCGAGCACGGCCCTGACCGTGGCGAGCCAGCCAGCTTTGGCGAGCCCTGCCCCCGCAGCGCAGACCTCCGTCCCCGCCCCGACCTCCAGCACCGATGCCAGCAGCGGCCCGATTGGCGGCTGGGGCGTTGACCTTTCAGGCCGCGACCTTTCGGTCAAGCCCGGCAACGATTTCGACACCTATGCCAACGGCACCTGGAAGGCGCGCACGCCGATCCCGGCGGAGCGCCCCAACATCGGCACGCTCGCGCTGATCGACGAGCGCGTGCAGGACCAGATGAAAGGCCTGGTCGCCGCCATGCCTGCCACCAGCCAGGTGGGCGCACTCTATGCCAGCTTCATGGACGAAGCAGCGATCGAGAAGCGCGGCATTGCCCCGCTCCAGGCCGATATCGCCCGCGTCATGGCCCTGCCCGACAAGGTTGCCTTTGCCCGTGCGATGGGTGGCAGCGAAGGCCGCTTCGGTATCAGCCTGATCGGCTATGGCGTGGGGCCGGATACCGCCAACGCCGGGCTCAACGTGCTGACGCTGGGCCAGAGCGGCCTGGGCCTGCCCGACCGCGACTATTACCTAAAGCCCGCCTTCGCGCCGCAGCGTGAGGCCTATGTCGCCTATATCACGCGCACCCTGCAAACGCTGGGCATCGCCAACCCGGCCGAGGCAGCCAAGGCCATCATGGCCTTTGAAACCGACATCGCCACGGTAAGCTGGGACGTGGCCCGCCGTCGTGACCGCAGTGCCACCAACAACCCGATGTCTTCAACCGAACTCGCCGCCTACGCGCCTGGCGTTGATTGGGTCGCATTCTTCGATGGCGCCAAAGTGCCGCCCCAGCAGCGCATCATCGTGCGGGAAAACAGCGCGATCCGCGATCTCGCCGCGCTCTATGCCAAGACGCCGCTGGAAACGCTGAAGCTGTGGCAGGCCTTCCACGTAGCCGACCAGGCCTCGCCCTATCTGACCCAGGCGATGGTCGACAGCCGCTTTGCCTTTACCCGCACGCTGACCGGCGTGGGGCAGCTCAAGCCGCGCTGGAAGCGCGGGCTGGAACTGGTCAATGGCCAGTTGGGGGAAGCGGCCGGCCAGGCCTATGTCGCGAAGTATTTCCCGCCCGCGTCGAAGGCGCGCATGCAGGAACTGGTCGCCAACCTGCGCGCCGCGTTCGTCACCCGTATCCAGGCAAATCCGTGGATGAGCGAACCGACCAAGCAGGCCGCGTTGGCCAAGCTGGCGCGGATCGACGTGATGGTCGGCTATCCGGATATGTGGCGCGATTACAGCGCGCTGACGATCAAGCCCGACGATCTCTATGGCAATGTCACGCGCGCCGCGCGGTTCAACGCCGATTACGAGATGGAAGACCTGGGCAAGCCGGTGAACCGCAAGAAGTGGGGCATGAACCCGCAGACTGTGAACGCCTACAACGGCGGCGCCAAGCTCCAGATCGTGTTCCCCGCCGGCATCCTCCAACCGCCGCTGTTCGATCCGCGCGCCGACGATGCCGTGAACTATGGCGCCACCGGGGCGATCATCGGCCACGAAATCAGCCACAGCTTCGATGACCAGGGCCGCAAGATCGATGCCAATGGCGCGATCACCGATTGGTGGACGCCGCAGGACGCGCAGCGGTTCGAGGCGGAAGCCAAGGTCTTTGGTGATGAATACGCCCGGTTCGAGGCGGCGCCCGGTGCCTTCATCAACCCCAAGCTGACCATGGGCGAGAACATTGCCGACCTTGCCGGGCTGCAAGTGGCGCTCGATGCCTATCACAAGTCGCTGGGCGGCAAGCCGGCGCCGGTGATCGACGGCCTAACCGGCGACCAGCGTTTCTTCCTGTCATTCGCCCAAGCCTGGCGCGCCAACCAGCGCGTGGATGCGCTGCGCAACCAGGTCACCACCGATCCGCACAGCCCGGCCCGCTTCCGCATCCTGGGACCGCTGCCCAATATCGAGGCGTGGTATCAGGCGTTTGGCGTCAAGCCGGGCGACACGATGTACATCCCGCCGGAAAAGCGCGCCAAGCTGTGGTGAGCTGAGGCTGAAACAAAAAAGCCCCCTCCTCTTCAGAGGAGGGGGTTTGGGGGTGGTGGAAACCACACCCGAGATTTGCTGGCTTATACAGCAGCTTATAATATAAAACGGAACGATGCAGGCAGCCATTGCGCCAGGCCTCGCACCACCCCCAACCCCCTCCTCTGAAGAGGAGGGGGCTTTTTTTTTGCCTGGGTCAGTCCAGCTTGGTGCGGATCTTGGCGATCAGCTTGGCGATGCGTTCGCCCGCTTCGGTAAAGGTTTCCACATCAGCGCGATTGTTGTTGCCGCGCGCTTCCTTGGCGGATTCGAGGTAGCCTTCCAGGTCAACCTCCAGCGCATCGACAATCATTTCGGCTTCGTCTTCGCTCAGCGTGAGCTTGATGGTCTTGTCCAACGTCAGTTCCTTGTTCATGCGGGCTCAGGCCGCGAGGCCGTGGCAGTGCTTGTACTTCTGGCCAGAGCCGCAGGGGCAAGGTGCGTTGCGGCTGATGCCCTGGCCGGCATAGGGATCCTCGCCTGCGGCCGGCGCCGTCGCCTGCGCCCCGCCCAGCGCGCCGAGCATGGCGGCCGCGCCCGGCACTTGCGGCACGGCATCGTTTTCGCCGGTGAACGGATCGATGTGGCTGGTGAGGAAATCGGGCAGTTCGGGAAGCTGGAAATCCTGCATCGGCTGCATGCGGATTTCGCTGATCATCAGGATGCGGGTCACGTCCTCGCGGATCGCGTCGAGCATCTTCTCGAACAGGCCGAAGGCTTCCTGCTTGTATTCGTTGATCGGCGTCTTCTGCGCATAGGCGCGCAGGAACACCACCTGGCGCAGCGCGTCGAGCGTGGCCAGATGCTCCTTCCAGTGGTGGTCGAGCCGCTCGAGCAGGATCGACTTCTCGAGGCTGGCCCACGAGGCGCGGTCCACGGTATCGAGCTTGGCGGCCATGTGCGCATCGGCCAGCGCGATCAGGCGCTCGCTGATCAGTTCGGCTTCCACCGCATCTTCTTCCAGCCAGTCGTCGATCGGCGGAGTCATGCCCAGCACGTCGGCAATGCGCTCCTTGAGACCGGCAACATTCCACTGCTCGGGATAGGAGCCCGGCGGGCAGGCATCGCCGACCATGGCGTTGATCGTGTCGTGGCGCATGTCCACCACCACGTCGTCCACCGCTTCGGCATCCATGATGTCCGACCGCTGCTCGTAGATCACCTTGCGCTGGTCGTTCATCACGTCGTCGTATTCGACGACCTGCTTGCGGATGTCGTAGTTGCGCGCTTCGACCTTCTTCTGCGCGGTCTCGATCGCCTTGGACAGCCACTTCGATCCGATCGCCTCGCCATCGGCCAGGTTGGAATTCATCATCCGGGCAAACAGCGTGTCCGGCCCGAAGATGCGCAGCAGATCGTCTTCGAGGCAGAGATAGAACTTCGACAGGCCGGGGTCACCCTGGCGGCCCGAACGGCCGCGCAACTGGTTGTCGATGCGGCGGCTTTCATGCCGTTCTGTGCCAATCACGCAGAGGCCGCCGGCGGCGAGCACCTGGGCCTTTTCGGCGTCGATCTCGGCCGCCATGCGGGCGATGGCAGCATCCCGCTCCGGCCCTTCGGGCACGTCGCGCAGTTCATCCTCGATGCGGAATTCCAGGTTGCCGCCCAGCTTGATGTCCGTGCCGCGCCCGGCCATGTTGGTGGCGATGGTCACCGCGCCAAGGCGCCCGGCCTGGGCCACGATATGCGCTTCCATCTCGTGGAAGCGGGCGTTGAGCACCGCATGCTTGACGCCTTCGCGGTTGAGGAATTCGCTGAGCAGTTCCGACTTCTCGATCGAGACGGTGCCGACCAGCACCGGCTGGCCGATCTCGTTCTTCTCGCGGATCAGCTTGGCAATGGCGGCAAACTTGTCGGTGGTGTTCTTGTAGAACTCGTCTTCCTCGTCCACGCGCTGCACCGGCACGTTGGTGGGAATGGTAACGACGTTCATCTTGTAGATTTCAAAGAACTCGGTCGCTTCGGTCGCGGCCGTCCCGGTCATCCCCGAAAGCTTGGGATACATGCGGAAGTAGTTCTGGAAGGTGATCGAGGCCATGGTCTGGTTTTCCGGCTCGATCTTGACGCCTTCCTTGGCTTCCACCGCCTGGTGCAGGCCATTGGACCAGCGCCGGCCATCCATCATGCGGCCGGTGAACTCGTCGATGATCACCACCTTCTCGTCCTTGACGATATAGTCGATGTCACGCTTGAACATGACATTGGCCTTCAGCGCCTGGTCGAGGTGGTGGACCACCATGGTGTTTTCCACGTCATAGAGGTTGGAGCCGACCAGCAGCCCGGCATCCTCCAGCGCGCGCTCCACCCATTCCACGCCGTCTTCGGTCAGGGTGATGCTCTTGGTCTTCTCGTCGGCCTCATAGAGCGACGGATCGATCTGCTTCACCACCGCGTCGACCGAGATATAGAGGTCGCTCTTGTCGTCGGTCGGGCCGGAAATGATCAACGGCGTGCGCGCCTCGTCGATCAGGATCGAGTCCACTTCGTCGACGATGGCATAGTTGAACGGGCGCTGCACCATCTGCGAGCGCTCGTGCTTCATGTTGTCGCGCAGGTAGTCGAAGCCCAGCTCGTTGTTGGTGGCATAGGTGATGTCGGCCTCATAGGCCTGGCGCCGCTCGTACTCGTTGAGATTGGGCACGATCACGCCCACCGTCAGGCCCAGGAACGTGTAGAGCACGCCCATCGTCTCGGCGTCGCGCTTGGCGAGGTAGTCGTTGACGGTGACGACGTGAACGCCCTTGCCTTCCAGCGCATTGAGATAGACCGCCAGCGTTGCCACCAGCGTCTTGCCTTCACCGGTGCGCATTTCGGCGATCTCGCCCCGGTGCAGCACCATGCCGCCGATCATCTGCACGTCGAAGTGGCGCATGCCCATGGTGCGCACCGCCGCTTCGCGCACGGTGGCAAAGGCTTCGGGCAGCAGGTCATCAAGGCTGGCGCCGTTTTCCAGTGCGGCGCGGAACTTCACGGTCTGGGCGGCAAGCTGCTCGTCGCTCATCGCCTGGATTTCCGGCTCGAACGCGGCGATCTTCTTCACCTGCTTGTCGAGCGATTTGACGTAACGATCGTTGGACGAACCGAAGAGGGACTTGGCAAGGGCGCCGAGCATGGCGGTGTTTCCTGTAATGCGAATGGTGGCCAAGGGGGCCTGGCTTGTGCCGCGCGCAGCATGCGTGCATGGGGGCGGCAACGCGAATATCGGGGATTGGTGCCCGCAAAGAACGGGCGGCGCGGCGCGTTATTCGCGCGCGCGGTCGCAGCGATGCGTGCTGGTGCGGGCCAGGGCCAGCGGCGCAAAGGCCGCCGGCAGCGCCTGCTGCGCCACATGGAAGACCGGGCGCGCGGCGCGCACACGGGCCGCCTGCACCACGCAATGCGCGGCCGCCGGAGCAGCGACCATGCCGGCATGCTCGCTACCCGCCACTTCGGTGCGCGTGGTGGCATTGGCCACCTCGGGCAGCGACAGGCCGCTGAGCAGGGCAAACAGGACAAGCAGAAAGCGCATTACGGGCGGAGATAGGGAACGCCTCGCCGCGCGTAAAGCGCAAACGGTGGAATTTGATGCAAGGCTCAGGGCACGTCCTCAACCTTGGTGGTGAATATCATCGTCACCCGCTTGCTGACCGGCTTGCCCGCAGCATCCTTGGCCGGCTTCAACACGGCCGCGTTGGCGCAGGCGGGTGGTCCGTTGCCCGCCGGGATGGGATGCTGCACGCCCTTCTCGTCCGTCCCCACGCAATCCGATACATGGCCATCGGCATTGATCGTGTAAGCGATCGAAACGGTCTGTGGCTCGGGCACGTCATCGACATTCTGCGGGATCTGCCAGCGTACCGAACTGCGGTAGACGCCGGCCTCGGGCTTGCCGCCTTTCGTCCCCGGCTTGAATCCGGCACGTGCCATGAGCGATGTGCAAGTCGCCTCGTCCAGATCGGCCGACCCACTGCTGGCCGTGATCTCGCACCCCGTGACCTTGCCCTGGACGTCATAGCTCAGCACGAAGCCAACGTTTCCGGCTTCATTGTTGCGCAAGGCACGGGGCGGGTAATCGTCTGGGGTAACCCACTCACCCGGATTGCCCAGCGGATGCGGCGGGACAACGACAGGTGGCCGCGCCATCGCGGTTCCGGCGAGCGCGCAGCCCGCCAGTGTGGTCAACCCGGCAGTCCGGCGCATCGCACGATACATGGCTTGATTCCCCTGATGTTGTCCACGGTGATGCAGACTGTTGCGAGCACGGTCAATGACATGCTCCACCATTTCGGCATGCGCTCGGCCATGGACGCGGCGCGGCCAAATCGCTAGGGAACGCGGCCATGTCAGACGCCGTTTCCCCGCTCGCCTCGCCCTTCCCCGCCCTGCCGGCGATTGCCGGCGTCACCCCGCACGTCGCCCGCGCCGGGTACAAGGACTGGGGCCGCTGCGACCTTACCTATGTGGAACTGGACGAAGGCACTGCCGTGGCGGGGGTGTTCACCCGCAACCTGTGCTGTTCTTCCGAAGTGGAACTGGGGCGGCAGAACGTAGCGCAAGGGCAGGCCCGCGCGCTGGTGGTCAATGCCGGCAATTCCAATGCCTTTACCGGCTATCGCGGACGCGAGGCGGTCGAAGCGATCATGGACCAGGTTTGCGCGCATCTCGGCTGCGCGCGCGAGCAGGTATTCGTTTCCTCCACCGGCGTGATCGGCGTGCCGCTGCCCAAGGACAAGGCCCGCGCCGGGATCGAGGCCGCCTTGCTGGCCGCGCCCTGCACCTGGGAAGAAGCGGCGCAGACCATCGGCACCACCGACACCTTTGCCAAGGGCGCCACGGCCACCGCCATCGTCGGTGATACCACGGTCACGCTGTCGGCGATCATCAAGGGATCGGGCATGATCGCGCCCGACATGGCGACCATGCTGGGCTATGTCTTCACCGACGCCGCTGTGACCCCGGCGTTTCTCCAAGAATGCCTTTCGGCCGCCAACAAGCGCACGTTCTCGTGCATCACCGTGGACAGTGACACGTCCACCAGCGACACCGTGCTGGCCTTTGCCACCGGCAAGGCGGGCAACGCCCCCATCGCCAGCCTGGACGATACCGGCGGGCAAGCCTTTGCCGCCGCGCTGGAGCAGGTCTGCCGCGAGCTGGCGCATCTGGTGGTCAAGGATGGTGAAGGCGCGCAGAAGTTCATCGCCGTGGCCGTTTCCGGCGCGGTTTCCGATGAAAGCGCGCGCCGCGTGGGCCTGGCCATTGCCAATTCGCCACTGGTCAAGACGGCCATTGCCGGGGAAGACGCCAACTGGGGCCGCGTGGTCATGGCCGTGGGCAAGGCCGGAGAGCCGGCCGACCGCGACCGCTTGTCGATCGGCTTTGGCGGCACCTGGGCGGCCAAGGACGGCCAGCCGCTCGCCGACTATGACGAAGCCCCGGTCGCCGCGCACCTCAAGGGCCGAGACATCTCGATCGAGGTGGACCTGGGCCTGGGCGAAGGCCGCGCCACGGTGTGGACCTGCGACCTGACGCACGGCTACATCTCGATCAACGCCGACTACCGGAGCTGAGCGCCATGCTGATCATCTGGGGCCGGATCAATTCGCACAACGTCAAGAAAGTGGTCTGGGGCGCGCACGAGTGCGGCCTGGTGTTCGAGCGGCGGGACATGGGCGGCGCCTTTGGCTATACGCCGGAATACTTGGCGAAGAATCCCAATCGCCTGGTGCCGATGATCGAGGATGGCGGCACAGTGGTGTGGGAATCCAACGCGATCCTGCGCTATCTGTTTGCCGCCCATGCGCCGCAGATGTGGCCCGCCGATCCGGCGGCGCGCGCGATGGGTGACCAGTGGATGGACTGGCAGTTTCTCTATGCCGATGCGCAGCGCGATGCTTTCCTTGGCTGCGTGCGCGGCGGCAAGGACGGCAGCGATCCGGCGGTGGCCAAGTCGGCCGCTGCCTGCGCCACGCTGATGGCCATGCTCGACGCGCAACTGGCCGAGCAGCCTTATCTGTCGGGCGCGGAATTCGGCGTGGCCGACATTCCTATGGGCACGTATGCCCACACCTGGTTCAGCCTGCCGATCGAGCGGCCCACGCTGCCCCATGTCGAGGCCTGGATGGAGCGGCTGCGCACCCGGCCCGGCTTTCAGGCGATTGCCGCGGTGCCGTTCACATGAGCTGGACACCCGACCTCGACGCCGCAGTCGGCGCCCTGATCGCGCGCGTGGCGCAGGAAGCCATCGCGCCGCGCTATCGCCAACTGGCCGCCAGTGACGTGACAGCCAAGGCCGCCGATGACGTGGTGACCGTGGCCGATACCCACGCCGAGCGCCTGCTCAGCGAAGGGCTGGCCGCCTTGCTGCCCGAAGCGGCCATCGTGGGCGAGGAAGCAGCCCACGCCGATCCGGCCGTGCTCGACCGGCTGGGCGAAGGGCTGTGCTGGATCATCGATCCGCTGGACGGCACCAACAACTTCGCCGCCGGCAAGCCGCCATTCGGCGTGTTGATCGCCCTGGCGCAGCATGGCGAATGCGTGGCCGGATGGATTCACGACGTGCCCAGCGGCCGCCTCTGCACCGCGCAGCAAGGGCGCGGCGCGTTCGTCGATGGCGCGCCGGTGCGTTCCCGGTCAACCGGGCAGGTGCCGCCAGTGGCAGCGATTTCCAAGGTGTTCATGGATCAGGCCCAGCGCGAGGCGATGCGTCAGCACATACTGCCGCACTATGCGGTGGTGGACATTCCGCGCTGCGCGGCAGAGCAATACCCACGGCTGGTACTGGGCGTGAACGATGTCTCGATCTTCGAGCGCACCCTGGCCTGGGACCATGCGGCGGGCGTCCTGTTCGTCAACGAGGCCGGCGGCAAGGCCGCACGCCCCGATGGCCGCCCCTATCGCGTGGACCAGGTGGGGCAGAAAGGCCTGATCGCGGCCAGCAGCGCGGCCTTGTTCGATGCCATGGCGGAGCGACTGGCGGGATTATAGGTGCTGTCGCTCCTGGGCTTCGACAAGCTCAGGGCGAACGGCTCTTGCTTATGAATTCTCTACCCAACCCCATTCGCCCTGAGCCCGTCGAAGGGCGTCAGCGCGGCGCTTGACCGCAACCGGGCTTCGACAAGCTCAGCCCGAACGGGAATTGGGAGTAGTGGTATAGCCCCCGTTCGCCCTGAGCCTGTCGAAGGGCGCCGGCGCGGCGCTTGACCGCTACCGGGCTTCGACACGCTCAGTCCGAACGAATTCAGAAACTTACAGAACGCTTTCCAGCCAGCCCTTGAGCTGGCTCTTGGGCGCGGCGCCCAGCTTCTGCGCCACCGGCTTGCCGTCCTTGAACAGGATCAGCAGCGGGATCGACTGCACGCCGAAATCGCTGGCGGTGGTGGTGTTTTCCATGATGTCCACCTTGGCGATGGTCACCTTGTCGGCCAGTTCCTCGGCGATTTCTTCCAGCGCCGGGGCGATCATCTTGCACGGGCCGCACCAGTCGGCCCAGAAATCCACCAGCACGGGCTTGTCGGACTGGAGAACATCGGCGGAAAAGCTGGCGTCGGTGACGGCTTTGGTGGACATGAAGGAAACTCCGTTGGTCAGTTGAGCCTGTATCTAGGGTGTGCGTGGCGCTTGGCAACGGGGCGCGGCAAAAGCTTTGCTGATGCCGTCCCTTGCAAAGCTATGCCGGCACCGGCCGGTGCCGCGCGAGCACCTCGGCCGGGACGGCGATCAGGTGCGGCGCGTGGGTATAGAGCAAGGCGGCTTCGGCCGTGCGATCGGGGTGGATGGCGGCCAGCGCGGCGGCATAGGCGGCCATCTGGCGCAGATAGGCCAGCGGCACCTCGTCCAGGCTGGCGGGCGGACGCCGCGCCGTCTTGAAATCCACGATCAGCACGCGCTCGGGCGTGATCAGCAGGCGGTCGATCGTGCCGGACACCACGCGCCCTTCCACCACGGCGGCCAGCGGCACTTCGGCGAGCGAGCCGGGGCCGAACACCGCCTGCCAATCGGGATGATCGAGCACGGCAAGTGCCGCGCGCAGCATCTCGGCCCGGGCGGCGGCATCGAATTCTGCCGCCTGCCGCGCCAGCCAGGCGAGCGCGGCGGCTTCGCGCTCGTCAGGGGCAACAGCGGGCAGCCGCTCGATAAGCTTGTGGATCAGCGTGCCGCGTCGCGCCGCTTCCAGCGCACCGGGGCCGGGCCGCGTCGGCGGATCGGGCGCTTCGTCTTCGCCCAGTGCAGATGGCGCCAGCGGGCGCGGTGGACGCGGCTCCGGGCCGATCGGCGTGGTCAGCCACGGCGGCAGCAGCGGCAGGGCCACGGTCTCGCCCCCGCGCGTGGCGGTCTTCACCACCGGGCCGGGCATGCCGATGCTGCGCGCGCCGTCCCAGATCGGGTCCGGCTCCCATGCCGTGTCCTCGCCAAACAGCGGGGCGAGCCGGGCATACCAGCTATCGACGGGCAGTTCCTTGCGCGAAGGCGGCCAGGCGCCGGCGATGAACAGCGCCTCTTCCGCGCGGGTGAGCGCCACATAGAGCAGGCGCCAGTGCTCCGCGCGTTCCTCGCGAGCGGCCTGTTCCTCGGCAGCGCGGACCGGCCCGCCCTTTTCCTCCTTGCGCAGCGCGGGCAGCGGCACCGTGCGCGGGCGTTGGCCCGGCCCCTGCTCCACCAGTTCCACCCCGCGCGCCAGCGAAGCGTCGGGATCGTCGGCGGCATCGGCCAGGATCACGATCGGCGCCTGCAAGCCTTTCGATCCGTGCACGGTCATCACCCGCACCAGATCGGCCGCCTGCCCCGCCTCGCGCTTCAATTCGCCATCGCCGCTGTCGAACCACTGGAGGAAACCGACCAGGCTGGGCACCTGCCCCGTGGCATAGGCCATGGCGGCATTGAGCAGTTCGTCGATGGGATCGTTGGCCTCGCGCCCCAGCCGCGCCACCAGCTTGAACCGCGCGGCCCACGGCCCCACCAGCAGCCAGTGCAGCAGTTGCGCCGGCGGCTCGAAATCGGCGCGGCGCAACAAGTCGAGCAACTGCTCCACGGTCTGTGCCGTAGCCGGCTCGCGGCTGTGCGTCAGGTGCGTCCACAGCCGCACGCCGCTCTTGCGATAGCCGCGCGCCAAAAGGTCTTCCTGGCTCCAGCCGATCAGCGGCGAAACCAGCAGGTTGGCGAGATTGAGATCGTCGAGCGGCTGCGCGCAAAAGCGCAGCGCGGCCATCAGGTCTTTCACCGCCAGCGGCGCACCCAGGCGCAGGCGATCGACGCCTGCGACCGGCACCCCGCGCGCATGCAGCCGCGCCACGATCAATCCGGCCAGATCCTTGCGCTTGCGCACCAGGATCATCACGTCCCCGGCGCTGGCATTGCGCGGCGTGCCCTTGTGCAGCGGGAAGCCGGTGTCGAGCCATTCGCGCACCTGCCGCGCCAGCCGGTCGGCCAGATCGCGATCCGGGCGCGACAGCCAGTTCTCGCCGCCTTCCTCACCAGCTTCGGGCAAGTCTTCGTCTTCACCCGAAAGATCGCCGACCGGGCGCCACAGCCGCACCAGGCCGGGCCGCACATCGCCGACATGCGGTTCGGGCGCTTCGGGCAGGCCAAAGCGGTCCGGCCCGATCGCGGCAATCGCGCGATCGACAAAGGCCAGGATCGGCATGGCGGTGCGATAGGATTGCCCCAGGCCCAGCGAAAGCAGTTCGCGCTCCGGCTCGTCCATCGCCTCGGCCAGGCCCGCCAGTTCGCGCCGCACCCGCTCGCGCGCCTTGGCAAAGTTTTCCGGGCTGGTGCCCTGGAACCGGAAGATCGCCTGCTTGTAATCGCCCACCACGAACAGGGTGCGCGGATCGCGCTGGCTCTGCCCCTGGCCCGCAAAGAAATCCTGCACCAACCCGTCGAGCACGATGCGCCACTGCGCCTCGTTGGTATCCTGCGCCTCGTCCACCAAGACATGGTCGAACCGGCGGTCGAGCTTGTAGCGGATCCAGTCGGCCGTCGTGCGCTCGGTCAGCAGCGCGGCGGCGGTGCGGATCTGGTCGTCGAAATCGATGAAGCCCTCGCGCGCCTTCGCCGCTTCCCAGGCCAGGGCAAAGCGCCGTCCCACCGTGAGCGCCGGATCGAGCAGTGCGGCGAGGTTGACCAGCGCGATGCGATCGCGCAGCGCCGTGATCCCGGCGATCACCCGCGCCTGATAATCGGCATAGGCAGGCTCATGCTTGTCGAGATTGCGGGCCGACTTGGGCTCGCCCTTGGCGGTCAGGAACAGCTTGGCGAAATCGTCCATGCCTGCCAGGCGTGCCTGCGGATTGGCAGCGAGCCAATCGCCCATCATGTTGGCGGCATCGATCCCGGTCCGGGTGCCCCAGGCGGCATTGGCCGCCATGCAGCGGCGCACCGAGGCCACGTCAAAGGCATCGTCGGCACAGAGCGCAGCGAGGCCGCTGCCGTCCTCATCGGCATCCAGCCCCAGCAACTGGTTGATGCGCGGGCGCAGCGGCGGGCGCCACGCGCCCGGCTCCTGCCACAGGTCGATCGCCTTGGCGCAGCGCAGCAGGAAGCCGATCACCGCGCCCTGCTCCATGCGCAGCGCCAGGTGCGCCAAGGCATCGAGCACGCGCTCGTCGCCGCTTTCCTCTGCCTCCACCAGCATCTGCGCCAGAACTTCGCGCACCAGCAGTTCGCGGTCGCGATCCTCCATCGCGCGGGTTCCGGGCAGCAGGCCGGATTCCACCGGAAAGGCCGAGAGCAGCCATTGCGAAAAGGCGTGGATCGTCTCGATCCGCAGCCCACCACCGGGGCAATCGAGCACGGCGGCAAAGCGGCTGCGCGCCCGCGCCAGTGTCTCCGGCCGGGCATCGGCGCCGATCGCGGAAAGCTCCTGAAACAGCTCCACTTCGGGCAGACGCACCCAGCGCGCCAGCACATCGTTGACGCGGGTGGCCATTTCCGCCGCGCCTGCCTTGGTAAAGGTCAGGCACAGGATGTTTTCCGGCTCCACCCCGTCTTGCAGCAAAAGCCGCAGCACGCGGGCAGACAACACCTGGGTCTTGCCGGTGCCGGCCGAGGCGGAAAGCCAGACCGTGCGATGCGGCGCCACGGCGCGGGCCTGGTTGCCTTGCAGGGGATAGACCTTGCTCACTCGGCGTTCCCTCCCCGCCCCTGCCATTCCTCCAGCCGCATCAACTGGTCGTAATCGGCATAGCCCGGCAGATCAGGATTGAGCCGCGCCACGAAAGGTTCGCTGCCCAGGATCCAGCGGGCAATCGCCTCTTCCAGATAGCGCCGCGTTTCAGGCAGGACATCCTCGCGCGGGATGCCCGATTTCTTGCGGCCTTCCAGGATCGGTTCCTCGCAATAGCCAAAGCCGCGCTCGAGATTGCGTGCCAACGACCAGTATTCAAAGCGCGTCGGCTCGCCCGCCACGGTCACCTGGCCATCCTTGTCCCTGAAGCCGCCGGCTTGCGCGATCAGGCCGATCAGCCCCAATTGCAGGGCAAAACCTTCCTGCACCATGCGGCCCGAGGGCGGCGTGCCGGTCTTGTAGTCGACGATGGCCAGCGTGCCATCGGCCAGCCTGTCGATGCGGTCGGCCCGGCCAAACACGCGCACGCCCTGGACGGCGAGATCGCCCCAGCACTCGAACGCAGCCACTTCGCGGCCCTCGTCCCGCAGGCGCTCCTGCTCCGCCTCGATCCACGCCAGCGCGGCGGTCAGGCGCGGGCGCCACAGGCTGCGCATGAAGGGGTGCGCGCTCATCTCCGCCAGCTTGCGCTCGGCCAGGGGCACGAGTTCGCCCGGCGGCGCGCCTGCCTGGTGCCAGTCTTCCAGAATGGCGTGCACCGCTGTGCCGCGCCACGCCGGGGTGGGATCGGCATCGCGCGGGTCCAGGCTTTTCAGGCCAAGAATGGCCGAAGCATAGAATTGATAGGGATCGGAACGCAGCCGATCGAGCGCCGTGGCGGCGATATCCACGCGGCGCTGTTCGGCCGAAGGCATCGGGCGCGGCCGGGGATAGGCGGGCGCCTGGGGCGCGGCGTCGAGCGCCTTGGCCAGGTCCACCGCTTCGCGCTCCCACGCCACGCCCTCTTCGCCCAGCATGGCACGGATGCGCAGCAGAAAGCGCGAGGGGATCGCCGGGCCGCCGGCATCGCGCTCGGCAAAACTCAGGACGACTTCGGGCGCGCCAAGCATCGCGGCGAGATCGTGGGCGGCAAGGCCAATGCGGAAATCGGCGCCGGGAATGCCCAGCGCGCGCAAGACCGGTGGCGCCAGCAAGGGATCGGGCGCGGGCGCGGCAGGCCAGCTTCCTTCCGTCATCCCCGCGCAGATCACCAGGTCGGCGCGGCTCATCCGCGCTTCGAGCAGGCCATAGATCGCCAGGCGCGGGTGGCCGCCATAGGGCGGGCGCACCGAAATCTCGTCCATCGCGTCGCGCAGCAGGGCAGGCACTTCGGCCGGATCGACCGGCAGGCCGCCCGCCTGCGCCGCCGCATCGCGCCACTGTTCCACGAACTGCGCCAGGCAGCGCCCATCGGCATTGGCCCAGAGCGCAGGGCCGCACAGCGCCTCGGCCATCTCGGCCAGCAGAGCCAGCATTGCCGCGAGCGGCAGGGCATCGTGCCCGGCGAGCAGCGGCGCGAGCAGCAGTTCGACTTCATCCCACCAGGCGCCCAGCCCCGGAAAGCGCTTGTCCCAGCGCCGTTCGGGATCGCGGATGGCATCGCGAATGCCCTCCAGCCCCGGCGCAGGGCGCGGCCCGCGCAGCACGAGATCGAGGTGCCGCACGCGCTCCAGCCATGCCGGGCGCCCTTCGCCCTGCCCGGAATTGGCCATGACCAGCGGATGGTTGAGCAAGGCCAGCAGCCCCACCGGCGCGGCGCGTTCGGCCCAGGCCTGCGCCAGTTGCAGCAGCAGGCGCCCGGCCACGGTCTGTGGCAGGGGGCGCCCGGCGGTATCGTCGGCGGCGATGTTCCAGCGCCCGAGATGCGCGATCACCCGCTGCGCCAGCCCGCGATCGGGCGTGACCACGGCCACACGGCGTTCCGGCACGGCCAGCGCCTGGCGCACCAGGATGGCAATGGCCTGCGCTTCTTCCTCGGGGTGGGCGCTGTGCATCAGACGCACGCCCGCCAGCCGCCGCTCCGCCGCCGGCAGGTGCACCCAGGCCGCGCTGGCCTCTGGCGGCAGGAACAGGTTGGAAATGGCGCGGCTGCGTGCGGGCGGGGCGGCGGCAATCCCGGCGCGGTGCCAGTTGCGCACGTCATCGCGCGCAAGGCCCATGCGATGCAGCAACAGCTTCAGGTGATATTGTGGGTGGGTGACATGGTCACCCCGGCCAAACGGCGGACCGCCCGGTTCCTCGCTGGCACCGGCCTGGCCGAGCGCCGTCCACACCTCGTCCTCCAGCGCCAGATCGAGATCGGGCAGCACCACCGCGCCTTCGGGCAGATCGGCCACGGTGCGCAGCAGGCGGGCGATGGCCGGCGCGGCAGAGGTGACCCCGGCAGCGATGATCGGGAAAGCCGGTGGAGCGGCGCGCCACGCCCGCGCCGCATGAGCCAGCAGCAGGTTGCGCCGCACCGGCGCATCGACCTGCCCGCGCTCGTCCAGCTCGAACTGCCAGCGCACCTGCACGCGGGCGAACAGGCGCAGGCTGTCCTGCCAGTGCTCGGCCAGCTCGGGCAGCATGTCGATGCTCAGCAGGTGTTCGGGCGTCACTTCCTCGGCCGCCAGCCGGTCCAGCGATTGCGCCAGGCTGCGCGCCTGGCGCAGCAGCCCCGCCTCGCCCCGCACGATCCCCTGCGCGGCCAGTTCCTCGCGCAGGATTTCAGCGAGGCGCAACAGGCGCAGCACAGGGTCGCAGGCCGGCGGCGCCACGGCCCCGCCGCCCAGCGGATCGAGCAGCGCGCCCAGCGTTTCGTCCAGATCGAGATCGCCCACCACCGCCATGCGCGGCAGCAGCAAGCCACCGCCCGACGCGCGGATGAACGCCTCGGTCAGGTTGCGCACCGCGCGCTGGCTGGGCAGCAGCAGCGTCAGCCGTGCCAGGCCGAACGTGTCCTCGCGATAGCGCGGGATCAGCCCGGCCACGAGCGCGTCGGCAAATCCCCGGTGCGCGGCAATCGTGTAGACACTGGGGCGGGCCTTCCCGGCCATCAGTATTGCGTCAGCGCCGCTTGGGTCGGCGCGATCATTTCCGGCGCGCCCACTTCATACCACAACCCGGTGTGCGGCAGGCCATAGAGCCGCCCCTCGGCAATCGCCCGGTCCCACAGCCGCCCGGTGGAAAAGCTGCCTTCGGGCGCATCGCGCAGCAACCGCTTCGACACGATCTGGATGCCGGTGAAGATATAAGGCGCGACCCGGCCGGGCTTGCGGCGCGAGATCAGGCCCATCTGGTCGATATGGAAATCGCCGAGGCCGGTATAGTTGAACGCCTGGGCATGGCTGACCAGCAGCAGCAGCGCGTCCATCCGGCTTTCGTCCCAGAAGTCCCCCAGCGCGGCAAAGGCGTTGCGCGGCCCGTCGAGCCAGATATTGTCGCTGTTGAGGCAGAAGAACGTGTCGCGGTCGATCAGCGGCATCGCCCTGACCAGCCCGCCGCCGGTTTCCAGCAAGGCATCACGCTCGTCAGAGACCTGCACGTTGGGCATCGTGCGCAGACGCACATGTGCTTCCAACTGGTCGGCCAGGTAATGCACGTTGACCACCGCGCGGGTGACGCCCGCCTCGGCCAGCTTGTCGAGCGCATGGTCGATCAGCGGCTTGCCGGCCACGCGCACCAGCGGCTTGGGCCGGGTGACGGTCAGGGGCCGCATCCGCTTGCCGATGCCGGCGGCCAGCACCATCGCGGTGTCAGAGACCAGCGGCTTGCGCGTCTCGCGGCTCATGCGGCAAAGCTCCCGCCCAGGCGTCCGGCCGGATCGCGCAGGTCCGCCGGGATATTGGCATCGAACCATGCCGCCACCGGGGCCAGCGCGGGATGGGCCAGATCGCGTTCCAGCATGGCCCAGACGCGGGGGATGTAATCGAGGTAGCGCGCCTTGCCGTCTCGCTTCCACAGGCGCACGAAGATGCCGACGATCTTGGTGTTGCGCTGTGCGCCCAGCCGCGCATAGTCGGCCAGGAAATCGCCCTGCGGCCGGGCCTTCTGCACGTAATAGTCAAACATGCGCGCTTCGAGTTCGGGCGAAACCTCGCGCCGCGCGTCCTGCAACAACGAGACGAGGTCATAGGCCGGGTGCCCGGCCAGCGCATCCTGGAAGTCGAGCAGCCCTTGCGCATCGAGCCCGCCGAGCAGCATGATGTTCTCGGCATGGTAATCGCGCAGCACGGTCACGCCGGGGCGCTGCGCCGGCAACAGCGGCGCCAGGACCTGTTCCCACGCCGCCTGGAAGCCCGCGGCATCGACATAAAGCGCGCGCGCCGGGCAGAACCATTCGATGAACAGGCACACTTCGCGCATGTATTCGGCCATGCCATAGGCGGTGAATGGCCCGGCCGGCAGTTGCGCCAGTTGCACCAGGGTATCAATCGCGGCGCGATAGACGGCGTCTTCGTCCTGCGGCCAGGCATCGACATATTCGCGCATGCGCGTGTCGCCGAAGTCTTCCAGCAAGACCCACCCCTCGCCCGCTTCCTCGGCCAGGATATGCGGCGCGCGCAAGCCGTTGGCATCGAGCCAGCGCGCGGCGCGCAGGAACGGCTGCGGGTCTTCCTGCGGCGGCGGCGCATGCATCAGCATGGCCTTGTCTTCGCCCCGCCGCACGCGGAAATAGCGGCGGAAAGAGGCATCGCCCGGCAAGGGCTCGATAAGCGCGCCGGCCCAGCCCGCGCGGGCCAGGAAAGCATCGATTCCAACTGGAAGATCGCTGGTCATGGCAGCCGCTCTAACCACCCCTGGCCGGGCAAGACAATGGCCTGCCGCCCGTTTTCCGCGATTTCCAGACGCAGCGTGAGGCAATCGCGCTCATGCCCAAAACCACCCGCATGATCGGGCCATTCGGCCAGCAGCACGGCACCCTGGCGATAGTCGTCCAGCCCGATCTCCTCGGCCTCGGCCGGATCGTCCAGGCGATAGAAATCGGCGTGGACCACCGGCAGGCGCACCCCGGGCGGATCATAGGTTTCGATGATGGTGAAGCTGGGCGACGGCACTTCCCCCTCGTGCCCCAGCGCGCGCAGCAGTTCGCGCGCGAGCGTGGTCTTGCCGACGCCGAGCGTGCCTTCCAGGGCAAGCACATCGCCAGGGCGCAGGCGTGCGGCGATGCGGGCGGCCAGGGCTTGCGTAGCGGCAAGGTCGGGAAGCGGGATGGTGGTCATGGCTCTGGATGGCTAGCGAAGTGGGGGGCCCCGGATCAAGTCCGGGGCGACGATAATGGCTTTCTGAAATCCGTCGCCCCGGACTTGATCCGGGGCCCTCCACAACGCCCGCGCTCAAGGCAGCGTCACAATTGCACTGGTGCCCGATCCGGGCTCCGAGAGCAGCTCGAACTGCCCGCCATGTGCGTCAATCAACTGGCGCACGAGCGGCAGGCCCAGGCCCTGGCGGCGCTCTGCGGTGCGGCCGTCGGCAGCAAGCTTGAGGCCCTCCATCGCGCGGGCCAGCGCGGCGGCGTCCATGCCCCGGCCATTGTCGGAAATCACCACGCGCAGATCATGCGCGCGGCGCGTGCATTCCACCAGGATACGCCCGCCATCGGGCGTGGCCGCAATGGCATTGTCGATCAACTGACCGAACACGCGGCGCAGGCGCCGTGCATCGCCCGTCACTTTGCCCACCGCCTGGCTGCCGCGCAGGTCCAGCGTCAGGCCGGCCGTGCCGATCTTGTCGGCCCGTTCGCGCACCACATCGGCGAGCAGCGGGAACACGTCCACCGGGTCGCGCGCCAGCGGCAACATGCCTGCCTCGCTTTGCGACAGGTCCAGCACGTTCTCGATCTGCTCGCCCAGCCGCTCCACCGACGAGAGGATCGCGGCGACGTAGTCGCGGGCCTGCGGCGTGAGTTCGCCAGCCAGCCCGCTTTGCAGCATTTCGGCAAAGCCGCCGATGGAATTGAGCGGGTTGCGGAATTCATAGCTCATGTTGGCGATGAAGCGCGTCTTCACCGCGTCGGCTTCGATCAGCGCGGCGTTGCGCTCGCGCAGCGCGGCCTCGGCCTTTTGCGAATCCGTGATGTCGAGCACGGTCAGCAGGCCATTGCCATCGGGCAGCGGCACCCCGGCGAATTCCAGGTGGCGCCCGTCGGCCAGCGCCAGGCGGCCGCTGGTCTGCTTGCGCTCCAGCGTGGCGGACTGGATGACCTGCCCGATCATGCCCACTTGCGCGGGCCGCTTGAGCAGGCCGGCCAGACGCTTGAGCAGCATGTCGGCGCGCGGATGGGTACCGAGGAACTCCTCGTCCAACCCCCAATCTTGGGCAAAGCGCCGGTTCCACAATTGCAGGCGGCTATCCGGCCCGAACACGGCGAGAGATTCGAACAGGTTGTCGAACGTGGCGGTGCGCGTGCGCAACAAGGTGTCGCGCGTGGCGGAAAGCTGCAACTGCTCGGTCTGGTCCTCGAAGATCAGCAGCAATCCGCCATCGGGCATGGGCTGGCCCACCACGCGCAGATGCATGCCATCGTGCAGGTGCCAGGGCTCCTCGCGCGGTTCGCGGGCCAGGAACCAGGCCTGGCGTTCCCGCCGCCATTCGGGAAAATCGCGCACTTCGGGCAGCTTGCCACCATCGCGCAGCCGGTCGAGCACGCGGTCGAACGGCGGCGTATCGTTGACCCAGGCCGGGCTGATGCCGAAGATGCGCAGGAACGGCTGGTTGGCGAACACCAGATTGCGGCCCGCATCGAACTGCGCGATCGCAGCCGAGAGGGTGTCGAGCATCTGGCGCTGCGCATCGCGGAAGCGGCGGAACTGGCGGGTAAGCTCCTCCATCTGCTCGATATCCACGGCATAGCCGGCCACGCCTTCGCCCGCGATGGGCAGGTCACTCACGCGCATGGTGCGGCGCTGGCCGTTGACCGTGGCCGATACCACGCGCTCGGCCGGGCGGCGCTGGGCAAAGACATCGGCGGCCACCTGCGCCGCACTCAGGCCTTCCATCGGCTCGACAAGTTCGATGCCGCGATCGACCACCTCCGCTGCGCTCGCCGCCCCCACCGCGCGGACATAGGCGGTGTTGACCAGGCGCAGGCGCATGGCGGAATCGCGAAACCACATCGGCAGCGGCGCTGCCTCGATCAATCCGGCCAGGCCCGAAAAATCGGCGTGGGCCTGCGCAGCCTCGGCTCGCAGCGCGCGGATTTCGGCCACGCTGTCGCTCGCATCGAAGAACCACAGCAGCGCCGCGCCGCCCGGGGCGATCTGCGGATCGGCCAGGCTGCCGCGCACGGCGAGCGCGGTGACCCCGCCGCGCGGCACCAGCGAGAGCGACAGCGGCGCCCCGGTCTTTTGCGTGTGCCGCACCGCTTCGGCCAGGCCGGCCAGGGTTTCGGCGTCGAGCCCACGACCGCCACCGTCCAACTCGGTGAGGTAACCGGGCATGGCATCCAGGCCCAGCCAGCCGGCGAGACGCGAGGCGCCTTCGATCCGCCCATCGGCGCGCACCAGCAGGGGCAGCGCGGGTGCTTCATCGACCATCCGTGTCAGCTTGCGCGCCAGTCGCTCGGCCGCCTCGGCCCGGCGCACCCGTGCCCGCGCGGAAAGCACGGCCCAGCCCGCCGCCAGCGTCCAGCCGGCCAGCAGCAGCGCCACGGCAACGGTCACGGCAACAGCAGCGGGCGAATGCAACAACATCATCCCATGGCTAGGCTGCAAGCGACCGAAACACAACCGGTGCACGCGCGAAATTCGGCCGATCCCGTGCAATCACCGGGCAGCAAAACGCCCCGCATCCTGACCGGATACGGGGCGTTTTTCAGGCAGACCCGATACGGGCCTGAATCAGTAGCGGTAGTGATCCGGCTTGAACGGGCCTTCCGGCGTCACACCGATATAGCTCGCCTGCTTTTCGCTCAGCTTGGTCAGCTTCACGCCCAGCTTTTCCAAGTGCAGCGCCGCCACCTTTTCATCCAAGTGCTTGGGCAACACATAGACGTCGTTGTTGTACTGCTCGCTCTTGGTGAACAGCTCGATCTGGGCCAGCGTCTGGTTGGTGAAGCTGGCGCTCATCACGAAGCTGGGGTGGCCGGTGGCGCAACCCAGGTTCACCAGGCGCCCCTTGGCGAGGATGATGATCTGCTTGCCCGGTTCACCATTTTCGGCGGGGAATTCGACCAGGTCGGTGCCCGGCTTCACTTCCATCCACTTGTAGTTCGACAGCGCGGAAATCTGGATCTCGCTGTCGAAGTGGCCGATGTTGCACACGATGCTCATGGGCTTCATCGCCTTCATGTGCTCGGCGGTGATCACGTCTTCGTTGCCGGTGGCCGTTACGAAGATGTCGGCGCGGGTGACGGCTTCTTCCATCGTCACCACTTCATAGCCTTCCATCGCCGCCTGGAGGGCGCAGATCGGATCGACTTCGGTCACCATCACGCGGGCGCCGCCGTTGCGCAGCGAGGCGGCCGAACCCTTGCCCACGTCACCAAAGCCGGCAACGCAAGCGACCTTGCCGGCCAGCATCACGTCGGTGGCGCGGCGGATCGCGTCGACCAGCGATTCCTTGCAGCCATAGAGGTTGTCGAACTTCGACTTGGTCACCGAATCGTTCACGTTGATCGCGGGGAACGGCAGCTTGCCTTCCTTGGCGATCTGGTAGAGGCGATGGACGCCCGTGGTGGTTTCTTCCGAAACGCCCTTGATGGCCTTGACGCTCTGCGTCAGGTAGCCGGGCTTGGCCTTGAGGAAGGCCTTGAGCGCGCGGCAGAATTCGATTTCTTCGGCGTTGCTGGGCTCGAACAGGTCTTCACCCGCTTCCACGCGCGCGCCCCACAGCGCGAACATGGTGGCATCGCCGCCATCGTCGAGGATCATGTTGGCGGTGTCATCGCCCCAGTCGAAGATGCGGCCGACATAGTCCCAGTAATCGGCCAGGCTTTCACCCTTCACCGCGAACACCGGAATGCCGCGCGCGGCAATGGCGGCGGCGGCGTGATCCTGCGTCGAAAAGATGTTGCAGGTGGCCCAGCGCACCTCGGCGCCCAGGGCAACCAGCGTCTCGATCAGTACCGCGGTCTGGATCGTCATGTGCAGCGAACCGGTGATGCGCGCGCCCTTCAGGGGCTGCGACGCGCCGAATTCCTGGCGCAGCGCCATCAGGCCGGGCATTTCGGTTTCGGCAATGGCGATTTCCGCGCGGCCGAAATCGGCCAGGCCGAGATCGGCGATCACATAGTCCTTGTTCGCTTCGAGCGCGCTGGCCACGAGGCATCTCCGTATCAAAGGGCGTCAGGGACGCAAAAAACAGACCCGCCGGGGCAGGCCGCTGATGGGCCGCTCTTAGCGGGTCCGTCTGCACAGGGCAACGTTAATATAAAGAAGTCTTTATATCGGCATTGCTACGTGCAGCCTCCACCATGCCCGTTCCATCACGAAGGCAGCGCCTTTGGCCGCGAATTGCACGAGCCAGCATGCGCAACGGTTGCACGCCCCTGCCCGGCGCCTATATCCCGCGTGCCCGCCACTCCCTCGTGGTGCGCACGTCAAGGAAAGGAATTTGGGGATGACGATCACCGTTGGCGAAACCGTGCCCGATGTGAAGCTGGTCAAGGCCACGCAGGAAGGCCCCGAAGCCGTCCAGTCGGCCGATTATTTCAAGGGCAAGCGCGTGGCGCTGTTCTCGGTGCCGGGTGCCTTCACCCCCACCTGCTCGGCCCGCCACCTGCCGGGCTATGTCGACAAGGCCGCCGATCTCAAGGCCAAGGGCATCGACGAAATCGCCTGCACTGCGGTCAACGATCCCTTCGTGATGAAAGCCTGGGGTGAAGCCAGCGGCTCGCCCGAAGTGACCATGCTGGCCGACGGCAACGGCGATTTCGCCAAGGCGCTGGGCCTGACCATGGACGGCACCGGCTTTGGCCTGGGCCTGCGCGGCCAGCGCTTTGCCGCCGTGATCAACGATGGCGTGGTTGAGCAGCTCCACGTCGAAGCGCCGGGCGACTTCAAGGTGAGCGCGGCGGAATATCTGCTCGAAAAGCTCTGATCCGGGCAGCGCCGGCTTTCCCCATGGAAGGCCGGCGCTCCACCGCTAAGAGCCCGACCCAAAAGTCTGGCGGCGGAGGTTTGGCGAGGGATTTTGGGTCAACGCAAGAAGGCTGGGAGCCCAGCGATGCTGGAAGCATCGTGGCGAGCAGCCGACGCAGCGGTGGCGCAAAAGACCCGCCAGGCCGACCCGCAAGATTTTTGGGTCGGGCTCTAATCAATAGCCCATCAGGCTCATCACTTCCTTGCGGCTGCGCGGATCGGCCAGGAAGCAACCCAGCAGGCGGCTGGTGACCATGCCCACGCCCGGGGTCCGCACGCCCCGCCCAGTCATGCAGCCATGCTGCGCCTCAATCACCACGGCCACGCCCTGCGGGTGCAGGTGATCCCAGATGCACTGCGCCACTTCCGCGGTCAGCCGCTCCTGGATCTGAAGACGGCGGGCATAGCCGTGGAGCACGCGGGCCAGCTTGGAAATGCCCACCACGCGGTTCTGCGGCAGATAGGCGATCGAGGCCTTGCCGGTGATCGGCGCCATGTGATGCTCGCAGTGCGACTGGAACGGAATGTCGCGCAGCACCACGATCTCGTCATAGCCGCCGACTTCGGAAAAGGTCCGCGTCAGGTGGATCGAGGGATCCTCGGCATAGCCTTGGCAATATTCCAGCCAGGCGCGCGCCACGCGCTTGGGCGTGTCGATCAGGCCTTCGCGGGCCGGGTCATCGCCAGCCCACTCGATCAACGTGCGGATCGCGTCCTGCACATGGGGCGGCACCGGCACCTTGCCGCGCGCGGTGTCTTCGTCGTCGCCATGGTCGTGGCCGTAGCCCGGCAGGTCGGTCATTCGTTTCCAGTCCCCAATTTGCCGAGCGCGCGGCCCGGCGTTCACGGTGCTTCGGCGCTCTGGCGCCGGGTGCGCAGCTTCGCCAGCTTTCGCCCCAGCCCGCCGCGCCACAGGCGCCCGCGCTGATAAAACGCGAGCATTTCCTCGGGCCGCTCGGGATCGAGCGCTTCGGAGTCGGCCAGGGCCTGCTCGGTCTGCGTCAGCGATCGCGGCACGAACCGCCGCAAGTGCCGCCCGCCGCCACGTGCCGACTCAGCCGCAAGCGCAGCCATCCCGCCCGCAGCGGCCAAGGCCGCCGCTACCCGCTCCGCCGCCAATCCGCAATGCTCCGCCAGCAGCGAATGGCGCAAGGCGCGGATCGCGGGCACGGCGTGGGCGTTGCCGGGGCGCCCCGCATCGATGAACACGTCGCATTCGCTGTCCAGTCCCATCGAGCGATTGTTCATGTTGGCAGAGCCGATGCGCAGTACCGTATCATCCACGATCATCAGCTTGGCATGGACATAGATCGGCGTGCCGCCGCGCGTGAACGGATGCCAGACCGAAAAGCGGTCGGCATGGTCATGGCTCTTCACCGCCTCGAACAACTGCACGCGCGCCAGGTCCATCGCGGTCTGCTCCAGCCAGCCATCGGATTCCCGCGGCATGACCAGGAAGACTTCGGGCGGATCGGGCTGCTCCAGCCGCTCGGCCAGCGCCTCGGCCACCCGGCGCGAGGCGAAGTACTGGTTCTCGGCATAGATGAAGTGCCGGGCCGCCGCGATCTGGCGGCAGAACAGCGCCTCGATCTCGCGCACTTCGGCGATATCGGCGTAGGGCGAGCGGGTGCGGGCAATGCCCACTTCCACGTCGGTGAACTGCGCCACGATGCCGTTGGGCCAGGGGCTGTCGGCCTGTGGGCGGCAGGGTTCCAGATGGCGCCCGCCGGCCTGGTGCCAGCGGGTGCGGCCAAATTCGCCCAGCGCGGCGGCCACGGGCCCTTCCAGCAGCATGGTGCAATCGTGCCACGGGCCATAGGGCTTGCCGTCCGGCCGCCGCCGGCGCGGATCGTGATCGAGATGGGCGCGGGTGTCCCAGCGGTCCCCGGCCATGTCGATGCCGCCGCACACCGCAAAACGATCATCGATCACCGCGATCTTCTGGTGATGGCTGCATCCCAGCGGGTGCGCCGAATCGAGCTTGTAGCCAATGCGCGGATGGCGCCACCAGCGGATCAGGTCGAACACCATCGATCCGCGCAACAGCGCCTTGAACGCACCGAAATTCCATTTCAGTACCAGCACTTCCAGGCCGCGCCGGCGATTGGCCAGCCACACCACGAAAGCGCCCAGCCGCGCCGGGGCCACGCGCTTGCGCGGCAGGTTCCACCAGCGGCGCCCGTCCCCGATCAGGATGCGCGTGTCGAAATCCCAGCCGATCAGGTGAATGCGCTGGCGCGCCGCCAGCATCGCATCGCGCATCAGGGCAAAGTAATCCGCCGCATCGACCACCGCATGCGCGCGCGTGGCGCGGGCATAGCGCCAGACGCCTTCCTCCACGCTGTCTTCCGATGCTGGGCTGGCAGCGGCGACTGGCGGAGCGGTGGGCGCGGCGTCAGGTGGCCCGTCTGGTGCATTCATACCCGCGCAAACGCCGCGCAGGGCGGATGGTTCCAGCCACTACGACGCGGCCGGGCCACGCCGGCAACGCGACCAGAAAACTATTGGTTTGTCGCGGGTTCCTGGCGCGGAATGACCAGCTCATCGGGATGCGCGACATTGAGATCGGACCGCAGCAGTTCGCCCACCAGATCGGGATCGGCATGCTTGGGATCGAGCAGGTTCACGCGGTTCTGAAGGTGATCCCGCTCTGCGGTGAGCTGCGCCACTTCCTTTTGCCGCTGCTCCAGCATGTGGGCGTTCTCGCTCCACGCGAGCAGCCCGCTCGGCCCGGCCACGGCCCATGCGCCCATCAGCAGCAAGGCCACGAGGGCCAGCGTTTCGGTCACGCTGTTGCGAGGCAGTTTGAGATTGGGACGACGCCGCTTCATGACGTCAAGGAGAATCACATTTGATCGGCCATTGCAAGCGCATCGATACGGAAAAACGGCAGAAACCCGCCGCATTCCGTCAATACGCAAAAGTCCTGCAGCAGGCCGTTGCAAGCAGGCGCATTAACCATGGCTGAGCCTGCCGTTCCGCCGCCACTGGCTCCTGCTGCGTAGCAATGCGTGGGAAATTTTCGCCAGACATTAACCGGTCGGCAGCACTTGCCGGTGCATGATCGCAGGCGGGGTGTGGTGCGTCTGGGCGCCACGGCAACGGGAAGGTTCGGGTTTCGATCATGCGTTTCGAGTGTTTGCGTCAGCGCTTGAAGCTCCTTCGCGGCAACGGCCCGCCCGCCGGCGCGGCCCGAAAAGATCAAGGATTCCTGGCACGATTGGCCGCAGATCGCGCTGGCAATGCCCTGGCGATCGTCACGCTGACGACCTTCACGATGATCACTCTGGCCGGTCTCGGCCTCGACATGTCGCGCGCCTATCTCACCAAGACCAGCCTTCAGGATGCCTGCGACGCCGGCGTGCTGGCCGGGCGCAAGGCCATGGCCGCTTCGGGCACTTATGGTGCCACCGAACAGGCCAAGGCCAACAAGATGTTCAATTTCAACATCAACGAAAACCGTACGGAAACCTCGACGGCGGTCTTCACCAGTTCGGCCGACACGACCGGCCACGTGACCGGCACGGCCACAACGACGATGCCGACCACGCTGATGAAGCTGTTCACCTATAACAGCCTGCCGCTGACAGTGCAGTGCAGCGCCGAATTGCAGATGTCCAACGCCGACGTCATGTTCGTGCTCGACACCACCGGCTCGATGGCCTGCAACCCTTCGGGCGGCAACTGCGTCAGCGGTTCGGATTCCAAGATCGTTGGCCTGCGCAACGCGATCAAGTCGTTCTACACCACCGTGGCCGGCGCGGTGACCGACAAGAACAACACCCGCATCCGCTTCGGCTTCGTGCCCTATGCGATGACGGTGAACGCGCAGAACCTGCTGACGTCTGGTGCGATGCCGAGCAATTACTTTGTCGACAGCTCGCCCTATATCACCAAGCTCGTGCAGTTCAGCACGACCGGCACCACGGTCAACGGGCAGACGCGCTATCTCGCCACCGGCTATCGCTACACCTCGTCGACCGTCAATGTTTCGGCCTTCAAGGGCTTTGGCTCGGTGCCCCTGGCCACCGGCATCACGCTCTCCACCGGCAAGAACGCATCGAGCGCCACCTACGTCACGGTCAAGCCATCAACCAGCAGTCCCTATTACGACCCGCGTCAACTAGCTGTCGCCTATGCCGCCGGCACGGCAGGCAACCTGTCGACCACCAGCTACACCTGGAGCGGCTGCCTGGAAGAGCGCGGTACGGTCAACCAGCTCTCGATGTCGCCCATCCCCAGCGGCGCCTATGACATGGACGTGACCAGCGCGCCGGTGACCGATGGCACCAACGATGCCACGCGGTGGAAGCCCTATCTCGAAAGCCTGGAGTTCTATCTCAACGGCTATTCCATGCCGCTGACCACCTCCACCGTGATGTCGAACCAGACCGGCTATTGCCCGACGCCGATGATGCTCTACACCACGGTCGATACCACCGCGCCCAACACGGTGCCGACCTGGCTGAACACGTATGTGAACAGCCTGGTGGCCAATGGCGGCACCTATCACGACATCGGCATGATCTGGGGCGCGCGGCTGGGCAATCCCAACGGCATTTTCGCCAGCAACGTCAACGCGGGCAACCTGCCTTCGGTCAGCCGGCACATCATCTTCATGACTGACGGGACCATGGAAAACTACCCCGCCAACTACACGGCCTGGGGTGTGACGCAGTATGACGGGCGCGACGCGCCCACCTCCACGACCGCCTCGAACCTAGTCAACTATCACAACAACCGCTTCCTGGCCGCCTGCACCCTGGCCAAGAACATGGGCTATACCATCTGGGTGATCGGCTTTGGCCAGACGCTGACCACCCAGATGCAAAGCTGCGCGACGGCCAACCGCGCCTATTATGCGTCCAACACCACCGCGCTGACCACCACGTTCCAGTACATCGCCGGCCAGGTGGCCGATCTGCGGCTGAACAAGTGATGCGGCGGGTGTTGCGCCCTCTTGCTGGCCGGCTGCGCCGCGATGCCAGCCGGCTGCGTCGCGATGCCAGCCGGCTGCGCCGCGATGATCGCGGCGTCACCGCGCTGGAATTTGCGCTGACCGCACCGTTGATGCTGCTGATCATGGCCGTGCTGCTGGAACTGGGCCTGGCCTATTATCTCCAGGCCGTGCTCACCGGCACGATCAACGCGGCCGGGCGCGCTTCCTCGATGCAGTCTGCACAGACCACCAGCGCGACGATCGACAGCCAGGTGACGACGCGCGTCCATCACGTGGTGCCATGGGCCAACGTGGCGTTCAGCCGCCGCAACTACACCGATTTCACCAACGTGGGCCAGCCCGAAGACTTCACCGATTCCAACAAGAACGGCCAATACGACCAGGGCGAATGCTTCAACGATGCCAACGGCAATGGCGTGTGGGATGCCGATATGGGCAAGACGGGCCTGGGCGGCGCCAATGACGTCGTGCTCTATACCGTGACCGTCACGTACACCCCGCTGTTCGGCTTCACCACGATGATGGGCCTGCCTTCGACGATGACCGCCAGCGCCAGCACGGTGATGCGCAACCAGCCCTTTGCCACCCAGACCACGCGCACGGTAACCCAGATATGCTGAAGCGCCCTGCCCTTGCCCGCCGGCTGCTGCGCCGCTTGGCGCGCGAAACCAGCGCGGTCACGGTGATCGAGCTGGGCGTCAGCCTGCCGTTCCTGATGGTCATCGCGCTCGGTTCGATGGAGATGGTGAATCTGGGCATCCTGCATGTGCGGCTCAACCAGCTTGCCATCTCGGTGGCGGACAATGCCTCGCGCGCCAAGCAATCGGTTGTCGGCGGGGCGCCGATGTTCCGCGAGTATGACGTCAACCAGGTGTTCACGGGCGCGGCGCTGTCGGTGGACGATCTCGACTTTCCCACAAATGGCCGCGTGATCCTGTCCAGCCTGGAGACCAACAGTTCGGGCGGCCAATGGATTCACTGGCAGCGCTGCTGGGGCAACAACACCTATGTCTCGCGCTATGGCGTGCAGGGCACCGGCGCCACCGGCACCAGCTTTGCCGGCATGGGTCAGCCAGGGGGCGTGGTCACGGTGGAAAGCCCCTATGCGATCATGTTCGTGGAAGTGGCCTATCAGTACAAGCCGATCTTCTTCGGCACGCTGTTCAAGCCGATGCTGATCCGCAAGGACGCGGCCATGTATGTGCGCGACGATCGCGATCTCACCCAGATCTACAATCCCGCCCCCACGGTGACCGCCGCCACCTGCTGACCAAGAGGGCGGCACCGATCCGCGCGGCTCAGCTCCCGTCGGTGATCAGCGTGCCGCCATCCACCACCAGCGTCTGCCCGGTGATGAAGCCCGCCGCCGGAGAGGCCAGGAACACCGCGGCGCCGGCAACCTCCTCTGGCAGGCCGGGCCGGCGCAGCGGGGTCATGGCCATGCGCCGGGCCATGAACGCGGCATCTTCCAACAATGGGCGCGACAGGTCGGTGGCGATGAAACCGGGGGCAATGGCGTTGCAGCGCAAGCCCTGCGGCCCCCATTCCACCGCCAGGTTGCGTGCGAGTTGGGAAACGCCGGCCTTGGCCAGGGCATAGGCGCTGATCGCGCGATTGCCGCGCAGCGCCGAAAGGCTGGACACCAGCACCAGTGCCCCGCCCGGGCGCAAGTGCGGCCGCGCGGCGCGCGCCAAAACAACCTGGCTGCGCAAGTTGACCGCCATCACCCGGTCATAATCGTCCATGTCCAGATCGGCGAAGCCGCCCGGCCGCCCGGTGATGCCGGCATTGCACACCACGATGTCGAGACCGCCGGCAGCGGCCACCGTGGCCGCGACCAGATGGGCCAGCGCCGCGCTGTCGGTCACGTCGCAAGCCACGCCGGGCATGCCGAGTTGCGCCGCCACGGCGGCCGTATCGGCAGCATCCTCGCTGGAGATGGTCACCTGGGCACCAGCCGCGATCATCGCCTCGGCAATGGCCCGGCCGATGCCTCGGGTAGAGCCGGTGACCAGGGCCACCTTGCCATCCAGGCGGAACGGATCGCTCACTTGTGCTCGGGCCGGTCTTCGTCGAGCGGCTTGCCGTTGTGCAGGTAGGCCGGCGCCTCGATCAGCACGAAGGCGATGCGGCAGACCTTGTCGGTGGTGTTGCGCCACAGGTGGTTAGTGCCGCGCTGGATGATGATGCCGTGCTGGCCAATGGTGGTCTTGGCGCCATCATCCAGTTCCAGCTCCACTTCGCCTTCCAGCACGATGCCATAGTCGATCGAGTTGGTGCGGTGAAACGGGCTGGCCTGCCCCGGCAGCATGTCGACGATGCGGATCACCGAGCCGCCTTCCAGCGTGACCCCGGCTTCGCGCTCGCGCCCGTCGGTCTCGTCGTTGTTGTCGGCGGGCACTGTGGCGGTGGTCCAGATCAGCAGCATCGCCGCATCGCCCGAGGGGATCATGCGCGTCGGCGCCAGGTCCTCGCTCTTGAACACGGCGCGTCCCTGGGCGTCGTGCCCGGTGACCACGCGCTGCACCAGCGGCAGGCCGCTGTCGGAAACCGGGGCGGAAATCGTTTCGCTCATGCCTTCACCACTTTCTGTTCGATAACACCAAACGGGCTGCGCCCATCGGGCAGCCGCCCTTCCATGCGCACCGTGTCGCCAAAGGCCATGAAATCGGTGCGTGGTGCGCCGTGGTCCACGATCTCGATCCCGCGCCGCTCGGCAATGCAGGAAGAGCCGATTTCGCGATAGTTCGGGTTGGACACGGTGCCCGAACCGATCACCGTGCCGGCAACCAGATCGCGCGTCGCCGCGGCATGGGCCACCAGTTCGTGAAAACCATGGCCCATCGGCGCGCCATTGGCCGCGCCAAAGCGCCGGCCGTTCCAATCCACCAGCAGATCGGCGCAGACGCGCCCATCGGCCCAGACGCTGCCCAGTTCGTCGGGAGTCACGGCGAACGGTGCCATGCTGCACGGCGGCTTGGCCTGGACCCAGCCGAACCCGGTCTTCATTTCCGGCCCGGCCAGCTTGCGCAACGACCAGTCGTTGATCTGCACGATCAAGCGGATGTGCGCCATGGCCTCCGCCGCGCTGGTGCCCATGGGCACGGCATCGACGATGACGCCGAACTCGCCCTCGAAATCGATGCCGAATTCCTCGCCGGGAAAGCGCACGTCGTCATGCGGGCCGTAGAAGTGGCTGGACACCCCCTGGTACATCAGCGGACGGTCGCTTTTCTCCGGGACCACGCCCAGCACCTTGTCCATCAGCTCGCCATGGCAGGCAAAGGCCGATCCATCGAGCCATTGCCAGGCGCGCGGCAAAGGCGCGGCCAGGCGCGCCGGATCGAGCGGCTGGGGAAAATCGCCGATTGCGGCCAGGCGTGGCGCCACGGCGGCCCAGTTGTCCAGGGCTTCCTGCAAGGTCTTGACCGGCGCTGGCGCAAAGTGCCCGCCATCGGGCGAGACCACCACCAGCATTCCGTCGCGCTTGCCGGGTTGCGCGCTCGCATCGAGCGTTGCCAGACGCATGCCAAGTATTCTCCCATTCTATTTCAACCTTGCTGATGCCCGCCCGATGCCGCGCGAACAACGGCATCCTGTCGATAGTCAGCTATCGACAGGATGCGATGGTCCCGCCCCTGTCGCCATGCGACACCGCCGGGCGATGCGCGGGTCCGGGCAGGCCTCTCCCTGTCCAGCCTGCGGACCGCCCGCCAAAATGATTCCTGCAAGGATTGCAAAGATGTTCGAGCCTTTTCCCGGCAACTATGTGTGGAACCTCGCAACCAACCTTGCCCTGGTGTGCGGCGGCAACCATGGCGAGATCGACGAGGCGTGCCGCCCGGTGCGCGAAGCGGCCAAGTCTGGCGCCGATGCCGGATCGGCCGCCCTGTTCGACAGCTGGATTGCCGTCGCCGACCAGGTGACGCGCAATGCCGACGCCGATCTGGCCGCAGGCTTCACGCTCTCGGCCGGCAGCAAATACCTGCGCGCCAGCGGTTACTATCTGGCGGCCGAGCGGATGCAGAGCCGCGACTACGCGCCGCGCTGGGTGGCCTATGACAAGGGCCTGGAGCTTTATCACAAGGGCAGCGCCCTGCGTGGACTGCATGTCGACAAAGTCGAGATCCCCTACGAAGGCTCGGCCTATCCGGCGATCTTCGTCCACGATGGCAGCGGCACCCCGCGGCCCACGCTGGTCTCGGTCAACGGCCTCGATTCGATGAAGGAACAGGTCAACATGGCCGGCCACGGCCTGTCCAACCTGGAGCGGGGCATGAACACCCTGTTCGTGGACCAGCCCGGCACCGGCGAGGCGATCCGCAAACGCAACCTGCCCGCCGTCTATGATGCCGAACGCTGGGGCAGCCCGGCGTTCGATTACCTGCTCACCCGCAGCGACGTGGTGCACGACAAGATCGGCATCTTCGGCCTTTCGTTTGGCGGCTATCACGCCCCGCGCATCGCCGCCAACGATCCGCGCTATGCGCTGTGCGCGGTGATGGGCGCCAACCACGTTTGGGGGCAGCGCCAGCGCGAGCGGGTGAAGAACGAAGGCGAAAACCCCGTGCCGCACTATTGGGACCATGTGCTCTGGGTCTTCGGCTTCACCGATCGTGATGCTTTCCTCGATTATGCCGACCAGATCACGCTCGATGGCCAGGTGGACAAGATCAAGGTGCCGTTCCTGATCACCCACGGCGAAAATGACCGCCAGATCCCCGCCTTCAACGCGCAGCTTTCCTACGATCAAGCGGTCAACAGCCCGAAGCGGGCGCTGCGCATGTTCAACAAGGCCGATTTTGAAGTGGAACATTGCGGCGCTGACAACGGCACCGGCATGCGCGACTATATCGCCGACTGGTGTGCCCAGACCTTTGCCGAGATGGCCTGACAGGAAAGAGCAGCACGATGGCCGAGTTCACCTTCCACCACGGCGGCGTCTCCGTGCCCGATCTCGACGCGGCGATCGACTGGTATGACCGCGTACTGGGCTTCGCGCTGGAGCGCCGCTTCTATATCGAGGCGGCGCGCTCGCACACCGCCATGGTGCGCAAGGGCCCGCTGCGCTTCGAGATTTTCGAGGTGGAAGGCGCAGCCCCCCTGCCCGACGATCGCCGCCATCCCCCGTGCGACGTGAAGACGCACGGCAACAAGCACGTCGCCTTTCGCGTGGCTGACCTGGACGAGTTCCTGGCCGAAATGGAACAGAAAGGCGCCGATATCGCCTTCGTGGTGCGCGAGGCGTTCGGCAAGGGTTGCTTCATCCGTGATTGCGCCGGCAACCTGATCGAATTCGTCGAGGAAACCGACGACGAGGCCTGAGAGGACGGGCGCAGTCCGAATGCTCCCCCTCCTCTTCAGACGAGGGGGTCGGGGGGTGGTGGAAACCTCGCGCAAGGCACCCCACCACCCCCGGCCCCTCCTCTGAAGAGGAGGGGAGAAAACGAAGCAAATTCTGGAACCTATACAGCCCCCGCCAGTCCGGCGGGGGCTTTGCCTGGGCGATCAGATCGCGTGTTCGTCTTCCTCGGTCAGTTCGGCAAGCTTGCCGCCGATCGGGCGCTTGCCCGGCGTCGACTTGCGGAAAGCGTCGAAGCTCTTGCGATCAGCGTCGAACTGCATGTCCCAGGGAATATTGTCGCCACGGAAGATCGGCGGCGCGTTGTTCGACCAGAGCAGCGAGCCAAAGCGGAAATCCCACACGCGCGGTACCCAGTTGTCGTCAAGGTAATCGGTGTCGGCGTGGTATTCGGCTTCACCGGCGTGGCCGGGCATGTCGCAATAGTAATAGATCGCGCTGGAAATGCGATGGCGCGAAATGCCGCCGCTGGAATTCATCGACTGGTTCTTCCAGCCCTTGAAGTCCATGATGTTGGCGCCCAGCATCACTTCGTCGATATCGTCCATGCCAAAGGCGATGTGCATGAACTTGAAGTGATCGGGCGCGATCGGCAGGTCGCAGTTCACCCAGAAGATCGAGTGGTGCTCGAACGTGCCCGCCGCCCGGGCGAAGATGCCGCTGCCGCGCGAATGATCGACATAGCGGAAGCCCAGGTGCCGTTCGTAGAATTCGAAGCTGGCGACATAGTCGGGCGAGAAGAACACCACGTGGTTGATCGTCTTGGGAATGGCCTTGTGCCGCCAGATGCGGTGCTGGTTGAAACGCGGATAGCTGCCGGGCGTGTTGACCGGGCTGGTTTCCGATACCACCGGCCGCTTGGCCCAGACGCGCAGCGCGATCGGCTGTCCATCCGGGCACACGCAGCGCACGGTGCCATCCGCATCGCGCGTCACCGCCACCTCGCTGGCCAGGTTGGCGGCGATCCGCTCCAGGTTTTCGGCCGTGTCCACGCCCCACACGGTTTCCTTGAGGCCATCGCCGGCAAAAGGATCGGGCGACGGCAGGCGCGCGTCGCCATGGGCCAGCACGATCACCCGGCTGCCCGAAGGCAGGCGGAACACCGTTTCGGTCGCGCTCACGCTTTCGGCACTGAGGCCGAAATCGGTCCAGAACCGCGTGTGTTCGGCCACATCGGCCACGCCGAACACCACGCTTTCGACACCCAGAATCGTCATGAAACCTTCCTCGCACAATCTGCCATGATTATGCCGGGGCATGGCAGGCGGCAGAAACGCATTGCACGGATCGGTGGCTATCGGTTTGGCGAATGCCGGCGCTCCGCGTCAGCGCCGGAACAGCAAGGTCAGCAGAAACCAGATCGTGCGCGCATCGAGCAGCTTGAGCGCGGCGCGGGCCTCGGCCGGGGTCAGCTTGGCGACCATCGGCATGGCGCCGAAGATCTTGCCGCGAATGACCAGGGCATCGCCGTCGCGCTCGATCTTGCGCACGGTCATCAGTTCCTTGTCGTTGCCGTCCAGCACCCGCATCTGCGGCGTCTTCTTGGCAGCAGCATTCATGATACGGCCCTCCCGCATACCTTGTCGTAATCCAACCCCATGTCGTCCATCATCTGGATGGCCGTGGCGCGCCCGGCGCCAAACACCCCGCCGCCCGGATGCATGAACGGCCCCACCAGATAGAGCCCCTCGATCCCCGGCACGCGGAACGAGCCGAGATCGGGCGTGGGCCGATGCGCCACCGATTGATACATGAACGGCGCGCAGCCATGGATGTCGCCCTTGACGAAGCTGTTGGGGCTGTCGCGCTCGTGATCGATGGGGGAGCGGATCAGGCGCCCGGTGATGTTGTCATCGGTGAGGTTGGAATAGAACTTGCGGTATTGTGCCAGCGCGGCATCGGCGACCTCTTCCTTGCGCGCGTCCCACGCGGCGGCGCCACCGCCCCTGCCATTGTCGTCGAACAGGTCATACGGCGCGAAATTCACGCCATAGAACACACCGGCACCCTCCGGCGCGCGGCTGGGATCGAAGATGGTGTTGTCGCCGCCGGCGATCAGGCGTGGCGTGGTCAGGCCACGGCGCAGCTTGTCATATTCCAGCAGCATGTCGCGGATGGTGTAGAAATCCATCAGCTCGGTCATCATCGCGTTGGTTTCGTTGCCGACCTTCAGCTTCAGCCGCTCCTTGAGCGTCAGGTGCATGAGGTTGATGGAAAAGGTCGACTGCGTCACCCGTTCGGCGCGTTGCAGCACGGGTTCGGGCGTCTCGCCCACGAACTTGCGCAGCACGTGGGGGTGGATAGCCCCGATCACCCCATCGCGGGCCATGAAGGTTTCGCCCTCGGTGGTTTCCAGGCCCACCGCCTTGCCCGAGGAGACCATCACGCGGCGCACTTCCACGTTGCATCGCACTTCGCCGCCGAAGTGTTCGATCGCCCGCACCAGCGCCTTGGAAAGCTGGCCCGAGCCACCCTTGGGCATGGAGCAGCCATAAGCATGGATGATGCCCGGCATCAGGAACGCCCCCATGCCGGTACCCAGCTCATCGGGCATCTGGAGGTTTTCGGTGACCATGCGCACGATGTGCAGGCGCAGCAGGTCGCTTTCGAAATACTGGTTCACCACATCGAGCGCACTGCGGCTCATCACGTCGAGCAGGAAGCGCCCTTCGTCGGACTGGTCCATCATCGCCACGAACGCGCCCATCGGGAACGGCGGCGCATAGAGCCCGCTCATGAACATGGGCAGCGCTTCCATGCTGGCGCGGGCAAACTTGCGATAGGCTTCGGCATCGCGCGGGCTGAAGCTGGCGATCTCCTCGCACGTACGATCGAGATCCTTCCACGACCGCACCACAGTACCGTCTTCCCACACCGAGGCATGGGGCAGTTCGGGATAGATATATTCCAGCCCGAACCGGCCGAGCAGGCCCAGCTCGTCCTCGCGCAGCATCGGATTGCCCTGGATCATGATGTGCACGTTGGAATGTTCATCGTGCCAGAAGCCGGGCTGGATCAGTTCGCGCGTGGAAACGCCGCCACCAAAATGCGGCTTGCGTTCCAGCACCAGCACTTTCTTGCCGGCCTTGGCCATATAGGCGGCGGCGGTCAGGCCGTTGTGCCCCCCACCCATCACCACGATATCGTACTGGCTCATGCCGGTTCTCCCGAAAGAAACGCGCGGAATCCGGCGATGCCGGGAACATGGCTGGCGCAGCCGCCATCGGCGACCAGCACCTGGCCGGTGATGTTGCGGGCAGCGGGGCTGGCCAGAAACGCCACAACCTCGGCAATGTCTTCCGGCTCGCCCAGCCGGTCGCGCAGGGTTTCATCCTCTACCAACTGGCGCAGTGCCGGTGGAAAGGCCTCGCGCAGCGCCGGCGTCATGGTCATGCCGGGCGCCACCGCGTTGCAGCGCACGCCGCGCGGACCGTGGCTGGCGGCGATGGCGCGGGTCATCTGGATCACGGCGGCCTTGCTGCTGGAATAGGCGGCCTGGATCAGATGGCCCTGCAAGGCCAGATTGCTGACCGTGTTGACGATGTTGCCGCCGGTCGCGCAAAGGTGCGGCAGCGCCGCGCGGCAGGCGATCATCGTGCCGCGCACGTTCACGGCATACGTGCGGTCCCACAGTGCGGTGGCCATGGTCTCCACGTCGCCGTCGTTTTGCGCAACATCGGGGCCGAGCAGCGCAGCATTGTTGTGCAGCACGTCGAGCCGGCCGAACGCCGCCACGACTTGCGCCACCATCGCGGTGATGCTGGCTTCGTCTTCCAGGTCGAGCGGCACGGCGATCGCCCCGTCGATTTGCGCGGCAAGCGCCGTGGCACGGTCAACGGCAATATCGGCAATCGCCACGCGCGCACCGCGCGCGGTCAACAGGCGGGCGGTGGCTTCGCCGATGCCGCCGGCCCCGCCGGTGACGATGGCAACCTTGCCGTCCAGACGGATGGCATCTCCAGACATGCTTCTTCTCCCAGCGCCGATCCTGTTGCAAGATGGCGTCGGGCATGGTCTTACTCACCGTGTTGCCCAGCGGAAGAAGGCACTTTTTTGTGCCCCGCCAGCCACCGGAAACACCCGCACCGTGCCGATGCCGCCATGCCGCTAGATCCCAACCGATTCCCGGCCATGCTGCGCCCCGGCCTGGTTGCCCTGGCCGAAGACATGGCTGCGCACGGCACGCAACGGTCCGATCCCACGCGCGCCGTGATGGCGTTGATGGGCGACCGCTGGACCGCCTTGATCCTGCAAGTGCTGATGATCGGAACGTGGCGCCATGCCGACTTGCGCCGCGCGCTGTCGCAGCTTTCGGCAGAGCAGGCGATCTCCCAGCGCGTGCTCACGCTCAAGCTGCGCACCCTGGAACGCGATGGCTTCGTGGTTCGTCACGCGACAGCCGACGTGCCGCCGCGCGTGTCCTACGGGCTCACGCCGCTGGGACTCGATCTGGCTGGGCAAGTGCGGGCGTTGATCGATTGGGTCAACGCCCGCGGACCGGCGATCGCCGCCGCGCGCGCCGCCTTCGATACCCGCCACGACGAGCCTTGAAGCGGCTGCGCCGCGCTCGCCATGCGGCGATCAGGACGCGGTCTTGTTCACCAGGTGATTGTGGTTGTGCTGGAACTGCATGGCCATCTCGTCGCGCCGGGCGTCGGCCAGCGGCACCACGTTGGCCGGCTCGGCCGTGTCATTGGCAAAGGCGGCGAGTTGCTCCACGATCCAGCGCAGCGGGCGATCGTTGTTGTTGGAAATGTGCCACTGGATCGCCTCTCGGATCGGCGGCATGTCGAACGGCACTTCGCGCATGGCCAACGGCAATGTGCTGGCCACCTGCTGCGCCAGGCGGCGGTGCATCGTTGCGACGCGCCGCGTACCCAGCACCAGGCCGGGCAGCGACAGGAAGCTTGGCGCGACCACCTCGATCCGGCGCTGGGTCTTTTGCCGCCGCACGAACCAGTCGTCGAACGCCGGGGTGCGGGTCTTGCCGAAGCGGGCCGTGACATGGCCCAGTTCGAAATACTTCTCCCGCGTCATCTCCCCCTGCATCGCCGGGTTCGCGGCATCGCCCACCACCACGTAATCGTCTTCGAACAGGACTTGGCTGGGGTGATCGGCGCTGATCGCGATGTCGATGGTCAGGAGCAGGTCGATCTGGCCGCGCTCCAGCACGTCGATCGGGCTGTCCCCCATCGGCTGGATCTCGAACCGCATGCCCGGCGCACGCTGCTCCAGCGCCGCCAGCGCCCCGGCCAGCAGTACCTGGGTGGAATAGTCCGAGGCCATGATCCGCACCTGCCGGTCGGACGTGGCCGGATCGAACGGCGGTGCAATGGCGATCGTGGTGCGGATCTGGTCGAGCACGGCGCGCACTGGCTCGATCAGTTCCTCCGCCCGTGCCGTCAGTACCATCGAGCGGCCCTTCATCACCAGCAGTTCGTCGCCGAAATAGTCGCGCAGCCGCCCCAGCGCGCTCGACGTGGCGGATTGCGACAGGCAGAGCCGGTCGGCCGCCAGGCTGACGCTCTTTTCCTGCATCAGCACGTCGAGCGCCACCAGCAGGTTGAGATCGAGTCGTTGGAAACGCATGGGCAGTTCCTCTCCGGGCGCGTCTTCAGGTTAGGGCCTATGGGGATTTAGCCCATGGCGGGCTGCGAACGGCCGCTTTCCGCGCTTCCGGTGCTCACGTACATAAAAGTACGCTGCGCTCCGGGTCGCGGAAATCAGCCATTCTCGCTCCACCCTGACCTAAATCCCCACAGGCCCTAGGGTAGCCAGCGCGCTTTCCACCAGTCTAGCAAGGTTGCCATCATGGGCAAAGCCGGCACGCTCTGCCGCCGGGGTTTGCAGCGGCGGCTGCGCGCCAAAGGCCGCTTCCAACGCCGCATCGGGCACATAGCGCACAAGATCGGCGCTTGCCCCGCACTGCCGCGCCACTTCGGTGGCAAGATCGCCCATCGTCACGCGCAACGCGGGCAGCGTGACGGCATAGGTCGGCGGCAGCAACGCGGTATCGAGCGTGAGGGCATGCAGGAAATTGTCGGCGCAGGCCGCCACCGATTGCGCCCAGATCGTCGCGTCGGCCGAGACCGGGCAGACGAACGCCTCCCCCGCCTTGAGCGCATGGAACAGGTTGGACATGAACGCGCTCTTCATGCCCGAGGGCCCCTTGGGCCGGGCGAGGATGCCCGGCAGCCGCACCGTCACGCCCTCGATCGCACCGCGATTGGTGAACAGGGCGACGGCGTGTTCCATCATCGCCTTGTGCGCGCCATAGATCATCTTCGGGCTGAGCGGGGTGGCATCATCCACCTGAGCGGGCAGCGGATCGCCATAGACCGCGATCGAGCTGGCATAGACGAAGCGCGGCCGACCGAGTGCCGTGGCTTCCAGCAACAAGTCATACATCGCGTCCACGTTGCACCGACGCGAGGCGGCCGGATCGGCCTCTGCCGCGCCGCCCGGCACCGTGGCCAGGTGGATCACCGCATCCACCCCGGCGCCCAGCGCCGCCGCGCGCACCGCCGCATCGCCCAGATCGCCCGCCACCACGCGCGCCCCGGCGGGAATGCCGTCGGGCACGGTGTCCATCGCCACCACCTCCTGCCCTTGCGCCACGAGCCGCCGCACGATCTCGCGGCCGACAAAGCCACCGGCACCGGTGATGAGAATGGTCATGGCTGGCAGTTCCCTTTGCAGCAAATGGGGCGCCGCAAGCCGGCGCCCCTCGGTTTGTTCGGTCCTGGCGGTGCGGACTGTCGGTCAGAACGTGGCCGAGAACCGCACGCCATAGGTGCGCGGCGCACCGTAATGAGTCACCGCCATGCCGATCGGCGAAAGCTGCGGCATCGCGACGCGGCGCTTGTTTTCCAGGTTGTTGACGAACCCACCCAACGACCAGCCACCATCGGCCTTGCGCAGCGTCAGCCCCAGGTCGGTGGTCCAATAGGCCCGGATATGCTCGAAATCGAGATATTCGAACGCGCCCCACTGGTCTGAACGCCAGGCAGTGTTGACATTGCCCACCAGTTCCAGGCCCTCGCCCACGGGGACGACCTGTTCCGCGCCCAGGTTCACCGTCCACTTCGGCGCAAACAGCAATGGCTTGCCCGAGCAGTTGAAGTCCTTGACCGGCGCGCCACCCGCCGAAGCCCCGGTATAGGTGAACGAGCAACCGATATTGTCGCGCGGCGCCGCCGTGTAGAGATGCAGGTCGTTGTACTTGGCGTCGAGATATTGCACCTTGCCGGTCAGCGTAGTCCCGCCGAAGGGACGAACCATGGCGTCGACATCGAGGCCCTTGATCGTCGAACGCCCGGCATTCTCGTTGGAATTGATCACCGTGCCCGAGGTATCATACGTGAAATAGGTGATCTGCTGATCCTTGTACTTCCACAGGAAGGCTTCCAGGTTCAACTGTACGCGATTGTTGAAGAAGCGGTTCTTTGATCCGATGGTATAGGCCGTGATGAATTCGGGCTTGTAGCTGGGGCGCCCTTCGGCAAGCTGGAACCCACCGGCGCGATAGCCGCTTTCGGCCGAAGCATAGAGCAGCGAGCGCGGCGCGACGTCGAATTCCACCGCCGCCTTCCACGTCACGCGCGAATAGCTGCCCTGCGCCACCACCGGGTTGTAGGTCTTGAGAATCTGGCCCTTGCCCGTAGTCAGGTCGAACAGTTGCACGTTGGCCTGGTCGGTTGCGCTCGATGAAATCCAGCCGTTGGACTTGAGCCAGTCGATCGTGGAACCGGTGCTGAGCGTATCGGCATAGCGCGGCAGCGCGCCGCTATTGGCACAACCATAGGCAAACGAGGCCGGCGGCGTGATCAGTTCAGGCGCCACGCCATCGGGCGCGCCGCCGCAGAACGTGATGAAATTGTTGATCATCCCGTTCATGTCCTTGTGGTCGTGCGTATAGCGCGCTCCACCCACCAGGCGCAGCCGGTCGGTCACATGGCCGGTCAACTGGCCAAACAGGGCCCAGCTCGTGGTCTTGTGGGTATAGGACTGGATCGGCAGCACGAATTCCTGGTTGTAGATGCTGTTGGACTTGATCTTCTCATCGAAGAAGAAGCCGCCCAGCACATAGTCCATCGCCCCCTTGCTGCCGGACAGGCGGCTTTCCAGGCTGAACTGCTTGTCGGTCTCGTTGGCATAGGCGGTGTTGAACGCCGGGCCGTAGAAATAGCTCTCGCCGCTGGATTTGCGATAGGCCGGGATGATCGTCAGCTTGCCCAGGCCCGTGTTCCAGTTCAGCTCGGCATTCACGCCCCAATAGGTGAAATCGATCGACTGCTGGCGCTTCATCGCCGTCAGGAAGCCGAAACCCGGCGCGGCCAGTTGTTGCGTGCGCCAGGCATTGGCGGCCGTGGTGTTCAGCCCCTCGCTGGCATCGAAGCCCGATGGGATGAAGTTGTAGCTGCTATCGAACGAGCCGACATAGCTGCTGCCCGTGCCGACACCGCCCACCTTGGTCCAGTCCGCGCCCAGGCGCAGGCTCAGGTCACTGCTCGGCTCGAACAGCAACTGGCCGCGCACCCCGCTGCGGTCGAGATCATCCGAACCATCGCGGTTATAGCCCTGGTGATATTGCCGCGTACCCGAAATACGCAGCGCGGTCTTGTCGCCCAGCGCCAGATTGGCATAGCCATCGACGTTGACGGCATCGTAATTGCCGTAAGACAGGTTGAAACCCATCCCGTTCTTGCCCAGTTCCGGGCGCGCGGGAATGATGTTGACCGCACCGCCCGTGGCATTGCGGCCATAGAGAATGCCTTGCGGCCCCTTGAGCACTTCCACCCGCGCCAGGTCATAGAACGCGGCGGCAAAGGCCCCGGCGGCACGGCCCAGCACCACCCCGTCATAGCTGGGCGTCACGGCGGGATCGTTGTAGGAACTGTTGGTCACGTTGCCCACGCCGCGCAGGAAGATCGAGGTGTTCGATCCGCCACCGTTGGTCACGCTGATCGCGGGAACCTGCTTGGTGATGTCCTGCGCATTGGTCACGCCGCGCTGCATCAGGTCGCTGCCGGAAACCGCGTCGATCGCGATGGCGGCCTTCTGGATGCTTTCGGACTTGCGCTGGGCCGTCACCACGATTTCACCCAGGCCGGGCTGCCCTTGTTCCGGCTGTGTGGCGGTGGTCGGCTGATCGGGTGTCTGCTGCGCGCTGGCCGGCCCGGCCGCGATCGTCAACGCCAGAACGGATGCTGAAAACCCTGCGCAAAGGCGCGTCTGCCTGATCATAATATTCCTCCCCGGAGCATTTCCGCGCATCTTGGCACGGCAAACCTCTATTGGCCCGTCAGGTAGGGCAATCATCGCGGCGCGTCTTAACGATTGTGTGGATGGGCGCCTATCCATGCTTCGGATTTGCCTCTCGGCTACCGTGCATTAGCCATGGCGCCATGGAACGGGAGAACATCACCGGCGTCGCCAAGACGCTGATCGTTGGCGGTGGCATCGGCGGCATGGCCGCTGCCATTGCCCTGGCCGAACGCGGCGTGGCGGTCGATCTGATCGACCTTGATCCGCAATGGCGGGTCTATGGTGCCGGGATCACGATCACCGGCCCCACCTTGCGCGCCTATCGCCGGATCGGCCTGCTCGACCAGATCAAGGCGCAAGGCGCGATTACCAACAAGACACGGCTGTTCCGCTTCGACGGCACCCATCTCAAGGATCTCGACGAGCCGGTGATCGAGGAAGGCCTGCCCGCCACCGGGGGCATCATGCGCCCGGTGCTGCACAAGATCATGCAGGGCAAAGTGCGCGAACTGGGCATCCCGGTGCGCCTTGGCCTTACCGTCAGCGCCCTGGCTGATAGCGCCGACGGCGTGGACGTGACTTTTTCTGATGGCACCACCGCGCGTTACGATCTGGTCGTGGGGGCCGACAGCGTGTTTTCCGCGCTCCGCGACCTGGCCTTCCCCCACATGGCGCCCGCCCAGCCCACCGGCCAGGGCTGCTGGCGCATCTCCATCCGCAAGCCGCCCACGCTGGACATGGGCGAATTCTACCTCGGCCACGACAATCCCTGCGGCATCACTCCGTGCAGCCCCGACAGCATCTACATGTGGATGCTGACCCCGCACGAAGAGCGCGAAACGTTCCGCACCGAAGCGGAACTGTATGACGATCTCAAGGCCCTGCTCGCTGGTTTCGGTGGCCATGCTGGGTGGATCCGCGACAGCATGACGATGGACGACTGGATCAACTATCGCCCGCTCGTCGCCGCGCTCCAGCCCCGCCCGTGGTACAACGGCCGCGTCGTGCTGCTGGGCGATGCCGTCCATGCCACCACGCCGCATCTCGCCTCGGGCGCAGGGATGGCGGTAGAAAGCGGGATCGTGCTGGCCGAGGAACTGGCCCATGCCGGGCCGGATGTCGCCGCCGGCCTTCACGCTTACCAGGAACGGCGTTTCCCGCGCTGCCAAGACGTGATCGAAAGCTCGCTGGCGCTCGGCCGGCTTCAGCTTTCGCATGGCTCGCCGGGCGAACACGCGCATATCCTCGAAGGCGCGCTCGATCGGCTCAACCAGCCGTTCTGACCCAGCGGCCACGGCCTTGGCGGTTGCCCCGCGCGGGCTTTGCCGCCAAGGCTCCGGCATGTCCGTGACCATCACCCATGCCGCCCGCCCCACCGATGCCCAGCGCGAAGCGATCCTGGCACCCTTGCGCGCCTACAACCTGCGCGAAGGTGGCAATCCCGGCCTCGTCCCGGTCGCCCTGCTGCTGACCGACGCCGATCGCACCGAGCATGGCGGCCTGTGGGGCAAGATCAGCTACGACTGGCTGTTCATCGAACTGCTCGCCGTGCCCGACAGCCTGCGCGGCCAGGGCCATGGCGAAGCGCTGATGCACAAGGCCGAAGCGATCGCGCGGGACCATGGCTGCGCGGGCATCTGGCTCGATACCTATGCATTCCAGGCGCGCGGCTTCTATGAAAAGCTGGGCTACACCGTGTTCGGCACACTGGACGACCACCCGCGCGGACAAAGCCGCTTCTTCCTGCAAAAGCGGCTGTGAAACCGTCGCAACCCTTTTTGCACGATTGCCGTTTACGTTTCATGCCCGCGCCGTCCTGCGGCCATGGGGAAACGCCAGCGCATGCTCAAGATGATCGTCAACACCGGCCACGCCATGCGCATGATCACGGCCTTCGCCTCGGCCGTGTTCACTGGCCTGTGTGCCTGGCAGTTGCAGGACATGGGCGGCAGCGGCGCCGGGCAGGCTACCGTGATGGGCGTGTGGGCGCTCGCCGCCGCCTCGGCCCTTGGCGGCCTGCTGTCGCTGCGCCGCCTCCTCCAAACTGGCAAGCCAAAGGCCCGTGCCACCGGCCTGCCCGACCTGCCGGGCGATCCCGGCTTCGATCCTGACGCGATTATCGCCCGCCACCTGGCGCAACGCGCCACCGCCCCGCTGCCCGAGCCGGACGCGCCGCTGGCCGATCGCCCGGAAACCCTCCCCCCGCGCCCGGTGTTTGGTCGCAAGGGGCTCTAAGCACAGCTTAGGGTCTGTGGGGATTTAGGTCAGGGTGGAGCGAGAATGGCTGATTTTCGCGACCCGGAGCGCAGCGTACTTTCAGTACGTGAGCACCGGAAGCGCGAAAAGCGGCCGTTCGCAGCCCGCCATGGGCTAAATCCCCACAGACCCTAGGCGCCGCGTTCGAGCGTGGCGATAATATGCTGCGCCAGGCGATGGGCGGTGTCTGACAGGCCGGGCGCTTCGAGCAGGGCGATTTCGGTATCGTAGAGCGGGGGCAGGCCCGCTTCCTCGCTTACTGCCACCAGGCCCTGCGGCACCATTTCCAGGGGCAGCACGGTCATCCCCAGCCCGGCGCGCACGGCCGAGAGACTGCCGGCCAGGCTGGTGGAGGTATAGGCGATGCGCCAGGGGCGGCCCATCGCGTCGAGCGCTTCGGTCGCGCGCTTGCGATAGACGCAGGGTTCGGGCGAGACCACCAGCGGCACGCGGGCGAAATCGGCGGCCGACTGGCGATCGCGCGCCACCCACACCAGCGGTTCACGCCACACCCGCACGCCATCCTGCCGGTCCAGCATCGGCTGCCGCTTGACCAGCACCAGGTCGAAATGCCCCAGGTGAAACCGCTCCATCAGGTTGAGCGTCAGGTCGCAGGTCACTTCCAGTTCCACCAGCGGGTGCGCCTCGGTAAAGGCAGCCAGCACGGCCGGGAGATGTGCGGTCGCAAAGTCCTCCGGCACGCCGACCCGCACCGAGCCGGCGATGTCCGGTTCCAGCATTTCCGCCACCGTGGCATCGTGCAGGCGCAGGATCTGCCGCGCGGGGCCGATCAGACGCTCGCCTTCCGGGGTGATCGCCAGGCTGCGCGGGCTGCGCAGAAACAGCGGGCGGCCCAACTGGTCTTCCAATCGCTTCAACTGCAAGGAAATTGCCGATTGGGTTCGCCCCAGCCGCTCGCCGGCGCGCGTGAAGCTGGCGGTGTCCGCAATGGTGACGAAGCAGCGGAGCAGATCGATGTCGAGCGTGCGCAGAGCCATGCCTGCACCCTCTATCATTTGAATCTTCAATTTTCAATATTTCACAAATTCGTTTCCCCAATCATTCATTCGGGTGCACCTGCGAAGGCGCAAGAGGGGGCAGCGCTTCGCCCCCGCCAGCCAGGAACCGCACATGAACCAGACCACGCCCCTGGCGGATGGTCGCCGGGCGCCCGCGCCCACGGCGTCCCGCCGCATCCTTTCGCTTGCCGATCTGCCCGTTCTTGCCCTGGGCGCACTGCTGGCGACCGCGATCCTCGGTGGCCTCACCGCGGTCACGCCCGCCGGGGTCGCGCTCGCCGGGCTCAGCCTGCTGATCACCGGTGTGGTGATCGGCTTCGCGCGCCGACAACTGCGCGCCGATCCGCGCGCGGCCTGGTTCGGGCGCATGGCCATCGCGCTGGCCATCGCCACGGTGATGATGGGCCTGGCCGGCAACGTCGTCCTGCTGGTGGCGGCATGGATCGTCAGCGGCCGCCTGATGGCCGGGATGATCGGCCATGTCGGCGAATGGGCCGAAGCCCGCGCTGCGCTGCGGCGGGCAAGCATCGCATTCGGCATCGGCGATCTCGCGCTGGTCGGCGCCGCGCTGCTGCTCTCGCTGGGCACCGGTTCCACGCAGATTGCCGCGATTGTCGCCGCGGCGCCCGGCCTCGCGCCCGATATCGTGCTGCCGGCCGCCGCGCTGCTGGTCGTGGCCGCCCTGGCGCGCTGCGCGCTGCCGCCCTTTTTCTCGTGGTTGATGCGTTCGCTGGCGGCTCCCACGCCGGTCTCGGCACTGATGCATGCCGGCTTCGTCAACGCTGGCGGCTTCCTGCTGATCCGCTTCGTCCCGGCGCTGGAAGCCGCACCGGCCGCCCGCTTCGTGCTCTTTGCCACCGGCATCCTCGCCGCACTGGCGGGAAGCGCGATCATGCTGGTGCGCAGCGACGTGAAAGGCGGCCTCGCCGCCTCCACGGTGGCGCAGATGGGCTTCATGCTGCTGACCATCGCGCTGGGTGGCTATGCCGCCGCGCTGTGGCACATGGTGGCGCACGGGGTGTTCAAGGCATGGCTGTTCCTGGGTTCGGCGGGCACCGTCTCCCGCGCCCCGGCGACCAAGGCCCTGCCCCGCGCGTGGCCGGCGGGCATTGCCCTTGCCGCGCTGGCCGGCGGCCTTGCCCTGCTGCACTGGGGACCGGCTACGGCGCTGCTGCCGCTCGGCCTGGCTGCCACGGCGCTGCTTTGCGCCCTCGCTGTCGGCCTGCGCGCCGCCTCGCGCAGCCCGGTTGGTATGATCGTGATCGCCATCCCGATCCTGCTGATTGCGATCAACGCCGCAGCGCTGGCGTTCGTGGCCCATGTCCAGCCCGATGCGGCCATGCCGCTGCTGTCCGGCCCGGCGCAGTGGGTCCTGCTGCTGGTCTTCCTCTCCGTCTGGGTGCTGCAACAGCGCGTGGCGCGCGGCGAGCAGAGCCTGCCCCCGGCGCTCTATGCCCGCCTGATCCACGCCGGCAATCCCACCGCCTGATCCAAAGGAACCGCCCGATGACTCTCGCTGCCGGAAACCTCGCCAAGACCGCCGCCCCCACGCTGGCCCATCCCGCCCTCGGCTCTCCGGGCGAACGGGAAGCCCTGCTCGCGCTCGCCTCGATCGCGGCCCACACCGTTGCCCCGCTCTGGCCGCTGGACAGCGCCATCGCGGTCAACCCGCTCGCCGGGTTCGAGGATCTGCCGTTTGAAGATGCAGTGCCTCAGGCCGCCGCCCTTCACGGCGCCCGCGCCACGCTGTCGCTGCCCGAATGGCGCAGTCTGCTCGCCGAAGGGCGGATCAACGATGTTGCCCTGCGCAAGACGGTGGTCCAGGCGCTCGGCGGGCTGGAGGCCGCGTTCGACCCGCTCGTGCCCGAACTCAACGCCTATGATCTGCTGATCGCCCGCCTGGTCACGCTCGATGCCGAGCATGCGCCGCCGGTGCGCCGCGCGCTTTCGCCTGCGGTGGCGATGCTGGCGCGCTGGCTCGGGGCGTTTTTCGATCGCACGGCGGCGCTGCCGGTGCCCGGCCGCGCGCGCGGGCTCTATCCCTGCCTGCTCCAGGCGCTGCGCCACGATCCGGCGCTCGGCAAGAGCGTGGAAGCGACCGGCGCCGCCTGGCTGGCCAGCGCGCCCGGTGATCCGGTCGAGATGCTGCTGCTCGGCGCCCGGCGCGAGGCGGTGAGCCCCGAACATCGCCTTGCCTGGTTGCGCACGCTGGTGGCGACATTGCCAGGCTGGGCCGCGCACTTGCGCTGGCGGACCGAATACGCCGGGCCGGAAGCCAGCCGGGGCGCCCCGGCAACGATGCTTGATCTCATGGCCCTGATGGCCCTGGTGCGCGGGCTGGAGCGTCCGGCCTTGCAGGCAGTGCCCGATGCGCCCAGTCCCCGCACGGTGGAAGCGGCGCTGCTGCGCCATTTCGGCCTGTCCGCCGATGCAGCAAAGACCTGGCCCGCCGCCGCCCGCGAACGGCTGGCCACCGTGGCCGCGCTTACCCCGGCGCAACTCGGCTTCCTGTTCCAGCAGGCAGCCGAGGCCAGCCATCTCGCCACGCTGACCGCGCCGCTCGAAGGCGCCTCGGCCCGTCGCACGGCGCCGCGCGCGCCCATCCGGCCACAAGTGCAGGCGGTGTTCTGCATCGACGTGCGCTCGGAACCGATGCGCCGCGCGCTGGAAGCGCAAGGGGCAATCGACGGCGCGTTCGAAACGGTGGGCTATGCCGGCTTCTTCGGCCTGCCGATCGCGCTGGCCCCGATCCCCTTGGCGCCTATGGCCGAAGCCCAGGCGCGCAACCAGTTGCCGGTGCTGCTCTCGCCCGCGCATGTCGTGCCGGAAACCGCTGCCCCTGGGCGGGAGGCGGAAGCGCGCACCGTGCTGGCACGGCAGGCCGCGCTGGCCGATGCCCAGGCCATGCTGGATACCACCAAGGCCGGCGCCACCGGCTTTGCCACGGCCGAAGCCGCCGGGCCGCTGGCCGCCGTCAGCATGATCGCCCGCACCCTCGCCCCGCGTCTCACCGATGCCCTGCGCCGCCGGGTGATCGGCGATGCCGGCCAGGTGCTGGCGCCCGCTGCCTGCAACGACGATCCTGCAATCGGCCACGGCCACGCGCACGATCACGCCATCCCGCTGGCGCAGAAGATCGCCTATGCGCGCGGCATGTTCACGCTGACCGGCCTTTCGGCGCAGACCGCGCGGCTCTTCGTGCTGGTCGGCCACGGCGGCTGCACCACCAACAACGCCTTTGCCGCCAGCCTCGATTGCGGCGCCTGTGGTGGCCATCCCGGCGGCCCCAATGCCCGGCTGATGGCCGCGATCCTCAACGATCCGGCAGTACGTGCCGGTCTTGCCGCGCAAGGCCTGGCGCTACCCGAAGACACCTGGTTCCTTGCCGCGCAGCACGACACCACGCGCGACATCGTCGAGGTGTTCGATCGCCACCTTGTACCCGCCAGCCATGCCGATGATCTGGCACACCTGGACGCCGCGCTGGCCCGCGCCGGGGTGCAGGCCCGCGCCGAACGCGCCACGCGGCTCGGCCGCACGCCGCAGGACCTGCTGGTGGGCGCCGCCCACTGGGCCGAAGTGCGCCCGGAATGGGGGCTTTCAGGCAACGCCGCGTTCATCATCGGGCCGCGTGCCCTCACCCAGGGGCTGGACCTGGGGGGCACGGCCTTCCTGCACAGCTATGACTGGAAGCAGGATGAAGACGGCAGCGCGCTCACCGGGATCATGACCGCGCCGATGATCGTGGCGCAGTGGATCAACTGCCAGTACCTGTTTTCCACCATCGACAACGAGGCGTTCGGCGCCGGGGACAAGACCACGCAGAACGTCACCGGCGGCTTCGGCGTGGTCCAGGGCAGCGGCGGCGATCTGTGCACCGGCCTGCCGCGCCAGTCGCTGTTCCACGATGACGGCACCCCCTACCACATTCCCCGCCGCCTGACCGTGATCGTCGAGGCGCCGCTGCAACGGGTGGAAGGGATCGTGCGCCGCCATGACGCGGTGGGCCGGCTGGTGGAAAACGGCTGGATCAACCTGGTGGTGATCGATCCGTGGAAGCACCAGGCCCATCGCTGGTTGCGCGGAGAGTGGAAAGCACGGCCCTGTTGAGAGAAGACACGAAAAAACCCGGCCCCCATCAGGGCCGGGCTTTTGCGGTGGTGCGCCCAACTGGATTCGAACCAGTGGCCTCAGAATTAGGAATTCTGCGCTCTATCCTGCTGAGCTATGGGCGCAGCCGCTGCCGCACCTAGCATCACTCGCCCGTGCCGACAATGCGCCAGCGTGCGTTGTTGTCCACGATGGCAGCTATCCGGCCCGGTTGAGCATCACGGCAATGCTGATCTTCACATCATCGCCCACGAACGGGGCATATTTGGTCATCCCGAATTCGGAGCGGTGCACCGTGCCCGTGGCATTGACCGCCAGCCCGGCGCCCGGCGTAGCGGCATCGGCAAAGGTCGCGTCGAGCAGCAGCGGGCGGGTCACGCCATGCATCGTCACTTCGCCTTCGATCCGGGCGCTGCGTGGCCCGGTGGGCACCAGCTTGCGCCCCTGGAAGCGGATCGTGGGATAGCGGGCCACGTCGAACAGGCCCGGCCCTTTCAACTCGTCGTCAAACGTGCCGTCCTGCGTGGCAATCGCGGTTGCCGGCATGACCACGTCCAGCGCCAGGGTTTCTGGCATTCCAGGATTAAGCACGATCGCACCCGTCGCGCCCGGCACGGTGCCTTCAATATGGTTCACGCCCAGATAGCGCACCCGAAACCGCGCCACGGTCTGCGCCGGATCGACGGTATAGCGCCCGGCCGGCAGGCTTTGCAGCAGAACGGGCAGCGCCGGGCCGGGGCCAAGCCCAGGTCCAGGCTGAGCCTGGACCACGCCGCAAGCGGCAATGCCGGCCAGGGCCAACGCGATGGCAGCATGATGGCGAAACGTCATGGCAAAGGCTCTCCCGCCGGGGAATCGATCGGCGCTATGGCTTTGCCCTTGGTATCATGACTGATCGCTGTATGCGCCAGCGTCCGTCGGGCAGGTTGACAAGACGCCGGGTCCACCGCCGCGATCGCTGGACACCGCCGCTGCCAGCCGCCAAACTCCGTGCCGGACGGGGACCATGGCAGACGACAGACAGCGAAGCGAATCAGGCTTTTCGCATTCCAGCTTTTCACAGGGCGCGAACAGCGTCCTGGGTTCGCCGCTGCGCCTGCTGGCGGGCACGCTGCTCTATGTCGTCGCGCTGTTTGCCGTATCCACAATGGGTTATGTCCGCGCCGGATGGCCGCTGGGCGATGCCGCCTACATGGTGCTGCTGACGATCTTCTCGGTCGGTTATGGCGAAGTGCGGCCGATCGACGGCACGTTCCTGCGGCTGTGGACGACGATGACCATCGTGCTGGGCTGCACCGGCATGATCGTGCTGACCGGCGCGCTCGTCCAGGTCTTCACCCTGTTTCAGTTTCGCCGCCTGCTGGGGCTTGATCGCATGCATACCGAAATCGAACGCCTGACCGGCCACACCATCATCTGCGGCTATGGCCGCATCGGCGTGCAACTGGCCAAGGCGCTGGCCGAAGCCGGCCACCCTTTCCTGGTGCTCGAACGCTCTCCCGCCAAGGCCGAGGAAGCACGCGGCCACGGTTTCCTGACGCTGGTGGGCGAAGCCACCCATGAAGATACATTGAAGGAAGCCGGCATTGCCCGCGCCCGCGTGCTCGCCACGGTGCTGCCCGATGATGCCGCGAACGTGTTCATCACGCTTTCGGCGCGCAGCCTCAACCCCGCCGTGCAGATCATCGCGCGCGGCGAAGCGCCCACCACCGAAAGCAAGCTGTTCCACGCCGGGGCCGACAAGGTGGTGCTGCCCACCCACATCGGCGCCGAACGCATCACCGAAATGATCCTCTACCCCGCCACCGGGGCGGCCATGGACGAAGGCAGCCCGATGGGCGAGGTGAAGCGCAAGCTGCACGATTTCGGGCTGGACCTGGAAGTGGTCACCTGCCCGCCCAAGGGCGCGCTGACCGGTGCCAGCGTCGGCGAAGCCGAACGGCGCGGCAACGGCGCTTTCTTCATCGTCCAGATCGACCGCGCCCATGGCCAGCAGATCGCGCATCCCGGCGAGGACGTGCGGATCGAGGCGGGCGACCGCATCCTGCTGGTGGTGCGCGGCAGCCGCCTGTCGGCGGGCGCCGTGTTCCACGCCCCGGCGCGGCCGATCAAGCACGGGCGCGCGCTGGTGCGCTGATCGTTCGACAACTTAGCCGTGCGCGCCGAAGTAGTTCGCCACGGCCACGGCCACGCGCAGGTTCAGGGCATGGGCGCGCTCGATCGGATCGATGAACCGGGCGCGGATGGCGCCATAGTCCTCGCCTTCGTGGTCGGGGAAGTCGCTCGGCTCGTCCACGCTGAAATCCGCCACGTGGGGGATCGCCACCGGATAGGCGCGGCGCAACTGGGCCAGGGCATCGTCCACGCGCAGCGACAGCACCATTTCCAGCACGTCGTCGCGGCTCACGTCGTTGGAACGCGAGAACGGCGGCACCTGCACCGCGCGCAGGAACATGTGCATCAGCAGCGACAGGCGCACGGCCTGGAGCAGGCCGATGTTGCGCCGCTCTGCATCGACCACCGGATCCCGCCCTGAGGGCATGCCCGGCACCAGCGCGAGCAGGCGGTGCAGCTTCATCCAGTCGACCCGCAGGCGCGAGGTCAGGCGGCGGAACACGCCCGAGCGATCGTCCTTGGTGAGATATTCGGCCAGCGCCATGCACGCCGCTTCCAGGGCGGTTTCGGTGCCGCGATAAGGCCGGCTGGCCCAATAGGCGGAATTGAACAGCTCGCCATAAGCCGCCACCGTCTTGATCGAAGCGAGCCCATTGGCCGCACGCAGCAGGCGCACCAACTGGTTGCCACGGTCGGACTGGCCGAGCAGTTCGGCAATCGCCTCCATCTCGTCGCCCGCCGCCGTGCCCGCCCCGGCGATCACGTTCACCGGATAGCCGATCTGTTGCAGGATGGCGTTGTGCGGGATCGCGCGGATCTGGCGCAAGCTCATCGAGCGATCGGCGGAAATGTCGGACTGGCGGCGCGACACGCGGCTGCCCGTGGCGGTCAGCATGCCCAGGCCAAACGCGGTGACCGCGCGGGCATAGGTCGCGCTCTTGAGGTGATCGCGCTGCACCCGGCGGATCGCGCGATAGAAATCGAGGCTGAGGTCGGTGCGATCATAGAACGGATCGCGCGCGGCGGGCGCGGTGAACGCCACTTCGGCTTCGGCAATGCGCGCCAGCGTGGCCAGCGCCAGTTCGTCGTTGCGGAAGAACAGATAGCCATCGCCGCCCTGGAAGCTGGCCTCGGCCTCCAGCGCGATACCCGCCTTGGCAAAGCGGCGGCGCGCCCAGCGGCTGAGCGGCCAGGTCAGGCGATCGGCAAAGCCGGCCGGATGCGCCCCGCGCCCCATGGATTCGCCATGCGTGTCGAACACCAGCGCCGCCACATCGGCCAGGCCGTTGTTGACCATGGCTTCGGCCAGGCGGCCTTGCAGGCGCTCGATCGCCAAGGCGGCGGGCAACTGGCCGATGAAGCGGCCGGCGTCGGAAAAGCCGGTCTGGATCGACACGCGCCCGCGCCCGCGCACATAGTCGCGATAGGCCTCTTCGGCGAGCAGCGCTTCGAGGAAGCGACCGCCATGCTCCAGCGCGGTCTCGGTCTCGAACAGGGGAGACACGTCCACCTTGTCCTCGATGCCGAACAGCTTGGCGAAATAGAGCGCGGCCAGCACGGTCTGCGGCTGCTCGCATTCGGCGATCAGCATGCGGATCGGCGCATCGGCGTCGATATGGTGCAGGATCTGCGCCATGGCCAGAAACTGGCGGATCGCGGTGCTGGTCTCGATCGCCAGCGCGGCGAAGTTGACGCGCAGCGGCTTCACTTCGGCCAGCAGCTCGCGCAGGCGCGAGATCGCGCTCTTGCTGGCAATGTCGAGCGTGCCTTCCGGGTCGATCCGGCGGCGCAAGGCGTTGTGAAGCTGCGAGGAATTGACCCGGAAGTGGATCCACCCCATGCCCAGGCCATCCGCGCGCATGGCGCCCGCCAGCGTCGCCAGGCCCACCGCCACGTCGCCATCTTCGGCAGCGGCGGCATCGGCTTCCAGCGTGGCAATCAGCGGCGCCAGGCTGAGCAACTTGGCCGGATCGTCGGCCGTCAGGCGGTTGGCCGCCGATGCCAATCCCTCGGGCGTATCGAGTGGGCGCGAAAACAGCTCCGCCATTTCCGAAGCATGGGCCTGCGCCGCATCGAGCGTGGCGACCATCGCGTGATCGGGCACCAGGCTGGCAAGCCCCGACGAATAGGTGGCCAAACGGCGCGCCTTTTCGCGCAGGCGGAATGCGACCGAGGTGTGCCAGCCGATATCGGTGCGGCCATCCATGTCATAGCCGACCCAGGTGGCAAAGCGGAACGGCAGCGGCCGGAAATCGAGCCAGCGACCCGGCCAGCGCTGGCGGGCATGGGCCAGCAGCGTGGCGTTGATGCGGTCGCGCGCATGGCCGGCACGCTCGATCGCGTTGCACACTTCAAGGTGCTCGAATTCCAGGGTGATCTTGGGGCCGTTGGCCGGCAGGGCACACACCGTGGAGGCCAGCGGATCGTCGGCCAGCGCGGCCGTGGCTACGGCATCGGCCTGCGCCGGATTGAGCAGGAACGTGGGGTGCGCGGTGAACACCGCATGCAGCAGCGGCTTTTCCCAGCGGGCGCGGAACTGACTGAAGCCGTCTTCCTCGTCCAGCAAGGCGGCCACGCGCGCCAGGTTCTCGTCGGGATTGGTCGGCGCCACCAGCCGGCGCAGGCGCCCGGCACGGCTTTGCAGCGCCTCGCACTCCAACTCGGCCACCAGGCTTTCCATGTCGTCGAGCGACAGGGCACCGGTCTCCAGCTCGCGCGAGAGATCGTGGCTGAGCTGGAATACCGGATTGAACAGCGGCGTTTCGGCGGTCCGCTCGTGCAGCTTGCGCAAACGGTCCCTGAGCTTCGCGACGGTCTTCATCTGCCGTTTCCCCCCTGCTGGCTGTGATGCCGTTTGCGGCTTCCTGGTCGAGCGCGCGTTCCTGGCCGCCACCCCGCGTGGCCCGGTCAGGCCTTGGCGAGCGCCGAGGCCTCGCGCGCCAAGCGCTCGATCTCGGCTTCGTCGGGTGCGCCCTTGGGCACGACCCAGCTACCACCCACGCAGAGCACGCGATCGAACGAGAGCCATTCGGGCGCGGTCGCGGCGCTGATTCCGCCCGTGGGGCAGAAACGCGCCTGATAGAACGGCGCGGCCAGGGCCTTGAGCGCTGGCAGCCCGCCCGAGGTGGAAGCGGGGAAGAACTTGAAATGGGTCAGCCCCAGATCAAGCCCACGCATGATGTCGGCAGCGCAAGCAGTGCCGGGCAGGAACGGAATGCCCGCGTCCACGGCGGCCTGGCCCAGGCGGTCGGTCAGCCCCGGCGAGACGATGAATTCGGCGCCAGCATCGATCGCGGCCTTGAGTTCATCGGGATTGGTCACCGTGCCGGCGCCAACGATGGCCCCTTCGACACTCTTCATCGCGGTGATCGCATCGAGCGCCGCCGGTGTGCGCAGCGTCACTTCCAGAACACGCAGGCCACCAGCAACCAGCGCGCGCGCAACCGGCACGGCATGGGCCACATCATCGATCACCAGCACCGGAATGACAGGCGCCGTGCGCATGATGGCTTCGATCGGCTTCATGAACTCTCCCCGCATTTGGCAGGAGAAAAGCCTAGCCCCTCAACGCACGGTTGTGCACCCGCTAACAGCCCCGGCGCATAGCTATTTCCTCAAAGTGTGGCAAAAGCGCGCTGCCTAGGGCCTGTGGGGATTTAGGCCAGGGTGGAGCGAGAATGGCTGATTTTCGTGACCCGGAGCGCAGCGTACTTTCGGTACGTGAGCACCGGAAGCGCGAAAAGCGGCCGTTCGCAGCCCGCCATGGGCTGAATCCCCACAGGCCCTAGACGGCCGAACTGAACTGATGCCCGCCACCGCGATAGGCATCGAACAGCACGGCGATGGAGCGATGATAGGGCGCGCTGTGCGGTGCCAGCACCAGCCGCTGCCCTTCGATCCGGGCCAGGCCGCGCGCCAGGAACGGCGCCAGCCCTTCCCGCGCCTCGTCCATCAGGTCCGTCGGCAGGTCCACCGCTTCGTGGCACAGCAGGGTTTCGATCACCGCCGCGCGGCGCTGGTCCTCTGCGCTTTGCACCAGCCCGCGTGTGCCGGCCAGGCGCCCGGCTTCCACCTGCTGGCGATAACGGCCGGCGTTCTTTTCGTTCTGCACCAGCAGGCCGGGAAACATGCCCACCGATGAAGCCCCAAGGCCGATCAGCGCGCCTGCGGTATCGTCGGTAAAGCCCTGGAAATTGCGCCGCAGCGTGCCGTTGCGCCGCGCCTGGGCCAGATCGTCCTGCGGCCGGGCAAAGTGATCGAAGCCGATGGCGTCATAGCCCGCCCCGCGCAGATGCGCCGATCCCTGCGCCGCCATGGCAAAGCGGGTGCGCTGGCCGGGCAGCGCGGCCACGTCGATCCGCCGCTGGCGCGGCACCACGTGCGGCACATGGGCATAGCCGAACAGCGCGACGCGGTCGGGTGCCATGGCCACGGCGGTGTCGAGCGTTTGCGCCAGCACGGCTTCGTCCTGATAGGGCAGGCCATACATCAGGTCGAAATTGATCGAATCCACCCCGGCCCCGCGCAATCCGTCCATGGCGCGGGCAATATCCGCCTCCGGCTGAACCCGTCCGATCGCGGCCTGCACACGCGGATCGAAGGTCTGCACGCCCAGGCTGGCCTTGATCACCCCGATGCCGCGAATGGCGGTGAACCACTGCGGCGCCAGGCTGCGCGGATCGAGTTCGAGCGAGAGCACCGGCCGCGCCAGGCGGAAGTTCAGCGTCAGCGTATCGATCAGGCGAACGAAGTCGGTGGGCGAAATGGCATTGGGGCTGCCCCCGCCAAAGGCGATGCGGGTGATGCGCGCCTGCGGCCCGATCGCCTGCGCCACCATTTCGATCTCGCGGTGCAGGGCGCCGAGATAGGCGGACAGGCGCTGGCTGCGGTTGGCCGCCCCGGTGTTGCACCCGCAATACCAGCAGATTTCCTGGCAATACGGGATATGCAGATAGAGCGAGACCGGCCCCTGCAAGCGCGCCAGCGCGGCTACTTGCGCATCCGCCAGATCGACATCGGCAAATTCGGCGGCGGTGGGATAGCTGGTGTAGCGCGGCACGGGCCGCGCCAAAAGCTCGGGATACCACGTCCAATCGGCAAATCGCTCACCCAAACCGGACCCGATGGTGGGGTTCGGCAGGGTTGCGACTGCGGTGTTCAGGGTGTCTGGCTTTTGGGCAACTGGGCCTGCTTCAAGCGACATCGTCGTCGTCCTCCTGGCCACAGCAGCTATCGCCCCCGGCACGCTTGCGCATTGCGCTATGGCAAATCGCGCAACACGGCGCAGACCCGTCGCCCACCGGCTTGCGCGCAGGCGCGCGCCCGGCCAGGCGGATCAGCAGGACATGCCCCGCCTCGCCACAGATCGGCACGGCCAGCGCGCCGCCGTCGGCGCTGAGCGCCAGGGCCGGCGCCGGCAGGGCCAGCCGCAGCACCGCGGCCACGCTGGCCAGCGCCACCAGCCGCAGGCGCGTCTCGCGCGTCATGATCTGTCGTCCCGCTCGTCCGTTTCGTCGATCAGGATGCGCGCGGCTGCACCGTCCAGATCGACGAACTGCCCCCGGCGCAGCGCCCAGAAAAAGGCGCAGAGCCCGATCAACCCCATGCCGAGCGCAATCGGGATCAACAGTGCGATGGAGGTCATGCCCGTTGCTCCTTGACCAGAGACAGGCGCAGCGAATTGGCCACGACGATCAGCGAAGACGTGGACATCGCCACCGCCGCGATCAACGGCGTCACCAGCCCGGCCATGGCCAGCGGCACGGCCAGCAGGTTATAGGCGATGGCCAGGGCAAAATTCTGCCGCACCACGCGCATCGTCGCGCGCGCCATGCGCACGCTGCGCGGCAGCGCCATGAGCGAGGCGCCGGTGAACACCACTTCGGCGGCCTGGCGACCCACGTCGCTCGCCGTGCCCGGCGCGATCGAGGCATATGCAGCGGCCAGTGCCGGCCCGTCGTTGAGCCCATCGCCCACCATCAGCACGCGCCGCCCGCCCGCCGCCAGCCGCGCGATGGCATCGTGCTTGTCGTGCGGACTGGCGCTGGCCTGCGCGGTCAGGCCGGTCTGCCGCGCTACCTGGGCCACGGCCTGGGCATTGTCGCCCGACAGGATCGAGGCCTCCAGGCCCAGACCGCGCAAGGCGTCGAGCGCCATCACGGCATCGGGGCGCAAGGCATCGGCATAACCGATCAGGCGCACCGGATCGGCACCCAGCGCCAGTGCGGCCGCCATGCCTCCGGTGGGGGAAGAAGGCCGGCCGAGCGAGACCGGCACTTCGTGCCACAGCGCGGTGATCCCGCGCCCGACGACTTCCTCCACCTGGGCCAGCGGCTGCGCTTTCACCCCGCGCCCGGCCAGAGCTTCGGCCAGGCCCTGCGACAGCGGATGGCGGCTGTGGCTGGCGAGGGCCAGGGCCACGCCCGCCTCGTCAGGCGTCAGGGCATCGAGCGCGCCGGCATCGGGTACCGGCCGTCCCAGGGTCAGCGTTCCGGTCTTGTCGATCAGCACGCGGTCCACTTCGGCCAGGCGTTCCAGCGCGGAGCCATCCTTGATCAGCACGCCGCGCTTCATCAGCGCACCGGCCGCCACCACTTGCGCCACCGGCACCGCCAACCCCAGCGCGCAAGGGCAAGTGATGATCAGCACGGCAATGGCAATCACCAGCGCGTGATAGAACCCCGCCCCCGCCAGCATCCAGCCGGCAAAGGTCAGCGCCGCCAGGCTGTGCACCGCCGGGGCATAGAGCCGCGAGGCGCGATCGGCGATCCGCACATAGCGCGAGCGGGACTGACCGGCCGCCTCCATCAGGCGGGCGATTTCGGCCAGGGCAGTATCTTCGCCGATCGCCCGCACTTCCACGTCGAGCGGGGCGTCTGCGTTGAGCGTGCCTGCCAGCACGGCATCGCCCACGCCAGCGGGCACGGGGGCGCTTTCGCCAGTCAGCAGCGCGCGATCGAGGCGGCTGGCCCCACGCAGCACCACGCCATCGGCGGCCAGGCGCTCTCCGGCGGCAACGCGCATCACCATGCCGGGCGCCAGGTCCGCCGCCGCCAGCCAAGCCGTGGTGCCATCGGCGGCCACCACCAGCGCACCGGGCGCAGCCTGGCGCAGTAGTGCGTCCACCCCGGCGCGGGCGCGATCGCGCATCATCGCGTCGAGCGCGCGGCCCGCGAGCAGGAAGAACAGCAGCATCAGCGTGCCGTCGAACCAGGCCTCTGCGCCATGCGTGACGGTTTCATAAAACGACAGCGCGGTGGCCAGCGTGACACCGATGGAAATCGGCACGTCCATGTTGGTGCGCCCATGCCGCAGCGCGCCCCAGGCCGAGCGGAAGAACGGTCGCCCGGCGTAGACGATCGCCGGCACGCCGATCAGCGCGGAAAGCCAGTGGAACAGATCGCGCGTCGTGCCATCCGCGCCCGACCAGACACTGACCGAGAGCAGCATCACGTTCATGCAGGCAAAGGCCGCCACCGCCAGCGGCGCCAGCAGCGGCCGCACTGCGGAAGGCGCCTGTTCCAGCACCGTGGCGCGCGGCTGCGCAGCAAATCCGGCATTGGCCAGCGCGGCGACCAGATCTGGCACGGTTACCGCTTCGGCATGGGTGACCCCCACGCTGCGCGCGGTCAGGTTGGCGCGCGCGGTGGTCACGCCCGACACGCCGCCCAGCGCGCGCTCCACCTTCCCCATGCACCCGGCGCAATGCATCCCCGGCACCGACAAGGCGGTGTGGACCTGCCCCGCTGCCCCGGCCGCGCCGGGTCGGTCCAGCGTCTGTGCCGCCTGGGTCATCCCACGTCTCCCATCATGCGCCACGTGGCGCCCTGCCGCACCACCCTCAGCTTGATCCGCCAACGCCCGGCCGGCAGGCTGGCGCGATAATGGCCCGGCGCCGTTTCATTCAGCGTCAGCGCCAGATCGTCGCGCAGGCCCAGCGGGTGTTCGGCCACGGCGGTCACTTGCGCGCCGGCCAGCGCATGGCCCTGCGCGTCGCTCAGCGTCACCGCCAGCGCGCCGTCGCTGCTGCGGGCAACCGCCCCGTTCCAGCCCAGCGCGCGTTCGCTGCGGGCCTCGCCCAGCCAGCGGTTGAAGTTCTGGCTGGCGACATAGGAGTTTTCCACGACCACGCCGCCAAAGGTGGAGGTGGCCAGCCGCGCCATGATCACGTTGACGACGATCACCACGCCAAAGAACGTGACGAGGATCGCGGCCATGTGGCGGCCGGTAAACGGACGGACAACACGATGCTGGGTCATCGGCCTGCTCCTTTCATTGCGCCTGGGGCGCGGAGAATTCGGTGTTCACGCGGTCCTGCGCCGGCGCTTCGCCCGGGCGGGCGACCGCCGCGAGATGGAACGCGAAAGGCTGCGGCCGCGCGTCGTCCCCCGGCACCACGGCATAGACGCGCAGCCGCATCGTGGTGTCGGCCGGCACAGTGAAGCGTAGTGCGGGCTTCGCCGCCGCAGCGTCCATCTCGTCGGTATAGATCACCCCGCCGGCCAGCCCTTCGAGCGACAGCACCGTGTCGCGCGGACGGTCTTCCATGTTGCGCAGCTTGATCGTGAAGCCATCGCGCACCGATCCGTCGGACAGTTGCACGAATTCCGGATTGCGATCGCGCGCCACCGACAGGTCCAGGCGCGTGCGCTGGCCCAGCATGAACAGCAGGCCGAGGCCGATCGCGCTCCACAGCCCGAGATAGACCAGCGTGCGCGGCCGGAAGATGGCCTTGACCAGCGACTTGGGCGCCCCGCCCTTGCGTTCGTGCTCGGCATCGTCGAGCGTGCAATAGTCGATCAGCCCGCGTTCCCGGCCCACCTGCCCCATCACGCGGTCGCAGGCGTCGATGCACAGGCCGCAGGTGATGCAGCCGATCTGCGCACCTTCGCGGATGTCGATCCCGGTGGGGCACACCGCCACGCACTGCTTGCAGTCGATGCAGTCGCCGATCGCGCCAGGCAGGCGCCCTTCTCGAACCTTTGCGGCCTGCTTGAGCGAACCGCGCGGTTCGCCGCGCCAATCCTTGTAGGTGACGATCAGCGACTTTTCGTCGAGCATGGCCGACTGGATGCGCGGCCAGGGGCACATATAGACGCAGACCTGCTCGCGCATGAAGCCGCCCAGCCAGAACGTGGTGAACGTGAGCACCGCCACGCAGGCATAGGCCACGCCAGGCGCCGCACCGGTCCAGAATTCGCGCTGGAGCGTGGGCGCATCGGCGAAATAGAAAATCCAGGCGCCCCCCGTGGCAAAGCTGATGGCCAGGAAAATCGCCCATTTGGTCAGCCGCTTGGTGATCTTGCGCGCGTTCCACGGGGCGCGGTCCAGCGCCAGTTGCGCGTTGCGGTCCCCGTCGATCAGACGGTCGACATGCTGAAACAGATCGGTCCACACCGTCTGCGGGCAGGCATAGCCGCACCAGGCGCGTCCCACCGCCGAGGTGACCAGGAACAGCCCCACCCCGGCCATGATCAGCAGGCCGGCCACGAAATAGAACTCGTGCGGCCAGATTTCGATGCCGAACATGTAGAAGCGGCGATGGGCCAGATCGATCAACACCGCCTGGTTGGGCGCCCATGGCCCGCGATCCCAGCGCAGCCACGGCGTGCCCCAATAGACGGCCAGGCAGAACGCCATGACCGCCCATTTGAACCGGCGGAACCGCCCGTCGACCTTGCTGGGGCAGACCGGTTCGCGCCGGGCATAGAGCGAGGGTTCGTGGTGCGCGGTGGCGTTGTCGCCACCCCCTTCCTGCGGAGAGGGGGTGGACGCCACCAGCTTGAGCTTGGGATCAGCGGGCATGGCTGGGGTTACCGTGTTGCCGGCGCCGCCGGGGCAGCGTCGGGTGCAGGAGTTGCGGCGGGCAGCGCTTCGCCACCCCCGCGCGAGTGGACATAGGCCGCCAGCATCTTGACGGTCACCGGATCGAGCCGCTGGCCCCAGGCCGGCATCACGCCCTGGCGGGCATAGGTCACCGTCTGCGTCAGCGTGGCGCGATCACCGCCATAGAGCCAGATCTTGTCGTTGAGGCGCGGCGCGCCCACGGTGCGGTTGCCCTCGCCATTGGCGCCATGGCAGACGCTGCAATTGTCGGCAAAGATCTGCGCGCCACGGGCAGACGAAGCGCTGGCCTTTTCCTGCCCGCTGATCACGCGGACATGGCTGACCACGTCCTGCACCTGCGCCGCCGTCAGGATGCCATCGCGCCCGAACGCGGGCATCTGGCTGGTGCGGGTCTGCTCGTCGCCGGGATAGCGCACGCCATGTTCCAGCGTCTGGTGGATCGTGGCGATGTCTCCGCCCCACAGCCAATCGTCGTCGTTGAGATTGGGATAGCCCTTGGAACCTGCCGCGCCCGAGCCATGGCACTGCACGCAGTTCTGCTTGAAGGCGGCAGCCCCGCCCTCGATCGCGGCGCGCAGCAATTGCGGATTGTCCGCCAGCTTTTCCACCGGCGTTGCGGCGATGGCAGCGCGGGTCTGGGCGCGGGCGGCGTCCGCAGCCGCCAGGTCTTTGGCCAGTGCGCCGCGGCTGGTCCAGCCAGCCGTGCCGGCCGAGGCCGCATGGCGCCCCGGAATGGCCGGGTAGACCACCACATAGCCGATCGCGAACACGATCGTGGCGTAGAACGTCCACAGCCACCAGCGCGGCAAGGGCGTGTTGAGTTCTTCGATGCCGTCCCATTCATGTCCGACGGTTTCCACGCCGGTGGGCTCGTCGATGCGCTTGTCAGCCATCGTGGTCCTCCGTGAAGATCGAGTTGGCCGCTTCCCTGCCGGAGGACTTGCCCCCACGGCGGAAAGGCCAGATGCACAGGGCCAGGAAAATCACGCCCATCACCACCAGCGCCCAGCTATCGGCAAAGTGGCGCAAGGCATCATACGTGCTCATCGCCCCTTCTCCTTGGCCAGGTCTTCCTGCGCGGCGGGCGCATTCACATCCACCAGCGTGCCGAGCATCTGGAGATAGGCGACCAGCGCATCCATCTCGGTCAGCTTCTTGGGATCGCCATCGAAATCGCGAACCTGGGCCTTGGGCCAGCGGGTCTTGAATTCGGTGGCGTTTTCCGGATCGGCCTGGGCCTTCAAGTCGTCGTTGGCCTTGGCGATCTGGTCCTTCGTGTAAGGAACGCCGGTGGTGTAGAGCGTTTGCAGCTCGGCCGTCATGTCCCCCTGGTTGAGCGGACGCTCGGCCAGGAACTGGTAGGTGGGCATGATCGATTCCGGCACGACCGAGCGCGGGTCTTTCAGATGCTGGACATGCCATTCATCCGAATACTTGCCGCCCACGCGCGCCAGGTCCGGCCCGGTGCGCTTCGATCCCCACTGGAACGGGTGGTCATACATCGATTCCGCCGCCAGGCTGTAATGGCCGTAACGCTCGGTCTCGTCGCGGAACGGACGGATCATCTGGCTGTGGCAGACATAGCAGCCTTCGCGCACATAGATGTCGCGCCCGGCCTGTTCGAGCGGGGTGTAGGGGCGCATCCCCTCCACTTTCTCGATGGTGTTGTCGATCCAGAACAGCGGGGCGATTTCCACGATCCCGCCGATCGTCACCGCAGCAAAGGCAAGGACTGCCAGCAGGGTGACATTGCGCTCCAGCGTCTTGTGACGCTCGACAATGCTGGACATTATCTATCTCCTTCCTGCGGCGTTCAGGCGGGTTGGGCAACGATGGGACGATCCTTTTCCGGATCGAACGCGGCATCGTGCATCGGCGCTTCGGTGCGGTACTGGCCCAGGATCGTCCTGGTGATGTTGATCACCATGATCACCGCGCCGCTCAGGTAGAGCAGGCCGCCAAAGGCGCGCAGGGCATACATCGGGTGCAGCGCGGCGACGGTTTCGGCAAAGCTGTTCACCAGATAGCCGTCAGGCCCGTATTCGCGCCACATCAGCCCCTGGGTGATGCCCGCCACCCACATCGAGGCCGCATAGAACACGATGCCCAGCGTGGCGCACCAGAAGTGCCAGTTGACCATGCGCAGCGAATAGAGCCGCTCGCGGTTCCACAGGCGCGGCACCAGGTAATAGAGTGCCCCGAACGTCACCATGCCGTTCCAGCCGAGCGCACCGGAATGCACGTGGCCGATGGTCCAGTCGGTGTAGTGCGAGAGCGAGTTGACGCTCTTCACGCTCATCATCGGGCCTTCAAACGTGCTCATGCCGTAGAACGCCAGGCTCATCACCAGCATGCGCATGATCGGATCGGTGCGGATCTTGTCCCACGCACCATTGAGCGTCATCAGCCCGTTGATCATGCCGCCCCAGCTCGGCATCCACAGCATGACCGAGAACACCATGCCCAGCGTCTGCGCCCAATCGGGCAGCGCCGTGTAATGCAGATGGTGCGGGCCAGCCCAGATGTAGAGGAAGATCAGCGCCCAGAAGTGGATGATCGACAGGCGATAGGAATAGACCGGGCGCTCGGCCTGCTTGGGCACAAAGTAATACATCATCCCCAGGAAGCCGGCGGTCAGGAAAAAGCCAACCGCGTTGTGGCCATACCACCATTCCACCAGCGCGCCCTGCACGCCGGCAAAGATCGGGTAGGACCGCGAGCCGAACAGGCTGATCGGAATGTTGAGGTTGTTGACGATGTGCAGCATCGCCACGGTCAGGATGAACGAGAGGTAGAACCAGTTGGCCACATAAATGTGCGGCTCGCTGCGCTTCACGATCGTGCCGACGAACACCGCCAGATAGGCCACCCAGACGATGGTCAGCCACAAGTCAGTGTACCACTCCGGTTCGGCATATTCCTTGCCCTGGGTAATGCCCAGGAGATAGCCGGTCGCCGCGATGACGATGAAGAGCTGGTAACCCCAGAACACGAAACGGGCGAGGCCGGGGAAGGCCAGCCTCGCCCGGCAGGTGCGCTGCACGACGTAGAACGACGTGGCGATCAGCGCATTGCCCCCGAAAGCGAAAATGACCGCCGAGGTGTGCAGCGGGCGCAGGCGGCCGAAATTGATCCATTCCAGCCCCAGGTTGAGCTGGGGCCAGGTCAGCTCCAGCGCGATCCACAGGCCAGCGGCAAAGCCGGCGATACCCCAGAAAACCGTGGCGATGACGCCCCAGCGAATCACATCGTCGTCATAGCGCCCCTGATCGGGCATGCGCAGGATGCCGCGCACGGCATCGTCGACGTTCTTGCCGCTGATGGTCACCCACAGCGCAAGGGCGGCGGCGATGCCGAAGATCGCCATATGAATCGCGAAACCCTGGTCTACTGCCAGAGCACAGGCAACCACCGCCAGGACAAGCGCACCAAACCATAGCCCGGCGCGCAACAGAACCTGTTCCATGGACCCTTCCCTTCCATGATCTACTACAGATTCCGCCCCTGCGCCGATTGCCGGCATTGCACATTGATACGGGTCAAATAACCCCAGTGGTGAGCGAATTGTTGAAACGCTTGCCGTTTTTGCGTTGCGTCAATGTAGCGAATCGTTTGCCGGCGCATTGACCGTTTCACGCCAGAGGGAACGGAGCCTGCGAGGGGCAGGCCGCCTGCGGCGCAGCCTGCAACTGGCGCAGTCTGACAGTGACTAGGAAACGTGCGATGAAAAAGGTTCTTGGCAAAGCTCTCGGTGCCGCCGCGCTGGCGCTGGCGTTCGCCTCTCCCGCCCTCGCGGCCGATGATGCCCCGGCCGCCGGCAAGTGGCAGGTCAAGGTGCTGGCCACCTCGGTTCTTGCCGATGGCAAGATCACGGCCGTGCGCAAGGACCTGATCGGCCTGCCCGCCGGCTCGCAGACCGATGCCAGCAACAACGCCTTCACGCCCACCTTGGCAATCGAATACTTCGCGCTGCCCAACGTGTCGGTCGAAACGATCTGCTGCTTCACCGCGCACCACGTGTCGGGCGCCGGCGCGCTCGATGGCGCCAGCCTGGTCGATCACGCGCTGATCCTGCCGGCAACGGTCACCGCCAAGTATCACCTGACGCTGCCGGGCGGCATCAAGCCCTATGTCGGCGCCGGCGGGGCCTGGTTCTTCTACATTGCCGAACGCCCCGGTGCCACGGCGCAGACCCTTGGCGCCACCCGTGTGAAGCTGGACAACGATGCCGGCGTGGTGGTGCAAGGCGGGATCGACATTCCGATTACCAAGACCGGCCTTGGCCTCACGCTCGATGCCAAGAAGTACTGGATCAGCACGACCGCGCACTTCTACACCGCCAACGGCACCGAAGCGCTGACCACGCGCCACCGCATGGACCCGTGGGTGCTCAGCGCAGGCGTCGCCTACCGCTTCTGATCACGGCGTACCACCGATAGCCCTGCATATCCGTCGTATGCAGGGTTGCGGGCGGGTCGGTCCAGGGTCTGGGATCCCCTGGCATCGGCCCGCCCGTTTTCGCGTCCTGCACCGGCAAGCGCTGCGCCCGGCGAAGGCACGATCCGTCTCGGTTCGTCTTAAATATTGTAAATTCAACACGATTTGGTGCCAAAAGTCGGGTGAGACGGGCTATGCGGGGGGAACCTTTGCAATGGCTAATCAGGGACCCAAGAGATGGCCGTCACCCCCTATCACCCCAAGATCCTGGGCATTGCCCTTGCCCTCGCCGCAGCCGGCGGCGCGGTGCAGCAAGCCACGGCGCAGACCGCGCAAGAGACCAGCTACAACGGCAAGCTGGAACGCCGCAGCCCGCGTGATGGTGAAATCTATGACAGTCACCCGCTCCAGCTCAGCGCCGGCAAGCGCTATGAAATCGGCGTGGAATCGACCGAGTTCGACCCGCAGATCACGCTGACCGATCCCGATGCGGAAGTGATCGCCGAAGACGACGATGGCGGCGAAGGCAACAATTCCCTGCTGGAGTTCTCCCCCACTCGCAGCGGCACCTATCGCATCCGCGTGAAAGCCGTGGACGATGGCAAGGCGGGCGCGGCCTACAAGCTGACGATGCGCGAACTGCGGCCCCTGCCCGCCCCGGTGCGGGCCAAGCCGGCAACCACCGCCTCGCTGCGGATGGAAAGCTATGGCGGCTCGCTCGACGCCAGCGATGGCGAAGTGAACAAGCGCTATGAAGACGAATACGTGTTCCATGTCGAAGGCGGCCAGACCATGCTGTTCTTCCTGAACAGCAGCGCGATCGACCCGGTCCTGCAAATCTATGACCTGCCCGGCCGGACCACGGGCCGCTCGATCGACCAGGACGACGACGGCGGCAGCGCGCAGAATGCGTTCATCGCCTTCTCGCCCAAGGACAGCGGCGACTATATCGTGCGGGCCACCAGCGCCAACGAACACGAGACCGGCGCCTATACGCTGCGCGCCGTGCTCGTGCCGGCTGACTGATCAGCGAACCGCCGGCCTGCTCCTGCGGAGTGGGCCGGTGCCGCAACGAAAATGCGCCTTGGCGCATTTTCAAAACGGGCTCTTACCCGGCCAGTGCCACCAGAGCTCCGCGATTGACGATTTCCACGTCGCGCCGGGCCGGCAGATCGATCACGCCTTCGTTCTTCAGCTTGGTGAACTGGCGGCTGACCGTTTCGATGGTCAGGCCCAGCACATCGGCCACCTGCTGCCGCGAAAAAGGCAGGGTGAAGCGCGTGGCCGGGCCGCGCGTGATCGGGGTGCAGCCGGTCTCGGCCAGGCGTTCGGACATTTCCAGCAGGAACGTGGCGATCTTTTCAGGGGCCGTCTTGCGACCGAGCAGCATCATCCATGAACGTGTGCGGTCCAGCTCGGCCAGCGTGCGTTCCAGCAGCTTGTGCTCCAGCCCGGGATGGCTGCGGGCGAAGCGATCGAAATCGTTGCGCGAAAACACGCAGACCCGCGCGTCCGTCAGGGCGACGACGCTGGCCTTGCTCGTCTGGCCAAAGGGGCGGCCAATGAAATCCGAAGGATAAGCCACACCCACGATCTGCTCGCGGCCGTCCTCGGTGCTCGTGGTCAGCTTGAGCACGCCTTCGATCACGTTGGCGACGAGCAGCGAATCGTCATCCTCCCAGATCAGGGGTTCGCCCGCCGAGACATTGCGGCGACGGCCGATCGCATTGAGCGCGGTGATTTCCTGATTGTCGAGTCCGGCACAAATCGCGCGATTGCGGACGACGCAGGTTTCGCAAGAAGACATGTCGCCCCAAATACCAGCTTGCGCACGCCAAGACAATCACAAGACCCGGTCTTATAAGACCAAAGTGTAATGAAGCCGGAGGCAAAAAAGGGGGGCGGCAAGCCAGGCTGGCCGCCCGAGTTGGGGAGAAATCACGCGAAACGAACAGTCTGTCCGGGTTGGAAAGAGCTGTTCCCTTCGGCGATTTCCGGTCTAGCGCCCCGCGCCCGGCCCGGCTTTGATCCGCGTCAACCGCCCCGCAATTCGTGCGAAAACGGTGTAATTTCGCGCTTCTCGTTACACCCCCTGGGCGATTTCTACGGCATCGTGATACTGCCCGCGGAAGAACAGCAGCGGCGTGCCCCCTGCCCGCGAATCCAGCGCTTCCACCGCGCCGACCACCAGCCAGTGATCGCCGATGTCTTCCACCCGCTCGATCCGGCAGTCGATCCAGGCCAGCGCGTTGTCGAGCAGTGGCAAACCAGCGGGACTGTGACCGTGCGCCAGTTCGGCAAACTTGTCGTCGGCGCGGCTGGCGAAGCGGCGGCACAGGTCGAGCTGGTCTGCCCCCAGCACATTGACGCAGAACCGTCCGGTGGCGGCAATGCGCGGCCAGGAGCCCGAACGCTTGTCCGGGAAAAAGCCCACCAGCGGCGGATCAAGCGAAATCGAGGTGAACGAGCCGACCACCAGGCCGGTGCGCAGCCCTGCCGCGTCAACTGACGTGATCACGCAAACGCCGGTGGGATAGGCGCCCAGAACGGTGCGGAAATGCTTGGGATCGATCATGAGGCCCTCGAATGTGGGAAATTTCGCTGCGCTGCGTCAATTGCCGATCCGGGCCACTTCCTCAAGCACCCGTTCGGCCCATTCGCGCCGGCAGATCAACAAATCGGGCAGCCACGTACTGGTGTTGTTGTAGCGCAGCGGCGAACCATCGATTCGCGACACATGCAGCCCCGCGCCGGCCGCTACGGCGACGGGCGCGCAATTGTCCCATTCGTATTGCCCGCCCGAATGCAGGTAGATTTCCGCCTGGCCGCGCACCACGGCCATGGCCTTGGCCCCGGCGCTGCCCATCGGCAACAGCTCTCCGCCGATGGCCTTGGCCACTTCCACCGCCTCGTGCGCGGGGCGCGAGCGGCTGACCAGCAGGCGCGGCACCGGGGCCATGGGCGGCAGCGGCTGGGGCGGACCATCACTGTCGAGAACCAAGTCTTCCCCCGGCAGCGCCACGGCGCCCAGCACCGCCTGGCCATCCACGGCCAGGCCCACATGGACCGCCCAGTCGCTGCGCCCCTCGCCATATTCGCGCGTGCCGTCGAGCGGATCGATGATCCACACGCGCGACTTGGCAAGGCGCGCGGGCGTATCGGCGGTTTCCTCGCTCAGCACGCCATCGTCCGGCCGGTGCGCCGCCACTTCGGCCATCAGGAAAGCGTTGGCCAGGGCATCACCCTGCGCTCCCAACGCTTTACCTTCATGAGTCCCGGCGGCGCGCAAATCCATCAGGATGCGCCCGGCGCCTGCGGCCAGATGCCGCGCCAGTTCCAGATCGTCCATCGCCTGCCCCCGCTGGCCGGTTCAGATCACCGGCATCCACGCGCCGATCACCCGTTCGACGATCCGCTCGGCGGCGTCTTCGGGGCTTTCGCGCGTGGTGTCCACCCGGATTTCCGGATTTTCCGGGCGCTCATAGGGGCTGTCGATCCCGGTGAAGTTCTTGAGCTGGCCGCTCCGCGCCTTCTTGTAGAGGCCCTTCACATCGCGCTTTTCGGCGTCTTCCAGCGGGGTGTCGATGAACACCTCGATGAATTCGCCCTCGGGCAGCAGGCCGCGCACCAGGTCGCGCTCGGCGCGGAACGGGCTGATGAACGCGGTCAGCACGATCAGCCCGGCATCGGTCATCAGCTTGGCCACTTCGCCAACGCGGCGGATGTTCTCGATGCGGTCGGCATCGGTAAAGCCCAGGTCCTTGTTCAACCCGTGGCGCACGTTGTCGCCATCGAGCAGGAACGTGTGCTTGCCCAGCGCGTGGAGCTTCTTTTCCACCAGGTTGGCAATGGTGGACTTGCCCGAGCCGGACAGCCCGGTGAACCACAGCACGGCCGGCTGCTGCATCTTGAGCGAGGCATGGGCCTGGCGCGTCACGTCCAGCGCCTGCCAGTGCACGTTCTGGGCACGGCGCAGGCAGAAGTTGAGCATGCCGGCGCCGACCGTGGCATTGGTGATCTTGTCGATCAGGATGAACCCGCCCAGCGCGCGGCTCTGCGCATAGGGTTCGTAGACCAGGGCCTTGTCCGTCACCACTTCGGCCACGCCGATCGCGTTCAGTTCCAGCGTCTTGGCCGCCAGATGCTCCATGGTGTTGACATTGACGACATACTTGGGCGCGCGCACCGTGGCCGAAACCGTCTGCGTGCCCAGCTTGAGCCAATAGGCGCGGCCCGGCGTCAGCGCCTCGTCGGCCATCCACACCAGCGTGGCGTCAAACTGGTCGGCCGCCTCGGGCGGCGCGTCGGCCAGCGCGATGACGTCCCCGCGCGAGCAATCGATCTCGTCAGCCAGACACAGCGTCACCGCCTGCCCCGCCTGCGCCTGGTCCAGATCGCCCTCCAGCGTCACGATCCGCGTGACCGTGCTGGTCTTGCCCGAAGGCAGCACCCGCACGATATCGCCCGGCTTGATGGTGCCGCTGGCGATCAGGCCGGAAAAGCCCCGGAAATCCAGGTTCGGGCGGTTGACCCACTGCACCGGCATGCGGAATGGCCGGGCGAGATCGTCTGCCCCGCGCACCGGCACGGCTTCGAGATGCGCGATCAGCGACGGACCGGTGTACCACGGCGTATTGGCCGAGGGCTGCGTCACATTGTCGCCGGCAAAGCCCGAAATCGGCAGCGCGGTGAAGGCCTCAATACCGATGCTGGCGGCAAAGGCGCCGTAATCGGCGACGATCTCGTCAAAGCGAGCCTGGCTGTAATCGACCAGGTCCATCTTGTTGACCGCCAGCACGATGTTGCGGATGCCCAGCAGGTGGCACAGGTAGGAATGCCGCCGCGTCTGCACCAGCACACCCTTGCGCGCGTCGATCAGGATCACGGCGAGGTCGGCGGTGGAAGCGCCGGTCACCATGTTGCGGGTATACTGCTCATGGCCGGGGCAATCGGCCACGATGAACTTGCGCTTTTCGGTGTTGAAGAAGCGATAGGCCACATCGATGGTGATGCCCTGCTCGCGTTCGGCAGCCAGGCCATCGACCAGCAGCGCGAAATCGATCGCTGCCCCTTGCGTGCCCACTTTCTTGCTGTCGCTTTCCAGCGCGGCAAGCTGATCCTCGAAGATCATCTTGGAATCATAGAGCAGCCGCCCGATCAGCGTGGACTTGCCATCGTCCACCGACCCGCAGGTGATGAAGCGCAGCATGGTCTTGTGCTGGTGGGTTTCGAGATAGGCGTCGATATCCTGCGCGATCAGGGCATCGGTCTGATAGATGACATCCGGCTGGCTCATCAGAAATACCCCTGCTGCTTCTTCACTTCCATGCCGGCGCCGCCCGCATCCTTGTCGATCACGCGGCCCTGGCGCTCGCTGGTGGTGGTCAGCAGGGTTTCCTGGATCACCTCGGGCAGCGTGGCAGCGGTGCTTTCCACCGCCCCGGTCAACGGGAAGCAGCCCAGCGTGCGGAAGCGGATCGAGCGCTCGACGATCTCGGGCCGATAGCCCAGCACCTGTTCCAGCCGCGCGATGTCGTCGGCCATGAACAGTTGCCCGTCCCATTCATAGGTCGGCCGCTTTTCGGCAAAGTAGAGCGGCACGATCGGCACGTCGTTGAGGTGGATATATTGCCAGATGTCCAGCTCGGTCCAGTTGCTGATCGGGAACACCCGGATGCTTTCGCCCTTGTTCTTGCGGGCGTTGTAGAGGTTCCACAGCTCGGGCCGCTGGTTCTTGGGATCCCACCCATGGCTGGCAGTGCGGAACGAGAAGATGCGCTCCTTGGCGCGGCTCTTTTCCTCGTCGCGCCGCGCGCCGCCAAAAGCCGCATCGAAGCCATACTTGTCGAGCGCCTGCTTGAGGCCCTCGGTCTTCCACATGTCGGTGTGCAGCGCGCCATGGTCGAACGGATTGATGCCGCGCGCCTTGGCTTCCGGGTTCTGGTAGACCAGCAGGTCCATGCCGCTTTCGCGCGCCATGCGATCGCGCAGCTCGTACATCGCCTGGAATTTCCACGTGGTGTCCACGTGCAGCAGCGGGAACGGCGGCGGCGAGGGATAGAACGCCTTGCGCGCCAGGTGCAGCATCACCGCGCTGTCCTTGCCCACCGAATAGAGCATGACCGGCGCCTGCGCCTCGGCCACGACTTCGCGCATGATGTGGATCGCCTCGGCTTCAAGGCGCTGGAGATGGGTGAGCGACGGCATGTTCATGGCGCCGCCTTTGGCACAGGCATGGCGGGGAATGACAGGGCGAATTGATTAAGCACCCCCAAGCCAAACTTTGGCAGGCCGCCAAGCCAAAAGCTCCCCTCCCGCTTGCGGGAGAGGCTGGGGGAGGGAATGCTCCCGCAAAACCCACACGCCCTCCCCAAACCCCTCCCGCTTGCGGGAGGGGCTTATTCAGTCGAAATAGGCGATGCAGCGCACTTCGATGCTGCTGCGCGTCTGTGTGTTCGCCAGGCTGGTATCGTGGAACGCGGTGTGCGGGCAGCGCCAGGTGACGCTTTCGTCGCTGTCGTTGAACTTGAACAATAGCACGTCCTGCGCGTCCATGTTGGCGAAATACCACCAGCGATGCTCGGGGCGATAGCGAAAGATCGTCGCGGCGATCATGTCCTCCTCGCCGGGCACCGGCGCGGTCAAGGCCTCGCCGACCGGGAATTCGTCGACCACGAACAAGGTGTTGGAGGCGGTTTCCGCTTCTCCGACGCTGCGCCCGTCACACACCGCCAGCGGCCAATCCTGCGGCCCGGGCGAAAACGTGCGCCACAGGGAAAAGCAGATGGCGCGGGCATAGCCACCGCGATCGGCAAAGCGCTGTTCGTGCATGCGCCGGGCGGCACGGCGGGCGGTCGGGCGGTTGTAATCGACATGGGCCTCGCCCGCCGGGGGCTGGATGCCGCCGTTGTGCTGGTAATGGGCCACCTTTTCCCGCGCCCTTGCGGAAAGATCGGCCGAGGTGCGGATCATCCAGCCCTGCGCCGCCACGCGATCGGCGCCGCACAACCGCGCCACCAGTGCTTCCACTTCCGCCAGGTAGTGCGCATCCACCGCGGCGCGATCGTGAAAACCCTCGATCGCCGATGCGTGGCGGCCCAGCATGAAACCATGGGTATCGAGCGTGAAATGGTCGCGCATGGGCATGCCGTCACGCACCACCACCGCATGATCGGTATACGTCCCGGTGTTGATTTCCGCCCCCTGGCTCACATAGCGGCGGGTGACGAAATCGCCCTCCCCCAGATAGCGGATGATCGCGGGGGCCTGGCGCGCGGCCTCTTCCACGGGGTCGAACAGGTCAAGGCGGGCCGGCAACACGGTGTCCATCGCAGATCCTCTCGCATCGGGGCGTCTGGCGCGCCCCACTTGTTCGTAGACCTAACGATTGCCGGCATGCGTGTCCAGCGGCAAGCCCCGGCGCCGAGACGGCAGCGCCGAGGCTCGCCCACCGGTCAGAACGCGGCGCTCAGCGTGGCCTGGAACGTGCGGCCCCAACGCACGATCTGCGGCACCACTTCGCTCGTCGGGCTCACCGTCCGATAATAGCTGATGTCGTCAAAGATGTTGCTCGCCTGCACCGACAAGCGCACGTCGGGACTGAGTGCGTAGCCGACCGAGGCATCGACGCTATGCGTGGCGCGCTGCGTGTCATTCATCGTCGCACCGCCCCATGTGCCAAAGCGATAGGCCGCCACGAGCGCGCCGTTGTAGCGATAGGCGAGGTTGGCCGAGACCTTCTTGCCTTCGTAGAACACCGAGGCATTGGCTAGGAATTTGGGCACGCCCTGCATCGCCTGGGTGGCATCGGTGCCCGAATCCAGCAGGTGCGCCCAGGAATGCTGGAACGTGACATTGCCCGACACGCCAAAGCCGGAAGCCCATCCCTGCAACTCGGTCAACTGATAGCGCCCTGCCAGTTCCAGGCCATAGAGCGCGGCGTTGCCGCCATTCATCGGCTTGCTGATCGAGCTGACCCCGCTGCTGGCGATTTCCTGCGCGCGATAGCTGGTGCCACGATCATAGAGGTAGTTGCCGATCGCCTTGTAGAACGCCGCGATCGAGCCGCTGAAACCGTGGGATTCGTGTTCGAGGTTGATATCGAAGTTCCACGATGTGACCGGGCGCAGATCGGGGTTGCCCTGGGTGATGCTGATCGTGCCGTCGCTGTTGAGTTCGGTCTGGGTGCCGCCCGCCAACTGGAAGAACGCTGGGCGGGTATAGCTGCGCCAGATCGCGCCGCGCAGGATGCCGCCCTGCCAGGGATGCCAATCGGCGTGGAGGCTGGGCAGCAACATGTCGTAGCGGGTGCGGCTGGTGCCCCAGCCGGAGGTCTGGCTGGCACTGGCGCCGTCGTCCACGCTCACCGTGTTCCAGAATCGGTTGTCGATCTGGGTGTGCTCAAAGCGCAGGCCTGGCTGGATCGCCACGCCCCCGGTCTCGATCCGCGCCAGGATATAGGCCGAAGCGACGTTTTCATGCCCCGACATGGTATTGCCGTTGTAATCGTCCGAGCTGAGCGTCACGCTCGAAGCCGCCTTGGCGGCCGCATTGGTCAGCGCCTCGCCATCGAAGCGGACGAACGAGTAGGGGTAATACTTATGGTCGATCGCCGCGATGGTGTTGCGGGCAAACGGGCTGGCGCTGAGCGGCGTGCCGGTGTCGATGAACGACAGGCCGCTATAGTCGCGCGAATAAGTGGCGCGGCTGCTGCGCACGAACTTGACGCCGGCCTTCAGCGCCTTGAGCACGCCATCGCCCAGCGCCAGTTCCGCATCGAGGCGACCGCCCAGCTTATTGGCCGTGCTGCGCGACGAGGTATATTCGCCGCTGCCATCGGCTTTCAGGAACAGGCTGCTGTTGTTGAGCCGGGCGAGCTGCGCCGCGCTGAGCGCCGGGATGGGATAGCCATCGCGATAGGTCACGCTGAACGGGCCGTTCAACTGGTTGGCGGCGCTGGTTTCGAACGAGACTTCGGCATGATCGGGTGCGGCGCTCTTGGCCCAGCTCCAGAACCCGGCATAGTCCAGCGTCAGCGCCCCGCTCTGGGTCTTGCCGCCCAGCTCGGCGGTGTCGAGCGCGGATTCGGCTGGCGCGGTTTCCACCCAATAGTGAAAGGCCGCGTCGCTTTCGGCATTCTGATAGAGCCCGTCGGGCCGGATCGTGGGCGACGAATAGTGATCGGCCTGGATGCCCTTTTGATAGATGATCTGGCGGATGTTGGATTCAGCCACCGTGCCACGCAGATAGAGCTTGGTGCTGCCCATGTCCCAATCAAGCGACAGCGCGCCGCCAAAGCGGGTCTGGTGGCCTTCGGTGAACTGCGCGTTGGTGCTGGTCAGCAAGAGGTTGTCTGCCTTGCTGAACCCGGCAGGATTGCTGCCCTGCTCGCCATCGGACACGGCATATTCCCACTGCCCGGCCTGGAAATCGACCATGGTCGAGGCAAAGTAGCGCTTGCCGTAATAGCCGGTGGCATAGATGCCGAACTGGTGATCGGCGCCCAGATGCGTGCTGTATTCCGCCTGGGTCATGCCGCTGGCGGCCGGCACGTGGTAATCCAGACCATATTGGCTGACCCCGCCTTGCAGCGTGACGCCGACATGACCGTCCTTGAAATTGTCGGCCGTGGGGGTGCGGAAATCGATCGTCCCGCCGATCGCGTCGCCATCCATGTCCGCCGTGGACGTCTTGCTGACGACCACCGCCGCCAGGCCCACCGGCGGCAGCAGGTCGAGCTGGATCTCGCGCGAATAGGGCATGCCCTGCGCGGCGTTGGCGCCGTTGACCAGGTTGACGTTATAGGACCCCGACAGACCGCGGACATAGACGAAGCTCGCCCCGCCGCGCGCCGCGCCATCGAGGCCGCCGTGGTTGCCCGAAGACGGCGTGCCGAAAAAGTCGGTCGGGGAAACCGAAATCCCCGCCACGCGCGCCAGGGCATCGACCACGCTGACATTGGGCTGGCGCACCAGATCTTCGGGGGCCAGCACGGCGGTGGTGCCGGCTGCTTCCATCTTCACCGTGCGCGCGGCCTGGCCAGACACCACGATGCTGCGCGTTTCGCCATCGGCATCGGCCGTTTCGGGCGCCGCCGCATCGGCGGGTGTGCCGGCAGCACGGGCCGCAGGTGCTGCGACCATCGCCAGCAACATGGCCGCGCCGGCCACGCCGCGCAGCAGCGGCGCACGACGAAGCGCGCCGGTAAGGATCGGCAAATCGGTCATCTGAGGACATCCCTGTTGGTGGAATCGTTGGCGCCGTGAACGGTGCGGTACGAGCCGGCACCTAGGCCCGGCGCGCGACGATTCCATGACAGCTCCACATTTTCTGATGGTTTTATTTGCGATTTCCCAAAATCATGCCAATTGTCATCGAAATTTCATCAAAAACGCCAAGAGCCCCTGCATGACCGCCCTTCGCTCGTTCGTCCACCGGCACGCCCTTGGCCTGTGCCTTGCCCTGGCCGCTGTTCCGGCCCTGCCCGCCCAAGCCGCGGTGGCCGTGCCGCCCCGCTCGGCCGGGGCGCTGCGGGTGATGAGCTTCAATGTGCGCTGGCCGGCGCCGGATGATGGCCTCAACACCTGGCCACAGCGCCAGCCGGTGTTCCTGGCCACGATCCGCGCCGCCGATCCCGATGTCATCGGCACGCAGGAACTGTTCAAGCGCCAGGGCGATGCCGTGGTACGCCACCTGCCGCACTGGCGCTGGTTCGGCCCCGATCGCTTTGGCGGCCATGCCAACGAACACATGGGCATTCTCTATCGCACCGATCGCTTGGCGTTGATCCGCCACGGGGTGTTCTGGCTTTCGCCCACCCCCGCCGTCCCGGGCAGCCTGGGCTGGGGCGCCACGCTGCCGCGCATGGTGCAATGGGCCGTGCTGGAGCGGCGGCTGGGTGCCCGCACCCGTTTCCTGATGATCGACACGCACCTGGCCAACCGCGACGTGGAAGACGAAACCGCCCGCGTGGAAAGCGCGCGGCTGATCGCGGCGCGCCTGCCAGCGCTTGCCGGGCGCCTGCCGGTCGTGCTGACCGCCGATCTCAACGCCACGGCAGGGAGCGCCGCTTATGCCACGCTCACCGCGCATCTGGCCGATAGCCGCGCGCAAGCCGCGGCTCCACTCGGGCCGGAACCGACATTCCACGATTTCACCGGCACCGGGCAGCAGCGCATCGATTTCATTCTGGAGCGCGGCTGGCAGGTGCGCGCCTATGCCACGCTGACCACCCACGCCGGGCCACGCTGGCCTTCCGATCATTTCCCCATTCTGGCAGACCTTGTGCCCAGCAAAGGGGAAAGCACGCCGCAACCATGAGCATCAAGCGCCAGGATCGCCAGGACCGCCTGCTCGCCCTCTTGGGCGCGGGCACCACGCTGGCCATCACCGCCCTCGCCCGCGAACTGGACGTCTCGGACGAAACGATCCGCCGCGAACTGCGCGATCTGGAGGCGGCCGGCCGGGTGGAGCGGCTGCATGGCGCAGTGCGTCTGGCCCGGCGCGAGACCGAAGGCCCGCTAGACCGTCGCCTGCACGAGAACGTGGACGTGAAGAAACGCATCGCGGCCGCCGCCGCGCGCTTCGTCACCGATGGCGACATCGTGTTCATCGACGCCGGCACCACCACGTTCTACATCGCGCAGGAATTGCGCGGGCACAGTGACCTGACGGTGATCACCAATTCCCTGGGCGTGGCCGAGGCGCTGGGCGGCATCAACGGCAACCGGCTGTTCCTGGCAGGCGGTCAGATGGATTACGAATACCGCGCCTTTTCCGATCGCCAGGCACAGGACTATGTCGCCGGGTTCACCCCGCATCTGGCGCTGCTTTCGGTTGGCGCGGTGAGCGCGGACCGGGGGCTGATGGATTTTCATGCCGGCGAAGCGACGATGAGCCGCATTGCCTATGCCACCGCGCAGCGCGTGCTGCTGGCGGCCGATTCCAGCAAGTTCGGCCGCTATGGCCTGATGGCCACGGCCCCTTGCGCCAAGGTCGGCGTGCTGGTGACCGACCAGCCGCTCGCGCCCGATCTGGCCCAGGCCTTTGCCCATGCCGAGGTGGTGGTAACTGGATAAGCCCTGCCAAAATGGTTGCGCCGCCCGATCGGCGCCCTACCTTGCATGGTATGCCCCTGCCCTTTCCCGGCCGCGCTGCCGACAGCGCCCGCCTTGCCGAAATCACCCGCATTCTGGCCCGCCACGGGCTGGGCTGGCTGGCCGCCCGGTTCCTGCCCGGCAGCGGAACACCGGCCGACGCGGCGGAAAGCGATCCGGCCACCACGCCGCAGCGGGTGCGGCTGGCGCTGGAGGAACTCGGCCCGGCCTGGATCAAGCTGGGGCAAATTCTCGCCACGCGCGCCGATCTACTGCCGCCCGCGTGGATCACCGAGCTTGAGCGCCTCCAGAGCGAGGCGCCCACCCTGCCGTTCGCGGCGCTGCAAGCCGAACTGGAAGCGGCCCTCGGCGCGCCAGTTAGCGAATGCTTCGCACAGTTCGATGAAACGCCGCTGGCGGCGGCCTCGATGGCACAAGTCCACCGCGCCACCTTGGCCGACGGCACGCCGGTGGTGGTCAAGATCCGCCGCCCCGGCATTGCCGCCCCGATGCTGGCAGACTTGCGCCTGATCGCGGGCGCGGCCGCTCTGGCAGAGCGCACCAACGCCCAGGCCCGGCGATTGCGCGCCGGAGCCATGGCCGCAGAACTGGCCGATGCGCTGCGCCAGGAACTCGATTTCACCGTGGAAGGCCGCAATGCCGACCGGCTGCGCGCCGATTTCGCGCGCAATCCGCGCGTGGTGGTGCCCACGATCCATTGGCCGCTGAGCAGCGAAAGCGTGCTGGTGATGGACTACGTCGCCGGTGTCGCCCCGACAAGCGCAGCCGCACTGACAGCCGCCGGCATCGATCCCGCGCGGATCGCCGCGCTGGGGGCAGACGTAGTGCTCGACATGGTGCTGATCAACGGCCGCTTCCATGGCGATCCGCACCCCGGCAACTTGCGCTGCCTGCCTGGCGACGGCATCGCCCTGCTCGATCTTGGCCTCGTCGGCCAGGTCTCGCCCCGGCGCCGCGAGGAATTCATCCGCTTTACCCAGGCGCTGATCACCTGCGACGATGTCGCCATGGCCGATGTCCTGGCCATCTGGGACGAAAGCGGCAGTGCCCCCGCCGCCGCCGTCAGCGCCGCTGCGCGGCGGCTGGTCGAAAGCCATGGCGGCAACACCCTCAAGCTCGCTCCGATGGTCGCCGATTTCCTCCCGCTACTGCGCGAGACCGGCATTGTCATGCCATCAGACCTGCTGCTGATCTTCAAGGCGCTAGTCACGATCGACGGGGTGCTCAGCCGCATCGAGCCGGGCTTCGATCTCGCCGCCGCGCTGCGCCGCTCCACCGTGCGACTGGTGGCAGCGCGGCTGGCGCCCGATCACTGGCAGCCGATCGTGCGCGCGCTGGGGCTGGAACTCGCGCACATGGGCAACGACGCACCGCGCCTGCTGCGCGCGGCGGTGCAGCGGTTGACCGAACCACCTGCCCCGGTCGCCCCCGCGCCGCAATGGGCCGCGCTGATCAAGCCGGTTACCCGCGCCGTGTGGGGCGCGGGCGCCCTGGTCGCCGTGGCGATCCTCGCCACCCGACTGATGGGCTGAGGCGCGTTACGTCGCTGGCTGTTGCTCGGTTTCCGCCGCCGGCAGCGGCACGCCGCCCTGCACCATGACCGAGCGCGTGGGCTGGGCCAGCGTGATCCCGACCGCCTCGAACTGCTCCATGATCGACAGCAGCACCTCCTGCCGCGCCGCCATCGCCTGGTTGTAGTCCGGCCCGGCCAGATAGGACCACACGTCGATGGTCAGCGCGCTGTCGGCGAAATTGGTGAAGGTGGCGCGCACGCCGTCGCTGATCACGCCATCATGGTCGAGCAGAGTCTGGCGCACGATATCCACCGCCTCACGCACTTTCGCGGCGGGCAGGCCATAGGCGATGCCGATCGTGGGATTGAACAGGAAGCGGTCGCGCGTGGCAAAATTCTCGATCTGGCGCGCGGCAAAATCGCCATTGGGAATGGTCACCAAGGTGCGATCGTTGGTGCGGATACGGGTGGAGCGGATGCCCACGTCCTCCACCGTCCCCGCAACATCACCCACCTTGCAGAAATCGCCCACCTGCACGGGCTGGTCGGCAATCACGGTGACGCTGCCAACCAAGTTCTCCACCGTCTTCTGGGCGCCCAGCGCCAGGGCGATGCCGCCAATGCCAAGGGCGGCAATACCTGTGGTAACATTGATACCAAACGTATCAAGAACACCCACCACGGTGAAGGCCAGCAACAACAGCTTGGCCCCGCGACGCAGCAGGTTGACCACCGAGATCACCTGGCGACGCTGGTAATGATGCAGCCGCCGCGTGGCGAGGTCGGCAATGGCGTCGATCAAGCGCAGCGCGAACCACACCAGCGCCACCAATGCCACCGTGCCGCCATAGCGCAACAGCGTCTGCCGCGCGACGATCGCCACCGGCAGGCGGTTGGCCCACATGAAGAAGATCATGATCGACAGGAACAGGCTAAGCGGGGGCAGCGCAGCAGCCAGGAAGCGGTAGAACGCGCTGTCCTGGCAACGCGGGATGACCTTGCGCACCACCAGCAGGATCAGCGCCGCGAGCAGTCGGAACGCGGCAAAGCTTACCGCGGCCAGACCCAGCAGCGTGAGCCAGTCGCTGACCGGCGCACCGCCCACGATCCATGCATCCGGGCTAGTGCTGGCCGCCGCCTGTTCGCGTGGCACATCGGCCTTGGCCAGGATTTGCAGCGTTTCGGGCGCCACGCGCCACACCACCACTTGTCCCTGCTGGCTGCTCGCCAGCATCACCGGCACCTTGTCTTCGCCCACTTTCATGGTGCCGACCTGCTCGCGATTGAACGGCAGATCGTCGCCCAGATCGCCCACCGGCTGGTTCGACAGAGCGCCAAAGGGCCGCAGCGTGCCGCCCTTGTCCAGCAGGACCTGGAGGCGCCGCGCCAATTCCTCGGCGCCGTTGGTCAGGCGGGCATTGTCCATCCGCACGGACATGAAATGGGCGGCCCGCTCGTAATCGCGCCCGGCCAGGGCCTGGATCAGGCCAGCAACCGAAGAGCGTGGCGTTTCCCGGCCATAGGGATCGGATGGCGCCGCTGGACTGGACGAGGCAGCCGGGGTGAGCTGGGCCTGAGCAGGCACGGCCAGCCCCAGCAGCAGGGTGAGCAAGGCAAAGCGGAACAGGCGAAAAATGGGCAAGGGTCCTCCGGCAGATGCTGCAAAAGCGAACGCTCCTACAGCCCCCAACCGGACAATGCGGGGTTCGGTTCCCCGCCAACGTTCCCGCGCGCCTTATTCCTCGCCCATGCGCAGCGCGGCGATGAAGGCTTCCTGCGGAATCTGCACGTTGCCGTACTCGCGCATGCGCTTCTTGCCTTCCTTCTGCTTTTCCAGCAGCTTCTTCTTGCGCGTGATATCCCCGCCATAGCACTTGGCGGTCACGTCCTTGCGCATCGCGGCGATGGTTTCGCGCGCGATCACCTTGGCGCCGATCGCCGCCTGGATCGGAATCTTGAACAAATGGCGGGGGATCAGGTCTTTCAGCCGTTCGCACAGCGAGCGGCCGCGCGCCTCGGCCTGGCTGCGGTGGACGATCATGCTCAGCGCATCGACCGGTTCGTTGTTCACCAGGATGTTCATCTTGACCAGATCGCCTTCGCGCAGGCCGATCTGCTCATAGTCGAAGCTGGCATAGCCCCGGCTGATCGACTTCAGGCGGTCATAGAAATCGAACACCACTTCGTTGAGCGGCAGTTCATAGTTCACCTGCGCGCGCCCGCCCACATAAGTCAGCCCGGTCTGGATGCCGCGGCGATCCTGGCACAGCTTGAGGATCGAGCCGAGATATTCGTCTGGCGTGTAGATCGTCGCCTTGATCCACGGTTCTTCCATGGTGTCGATCTTGACCACGTCGGGCATGTCCGCCGGGTTGTGCAGTTCCATGTGGCTACCGTCGGTCATGGTCAGGCGATAGACCACTGAGGGCGCCGTCGTGATCAGGTCAAGATCGTATTCGCGGCTCAGGCGCTCCTGGATGATTTCCAGATGGAGCAGCCCGAGGAACCCGCAGCGGAAGCCGAAGCCCAGCGCCGCGCTGGTTTCCATTTCGAAACTGAACGAGGCGTCGTTGAGGCGCAGCTTGCCGATCGAATCGCGCAGCTTTTCAAAGTCGGCAGCGTCGACCGGGAACAGCCCGCAGAACACCACCGGCTGCACTTCCTTGAAGCCCGGCAGCGCTTCGCTGGCGCCGCCCTTGACCGTGGTGATCGTGTCACCCACGCGGGCCTGGGCCACTTCCTTGATCTGGGCGGTGATGAAGCCGATTTCACCCGGCCCCAGCTCGGACAGTTGCTCGATCTTGGGCCGCATGCAGCCGACGCGGTCGATCAGGTGCTCGGTGCCGCCGGCCATGAACTTGACCTGCAAGCCCTTCTTGATCACGCCGTCGATCACGCGAACCAAGATGACGACGCCGAGATAGGGATCGTACCAGGAATCGACCAGCATGGCCTTGAGCGGCGCGTTGCGATCGCCACCGGGCGCAGGGATGCGTTCGACCACGGCATCGAGCACTTCCTCGATGCCGATGCCGGCCTTGGCGCTGGCCAGCACGGCGTTGCTGGCATCGATGCCGATGACCTCCTCGATTTCGTCCTTGACCTTTTCCGGCTCGGCGGCGGGCAAGTCGATCTTGTTGATCACCGGCACGATCTCGTGGTCGTGCTCGATCGACTGATAGACGTTGGCCAGCGTCTGCGCTTCCACGCCCTGCGCCGCGTCCACCACCAGCAGCGCGCCTTCGCAGGCGGCGAGGCTGCGGCTCACTTCATAGGCGAAGTCGACGTGGCCGGGCGTGTCCATCAGGTTGAGCTGATAGGTCTTGCCGTCCTTGCCCTTGTAATCCAGGCGCACGGTCTGGGCCTTGATCGTGATCCCGCGCTCGCGCTCGATATCCATGTTGTCGAGCACCTGGGCGGTCATCTCGCGCTCGGCCAGGCCGCCGGTATACTGAATCAGGCGGTCGGCCAGCGTGGACTTGCCGTGGTCGATATGGGCAATGATGGAAAAATTGCGGATCAGCGCGAGGTCGGTCATGCGCCGCCGTTAGCAGGCCCTTTGCGCGCTGTCATCAGCGGCGATAGTGGCTTTTCGGGGTAGCTGAACATGCCCGCCCCCAGCCCAAAAAGCCCCTCCCGCCTGCGGGAGGGTTTTGGGGAGGGCATGTTGCGAAAACCCGCCGCCCCCTCACCCCACCTTGCGCTGTACGGTCCGCTCGGGCATCGCCACCGGCGCGGGTGTGCGCACCTGCACCACGGCGATGCGGCCATCGTCATCCGCCTTGAGCGGGGCGGCAAACTCCACGCCCATGCGATCGTCGTTGCTCCAGCGGCAGGTTCCGCTCACGCTATGGCCATCGGCCAACTGGATGCGGAACACCGTGCCGGGCGGCACATTCCACAGCCCTTCGATCAGCGCCCCGGTCAGCGAGATGTTGCGGATCATCCCGTTGTACTTGTGGCCGGCATTCTCCAGCACCACCTTGCGCAGCATCGACTGGCGGCTGGCGCGCGCCGAGCGCGGACCCTGGGCCACGGCCACCAGCCCGGTCGAAAGCCGTGAGGCCGCATTGATGGCAGAGAGCGGGCGTTCGTAGATATAGCCCTGCACGTGGCTGCACCCGAGCATCCGCACCAAGTCCAGTTCGTCCAGCGTCTCTACGCCTTCGGCCGTCGTTTCCATGCCCAGCGCTTCGGCCAGGCTGACGATCGAGGCGATGATCGCGCCGTTGCGACTGCCCGGCTGGGTCGCGCCGCGCACGAACGACTGGTCGATCTTGATCTTGTCGAACGGCGCCGAGCGCAAGTAGCCGAGTGAGGAATAGCCCGTGCCGAAATCGTCGAGCGCCAGGCGCACACCGATCGATTTCAATTGCTTGAACATCTGGTCGGTGCCCTCGTCGTTGTTGAGGAACACGCTTTCGGTGATTTCCAGTTCCAGCCGGCCGGGCTCGACCCCGGCATGGGCCAAGGCGGAGGTAACGATCGTTGGCAGGGCCGGATTGGCGAATTGCAGCGGCGAAACATTGACCGCCACACGCACGTCGTCGGGCCATTGCGCCAGGTCCTGGCAGGCGGTGCGCAGTGCCCACTCGCCGATCGCCGCGATCAGGCCGGTGTCCTCGGCGATCGGAATGAACTTGTCGGGGCCGATGAAGCCCTGCTTGGGATGGTGCCAGCGCAGCAGCGCCTCGAACCCGGTGATCCGCTCGGTCGCTGTCTGCACCACCGGCTGGTAGTAGAGCTCCAGCCCACCGTTGGCGACCGCATCGCGCAGGTCTTCTTCCAACTGGCGCCGTTCCTCCGCGTCGCTGTGCAGATCGGCGGCGTAGAAATGATAGCGCCCGCGCCCCCCGTCCTTGGCAGCGTAGAGCGCCAGGTCGGCATTGCGAATCAGCGCCTCGCTGGTCACGCCATCATCGGGCGCAATGGCGATGCCGACAGAGGCACCGATCATCACCCGGTTGCCGTCGATCGCATAGGGCGCGGAAAGCTGTTCGATCACCTGGTTGGCCAGATAGGCCAGGTGATCGCGCTCGATCTTGCCGGGCATGATCACCTGGAATTCGTCACCGCCCAGCCGGCCGACGCGGCCGACATTGCCGATCACGCCTTCCAGTCGCTGCGCCACCTGCTTGAGCAACGCATCGCCGGCGGGATGGCCCAGGGTATCGTTCACCTGCTTGAAGCGATCGAGATCGAGCAGGAACACCGCGCAGGCGCGGTGCTGCACTTGCGGCGCAACCAGGATCTTTTCCAGCGTCTGCGACATCCGCAGGCGGTTGGACAGGCCGGTGAGCGAATCGAACTGCGCCAGGCGCGAGGCATGCTCGGCCGAGCGGCGTTTTTCGGTCAGGTCGGTGCCCGATCCGCGAAAGCCCTGGAAATTGTTGAACGTGTCATAGGTCGGGCGGCCGTTGATCTGCCACCAGCGCTCTTCCAGGTCGGTCGCCGCGCGCACGGCCAGTTCGGTGAAGCTCGACCGCGCGGACAAGTGGAACGCCAGCGTCCGCTCGCCCTCCCCGGCCTGGTCGGCCAGGTTGAACAGCTCGGGAAACGGGCGGCCGATCAACTCTTCCACGCTGCGGCCCAGAATCTGCGCCACGGGGCGCGAGAGGTAGGTGATCTGGCCCCGGCGGTCGGTTTCCCAGAACCAGCCCTGCCCGGTCTCTTCATAATCGGCCAGGATCTCTTGCGCGCGCGTCTGGATGCGCGCCTCGATTTCCATCTGCTCGCGGGCGCGCGCCTCGATTTCGCGCTGGCGGAAATAGGCGGCCACGGCCACGGCCAGCCCCACGCCCAGCGTCACCAGCCCACCCAGGCGGCTCGCAGCGCAGGCCACCCCGGCCCAGATCGCCACTTGCGCCACCAGCACGCCGGCCAGTTGGCCGCTTTCGAACACGGTGGCGAGCAGCGAGATCGTGACCAGCAGCGCCATCGCCTGAAGCCATGGCACCGCGCCCAGATCGGCCCAGTGGCCCACCGCCGCGCCAAACAGGAACATCGGCATGCCCACGGCCAGTGCCATCAGCAGCATGCGCGGCGCCGTGCCGACAATGCCTGCGTTTTCCACGCGCACGGCCAGTGCGCCAAGCAGCGCCAGGACGATCGCCGTGATGCCCACCGAAAGGACCGTGCCATCGGGCAAAATGCCGTTGAGCAGCCCCAGCCCGAGCAGCCCCACGGCCATCGGCACGGCCATCTGCGGCCATTCCCGCGCGATCAGGCGGCTGCCTTTGCGCGGAAGCGGCGCATGGCTGGAAGGCACGCGCTCGCGCCGTCGCTGCGTGCGCGCATAGTCGCGGCGGTCTTCCCCCCGCGCTTGGGTTTCGGTCTGCTCTGCCCCGGATACGTCTGCCATGACACCCGCATGCCCGAACGGCTTTGAAAAACCGTTAAGCAGACCTGACGACGGCACGCGAAATCTGCCCACTTTTACCACCGGAATGAACCTGCTAGGCGGCGCGCGGGGGGCGAATGGAGCTTTGGTGCGCACGATGGCGCCGGTTCGCCGGCGCAGACACGGCGCGCAACCGGCAGGAGATGACGGGATCGTGGCGAGCTTGACCGCTGATTTTTCGTTCGTGGGCGTGGCCGGACGACGGCTGCGGCTGGGCCAGTGGCATACTCGCGCGCAAGAGGCGCGCCCGCTCGTGCTGCTCAATGGCATCGGCATGAACATGGAACTGATGGAGCCGGTGGCCCGCGCCCTGCCCTGCCGCCGCGTGATCAGCTTCGACATGCCCGGCATCGGCAAGTCGCCCGATCCGATCATTCCCTATACCATGCCGTGCATGGCCCTGACGCTGGCGGCCCTGCTCGATCGCCTGCATCTCGATGTGGTGGATGTGCTGGGCATCAGTTGGGGCGGCGCCGTGGCGCAGCAGTTCGCCTTTCAGCACCGCGCGCGCATCGGCCGCCTGGCGCTGGCGGCAACGGCAGCCGGGGTGGCGATGGTGCCGGGCAACCCCGCGATCCTGAGCCACATGGCCGATCCGCGTGAATACACCGTCGCGCGCACGCTCCAGCGCAACCTTGCCACGCTCTACAACGGCGGCGGGCGCCATGCAGTCTCGCTCAATGCCGCCATGCCGCCTTCGCCGGTGGGCTGGGCCTGCCAGCTCAGCGCCTTTTCCACCTGGAGCAGCGCGCCGTTCCTGCCCTTGCTGTCGGTGCCCACGCTGGTGCTGCATGACGAGGAAGACCAGTTGATCCCGCCGGCCAATGCGCATTTCCTGCACGGCGCGATTCCCGGCAGCCGGCTGGAAATGTTCCAGGGCGGCGGGCACTTGTTCATGCTCGCCGATCCCGATGGCTTTGCCGAAACCCTGCGCGGCTTCCTCGACGCGGCCTGAAATCCTACTCAGGCGGCGCGGCGCGTCTTGGCCTGTTGCGCGGCCACGCCCTCCACGCGGAAATGCCCGACCAGGTCGGCCATGCGATCGGCCTCTCCGGCCAGGCTGCGCGAGGCGGCGGTCGCCTGCTCCACCATGGCCGCGTTCTGCTGGGTCATCAGGTCCAGTTCGTTGACCGTGGCCTGAATCTGGCGGATGTTGGAGGCCTGCGACTGCGCACCGTGGGCAATGTTGCTGGCCACTTCGGCGATTTCGCCCACGCGGCTGACGATCCGCTCAAACGTCTCGCCAGTCTGGCCCACCAGCGTCACGCCGCGTTCCACTTGGACCGAGCTTTCGCCGATCAGTTTCTTGATATCCAGCGCTGCTTCGGCCGACCGCTGCGCCAGCGCGCGCACTTCGTTGGCGACCACGGCAAAGCCGCGCCCGGCATCGCCCGCGCGCGCCGCCTCGACCCCGGCGTTGAGTGCAAGCAGGTTGGTCTGGAACGCGATGCCATCGATCACCGCGATGATCTTGCCGATTTCCGCAGCCGAGCGATGGATGTCGTTCATCGCCTGCACCGCTTCTTCCAGCACCCCGCCACCCTGGCGCGCATCGCCATGCGCTTCCTGCACGGCAGAGTGCAACTGCGTCGCTTCCTCGGCCGTGGTGCCAACCGTGCCGGCCAGGGTGGTGATCGAGGCCGATGCCTCTTCTAGCGAAGCCGCCTGCTGTTCGGTGCGCCGCGCCAGATCGTCCGATGCCTCGCGGATTTCCTGCGCGCCGATATCCACCGCGCGCGAGGTCTGCGACACTTCGCCCAGCGCGCCGCTCACTTTCTTGCGCATGGTCTCCAGGTCACGCTCCAGCGTGGCATAGGCTTCGGGCAGACCCGACAGCGCCACGGTGAAATCGCCCTCGGTCATCTTGCGCACGGTGTGGCCCACTTGCGTGACCACCGCCTGGCGCTTGGCATCTTCGGCCTGGAAATAGGCGGACAGCGCCACTTCCATGTCTAGCAGCGCCATTTTCACCAGGCTCGCCACCGCCTTGGCGCGGCTGGCGCCGAGCGCCCCCAGCCCCCTGCCCAGGAAGCGCACGATCACTTCGTCCAGCACCGAGGCATAGGCCCCGATATACCACCCCGGCTCCAGGCCGATGCGGGCGTGCACGTCGCCGATGCGCTGCGCCCGTTCGGCATAGGCCATGCCCGGCGTGCCGCTGAACATGCCGCTCCAGTGCTCGATCTGCTTGTCGCGCGCGTGGTTCATCGCCTGGCGCGACGAGAAGAATCGCCCGGTGTCGGGCGTGACGGCGATGCGGTCGTAAAGCCGTTCAAGTGCTGGCCCGGCCAGGCTGTCCATCGCGCCGGAAATCTGGCCGAACCGCGCGACGTCATCGGCGGTGATATTGAAAAACGCCAGCTTCTTGTCGATGTCCTGCTGGGTAAGCGCCATGGGATGATCCCCGTCAGAGTCCGATCGCGCTGGCTTAACCGCGCAGGGTCAAAATGATCGCAACGTCGGGTAGGGGATTTTCCGATAGCTGACAGCGCAAGGGGCGCGACCGGTTGAACCCGGCGCGCCCCCCTGTGGCAATCAAAGATGTCGCAGTCCAGTACGTGGCGGTCCAGTATCTGGGCCGCGCGATCAGACGCGCATCGGCATCAGCACATAGAGCGCGGGAGACTTGTCATCCTTGCGGATCAGCGTGGGCGCGCCGGCATCGGCCAGGTGCAGTTCCACCGTATCGCCGTCGATCTGGCTGAGGATATCCTTGAGATAGTTGGCGTTGAAGCCGATCTCGAACCCTTGCGCGGTATAGTCGGCGGGCAGTTCTTCGGCCGCAGTGCCGTTGTCAGGGCTGGTGACCGACAGCGTCACGCGATCGGTTTCCAGCGCCATCTTCACCGCGCGGGTCTTTTCCGTGGCGATCGTCGCCACGCGATCGACGCCTTCATAGAAGCTGCGCGGATCAAGCTTGAGCAGCTTGTCGTTGGCGGTGGGAATGACGCGGCTGTAATCGGGGAACGTGCCGTCGATCAGCTTGCTGGTCAGCACGACGCCATGTTCGCCGCCCAGGGTAAAGCGCACCTTGCTGGCCGACAGGTCGAGCAGCACGTTGGTGTCGAGCACTTCTTCCAGCAGCTTGCGCAGTTCGCCCACGCATTTGCGCGGCACGATCACGTCGGGCATGCCCTCGGCGCCTTCCGGCCGGGTCAGCGTGTAGCGCGCCAGGCGGTGGCCGTCGGTGGCGGCAGCCTTGAGCACTTCATCGGCCACGTGGAAGAAGATGCCGTTGAGGTAATAGCGGGTTTCTTCGGTGGAGATGGCAAAGCGGGTGCGGTCGATCAGCTCGGCCAGCACGCGCGCGGGAATTTCGAAGCTGGTCGGCAGATCGCCTTCCACGATCACCGGGAAATCGTCGCGCGGCAGCGTCGGCAACTGGAAGCGGCTGCGCCCGGCCTTGACGATCATGCGGTTGTCGGCGGTTTCCAGGCTCACCTGCGAGCCATCGGGCAGCTTGCGCGCGATGTCGAACAGCAGGTGCGCCGACACGGTGATCGCGCCCGGCCCTTCCACCGAAACGGCCGGCATCGATTCCACGATCTGCAAATCGAGGTCGGTGGCCATCAGACGCACCGAATTGTTGGCCGAAGCCTCGATCAGCACGTTGGACAGAATGGGAATGGTGTTGCGGCGTTCGACAACCGACTGGACGTGGGACAGGCAGCGCAGAAGAGTCGCGCGTTCGATGGTCGCCTTCATTCTCGTCTCGATCCCCAGTCTCGTTACCCGGCCGCTTCAGCCATGAACTGAAGCAGGCCGGACTGGACGGACAGGCGCCGTCCGGGTTGGCTGCGCAGCATCAGGCCATGGAATCACGGCCCGCAGCGTTGCATTTCGGACCACCTTTCTTAGCGTGGAGCGCCCCTTGGGCAAGGCTCGGCTTGGGCTGCCAAGGTGAAACTGTGCATAAATGGCCGTAAAAATCGAAAAAATGCGTCGATCGAGCCCGAATCCCGTCAATCGAGATCCCGTTGGCCGTCAAACATCAGCGCCGTGGCTGTGATCCAGCCCGTGATCAATTGCCAGCCCAGCGCGGTCACGCTGGCCGGTGGCTTGCCCGCCTTGTCCAACGCTTCACCCACGATCCGCAGATCGCCCTGCGTCACCTTGTCGGCCGGGTTGTTGGTATTGCCCGGGCCGATATCCAGCGCCTGGTCGATCAGGCTTGAGGAAATGCCCAGCCCCGCCAGCCTCCCGTCCAGCGCGTCGCGTCCCATGCGACCCCAGGTATAGCTGAAATAGGCGTCGCGCTGCTTCTCGCCCAGCAACTGGTCGGCCGCGCAGGCATCGGTGATCGCGCGCAGATCGGCCTGGGTGCCGTTGGCTTCGGGCGTGCCGGGCGTCAGGATCGCGTCGGCCACTTTCTGGTCCAGCCCTTCGGGCGCGGCCTTGATCGCGCATGCCAGGGTTTCGGGCGGGCGCGCCACGGCCGGCCAGGGGGCACACAGCCCCATGGTCAAGGCCAGCAGCGCGCCTTTCCGCGCCCGCATCAGGCGAACATCGCCATGCCGCCGTTCACATGCAGCGTCTGGCCGGTGACGTAACCGGCTTCCTTGCTGGCCAGATAGGCCACCGCCGCGCCGATATCCTGGCCTTCGCCCATGCGGCCCATCGGGATGCGGCCATTGAGCGCGTCCTTCTGCGCATCGGGCAAGACGTCCGTCATCGCGGTGCGGATGAAGCCGGGCGCCACGCAATTGACCGTCACGTTGCGGCTGGCCAGTTCCTGCGCCAGGCTCTTGGACATGCCGACGAGGCCCGCCTTGGCCGCGGCATAGTTCACCTGACCCGGATTGCCGGTGGCGCCGACCACGCTGGTGACGGAAATGATGCGGCCAAAGCGCGCCTTCATCATCGGCTTGGTCGCGCTACGCATCAGGCGGAACGCGGCTTCGAGATTGACGCGGATCACCGCATCCCATTCCTCGTCCTTCATCCGCATGGTAAGGTTGTCGCGCGTGATCCCGGCGTTGTTGACCAGGATGTCGATCTTGCCCAGCGTGTCGAGCGCGGCGGGTACCAGCTTTTCGACCTGCTCGGCGTTCGACAGGTCGCAGGTCACTTCCACATGGTCGTGGCCATAGGTGTCGTTCAGCTCCTCGCGGAACGCGCGCAGCTTGGCCGGGTTGGTCCCCGAAAGCGCGAGCCGCGCCCCCTGCCGGGCCAGCGCATGGCTGATCGCCGAACCAATGCCACCGGCCGCGCCGGTCACCAGGGCAGTCATGCCGGTCAGATCAAAAAGACGGTTTTCCATAAACTTGGCTCCGATTTCATAGTGTTCGCGCAGAGGCGCGGAGGCGCAGAGAAGGTCACGACTGAGGGCCATGGTTGTTGACCAGCCGCCGGATGCCCTCCTTCATCGTTTCGCCGGAAAAGTTCAGCAACAAGCCAACCGGCAGTTTCATCAAGCGCAGATACGTCAGCACCTGTTTGGCGTGTGCCGCGCTGAGTTTCTCCACCGACTTGATCTCTACGATTAACCTGTCCTCAATGATCAGATCGGCGCGAAAGGCTGCTGGAAAGCGCATTCCATCGAATTCGATATCGACCGGCCTTTGCCGGTCGACCTTGTATCCACGCCGTTCCAACGCGGCGGCTAGGACGATTTCATAGACGCTTTCCAACAGTCCAGGGCCGAGTTCCTTGTGAATGCGCATCGCAGCATCGACCACGTCGCCGCTGATGGAGTCGATTGCTGTCATTCACTACCCCTCCGCGCCTCTGCGCCTCTACGCGATTTATTTCCCCTGATCTGCGAGGCAGTCAGAGATCCTTGGCCAGGGCTTCGATGTCGGCCATGGTGATCACGCTGGTCACGGCAAGGTCTGCCCCGGCCGAGCGGGTGATCATCGGCGCGAGCACCTTGCCGCCCAGTTCGACGAAGCGTTCGACGCCGGCATCCTTCATCGCGATCGCGCTTTCGCGCCAGCGCACGCGGCCGGTCACCTGCTCCACCAGCAACCGCTGCACTTGCGCGGGATCGGTGACGATCGCGGCCGTGACATTGGCGAACAGCGGCACGCGGAAGGCCTGCGGGGGCGTGGCGGCCAGCGCCTCCGCCATGGCATCGGCAGCGGGCTGCATTAGCGGGCAGTGGAACGGCGCCGAAACCGGCAGCAGCACGCCACGCTTGATGCCATGTTCCTTGACCAGCGCCACGGCGCGCTCGATCGCGGCCTTGTGGCCCGAAAGCACGACCTGGCCGGGATCATTGTCGTTGGCGACGGTGCAGACCTCGCCTTCCGCCGCGGCTTCCGCGAGGGCCGTCGCCTTGTCGATATCGGCGCCGAGCAGCGCGCACATCGCGCCTTCGCCCACCGGCACCGCTGCCTGCATCGATTGCCCGCGCAGCTTGAGCAGGCGGGCAGTGTCGGCCAGCGAAAACGCCCCGGCGGCACAGAGCGCGGTATATTCGCCCAGGCTGTGCCCGGCGACGAAATCGGCCTTGTCGGCCAGCGCGATGCCGCCTTCCTTTTCCAGCACGCGGAGCACGGCGATGGCGTGGGCCATGATCGCCGGCTGTGCGTTCTCGGTCAGCGTCAGGGCATCGTCGGGCCCTTGCGTCATGATCTGGAACAGCTTCTGGCCCAGCGCGTCGTCCACTTCCTCGAACACTTCGCGCGCGGCGGGGCTCGCGGCGGCGAGTTCGGCGCCCATGCCCACCTTCTGGCTGCCCTGCCCCGGAAAAACGAATGCCCGCATTGTTCAAAGCCTCCTGAAAACTGGCGGGCGCCCTATTGGCCCTGTGGGTTTCCTGCAAGCCCGAACGGCACGATGCGGTTGTCGGCATCGTGCCCGATGTCGGCCCGGCCCAGATACGGCAGACCTGCGCGCGCGCACCAATGACGGGCCATGGCTTCGTGCTCCATGCCAAAAGGCCGTTCATTTTCAGGCACCTGAGTGACGCGGCCAAGCCGCAGACCGGCCGCCTTCATGGCCGCCAGCCCGGCCGTGACGTGGAACAGCAGGCGATCGACAGCATAGTCGTATTCGCTCACTTCCTCCACCATCACCACATGACCGGAAAGGTCGGGCATCACCGGGGTGCCCATGATCATCGCCAGAGTCATCAGGTTGAACGCCACGACCGGCACTGCGCCGCTGGCCTGCGGCTCCAGCCCGGCTTGATCCCCGCTCAGCCAGCCGAGCACACGCCGCACCGCGGCCTCCCCGCCCTCGCGCCGCAGGTCCACGGGCATCGGCGCGTGGACCGGTCGGCCAATCCCGGCGCGATAGAGCGCGGCCAGCAACACGCCGCCATCGGAATAGCCCAGATAGCGCTTCGCCCCCGCCGCCGCTCCCAGCAGCCCCACCGCATCCTGCGCGATCCGCGCCGCGCCATAGCCGCCGCGCGCGAACCACACGGCATCGAAGGCAGGATCATTGGCGCAGTCCACGAACGCGGAGAGACGCAGCGCGTCCGGCCCGGCAAAGTGGCCCTCCTGGGCAAAGCACTGCTCGTGAAACACCAGGTCCACCCCCGGATAGCCTGCTGCCAGCGCGGCCACGCGCGCGGCATCGGCACGATCGAACGGGGTGGACGGGGCACAGACGGCAATGCGCAACATCCACCCGCTTCTAGGCCGCATGGCGCGTCCCGTCCATCGCCGGTGGTTAACGGAATCTTGCCCGAGTACTTAGGGTGCGACTTTCGGGAAAGGTTTCGCCGCCTGCGGCGTTAGGCGTCATGACAGGACCGAACGGGCGCACTGGTTATCCAGCGGCGGGCCGCTCCGGTGCTGTCAAACCTTGCGCCTTTGCAACCGGGCGCCTGGCGAGATGGACGTGGCCGAACTCGCGCCGTTTTCCGCGCGGCACCAGCTCCGACCGCGTCTCTTTTTCGCCGACGCCTGGCCTTGAAAGGGACTGGCCGAACCGGGCGCCTCGTGCCTGGCTCCGGCCAGCCCTTTTCGCGCATCCACCCCGGCTGGCGTGGCCGACCAATCTTGCCTCGATCGGCGATTGCTGTAGTGCCCTTGCGCCATGGCCCACATCGCATCGGCGCCCGATGGCGCGCTTACCGCCCACCCCTGGTTCTTTTGCGGCATCGGCGGATCGGGCATGCTGCCATTGGCACTGATCCTCAAGGGCGCGGGCGCCCAGGTCGCCGGATCGGACCGCAGCCGCGACCAGGGACGCACCCCCGAAAAGTTCGCATGGCTGGAAAGCCTGGGCTTCACGCTGTTTCCGCAGGACGGCAGCGGCATCACCTCGGCCGATCAGGCGCTCGTCGCCTCGGCCGCCGTGGAAGACACCGTACCCGAAGTGGTGCGCGCCCGCGATCTGGGCTGCCCGCGCTTCACCCGCGCGCAACTGCTCGCCCGCCTGTTCAACGCCGCGCCCCATGGCATTGCCGTGGGCGGCACCAGCGGCAAATCGACCGTGACCGGCATGATCGGCTGGATTCTGACGGCCCTCGCCCATGATCCCACGATCATGAACGGCGCGGTGATGAAGAACTTTGCCACGCCCGATGCGCCCTTTGCCTCGGCCCGCGTGGGGCAAGGCGGGCTGTTCGTTTCCGAAGTGGACGAAAGCGACGGCTCTATCGCGCTCTATCGCCCGCAGATCGCGGTGCTCAACAACGTCAGCCTCGATCACAAGAGCCTGGAAGAACTACGCGAATTGTTTGGCAATTTCCTGGCCAGCGCAGCGGTTGCCGTGCTCAACGCCGATGATCCGGAAAGCCTTGCCCTGGCGCCGCGTGCCACGGCGACGCTGACCTTCGGCTTTGCAGAGAGCGCCACGATCGGCGTGGTGCCGGGCAGCGTGGTGGAAAGCCCCACCGGGATCGCCGCCACGGTGATCGACCGGCGCGATGGCGGGCACTATCCGCTGACCCTGGCCGTGCCCGGCCGCCACAACCTTGCCAATGCCTTGGCCGCGCTTGCCGCCGCCAGCGCGGCGGGCGTGCCGCTGGCCGATGCCGTTGCCGCCCTTGGCCACTATGCCGGCCTTGCGCGCCGGTTTGACGTGGTCGGCACCAGCCCCAGCGGCGTGACGGTGATCGACGATTTTGGCCACAACCCGGAAAAGGTGGCTGCCACGCTGGCGACGCTCAAGGCCCATCCGGGCCGTGTCTTGGCGCTGTTCCAGCCCCATGGCTATGGCCCGCTGCGCCAGATGGGCGCCGAACTGGCCGAGGTCTTGGCCACCCGGCTGGACGCGGACGACCGCGTGATCCTGACCGATCCGGTCTATTTCGGCGGCACGGTGGATCGCACACAGGGCTCTGAGCGCATTGTCGCGCTGATCAAAGCGCAAGGCGGACAGGCCGAGCATGTGGGCGAACGCGCGGCAGCGGGCGAACGGCTGCTCGCCCTCGCCCGCCCCGGCGACCGCATCGTGGTCATGGGCGCGCGCGACGATACGCTGTCCGCGTTTGCGCGGGGCCTGCTGGCAAAGCTGCCCTGAGGTTGCGGAGGGCCCCGGGTCAAGCCCGGGGCGACGGAAGAATGGAACGTTGCAGTACCACGTCGCCCCGGGCTTGACCCGGCGCCCTCCGCACCCCCTCAGCCCAGCCGCTTTTCCAGCATCACCAGGTGCGGATCGCCTTCCACGCCGTGGGCGACGAAGCCATAGTCCTTTTCCAGGTCGATCGCGGCCTGGTTGGCGCGGTCTTCGATGGCGATGACGCGATCGAGCCCGCGCCGCTCCGCTTCGTGGGCGAGCAGGTCGAGCATCGCCCAGCCCACGCCCTGTCCGCGAAAATCGCCGCGCACCGATACCGCCACTTCGCCGGTTTCCATCGCCGCGTCGCAGGCCAGCATGCCCGATGCGACGAGGTCGCCGCTGGCCTGGTCGAACGCCAGGAAGCTTTCGGTGCGCCAGTGGTCCACCCGCGTCATCGGCAACAGGCGCTGGTGATCGAGGTGCCCCGCCGCAGCCAGGAAGCGGAACCGGCGGTCTTCGGGCAGCACGGCGTCAAAGAACGCGGCCAGCGCGTCCTCGTCCTCGGCAAAGGCCTGGCGCACGCTCAGCGTCACGCCGTTGCGGGTAACGACCGTGGCCGCGCGGGCCAGGGCCGCCATGGTGGGAACGCTTTGGGTGGCAGTCATCGCGCACATCTCCTGTGGGCCGGAAGGAATGCGCCATGCCTAGCGCTTCACGCGCCGCCACGCCTTGACCTTGCGCAAAGCCGGCGTTTGCAAAACACGCGGTTTTGCTTGCATTTCGCAAGGTAGCGGCCTAAGCGCGGCGCGTTCTTTCCCGCATTGGGCGAGAATGCCTGCGCGGGCATCCGGCCCGCATGGGCGGATCGGCCCTTTTGGCCCATCATCCTGCATGGGGCAGGTGGTGGAGAAAAGACCGGCGGACCCAACCGCCTGGCCGGAAACATCGATAACAGGAAGACTTTTTCATGTCGACCAACCCGACGCGCGACGATTTCGCCGCGCTGCTCGACGAATCGCTGGGCGCTGGCGCCAGCGGCGGCTTTGAAGGCCGCGTCGTCAAGGGCACCGTAACCGCCATCGAAAACGACAAGGCCGTCATCGACGTGGGCCTGAAGAGCGAAGGCCGCGTGGCCCTGCGCGAATTCGCCGCCCCCGGCCAGCCGCACGGCCTCAAGGTCGGCGACGAAGTCGAAGTGTTCGTCGACCGCGTCGAGAACGCCGAAGGCGAAGCCATGCTCAGCCGCGACCGCGCCCGCCGCGAAGCCGCCTGGGACAAGCTCGAAGCCGAATTCGGCGAAGGCAAGCGCGTTGAAGGCGTGATCTTCGGCCGCGTGAAGGGTGGCTTCACCGTCGATCTCGACGGCGCCGTGGCCTTCCTGCCCGGCTCGCAGGTCGATATCCGCCCGGTGCGCGACGTGACCCCGCTGATGGACATGCCGCAGCCCTTCCAGATCCTCAAGATGGATCGCCGCCGTGGCAATATCGTGGTCTCGCGCCGCGCCGTTCTGGAAGAAACCCGCGCCGAACAGCGCTCGGGCCTGATCCAGAACCTCAAGGAAGGCCAGATCATCGACGGCGTCGTCAAGAACATCACCGATTACGGTGCGTTCGTTGACCTCGGCGGCATCGACGGCCTGCTCCATGTCACCGACATGAGCTACAAGCGCGTCAACCACCCGAGCGAAGTGATCGCCATCGGCGACACCGTGCGCGTCCAGATCATCCGCATCAACCAGGACACGCAGCGCATCTCGCTGGGCATGAAGCAGCTCGAAAGCGATCCGTGGGATGGCGTTGCCGCCAAGTACCCGGTCGGCGCGAAGCTGCACGGCACTGTCACCAACATCACCGAATACGGCGCCTTCGTGGAGCTGGAACCGGGCATCGAAGGCCTGGTCCACGTTTCGGAAATGTCCTGGACCAAGAAGAACGTCCACCCCGGCAAGATCGTCTCGACCTCGCAGGGCGTCGATGTCATGGTGCTGGAAGTCGACAGCGACAAGCGCCGCATCAGCCTGGGCCTCAAGCAGGCGCAGCAGAACCCCTGGGAAGGCTTTGCCGAAAAGCACCCGGTCGGCTCGATCGTGGAAGGCGAAGTCAAGAACGCCACCGAATTCGGTCTGTTCATCGGCCTGGATGGCGACGTGGACGGCATGGTCCACATGTCCGACATCGCCTGGGGCATCTCGGGTGAAGACGCGCTGGCCCTCCACCGCAAGGGTGAGCAGGTCAAGGCCGTGGTCCTCGACGTGGACGTCGACAAGGAGCGCATCTCGCTCGGCATGAAGCAGCTCGAAAAGGGCGCTCCGGCCGCTGGCGGCGTTGCCACCTCGGGCTCGCTGCGTCGCGGCGAAGTCGTCACCGTCACCGTCCTCGAAGTCCGCGATGGCGGCCTCGAAGTGCAGGCTGGCGAAGACGGCGCGACCGGCTTCATCAAGCGTTCGGACCTGGGCCGCGATCGTGACGAACAGCGTCCCGACCGCTTCCAGGTTGGCCAGAAGATCGACGCCATGGTCACCGGCTTCGACCGTTCCAAGAAGCCCAACTTCTCGATCAAGGCGCGCCAGCTCGCCGAAGAAAAGGAAGCGGTGGAACAGTACGGTTCGTCGGACTCGGGCGCTTCGCTCGGCGACATCCTCGGCGAAGCCCTCAAGGCTCGCGGCTGATCCCGGCATGGTGGGGGCCATGCGCCCTCACCATCCGCGACGACCGGAAAAGGCCCGCTCGGCACCTGCCGGGCGGGCTTTTTCGTGAACTGGCGTTTTGCTCGCGCCATGGTTACGGTCCGTAATCAGACACTTTCACTCCGTTCGCCCCGAGCCTGTCGAAGGGCTCGTCCTGAGCAAGGCCGAAGGGCCTGTCATTCGCCAAGCCGCCAGGCGAACGCCAGGCCGCAAATCCTTCACAGCCGCGAGAACTGCCCACCGCATGCCCTCACCCACCCAGCCCGATCCCAGCCGCACCGGACGCCTGCGCGAGGCAACGCGCGACGTCCATGCCGCGCTCGATGCGGCGCTGATGGAGCGGGAGAGCTTTGCCAGCCGCGCCGGCTACGCACAGTTCCTGGCGATGCAGCGGGGATTTCACCAGACCGTCGCCCCGCTCTATGCCGATCCGGCGCTGCAAGCGCTGCTGCCCGGTCTGGCCACGCGGGCGCGGCTGGCGCTGGTGGAGCAGGACATGGCCGACCTCGGCCTACCCCTGCCGGCCGCTGCCGCTCCGCAACCGGTTTCTGGCGAGGCTGCGGCCTTGGGCTGGCTCTATGTCGCCGAAGGGTCTTCCCTGGGCGCGGCCGTGCTGCGCAAGCTGGTGTCGCGCATCGGCCTGTCCGACACGTTCGGCGCGCGGCACCTGGCCCCTGCCGCAGCCGGCCCGGCTGCCCACTGGCGCGATTTCACCACGGCGCTGGATGCCGTTGCGCTTGACGAGGCGGGGGAAAACCAAGCCATTGCCGGGGCGCAAGCCGCCTTTTCCCATGTCGCCGCCCTGGCCGAGCAGGCGCGCAGCCAAGCCCCACACGGGGCCTGATCGCCAGCGAACCACGCCCCGCCGCCAAGGGAGCGCTACCGGCTCTTTTGCTTTGCAGCATTTGCGCTATGAGGGGGCAAACCAGCAGCGTTTACGGGGCCAGGAGCGAGGGCGATGATCGAAGTTCACCAGTTTCCATGCCTGTCGGACAACTATGGCTATCTGGTCCACGATCGCGCCAGCGGCGAAACGGTGTGCATCGATACGCCCGATGCCGAGCGCTATCTGGCCGAAGCCGCCACGCGCGGCTGGCGCATCACCCAAATCTGGAACACCCACTGGCATCCCGATCACGCGGGCGGCAACCTTGCGATCAAGGCGGCGACCGGCTGCACCATCACGGCCCCGGTCGGCGATGCCGCCAAGATCGAAGGCGTGGATCGCACCGTCGACCAGGGCGACACCGTGCACCTGGGCGATCACGTGGCAGAAGTGCTGGCGGTGGGCGGGCATACACTGGGCCACATCGCCTATCACCTGCCCGATGCCGCGCTGGCTTTCGTGGGCGATGCGCTGTTCGCGCTGGGCTGCGGGCGCATGTTCGAAGGCACGCCCGACCAGTTCTGGACCAGCCTGCTGCGCCTGAAAGCCCTGCCACCCGAAACGCAGATTTACTGCGCGCATGAATATACCGCCAGCAATGCCCGCTTCGCGCTTCACGCCGATCCGGACAATGCCGAACTGGCCGCCTATGCGCAGGACGTGACCGAACGCCGCGCGCAGGGGCACCCCACCGTGCCCACCCCGCTGGCGCGCGAGCTGGCCACCAATCCGTTCCTGCGCGCCGATGACCCCGCCTTGCAAGCCCGCTGGGGCGGCGGTGATGCCGTTGCCACCTTTGCCGCCCTGCGCGCGGCCAAGGACAGTTTCCGCTGATCGCCCGCCTGCGAAAGAGACCTTGATCCATGGCCGAAAAGCGCCTCACCCGCGTCACCAGTTTCGACGTTGCCGAAGCGGCCGGCGTCAGCCAGTCCACCGTCAGCCGCGCGCTCGCCGGTGACCCTTCGATCAGCGCGCCGACCCGCCAGCGGGTGATGGAAGCGGCGCGCAAGCTGAACTACCAGGTGGACGAAAACGCCGCACGCCTGCGCCGGGGTAAGACCGGCACGCTCGCCGTGGTCATGGTCTGCCGTCCGGGGCAGGATCGCAAGGACTTGAACCCGTTCTATTACGCCATGCTCGGCAGCACCTGCGCGGCAGCGTCCGCGCGCGGCTATGAAGTGCTGGTGGCGTTCCAGGACAGCCCGGAGAATTTCTGGGGCCATTACCAGGAACGCCGAAAGGCCGACGGCATGATCGTGATCGGGACCAGCGAAAACACCGCCGCGTGGGACTATTTCGGCGCCCTGCCGCAAGGCAGCCACTGGGTGTGCTGGGGCGCCACGCAAGACGATTTTCCCTGGGTGCGCAGCGACAACCATGCCGGGGCCACGCTCGCCACGCGCCACATGCTGGTGCGCGGCTATCGCCATATCGTCTGCCTGGGATCGGAAACCTCGCCCCAGCGCCAGTTCAAGGAACGTTACGACGGCTATGCCGCCGCGATGGAAAGCGCGGGACTTGAGCCGGTGCTCCAGCGCATCGAACGCGGCCTCCCGCGCGAGGAACAGGGCCGCCGCGCCGCCGCCGCGCTGATCGACAGTGGCCGCCCGTTCGATGCGATCTTTGGCGTCAGCGACGAGATTGCCCTCGGCGCCCTCAAGGAATTCGGCGCGCGCGGGCTGGTCGTGCCCGATCAGATCGGCGTGGTCGGCTTTGACGGCGTGCGTGCCGGTGCCTGGTCCACCCCGCCGCTCACCACCGTGGAATCCGATTTTGAAGTGGCCGGGTCGCTGCTGGTCGATCGCCTGCTGGCGATGATTTCCGGCGAGAGCGCCACCGCCCGGCGCGTGCCGGTGCGCCTGGTCGTGCGCGGCTCTACCCGTCCCTGAGGATAGGCCCGATGGCCCCGTCACCGCTCGACCGCATCGACCTCAAGATCGTGGAAGAACTGCGCGTCGACGGGCGGCTGAGCATCAACGAGCTGGCCCGCCGGGTTGGGCTGAGCAAGACGCCGTGCCAGGCGCGGCTCAAGCGGCTGATGGCCGATGGCGTGATCCGTGGCTTTCGTGCCGTGGTCGATCCGCACAAGCTCGGCCTGGCGCATATCGCGTTCACCCAGGTCAAGCTGTCCGACACCCGCGAAAAGGCGCTCGAGGCATTCCGCCGCGCCGTCCTCCAGGTGGAGGAAGTGGAGGAATGCCACATGATCGCCAGCCACTTCGACTATCTGCTGAAAATCCGCACCGCCGACATCCTGGCCTATCGCCGCGTGCTGGGCGAACAGATTTCCAGCCTGCCCAATGTGGCCAGCACTTCTACCTACGTGGCGATGGAAACCATCCTGGAGCATGGGGCCTGAGGGCTGGTGTAGGGCCCCGGATCAAGTCCGGGGCGACGTACAACAAGCTTCCGTTTCATTCTTCGTCGCCCCGGACTTGATCCGGGGCCCCGCACCACCGCTCAAGCCATTACCGGCTCATTCCCCACCCCGCGCGGCACCGGCCGGCGAGCAAAGGCCACCACCAGCGCCACGGCCAGGCCGATCATCGCCTGGCCGGCGAAGTTGGGCACGAAGCTGCCCATCGTGTCATGCAGATGCCCGCCGATGCTGGGGCCGATCGCGGCGGAGGTGGAAACCACGGTCATCACCGAATAGAGTTCCAGCGCCCCGCGCCCGCCGAACCAACCGCGCAGCAGCAGTGCCGTGCCCACGGTGGACACGCCGATGCCGATCCCGAAGGTCAGCGCAAAGAAGCCCAGCGCCGCGCTGCCCAGCGGCAGGATCAGCGCCAGCGAGGAAAAGGCCGAACCGACCAGCGCCACCACCGTCAGCGCGCGCGCATCGACCTTCTGCCCGGCAATGCCGGCCAGGCCCGCCGCCACCGCCGCCACGAACGCGGCAGCGGAAATGAACCCGGTTGCCACGCCCGGCGCCACGGCATGTTCCAGCATGTGCTGATAGGCAAAGCTGTGCACCGTGGTGTTGATCAGCAGGCACGCGGTATAGGCCAGGACCACGATCCAGAACTGCCACGTCGCCAGCGCGGCGCGCGCGGTCCAGCCTGCGGGCGGCACGGGCGCTTCGTCGGCCGGGCCATGCACCACCCCCACGCGCCGTTCATAGCGGCCGCAGACCGCCGCCGCAAACAGGCCCAGCACCAGCGCGCCGGCGGCGCAGACCAGCCAATAGAGCCGCCAGCTTCCGGTGGCCGAATGGATGGCGAAGAACATCAGCGGGCCAATCACCGCGCCGACATTGCCCGCCGTGAAATAGAGGCCGATCGCCGTCGCCCGCTTGCCGTCAAAGGCATTGCCGATGGCATCGACCGCGGGGATCGAACCGCAAAAGCAGAAGCCCAGGCCCAGCAGCAGCGTGGCCAGCAGATACATGGCTACGCCCTGCATCCACGCCAGCGCGACAAAGCCGGCGATCAGTTGCGCCATGCCGATCAGCAGCGTCACCGCCACGCCATATCGCCGGATCACCGCCGCCGGCAGCATCGAGGCCGCCCCGCAGGCAATGCCCAGCACGGTAAAGCCCATGCCCGCCTGCGCCCAGGTGAAATGCAGATCGGCCACGATCATCGGCAGAACCTGGCCCAGCGAATTGAACGTGGAAGCCATCAGCAGGAAATAGAGCGCGGCGAACGCGCCCAGAATGACGATACGCATCGGCTTGGTGCCCTTTTGGATGCCCGCATCTGGCCGGGTTGCCTGCGCCGACATGGTCAAGCCACCGGCCAGGCGCAAGGGATCGAAAGGCCAGCGCGCGCAATCAGCCCCGGCGCCGCTTCCTGCACGCGGGCATAGAGCGCCGCTTCGTCCACGCTGGTCACGCGATAATCCTCCACCACGCGCACGCCATCCACCCACACACTGTGCACCCCGCGCCCATCGGCCGACCAGACGAGCTGGTTGACCACGTTGAGCAGCGGCGTCCATTCCGGACGCTGGCGATCGTGCGCAACAAAATCGGCCTTCATGCCGGGCACCAGCGCGCCGACCGTGCCGGCCAGGCCCGCCGCCGCCGCGCCCTTGAGCGTGGCGCATTCCAGCACTTCGTAAGCGCTGAACAAGTCACCCTGCCGCCGCGCATCCTTGAACAGCCCGGCCAGCAGATACATCGCCCGCATCAGATCGGCGATATTGCCGTTGTTGTTGCCATCGGTGCCAAGCTGGATCGGCACGCCCCGCGCCTGCATTTCCGGGAACTTGCCCACGGCCGTGGCGCCATAGCCGCCTTTCATCGCGGTGAGCGGGCAATGCGTCACGCGCGTGCCGCTCTGCGCCACGGCATCCAGCTCGGCATCGTCGAGGTGGATCATGTGGGTGAGCGACAGATGATCGCCCAGCGCGCCAATCTCGGCCAGATGCAGCAAGGCGCGCTTGCCGGTGGTGGCCAGGTAGTATTCCGGGTCAGCCGGGTCCGCGCTCATGTGCGCGCTGATGCCCAGGCCCCGCTCGCGCACCAGCGTGGTCGCCGCGCGCCACAGGTCGTCGGTGGCGGTGTTGTGGCCCACCAGGCAGCCCCAGGCCGCCAGGCGCTTGCCATCGTCCACGGGCCAGCGATCGAGCTGCGCTTCCAGCTTGGCGATCGCCTCGCGGGTCAGCGTGGCCTGATCGTCGGTGGGGGCAAAGGCGCGGTCCTGGATCCATTGCCCCAGCCGGCCGCGAATGCCGACCGCGTCCACCGCTCCCATCACGGCGGGCAGGTCGAGGATCGTGCCTGCTTCCACGAACGTGGTCACCCCGTTGCGCAGCATTTCGACGCTGCACAGCGTGGCCGCCAGTTGTTCCTCCGCCGGGGTCTGCGCCAGATAGGTGGGAATCAGCCAGTCGAACACATTGGTGCGCCAGTCGGTGTCATCGGGCACGTAGCCGCGCGTAATCGGCTCCCCGGTGATGTGCACGTGGCAATTGACCAGGCCCGGCGTGAGCACGAAGCGGCTGCCGTCGATCACCTCGCGCGCAGCAACGCTGGCCAGCACTTCGTCCGTCGGGCCGACCGCAACGATGCGGTCCCCCGCCACGGCCAGCGCGCCATCGCGCCAGATCTGGCGCGTGGCATCCATCGTCACGATCCACGCGTTGCGGATCACGAAATCGGCGGGAATGGGGCCATCCGGGCTCATGCCTTCCACGCCTCCACCACGGCGGCGCTGGTGGTGAGCAGCGAGCAATGCTGCATCATAGCCTTGAGCGCGTGGACATGCAGGTCAGCCTCGGCCGCCGCGCAAGCGTCAGACACCACGAAAGTATGATAGCCGTGATGAAACGCATCGCGCGTGGTGGAATCGACGCAGCAATCGGTGGTCAGCCCGGTCATCACGAGGGTATCGATGCCGCGCGCGCGCAATTGCAGGTCGAGGTCGGTGCCGTGGAAGCTGGAATAGGCCAGCTTGGCGATCTCGATATCGCCGGGTTGCGGCGCCACGCGCCAGTAATCCTCGCCGCCGCTGCCGATGCGGCAGATCGCTTCGCCGCCGGGCGTGCCGCGCCGGGCCATCCAGGTTTTCAGCGCCTGGCTGTCGCTTTCCGGCCGGGTCATCACCCGCATGAACGCCAGCGTCACCCCAGCCGCCCGCGCGGCCGCGACCAGTTCCTCGATGTGGTCCACGGCCTTGTCGGATTCGGTCATGTCGGCGCCGTATCCGGCCACCACGCCGTGCGGCGCGGCAAAATCCACCTGCACGTCCACCACCACCAGTGCGGTGCGTTCGGGGGCGATCATCGCCCCCGGCGCGATCACATGTGGCAGGGCCGTGACCGGATCGATCGCGGTCGGGGCTTCGGCCTCAGGCATCGAGTGCCTCCCTGATCTTGCCCGGGAACCGCGCGCGCAGCACGGGCAGGATCTTTTCGGCAAAGACCGGCAGCATGGTGAGGTAATCGGGGAAGATCACCATCAGCCCGTCGAGTGCGGTCTTGTCAAAGATCTCGGTCAGTTGCGCCAGCACGGTTGCGGGCGAGCCGGCCACATGCGGGGCCATCAGCGCCGAACGCGCCTTGCGGGTGAAATCGTTCTCCTTGCCGATTTCCGCGTCGAGCATGCCATAGGCGCGCATCATGCCCCACAGCGTTTCCTCGTCCAGCCCTTCGCGATAGGACTGCACCATCGCTTCGGCCTCGGCATCGGTCTCCCCGATCACAAGGATCATCATCGAATACGTGCGGATGGCGTGGCCCAGTTCCAGCGCGCCAGCCTTGGCCTTGTGCGTGTTGGCGATCAGCTCGTCCAAGTTGTTCCCCGCCAGGAACAGCGCATCCATGTGCTCGGCGGTGAACTTGACCCCGGCCTTCGACGTGCCCGCGCAGACCAGGAACGGGCGCTGCTGCGGCTTGGGCCAGGATGTGCAATCGTCCAGCGTGAAATACTTGCCCTGCGCGCTGACGCGGTCCTCGCTCCACAGGCGCTTGATGTTCTCGATCCACTCGGTGGCCAGCACATAGCGTTCGTCGTGGTCTACGCCTTCGGGCCAGGCACCCATCTGCGCGAATTCGCCCTTGTAGGCACCGGTCACCACGTTGAGCCCGGCGCGGCCATGGCTGATCTGGTCGAGCGTGGCGATCATCTTGGCCGCCACCGCCGGGTTTTGCAGCAGGGTGTGGATCGTCGCCCACACTTTCACGCGGCTGGTGGCCTGGGCCAGGCCGGCCATCATCAGCGGGCTGTCGAGCGAGGATTCCCAGTGCTGGATCTCCCCGCCATAGCCCTTGAACTTGGCCATCGCCATGATGAAGTCCAGCCCCATCTCGTCGGCCAGCTTCGCCACTTTCAGGTTGTAGTCATAAGAGCCATCGAGGCGCGGCGAGTTCCTGGAAATGATCCAGCCGCCGTTGGCCATGGGCATGAAAATGCCGATGTCGCGCCCGCCGCTGTCGGAAGGGAGGCCGAAATGGGCAACCGTGGGTGTGGTGTCGGTCATGACTGGTCCGTGATCTGGCATGGATAAAACTGTGTGGCTCGGCTTGGGATCGTGGGCAAGCGTAGTGCGCCTTGCCCGTGGCTTCTTGTCAGCCTGCGCACGACAGCTTGCATCATGGCATTTGTGCAGGCCGGTTCTGCACAAATCCATGCGCGCCCTGCCAAGACGGCACACCACCCTCCGCCTAGCCTTTGCGCAACACAGCGAAAGGAATGCGCATGGCAAACTGGTTCATCACCGGCGTCAGTTCGGGCCTCGGCCTGGCTCTGGCCAGGGCAGCCCTGGCGCGCGGCGATGCAGTGGTGGGCACGGTACGCGCGCAGGCCGATGCCGAGCGGTTCACAGCCCTTGCCCCGGGCCGCGCCCACGCGATGAAGCTGGACGTGACCGACGAAGCCGCCGTGCAGGTCGTGGTCCGCACGGCGGAAAGCCTGGTCGGCCCGCTGGACTATATCGTCAACAATGCCGGGCGCGGCTTTACCGGCGCGGTGGAGGAAACCAGCCTGGCCGACGCGCGCGCCCTGCTGGAGGTAAACCTGCTGGGGCCACTGGCCGTGATCAAGGCCGCCCTGCCGGCCATGCGCCGGCGCCGCGCCGGGCACATCGTCAACGTGACGTCGGTTTCCGGCCTGGCGGCGTGGCACGGCACCGCGATCTATGGCGCCACCAAGTTCGCCCTGGAGTGCCTGGGCCGCACCCTGGCGCAGGAAGTGGCGCCGCTGGGTATCAAGGTCACCAATGTCGCGCCCGGCGGGTTGCGCACCGCCTTTTCCGCCGATCGCCTGCCCGGCGCCGATCCGGTGATTGCCGACTATGCCGCCACGGCCCATCTCGCGCGGCGCGTGCTGCAGGACAAGCACGGCAGCGAACCGGGCTGCCCCGATCTGGCCGCCCAAGCGATTCTCGCTGCGCTCGATGAACCCGAACCGCCGCTCGTCCTGCTGCTGGGCGAAGACGCGCTGCATTATGCCGAGCGCGAACTGGGCGAACTGGCCGCGCAGTTCGATCGCTGGCAAGGCTATACCCTGGCGATCGCAGCCGAAGCAGCGCAGGCCGCGCAGTAGCAGCGGGCGCGGCTCAACTGGTGAACAGCGCCTTGCGGATCACCGCGTGCACGCCCCAGTTGCCATTGGCCACCTGGCTCACCCCGAAATCGACACCCACCGACAGCAGCGAGATGGCCTCGTCCTCGGTCAGGTCGCGAATGGTCATCAGGAAACGGCGCGCCTTGCGAAAGGCGTCGCGCATCGCCGCATCGATCGAGGATCGCTTGTAGACCTCGCTCTGTGCCTTGTTGCCCAGCTCGCGCAGGTAATCGGGATTGGAAAAGCCCAGGATGACATATTCGCTGGGCGTCTCGATCATCGGGTAATCCAGCTCGCGCACATGGGCCGGGGCGCCGTTGGCCTTGTGCAGGATCACCTGGATCACCGCGGTCATCGAACATTCGATCGCCGTGCCGCACAGCTCGCCATCGCCCTGGCTGGCATGGGGATCACCCAGCGAGAGCAGCCCGCCCGGCACCGCCACCGGCAGGAACACGCTCGCCCCCGGCCCCAGCCGCCAGTTGTCGATATTGCCGCCGAAATTGGCCGGCGGCACCGAATCGACCAGGTCGGAATGGGCCGGCGCCAGCGCCACCACCCCGAAATGGGGCCGCACCGGAATTTCGATATCGCGCAGGACGTTGAAATTCTTCTCGATCGTTTCCGGGTCCACCGGCACGCCGGGATAATCGTACATCGGGTGGATCACGCCCGAGGGGTCTTTCTGCGGGGTCCAGCGATAGTTGTAGACCGCATGCGCCACCGGCAGGCCCGCGCCCTTTTCGATCTCGTAGATCGTGATCACTTCGCGCGGTTTCGGCTCCGTGATCAATTCGGCATAGTGAAATCCCCAATAGGCCGCCACGTTGCTGCCAAAGGCGCGCCCGGAAAAGCGCGGGTTGCGGCTGGGGCGCGGATCGATATCGAGGATGCGCACCTGCACCACGTCGCCCGGCTCGGCCCCGGCAATGGCGATCGGGCCGGTGCAGATATGCACGCCAAAGCCCTCGCCCGGCCCGCGCCCGACGACCGAGGCATCGAGTGGCCCGGCCCCGCGCCGATCGACCACTTTGCCTTCCGCCGTCCAGCGATAGACCGCCTCGGCGGCCGGATCGCCATGGATCATGCGCTCTGCATCGTCGTTGGCATGATGGGTCAGCGTCTCGACCGTCACGTAATCGCCCGAGCAGACCTCCAGCGCGGGCTTCAGGTGCTTGCTGAAATAGCCCCAGTGGATCGTGTCGGGCCGCACCGGCAGCACATGGTGGCGCACGCCGGGGGCGGCATCGACCTGCACGTCCTCGACCAGGCCATCGGCCTCCACCGCCGGATCGAGCGCGTTGGCGGGCTGCGCCTCGTCCCGATCTTCGGGCCGCGCGTCCTTCAAGGCGCTGGGGCGGCCACGGCGGGGCACTTCCACCGTCTCTTCCGGCAAGGCGCCCAGTTTGCGATATTCGCGCGGGCTCATGCCATAGCGTTCGCGGAAGGCACGGCTGAAGCTGGCGCTGTCGTTGAATCCCCATTGATAGAGGATTTCGGAAATCGAGCGCTGGGCGTGCAACGGGCTGCCCAGGTCCAGCCGGCAGCGCTCCAGGCGGCGGAATTTCACGAACTGGCTGAAGCTTTCGCCCGCGCTTTCAAACAGCTTCTGAAGATAGCGGGGCGAGATGCGATGTTCCGCCGCGATCTGGTGGATCGACAGGTTGGGATCGGACAGCCGCATTTCGATCGACTGGAACACCCGCTCGAGGATCGCCGCGCGCGCACCGGCCGCGCCGCCCAGTTCCTTGACCGGGGCCTTGTCCAGCAACGTGGCCGCGATGAATTCGGGCAGCGCCAGTTCCACCGGGCGGATCTGGTCATCGGACACGTCGACGATGGTATCGGCCACCGAGCGTAGCAGGGCCGAGAGCATGCGCCCGATCGCCTCGTCGGCGATCAGGTTGCTGATCTGCGACGGCAAGGCCGAGCGGGAGCGCAGCGCGGGCAGCGCATGCGGCACCTTGACCAGCAGGAAGCGGTGCTCCCCGTTCAGATCGATCCGGGTGCGCGCCGATCCGCCGCCATAGAGAATGTCCCCTTCCGACAACTCGATGGTCTTGCTGTCCTGCACGGCGTTCAACCGGCCTTCGAGCAGCAGCACCAGCCAGAAGCTGGGCGCGTCCTGGCCCATGTCGATCACCAGGCGCTGCCCGTTGCCGGTCACGCGCACGAACTGGATGCCCTGACCGCTGGTGAAGCTGACCAGCTCGCCATAGAGCTCCTCGGCCGTGGCGACGACTTCGAGGCTGACACGCTGCAACGCAAAACGCCAGGCATCCTGGCGCTGCTCGCGCGGATAGGCATTGGTGGTAAAGCGCAACGGCTTGCCCCCTGGATTGAGCGACCCTGGTTTGCGGCGCGGCTTATGGTTGCCGGCCCGGCAACCACCTTACGTCATCTGTGATGACACGCAATGCTGCGCTGCAAACAAAAGGTGCCCCGGATCGGGTCAGGCCTCGGCCAGTTGGCGGCCGGTGAGCCGCTCATGCGCGGCGCGATAGCGGTGCACCAGCCACTTGTTGAACTGGCCCTGCGCGCCTTCCTGCCAGGAATAGCGGCCACGCGGGGCAAAGCGCGAGCGCAGGCCCTGCTGCACCAGTTCATCCACGTGCAGATCCTGCGCGATGATGTGGCCCGAGGCGCGAATGTTCATGTCCAGCTTGTGATCAAAGGCGGGATCGGCCATCGCGCCCGGCGCAAACAGGAAGCCGGTGTCCATTTCCAGCGATTCCGGGCCGTTGGGCCGCAGGATCAGGTAGATGACCATGTCGCTCATCATCACCAGGCTGAGCGTCGGCGGAATATTCGCAAAGGTCATGCGCATGCGCGCTTCGTCCGACAGGCCGGGGAACACCGGCAGCACGGCCTTTTGCGTGGCGTTGAAGCTGGCATCGGCGTGCAGCGTGCCGTTGAAGCGCAGGAAGCCGCCATCGGCCGGGTCGCTGTCAGGGAACACCGCCAGGCCCGATGGCACGAAATCGTGCAGTGGCCCGTGATGCAGGCGACTGGCGTGATAGCCGTCGTTGTTGTTCTCGAACATGACCTTCCAGTTCCACGGCAGCGTGGGCGCCGGATCGGGGCGCGGCCCTTCGGCATGGGCCAGGTCATAGCCGGCAATCGCCTCGGCCACGGCCGTGAGGCGCGGGGCCAGCGGGGCGGCATCGGCATCGAAATTGATGAAGACAAAGCCGTTCCACAGCTCCACCTTGAACGTGGGCAGGCTGTATTGCGCCTTGTCGAAATTGCAGGTTTTGCTCATCGCCGGGGCGGCCACCAGCCGGCCATCGAGATTGTAGCTCCAGTGGTGGTAGGGGCACAGGAAGCCGCGCGCATTGCCATGCCCTTCGGCCACCAGCATGGCGCGATGCTGGCATACGGCCGACATCGCGCGGATTTCCCCGTCCAGCGTGCGCGAAACCAGGATCGGCTCACCGATCACGCGGGTGGAGAAATAGTCGCCGGGATTGGCCACCCAGTCCGCCCGCCCCACGCAGAGCCATTCGTGGTTGTAGAGCGCTTCCTTCTCGAACTCGTAGAATTCCGCGCTGGTATAGCACTCGGGCGGCAGGGTCTCCGCCTCGGCAAGGTCGGTCGCCGAACTCGCGAGAGAGCGGATGAAGCTGTCGGTAACGAGGGTCACGGGCGCAAACTCCTGAAGGGACGGTCAGCGGTCAATCTAGCGGCGCGGCGTGGCACCGGTCTTGAGCAGGGCAGCACGAATTGTTGAGAGTTTGGGACAACCCGTGCTGCACCGCAATAGGGCCTATTCGCGGGTGAAGTCGGCGGGCACCTGCGGGTCTGCGCCTGCCTTGCCCCACAAGATGATCTCGTTGCCCCACGGGTCTTGAAAGGCGTGGTTATAACCGTTGAAGGTGGACCAGTAATGGTTGCGCCACAGGATCGTGGCGCCGCGTTCCTGCGCGGCAGCCAGGATGCGATCAGCGCTGTCGTCGTCGCTGATCAGGATCCAGATGCGCGGCTTGCGTCCGTCTTGCGCGAGGGCGCGGGGCGCGACGCCGGTCGATTCGGGATGGGGCCGCGCGTTGGCCGCATCGAAAATGCCCAGGTGCAGGTTGCCGATCTGGCTGTCGCTGCCATCGGGATTGGGAAACTGCCCACCCGGCACCATGCGGTGATAGACCCCGGCCGGCTTCTCGTCATTCTGCCAGCCGAACACTTCGGCATAGAACCGCCCTGCGGCGGCGGGGTCGTCGCTGGGCATGTCCACGAAGATCAGGGTATTGGGCATGTCTGCTGGGCCTTTCCGGGATATTGGCGGGAAAGCCCGCCTTGTGCCGCGCCCGCCCCACCCCGGCTTGGACCTGCGCGCACCGATTGTTGACACCGGTATGGATGGGCCAAGTCATAGGGCGCGCGCAAACAAGACCGCAGCGCAGCATTGGCCCGAAAACGGCGTGGTCCTGACTACCCATCGAAACGAGGCACACGCATGAGTTTGGTCTGCACCCACGGCGATCGGCACGGCCATCAGCGGGCGGATACGGCGCCGGGCGCCCTGCATTTTCTCAAGGCCACGCCCGAAACGGTGCACTGGGGCTATTTCTCGCCCGCGCTCAAGCCGGCGCTGCGGATCAAGAGCGGCGATCTGGTCCAGGCCGAGGCGATCACCCACCACGCCGGCGATGCGCCCGACCTGATGTTCGACGAAGGGGTGGAGCGCATCTTCACCGAGATCGACCCCACCACCCGCGCTCCGGGCGTGCATATCATGACCGGGCCGATCTATGTGGAGGATGCCCAGCCCGGCGACATGCTGGAAGTGCGCTATCTCCAGATGGTGCCGCGCAACAACTATGGCTCCAACCTGGCAGCCAACTGGGGGCACCTCTACCAGGAATTCGACGAGCAGGAGCGCGTGACGATCTACCAGCTCGACCCCACCACGCAGACCGCCAGCGCGCTCTATGCCTATGACTTTCCCGGCAAGTATCTGGTGCCCGGCACGATCACCAACTGTCCGGTATGCGACCGCCAGCCCGCCCTGCCCGGCGTGACCATCCCGGCCCGCCCGCATCTGGGCACGGCGGGCGTGGCCCCGGCGGTGAACGAGCCGGTCAGCACCATTCCCCCCGGCCTGCACGGCGGCAATATCGACAACTGGCGCATCGGCGCGGGCGCGACGATGTATTACAAGTGCCAGGTGGAAGGCGGGCTGTTCTCGATCGGCGATCCGCACGTCAGCCAGGGCGATGGCGAGATTTCCGGCACGGCGATCGAAAGCTCGCTCAATTGCCTGTTCCAGATCATCCTGCGCAAGGATTTCGAGTTCCCCTCCCCGCTGCTGGAAACGCCCAAGCACTGGATCGTCCATGGCTTTGGCGACGATCTCGACGCGGCGATGAAAAACGCCTCGCTCGACATGCTGCGCCTGCTGGGTGACCAGGTCGGCCTGTCGCGCAACGATGCCTATTCGCTGATGAGCGTGGCCGCCGATTTCGGCGTCACCCAGGTGGTAGACGGCACGCTGGGCGTCCACGCCCGCATCGACCGCAGCCTGTTCCCGGCCAAGGGCGTGGTCAAGGATCCCGAATAAGCCCTTCGCAAGGGTCGCAAGGAAACGCCGGGGAGCCTTTGGCTTTCCGGCGTTTTTTGTGCGCTTGTTTCCTTGGGCAAGCGCAGCGCTGGCGCCCTTCGACAAGCTCAGGGCGAACGGAGATGGGCAAATTTTCGTTGAATTCCGCTCGGGCTGAGCTTGTCGAAGCCCCCCCACCTTCAGGCCAGCGCGAGTTCCACCTCAGCCCGCGTGGGCATCGAGGCAGCCGCACCCAGGCGCTGCACGGAAAGGCCCGCAGCCAGCACCGCGACGGCCAGGGCGCGCGGCATCGTTTCGCCCTGTGCCAGCCGCGCGGCGAGCACGCCGCAGAACGTGTCGCCCGCGCCGGTCGTGTCCACCACCGGAACGCGGCGCGCCGGCAGACGCACCGTGCCATCCGGCCCTTCGGCCAACACGCCCGCACCGCCGAGCGTGACGATCACCCATTGCCCGGCGCGCGCCATCAGGCGGCGGGCGGCAGCCGCCAGGGCGGCGTCGCTTTCGGGCACGGTTTGTTCGCCAAGGAAGAACGCCAGTTCGGTTTCGTTGACCACCACGATATCGGCCAGCGGCAAGAGTCCGCGCCCTTCGGCCAGCGCTGGCGCGGCGTTGTAGAGCGTGCGGGCGCCGGCCTCGTGCGCCAGGGTGAAGAAGCGGGCCACGGCCTGCGCCGGCACTTCAGCCTGGGCCACCGCCAAAGCCGCGCCAGCAGGAAACACGGTCGGCGCGGCCAGCGCCGCGTTGGCCCCCGGCACGATCACGATCTGGTTTTCGCCAGCGTCGGACACAAAGACGTGGGCCAACCCGGTTGGCCCGGAAAGCCGCTGCACGCCCCCGGTGCCGACCCCGGCTTCGGCCAGGACGGCCAGCATGGCAGTGCCATGGGCATCCTCACCCACCGCGCCCAGCATCACCGTGGGCACACCCTGGCGCGCCGACGCCACCGCCTGGTTTGCGCCCTTGCCGCCGGGCAGCAGGTCATAGCTGGTGGCCGCCAGTGTTTCGCCGGGCTGCGGCAGGTGCGGCACGCGCATCACCAGATCTCGGTTGATCGATCCGAACACGACAACGGTCATCGCCCTGCCCCCATTCGCCTGTCCATCATGCCAGCGCCAGATCGCCGGGCGCCGCTTCCAACTCGCGCCGCGCGGCCAGCCCGCCGGCAAAGCGATCGGGGTGCGGCAGCAGTGCGAGCAGGACCATGCCCAGCGCCAGCGCCGCCACGATCGTCAGCGTGGCGCCGGCGTAGGAATGGCTGGCATCGAAGCTCATGTCCATCAGCATCGGCGCCACGCCCTGGATGAAGGCCACCACGGCATAGAACGCGCCGACGATCGTGCCGAAGTGGCGCAACCCGAAATAGCGCGAGACGAAATAAGACAGCGCCGCATATTCCGCGCCCATGCCGATTCCGAGCAGCACCCCGGCCAGCACGATAGCCACGCTGCCCGTGGCAAATTGCAGGATCAGCATGCCGGCCATGGCACTGGCATACATCGGCAGGATCAGGCGCGGCGTGCGAAAGCGATCGAGCAGCCCGCCGGTCACCACCTGCCAACCGGCGGTGACCAGGGCAAAGACCGCCACCACGCCGGTCGCCTCGGCAAGCCCCACACCATGCCCGGTCAGGATCGGCACGACATGGGTGAACATCGCGGTCATCCCGCCCGCCCCGGCGGCCACGGCCACCAGCATGAGCCAGAACGCCGCCGTGCGCGCCGCCTGCCCCAGGTTCATGCCATCGGCCAGCGGTGCGGCAGGTCCACTTGGCGCAGCATGCGGGGCATCGCGCAGCCACAGCGCAATGAACGGCGCGGCCAGCGCCACCAGCGCGGCAATCGTGGCATAGCCGGCGCGCCAGCCGTGGGCAGTGAGCACCAGGCCCGCGACAATCGGCATGACCGTGGCGCCCAGGCCATTGCCCACGCCCGCCGTGATCCCCAGCATCAGCCCGCGCCGCGCATCGAACCAGTTGGACACGACCTTGCTGACCATGCCGGTCGCCGCCATCGTGCCGAACAGCCCTACCACGGCAAAGCGCCAGTAGAAATCGAGCATCGTACCGCTGGCGCGCGAGACCAGCAGGATGCCAAAGGCGAGCCCGAGATTGCCCGCCAAGAGCAACCAGCGCGCGCCGAAGCGGTCCATCGCCCGGCCAATCAGCGGATAGCTGATCGCGCTGATCACCGAAATCAGCCCGAGCACGCCCGAAACCCCGGCGCGTGGCCAGCCGAAATCCTGCGCGATCGGCACCAGGAACACGCCGATCGTGGCGGAAATCGCCGCCGTCATGCACAGGGCATTGGCGATGGTGGCGGCCAGCGCAACCTGGACGGCCTGACGAGTGGGCGCGGAAGGCATAAGGCGCGGTGAGTCCCTGGGCAGTGGATGACCAGACCATCAAACCCCACCCCCGCGCCCTTGCCAAGCGCAGAGCCCCGCCGGCAAAAACCAGGGCGCCGCGCATCAACTTGCATGCCGGTTGCGGGCCTGTTTTCCAGAGACTTGGCCCCGACCCAAGCGCCCCTCGCAAAATTGCTTGCGCCCGGCGTCAAGACAAGGCCCCCTTGCGCCCTCTAGGCCCAGGCCTCGATCCAAGGAGCACGATCAGCGCGATGTCTGAAATCCCTGCCACCACCGCGATGCCCAGCCTGTTCATTCCCCACGGCGGCGGTCCGTGCTTCTTCATGGACTGGCGCGCGATGGGCGGCCCGGCCGATGCCTGGGACAAGACCGCGGCCTATCTCAAGGGGCTGATCGCCAGCCTGCCGCAGCGGCCCAAGGGCATCGTCGTCATTTCCGGGCATTGGGAGGAAGACGCCTTCACCGCCTCCACCGCCGCCACACCGGCGATGATCTATGACTATTACGGCTTCCCGCCGCACACTTATGAATTGCAATTCCCCGCCCCTGGCGCCCCCGAACTGGCGGAACGCATCGTGGACCTGATCAAGGCCGAAGGTCTGCCCGCCCGCACCGATGCGACGCGCGGGTTTGACCACGGGGTGTTCATTCCCTTCCTGCTGGTCACGCCAGAGGCCGACATTCCGGTGGTGCCGCTCTCGCTCAAGCGCGATCTCGATCCGCAGGAGCACTTGCGCTGCGGCCGCGCGCTGGCCGCCTTGCGCGAGGAAGGCGTGCTGATCGTGGGGTCGGGCATGAGCTTCCACAACATGCGCGCGTTCTTCTCGCCCGCTGCGCTGCAACCTTCGGCCACGTTCGATGCCTGGCTGACCCAGGCGATCGAAGGCGAACCGCAAGCGCGCTGGCAGGCGCTGGCGCAATGGGCCAGCGCCCCGGCCGCGCGCCAGAGCCACCCGCGCGAGGAACACCTCATCCCGCTGATGGTCGCCGCCGGCGCCGCCGCCGATGCGCCGGGCCAGCGCGATTTCACCGACAATGTGATGATGGCCGATATCTCGGCCTTCCGCTTTGGCTGAGATGATCCCGGCCGAAACCCTGGTCGTCGATACCATGGTCACTGGCGCCCTGCTGGTGACGATGGACCCGCAGCGCCGCGTGATCCGCGATGGCGCGGTGGCCATGGCCGGGGGGAAGATCGTCGCCGTCGGCCCCAGCGCCGAGCTTGCCGCCACGGTGACTGCGCGCGAAGTGGTGGACGCGCGCGGCTTTGTCGCCACGCCCGGCTTCGTCAACGCCCATGTCCACCTCACCGAAACCCTGCTGCGCAATTTTCTTCCCGAGGCGCTGCCATTCGACGAAGGGCTGAACCAGTGGGTGATCCCGCTCTATCAGGGCCATAGGCCGCAGGAGCAGGCGATTGCCGCGCGGCTGGCGGTGCTGGCCATGCTCAAGACCGGGACGACCACTTTCCTGGAAGCGGGCACGCTGATCGCGTTCGATGCCGTGGCCCACGCGCTGGAAGGCACCGGCATCCGTGGCCGCATCGGCCGCTGGTGCATGGACCGCGCCTTTGCGCCCGGAGAGGACCAGGCCGCCCTCACCCGCGCCGCGCTCGATGCCTTCGAGACAGACCTCGCCGCCTGGCCCGACGATGGGCGCAGAATCGCCGCCTGGCCCTTGCTGGTCGGGCACATGACCAACACCGCCGAGCTGTGGCAGGCCGCCACCGCGATCGCGCGCGAGCGAGGCTTGCGCATTTCCGCGCACATGGCGCCCGCCGTGGGCGATCCGGAGTGGTATCTGGCGCATACCGGCAAGCGCCCGGTGCAATGGCTGGCAGACCTCGGTGTGCTGGGCGATCACCTGTCGCTGGTGCACATGGTGCACGTGGACGAAAGCGAAGTGGCACTGCTGGCGCAGAGCGGCACGCACGTGGTGCATTGCCCCGAAGCATCGCTCAAGGGCGGCTATCAGGCGACCACGCGCGGGCTGTTTCCCGAAATGGGGGCAGCGGGCGTCAATATCGCGCTGGGCACCGATGGCGGGGATCGCCACGATCTGATGCCCTCCGCGCGGCTGATGGCCGGCCTGTGGAAGGATGCGCGCGGCGATACCGCGCTGTTCCCGGCCGAAAGCGCGCTGGAGATGCTTACCGTCAATGGCGCACGGGCGATGGGGCTGGAAGGCCAGGTCGGCATGCTGGCCGTGGGCGCGCGGGCCGATCTGGTGCTGCACGATGCGCGCCGCCCCGAATGGGTGCCGCTGCACAACCCGGTGCAGCAACTGGTGTGGTCGGCCGATGGGCGCGGCGTGGACAGCGTGTGGGTCGATGGCCACCGCGTGGTCGAGGCCGGACGCTGCACCACGATCGATGAACAATCCCTTTTGGCCGAGGCGCAGGATGCCGCGCAGGCCGTGATTTCCCGCTCGGGCCTGCCGCTGCGCATGGCCTGGCCGCTTCTTTGAAAAAGGCAACACGTTCCATGGCCTATGAAACGATTACGGTAACCCAGGTGACCCCGGCGATCGGCGGGGAAGTGTCGGGGCTGGACCTGACCAAGCCGCTGCCAGAGGCCCAGGTGGCCGAACTCAAGGCCGCCATGGCCGATCGGCTGGTGCTGTTCTTCCGCGACCAGCCGCTGTCCCACGAAGACCATATCCGCCTGGCGCAGTATTTCGGCGGCGTCCACATCGCGCCCAGCACCAAGCCCTGGCAGGTGCCCGGCCACCCCGAAGTGACGATCATCCATGCCGACGAGAACAGCACGTTCGTGGCCGGCGAAGACTGGCATTCCGACATGAGCTGCGACGAGGCCCCGCCGATGGGCTCGATCCTCTATCTCCACACCATCCCGCCAGTGGGTGGCGACACGGTGTTTTCCAACATGTATGCCGCCTATGACGCGCTGTCTGACCGGATGAAGGCCTATCTCGAAGGCTTGACCGCCGTGCACGATGCCGTGGTCGGCTTTGGCGGCATCACGCCCGAGGGGATGAAGCTGCCGCGCCACAGCCACCCGGTGATCCGCACCCATCCGGTCACGGGCAAGAAGTGCATCTACGTGAACCGGGGCTTCACCACCCATATCGAGGGCATTCCCGCGATCGAGAGCCGCGCGATCCTCAATTACCTCTACGAGCACGTGCAGCACCCGATGTTCCAGTGCCGCTTCCGCTGGCAGCAGCACTCGATCGCCTTCTGGGACAACCGCTGCGCACAGCATTCGGCGATCTGGGACTATTTCCCGCAGCGCCGCTCGGGCTATCGCGTGCAGATTCTGGGCGAAAAGCCGGAATGAGCGCCGCGCCGCGCGCTGTCACGGCGCGCGAAGGCGCAGTGGTGATCGCCGTTTCGCTGGCCCTGTTTGCCGGGCAAGGCATTGTCTTTGCCGGTATGGGGCTGGCGCTGTTTGCCACTGGCCAGGCGCTGAACCTTGGCCCGGCGGCCCTGGGCGGTGCCTTCACCATGGTGATCGTGGGCGCGAGCATCGGGGCGACGCTTCCGGTGTGGCTGATGGCGCGCATCGGCGGGCGCCTGACGATGACCGGCGGCGCGCTGGCCATGGCGGCCGGGCTGGCACTTGCGGGCCTGGCCACCAGCCTTGCCCTGCTGCTGCCGGCCATGGCCCTGGTGGGCGCAGGCTTTTCGCTGCTGGCCAATACGCCCGCCTATACCATGATCGCGGGCTGGTCCGGCCCGCGCACCGAGCGCGTGCTGGGTCTTTACCTGATGACCGGCGCGCTGGGCAATGCGGCGGGGCCGGCCGTGGGGCAGGCCCTGATCGACAGCGGCGTCGGCTATTGGCGCGGCACTTGCGCCATTGCCCTGGCGCTGGCCGCACTGCTGCTGCTTGGCCTGCGCGATCCGCCTGCTTCACCTGTAACCGACCAGCCGCGAACTGAGGGATGGTGGCGCCCGCTGGTGAACGCCCGCTTTGCCGTGCTGGCCATTGCCATGGTGCTGAGCCAGGCGGTGATCATGACCGCGCTGAGCGTGGCGCCGGCCCATCTCACCCCGGCACTGGGCTGGAGCGATAGCGCCGTCGCCCGCGTGCTCGCACTGCAAGGGCTGCTGGGCGCGCTCGGCACCGGTCTTGCCGGGTTTGCTCTGCGCCACCTGCGCGCCGCGACGCTGCTGGCCCTGGCCATGGCGGCGACCGCGCTGGGCATGGGCGCCCTGGCGCAAGGCAGTGCGCTGATGGTCAACTGGGGCTTCGTGCCGCTGTTCGGCGTGGGCTCTGCCCTGGTCGCCATGGCGGTGACCGTGCTGCTGATGGAATGGTTCGGCCATGAGGCCGGCACGGCCGGCCTGGCGCTGTGCTGGACGCTCGCCGGCTTGGCCGCGCTCGGGCCGGGCCTCGCCGGCGTTCTGGCGCAATGGACCGGCAGCTATGCCGGCGCGCTATGGCTGCTGGGTGCGGCATGCCTGCCGGTGGCCATGGCGACAGCGGCCTTGCGCCACGCCTGACAGCCACAAGAAAACCCGGCGGATCGCTCCGCCGGGCTGATCTGTCAGGCCAGTTCGCGTCAGGAAATCAGGCGCGGGACCGACATGCCGCGCACGTCGAAATGGGCATCGGGATGCTCGGCCGCGCCATCGCGCGGGGCGGCGCGGTGCTGGACCACGCCGTTCTTGCCAAAGCCTTCGACCACCGGCCGGGCGCCCTTGCTCGAAAGCCACAGGCGCAGCAGGTGGCGCTTGCGCTGCGGTTCGGGCCAGTCCCAGAACGTGGTGCGCGCGTGCAGCGCGGCATAGTTCGACAGCCACTGGATATCGCCAGGGCGGAAATCCATCTCGATCGCCATGCCCTCTTCATACGTGATCTCGTCGAACAGACGCAGCACTTCGATCTGGTCGTCCGTCAGCTTGGGCACGCCTTCGTATTCCTGCGCGGTGAGGATATAGAGCGAGCCGGCATACATACTGAACACCCCGTCCTTCAGGCTGACGATCGGCGAGGTATAGGTATCGGCCGGCGCCTCGTGGTCCTGGCGGCGCCAGTCCCAGTGGAACGGCTCGAACAGCAGCGGCGCCAGATCGGGGCGGCGGCGCAGGATCTCGTTGTAGATTTCTGCCCCTGAAACGAGGCACGACAGCCCGCCTTCGCGCGCCCCGCGCAGGCACATCAGCGCGACGATATCCGAACTGTCGGAATGATAGACCAGCTTGTCGCGCACCTTGGACGAAAGCGCCGTGGGATCGTCCATGGTCTTGTCCGACGTGGCATAGACGTGATCGAGCAGGTCGCCCATCTCGTTCTGGCGGATCGGATCGCCCATGTGCAGGCCGAGGATGTAATAGATCGCGCACGAGAGGGCGTCTGAATAGAGCTCCGCCCGCAAGCCGCGCACCAGCACAAAGCCGCGGCCGAATTCGACTTCCTGGCGCCATTCCTCGCAAGCCTGCGCGGTTTCCACCAGGGGGTAGTCCTGCGCCTGCACAGTGCGCAGGTCGGGATTTTCAGCCATGAAGCGCGTGCCCAGCGCTTCCAGTTCGGCAACCTGGGCCGCGCTCAGCTCATAGACCCAGTCCTGGCCCTGGCTGAGCTGGTCACCCCGCCAGGCAGCGCGGCTGGTGATGGGCGAGAGCACCGGGGCGGGAGGCGTGATCACGGACAAGGCTCAATTCCTTTGCTTGCAGTGGGGCGTTGCACCACGCCTGCCATGATGCAGTGCGCCACGTCTTGACGAGGCGCGCAAGACCTTTGGACCCCAGCCCCCAAAAAGGCGCCGCCCCACAATCGGTCTTTCGTGAGCCTTGCAGCGCAACATGGTTCTTGCTGCAACGCGGATCGGTCAACTATTCGTGCGTTGCCGCGCAAGACCGCAGGGCGCTTGTCCAACGATGCTGGCACCACACAACAAGCCTGCCACGCTGAAGGCCAGGTTCAGGGAGAACATAAGAGCCCGACCCAAAAGTCTGGCGGGTCGGGCTCCAGAGCCGAGAGGCTGCCTGAAAGCGATGAAAAGCATTCTTCGAGGGGGGAATCCCATGCGAGCGTCATCCGTCCTGCTCACTGCCACTGCATCGCTTCTGGCGCTTGTCGCCCCATTTGCCGTCACGTCTGCCCGGGCGGCTAATGCCGCCCCCGAACCTGCGCCGGCGCCAGCCGCTGCCGTCGATGCCAACGGCGATCCGCTCGGCACCATCGTGGTCAACGGCGAAAAGCGGGAAGTGAACCTGCAATCGGCGGCCATCGCCATCAGTACCGTGTCCGACGATGCGCTGCGCCAGCGCAATGCCACCGAACTGGCCGATCTCAACGGCTTCGTGCCGGGCCTGACCGTCACCAAGAGCGAAGGCAACGAGCGCGTCATCGCCATTCGCGGTGTCGGCTATGAAACCGCGCAAAATCCCAATTCGCAGCCCGGCGTCGCCTTCCACATCGACGGGGTCTACATTGCCCACGTCGTGGCGCTGAACCAGGATCTGCTCGATGTCGATCACGTGGAAGTGCTGCGCGGGCCGCAGGGTACCGTGTTCGGCCAGACCTCCACCGGTGGCGCGATCAACGTGATCACCCGCAAGCCGGTGCTCGGCGTGACGACCGGCGAAGCGCAGGTCAGCTATGGCAACTACAACTATGTCCGCGCCATGGGCACGCTCAACGTGCCGCTGGCCGAAACGCTGGCGGTGCGCGGCACGGTGCAATACCTGCGCCACGATGGCTATGGCTATGCCGTGGGCGTGCCGGGCTATGCCAAGTATCCGCTCGACGATGCCAACAACCTGGGCGCGCATGTCTCGCTGCTGTGGCAGCCCTCGCCCGATACCTCGGTCACGCTCTCGGCGCAGACTTTCGATGCCGATCACAACGCCGCGCTGCAAAAGTGCCTGCTGTGCAGCACCGATCCCGCCGCCGGCAGCACCACCTATATCGCCGATCCCAGCACCAACCCGCGCGTGGTGAACCAGGACTATGGCGGCAAGTACAACACCAAGACGCGCATGGCCTATCTCTCGATCGCGCAGACGATCGACGACAAGGTCGTGCTCAAGTCGGTGACCGCCTACCAGTATCTCAACAAGAACCAGAGCGGCGACAACGACCGCTATGTCTATGCCAACTATCACGACAACATCGTCAAGTGGCAGGACTACAGCAGCACCTGGACGCAGGAAGTCTCGGCCTCGTCCACGCCGAACAAGTCGGTCGAATGGGTCGTCGGCGGGTTCTATCTGCGTCAGCACGCGCTTCAAAACATCCTGGAATATACCACCGGCGGCTTTTCCACCGATCCCAGCAACGGGGAGGCCGTGTCGTTCCAGACCGACAGCCCCTATCAGCACACCTCATGGGCCGGCTATGGCCAGGCGATCGTTCACGCCACCGACAAGCTCGATCTGATCGCCGGCGCACGCTATAGCTGGGACAAGATTTCCGCCCAGCCCGTGCAGTATTTCGCGGTGGTCACGCCGCGCACTTCCACCAGCGACGCGGTGACCGGCAAGCTCAGCCTGCAATACCGGCTCGATACCGATCACATGGTCTATGTCACCGGCTCCAAGGGCTACAAGCCCAGCGGCGTCACCTTTGCCGGCAGTTCGATCTTCGTGAAGGACACCTACAAGAAGGAAACCGTCTGGGCGGCCGAAATCGGCTCAAAGAACGAGTTCTTCAACAAGACCCTGCGCTTCAACGTGGCGGGCTATTACTACTGGTACAAGGATTTCCAGTTCACCGCCGAAGACCCGGTGCCCTTTGCCGGCGGCACGGCCAATATCCCGCGCGCCGAAACCTATGGCATCGAGTTCGAAACCACCTGGGCGCCGACCAAACAATTGCGCTTTGATGGCAACCTGGCGCTGGCCGAAGGCAAGTTCCACGGCGACTATTACACCATCGACAAGCAGACCGCGCAGGATGTACGCGCTGCCGCCTATGCCGCTGCCGGCTATCCCGCAGACTGGTATTACGACAGCGCCGTGATCAACGCTGTCAAGGCCGCCGCCACCAACACCAACGGCAAGAAGATCCCCAAGCTGCCGGGCGTGCAGGGCAGCTTTGCCGCCACTTACACCGCGCCGGTCGGCCCGGGCGAACTGATGCTGCGCGGCGAAGTGATCTATCGCGGCAAGTTCAACTCGCGCATCTTCAACGTGCCGCAGTTCGACACCGTGCCCGCCTATACCATCGGCAACCTGATGATCCAGTATCAGCCCGATGCCTCGCCGTTCAACTTCTCGGTGACCGGCACCAACATCACCGACAAGGCCGGGGTCAGCAACAAGTTCGCCGATCCCTATGGTTCGGGTACGACGAGCGTGGAATACATCCCGCCGCGCCAGGTCTTTGCCACAATCGGCTACAAGTTCTGACTTCGACGCATGAAGTCCACCTTGCCGGCAGCGCGGATCATCCCCGCGCTGCCGTTTTTTGCGTCAGTCGATCAGGCGGTGCACTTCGGTGACGAAAGCCTTGGCCGCCTTGGCCACATCTTCCACGCTGCGCCCGGCCTTGTAGAGCGCCGAGCCCAGCCCGCCACCGGCCGCGCCGGCCGCCATCCAGTCGCCCAGGTTCTGCGGCGTCACACCGCCCACCGCGAGCACCGGCACATGGCGCGGGATCACGGCCAATTGCGCCTTGAGCACCGTGGGGCTGGCCGCTTCGGCCGGGAACAGCTTGAGGCCGTGCGCGCCAGCGTCCAGCGCGGCAAAGGCTTCGGTGGGCGTGGCATAGCCGGGCAGCGCGACCATGCCCAGTTCCACGCTGCGCGCGATCACCGCCGGGTTGACGTTGGGCGAAACCATCAGCTTGCCGCCCACGCCATGCACCGCCTCGACATCGGCGACGGACAGCACCGTGCCCGCGCCAACCAGCACGGTATCGCCATAGCGGTGCGCGATCTTGCCGATCGAGACCAGCGGCTCGGGCGAATTGAGCGGCACTTCGATCATGCTGAAACCGGCCTGGACCAGGGCATCGGCCATGGCCTCGATCTCGTCGGGGCGCACCCCGCGCAGGATCGCCACCAGCGGGCAGTGGCGCATGGCCTGCGCAAAACGGTCGGCCGCCTCATGAGCGGGGGTATGGTCAGTGATCACGAACGAGGCTCCAGATCTGGGCAATGCCGGCAACGAACGCGGCATGGCTGTCAACGAGGTGGGCGCGGCCGCCGCATTGCGCAATGGCCGAGGTGTAGAGCGCGCCGAGCATGGGATCGGCGAGCAGGTAGACGTCGACGCCCGGCCCCACGCCCGCGCCGCGCACGTCGCTGCCGATCAGCAGGCCAGAGGCGTGGGCGGCGCTGTCTTCCACCGCGCGCAGGCCGAGCAACGCGGAAGCGCGCACGCCGAACAACGCGGTGAGCAGGGCGGGATCGGCACTGGCGGCAACCCCGCCGGCAAAGGCCGGGCCATCGGCCACCGGCCCGCCGAGGAATTCCGCCAGCAGGCTGTGCTGCTTGAGCAGGGCAAACATCTCGCCGGTCATGCTGGTCGAAAACGCGGCGACGGCCCCGCCCTGCATCCGTGCCCACTTGCAGTGGGTGCCGGGCTGGCACAACAGCGCGTCGGCCGGGGCAAGGCCGGCGCTCACCGCGCCGAGCAGTTGCACTTCTTCCCCGCGCATCACATCGCCGCGCGGGTCTGACAGGCCCGGCACGATCCAGGTGCGCGGCGCCACTTCATGCAGCGCCCCGGCAATCTCTGCCGCGCCCGAGGGGCACGAGAGATAGGGCACCATGGCCCAGCCGCGCTGCGAGCCGACCATGCCGGCGGCGATCACCGGCCAGTCACCCAGCCTGGCGCGGATGGCGGCCACTTCTTCGGCAAAACCGCCCGGCCCCACCGCGAGCACGCCGCGATCGTCGCGGAAGGTTTCGTGCACGGTCCCGCTGGCGTCGAGCAGGTAGACCCGGCGATTGGTGGTGCCCCAATCGATGGCAAGAAAACGGTCGGTCACGGTCACATCACCACCAATAGGCATAGAGAGCGACGAGAATCGCCAGGATCGCCAGCGCCGCCGCATTGAAGCCGGGGCTGGTGCGGAACAGCGTGGCTTCCTTGCGGATGCCGGCGCCCTGTTGCACCTGCGGGCGCGCGAGCGAAACCCCCATGGCCAGCAACAGCGACACGACGAAGATGATCGCCATGCGGTTCATGAACGGCACGGCTTCGAGCGCGGCAATCCCGCCAAAGCGGAACACCAGGCTGAGCAGCACCGAAGCGACGGCACCGGTCAGCGCGCCGGCCTCGGTCGCGCGCGGCCAGAACAGGCCGAGCAGGAAGATCACGGTGATCCCCGGCGTGACGAAGCCCGAGAACTCCTGGATATACTGGAACGCCTGGTCCAGCCCGCCCAAGAGCGGGCGCGCAGTGAGGATCGCGATGACCACGGCCAGCGCAGCGGCCACGCGGCCCACAGCCACCAGCTTCTTCTCGCTCTGCTCGCCCTTGGCGAAGCGGGCATAGATATCGAGGGTGAAGATCGTGGCGATCGAGTTGATTTTGCTGGCCGTCGACGCGATGATCGCGGCCACCAGCGCAGCAAACACCAGGCCGAGCAGGCCCGGCGGCAGCAGGCGCATCATCGCCGGATAGGCTTCATCCGGCTTGGCCAGGTTCGGCGCCAGCAGCACGGCGGCAATGCCCGGCAGCACGATGATGATCGGCATGATCAGCTTGAGGAAGCCGGCAAAGACCATGCCGCGCTGCGCCTCGGGCAGGCTCTTGGCCGCCAGCGCGCGCTGGATGATATACTGGTTGCAGCCCCAGTACGACAGGTTCGCGATCCACATGCCGCCGATGATCACCGACAGGCCCGGCAGATCCTTGTAGTGCGGATCGTTAGCCGACAGGATCATGTGGAAGTGATCCGGGGCCTGCGCCACAAGGGCCTTGAAGCCCGAGACGATGCCCGGCCCATCGCCATAGAGCTGGCCGATCTGCCCGAGCGTGAGCCAGGCAATCACCAGCCCGCCCAGCACCAGCAGCGTGACCTGGACGATATCGGTCAGCGCCACGGCCTTGAGCCCGCCGCGCAACTGATAGAGCAGCGCGAACACGCCCAGCCCCGCCAGCGCCACGTCCTGGTTCACGCCCGCCACCTGCATCACGGCGACAGAGCCGAGCCAGATGATCGAGGTGAGGTTCACGAAGACATAGAGCACCAGCCAGAACACCGCCATGACCGTGCGGATCGTGGGGCCAAAGCGCTGCTCCAGGAACTGCGGCATGGTGTAGATGCCGTTGGCGAGGAAAATCGGCAGGAAATACTTGGCCACCAGCAGCAGCGTGGCCGCCGCCATCCATTCGTAGGAGGCGATGGCGAGGCCAATGGCATAGCCCGATCCGGCCATGCCGACGATCTGCTCGGCCGAAATGTTGGCCGCGATCAGCGAGGCGCCGATCGCCCACCATGGCAGCGATTTCGATGCCAGGAAGTAATCGGTGGTGTCGGTCTGGTGGCCGGCCTTCTCCCGGCTGACCCATTGGGCCAGCACGAAGATGAACACGGCATAGGCCGCCACCACCACGGCATCGAGTGTCGATAGGCTCATTTCCCGCCCTCTCTGGCATTTTGCCCGGAATTTGGTCTTGCCAATTCCGATTCGTGTCTATTTATATGATTAAAAGAGCACACTACCCCGAAGGGATCACCGTGGCATTCCAACCGCTCGAAGCACGCGACGCGCTCGGCCGCAATCTCACCTATGGCCTGCTCGATCGGCTCGGCTCGATGATCGTCGGCGGCGCCTTTGCCGGCCGCCCGTTCCCCACCGAGGCAGAGCTGTCGGAAACCCATGGCGTCAGCCGCTCGGTCACGCGCGAAGCGGTCAAGATGCTCACCGCCAAGGGCCTGGTCAGCGCGCGCCCGCGCCAGGGCACGATCATCCAGCCCGACAGCCAGTGGAACCTGTTCGATCCCGACGTGCTGCGCTGGATGCTGGAGCGGCGCTTCTCGATCGACCTGCTCACCCATTTCGGCCAGTTGCGCGTGGCGATCGAGCCTGCCGCCGCCGCCTTGGCCGCGCGCGAGGCAAGCGAGGATGGCCTGGCCCTGATCCGCGCCGGCTTTGCCCGCATGCAGGCGGCCGATGCCGGGCAGGATGACGTGCTGGAAGCCGACGTGGCTTTTCACGTCGCCATCCTCAAGGCTTCGGGCAATCCGTTCTTCGGCCAGTTCCGCGATGTCGTCTCCACCGCGCTCAAGACCTCGATCCGCTATACCAACCGCATCGTTGGCCGCAGCGCCGATCTGGAAGCGCACGAAATGGTGATGAACGCGATCCTGGCGCGCGACGAGGCCAGCGCGCAGACCCGCATGCGCGTGATCATCGAGGACGCGCTCGATGCCATCCGCAAGAACGAGGAAGCACTGGCCTGACATCGCCGCCCTGCCCTAGCCGCCGAAACGCGGCGTGGGGCAGCCGCGAAAGCCGGTACCGGTCACTTCGAACAGCACCCCGCCCTGCGCTTCGTCCACCCCATCGGCGGCGGAACTGACGAACAGGCGATCGAGATTTTCCCCGGCAAAGGCCAGGTTGGTGATCTGGCTGGCCGGCAGGTCGATGCAGTGCGTGCGCGTGCCATCGGCCAGGAAGCGGCTGACGCAGCCCACGCCCCAGTGTGCGATCCAGATGCCGCCCTGGCTGTCGATGGTCATGCCATCGGGCGAGCCCCAGCTTTCGGGAAAGTCCAGGAACGTCTCGCGCGGGCCCAGCGTACCATCGCCGCGATAGGCAAAGCGATAGACCCGGCCCAGCGCGCTGTCGGTGTGGTAGAGCCACTGCCCATCGGCCGAGAGCACCGGGCCATTGGCGATGCGATAGCCGCTGTCCACCCGGCTCCACGACAGATCGGGATCGAGCCGGTAGAAATGGCCAGTGGGCGTTTCCCCGTCCATGTTCATCGTGCCGGCCCAGATGCTGCCGCGCGGGCAGACCATGGCATCGTTCATGCGGTTGCGCGGCAGATCGGGTTCCGGCGCGCCGATCAGCACGCAGGAAAACGGTTCGAGCGTGATCGTGGCAAAGCCGCCGCGCAGCCCGGCGATGAAGCCCGGCCCGCTCTCGCGCTCCAGCACCCAGCCGATCATGTCGGGCACGTCCCATTCGGCCACCAGGCCGCTGGCCAGGTCCAGCCGGTTGATTCGCTGGCCGATGATGTCCACCCAGAACAGCGCCTGCTGGCGGGCTGACCACAGCAGCCCTTCGCCCAGCAGATCGCGGGTGTGCATCGCGCCCGGTCGCGCCACGGGCACTACTTGAATGGTATCAGTGGCTGTCACGGGGCACTCCATAGACTTGGGCAACCTTCTGGAACCGTACGGCGTCCTCGATCACCGCGCCACCGGCGAACTGCCCGGTGATCTTGCGGCTGAGCGCCTGCCACGGGGTCTGGTCTTCGGGGAAGCGGAACGGCTCGGCGGCCAGCGCGGCACGGCGCTCGGCCAGTTCGGCATCGGAGACCAGCAGGTTGACGCTGCGGGTCTTGAGATCGACGCGGATGCGATCGCCATCGCGCAGGATGGCCAGCCCGCCGCCCACGGCCGCCTCGGGGCTGGCATTGAGGATCGAGGGACTGCCCGAAGTGCCCGACTGGCGCCCGTCGCCCAGGCACGGCAGCGCGTCCACGCCCGCGCGGATCAGCGCGGCGGGCGGGCGCATGTTGACCACTTCGGCGCCACCGGGATAGCCGATCGGCCCGGCGCCCCGGATCACCAGGATCGAGCGCTCGTCGATGCCCAGCGCGGGATCGTCGATCCGCGCGTGATAGTCTTCCGGCCCGTCGAACACGAAGACCTGCCCCTCGAACGCTTCGGGATCATCGGGGTTGGACAGATAGCGCGCGCGGAACTGGTCGCTGATCACGCTTTTCTTCATCACCGCCGCGTCGAACAGGTTGCCGCCCAGCACGGTGAGCCCGGCGGCGAGCTTGAGCGGACGGTCGAGCGGGCGGATCACGTCTTCATCGGCAATCTGCACATGGGCGACATTGTCGGCCACGGTCTTGCCATTGGCGGTCAGCGCGCTGCCGTCGAGCAGCCCGGCGCGGGCGAGTTCACCCATCACCGCCGGCACGCCGCCCGCGCGGAAATAGTCCTCGCCCAGGTATTCGCCCGAGGGTTGCAGGTTGACCAGCAGCGGAATGTCCGCACCGTGGCTTTCCCAGTCCTCCAGCGTCAGGTCCACGCCGACGTGGCGGGCAATCGCGTTCAGGTGGATCGGCGCGTTGGTCGATCCGCCGATCGCGGAATTGACGCGGATGGCGTTGAGGAACGCGGCCTTGGTCAGGATGTCGGACGGCTTGCGATCGGCCGCGACCATTTCGACGATCTGCTTGCCGGTGTAATAGGCGCATTCCTGCCGGTCGCGGTGCGGTGCGGGGATCGCCGCCGAGCCGGGCAGGCTCATGCCCAGGGCTTCGGCCAGCGAATTCATCGTCGTGGCCGTGCCCATGGTGTTGCAATAGCCGGTCGAGGGCGCGCTGCTGGCGACCAGTTCGATGAACCCCTTGAAATCGATCTCGCCCTTGGACAGCATCTCGCGCGCTTTCCACACGATCGTGCCGCTGCCGGTGCGCTTGCCTTCATGCCAGCCGTTGAGCATCGGCCCGACCGACAGGGCAATGGCGGGAATATTGACCGTGGCCGCCGCCATCAGCGCGGCGGGCGTGGTCTTGTCGCAACCGATGGTCAGCACCACGCCATCGAGCGGATAGCCAAACAGTACTTCGACGAGGCCGAGATAGGCCAGGTTGCGATCGAGCCCGGCCGTCGGGCGCTTGCCGGTTTCCTGGATGGGGTGCAGCGGAAATTCGATGGGAATGCCGCCCGCCTCGCGAATGCCGTCGCGCACGCGGCTGGCCAGCACCAGGTGGTGGCGATTGCAGGGGGAAAGATCGCTGCCGGTCTGGGCAATGCCGATGATCGGACGATCGGACTGCAATTCCTCGATCGTCAGGCCATAGTTGAGATAGCGTTCGAGATAGAGCGCGGTCATGTCGGCCGATTCGGGATTGTTGAACCAGGCGCGCGAACGCAGCCCTTTACCCAGGCCGCCGCCGTTGTTGCCGTTATCGTTGCCCACCGCTGCCATTCCTTCCATTTGCCTTCTTATGGGCCGGCGCGCGTTGCCCCGCCGCTATCCCCGCCCATTGACCTCTCTAACCATATATATATGATAAATGTAAAGAGCCACCGATAAGCTTGCGAGGACCCTGAAAATGCCCCCTTCTCCGATCCGCCTGGGCCTGGTGGGACTGGGCAAGATTGCCCGCGACCAGCATCTTCCCGCGATCACGGCAAATTCCGGGTTCGACCTGGTCGCCGTGGCCGATCCGATCCACCGCATCGACGGTGTTCGCGGCTATGCCGGGCTTGACGAAATGCTGGCGGGCGAAGCGGGTCGGCTCGATGCCGTGGCGCTGTGCACGCCGCCCTCGGTGCGCGTGCCCCTTGCCCGGCAGGCCATCGCCGCCGGGCTGGATGTCCTGCTGGAAAAGCCGCCGGCCGCTGCCCCCACCCAGGCCGAAGCCCTGGCACAACTGGCTGCCCGCGCCGGCGTCACGCTCTATGCCGCCTGGCACTCGCGCGAAAGCGAAGTGGTGGAAGCCGCGCGCGCCTGGCTCGCCACGCGCAATGTTCGGAGCGTGCACATCGCCTGGCGCGAGAACGTGCGCCAGTGGCATCCGGGGCAAGACTGGCTGCTGGCCAAGGGCGGCTTTGGCGTGTTCGATCCGGCCATCAACGCCTTTTCGATCCTGACCGAAATCCTGCCCGCCGGCATCTGCGTGGAAGGGGCCGACCTGATCGTCCCGGCCAATCGCCAGTCGCCCACCGACGCGCACGTGCGGATGCGGTGCAGCACGGGCGCGCCGATCACCGCCGATCTCTCGATCCTGCAACCCGGCCACCAGCAATGGGATATTGTGGTGCAGACCGACGATGGCGACCTGGTGCTGCGCGAGGGCGGCCATCGCCTGGAAATCGGCGGAACGCTGCGCCAGGAATCCGGCAACGACGAATATCCCCGTATCTATCGCCGCTTTGCCGATCTCATCGCGCGGCGCGCCAGCGATGCCGACGCCAGCCCGCTGGCACTGGTGGCCGATGCCCTGTTGCTCGGCGCTGTGACCACCGGCCCCGATTTCGAGTTCTGAACGATGATCCCCAACCCCACTGCCGACCGCCGCACCGCCCTTGCTCTGGGCCTTGCTGGCCTTGCCACCGGTGCCACGCCCGCGCTGGCTGCAACAGCCGCGACCACGGCCATCACACCGGCATCGCCTTCGCCCCGCCGCCGTGAACGGCTGGCCGATGGCTGGCGCTTTGCCCTGGGCCATGCGGCAGACATGGCGCGCGATTTCGATTTCGGGCTATGGCAGCGCACCTATGCCAAGCCGGGCCAGGCTGTCTCACCCGCCACCATGGCCGATTTCAACGACAGCGCCTGGGCTTCCGTGCGCGTGCCGCACGATTGGGCGGTGGACCTGCCCTATGCCCCGCCCAAGGCGGCGGTGGCCAAGGACCAGGAAGACATGGCGGCAGCGCACGGCTTCCGCGCCATCGGCCGCGATTTCCCCCAGAACAGCGTGGGCTGGTATCGCCGCAAACTGCCGATCGGCGCCAGTGACAAGGGCCGCGCGATCTGGCTGGAATTCGATGGCGTGTTCCGCAACTGCAAGGTTTTCGTCAACGGCTATGAAGCCGGTGGCAGCGCCTCGGGCTATGCCCCGTTCCGCGTCGATATCGCCGATTTCCTCAACTATGACGGCACGCCCAACCAGTTGGCGCTGCGCGTCGATGCCACGCTGGGCGAAGGCTGGTTCTATGAAGGCGCCGGCATCTATCGCCATGTCGACCTGGTCAGCGCCGCGCCGCTGCACGTGCCGCAATGGGGCACCTGGGTGCGCAGCACGGTCGATGCCGGGGGCGCGCAGGTCGCCATCGAAACCACGCTCGCCAACGCAGCCGAAGCGGCCGGCAGCGTGCAATTGCGCCATCGCGTGATCGCGCCGGATGGCACGACAGCGACCACGATCGCGCCGAGCGAGGCCATCGCGCTGGCGCCGGGCGGTCAAGCGCTGGCCAAGGCTTCGCTCGCCCTGCCCGCGCCGCGCCTGTGGTCGCCCCAGACCCCGCATCTCTACACGCTGGAAACCGCCGTGCTGGTGGATGGCCAAGAGGTGGACCGGGTGGAAACCCGCTTCGGCATCCGCACCCTGGCCTTCGACGGCACGCGCGGCTTTGCCGTCAACGGCCAGCCGGTGAAGCTGCTGGGCGTGTGCAACCACCAGGACCACGCCGGCGTCGGCACGGCCATTCCCGATGCCCTGCATGCCTGGCGCGTGGCGCAGACGCAGGGCATGGGCGCCAATGCCTGGCGCAGCGCGCACAATCCGCCCGCCCAGGCCCTGCTCGATATCTGCGACGCGAGCGGCATGATGATGATTGCCGAAACCCGGCTCAACACCACCAACCCGGAAGCGCTGGACGAACTGGAGCGGATGATCCTGTCATCGCGCAACCACCCCGCGATCATCCTGTGGTCGGTGGGCAACGAGGAAGGGCACCAGGGCACCGAGCGTGGTCGGCGCCTGTCCGCCCAGCTCGTGGCGCGCTGCAAGCAGCTCGATCCCACGCGGCTGACCACCCAGGCGATGGACCAGGGCTGGGACGGCGGCGCGGCCGATGCGGTGGACGTGGTCGGCTTCAACTATCGCACCGACAAGATTCCCGCCTGGCGCCAGCGCCATCCCGGCAAGCCGGTGATCGGCACCGAAACCGGCAGCACCGTCGCCACGCGCGGCGCCTATGCCAACGATGCCGCCGCCCACGTGGTGCGCGCCTATGACACCGAGCATCCGTGGTGGGCGAGCACCGCCGAGGAATGGTGGAAAATCGTGGCCGCCGAGCCGGGCATTGCCGGCGGCTTCATCTGGACCGGCTTCGACTATCGCGGCGAGCCCACGCCCTATCCGCAGTTTCCCAGCGTCTCCAGCTATTTCGGGGCGATGGACCTGTGCGGATTGCCCAAGGACAACTATTACTACTACCGCGCCTGGTGGCGCCGCGACCAGCCGCTGGTCCACCTGCTGCCGCACTGGACCTGGACCGGGCGCGAAGGCCAGCCGATCGAGGTCTGGGCGCACGGCAACGCCGAGGAAGTGGAATTGCTGCTCAATGGCCGCTCGCTGGGCCGCAAGGCTATGCCGGAAAACGGCCACCTCGCGTGGCAGGTGCCCTATGCCCCCGGCACGCTGGAAGCGCGCGGCTATGCGCGGGGCAAGCTGGTGGCCCGCGACCGCCGCGTGACGGCCGGCGCGCCCGCCGCGCTGCGCCTGGTGACCGAGCGGACGCGCCTGGCCGCCGATGGCGACGATCTGGCCGCCGTGCGCGTGGACGTGGTCGATGCCCATGGCACGCTGGTGCCCATGGCCGACACGCCGCTCACCTTTGCCGTGACCGGCGCCGCGCGGCTGATCGGATTGGGCAACGGCAATCCCACGTCCACCGAGCCGGACAAGGGCACCACGCGCCGCGCTTTCAACGGCCTGGCCCAGGCGCTGGTGCAAGGCACCGGCACGGTGGGCGGTGCCCGGCTCACCGTCAGCGCGGCGGGGCTCAAGCCTGCCAGCCTTGACCTCCTGTTCCACGCCTGACGCGAAAGGCCCCTTTTTTATGCCCCTGCTGCGCCGCGCGCTCTGCGCTTCCGCCTCGCTGTTCCTGGCCAGTTCGGCCATGGCTGCCCCACCTGCTCCACCTGCCCCGCCCCCGCTCTACCTGGGCGCGGACCTGTCGTTCACCAACGAGATGGAAGCTTGCGGGGCGAAGTTCCTCGACCATGGTAAACCCGCCGATCCGTTCGTGCTGCTCAAGCAGCATGGCGGCAACCTGATGCGCGTGCGGCTGTGGAACAACCCGACATGGACGCACTACAGCGCCTATGACGATGTGCTCAAGACGATCACCCGCGCCCATGCGGCGGGGCTCAACGTCCTGCTCGATTTCCATTATTCCGACGATTGGGCCGATGGCGACAAGCAGCCCGCCCCCGCCGCGTGGGCCGGCCTTTCCACCGATGCCCAGGTGAAGGCGCTGCACGATTACACCCGCGAAGTGCTCGACAAACTGGCCGCCGCCGGGCAACTGCCGGAAATGGTCCAGGTCGGCAACGAGACCAACGCGGCCATGCAGGGCGGCGCCAAGGACCAGCCGATCGACTGGGTGCGCAATGCCCGCCTGCTCAATGCCGGGATCAGCGCCGTGCGCGAAGCATCAAAGGCCCACGGCAAGCCGATCCAGATCATGCTGCACATTGCCCAGCCCGAAAACGTGATCCCGTGGTTCGACGATGCCACGGCCGCCGGGGTGCTGGATTACGACATCATCGGCATCAGCTATTATTCCAAGTGGTCGAAGTACAACCTCTCGGGCCTGGGCAAGGTGATCGACGCCGCCCACCGCCGCTATGGCGCGCAAGTCTGGGTGGTGGAGACGGCCTATGCCTTTTCCGACGACCATGCCGACGACACCACCAACCTGCTCGGCTCCGACAGCGCCATCCCGGGCTATCCCGTCAGCCCGCAGGGCCAGCGCAGGTATCTGGAAGACCTGACCCAGACCGTGGTCAACAACGGCGGCAACGGCGTGGTCTACTGGGCGCCGGACTGGGTTTCGACCAAGTGCAAGACTCGCTGGGGCACTGGTTCAAGCTGGGAAAACGCAGCGATGTTCGACATCAAGCGCCACGAAGCGCTGCCCGCGTTCGACTGGCTGGGCAAGACCTACACGCCGCAAGGCAAGTAAGCGAGGTGCGCGCCCGGTCGGCAACCGACCGGGCGCCACACGCAAGACAGGATCAGACCAGCCGCGCCTGCTTCACCGCTGCGGCGATGAAGCCCTTGAACAGCGGGTGCGGATCGAACGGGCGGCTCTTGAGTTCGGGGTGGAACTGCACGCCGATGAAGAACGGGTGGTCGGGCCGCTCGACGATTTCCGGCAGCAGCCCGTCGGGCGACATGCCGGCAAAGCGCAGGCCGCCCTGCTCCAGCGCCTCGCGATAGGCGACGTTCACTTCATAGCGATGGCGGTGGCGCTCGCTGATCGTGGTGGCGTCATAGATGCTGGCCACGTGGCTGTTGCCAGCCAGATGCGCTTCATAGGCGCCCAGGCGCATCGTGCCGCCAAGGTCGCCGCCGGCTTCGCGCTTTTCCAGGCCTTCGGCGGTCATCCATTCGGTGATGATGCCGACCACCGGCTCCTTGGTCGGGCCGAATTCGGTGGACGAGGCTTCGGCGATGCCGGCCGTGTTGCGCGCGCCTTCGATGCAGGCCATCTGCATGCCCAGGCAAATGCCGAAGAACGGCACGCCGCGTTCGCGGGCAAAGCGCACGCTGGCGATCTTGCCTTCCGAGCCGCGCTCGCCAAACCCGCCGGGCACCAGGATGCCGTGCATCGGTTCGAGATGGGCGGCAATCGCGCTGTCTTCCTGCTCGAACAGTTCGGCGTCGATCCAGCGCACATTGACTTTCACGCGGTTGGCCATGCCACCGTGCGCCAGTGCTTCGTTGAGCGACTTGTAGGCGTCTTGCAGGCCGACATACTTGCCCACCACGCCGATGGTCACTTCGCCTTCGGGGTTCTGGTAGCGGTCGACGATATCGTCCCACACCGAAAGGTTCGGCTCGGGCGCGGTCATGCCGAAGTGGCGCAGCACTTCCGCGTCCAGCCCTTCGGCATGATACTGCAACGGCACGGCATAGATGCTGCTGGCGTCGAGCGCGGGAATCACCGCCGATTTGCGCACGTTGCAGAACTGCGCGATCTTGGCGCGGTCGCTGTCGGGCAGCGGCTTTTCGCAACGGCACAGCAGGATATCGGGCTGGATGCCAAGCCCGGTCAGCTCGCGCACGGAATGCTGGGTTGGCTTGGTCTTCAGTTCACCGGCGGCCGCGATATAGGGCACCAGGGTAACGTGGACGAAGCAGGTCTGGTCGCGGTCCAGCTCGTTGTGCAACTGGCGCAGCGCCTCGATGAACGGCAGGCCCTCGATATCGCCCACCGTGCCGCCGATCTCGCACAGCACGAAATCGAGGTCTTCGGTCTCGGTCTGGGCAAAGTCCTTGATCGCGTCGGTCACGTGCGGAATCACCTGCACGGTCGCGCCCAGGTAATCGCCGCGGCGTTCCTTGGCGATGATGTCGCGATAGATGCGGCCCGAAGTGATGTTGTCCGCCTGGCGGGCGGAAACGCCGGTGAAGCGCTCGTAGTGCCCGAGGTCGAGATCCGTCTCGGCGCCGTCGTCGGTCACGAAGACTTCGCCGTGCTGATACGGGCTCATCGTGCCCGGATCGACGTTGAGATAGGGATCGAACTTGCGGATCCGCACTCGATAGCCACGTGCCTGGAGCAGCGCCGCGAGGCTTGCCGCCATGAGACCTTTGCCGAGCGAGGAGACCACGCCGCCGGTGATGAAAATGTACCGCGCCATGGGAGTTGGGCCTTAGCGTCAGAAGGGACAGGAGCGCAAGGGGGTGCGACGCCAAAAGGCATCACCAAAAGGCTGGACCATCCCCAAGCGCGGGGCGAACCGTAACATCCCGTACACCGCAGTGCGGCGCGACAGGAGATCACGTCAAGAACCCGCAAAAACAAAACCGGCGTCCCCACCTGTGCGGCGGGAACGCCTGGCTTCATCGTTGCGCGGTATTACTGCTTGGCGGCACCACCGAGCGGATCGGCGGGTGCGGCGGGCGCCGCTGCCGAGGGATCGGCAGCCGGTGCCACCGGAGCCGCAGCCGGCTGCTGGGCCTGGCCGGCCAGCGGATCGGTCGTGCGCTGCAACGAGGTGTCGAGCGTGCGGGTGCCGCCGGTGTTCACCGCCATGGCGGCGAGCACGATGCTCAGGATCACGAACAGGCCCGCCAGAATCGAGGTCATGCGGGTGAGGAAATCGGCCGCACCGCGTGCCGACATGAAGCCGGCCGGGCTACCGCCCACGCCCAGGCCGCCGCCTTCGGACTTCTGGATAAGAATCACGCCGACCAGTGCGGCTGCAATCAGCGCCTGGACGATGGTGAGGAAGATAAAAAGCGACATGAGGTTCCGCCTGAAACTGTTGGCGCGCACTTAGGGCGCGACGCGCCCTTGCGCAAGGGGCTCAATCCTGAGCTCAACTCTCGGACGCGCCCGCCGCCGCCACGATCGGCAGGAAGGCGTCGGCCGTCAGGCTGGCCCCGCCGACCAGCGCGCCACCCACCTCGGGCGCGGCCAGCAGCGCGGCGGCGTTGCCGGCATTGACCGAGCCGCCATAGAGAATGCGCGGCCGCGCGCCGGCCTCGCCATAGGCATGCACCAGGCGCGCCCGCACCGCCGCGTGCATCGCGATCACATCGCCCACGTCGGCCACGCGGCCCGTGCCGATCGCCCAGACCGGCTCATAGGCAATGGCAAGCTTGCCGACCATGGCCGCTTCCAGCGCGGCTTCGCCCTGCGGCAGTGAGCGGTCCACCTGCCCGCCGACCACGTCCAGCGCGCGCCCGACATCGCGTTCGTCCAGCGTCTCGCCCACGCAGATGATCACGCCCAGCCCGGCCGCCAGCGCGGCATCGGCCTTGGCCTGGACCAGGGCATCGCTTTCGCCATGGTCGCGACGGCGCTCGCTGTGGCCCAGAATCACGAAATCCGCCCCGATATCGGCCAGCATCGCGGCCGAAACGTCACCGGTGTGGGCGCCCTTGGCCTCGGTATGGCAATCCTGCCCGCCCACGCCGATGCCGGTCACCGCTTCGCGCAACAGGCCGATCAGCGGGAACGGCGGCGCCAGGGCGATATCCACCTGGGGATGGCGCGCGGCCGCCCGGTCGATGGCCCGGGCCTCGGCCAGCATGGCGCGGCTGCCGTTCATCTTCCAGTTGCCGACGATATATGGTCGTTGCGCCATGGCTGGCTTTGTCCCTCGTGCTGTATGCCCCATGGAATGCGGGCCGCGCCGCCCCGGCAAATGCCTGGACACGATGCGTGCCACCCCGATTCCTCTTGCCCCCTTGCCTGCAATTGCCGGGCAAGCGCAAGACCCGCGCGATGAAGTGCAGGCCAGCGGGCGGAATGTCGGCAAGGTGCGGCGCCAAGCCCACAATCCTTTGGCCATGCCCACAGGCCCATACCCAATCCACAGGCATTGCGGGATCGGTTCAAGCCTCCTAAGGCAGGCGCTTCCAAGTCAATGGCGGATTTGATCGCATCCCATGCTCTCGCTGTTTCGTAAACTGATCCATTCCCGCATCGGCGCGTTGTTCGCCCTGGTGTTCATCGGCCTTCTCGCGCTGGCCTTTGCCGGCGCCGACGTGACCGGCCTGCGCGTTGGCCAGACCAGCGGCAGCGAGGCAGCGGCCACCGTGGGCCACGCCAAGGTCGGCGTGGACGAGCTGGGCAAGACGATCACCTCTGCCTTCGAGCAGGAGCGGGAGCAGAACCCCACGCTCACCATGAAGCAGTTCCTGGCCCAGGGCGTGCTCAACGATGCGCTGTCCGGCCTGGCCGATCGCGCCGCGATGCAGGAATGGGCCGCCAGCGCGCAGATGGGCGTGAGCGACCGCCTGGTCGACAGCGAGATCGCCAAGCAAGCGGCGTTCCAGGGGCCGGACGGCAAGTTCAACGATGCGGTCTATCGCGCCTTCCTCGCCCAGCGCGGCCTGACCGACGCGGCCGTGCGCAAGTCGATCACGCAGAGCCTGATCGCCCGCCAGGTGCTCTCGCCGGTGTCGGAAGGCAATGCCATGCCCGCCTCGGCCGTGGCGCGCTATGCCGCGATGCTCAAGGAAAAGCGCGAAGGTGACATCGCCTTCCTGCCGAGCCTGGCCTTTGCCGGCAAGGACAAGCCGTCCGATGCCGTGCTCGCAGCCTATTACAAGGCCAACGCCGCCCGCTATCAGCAGCCCGAGCGCCGCACCCTGCGCTATGCCGTGATCGACGAGGCGACCCTGGCCAACGTGCCCGCCCCCAGCGATGCCGATATCGCCGCCCGCTACAAGGCCAAGGCCGATGTCTATGGCGCCAGCGAAACCCGCACCGTGACGCAAGTCGTCGTGCCGACGCAGCAGGCCGCACAGGCTCTGGCGGCGGAAGTCTCCGGCGGTACCAGCATCGAAGCAGCCGCCCGCGCCAAGGGCCTTGCCGCCAGCAAGATCGCCGACCTGACTCGCGACAAGCTGGCCGCGCAAAGCTCGCCCGCCGTGGCCGACGCCGTGTTTGCCGCCGCGCAGGGCAAAGTAGCCACCCCGGCCAAGAGCGGCCTGGGCTGGCACGTGATCCGCGTCGACGCCGTGGTCAAGAAGGCCGGCAAGACGCTGGAGCAGGCCCGGCCCGAACTCGTCGCCGAACTGACCACCGAAAAGCGCCACGCCGCGCTGCTCGACCTGTCTTCGCGCCTCGAAGAGCAGTTCGAGAACCACACCGGCCTCGCCGACGTGGCCAAGGCGCAGGGCGTGACCGTGACCACCACCCCGGCGCTTACCGCCGATGGCACCGTGTTCGGCCAGCCCGGCCAGAAGGCTCCGGCTGACGTTGCCGCGCTGCTTCAGGGCGCCTTTGCCATGGAGCACGAAGGCGAAGCGCAAGTGACGCCGCTGGCCGATGGCAAGCGCATCGCGATCTTCGACGTGGGCCAGATCACGCCGGCCGCGCCCGCGCCGCTCGACCAGATCAAGGATGCCGTGGCGCGCGACTATGCCACCGAGCAGGGCGTGGCCAAGGCCAAGCAGGCTTCGGCCACCGTGCTCGCCGCGATGGCCAAGGGCACCTCGCTGGCCGACGCGCTCAAGGGCCTGGGCGTGCAACTGCCGCCCTCGCAGCCGATCGGCATCACCCGCGAACAGCTTGCCGCCATGCAGCAGAGCGGCCGCCAGTTGCCCCCGCCGCTGGTCCTGCTCTTCGCGATGTCGAAGGGCACGGCCAAGCCGCTCGAAGCGCCCAACAAGGCCGGCTTCTACGTCGTCTCGCTCAAGGCGGTGACGCCCGGCGTGATCCCTGCCGGCGATCCGTTCCTGGCCCAGGCCAGCAAGCAGTTCGGCATCGACATGGGCCGCGAGATGGCCGAGCAGCTTCGCGTCGCCATCCGCAACACCGTGGGCGTGACCCGCAACGAAACCGCGCTGCGTGCGCTCAACGCCAAGCTTGTCGGTAACCAGTAAGACCATGACCACGATCCTGTCGCGTCCCGCGCCAAGCTCCGGCGCCCTGCCCGAAAACAGCGCGGCGGCTCTCGCCGCGCTGGCGGCCGGAAAGCCGGCGCTGGTCTGGCGCAAGCTGATCGCCGACAGCGAAACCCCGGTCAGCGCCGCGCGCAAGCTGTTCGTGCCCGAACGCGGCGATTTCCTGCTCGAATCGGTGCAGGGTGGCGAAGTGCGCGGGCGCTACAGCCTCGTCGGGCTCGATCCCGATCTCGTGTTCCGCGCCACGGGCGAAACCGCCCAGCTCAACACTGCATGGCAGACCGATCCGGCTGCCTTCGCGCCGCTGCCGGGCAACAGCCTTGCCGAACTGCGCGCGCTGGTCGAACGCTGCCGGATCGACGTGCCCGAAGGCCTGCCGCCCACGCTCGCCTGCCTGGTCGGCTATTTCGGCTATGAAACCATCGGTCTGGTGGAAAAATTGCCGCGTCCGGCGCAAAGCACGCTCGAACTGCCCGACATGCTGTTCGTGCGGCCCACCGTCGTGCTGGTGTTCGATCGCCTGACCGACGAACTCACCGCCGTCGCCCCGGTCTGGGCCGAAGGCGGCGATCCGCAGGCCCTGCTGGCGCTGGCCGCAGACCGCATCGACGCTGCACTCGCCCGCCTGCACGGCCCCTTGCCCGCCGAACCGCGTCTGCCCGAAACGGTCGACCTGGTGCGCGAGCCGCAGATGGCGCCCGAACGCTATGGCGAAATGGTCGCCCGCGCGCGGGACTACATCACCGCCGGCGATATCTTCCAGGTGGTGCTGGCGCAGCGCTTCACCGCGCGCTTCCCGCTGCCGCCGATGGCACTCTATCGTTCGCTGCGGCGGATCAACCCTTCGCCGTTCCTCTATTTCCTCGATCTGCCCGGCTTTGCCCTGATCGGCTCCAGCCCGGAAATCCTGGTGCGCATCCGCGATGGCGAAGTGACCATCCGGCCCATCGCCGGCACCCGCCCGCGCGGCGCCACCCCGGCAGAGGACCGCGCCAACGAGGAAAGCCTGCTGGCCGATCCCAAGGAACGCGCCGAACACCTCATGCTGCTCGACCTGGGCCGCAACGACGTGGGCCGCGTCGCGGCTGCCGGCACCGTGAAAGTCACCGAAAGCTATACGATCGAACGCTATAGCCACGTGATGCACATCGTTTCCAACGTCGTCGGCCAGCTCGATACCAGGCGGGCCGATTCGGTCGACGCCCTGCTCGCCGGCTTTCCCGCCGGCACCGTCAGCGGCGCGCCCAAGGTGCGCGCCTGCGAGATCATCGCCGAACTCGAACCCGAAACGCGCGGCGCCTACGCCGGTGGCGTCGGCTATTTCGCGCCCGATGGCTCGGTCGATAGCTGCATCGTCCTGCGCACCGCCGTGCTCAAGGACGGCGTGATGCATGTCCAGGCCGGCGCCGGCATCGTTGCCGACAGCGACCCCGCCGCCGAACAGCGCGAATGCGAGCACAAGTCCGGCGCCCTGTTCGCCGCCGCGCGCGAAGCCATCCGCGTCGCCGCCGAGCCGGCATTCGGGCAATAAGGAGGAGCCGACATGATCCTCGTCATCGACAATTACGACAGCTTCACCTGGAACCTGGTCCACTACCTGATGGAACTGGGAGCCGAAGTGAACGTGGTGCGCAACGACGCCATCTCGGCCGCCGACGCGTTGGCCAGTGGTGCCAAGGGCTTCCTGCTCTCGCCCGGCCCCTGCACCCCCAACGAAGCAGGCGTCAGCCTCGATCTCGTCGGCGCGGCGGCGCAGGCGGGCGTGCCGCTGCTCGGCGTGTGCCTGGGGCACCAGTCGATCGGCCAGTATTTCGGCGGCAAAGTGGTGCGCGGCGGGCTGATGCATGGCAAGACTTCGCCGGTCACCCACGATGGCACAGGCGTTTTCGCCGGCCTGCCCTCACCGTTCACCGCCACGCGCTATCACTCGCTGGTGGTGGAAGACGTGCCGGAATGCCTGGTGGTCAACGCCCGCTCCGATGATGGCCACACCATGGGCTTCCGCCATGCCAGCCTGCCGATCCACGGCGTGCAGTTTCACCCCGAAAGCATCGCCACCGAACATGGCCACGCGATGATCGCCAATTTCCTGGCGCTGTGCGGGGTCAACGTGCGGATGCTGGCATGAGCCTGCTGCCGCCGGTGGCGGAAACCCCGCTGCCGCAGGACGAAGCGCAAGCCGCCTTTGCCGCCATTCTCGACGGCAAAGTGGCGGACGAGGACACGATCGCGTTCCTCGTCGCCCTGTCCGATCGCGGCGAAAGCGCCAGCGAGATTGCCGGCGCCGCCCAGGCCATGCGCGCCCGCATGATCGGCATTGCCGCCCCCGACAATGCCATCGACGTCTGCGGCACCGGCGGCGACGGGCACCATACCCTGAACGTGTCCACCGCCGTCAGCCTGGTCGTGGCAGCCTGCGGCGTGCCGGTGGCCAAGCACGGCAATCGCGCCGCCAGCTCCAAGGCCGGCGCGGCCGATACGCTGGAGGCCCTCGGCCTCAATCTCGATCGCGCAGTCGAAACGGCGGAAGAGACGCTGGCCGATCTGGGCATCTGCTTCCTGTTTGCCGGCAAGCACCATCCCGCGATGGGCCGGATCATGCCGATCCGCCGCGCCATCGGCCGCCGCACGATCTTCAACCTGATGGGCCCCCTGGCCAATCCCGCCGGGGTGCAGCGCCAGTTGGTCGGCATTGCCCGGCCCGCCTATGTGCCGATCTATGCCGATGCCCTGGCGCGCCTTGGCACCGCGCGCTCGTTCGTCGTCTCGGGCGACGAGGCGCTGGACGAGTTGAGCCTGGCCGGCGGCAACGAAGTGGCCGACGTGCACGGGCAGGCGATCCTGATGCACCGCGTGGCCCCTGCCGATGCCGGTCTGGCCACGGCCCCGGTCGATGCCATTCGCGGCGGGGACGCGGCCTATAACGCCGCCGCGCTCCAGGCCCTGCTCGATGGCCAGCCCGGCCCCTATCGCGATGCCGTGCTGTTCAACGCGGCCGCCGCGCTGATGGTGGCGGGCGAAGTGACCGACTGGCACGAGGGCGTGGAAGAAGCCGCCGAAACCATCGACAAGGGCCTGGCCCTTGGCTTGCTGCGTTGCTGGATCGACGCGCTGAAGTAAGGCATTTGCGAAGCATGACCGACAAGCTCACCGAAATCTGCGACACCACCCGCGCCGAAGTCGCCCGCCGCAAGGCCACCAGCTCGCTCGCCGATCTCGCCGCCCGCGCCGCCACGCAGAGCGCGCCGCGCGGGTTCGAGGCGGCCTTGCGCGCCCGCGCCGCCAGCGGCTTTGCCCTGATCGCCGAAATCAAGAAGGCCAGCCCGTCCAAAGGCCTGATCCGCCCGGATTTCCAGCCCGCAGAACACGCCCGCGCCTATGAAGCGGGTGGCGCGGCGTGCCTGTCCGTGTTGACCGACGCGCCCTATTTCCAGGGCCACGAAGACTATCTCGTCGCCGCCCGCGCCGCCTGCGCCCTGCCGGTGCTCCGCAAGGATTTCATGGTCGATCCCTGGCAAGTGGCCGAAGCCCGCGCCATGGGTGCCGACGCGATCCTGATCATCGTCGCCGCGCTCGGCGATGCGCAGATGGCCGAAATCGAAGCCGCCGCGCACGACCATGGCATGGACGTGCTGGTCGAAGTGCACGACAAGGCGGAAATGGAGCGCGCTGCGCGCCTGCATTCGCGCCTGATCGGGGTGAACAACCGCGATCTCAAGCGCTTCGTGACCGACATCACCAACACCGAGCGCCTCGCCCCGCTCGCGCCCGAAGGCACGCTGCTGGTCGCCGAAAGCGGCATCAACCACCACGCCGATCTCGTGCGCCTCTCGGCCTGTGGCGCGCGCACGTTCCTGGTCGGCGAAAGCCTGATGCGCCAGGCGGACGTTGCCGCCGCCACGCAGGCGCTGTTGCAGGGCTGAGCGCGGCTTGGCGCGCAAGCTGTGGTTCGACGGCGGCTGCCGGCCCAATCCGGGCCGCATGGAAACTGCCGTCGTCGCGCGCGGCCAGACCTGGTTCACCCCCGATTGCGGCGCAGGCGACAGCAACCGCGCCGAATGGCTCGCCCTGTTGGCCGCCATGGCAGTAGCCCGCGCGCTTGGGGAAAGCGATGTCGTGCTGTGCGGGGATTCGGCTTTCGTGATCGACCAGATCCAGGGCCGCACTGCCAGACATCCCGCCACGGCCGATTGCTTCGCGGCCTATTTGAACGGCCTCGTTTCATTTTCGCGGGTGCGCCTGCGCCATGTCGGCCGCGCGCAGAACCTGGCCGGCATCGCGCTCGATCGGTTGCGCGCCGGGCTTGCGCCGCCTCAGCCCCTGGCGGCCGAACAAGCCTTGCACCATTCCGGCGACGTGGCATGAGCACAGCATGACAGAGCTTACCCATCTCGATGCCCAGGGCCATGCACGCATGGTCGATGTCGGCGCCAAGGCACCCACCCAGCGCGTGGCCGTGGCGCGCGGCATGATCCGCATGTCGCCCGCCGCCCTGGTCGCGATCCGCGACGGCACGATGCCCAAGGGGGATGTGCTGGCCACCGCGCGCATTGCCGGGATCATGGCCGCGAAGAAGACCGGCGAGCTGATCCCGCTGTGCCACCCGCTTTCGTTGGATGCCGTGGCCGTGGAATTCGGCTTTGTCGAAGGCGGGGTGGAATGCACTGCCACAGCCTCGCTCACCGCCAAGACCGGCGTCGAAATGGAAGCGATGACAGCCGCTTGCGTGGCGTTGTTGACAATCTATGACATGGCCAAGGCGGTGGACAAGGGCATGGTGATCGACGCAGTGCGCCTGGTTGCCAAGCGCGGCGGCAAGTCGGGCGACTGGTCGGCGCCATGACCATCCCGCGCCAGCCGCCCCTGCCACTGGAAGAAGCCCAGGCCCGCCTGATCGCGCTGGCGCCCCGCTTGCCGGTGGAACACCGCGCCACGGCCGAAGCGCTGGGCCACTATCTCGCCGCGCCCCTGCTCGCCGCGCGTACCCAGCCGGCGACCGCGCTTTCGGCCATGGACGGCTATGCCCTGCGCGCGGCAGACCTGCCCGGCCCATGGACGGTGATCGGCGAAAGCGCCGCCGGCCATCCCTTCGCCGGGACCGTGGGCACGGGGCAGGCGGTGCGGATCAGCACCGGCGCCGCTCTGCCTGCCGGCGCGGACTGCGTGCTGTTGCAGGAAGACTGCCAGCGCAGCGACGCGTCCCTGACGCTCACTGGCACGCCGCCCCAGCCCCCATCGCGCCATATCCGCCCCGCCGGCATGGACTTTGCCGCCCACGATCCGCTGCTCGCCACAGGTTCTCGGCTGGGCGCCGCGCAGATCGCACTGGCGATTGCGGCCGGGCACGGCCATGTGCCGGTCTATCGCCGCCTGCGCCTGGCCGTGATCGACAGTGGTGACGAACTCGCCGCTGCCGGCCATGCGCTGGCGCCGCACCAGATCCCGGCCAGCAACGGGCCGATGCTGGCAGCCATGGCTGCGGCCCTGCCGGTGGACGTGCAGCGCCTTGGCCCGGTGCCTGACCAGCTCGACGCGCTTGCCGCCGCGCTCGATCGCGTGCGCGACGCGGATATCGTGGTCACCAGCGGTGGCGCCTCGGTGGGCGATCACGATCTCGTGCGCCCGGCGCTGGAGGCGGTGGGCGCGCGCATCGATTTCTGGCGCGTGGCGATCAAGCCGGGCAAGCCGCTGCTGGTCGGCCACCGCGCCGCCGCTAGCCTTTCCGCGCCGCAAGTCATCCTTGGCCTGCCCGGCAATCCGGCCTCGGCCTATGTCACCGCGCACCTGTTCCTGCTGCCGCTGCTGCGCGCAGCGCTGGGCGCCGCAGACCCGCTGCCCCGGCCGCTCGCCGCGCGGCTGGCCCAGGCCATGCCGGCAGGCGGCGGGCGCACCGAATTCCTGCGCGGCACCTGGAATGGCGAGGCCGTCACGCTCGACACCTTGCAGGATTCGGGCGCGATCGCCCCGATCGCCCGCGCCAATTGCCTGGTGCGACGCGAAGCTGGCGCAGCGATGCGACCGGAAGGGAGCAAGGTACCGATCTATCTGCTCGAATTTGGCGGATTTGCTTGACGGGACTGGTTTAGTTGCTTATTCGTTCCGCATTCGTTCGCCATAGGAGACTTGCGGATGCTTACGCGCAAGCAGCACGAACTGCTCTCGTTCATCCAGACGCGCCTTGATGATTCCGGCATTTCCCCGTCGTTCGAGGAAATGAAGGAAGCGCTCGATCTCAAGTCCAAGTCTGGCGTGCACCGCCTGATCTCCGCGCTGGAGGAACGTGGCTTCATCCGCCGCCTGCCCAACCGGGCGCGCGCGCTGGAGGTGATCCGCGAGCCGGAAAGCCTGGCCACCAAGGCCGCGCCGCGCAATGCGACGCCGCGCCCGGCGCCGACCGCTCGCCCCGCCACGCTGGGCGCACCGGTTGCCGCCAACGACGTCATCGAAATCCCGCTGCACGGCCGCATCGCCGCCGGTGCCCCGATCGAGGCGCTGGAAGGTTCGGCAATGCTGCCGGTTCCAGCCGCGCTGCTGGGTTCGGGCGAGCACTATGCGCTCGAAGTGTCGGGAGACTCGATGGTCGAAGCCGGCATCCTCGACGGCGATTTCGCGCTCGTGCGCCGCACCAACACCGCGCGTGACGGTGAAATCGTGGTCGCCCTGGTGCGCGGCGAGGAAGCGACGCTCAAGTACCTGCACCACGAAAAGGGCAAGATCCGCCTCGATCCGGCCAACGCCGCTTACGATCCGCAGTTCTACGCGCCGGATGAAGTGGAAGTGCAAGGCAAGCTCGCCGGCCTGCTGCGCCGCTATCATTGATCCACGCGAGGCGTCTGCAAGGCTTTAGCTTGGGAGCTACAGCCTTAGCGTTGGTTAAGCTGTCGATAAGCTTGGTCCAACATGTTGCGGAGGGCCCCGGTTCAAGCCCGGGGCGACGGGCCAATGGGGGAATTCATCCTACTTGCGAGCGAGTGACGTCGCCCCGGGCTTGACCCGGGGCCCTCCGATTTGGTTCGGCCAATACGCCATTTGGCCAGTGGGCGGTTCATGATGCGTTTTGGCCTTGTTGGCCACACGCATGCTTGGGCCACCCCAGCAACCACGGCAAGCCAGAGCCGGAAAGCTATGCCGCGGGCCGCGAAAACTGTTGGCCGCCGGATCGCCGCTCAGCGCAAGTCAAGCACCACGCGCCCTTCGATGGCGCCCTGCTCCATCCGCGCGAAGATCGTGTTGATCTCTTCCAGCCTGGCGGTTTGGACCGTTGCACGCACTTTGCCGGTAGCAGCGAAGTCCAGCGCCTCGATCAGGTCGAGCCGGGTGCCGACGATCGAGCCACGCACGGTAATGCCGCCCAGCACGGTGTTGAAGATCGACAACGGGAAATCACCCGGCGGCAGACCGGTCAGCGTCACGGTGCCACCACGCGCGGCCATGCCAAGGGCCTGCTCAAAGGCCTTGCGCGACACCGCCGTGACCAGGACGCCCTGCGCTCCACCACACTGAGCCTGAACGAATGCAGCCGCGTCCTGCTCAGCGGCGTTGACGGCCAGTTCTGCCCCCAGCCGGCGCGCGAGGTCGAGCTTGGCAATGTCCACGTCCACGGCGATCACTTTGCGCCCCATGGCCTTGGCATATTGCACGGCCATGTGCCCCAGCCCGCCGATCCCGGAAATCGCCACCCAGTCGCCGGGCTTGGTATCCGTCATCTTGAGGCCCTTGTAGACCGTGACGCCGGCGCAAAGGATCGGCGCGACTTCGGCAAGATCGAGGCCGGGGGGAATGTGGCCGAGATAGGCCGCCTCGGCCAAGGCATATTCGGCAAAGCCGCCGTTGACCGAATAGCCGGTGTTTTCCTGCTGGTGGCACAGGGTTTCCCACCCGCCCAGGCAATGCGGGCAATGGCCGCAGGCCGAATGCAGCCAGGGCACGCCGACGCAGTCCCCTTCCTTCACGCCCGTCACGCCCGGCCCCAGGGCGACGACATGGCCTACGCCTTCGTGGCCGGGAATGAACGGTGGCTGCGGCTTGACCGGCCAATCGCCATGCGCGGCGTGCAGATCGGTGTGGCAGACGCCGCAGGTGGCGATCTTGACCAGCACCTGGCCAGGGCCGGGCACCGGCACGGGAACCAGTTCGATCGCCAGTGGCTGCCCAAACGCACGCACCACTGCCGCCTTCATCACCTCGACCATGGCCATTCTCCATTTCCGTCAATGGCATGGAGAATGCCATGGGCTGGCCGCAGGCGCTTTGCGCTTGATCAACCCGCCATCGTGCCGAACTGGCCAGCCTGGAAATCGGCATAGGCCTGGTGAATCTCGGCCACGCTGTTCATCACGAACGGACCGTGCGCCACCACCGGCTCGTCGATGGGATCAGCATGGCCGAGCAGGATGACGCTGTCCTGTTCGGCGACGAGATCGAGCCGCTCACCCGGGGTCAGCTCCACGAGGTGGAAGGCCGGGGCCGCCGCGCCTGCCACCGCCACTGTGCCGCGCACGACATAGAGAAACACGTCCCTTCCGCCCAGATCGCCGAGGGACAGCACCCCGCCACGGGCCATATAGGCAAAGCTCATGAACACACCGGTGAGCGAGTCGACCGGGCCGGTGGCGCCACCATGCGTGCCGGCCACAAGGTGGAGCCGCACCCGGCCTTCGTCCTCCACGAGCACGGGCACAGCATCTGCCTGCACCCCTGTGTAGCGCGGCGCGGTCAGCTTGAGGCGGGCGGGCAGATTGACCCACAATTGCAGGATTTCCAGCGGCCCGCCCTGGCGCTTGAACTCCTCTGACGAGATTTCGGCGTGGATCAGGCCGCGCCCGGCAGTCATCCACTGCACCCCGCCGGCCAGGATCGTGCTTTCGTGGCCACCGGTGTCGCGGTGGGTCAGTTCGCCCTCGAGGATGAACGTCACCGTTTCAAAGCCGCGATGGGGGTGCGGGCCAAACGGCAGGCCGCGGTTGGGCGCGGGATAGACCTGCGGACCGTGGTGGTTGAGGAACAGGAACGCCCCCAGCCGATCGAGCGAAGGCCCGGGGAGCGGCCGATGCGTGACAAGATCGCCGATATCGTCGCGATAGGCAGGATGGAGGCGACGGATGGTGCGCAAGGTGGGTGTGGTCATTCCCGCAGGATAGCGCCAGGGCGCTGGAAACGCGCGCAAAAAAGGGGTGGCGCAAAAAGGGGTGGCTGGGCCCTCCCCGGCCCGCCACCCCTTCTCTCTGTCAGCCCTGCTGACCGATCAATAGGCCAGCACCAGCGTGGCGATCGCCGCGCGCGGCGCGCCGATCTGGGCATTGGTATAGCTGCCCGTATAGCTGATCTGGTTGTTGAAGGTGCCCGAGAAGCCGCCCACGTAATACTGGTTGAACAGGTTGGTCACGTTGACCTGGAGGTAGGACCGATCGTTGAGGCCGACTGCCCCCAGCGCCACGCGGGCGTCGAGATCGACCGTGGTGTAGGACGGCGTCTTGGCGGCATAGGCCACGGTGGTCGTGCCCGCCAGGTAATAGGGCGTGTTCTGGTCGTTGACATAGCGCGGACCGGTGCGCTTGACCTGAACACCCAGCGTGAATGGCTGGAAATTGCCCGAAAGGCGCGCACCAACCGTGGTGATCGGCACGGCGGATTCAAACTTGCCCGCCGTGGCCAGATCGCCGGTCGCGGCCGTCACATTGTCCTTGATCCGCGAATGCAGCCACGAGCCGAAGACATAGCCGCTGACATGGCTGTTGAAGCGGTACGACAGGTTGGCATCGATGCCATAGCGATCGACCGTGCCCAGGTTGGTGTAGATCGTGGTCTGCGCATCGGGCTGGTAGGCCGTGCCCAGGCGGTTGGTGAAGTGGGTGTACCACAGGTCTGCCTGGGCCTGGAGCGGGCCGCTGGTGCGGCGGAAGCCCAGGTCGAAGTTGTTGGTCTTTTCCGGGTTCACCAGGCCGGCATCGCTGCCGTTGGCAAAGTAGAACGACTGATAGAGCGACGTCGTCTGCGGGACGGACATGCCCTGCGAAAAGTTGAAGAAGATCTGCCCGGCGGTGGGCAGGTCATAGGTCAGCCCGATGCTGGGCAGCACCGCGCTGTAGTTGTAGGTGCGGCGTTGCGGCGCGCCGTAATAGGGGCTGGTGGTGATCGTCGCGGCATAGGCCGTGGCCGAAGCACCGAATGCGCAAGTCACGCCGCCGCTGGCGTTGCGGGCAAAGCAGTAGTTGGTGAGATCGCGATGCATGAACGGCGCGCGCAGGCCGGCGTTCACTTTCAGGCGGTTATCGAGGAAGCTGCCGCGATATTCCGCCGAAACCTGGTTGAGCAGCGCGATCGACCGGGTGTCGCGCTTTTCCACGACGTTGCCGGACGCATCGGTGATCGGATCGTTGACCGGCGAGATCATCACCGGCGAACCATCGCTGTTGATCGGGCCGAGTTCACCAGTCTGCGCGATCACCGAGCGAGCGAAGGCATATGCGAGGCGGACGGCCTGCCGGCTGTCGATGTCATAGCGCATGGAGGTGGTCAGCGCGACGCGGTGCGTCGTGGTCTGGCTGGGCGCGAGCAGGCGCACGGTGTCAAGCGTGTCACCGTCGCCGTTCAAGTCCTTGCCCAGGTAATAGCTGCCGTTGATGTAGCCGGTCATCCCGTTCAGCGTGCCTTCGGAAGCCGACACGGTGCCGCCGCCATTGGCCTTGGTCCACTGGAAGCTGGGATCGATCGTCCAGACCAGGCCCGGCGCCAGGGTCAGCCGGGCACTGCCGCGAATGTTGAGCAATTGCGCGGGGTTGACGCGGTAATCGTAAGCCGAGCCGCAGGTGTTGGCCTTGTCCGCCACGCCGGCGTTGGCGCTGGCCGTGGTGCACGGGGTGTAGGTGTAATAGCCGTTCTTGAAGCTGGTTGGGAAATAGGTGAAGCCCAGGCCGCTATCGCTGGCAAGCGCCACGTTGGACAGCGGCACCGAGCCCGAAAAGTTGTTTTCCGTGCCGACATAGGTGGCCTTGAGCGACAGGAAATCGCCATTGGCGCCGAGCGGCTGATAGATGCCGCCATTGGCCTGCTCGCGCCGCACCTTGCCATAGTTGTTGAACGGAGAATCGTTATGCGAGCGGCTGTATTCGGCATATAGGCGCGTGCCGGCCGGCCCGATCGCCCCGCTGTCGACCATGCCCATGACTCGGTAATAGTTGTCGGTGCCGAGCGCGCCCGATGCCTTGAGGTGGAAATCCTGCGTCGGCTGGTGCGAGCGGATGTTGATCGTGGAACCCGAGGCCGACGAAGTGGGGCTGTCCACGTCGGTCGTGCCAAGGTTCACCGAAACCTGGTCGATCACTTCGGAATCGAGCAGTTCGCCCGAATAGAGCGCATAGTTGCCATCGTCGTTCAGCGTCACGCCGTCGATGGTTTCGGAAATGCGCGTCGCGTCAAAGCCGCGGATCATCAGCGTGCCGCCGCTGCCGCCATAGGGGTCGTTGTTCTGGAAGCTGACACCCGGCAGGTAGTTGATCATGTCGTTGATCGACTGGCCAGGGGTCTGGCGCTCGATCCAGGCCTGGGTCAGCACGGCCGAGGCCTTGCTGGTATCGGGGTTGGCCACCCCGGCGATCCCCTTCTGGCCGCTGGCGGTCACCACGATCTGGTTGCTGAAATCCACCGAGCCGGTGGACTGCGCCAGCGCCGGCATGGCCGCCGACAGCCCGGCCAGAGCCAGCACGGTGGCGCTGACGTGGGCCGCCAGGCGGTATTTTTGGTTGGTCATATTGCCTCCTTGAAACCGCGTCCGGATAAGGCGGAAATATGCCAGATTTGCTACAGATATTCGGTATACACAGTTGATTTATATTGATAATTTAGATATCTATAGAAACGGATGAAACCAGTACTGACGCGTTGCGCAATGGTTTGCAATATGTGCGACTTTGTAACGGTTTCGCACGATTTCCGTCAATCAACCGTCATTTTGCGCCTTCAGCCAATCGGCATAGCGCGGGCGCATGAGCTGGAAGGATGTGTCGCTACGCGAGTACCACCCTGCCCCATGCATGCGCGCCACCAGGCCCATTGCCATGGTGTCGACATGAAGCCGCTCGGCATCGATGAACGCATCATGGATGTGAAAACGGACCACTTCACCCAGCACAATCGTGCTCTGCCCGGCCTCGATCGCCTGGTAGAGCCGGCATTCCATCGACACGGGCGCGCTGGCGATGCGATCGGGCGCTACCACGCTCGACGGTACCAGCGAGAGCCCGGCATGGGCTGCCTCGTCGAAATCGGGCGGGGCGTCGATGCAGGTGAAGTTCATCGCCTCGGCGTCTTTTTCTGACACCAGGTTTACAACGAATTCCTTCGTTTCCAGGATATTGGCCGGTGTATCCTTGTGCCGTCCATCGCTCTGGCGCAGAAATCCGATGGCCAGCAGCGGCGGATCGGCGGCGACCATGTTGAAGAAGCTGAACGGCGCCGCATTGGCAACGCCCGCCGCCGAGCGACTGGTGACCCAGGCAATCGGACGCGGCGTGATCGAGGCACTCATCAGCTTGTAGCGGTCGCCCGCCGCAACCTGGCTAAAATCGAACTCCATTCGTTGCGCCTTTCACGCCAGCATTGGTTGCGCGGGAGATGGGGCGGCGCACGCCCTTCGGCAAGAGTGCGATGGTCGCTGGCCCTTTGGGACAAGGCCGTGCTATGCTTGGAAAAATATCATCCTTTGCAGGACCTTCCATGCGCACGCCCAGCCATTCCTTTTGCAGACTGGCCGCCTCGGCCCTGGCCGCCCTGGCCTCTCCCCTGGCCGGTGCCGCCATCGCCCAGCAGCCTGCGGCCATGGCGGCGCCAGCCTGCCCTGCGACGCCCGAGCCGCTGCCACCGGCCTTTGCCGCCTGGCCCAACGCCACGACGCTGACCAGCGCGAGCGATCGCCCCGGCCTCGCCGCCGCCAAGGTGGCCCCTGGCGAAGCGGAAACGCTGGAACTGCATCCGGCGGCCGAAATGCATTATGCGCTGGCGCCGGCCAAACCCGCCGCAGCCGGCAGCTTTGGCGGTATGGCCGCGCTGCATGTGACAGCGCCCGGCACCTATCGCGTGGCGCTGAGCAGCGGAGCATGGGTCGATCTGCTTGGCAACGGCCAGTTCCTGCCCTCGGCCGGGCATGGTCATGGCCCGGCTTGCAGCGGCATCCGCAAAATCGTCGATTTCGCGCTGCAACCGGGCGACTATGTGTTGCAGGTGGCGGGTAGCACCGCGGCGACGATCACCGTGCTGGTCGTGCCACAAGGCTGACCCCAGCGCCCCGCGCTGACCAATGTGACATCGAAATGTGATATCCACTTGAATATCACATTTCGATGTGAGACATGAGCGTCATGTCAAACGATCTGATCGAACGCGTCCGCAAGTTGGTGACCGAAGGCGGCATGTCGCGGGCCGGGCTGGCCCGTGCCGCCGGGCTTCACGCCAACACCTTGCGCGACTGCACCTCGCCCGGCTGGAATCCCACCGCCGACACGCTCGCCAAGCTGCAACAGGCGCTGACCGAGGGCGACGACAGCCCCGCTGTGGTGCCGATCGAGGAAATCATCGAGGAAGCCCGCAACGGCCGGATGTTCATCCTGGTCGATGACGAGGACCGCGAGAACGAAGGCGACCTGGTGATTCCGGGGCAGATGGTGACGCCCGATGCGATCAACTTCATGGCCACCCACGGGCGCGGCCTGATCTGCTTGACGCTCACCCGTGCGCGGGTGGAGGAACTGGGGCTGGAACTGATGAGCCGCGCCAATGGCACGCGCCACGAAACAGCCTTCACTGTGTCGATCGAAGCACGCGAGGGCGTCAGCACCGGCATTTCCGCGCATGATCGCGCCCGCACGGTGACCGTGGCGATCGACCCAGCGAGGGGGCGCGGCGACATCGTCACGCCAGGCCATGTCTTTCCGCTGATCGCCCGCGATGGCGGCGTGCTGGTGCGCACCGGCCACACCGAAGCGGCGGTGGACATTTCGCGCCTTGCCGGGCTCAACCCCTCCGGCGTGATCTGCGAGATCATGAAGGACGATGGCACGATGGCACGGATGGACGATCTCGTCCCCTTTGCCCGGCGCCACGGCCTCAAGATCGGCACGATCCGCGACCTGATCGAATATCGCCGCCGCCATGACCACCTGGTGCAGAAAGTGGCCGAAGTGCCGTTCACGTCGGACTATGGCGGGGACTGGCGCGTGCTGACCTATCGCAACAAGGTGGATGGCACGGAAAGCCTGGTGCTGCAAAAGGGCCAGGTTGCGCCGGGCCAGGCCACGCTGGTGCGCGTCCACGCCTTTTCCGCGTTCGACGACCTGCTCGGCCGCGCCGGCCCGCGCAAGCGCACCTTGCAGCGCGCCATGGACGAGATCGGCCGCGAGGGCGCCGGGGTGATCGTGCTGCTGTTCCCCACGGCCGAGAGCGATCCCGTGCGCGGCGCCGTGCCCGGCCAGGACATGGACTTGCGCGCCTATGGCATCGGCGCACAGATCCTGGCGGATCTTGGCATCCATGACATGGTGCTGCTGTCCAATTCCCACCATACCCCCGTCGCGATCGAAGGCTATGGCCTCAACATCGTGGGCGAACGCCCGATTCCTGCGGAGTAAGTTCCTTGGCCAAGTTCCTCATCGTCGAAGCCCGCTTTTACGAGCATCTCAACGACCAGTTGATCGCCGGCGCGCGCGCCGCGCTCAAGGCCGCCGGGCACAAGGCCGATGTCGTGACCGTGCCGGGCGCGCTGGAAATTCCCGCCGCCATCGCCCTGGCGGACCAGGACGGCAGCTATGACGGCTATGTCGCCATCGGCGTGGTGATCCGCGGCGAAACTTATCATTTCGAAATCGTGGCGGGCGAAAGCGCGCGCGGCATCATGGCGCTGACCATGGACGGCCTGCCCATCGGCAACGGCATCCTGACGGTCGAAAACGAAGCGCAGGCCATTGTCCGCGCCGATCCGGCGCAGAAGGACAAGGGCGGCGAAGCGGCCAAGGCGGCGATCGCGCTCTACGAACTCAAGAAGAAATGGGGCGACTGATCACCCCGTAATCCCCCCTCCCGCTTGCGGGAGGGGCCCTCTTCAACCTCCCCTCCCGCGAGCGGGAGGGGCTGGGGGAGGGAATGTTACAGACAACATTCCAACACCCCCTCACCCAACCCTCTCCCCGGCGGGGAGAGGGCTTTCTTTTGGGTTCAGGCCAGACGCCCGAACGCACCACGGCCGGCATAGCGCGCAGCCTGGCCCAGCTCTTCCTCGATGCGGATGAGCTGGTTGTACTTGGCCAGCCGGTCGGACCGGGCGAGCGAGCCGGTCTTGATCTGGCCGCAGTTGGTGGCGACGGCGAGGTCGGCAATCGTCGCGTCTTCGGTTTCGCCCGAACGGTGCGACATCACGGCGGTGTAGCCCGCGCGCTGCGCGATGCTGACGGCTTCGAGCGTTTCGGTCAGCGTGCCGATCTGGTTGACCTTGACCAGCAGCGAGTTGGCCAGGCCCTTGCCGATGCCCATTTCCAGGCGCTTGGGATTGGTCACGAACAGGTCGTCACCCACCAGTTGCACGCGCTTGCCGATCTTGGCGGTGAGTGCGGCCCAGCCTTCGAAATCGTCTTCGGCCATGCCGTCTTCGATCGACAGGATCGGATAGGCGTCGCACAGCGCGGCGAGGTAGTCGGCCATGGCTTCGGGGCTGAGCGAGAGGCCTTCGCCGCTGATTTCGTACTTGCCGTTGCGGAAGAATTCGGTGGAGGCGCAGTCCAGCGCCAGGACCATGTCCTCGCCCGGCTTGAACCCGGCCTTTTCGATCGAGGCCATCACGAAATCGAGCGCGTCGCGCGTGCTGGCAAGGTTGGGGGCAAAGCCGCCTTCATCGCCCACGGCCGTGGCCAGGCCCTTTTCATGCAGGCCCTTCTTGAGGGTGTGGAACACTTCCGCACCCCAGCGCACCGCTTCGGCCAGAGTGGGCGCGCCCACCGGCATGATCATGAATTCCTGGAAATCGATCGGGTTGTCGGCATGTTCGCCGCCGTTGATGATGTTCATCATCGGCACGGGCAGGACATGCGCCGACACGCCACCAACATAGGAATAGAGCGGCAGGCCGCGCGCATCGGCAGCGGCCTTGGCCACGGCCAGCGAGGTGCCGAGGATGGCGTTGGCGCCGATCCGGCCCTTGTTCTCGGTGCCATCCAGTTCGATCATCGCCAGGTCGATGTCGCGCTGGTCTTCGGCGTCGAGGCCGAGAAGCACTTCGCTGATTTCGTCGTTGACGGCATCGACCGCCTTGGTCACGCCCTTGCCCAGATAGCGGCTCTTGTCGCCATCGCGCAGTTCGACGGCTTCGTGCGCGCCGGTGGAGGCACCCGAAGGCACGGCCGCACGGCCGAACGAGCCATCGTCGAGAAGAACGTCGACTTCGACGGTGGGATTGCCCCGGCTGTCGAGAATTTCGCGGGCGTGAATATCGATGATCGCGGTCATGATCGGCTTCCTCTTGGCTTTCGGGTCACGGGCCAGGACAGCCCGCTTCCAGCAGCGAACGACGGTGCAGATTTCCAGGGCAAGTTTCTCTGGACTTCACCGGCCTGCCGGGCTCCTATCGGGTGGAACCTTGGCAAGCAAGCGGCGTTGGCTTGCAAGATGGCGTAGAGCGGCAAATAATGCCGCAGTGCAATAGCAGAGCGCCGCCCGACCGCCGCCAGGCATCGAGCATACGATTGTGGCATACGAATTTGTCGAAAGAGAAAGGGATTCTCATGGCCGACACCGCACCTGAAACCAAAGACACCGAAGCTGCCATCAAGGATGCCGGCGCCGATCTGGTCGATGCCGGCACCAAGGCGGCCGACGCCGTCGACGTGAAGGCGCACGACCTGGCCGCCACGGCGCGCGATCTGGCCGAAAAGGCCAAGACCCGCTTTGCCCAGGCCGTGGAAGAAGCCCGCTCCAGCGCCGAAACGCTCAAGAGCGAAGCGCTGGAAAAGAGCCAGGCCTACAAGGACAAGGCCACCGACACCGCCGCGCAGTGGTCCGACGAGGCCAAGGCCCTGGCGGCGCAGGCCAAGGACAAGGGTGCCGACCTGGCCCACGAAGGCAAGGCCAAGGCCAGCGAAGCGCTCGCCGTGGTGGGCAAGGCGATCGGCAGCTCTGCCGAGACGATCGATGAAAAGCTCGGCGTGAAGTATGGAGACTATGCCCGCACTGCCGCCAAGAGCGTGGAAGAGACCGCCGACAAGCTGGCGTCCAAGGACTTTGCCGAGCTGGGCGAAGACGTGAAGACGTTCGTGCGCAAGAGCCCGGCGACGGCACTGGGTATTGCCGCCGTGACCGGGTTTGTCCTGGCACGCCTGTTCCGCGGCGGCGACAGCACGGATGCCTGATGGCAGCGAGGCCACACCGCTGGCCGCGCGACTCGAAGCGCTGTTGCGCCAGGGTGAAGCCGTTCTCACCGCCGAGCTGGCCTATCAGAAGGCGCGGGTCGGCTTTGGCTGGAGCCGGGGCAAGCGCGTTGCCGTCTATCTGGCGCTCGCCGCTGCCTTTGGCGGCCTGACCCTGGTGGCCGTGGTCGTTGGCCTGCTGATCGCACTGGCGCCGCTGCTGACCCCGTGGGGTGCGCTGGCGGTGGTGGGGCTTGGCCTGTTGCTGCTGTCTGGCCTGTGCTTCCGGGCTGCGGTCCGCGCGTTTCGCGATGCGCGGGACACGGTGCTGGGCAAACCGACCAAGGCAGAACAAGCCGTGGTGGCGGCCGTGGAGCAGGAGAATCAGGCATGAGCGCCGAGGAAACCCTGCTCGCTTCTGCCCAGGCACGGGCCCAGGCCTGGACCGACCTGCGCGCCGAGCTGGTCGGGCTGAAGGACGATCTGGCAGCCCGCCCGCTCGGGCAGCGCCTGCGCGATCGTCTCGTCGATGAGATGGCCGACGCGATCGACGGCGCTGGTACAGTGGTGAAGGATACAGCGCCGGCGTTGATCGCGACGCTGGTGCTCTTGGCCGTGTGGACCCTGCGCGATCCGTTGCAGGAACTGGGTCAATGGCTGTGGCGCAAACGGCCGGCCGGCTGGTTTGGCCAACCTGAGAAACGCAAGTGGGGGCGCAAATCTGGAGGATTATGGTGAGCGACGACACGAAGCAAACTCCCGAACAGACCCCGGCCGCGCCGGTCTATGCTGACGAGCAGACGGAAACCGTGGACCGCGTGGCTCAGGCCCGTGCCAAGGCGACCGAAGTCCGCACGACCGTGCGCCAGGTGGTGGAACAGCACCCCATCGCCGCACTCGCTGGCGGCATCGCGCTGGGCCTGGTGGTCGGCAAGCTGGCCACGGGCAGGCGCAAGGCCACGCCGGTCTCCAACCTCGCCAAGCTGGCCGCGCCGGCCGAGCAGGCCGCTGCCGGGCTGAGCAAGAAAGCCACGGCCCTCGCCACGCTCGCCGCCGAAGTGGCCATGGCCTATGCCGCCAAGGCGGCCGAGGCGGGGCGCGAGAGCGTGCACAAGCTGGAAGACATCGGCAGCGACGCCGGTGGCAAGCTGGCCGATGGCGCCGGGGAAGCGCGCCGCAAGGCCGGTGACTTGGCCGACGTGGCCGCCCATGCCGCGCGCGAAGCGGCCGACGTAGCCATTGCCAAGGCTAGCGAACTGGCGGCGCGGTTCAAGCGCTGAACCACCGCCACGGCCCTATTCGCAACACCCGCACGGGCCGTCTGCGTCGTTTTGCGCAAACGCCCGTGCGCAGGTTGCAAGGTCTCTTCCCCGCGGAGGTCTTGCGCAAAGCCGCGCAGTTTGCCATCGGCATTGCGCATCCTCCCAGGGAAGGGCCACAATGCAGAAACTCCACCTCGTGATGGGCGGCCGGGTGAAAGACCCGCAGACGCTCGATTTTGTCGATCTCAAAGCCATCGATCTGGTCGGCGTCTATGCCGACTATGCGGCGGCCGAAGAAGCCTGGCGCTCGGCAGCGCAGCGCACGGTTGACGATGCCGAAATGCGCTATGTGGTGGTGCACCTCCACAAGCTGCTCGATCCGGCCCAGTCGGACGCCTGAGCCCGCCATTGACGGCATAGAAAAAGCCCCCGGAAACATCGGTTTCCGGGGGCTTTTTATGATCTTGCGAGAGGATCGGTTCAGATGAACTCGATCTTCTGCACCAGGTAGAACTTGTCCCCGGCCGGCACGGTGACTTCGATCTCGTCATCCACCTTGCGGCCGATCAGGGCGCGGCCCAGCGGGGAATTGTAGCTGATGCGGCCACGCTTGGCGTCCGCTTCGGCCTGGCCCACGATCTGGTATCGCACCGGCTTCTCGTCATCGTCGAGCAGCGTGACGGTGGCGCCGAACACGATGCGATCGCCCGACAGCGTGGTGGGATCGATGATGTGGGCGCGGCTGATCTTGTCTTCCAGATCGGCAATCGTCGCTTCCACCTGCCCCTGGCGTTCCTTGGCGGCATGGTATTCGGCATTTTCGGAAAGATCGCCGTGGGCGCGCGCTTCCTCGATGGCATCTACGATCCTGGGACGCTCTTCGCGCAGCAGCTTGAGCTCCGCAGTCAGCTTTTCATAGCCTTCCTGGAGCATCGGCAGCTTTTCGACACTGGCCATCCGTAATCCTTCTCTTTCAATTCCCTGGCCCAATCGGTTCAAGGGAAAACCGTTCCCCCGCCGGGTTGAAAACCAACCCAGCGCAAACAGTCGCTATCGGCGGGGGAACCCTTGGACGATCAACGATAATAGTCTTGCAGCGACTGCACTTCAAGTTCGGCACTGCGCAAGGCCTCGATCGCCTCTGCCGCCGCCACCGATGCCGTGGCGGTGGTGAAGTAGGGAATCTTGCCGTTGAGTGCCGATGCGCGGATCGACTGCGAGTCCTTGTGGCTTTGCCAGCCTTCGGTCGTGTTGAAAATAAGGGCGATCTCGCCATCGATGATGCGATCGACGATGTGCGGGCGGCCTTCGGCCACCTTGTTGACCTGCTCCACGGCCACGCCCTGCTCTTCGAGGTAGCGCGCGGTGCCGCCGGTCGCCACGATCCGGAAGCCCAGCGCGGCGAGCTTGCGCACGCCCGGCAGGACCACCGGCTTGTCGGTATCCTTGACCGAGACGAACAGCGTGCCGCCCAGCGGCAGGCGGGTGCCCGCGCCCAACTGCGCCTTGGCAAAGGCCACCGCGAAGTTGCCGTCGATGCCCATGACTTCACCGGTGGACTTCATTTCCGGCGAAAGCACCGGGTCCACGCCGGGGAAGCGCGCGAACGGGAACACCGCTTCCTTCACGGCCATGTAATCGATGTCGCGGCGGATTTCGGGCAGGTCGGCGAGGCGTTCTCCGGCCATGACGCGCGCGGCATACTTGGCCACCGGCTGGCCCACCGCCTTGGCCACGAACGGCACGGTACGGCTGGCGCGGGGGTTCACCTCGATCAGGTAGACATCGCCATCCTTGATCGCGAACTGGATGTTCATCAGCCCGCGCACCTTGAGCGCCTGGGCCAGCAGCACCGCCTGGCGCTCCATTTCCGCGACGATTTCGGCTGGGAGGTTGTAGGGCGGCAGGGTGCAGGCGCTGTCGCCCGAGTGAATGCCGGCTTCCTCGATGTGCTGGAGCACGCCGGCCACGCGCACGGTCTCGCCGTCGGCCAGGGCGTCCACGTCACACTCGATGGCGTCGCGCAGGTACTGGTCGATCAGCACCGGGCTGTCGCCGGAAACCTGCACCGCCGTGGCGATGTAGTCTTCGAGCTGGGCCTGGCTGTCGACGATTTCCATGGCGCGGCCACCCAGCACATAGCTCGGGCGGATCAGCACGGGATAGCCGATGCGGCTGGCCACCGCGATGGCTTCGTCGCGGCTGCGGGCAATGCCGTTGGCCGGCTGCTTGAGGCCAAGCTGCTCGACCAGCGCGGCAAAGCGCTCGCGGTCTTCGGCCAGGTCGATCGCGTCGGGCGAGGTGCCGAGGATCGGAATCCCGGCGTCTTCCAGCGCCTGCGCCAGCTTGAGCGGGGTCTGCCCGCCGAACTGCACGATCACGCCGACCAGTTCGCCGGTCGAACGCTCCAGGTCGAGGATTTCCAGCACGTCTTCGGCGGTCAGCGGCTCGAAATAGAGGCGGTCCGAGGTGTCATAGTCGGTCGAGACGGTTTCCGGGTTGCAGTTGACCATGATGGTCTCGAACCCGGCCTCTTCCAGCGCGAAGCAGGCGTGGCAGCAGCAATAGTCGAACTCGATGCCCTGGCCGATGCGGTTCGGCCCGCCACCCAGGATCACGATCTTGCGCCGCTCGCTGGGCGCGGCTTCGTTTTCCGGCTCGCCGAACAGGCCGCCTTCATAGGTGGAATACATATAGGGCGTGACCGCCTCGAATTCCGCGGCGCAGCTATCGATGCGCTTGAACACCGGGCGCACGCCCAGCTTGTGGCGCAGCTTGCGCACTTCGTCCTCGCTGGTGGCACCGGCCATGGCCGAGACGACATCGTGCACCAGGCCCGAACGCGCGTGGTTGGGGCTGCCGACCAGGCCCGCCGACCGCACCGCCAGCTTGGCCAGGCGCTTGTCGGAAAAGCCCATGGCCTTGAGGCGGCGCATGCCCTGCGCGGTCACCGGCAGGCCGTGCTGGATCACCGCGTCTTCCTCGGCGATGATTTCGGCGATGTGGCGCAGGAACCAGGGTTCGTACTTGGTCACGGCGTGGACGTCTTCCACGCTGAAGCCTTCGCGGAAGGCCTGGGCGATCACCAGCAGGCGCTCGGGCGTGGCACGGCTGAGCGCAGCGTTGATCTCGTCGCGCGTGGCGCCTTCCAGCGCATCATAGCGGTTGAAGCCGTCGAGCCCGGTTTCCAGGCCGCGCAGCGCCTTCTGCAGCGATTCCTTCATGTTGCGGCCGATCGCCATGACTTCGCCGACCGACTTCATCGCGGTGGAGAGCAGCGGCTCGGAGCCCTTGAACTTTTCAAAGGCGAAGCGCGGGATCTTGGTGACGACGTAATCGATCGTCGGCTCGAAGCTGGCCGGGGTGGCGCCGGTGATGTCGTTGGTGATCTCGTCCAGCGTGTAGCCCACGGCAAGCTTGGCCGCGACCTTGGCGATCGGGAAGCCCGTGGCCTTGGACGCCAGCGCCGAGGAGCGCGACACGCGCGGGTTCATCTCGATCACGATCAGGCGCCCGTCCTTGGGATTGACCGCGAACTGCACGTTGGACCCGCCGGTTTCCACGCCGATCTCGCGGAGCACCGCGATCGATGCATTGCGCATGATCTGGTATTCCTTGTCGGTCAGCGTCAGCGCGGGGGCCACGGTGATCGAGTCGCCGGTGTGCACGCCCATCGGATCGACGTTTTCGATCGAGCAGATGATGATGGCATTGTCGTTCCGGTCACGGACGACTTCCATCTCGTATTCCTTCCAGCCGAGGAGCGATTCCTCGATCAGGACTTCGGTGGTGGGCGAAGCTTCCAGGCCGCCACGGACGATCTTGATGAACTCGTCCTTGTTGTAGGCAATGCCGCCGCCGGTGCCGCCCAGGGTGAAGCTGGGGCGGATGATCGAGGGTAGGCCGGTGGTTTCCAGCACGGCCAGCGCTTCTTCCACGGTGTGGGCCACGCCGGAACGGGCCGATTCCAGCCCGATCTTGTCCATCGCGTCGCGGAACTTCTGGCGATCCTCGGCCTTGTCGATGGCTTCGGCATTGGCGCCGATCATCGTCACGCCATACTTTTCCAGCGTGCCGTCGTTGGCCAGCGCCAGCGCAGTGTTGAGCGCGGTCTGCCCGCCCATCGTCGGCAGCACCGCGTCGGGGCGCTCCTTGGCGATGATCTTGGCCACCACTTCCGGGGTGATCGGCTCCACATAGGTGGCGTCGGCCATTTCCGGGTCGGTCATGATCGTGGCCGGGTTGGAATTGACCAGGATGATGCGATAGCCCTCTTCCTTGAGCGCCTTGACCGCCTGCGTGCCCGAATAGTCGAACTCGCAGGCCTGGCCGATGACGATCGGCCCGGCGCCGATGATCAGGATCGAGGAGATGTCAGTGCGCTTGGGCATGGGAGGGCCTTTGTCTTTGTTCTGGCGTCGGCCGTGCCGGGCACGGCGAAGGGGGTTCGGAAAACGACTGCGGGCGATCAGCCCAGCATGCTCACGAACTTTTCAAACAGATAGAAGCTGTCCTGTGGGCCGGGCGAGGCTTCGGGGTGGTATTGCACGCCGAACGCCTTCTTGCCGACGATCGCGATCCCGCAGTTGGACCCGTCGAACAGCGAGACGTGGGTTTCGATCACGTTTTCCGGCAGCGAACCGGGCGTGTTGTCCACGGCGAAGCCATGGTTCATCGAGGTGATCTCGACCACGCCATCCGCGTTGCGCATGACCGGGTGGTTGGCGCCGCGATGGCCCTGGTTCATCTTGGTGGTCTTGGCCCCGGCGGCCAGGCCCAGCATCTGGTGGCCAAGGCAGATGCCGAAGATCGGCACGTCGGCGGCGAGCAGCTTCTGGATCACCGGCACGGCATAGGCGCCGGTGGCCGCGGGGTCGCCCGGGCCGTTGGACAGGAACACACCGGCAGGCTTGAGCGCCATGATATCATCGAAGCTGGTCTGCGCGGGCACCACGGTCACGTCCGCCCCGGCCTTGACCAGGTTGCGGAAGATATTGTCCTTGGCGCCGAAATCCATGGCGACCACATGCGGGCGGCCGGTGCCTTCGGGGCGGGTATAGCCCTGCCCCAGGTGCCAGACCGAACCCTGCCATTCCTCGCGAGCCTCGCGGCTGACCACGCGGGCGAGATCGAGGCCTTCGAGGCCCTGCCAGGCGCGCGCCTTTTCCAGCAGGGCTTCCAGGTCGAACTTGCCGTCCGGGTTGTGCGCGATCACCGCGTTGGGCGCGCCGGACAGGCGGATGCGGCGAGTCAGCGCGCGAGTATCGACCCCGGCGATGCCGATGCGGCCCTGGCGCTCCATCCATTCCTGGAACGTGCCCTGGGCGCGGAAGTTGGCCGGGGCGGTGACGTCTTCGCGCACCACGCAGCCCACGGCGCCGGGCACGCCATGGCTTTCCATATCTTCGGCATTGGTGCCGACATTGCCGATATGCGGGAACGTGAAGGTCACGATCTGGCTGGCGTAGCTCGGATCGGTCATCACTTCCTGATAGCCGGTCATCGCGGTGTTGAAGCAGACTTCACCCACCGCTTCACCCACGGCGCCGAAACCTCGGCCCCAGGCGACCGAACCGTCGGCAAGGACGAGCACAGCCGTCGATCCTTCTGGTTGGGACGCAAGCGAAAGGGCGGGGTCGGCCATTATGGGGGCGCTCCGTTGGCAGGGGTTCTGGCGATGTTGCTAAGGCCCGGCCGCTACGCCCCTATGACCGCAGCGTCAACCTAGCGGTTCAAGAAAGTTTGTCCTAGGAGGAATCCTTTGCCGCGCCGGACACCGCTCCGCACGCGGCCCAGACACCCACAGGAACACACGAACATGATCCGCGACACGATCAAGGCCGCGCAAGTGGCTGCCATGAAAGCCGGCGACAAGGGGCGCCTGGCTGCCGTCCGCCTGATCTTGGCCAAGCTCAAGGACAAGGACATCGAACTGCGCACCGCCGCGAGCGTGCCCGACGATGACACCGTGGTGATCGACGTGCTGCAAAAGATGGTCAAGCAGCGCCGCGAATCGATCACCCTGTTCGAGCAGGGCGGGCGCCAGGAACTGGCCGACGTGGAAAAGGCCGAACTGGCGGTGATCGAGGATTTCCTCCCCGCGCAGATGGGCGAGGACGAAGTCAATGCCGCGATCCTGGCGATCAAGGACGAACTGGGCGCCACCGGCATGAAGGACATGGGCCGCGTGGTGGCCGAACTGAAAGCCCGCCACGGCGCGCAGATCGACATGAGCAAGGCGAGCGGGCTGGTGAAGGCGGCGCTTTCGTAATTAACATGCCCTCCGCTATCTGGAACACGCCCTCCCCTAACCCCTCCCGCAGGCGGGAGGGGGATTTGCGGCGCTAAGAAGCCACTGCGGGAAAGGCTGCCTTTTTTAGCTCCCCTCCCGCTTGCGGGAGGGGCTGGGGGAGGGCATGTTGCCAGCCATGGACACAGCCTGGCAGCGCGCGAACGACAAGGGCGACCAGCGTCCCACCGCCCGCGCCCGCCAGTTGCGCAACAATGCCACCGAGCCGGAACGACGCTTGTGGCAGGCACTGCGCAACCGCCAGGTGCTGGGTGTGCGGTTCAACCGGCAGTTTCCGGTGGGGCCGTATATCTGCGATTTCGTTTCGCGCGAACTCCGGCTGGTGATCGAGATTGATGGCGCCACCCATGCGCAGTCAGAGGATCATGACCGGCGCCGTACCGCTTTTCTCGAAAGCCAGGGCTGGCGCGTGGTGCGGTTCTGGAATGGCGACGTAATGAGCAACCGCGACGGGGTTGTTCTGGAATTGGTGCGTGTTTTGAAGGAATTGGGTGTTGCTGGTGATGTGTGAGGGAACATGCCCTCCCCCAACCCCTCCCGCAAGCGGGAGGGGAGCGATTAATTCCTGGCCCGCAAGCGGGAGGGGAGTTTGAGCCTGACCCCGCAATGGCTGGATGAACTGCGCAACCGGATCTCGCTGTCGGGCGTGATCGGGCGGTCGATCCGCGTGCAGAAGGCCGGGCGTGAGTTCAAGGCGTGTTGTCCGTTTCACAACGAGAAGACGCCCAGCTTCACGATCAACGACGAGAAGGGTTTCTACCACTGCTTTGGCTGTGGCGCGCATGGCGATGTCATCCGCTGGATGACCGATCACCAGGGCCTACCGTTCATCGAGGCGGTCAAGGAACTGGCGGCGCAGGCGGGCATGGACATGCCCGAGATGGACCGCCAGGCGGCGCAGCGCGCGCAGGCGGCCAAATCGCTGCACGACGTGATGCAGGCGGCGCAGGAGTTCTTTGTCAGCAGCCTGAAAGGCCCGGGCGGCGAGCAGGCGCGCGCCTACCTCGCCTCGCGCGGGTTTCCCGAGCGCATCCAGCGCGAATTCGGCTTTGGCTATGCACCCGACAGCCGCACTGCCCTGAAGGAAGCGCTGGGGCAGTTTCCCGAAGGCATGCTGATCGAGGCCGGCTTGCAGATCGTGGTGGACGGCAAGGCGCCCTACGATCGCTTTCGCGGGCGGCTGATGCTGCCGATCGCCGACCAGCGCGGGCGGATCATCGCGTTCGGCGGCCGCATCCTGACGGCGGAAAAGACCGACGCGCCCAAGTATCTCAATTCGCCCGACACGCCGCTGTTCGACAAGGGGCGCACGCTCTACAACCTGCACCGCGCCGCGCCCGCCGCCCGCTCGGCCGCGCGCATCGTGGTGGTGGAAGGCTATATGGACGTGGTGGCCCTGGCCGCCGCCGGGATTGCCGAGGCGGTGGCTCCGCTCGGCACCGCGCTGACCGAGCACCAGATCGAGCGGCTGTGGCGCGTGACCGAATGCCCGACGCTGTGCTTTGATGGCGACGCCGCCGGGCAGCGCGCGGCGATGAAGGCGGTGACGCGCGCCCTGCCCCTGCTGCGCCCCGGCCACAGCTTGCGCATCGTGACTCTGCCCGATGGCATGGACCCGGACGACGTGGTCAAGAAGCGCGGGCGCGAGGCGATGCTCGACCTGCTGGGCACCGCGCGCAGCCTGGTCGACGTGCTGTGGGATGGCGAGCGCGAGGCCGCGCCGCTTACCACGCCCGAAGACAAGGCCGGGCTGAAAGCGCGGCTGCTGGCCCATTGCGAAACGATCCAGCATCCCGATATCAAGACGCTCTATCGCCGCGAACTGCTCGATCGCTTTGGCGAGCTGGCCTTTGCCCGGCGCGAGCGCCCTGCATTCACCCCGCGCCCGAGCGGCGGGAGTTTTCAGGGCGGACAGCGCGGGCGTGGTCCGTGGAAGCCGGCGCCGCCGCCCCTGCCCGCCGCCACGGCCACCCGGCTGCAACAGAAAGTCGGCTCGGGCGATGCGCTGCTCGCCGCCGTGCTCGCCGGGCTGGTGACCCACCCGGCTGCCCTGCCCCGCCATGGCGAGGCGCTGGCGCGCATTCACCCGGCCGATCCAGGCATGGCCGCACTGCTCGATGCGCTGCTGGCCTTTGCCGAATCGGGCGCGCCGCTTGAAAGCGCCGCCTTGCGCCCCATATTGGCGGAACGGCAGCTTCGGGTGCCGTCGGCAGACGATTACGACGGATTGCGATTCGGCTTCGTTTCGGAAGCGAGCGCCACCGCGCTCGACGAACTGGCCGAAGCTATCGAGCTTGTCGTCGATCTTCCGGCGGTGGAAACCGCGCTGGCGCAGGCGACAGAGCGGTTTGAAACGGAATTATCCGACGAAAGCTTTGCCGAACAGCAACGATTGCGCGAACGAAGGCTGGCATTGTTGACCCGGTTAGGGCAAATGGCACGCACTCGTGCATCGTTATAATAGAGGTATAGGGATCGCCCGAGACCGGATGCGATCCTGGCAAGTCCCAACGCGGCACGACGTCAAAGGGTGGTATCGGGGTTAATGGCTTCCAACGACAAGACCGATAGCGGCGATGCACCGCTGATCGACCTTAACGAGGCTTCGATCAAGAAGCTGATCGCGCGCGCCAAGCGTCGCGGCGTGATCACGTATGACGAGCTGAACGAGGCTTTGCCGCAAGACCAGATGTCGTCCGAGCAGATCGAGGACATCATGGCCGCGATCTCGGAAATGGGCGTCAACATCGTCGAGAGCGACGAGGACGCGGTCGATCCCGAAGAGCGCGAGGCCGAGGAAGCCGAAGACACCGACACCGGGATGGACGACCGCCCGGTGGTGGAAAAGCGCAAGGAAACCGTGGAACGCACCGATGACCCGGTGCGCATGTACCTGCGCGAAATGGGCGCGGTGGAACTGCTCAGCCGCGAGGGCGAAATCGCAATCGCCAAGCGCATCGAGGCCGGCCGCGACACCATGATCATGGGCCTGTGCGAAAGCCCGATCACCTTCCACGCCATCATCCAGTGGTCCGAAGCGCTCAACGCGGGCGAGATGCAGTTGCGCGAGATCCTCGATCTCGACGCCATGCTGTCCAAGGAGCCGCAACCGGAAAACCTGTCCGAAGACGGCGAGGAAGCCGACGGCGAAATCAGCGAAGCCACCGCCGGCCCCTCCTTCAAGGAAGAGGAAGACGTCGAGGAAGAGGAATCCGAGGACGAGGACGACGAGCTGCGCGAACGCCGCGCGCGTCCCGCCGAGGAAGAGGAAGAGGACAACACCCTTTCCCTCGCCCAGATGGAAGCCACGCTCAAGCCCGCGGCGCTGGAGCGTTTCGCCGAAATCACCAGCCTGTTCCGCGCCTTTGAAAAGCTTCAGGGCGAACGCCTGGACGCGCTTGGCCTGGGCCTGCCGTTCTCGGCGGCCAAGGAAGCCGAATACCACAAGCTGCGTGAGGAACTGACCGCGCAGGTGGAAAGCGTGCAGTTCCACGCCTCCAAGATCGAATACCTGGTCGACAACCTCTATGCGTTCAACCGCCGGCTGACCACGCTGGGCGGGCAGATGCTCCGCCTGGCCGAGCGCCACAAGGTAAGCCGCAAGGATTTCCTCGATCACTACGTCGGGCGCGAGCTGGACGAAGGCTGGTTGCAGTCGCTCGCCACGCGCGACAAGAAGTGGGCGGCCTTTGCCGCCAACGAAGCCTCGGCCGTGGAACGCATCCGCGCCGAAGTGTCGGACATTGCCTCGGCCACGGGCATGCAGCTCGCCGAATTCCGCCGCATCGTCAACATGGTCCAGAAGGGCGAGCGCGAGGCGCGCATCGCCAAGAAGGAAATGGTCGAGGCGAACCTGCGCCTGGTGATCTCGATCGCCAAGAAGTACACCAACCGTGGCCTGCAATTCCTGGACCTGATCCAGGAAGGGAACATCGGCCTGATGAAGGCGGTGGACAAGTTCGAGTATCGCCGCGGCTACAAGTTCAGCACTTATGCCACGTGGTGGATCCGCCAGGCGATCACCCGCTCGATCGCCGACCAGGCGCGCACCATCCGCATTCCGGTGCACATGATCGAGACGATCAACAAGCTGGTGCGCACCAGCCGCCAGTTCCTGCACGAGCAGGGCCGCGAGCCCACGCCCGAGGAAATGGCCGAGCGTCTGTCGATGCCGCTCGAAAAGGTGCGCAAGGTGATGAAGATCGCCAAGGAGCCGATCTCCCTCGAAACGCCGATCGGCGACGAGGAAGATTCGCACCTGGGCGATTTCATCGAGGACAAGAACGCGATCATCCCGGTGGATGCGGCCATCCAGGCCAATCTCAAGGAAACCGTGACCCGCGTTCTGGCCAGCCTGACCCCACGCGAAGAGCGCGTGCTGCGCATGCGCTTTGGCATCGGCATGAACACCGACCACACGCTGGAGGAAGTGGGCCAGCAGTTCTCGGTGACGCGCGAACGCATTCGCCAGATCGAGGCCAAGGCCCTGCGCAAGCTCAAGCATCCGAGCCGCAGCCGCAAGATGCGCTCGTTCCTGGATCAGTAACGAACGCATTGCTGCCGCAACACGAGAGAGGCGCCCGGCCCCGGCCTGGCGCCTCTTTGCGTTTGCGGGAACCACGATAGCCTGTGTTGCAATGCGGCATCAGTATCAGGTGAAACCGACACAGCGCTGCATTAGTCTGACACAGGTCTGACACAAAACGCTAATAGCCCCGGCAGGGACCACAACAGCGGCAAAGACCGCGTCCACCTCTCCAGGGGAATTTCCATGCGTACCATCACCCTTGCGTCCGCCATGCTGGCGGGCGTTGCCCTTGCGGCCGTTTCGCCGGCTGCCTTCGCCCAGGATGCCGCGCCAGCCGCTACTGATGCCGCTGCCGACACCGGCGACGCCATTGTCGTGACCGCCGAGCGCCGCCAGGAAAACATCATGTCCGTGCCGGTGTCGGTGGCGGTGATGAAGCCCGAACTGCTGCACAACCTCCAGGCCGCTGGCGCCGACACGCTGCTGTCGCTGGCCGGCCGCGTGCCCAGCCTGAACGTCGAATCGACCACGGGCCGCATCTTCCCGCGCTTCTACATCCGTGGCCTGGGCAACATCGACTTCTACCTCGGCGCCTCGCAGCCGGTCTCGGTGATCCAGGACGACGTGGTGATGGAGCACGTGGTGCTCAAGTCGAACCCGGCGTTCGACATTGCCCAGGTGGAAGTGCTGCGCGGCCCGCAGGGCTCGCTGTTCGGCCGCAACACCACGGCCGGCATCGTCAAGTTCGACACCGCCCAGCCCACGGCAACGTGGCAGGGCCAGGGCAGCGCGAGCTGGGGCAGCCGCAACGCGATCAACGTCGATGCCGGCGTTGGCGGCCCGCTGACTGCGGACGGCCGCATCAGCTTCCGCCTGTCGGGCCTGTACCAGCACCGCGACAACTGGATCAACAACACCTACACCGGCGTCAGCGATGACGGCACCAAGCCCGGCAACAACGTGATGGGCGGCTTCAACGAGCGCGACGTGCGCCTGCAACTGCTCGCCCAGCCGACCGAAACCCTGTCGCTGCGCCTGTCGGGCCACTACCGCGACTACGACGGCAGCGCCTCGATCTTCTATCGCGGTTCGATCCAGAAGGGCACGCACACCGTGCCGGAAAACCTGGACCTGACCAACGTGGCCTATGACGAAGGCGGCAACAACCCGCAGGCCTACAAGACCAAGGGCGTCTCGCTCAAGGCCGTGCAGGACCTGGGCAGCATGACGCTGACCTCGATCACTGCCTATGAAGCGTCGCACGGTTCGAGCCGTGGCGACACCGACGGCGGTGCGGCGGCAAACTTCGGCGGCGCCGGTTATGGCGAATCGCGTGGCGTGCTGCGCAGCCTGAACCAGTGGAGCCAGGAACTGCGCCTCGCCAGCCCGGATGCGGCGCGCTTCAAGTGGCAGCTTGGCGGCATCTACTTCGACTCGCGCGACTATACCGAGTTCGACCAGCGCGCCTACTTCCTGACCAGCAACGCGCTGGGCGGCACGCCCAACCCCAACAACTGGGTGCTGCTGCACAACGTCAACACGAGCTGGGCGGTGTTTGGCCAGGCCAGCTATGACCTGACCGAAAAGCTGCGCTTCACCGCCGGCGCGCGCCTGTCGAACGACACCAAGACCACCTCGCTGCTCAAGACCGCAAATACCGTGACCGGCCTTGAGACGTTCCCGGCCAACGCGCCCAAGACCGTGCGCCTGTCGGACACGCAGCCGAGCTTTGACGCCAGCCTGCTCTATCGCCCGACTTCGGACCTCTCGCTGTTTGCCCGCGTGGCGCGCGGCTTCCGTGGCCCGACGATCCAGGGCCGTTCGGCCGTGTTCAACTCGCCCTTCACCACGGCGAATTCGGAAAAGAACACTTCGTGGGAAGCCGGCCTGAAGAGCGCCTGGCTGGACAACGCGCTGACGTTCAACCTGACCGGGTTCTACTACACCGTCACCGACATCCAGTTGAACGGCAACGACAGCAACGGCAGCGGCGTGCTGTTCAACGCCAACAAGGCGGTGGGCTATGGCGCCGAAGCCGAACTGGGCCTGCGTCCGTCGAAGAACCTGCGCTTCGACATCGGCGTGAGCGTGCTGCACACCGAAGTGAAGGATCCGAACGTCTATGCCCAGGCCGGTTCGGCCGCTGGCGTGCTGTCGGAAACCGTGCTCAACCCGGTCAAGCAGGTCGGCGCGAACTACTTCGCGCAGATCAACGGCAACCCGCTGCCCAACGCGCCCAAGTTCAACCTGAACCTGTCGGGCCGCTATGACCTGCCGCTCAGCGACGAGCTGCGCGCGTTCGTGGGCGCGGACTTCAACCTCCAGGGCTATACCATGTATGTGCCCTACAAGACGGTGGAATACACCTCGAACGGCAACTACGAACTCGGCGCCAAGGCCGGCTTCGCCTGGGGCCGCTATGAACTGGCGGTGTTTGCCCGCAACCTGACGGACAAGCGCAACCTGATCGGCGTGATCGACACCTCCAACTATCGCGCCGGGATCTACAACGATCCGCGCACGATCGGTGTCTCGATCAGCGGTTCGTTCCGCTGAGCGCATCGCACGGCATGACAATCGGGACGGGGCGGCAGCGATGCCGCCCCGTTTTCGTTTCGGCCCAGAAACCGCTTTACCTTCAAGCAACAACACGCAACGAACGGCACACGGCGGGCTTGTTCCGCCAAGCCGCACATTGGGAGAGTTCGATGCTGCCTGCCCGCCACCTTGTTGCCGTCGCCGGTCTGGCCCTTGCCGGCACCGCAGCCCTGCCCTCCGCCGCGCAGGCGCAGACGCCGCCGCCAGCCGCCCGTCCGCTCGATCCGGCCGACATGCAAGTGGCCAGCCAGATCATCGCCGTGATCCTGCCGCCCGAGCAGCGGCTGGCCATCGTCGAGCGCGTGACCAGGACGATGATGAGCGCCATGCAGGGCAACATGGGCGGCATCATGGGCGTGGACGACCCTGGCCTGCAACAGATCGTCGCGCGCATGTTCGAGAAGATGCCCGCCGCGATGCGCCCGGCGATGGAGCGCCGCGTGCCCGAAATGGTCGATGCGATGACCCGCGCCTATGTCCGTCATTTCTCGCGCGAGGATCTCCATGCGATCCTGGCCTTCGCCCAGACTCCGGCCGGCAGCCGCTACCTCTCCCACGCGGCCGATCTGGTGCAGGACCCGGACGTCGTCACCGTGATGACCGCCATGAACCGGGATGGCATGGAAGTGGGCATGGGCGTGGCCAAGGAATTCAGGGCGGAACTCACCAGCTACCTGACGGCGCATCCCGACGTTGCCAAGAAGATCGCCGCCGCCCACGCCGGCCAGTGATGTTCGACGGGAGGCGCCTCGGCACAGGGCGCCCACCCATCGGGGCAAAGGGTGCAGCATAAGGCCAATTAATCTGGCGCAGCGCGCGCAATGGGTTTAGGGGGGCGCGACAAGCCCCATCATCAGCCCGTCACGGGCCGCTGGAACCGTTATAGCCCATGCGCATCGCCATTGCTTCCGATCACGCCGCCCTGGCGCTCAAGGCCGATCTCGTCCAATGGCTGGGCGAGCTGGGCCATGATGTGGCCGACCTGGGCCCCTACAACGCCGACAGCGTCGACTACCCCGACTATGGCTACAAGCTGGCCAGCGCCATGGCCGCCGGCGAAGCCGAGCGCGGCATTGCGCTGTGCGGTTCGGGCATCGGCATTTCCATCGCCGTCAACCGCAACCCGGCCGTGCGCTGCGCCCTGGTGGGTGAACCGCTTTCGGCCAAGCTCTCTCGCGAGCACAACGATGCCAACGTGCTGGCCATGGGCGCCCGCCTGACCGGGCTGGACATGGCCAAGGCCTGCGTCGAGGCGTTCCTCGCCACGCCCTTTGCCGGCGACCGCCACGTGCGCCGGGTTACCAAGCTTTCCAATCCCGCACTCTGAAAAGGAGCCCCACCGATGTCCACCGCTGCCACCGCATCGCCGGAAGTCCGCACGGCAGGCTTCTTCACCGAACACCTCGCTTCGGCCGATCCCGAGATCTTCGCCGCGATCCAGGGTGAACTCAAGCGCCAGCAGACCAAGATCGAGCTGATCGCCTCGGAAAACATCACCAGCCTGGCCGTGCTGGAAGCAACCGGTTCGGTGCTGACCAACAAGTATGCCGAAGGCTATCCGGGCAAGCGCTATTACGGCGGCTGCGAATATGCCGACGTGGTGGAAAACCTGGCGATCGAACGCGCCAAGAAGCTGTTCGGCTGCGAATTCGCCAACGTGCAGCCCAACTCGGGCAGCCAGATGAACCAGGCCGTGTTCCTGGCGCTGCTCCAACCCGGCGACAGCTTCATGGGCCTCGATCTCAATTCGGGGGGCCACCTCACCCACGGGTCGCCGGTCAACATGAGCGGCAAGTGGTTCCACCCGATCCCCTACGGTGTGCGCGCCGACGATCACCTGATCGACATGGACGAGGTCGCCCGCCTGGCCCGCGAGCACAAGCCCAAGCTGATCATCGCCGGTGGCACCGCCTATTCGCGCACCTGGGACTGGGCCGCTTTCCGCGCCATCGCCGATGAAGTGGGTGCCTGGCTGCTGGTCGACATGTCGCACATCTCCGGCCTGGTGGCAGGCGGTGCGCATCCCTCGCCGATCCCGCATGCCCATGTCGTGACGACCACCACGCACAAGAGCCTGCGCGGCCCCCGTTCCGGCGTGATCCTGACCAACGACGAGACGCTGGCCAAGAAGTTCAACACCGCAGTGTTCCCCGGTCTCCAGGGCGGCCCGCTGGTCCACGTGATCGCCGCCAAGGCCGTGGCCTTTGCCGACGCGCTGCGTCCGGAATTCAAGGCCTATGCCCACCAGGTCGTTGCCAATGCCAAGGCGCTGGCGGAAAGCCTCAAAGATGCCGGCCTCGGCATCGTTTCGGGCGGCACCGACAACCACCTGATGCTGGTGGACCTCTCGGCCAAGGACGTGACCGGCAAGGCGGCGGAAAAGGGCCTCGATCGCGCTTGGCTCACCTGCAACAAGAACGGCGTGCCTTTCGACAAGCGCTCGCCCTTCGTCACCTCGGGCATTCGCCTGGGCACCCCGGCCGGCACCACGCGCGGCTTCCGCGAGGATGAATTCCGCCAGGTCGGCCAGCTCATCGCCCAGGTGGTGGATGGCCTTGCCCGCAATGGCGAAGAAGGCGACGGCCAGGTGGAACAGCGCGTGCGCGATGCCGTGGCCGACCTGTGCGCCAAGTTCCCCATCTACCCGGAGCTCTGAGCGTTTGCGTTGCCCGTTCTGCGCCCATGACAACAGCCAGGTGAAGGACAGCCGGCCGACCGAGGACAACACCTCGATCCGCCGGCGGCGCCAATGCGAAAGCTGCGGCGCCCGCTTCACCACGTTCGAGCGCGTGCAACTGCGCGAAGTGCTGGTGGTGAAGAACAAGGGCGATGGCAGCGAGCCGCGTCGCGAGCCGTTCGATCGCACCAAGATCGAACAGTCCGTCGCGCTCGCCTGCCGCAAGCGCCCGGTGAGCCAGGAACGGCTGGACCAGCTCGTCACCGGCATCCAGCGCCAGATCGAGACCATGGGCGATGGCGAAGTGCCGTCCAAGGTGATCGGCGAGATGGTGATGGACGCGCTGCGCCAGCTCGACAGTGTCGCCTACATCCGCTTTGCCAGCGTCTACCGCGACTTTTCCGAAGCCCGCGATTTCGAGGAATTCGCCTCTTCCGTGCAGGAAGTGGCCCGCTGATCATGCCTGCCCAACCCGTTATCGTTCTCGTGCGCCCGCAACTGGGCGAAAACATCGGCAAGGCCGCGCGCGCCATGCTGAACTTCGGCCTTACCGACATGCGCCTGGTCGCCCCGCGCGATGGCTGGCCCAATCCTTCGGCCGGCCCCGCCGCCTCTGGCGCGGACCTGGTGCTGGAGCAGGCCCAGGTGTTTGACACCCTGGCCGAGGCAGTGGCCGATTGCGCCCATGTCTATGCCACCACCGTGCGCAAGCGCGGGGTGACCAAGCCGGTCGTCACGCCCGAGGAAGCGGCCCGCGCGATCGTGGTGGAAGACGGGCGCAGCGCGCTGGTGTTCGGGCCGGAGCGTTCGGGCCTGGAAACCGACGACGTGGCGCTGGCCCGCACGATCCTGACCGTGCCGATCAATCCCGAATTCGGCTCGCTCAATCTGGCCCAGGCGGTGATCCTGTGCGCCTATGAATGGTCCAAGCACCAGGCCGCCGCCGGCGCGCTGGTGCAGCCCACGGTGGAAGACCTCCTGCCCCCTGCCCCGCAGGAAGAGTTCGAGGGCATGTTCGCCCAGTTGTGCGCCTTGTTGGAGCCGCGCGGTTATTTCCTGCCGGAAAGCCGCGCCGCCGCCAGCCGCCGCACCTTGCGCACGATGCTGACCAAGCCGGCGTGGAATCACCTGGAAATCCGCACGCTGCGCGGCGTGCTGTCCACCTTGCGGCGCGAGCCGGGCGAGCGGCCCTGAATATTGACCTCGGTGGGCCGGTCCACCACCCCCAACCCCCTCCTCTGAAGAGGAGGGGGCTTTAGAGCGATACACCCCCGCCTCTCAAAGGGGGGCTCTACCTCTCACTCCCCCTCCTCTTCAGAGGAGGGGGTCGGGGGGTGGTGCGAAACCAGGCACCACCCCCCCAGAACACCCGGTTTTCGCCAAATCGCCTTTCCGCACTTGACTCTGAAGGCAATGCCTGTTCTAGGCGCGCCTTCGCAATTGGCCCCACACGTCCGGTGAAGTGGTGGCCGCATCGGGCAACAGGCCCGATGGTGCGGGTCCGGACAACAGCCGGGAAGGCCCTTGCGGCCCTCCCCCGATCAAACGCTAGTTGAAAGGAACGAACGCGTGTCGAAGCGCCATTCGTCCAAGTACAAGATTGACCGTCGTCTTGGTGAAAACCTGTGGGGCCGCCCCAAGAGCTCGGTGAACCGCCGCTCGTATGGCCCGGGCCAGCACGGCCAGCGCCGCAAGAGCAAGGTTTCCGACTTCGGCATCCAGCTCCGCGCCAAGCAGAAGCTCAAGGGCTACTACGGCGACGTGACCGAAAAGCAGTTCAAGCGCACCTACCAGGAAGCGTCGAACATGAAGGGCGATACCGGTCAGAACCTGATCGGCCTGCTCGAACAGCGCCTGGACATGGTCGTGTACCGCGCCAAGTTCGCGCCGACCATCTTTGCGGCTCGCCAGATCGTTTCGCACGGCCACATCCGCGTCAACGGTGTGAAGTGCAACATCGCCAGCCGCCGCGTGCGCCCCGGCGACGTGCTCACCCTCGGCCCCAAGGCCAAGGAAATGGCCCTGATCGCCGAAGCGCAGGCTCTGCCGGAACGCGAAGTGCCTGACTACGTCGCCCAGGAAGGCGCCGACAAGGTCACCTTCGTGCGCGTCCCGACGCTCGACGAAGTGCCCTATCCGGTGAAGATGGAACCGAACCTGGTCGTCGAATTCTATTCGCGCTGATCGGTCGGTCCATCCGGACAAGACAAACGGAAAAGGCGGGGTTTTCACCCCGCCTTTTTTGTTGCCCGGCCTATTTTGTTGCCGGGCTGGCGCGGAACAGGCCCGGTATGCGCCTTGCGCACCGGGCCCGTGATCCTCAGGCCTTCTTTTCGAACGCCACGGTGATCTTGAGGCGCACTTCGTCGCTGACGAAGGGCACATACTTGCTCACGCCGAAATCCGAGCGCTTGAGCGTACCGGTCGCGCCAAAGCCCACGGTGAAGGCCTTGCTCATCGGGTTGGCGCCCGCGCCGCCGAACGTGGCATCCAGGCTCACCGGCTTGGTCACGCCGTGCATGGTCAGATCCCCATCGATGCGCGCGCTGCGCTCACCGGTGGGCGTCACCTTGCGCGCGACGAAGCGGATGGTGGGAAACTTGGCCGCGTCGAACCAGTCCGCGCTCTTGAGCTCGCCATCGAGGGTCGCATTGGTGGTGGAGATCGCCGAGACGGGCAGCGACACGTCAAGCTGCGTGGCCGCCAGATCGGCGGGGTTGAGCGTCATCGTGCCGGTGGCGCCGGGGATCACCCCGAAGAAGTCGTTGAAGCCGAAGTGGCTGACGGTGAATTCCGCCAGGGTGTGATGGCTTTCCACCTGATAGGTGCCCGCCGGCACGGCCGAGGGTGCGGCCGTGGCTTGCGCGGCGACCAGCGCCGGCACGCCGAGTGCGGGAACCGCGAGAGCCAGGGCGAGAGCTGCGAACGTCTTGGTACGGGTCATGACAGGGATCGTCCTTGTTGAAATGATCCCGCCCTTGATGGCGTTTCGACCATCAGATGATAATACGCGAAACAGGAGATGGTCTTTCAACCCAGGGTAGGAAATTCATGGCAGATCGACTGACCGGCATCGAGGTGTTCGTGGAAGCCATGCGACTGGGCGGCCTGTCTTCCGCCGCCCGCGCGCTGCACATGTCACCCGCCATGGCCGCCAAGCACCTCACCGCGCTGGAAGCACGGCTGGGAACCACCCTGGTCCACCGTACCACGCGGCGCCTGTCGCTGACCGAAGCGGGCGCCGCCTATCTCGACAAGGCCGAGCGCGTGCTGGCCGACTTGCGCGAGGCCGACGCGGAAGCCGCCGCCCAGAGCGTTGCGATCGGAGGCCTGCTGCGGGTGAGCGCGCCGATGTCGTTCGGGGTGCTGCATCTCGCCCCGCTGGTCGCCGCGTTCAACGCCCGCCACCCCGGCATCGTGGTCGAGCTGGGCATGAGCGACCGCCAGGTGGACCTGGTGGAAGAACGCTGGGACATGGCCGTGCGCATCGGCCGCCTGGTCAACAGCAGCCTGGTGGCGCGCAAGCTGGCCGACATGCACTTGGTCGTCTGCGGATCTCCGGCCTACCTCGCCCGGCGCAGCACGCCACGGCAGGTGAGCGATCTGGCGCAGCATGACTGCCTGGGTTTCACCCTATCGGGCTTCAGCCAGCAGATCTGGCGCTTTGGCATGGACGGATCGATTCACCAGCCGGTGCGCGGCACGCTGCTGGCGGACAATGGGGACGTGCTGGTGGAAGCGGCTGCGGCAGGGCTCGGCCTGGTCTATGGCCCGCGCTTCATCGCCGCGCGCGCGCTGGCGGAAGGGCGCCTGGTGGAAGTGACGCTGGACCAGCCGATGGCGCCGATGGGCGCGATCTATGCGATTACCCATCCCGCACGCCGTCCGGCCGCAAAAACCCGTGCCTGGATCGAATTCCTGGCCGAAACCGTGCCCGCCATGGCTGCCGCTTGGTAGACACGATAAAGCAATATTTTCAGCATTTTCCCGCAACAAACGGATCGTCGCAAATCACACCGTCACGGCGCAAAAAGCGGGAACGGCCTGCGCCCAGCAGCATTGACGCAGCATGTTGATGTATCGCTTCGTCACCCCGCATCGCTGCGGCAAATGGTATCCCGATCTGGAAACGGCCAAGGCCCAGGCCAGCGCGATCGGCGCCGGCTTTCTCGACACCCGGACCGGCGAATTCGCACAATACCCCGGCACGCGCCTGGAAACGCAAGTGGTGATGACCGCGAACGATCCGATCGCGGCCTGACAAGATTTGGAGCGTCGCGCCCCTTCAGGGAGCGATGCTCAGCGCCTTGCGCAGAAAGGCATCGCTGTTGGCAAGCATCTGGCTGCGCGCATCGGCGCTGTCGAGCTGGTGATCAAGGCCCTTGAACTCGGCATAGTCCACCGCCTTGCCCGCATTGCGCAAGCGCTCGGCCATCAGGCGTGACTGATCGACCGGCACGTTGAGATCGACATCGCCGTGGAACAGCATGACCGGCACGGTGATGGCTGCTGCGTTCTGCGCGGGCGACCCTGCCTTGATATAATCGCCATGGCCGATCTGCTGATCGACGATGGCACCGTTGGTGTAGTTCTGGGCATTGTCGCGCAGGCGGGCCAGATCGGTGACCGGCGCGATTGCCACGATCGCCTTGAACAGGCCCGGATCGACCACGCCGGATTGCAACGCGGCATAGCCGCCATAGGACCAGCCGACGATGGCAATCTTGCCCGGTGCTGCAATGCCTTGGGACAAGAGCCAGCGGCCGGCATCGTCGATATCGCCGATCGCCTTGGGCCAGGACTGGAAACCGTTCTTGGACTGCCAGTCGGCCCCGAAGCCGGACGAACCGCGATAATTGGGCTGAAGCACGGCATAGCCGCGCGCGGCATAGAATTGCACCAGCCAGTCAAAGCCCCATTCGTCACGCGCGCTCGGGCCGCCATGGGGCATGACGATCGCCGGAAGCCCCTTGCCGGTGCTGCCAACCGGGAGCGTGAGATAGGCCGGGATCATGGTGCCATCCGCCGCCGGATAGGTGATCGGCTTCATCGGCGCGAGCGGCAAGCCATCGAGTTCGGGCCTGACCGACAGCACCTTTTCGAGATGGCGCGTGGCTTTGTCGAACACGTAGTAGGTGCCCGGATCGGTGTCCCCACCAGCCAGAAGCAGCAGCCGGCTTTCGTCGGCCGAAGCATCTTCGAAGCTGATCTGCGGCTGCCCCGGCAAGGCCTTGTGCAGCGCCGCCGCAAGCGCCTTGAGCGCTGGATCGAAGAATTCGACCACCCGCTTTTCGGTGGCATAGCTGACGCCCACCACGCGGTGATTGCGGCCGATCGTGAGCAGTTCGTCCACGTCCACGTCCGACCGCCCGAGCACCCGCTCGCGCGCCAGCGAACCGTCCAGCTTGATGCGATAGAGGGCGATGTGCCCGGCACCGCCATCGTCGAAGCCATAGACGGCATCGAGCGTGGGATCGACCGCCTCGGGCACGAAGCCGCGCAAGCCAATACCATCGCTGGCATCGTTGCGGGCCAGGGACTGCCAACCGGATGCCCCCACCTTTCGGTAGAGCCAAACCGAACGCCCGGTATCATAGCCGGTGGAATTGACGGCGAGCTGCTCCATCAGCCGGACATGGCCCAGACCGTCGGTGATATACCCACCAGCATCGGCGCGCCCGTGCTCCACCGTACGGCGTTGCAGGCTGACGACATCGACGCTTTCCACCCCCAGACCTTCGTCGGTTTGGGCCAGATGGGTTCCGGTGGTCATCTCGGGCACGAACGCACGGGTCATCAACACTTGCCCGGGCTTGGCCCCGTTCCAGTCGATCACCGCGCCGCCGTGGTAATCGAATCCCATGGCTCTGCTGCTCTGCCGTTCCGAGACGATGCCGACATGGCCCCCGTTTGCATCGAGGGCGACCATGCGCGCAAAGCGGACGGGCGTTCCGACATTGGCGGAATAGATGGAAAAGCGGCAGAACAGGCGCTCGTCGGTGGGCCAGGTGCACGCCATGATATGCTCGTCGGCCTTGTCGCTGGCAAGCACGGCACGCGGCGCACCACCCTCGACAAGATTGGCCACCATCACCTGCTGACCAACACCCCAAGGCACGAGAAAAGCCACCAGCCGGCCATTGGGCGACATGCTCATCGCGCTGATGCCCACCCGTGCTCCGAATGCCTTGGCCAGCGCCTGCGCGTCCTGCGGCGGGCCATCGGCCGCCCGCGCCGGGGTGGCGCCGAGCAAGAGCGGCACCGCCAGGCTGACTCCAGACAAAAGTCCGCGCAATCCCGAAAGCCGCCGCTGCATAACCACCCCTGCCCTGCCTGACCTGTTCCAGTCATAACAGAGCGGCGCCGGCTGGAAAGCCGGCGGGGTGGGAAAAATACAACCGTTTTGCGAAGGTTAGGCTTTGCTCAGATAGTCCCGGCGGAAATCGGCGGCGAAGCTGGCGAAACGGTCTTCGGCGATCGCCGCGCGCATGCCGGCCATCAGTTGCTGGTAGAACGAGAGGTTGTGCTCGGTCAGCAGCATGGCGCCGAGCATTTCGCCCGACTTGTGCAGGTGGTGGAGATAGGCGCGGCTGTACTTGGCGCAGACCGGGCAGGTGCAGCGTTCGTCCAGCGGGCCGGTGTCCTCGGCATGGCGGGCATTGCGCAAGTTGACCGGGCCGTTCCAGGTAAAGCCCTGGCCATTGCGGCCCGAGCGCGTGGGCAGCACGCAATCGAACATGTCCACGCCGCGCTCCACCGCGCCGACCAGATCGTCGGGCTTGCCTACGCCCATCAGGTAGCGCGGGCGATCTGCCGGCAACTGGCCGGGCGCGAAATCGAGCGTGGCAAACATCGCCTCCTGCCCCTCGCCCACTGCCAGGCCGCCGATGGCATAGCCGTCGAAGCCGATATCGCGCAGCGCGTCGGCACTGGCCTGACGCAGCCCTTCGTCGAGCGCGCCCTGCTGGATGCCGAACAGCGCGGAGCGCGCCGCGTGTTCCTCCCCGCTGTCGAAGCCGGCGCGGCTGCGCTTGGCCCAGCGCATCGACATTTCCATCGACCGGGCGATCACATCGCGCGGCTGGTCCGCACGCGGGCATTCGTCGAACGCCATGACGATGTCCGAGCCCAGCAGGCGCTGGATTTCCATCGAGCGCTCGGGCGAAATCATGTGGCGCGAGCCATCGAGATGGCTGGCAAAAGTCACGCCTTCCTCGGTGATCTTGCGCAGTTCCGACAGGCTCATCACCTGGTAGCCGCCGCTATCGGTCAGGATCGGGCGGTCCCAGCCCATGAACTGGTGCAACCCGCCCAGCCGCGCCATGCGCTCCGCGCCGGGGCGCAGCATCAGGTGATAGGTGTTGCCCAGGATGATGTCGGCCCCGGTGCGGCGCACGTCTTCCACTTTCATCGCCTTGACCGTGGCCGCCGTGCCCACCGGCATGAACGCCGGCGTGCGGATTTCGCCGCGCTTCATCTGGATGGTGCCGGTGCGGGCCTTGCCGCTGGTGGCGTGGATCTGGAACGCGAAACGGGTCATCGGGGGGCAGGCCATCATCTGGGACGAAAGAAGAGTTGCGGCCCTTAGGCGCAAACGCCAAGGCGTGCAAATGTCGCTGATCCATCTTGCCCAGGCTGCGGTCGATGCCACCGCCTTCACACCCGAACCATGGCTGTTCGCCGTGCTCACCGCCGTTGCCGTCGTCACCGGCCTGGTGGACGCGATTGCCGGGGGTGGCGGGCTGATCATGATGCCCGCGCTGATCACGCTGGGCCTGCCGCCGCACCTGACGCTGGGCACCAACAAGATCCAGTCGATGTGCGGCACGACCATGGCCACCTGGCGCTATCACCGCGCCGGGCTGTTCACGCTGCGCGGCAATGGCCTGATCGTGGCGGTGACCTTTGCCGGGGCGCTGGCGGGCGCGCTGGTGATCCAGCATTTCGATGCGCGCGCGCTGTCGCTGATCGTGCCGGTGCTGCTGATCGGCGTGGCGCTCTATACCGTGCTCTCGCCGCGCATGGACGATGGCGATCGCCACGATCGGGTGGGGCCGCGCGGGTTCCTGCCCGTGGCCGGCGGCGTGGGATTCTATGACGGGTTCTTCGGCCCCGGCGCCGGGCAGTTCTACACCACCACCCTGGTCGCCCTGCGCGGCATGGGCCTGACCCGCGCCACCGGGTTGACCAAGCTGCTCAACGTGACGAGCAACCTGGCCAGCGTGATCGTGTTCGCGCTGGGCGGCCACGTGCTGTGGCTGCTCGGCCTGTGCATGGGCGCCGGGGCCATGACTGGCGCGGTGATCGGCAGCCATTTCGCCACACGCTTCGGCGCGCGGCTGATCCGGCCGCTACTGATCGTGGTGAGCCTCGCCCTGACCGGGCGGCTGGTGTGGCAGTGGTTTGCGGGGTGATCCCTGCGCCTATGCCGCCCAGACCAGCGGCAATTCGGTGCAGGCGCCGACGTTGCCCCCTTTCATGGTGACCGGCCGATCCGGTGCGAGTGCAAAGCGCGGCATTGCCGCCAGCCATTCGCGCAGGAACACGATTATTTCCATCCGCGCGAGCCCAGCCCCGACGCAGCGATGCGCGCCCGCCCCCAGCGTGCTGTGACGCATCGGTGAAAGCCCGCGCGAAAAGTCCACCCGCTCGGGCTGGCCGAAACTGGCCGGGTCGAGATTGTGCAGCACGCTGGGCAGGTAGACCAGGTCTCCGGCGCGGATCACCACACCATCGATCGCCACGTCAGCCACCGCATTGCGGCTGACGCCAACAGTGGGATAGCGGCGCATCAGTTCGTCGGCGGCGGCCGGTATCAGCTCCGGCTCGGCCCGCAGCCGTTCCTGGTCCTCCGGGTGCCGCGCCAGGTGCAGCGCGACCATGCCGATCATCGCCGCGACGGTGTCCAGCCCGCCGAACAGCAGGTTGCGGCACATCCGCCGGGCTTCGTCCACGGTCCAGGCCCGCCCGTCGATCGGCTCGGCCAGGATGCGGCTGAACAGGTCGTCCCCTGGCTGCTCCAGCCGCTGCGCGATGAACGGCCAGAGGTAATCGTCGGCCGCCTGCTTGAGCTGCTCGACCGTCATGGTGCCATCCGGCCGCGTCAGTTGCGCGCCCAGCCGGCGCAGGCGCGGGCGATCTTCCAGTGGCACCGCGATCATCGTCAGGAACACGTTGAGCGGCAGGATCTCGGCAAAGTCCGCCACGAACTCGCAGGCGCCGCGCGGGCGCAGGGTGGCGGTCAGTTCGCGTGCGGCCGCAGTCACCTGCGGCTCCATCGCCATCACGTGGCGCGAGGCCAGGCCTTTCATCACCGCACCGCGACAAGCCTTGTGCTCGGCGCCATCCTGCTGGAGCGGGATGAACTGCATGACCTCGCCCAGCCCAGGCGTCACCGCCAGGCAGGCGTTCGACAGCCGCTCTGCATCGGTCCACAGCGCGCGCACGACCGCGCCCCGCGTGGCGATCCAGTGGCCGCCGTTTGCCGTGGTCCAGACAAGGCCGTGGTTCGGCCCCGTTTCGCTTTCAGCCAGGCGCTGCCACGCGGCGAAATAGTCGCGCTCCACCCCGGGTGGGCTGAAAATGTCGAAATCGACCACCCGCCCTGCCGGCACATGCGCTGGGACCATCGCTCGCTCTCCCTGGCTATCTATGGGAAAGGTTAGCGCAGGCCTGGCGCGCAAAAACTGTGCTTTATGGCAGGAGAAGGCTGGAATCGCCGTAGCTGTAGAAGCGATAGCCGCCGGCAATGGCATGGGCGTAGGCCGCCTGCATCGTGTCCAGCCCCATCAGCGCCGAAACCAGCATGAACAGGGTCGACTTGGGCAGGTGGAAATTGGTCATCAGCCCGTCGATCGCCTTGAAGGTGTAGCCGGGCGTGATGAAGATCGCCGTATCGCCCTCGAACGGGTGGATCACGCGGGCCTCGTCCGCCGCGCTTTCCAGCAGGCGCAGCGAGGTGGTGCCGACAGCGATGATCCGGCCGCCGGCGGCGCGGACGGCGTTGAGGCGGGCGGCGGTTTCGGGCTCGATCCGCCCCCATTCGGCATGCATCTGGTGGTCGGCCGTGTCATCCGCCTTGACCGGCAGGAACGTGCCCGCGCCCACGTGCAGGGTGAGCGTTTCATGCGCGATGCCCGCCTGCGCCAGCGCGGCCATCAGTTCCGGCGTGAAGTGCAGCGCCGCTGTCGGCGCGGCGACGGCGCCGTCCTTTTGCGCGAACATGGTCTGGTAATCGCTGCGGTCCTGCGCGTCGGTCTCGCGCTTGCCGGCGATGTAGGGCGGCAGCGGCATGCGGCCGGCACGTTCGAGCAGGACTTCCACCGGTTCCTCGCCGGGGAAGAACAGCGTCCAACTACCATCCTCGTGGCGCGCTTCGGCCGTGGCGGAGACCTCCGCGCCGAAATCGATCGTGTCGCCATCCTTCAGGCGCTTGCCGTTGCGGATGAAGGCCTGCCAGCGGCGCAAGTCCAGCCGCTTGTGCAGGGTGGCGCCGATCCGTGCTTCGCCCCGGCGGCCTTCCAGTTGCGCCGGGATCACGCGGGTGTCGTTGAACACCAGCACGTCCCCTGCCCGCAGCAGCGTGGGCAGATCACGCACGATGTGGTCGGTCAGCGGCGCGCCACCGGCCACGTGGAGCAGCTTGGCCGCATCGCGCGGGCGCGCCGGGCGCAGGGCGATGTTTTCGGGCGGCAGGTCGAAATCGAAAAGGTCAACACGCATGGGGCTGCGCGCTAGCGGCCGCAAGGGCGCAGGGCAAGCGTTTGGCGCCTGTCCTTTGGGCGGCTGGGTTGGCGCGGCGGAGGGGCTTCGACAAGCTCAGCCCGAACGGAATTGGGAATGGATATCCCGCATCCGTTCGGCACGAGCCTGTCGAAGGCCGCCTCTACCAAGCTCAGTTGGAGCGCGACTTGCTCAGCATGTCGGCGGTGATCGGGCCGGCCGGCGCTGCGGCCGGCGGGGCCGGGCGCGGCTTGTTGTCGGCCAGGATCGAGGCCTGGACAATCTTGGTCGGGTTGCTGGGCGGTTCGCCGCGCACGATCGTGTCCACCGCGTCCATCCCGCTGATCACGCGGCCGAAGTTGGTATACTTGTGGTCCAGCGCAAAGCGCGGGTAGAACACGATGAAGAACTGGCTGTTGGCCGAGTTCGGATCGTTGGTGCGGGCCATCGACACGGTGCCGCGCATGTGCGGGGCATCGTTGAATTCGGACTTGAGATCGGGCAGCTTCGATCCGCCCTGCCCCGTGCCGGTCGGGTCACCGGTCTGGGCCATGAACCCGTCGATCACGCGGTGAAAGATGATCCCGTCGTAAAAGCCCTGGCGCGTCAGCGTCTTGATGCGCTCGACATGATGCGGCGCCCATTGCGGCATAAGGCGGATCAGGACGCGGCCACCGTTCGACAGATCGAGTACCAGCACGTTTTCCGGATCATGGGCCGGATCGGTATCGACGGCATAGGGAATCTCGTGCTCGGGCACCACCTTGTCCAGCTTGAACGGCTGGGCGGGCGCCTTTTCCTGCTGGCTTTGCGCCATGGCCGGGCCGGAGGCTGCCACGCAGACGACCGCCGTGGCCGCCAGCGCAGCGCTCATCAGGGCCTTGGAAAACGAACGGGCGATCATCAAGCCTGCGATCCTTGTTGGAATAAGTAAGACGCCGATTAGGCCCGGCGCGCTGACACTGCAATGAACGATTCGGCAATAAATGCCGCAACCGCCTTGGCATGAGGCAATCAGTAGTCCCCCAGGCGGCCGACCTGCTCCACCCGGGCCACGACCTCGTCGCGGACGGTGGGGGTGACGAAGCCGGAAATGTCACCCCCGAACAGGGCGATTTCCTTGACCAGCTTCGACGCGATCGGCTGAAGACTGACATCGGCCATCAGGAACACCGTCTCGATGCGGTCGTTCAACTGCTGGTTCATGCCTGCCATCTGGTATTCATACTCGAAATCGGCGACGGCGCGCAGGCCGCGAATGATCACGCTGGCCCCCTGCGCCTCGGCAAACTTCATCAGCAGGGCATTGAACCCCACCACCGTGACGTTCTCGATGCCCTGCTCGTCCATCTCGCGGCGGACCATGGCCATCCGCTCGTCAGGCGTGAACATCGGGTTCTTGGAAGGATTGGTGGTCACGCCGACGATCAACTGGTCGACCAGCTTGGCCCCGCGCCGGATGATGTCGAGATGCCCCAGCGTGATCGGATCGAACGTGCCGGGATAGATGCCCACGCGCACGGTCATCAGTGGTTCCTTTCGACGATGAAGCGCGCCAGCTCGCGCAGCAGGTCGGCCTCGCTGCCATGGCTGGCGAGATGGGCCACCGCCTGTTCCACCAGGATGCGCGCCTGTTCGCGCGCCCGCTCCACGCCAAGCAGAGACACGAAGGTCTCCTTGCCGGCCACGGCATCCTTGCGCAGCGCCTTACCGGCCGCTGCCTCGTCCCCTTCGGCATCGAGCAGATCGTCGGCGATCTGGAAGGCCAGGCCGATATCGCGGGCATAACCGCGCAAGTGCGTGCGGCCTTCGGGCGGCAGGCGCCCCAGGATCGCGCCCATTTCCACCGCCGTGGCGAGCAGCGCCCCGGTCTTGAGCTGTTGCAAGCGGGTGACCGTGGGCAGGTCGAACGTGGCGGTTTCGGCCACGATATCCATCATCTGGCCGCCGGCCATGCCATGGATGCCGCTGTTGACCGCGAGCGTGCGGATCAGTTCGACCCGCACGAACGGATCGCCGCTCATCGCCGGATCCGACAGGATCTCGAACGCGAAATCGTGCAGGGCATCGCCCGCCAGCACCGCCGTGGCATCGTCGAACGCCTTGTGCACCGTGGCCTTGCCATGGCGCAGGTCATCGTTGTCCATGCAGGGCAGATCGTCGTGGATCAGCGAATAGACGTGGATCGCCTCCAGCGCGGTGCCGGCGCGCACGGCAGCCTGGCGATCGACGCCATACATCGCCGCCGTCGCTGTCACCAGCAGCGGCCGCAGCCGCTTGCCGCCGCCGATGGTGGCATAGCGCATGGCCTCCACCAGCCGGTCGCGCGGATCGCCGGGAACCGGCAACAGCGCATCGAAGCTGGCGTCGATTTCCGCCTGGATCGCGGCGAGCGCGGGCTTGAGCAGGCCGGACGGCCCCTCGGGCGCGGACTCTTGCGCAGACATGGCGCTCAGGCCCCGTCGAACGGCCGCGTTGCCGCTGGCCGCCCTTCGCGATCGGCCACGACAGCCTCGATTCGCGCTTGGGCGGCGTCTAGCCGGGCCTGGCAATGCGTGCGCAAGGCCTCTCCCCGGGCATAGAGGTCGATCGATTCGTCGAGCGGAGCCTCGCCGCTTTCCAGGCGGCGGACCACGACTTCCAGTTCTTTCAGCGCATCCTCGAAGCTGAGCGCGGCGATATCGGGTGTGCTTGCCATCGGCGCCAGCAATGGCCGGGCGCGGCATGCCGGTCAAGCCCGCTCACATGATGAACACGGGTTCTGTGCACCGGCCTTTTGGGCGTTCTTCCTCTGGCAATAACGCGCGCACGCGGCTAAGGGCGCTGCCATGTCCCAGATCACCGCTGAAATCGTCGCCGCTCACGGCCTGTCGGAAGAAGAATATGCCCGCGTGCTCGGCGCGCTGGGGCGCGAGCCCAACCTGGTGGAACTGGGCATCTTCTCGGTCATGTGGTCAGAGCACTGCTCCTACAAGTCGAGCCGCATCCACCTCAAGAAGCTGCCGACCACGGCCCCCTGGGTGATCTGTGGCCCGGGCGAAAATGCCGGCGTGATCGACATCGGCGACGGCCAGGCCGCCATCTTCAAGATGGAAAGCCACAACCACCCGAGCTACATCGAACCCTACCAGGGCGCGGCGACCGGCGTGGGCGGCATCCTGCGCGACGTGTTCACCATGGGCGCGCGCCCGGTGGCCAACATGAACGCGCTGCGTTTCGGCCGTCCCGACCACCCCAAGATGAAGCACCTGGTGCAGGGCGTGGTCGCGGGCATCGGCGGCTATGGCAACTGCGTGGGCGTGCCCACGGTTGGCGGCGAAACCAATTTCCACAAGGCCTATGACGGCAACATCCTGGTCAATGCGATGACCGTGGGCGTGGCCGATACCGACAAGATCTTCTATTCGGCGGCCACGGGCCTGGGCAATCCGATCGTCTATGTCGGCTCCAAGACCGGGCGCGACGGCATCCACGGCGCGACCATGGCCAGCGCCGATTTCGACGAGAAGAGCGAGGAAAAGCGCCCCACCGTGCAGGTGGGCGATCCCTTCACCGAAAAGCTGCTGATCGAGGCCTGCCTCGAACTCATGGCCACCGACGCGATCGTCGCGATCCAGGACATGGGCGCGGCCGGCCTCACGTCCTCGTCGGTCGAAATGGCCAGCAAGGGCGGCGCGGGCATCCGCCTCAACATGAACATGGTGCCCTGCCGCGAAGAAGGCATGACGCCCTATGAAATGATGCTCTCGGAAAGCCAGGAGCGCATGCTCATGGTGCTGAAGCCCGGCAAGGAGCCGATGGCCGAGGCGATCTTCCGCAAGTGGGAACTGGACTTTGCCGTGATCGGCGAAGTGACCGACACCGGCCACATGGTGCTGGAATGGAACGGCGAAGTGGTCTGCGACATTCCGCTCGACCCGCTCGCCGACGACGCGCCGCTCTATGATCGCCCGCATGTGCCCACGCCCAAGCCGGCGCCGCTGGGCGCGCTGCCAGAAAGCGCGGACATCGGCGCGGACCTGGTCAAGCTGATCGGCAGCCCGGACCTGGCCAACCGTCGCTGGATCTTCGAGCAGTATGACAGCCAGGTCGGCGCCGACACGCTGCAAAAGAGCGGTGGCGACGCGGCCGTGGTGCGGGTGCACGGCACCGACAAGGCGCTGGCAATCAGCACCGACTGCACCCCGCGCTATTGCTTTGCCGATCCCTATGAAGGCGGCAAGCAGGCCGTGGCCGAGACGTTCCGCAATATCTGCGCGGTCGGCGCCACGCCGCTTGCCATCACCAACTGCCTCAACTTCGCCAACCCGCAGCGCCCGGAAATCATGGGCCAGATCGTGGGCTGCCTGGAAGGCATGGGCGATGCCTGCCGCGCGCTCGATTACCCGATCGTTTCGGGCAACGTCTCGCTCTACAACGAATCCAAGGCGACCGGCGGCGGCTCGGCGATCCTGCCGACCCCGGCAATCGGTGGCGTCGGCCTGATGCTCGACCACGAAAAGATGGCCACCATCGCCTACAAGGCCGAGGGCGAAACCGTGTGGCTGCTGGGGCCGCAGGGCACGCACCTGGGCCAGTCGCTCTACTTGCGCGAAGTACTCGGCCGCGAGGAAGGCGAAGCCCCCGCTGTCGACCTGGCGCTGGAGCGCCGCAATGGCGAGCAGGTGCGCGAATGGATCGCGGACGGCAAGGTGACCGCCGTGCACGACATTTCCGACGGCGGCCTGCTCGTGGCGCTGACCGAAATGGCGCTGGCCGGCAAGATCGGCGTCACGCTCGATGCCCCGCTGACCACCGCCCAGGCCTTTGGCGAGGACCAGTCGCGCTATGTCGTGACCACGCCCGCCGGGGTGGAACTGGAGGGCGCGGTGAAGCTGGGCACGACCGGTGGCCAAGCCGTGGCCGGCGTTTCGCTGGCCGTTCTGCGGGAAGCCAACGAAGCGTTCTTCCGGGACTGGATGGAAGGCTGATTGTGCGCAGGTTGCGCTAGGCCTCGCACCACCCCCAAAACCCCCTCCTCTGAAGAGGAGGGGGCTTTTTTGTATCCACTCCCCATCCTCTTTAGAGGAGGGGGTCGGGGGGTGGTGGAAGTCTGGAACGGCACCTCCCCCAACCCCTCCCGCAAGCAGGAGGGGGTTTTAGCGCGCGTGCTTGAGCAGATCGCGCGGATCGATGCCTTCGGCGCGCCACACCGCGTGGGCGCGGGTGTAGACCATCCCCGGCACGATCCCCAGTCGCTGCCGCGCTTCGTCCAGCGGGAGTGGCAGCAGCGCGGTGATCGATTGCTCCATCAAGCGTGGACAGGCCTTGCCGCGCCGCCAGGCCTCGCGCACCGCCGCCAGCACCGGGGCGCGACTCTTGAGGCGCAGTTTCATCTGCAAGGCCGCCATCCAGGCGATGAACAGGTGGCCCGGCGCGGGCTGCTGCGGATAAGTGAACGCCAGCACGCAGGCCTCGCCCAGCGCGTCGCGGCCATAGCCTGTCAGCACGTGTAGCAAGTCGTGCACGTCACGCAGGCGGTTCATGTACCACTGGAAGCGGTCGTTGTAGCGCGGCCGATCGGCCAGGAAGCGTTCGGCTTCATCGACCAGGCCCTGCGCAGTCAACCCTTCGGCCTGCATGAAATCGCAATAGGCCTGCCCCAGCGAGCCTATCGGCATGGCCCGCAGCGCGGCGTGATCGTCGAGCACGGCAGGCAGCCAGGGTTCGGCCAGCGCCAGGGCGTGGCCCTGTGGGGTGGACAGGAACGCCGCACCGGCCTTGCCCCCACCGCGCCAGGGCAGCGCGGCGAAGATGCCGAAGACTTCCGCCGTGTTCTCGGTGTTGTCCATCAGGCGGCGAAAGTGGCCGAACGCGGCCAGCGGGCGCAGGCGCGGCTTTTCCCGGGCGGGATCGAACAGCGGCAAGGCCGCGAAATCGCCCCCCTCGCCCGCCATCAGTCGATGACCCAATCCTCACGCGCGATGCCGAAGAGGTGGAGAATCGAGGTCAGGTCACCCCGATCGATCCAGCCATCCGCCGCCTGCCGCGCCTTGGGCTTGGCATAATAGGCAATGCCGTGGGTGGCCGCGGCGATCATCGGGATGTCGTTGGCGCCATCGCCGGTGGCCAGGCTGACTGTCGCCGGGCCGAGGCGGCCCATTTCTTCCTCCAGCACGGTCTTCTTCACGCTGCTGTCGACAATGCCGCCGACCAGCGCGCCGGTCAGCTTGCCATCGGCGATTTCCAGGCGGTTGCCGACCACCCGGTCAAACCCGAGCTGTGCGGCGACCGGATCGGCAAAGGAATGGAAGCCCCCGGTGACCAGCACGGTGTGGCAGCCGCGCGACTTGAGCGTGGAGACCAGCGTGCGCGCACCCGGCATCGGGCGGATGCGCTCGTCCAGGCACTGGGTGATCGCGGCTTCCGGCAAGTCCTTGAGCAAGCCAACTCGCTCGCGCAGGGCGGATTCGAAATCGAGTTCGCCCTGCATGGCGCGCTCGGTGATCGCCGCGATACGATCCTTGAGGCCGGCGAAATCGGCCAGCTCGTCGATGCATTCGGCACTGATCATGGTCGAATCCATGTCGGACACGAACAGGCGGGGGGTTTCGATCACGCGGTCCGACAGCAGGAAATCGCAGGCCGGGAAGCAGGCATCGAGAATGCCACGCACCATGGCCGCATCGCCGCCGACCACTTCGATTTCCAGCACCGATTCGCAGAAATCGAGCATGCCGGCGCCGGCCACTTCCGCCCCGGCTTCCTCGATCTGTGCCGTGGCCCGTGCAAGATTGTCACCAAGCGTCTCCGGGTCTGCTATCAGACGGGCAATGAGCACTGAAACGTCCCTTTCCTGTTCCGACCAGACCTCCCACGCCATGGGTAGCCGGCCTCGGCTCGCGCTCATTGCAGGGCCGACCGCCAGCGGCAAGAGCGATCTTGCCGTGCGGCTGGCCCTGACCGAGCAAGCCGCCGGCCGCGCCGCCGTGGTGATCAATGCCGACAGCGCGCAAGTCTATGCCGATCTCGCCGTGCTGAGCGCACGCCCTTCCGCAGAGGACATGCAGGGCGTGCCGCATCGCCTGTTCGGCGCCTGGGACGGGGCGCAGGCCTGTTCCGCCGCCGACTGGGCGCAGGCCGCGCGCGCCGAAATCGACGCTGCCCATGCGGCCGGCGCTCTGCCGATCCTGGTCGGCGGCACCGGGCTCTATATCCGCACGCTGCTCGATGGGATTGCCCCAATCCCGGCGATCGATCCCGCCGTGCGCACAGCCGTGCGCGCCCTGCCCGTGGAGCAGGCCCACGCCGCCCTCGCCCGCGAAGACCCGGATCGCGCCGCCGCGCTCCATCCTGCCGATACCACGCGGGTGGCGCGGGCGCTGGAAGTGGTGCGCTCCACCGGCCACCCGCTGGCCCATTGGCAGGCCCGGCGCGAAGGCGGCATCGGCCATGCCGTGACGCTGCGCCCGCTGGTGCTGCTGCCCGATCGCGCCTGGCTCTACGCCCGTTGCGACTTGCGCTTTGCCCGCATGTGGGAAGGCGGTGCCGTGGCGGAAGTGGCAGCACTGCTGGCCCGCCGGCTCGATCCCGATCTGCCGGTGATGCGGGCGATCGGCGTGCCCGAAACCGCCGCCTTCCTGCGCGGCGAGAGCGACGCCGAATCCGCCATTCTCGCCGGCCAGCAAGCCACGCGGCGCTATGCCAAGCGGCAGTTCACCTGGGCCAGGCACCAGTTTCCGGGCGAATGGCCGTGCGGCGCGCACGAAAATTACCTTGACAGAGATCGCTTAGCATCTTTATTTCAAATCTAGCGGGTTGACACGAATGTTTGTGTCAATTACCAAGCCGTCAATTGCCTGGCACTTGCCAGGTGCCCGAGTAGGGAGAGACGGCCCGGCGCAGGCAACTGCAGCCGGGCCGCAGTTTTTAAGGGTCTGGCCGGCGCAGGCAACTGCATTCCCGGCCGCAGTTTTGAAAGAACGGGACGTTCGCGCGGCCCGGCAAGCAAGGGAACAAGGTCGTGAAAAGCGAGCGCAGCGGCGCTGAAATCCTGGTCGAAAGCCTGGTCGCCAAGGGCGTCGAATTCGTGTTCGGCTATCCCGGCGGCGCGGTACTTCCGATCTATGATGCGCTGTTCGGCGATGAACGCATCCGCCACATCCTCGTCCGCCACGAAGCCGGCGCGGCCCATGCCGCCGAAGGCTATGCCCGTGCCACAGGCAAGCCCGGCGTCGTGCTGGTCACTTCCGGCCCCGGCGCGACCAATGCCGTCACCGGCATTGCCGATGCGTTCCTCGATTCGATTCCGATGGTCGTCATCACCGGCCAGGTGCCCACGGCGCTGATCGGTTCAGACGCCTTCCAGGAAGCCGACACGGTTGGCATCACCCGCCATTGCACCAAGCACAATTACCTGGTGAAGGACCCGTCGCAGCTCGCCGCGATCATCGACGAGGCGTTCCGCATCGCCACCGAGGGTCGCCCTGGCCCGGTCGTGATCGACATTCCCAAGGACGTGCAGATCGCCTCCACCCGCTGGACCGGCCAGCCCGAGCAGACGCGCAACCGCTATGCCCCGCAAGTGGAAGCCCCTGCCGACGCGATTGCCGAGGCCGTGGCCATGCTGGCGGCGGCCAGGGCACCGGTGCTCTACACCGGCGGTGGCGTGATCAATTCCGGCCCGGAAGCAGCCCGCCTGCTCCAGGAACTCCAGGCGCTGACCGGCGCCCCGGTCACCTCCACGCTGATGGGCCTGGGTGCGTTCCCCGCCGCGCACAAGGACTGGCTGGGCATGCTGGGCATGCACGGCACCTATGAAGCCAACATGGCGATGAACCGCGCCGACCTGGTGGTCTGCGTCGGCGCCCGCTTCGACGACCGCGTGACCGGGCGCCTTGATGCCTTCTCGCCCGACAGCCGCAAGATCCACATCGACATCGATCGCGCCTCGATCAACAAGACCGTGCGCGTCGACCTGCCGCTGGTGGGCGATTGCGGCAAGGTGCTGCGCCAGTTGATCAATGGCTGGCTCGATGCCGGGCACACCGCGCAGGACCTGACCGAATGGCACGCCCGGATCGATGGCTGGCGCGCGCGCAACAGCCTGGCCTACCCCAAGCGCACCAATGGCGAGATCATGCCGCAACTGGCGATCGAGCGGCTCTATGAACTGACCAGGGACCGCGAACCGATCATCAGCACGGAAGTGGGCCAGCACCAGATGTGGGCGGCGCAGCACTTCCACTTCGACCGGCCCAACAAGTGGCTGACCTCGGGTGGTCTGGGCACGATGGGCTATGGCCTGCCGGCCGCGATCGGCGCGCAGGTCGGCTGCCCCGATGCCTTGGTGATCGATATCGCGGGCGATGCCTCTATCCAGATGAACATCCAGGAACTGGGCACGGCCACGCAGTTCCGCCTGCCGGTCAAGATCTTCATCCTCAACAACGAATGGATGGGGATGGTGCGCCAGTGGCAGGAACTGACCTATGAAAGCCGTTATTCCAGCTCCTATTCCGACGCCCTTCCCGATTTCGTGAAGCTGGCGGAAGCCTATGGCTGGAAAGGCATCCAGATCGACACGCTCGACCAGCTCGACGACGGCATCCGCGCGATGATCGATCATCCCGGCCCGGTGATCGTCGATTGCCGCGTGACCAAGGAAGCCAACTGCTTCCCCATGATCCCCTCGGGCGCGGCGCACACCGACATGATCCTCTACGGCGACGAAGTGGCCGGCACGATGGATGATGAAGCCAAGGCCCTGGTTTGAAGCCCGGTATAAAGACTGATCCGATGATGAAAATCAAAGCAGAGGCGCAAGAGCGCCACGTCCTGACCATCACGGTCGACAACGAGGCGGGCATCCTGGCCAAGATCGCCGGGCTGTTCACCGCGCGCGGCTACAACATCGACAGCCTGACGGTGGCCGACATCACCGACGAGCACGATGTCAGCCGCATCACCATCGTCACCCATGGCCCGCCGGCGGTGATCGACCAGATTCACGCCCAGCTCGAACGCCTGGTGCCGGTGCACAAGGTGACCGACCTCACCGAAGTCGGTCCCTACGTGGCGCGCGAACTGGCCCTGATCAAGGTGGCCGGCAAGGGCGAGAACCGCGTCGAGGCGCTACGCCTGGCCGAAGTGTTCCGCGCCAACGTGGTCGATACCACCACCTCCAGCTTCATTTTCGAGCTGACCGGAGCGCCCGACAAGATCGACACCTTCGTCGCCCTGATGAAGGAGCTCGGCCTTGTCGAAGTGGGCCGCACCGGCATCGTCGGCATGATCCGGGGCGCCCAGGCCGCCTGATTTTTCGATTACCCGCTTGCCCAAACCACGCTTGCGCCGATCCGGCACCCGCCACCGCGCCATTCCGGCCTGATGGATGCCATTGCCGCAGGACGATCAACCAAGGACGAATACCATGAAGGTCTATTACGACGCCGATTGCGATCTGAACCTGATCGCCGACAAGAAGATCGCCATCCTCGGCTATGGCAGCCAGGGCCACGCCCACGCCCAGAACCTGCGCGATTCGGGCGTCAAGAACGTGGCGATCGCGCTGCGTCCCGGTTCGGCCAGCGCCGCCAAGGCCGAAGCCGCCGGCTTCAAGGTTCTGCCCAACGCCGAAGCCGCCGCCTGGGCCGACCTGCTGATGATCCTGGCGCCCGACGAGCACCAGGCCGCGATCTATGCCGACGACATCCATGCCAACCTGCGCCCCGGCGCCGCGCTGGCCTTTGCCCACGGCCTCAACGTGCACTTCGGCCTGATCGAACCGCGCGCCGACGTGGACGTGATCATGGTTGCCCCCAAGGGTCCGGGCCACACCGTGCGCGGTGAATACGTCAAGGGCGGCGGCGTGCCGTGCCTCGTTGCCATCCACCAGAACGCCACGGGCAACGCCCATGACATCGCGCTGGCCTATGCCTCGGGCGTGGGTGGTGGCCGTTCGGGCATCATCGAAACCAACTTCAAGGAAGAGTGCGAAACCGACCTCTTCGGCGAGCAGGCCGTGCTCTGCGGCGGCGTGACCCACCTGATCCAGGCCGGTTTCGAAACCCTGGTCGAAGCCGGCTACGCTCCGGAAATGGCCTATTTCGAATGCCTCCACGAAACCAAGCTGATCGTCGACCTGCTCTATGAAGGCGGCATCGCCAACATGCGCTACTCGATCTCGAACACGGCCGAATATGGTGACATCACCACCGGCCCGCGCATCATCACCGCCGAAACCAAGGCCGAAATGAAGCGCGTTCTGGCCGACATTCAGTCGGGCCGCTTCGTGAAGAACTTCGTGCTCGACAACCGCGCCGGCCAGCCCGAGCTGAAGGCCGCCCGCAAGGCTGCGGCCGCGCATCCGATCGAAAAGACCGGTGCCCAGTTGCGCGCGATGATGCCCTGGATCGGCGCCAACAAGCTGGTCGACCAGACCAAGAACTGATCCCGCTGGCGCATGGCGGCTGCGTCTCGCACGCGGCCGTCATGCCCGGATCACACGGCAAGGGGCCGGCCTGCATCCGCAGGTCGGCCTCTTGCCGTTTGTTGCACCACTCTACCGACCGGGCCGTCCGCTCGACAAACGGCATGGCCAAACGCCGCCCATCGATTAATAGCCATTTTGGATCTATCGGTTCGGAAATCGTTCCCCGGCCCATGGCCACCGTTGTTGCCCCAGGCCCATGGCCGCTAATGTTGATCGAGTTGCCCATGTCTGTTTCGCCTCGTCTTGCCGCAGCCTGCGCCGCCTTCGCCCTGCTGGCCGCCTGTCAGCCGGATGCGCCAAAGCCTGCCGCCACGCCTGATCCCGTCGAAACAGCCGGCGCCCTTGCCGCCGCCACCGACGAGACCGGCGATGCGGCCGTCGATGCCGAGGCCCTGCCGGCGATCAACTGCGGCGAAGGCCGCCTGGCCAAGCTGATGAACCAGCCCGAAAATGACGAGACCCACGCGGCGGTGATTGCTGCCGTGGGCCATCGCCACGTGCGCTGGGTGCACCCCGGCGACGCAGTGACGATGGATTACCAGCCCGGCCGCCTGAATGTGATCGTCGACGAGCGCGGCAAGATCGCGGCCACCCGCTGCGGCTGAGCGAGGGCGACTGCCCCTCCGGGCGATGCGTTCTGCTCGCTTGCCACCCGCCTGCGGGTTTGGCATCCCTTGGCGCGGGCGCCGTGCCTTGCTGCGAGACGACAGCGCCCAAGGGAGACTTCACATGATCACCGTTCGTACCGCGTTCACGCTGGCCGCGCCGCTGGCCCTGGCCCTGGCGGCCACGCCGATGATTGCCCAGGCCCCTGCCCTGCCCGGCCAGCCCGACAAGGCCCGCGTCACCGCCGGCAGCTATGCCGCCGATCCCAACCACTCGCTGGTGGCGTGGAGTGTCAACCACCTTGGCTTCAACGATTACTATGGCCTGTTCGGCAGCGTTTCGGGCACGCTGACGCTCGATCCGGCCAACCCTGCGGCGGCCAAGGTTACCGCCACCATCCCGGTCAGCAAGGTCCTGACCGCCAGCGCCGGCCTCACCGCCCATCTGCTGCGCCCCGGTGCCGATGGCAAGAAGCCCGATTTCTTTGGCCCCACCCCGGCCGATGCCACGTTTGCCTCCACCAGCGTGACGCCGGGCGCCGACGGCACCAGCGCCACCGTGGCCGGCAATCTCACGCTCAATGGCGTGACCAAGCCGGTTTCGATCGCGGCGCATTTCGTGGGCGCGGGCAAGAACATCATGTCGGGCAAGGAAACCGTCGGGTTCGAAGGCACCACCACGATCAAGCGTTCGGACTTCGGCGTGAACGGCGTGCTGCCCTTCGTGTCTGACGAGGTGAAGCTGAACATCACCATCGCGTTCGAAAAGACCGCCTGATCTATTGCTGACATGCGCGAACCCTGCACCGGCCGCCGGTGCGGGGTTTGCTTTGCCTGGCCATTTGAACTGGACAAAGCGGCCACAACCCACCATAGGCTTCCCCCATGATCGCCGCGCTGAACCTTACCCTGCGACTTACACGCCCTTGGGCGTGAGCTGACGCGTCGGTTTCGCGGCGCGCACGGCGCCCAAGGGTCATCCCTTCACCATACAGACGCATCATCCCAATCCAAGGTTCAGCCATCATGGCCATGCTGAAGAATCCCGGCATCAAGTATCGTCCCTTTCCGCAGGTGGATCTGCCCGATCGCCAGTGGCCTTCGCGCACCATCACCAAGGCGCCGCGCTGGCTTTCCACCGACATGCGCGACGGCAACCAGTCGCTGATCGATCCGATGGATGCCGACAAGAAGGCCCGCTTCTTCGACCTGCTGGTCAAGGTCGGCCTCAAGGAAATCGAAGTCGGCTTCCCCAGCGCAGGCGCGACCGAATATGATTTCATCCGGGGCCTGGTCGATGACGGCCGCATTCCCGACGACGTGATCGTCCAGGTGCTGACGCAGTCGCGCGAAGACCTGATCAAGACCTCGTTCGAAAGCCTGGCGGGCGCCAAGCAGGCGATCGTCCACGTCTACAACGCCGTCTCGCCGCTGTGGCGCACGGTGGTGTTCGGCATGGAAAAGAGCGAGATCAAGGAAATCGCCCGTCGCGGCGCCACGTTCCTGCGCGACCAGGCTGCCCGCTTCCCGCAGACCGACTGGCGTTTCGAATATAGCCCGGAAACCTTCTCCACCGCCGAACTCGATTTCAGCATCGAATGCTGCGAAGCGGTGATGGAGGTGCTCCAGCCCACGGTGGAAAAGCCGATCATCCTCAACCTGCCGGCCACGGTGGAAGCCTCGACGGCCAACATCTATGCCGACCAGATCGAGTATTTCTGCCGCAACCTGCCCGGCCGAGATCGCGCGGTGATCAGCCTGCACACCCACAACGACCGGGGCACCGGCGTGGCTGCGGCTGAACTGGGCCTGATGGCCGGGGCCGACCGCGTCGAGGGCTGCCTGTTCGGCAATGGCGAGCGTACCGGCAACTGCTGCCTGGTGACCGTGGGCCTCAACCTCTACACCCAGGGCGTGGACCCCGAGCTGGACTTCTCGGACATCGATGAAGTGATCCAGACCGTGGAATACTGCAACCAGCTTCCGGTCCACCCGCGCCACCCCTATGGCGGCGAACTGGTCTTCACCGCGTTTTCGGGCAGCCACCAGGACGCGATCAAGAAGGGCTTCGCCGCGCAGGAAAAGCGCAACGACGAACTCTGGGCCGTGCCCTACCTGCCGATCGACCCGGCGGACCTGGGCCGCAGCTATGAAGCGGTGATCCGCGTCAACTCGCAGAGCGGCAAGGGCGGCTTTGCCTGGGTGCTGGAACAGGACCAGGGCCTCAAGCTGCCCAAGAAGATGCAGGCCCACTTCTCGCGCCATGTGCAGGAACTGGCCGACGAACTGGGGCGCGAGCTTCAGGCCGGCGATATCTGGGGCGTATTCCGCAAGGCCTATCGCCTGGATGCGCCGCAGCATTTCCAGCTCGTGGACTATGACGAGCAGCGCGGGCCGGATGGCACCCGCGTGTTTGCCGGCAAGATCGAGGTCGATGGCCAGGTGCGCACGGTCAGCGGCCGGGGCAATGGCCTGATCTCGTCGGTGGTGGCGACCCTCGCCGAAGGGTTCGGCGTAAACCTGGAAGTGCGCGACTATTCCGAGCATGCCATGGGCAGCGGCACCAATGCGCGCGCGGCCGCCTATGTCGAATGCGTGCTGGGCGATGGCCGCGTGGTGTGGGGCGTGGGGATCGACGAAGATGTCGCCACGGCCAGCGTGCGCGCCATCCTTTCGGCGGCCAACGCCAGCCGCTGATCCGGGCGCGACATCGCGAACAAGGCTCCGACGCTTGCTGCGTCGGGGCCTTTTTTGTGTCAGCCTTCGGTATCGGCCCAGAGCATTTCGGCCATGGCATCGAGATGGCTGAAATCCAGCGCGGGATCGCGTTGGTTGAGCGGCACCCCACCCCAGCGACGCGGATCGAGCAGGCGGCGGCGCAGCGCCCGTTGCAGCAGATCGAGCCGCATCAGCGCCTCGTGGTCGGCCGCGCCATCGTTGCTGGTTCGACGGCTTTGCCACCCGGCCTCGATCTGCCCGATGCGTTCCAGCACCAGTTGGTTATACTGCCGGTGTGGCCCGCGGTGCAGCGGCATCAGCACCCGCCGCGCGGCCGCTTCCGTGGCCGGCAGCAGCAAGCCGTTGCGGCGAAAGTCGTGAAAGCCGACTTGCGCCTCGCCCAGCCGCCCCAGCATCCGTTGCAACCCGTATAAGGTCAGTGCCTGGCGGGGCAGGATGTGGTGGCGCTGCATCTGCGGCTGGTAGCCCGGCGCGCCGGCTGCATTAACGGAATGGAAAGGAATCGTCCGGCGGGCGGCAAACCGCGCTTTTGGAGACGAATCAGGAACACATTTCGTCAGGCCCATCGTATCGCAATGATACCGTTTTCCCCCGGTTCGAGCCAGAGCGGGGCGGTATCGGGCAGAGACACGGCCTGGGCCGTAGCCAAACGGCCATGGGCAACCAGCCAATCGACCAGGCGCACGGCCGCGCGGGCATGCACTTCGCCAGGACGCTCGCCACCGGTATGAAACTCGAACTCCTGGCCGACGAAGAAAGCCAGGCCGTGGCTGACCACGCGATCGGTGCCGCGCTTGAGGCCAGCAAGAGCCAGCGCCGGAAACGGCCCACCCTCCAGCCAGGGGCGCACGGCATCAACGAACCAGCGTGGCGAAACCAGGTTGCCCGCCGGCAGCCAGCCGATCGCCGCAAGGCCGGGCAAGGCCGCCAGCGCCAGGATCAGGCTGACCGCCACCTGCACCACTGGCAGCAGATTTTCCGCCCCGGCAAGATGCGGCCCCGGTGCCAGCAGCACCGCTTCGTGCGCGGCGCAATCAAAGCCCGCCGGCAAGCCCACACGCAGCGGCGCGGGCGCCCCCGGCACTATCAATCCGGGTGACAAACCACTGATATCGAATGTCAATCCATCGCGCAGCAGTTCAACCCAGTCCGCCGGTGGAACCGGGCGATGGCTGACGGCAAAGGCCTGCCCGGCTTGTGCCAGTGCCGCAAGAGCATCGGCATCGGGACGCGCACCCGGAGCGAACAACAGCGTCGCCACTGCACGCCCCCCCGCACTGTCCTTGCCATTGCTCACCGCACGCGCTCCTGTTGTTGGGCGAACCGACGCTCCGCAATCCATTGTGGCTACCTAGAGTGCCTGCGCCCAAGAAGGTCGAAATTTCGTCAACATCGACGGGCGCTGCTGCTAAAAGGCGCCCATTTCCATGCCAGTTGATAGCAACTGTCCCAAATCGCGACATTTTTGCAAAGCAGTATGCGGCAGAGACTTGGTCGCCAAGATCGAATCGGGCCGATCCGCACCGGTAAGGACGATGCATGGCGGCGCGACGCGCCTGAGACGCCAACCGGTGACGATCCTGTCGATCTGGCCCTGCGTGCCCTGCCCCGCCGTACCGGCCGCGATCGCCGTGGCATAAGGGCGCCCCTCGATCCGGCCGAGCAGCGGGTAATAGCACCGGTCGAAGAAGGCTTTCATTTCGCCGCTCATGCTGCCCAGGTTTTCCGGGCAGACAAAGAGAAATCCTTGCGCTGCCACACAATCGTCGGGCGTCGCCACGTCAGCCGACAGCAGCGCGAATGCCGCGCCGCCCTGTGCCGCGCCCTCTGCCGCCGCAGCGGCCATCGCGCGCGCCGCGCCGGTGCGGCTGTGCCAGATGATAGCCAACATAGGCCCGATCCCTTCCTGCCTGGCACGGCCCAACGCCGCCCGGTGATCGCACCAGAAGCCCCTGACAGATTCGTGTCAAACCGGACCTAAACTCCACTGCCCGCTTTCAGTTTCCCAAGCGGCAATTTGCCCCAGCGCGGGCAATCGGCTACCGCGCTGGAATGATCCCGGTTACTGCGATTACCCAATCCCTCTCCGGCCTCGCCTGGCGCTGGCGCGGCGGCAACATGGACCTGTCCGGTCGCTTTGGCCGCCTGGGCGGCGGCGATGATGGCCTGAGCAACGACCTGGTAGACCAGTTGCTGCTTTCGCGCGGCGTGCCGCACGACGATCTCGAACGCCATCGCCGGCCCACTCTGCGCGATTTCCTGCCTGATCCTTCGGTGTTTCGCGACATGGACGTAGCCGCCCGCCGCCTGGCCGAAGCGGTGGTGCGGGGCGAACGCATCACCGTCTATGGCGACTATGACGTGGACGGCGCCACCAGCGCAGCCCTGCTGCTGCGCCTGCTGCGTGCGCTGGGCGTTGAAGGGCAGGCCTATATACCGGATCGCCTGCTCGAAGGCTATGGCCCCTCGGGCGAAGCGCTGGTGCGGCTGGGGCGCGAAGGCAGCCAGTTGATCGTGACCGTCGATTGCGGCGCCATGGCGCACGAAGCGCTGGGGCAGGCGCAGGACGCCGGGATCGACGTGATCGTAGTGGATCACCACAAGTGCGCGCCAGAGCTGCCGCCGGCCGTCGCGCTGGTCAATCCCAACCGGCTTGATGAAGACGATACCGCCGCCGCGCATGGCCACCTCGCCGCCGTGGGCGTGGCGTTCCTGCTCGCCGTGGCAACCGTGCGCGTGCTGCGGGCGCGGGGCTGGTTCGAGCAAAGGCCGGTCCCCGATCTGATGGCCCTGCTCGATCTGGTCGCGCTGGGCACCGTGGCGGACGTGGCGCAGCTCAAGGGCCTCAACCGCGCGCTGGTGGCGCAGGGCCTGAAAGTCATGGCCAAACGCGCCAATATCGGCCTGTCAGCGCTGATCGATGCCAGCCGCATCAATCGTGCCCCCACCGCCAGCGATCTGGGCTTTGCTCTTGGCCCGCGTATCAACGCGGCCGGACGCATCGGCGATTCCTCGCTGGGCGTGCGCCTGCTCACTACGCAGGACCCTGACGAGGCCAAGGACATCGCCACGCGCCTTTCCGCGCTCAACGACGAGCGCCGCGCGATCGAGCAGGCCGTGCAGGAAGCGGCCGAAGCGCAAGTGGAAGCGCAGCACAACCGCGCTGTCGTGGTCGTCGCCGGGCTCGGCTGGCATCCCGGCGTGATCGGCATCGTCGCGGGACGGATCAAGGAAAAGACCGGCAAGCCGACGCTGGTCATCGCGCTGGACGATGGCGAGCAGGCCGATGTGGACGGCGCCGGCATGGGCAAGGGCTCGGGCCGCTCCATCCCCGGCGTTGACCTGGGCGCCGCGATCATTGCCGCGCGCGAAGCGGGGCTGCTGGTCAAGGGCGGCGGCCATGCCATGGCCTGTGGCCTGACCATCGCGCCAGACCGGGTCGAGCCGCTGGCGCAATGGCTGGACGAACGCCTCGGCCGCGACGTGGCCAATGCGCGCGCCGCGCAGAGCCTGGCCCTCGATCTTTCGCTCAGCCCCGGCGGCCTTACCCCGAGCCTGGTCGAGACGCTGGAAGGCGCCGGGCCCTATGGCGTGGGCTGGCCCGGCCCGCGTGTCGCGGTGGGGCCCGTGCGGCTGATCAAGTGCGACTTGGTGGGCAACGACCATGTGCGCGCGATCGTGGCCGGCGCCGATGGCCGCTCGTTCAAGGCCATGGCTTTCCGCGCCGCGCAGACCGATCTGGGCCAGGCCCTGCTGCATGGCTGCAAGGGCCGCCAGCTCTGGCTTGCCGGGCGCGCCAGGCTCGACGATTGGGGCAGCCGCCCGGCCGCCGAACTGCACATCGAAGACGCCGCTTTTGCCGATTGAAACTTTGCGCCTGATTTTTTTGGACCAGCGGGTTGACGCACCGCGCCCAGCCTAATAGAGGCGCGGACCTGCCCAGCGGCGCAAGCCCGGCGGCCCCTTCGTCTAGCGGTCAGGACGCGGCCCTTTCACGGCTGAAACACGGGTTCGATTCCCGTAGGGGTCACCATCATTGCTCGCTGCCGGACGGCCCCTTCGTCTAGCGGTCAGGACGCGGCCCTTTCACGGCTGAAACACGGGTTCGATTCCCGTAGGGGTCACCATCGGCACCTTTCACCAAGGTGCGGATTGCCGGCATGCACATGATGCGCAATGGCTGGCACAACATCATGCCTTCGCATGCAAGGCCCCTTCGTCTAGCGGTCAGGACGCGGCCCTTTCACGGCTGAAACACGGGTTCGATTCCCGTAGGGGTCACCATCTTTCGCCCAGCGCCAGGCGCGGCTGAGGTCATCTTCTACCAGCACAGCGAAGCAACAACGATCCAGATTGGCTCGTTGTCCGACAGACGCATCGCGCCTGGCTGCGGGTCAGTGCACTTGCGAGGATTGCACCGTTGCCGGAATCCCGGCGATGCCTTCGATCGCGCGCGGGCCGGCCAGTTCCTTGCGCATCAGGTCCAGCACCATCGAAAGGTGCGCGGCGGCGAGCGAAGCGCCCTGGCGATCCAGCACCGCGAGCGAGCCTTCCAGCATGCCGATGAGATCAGCCAGAACGGCCTTGTCGGTGCCCGTGCGATCCGAGGGTTTCACGCAAACATCTCCCACTTCGTGGCATCGGTCAAAGTGCGCCGCACGTGGCAGCGCTTTTCGGCAGCGCTTTTCGACAGCCCTTCGCGTCGGCCTCCCAGCCCATCAGGGCAGCCCGCCACCGCTTGCCCGGCATGCAGCACGAGACGTTGAAGGGGATTGTTCGACCTTGGTTCCGTGTACGCCGCGGCTCGTTTTTGAACCACGCCTTTCCCCGCAGCTTTGGCGGTATTGGCTTCCGGCAGCGAAGGATCGGCAAGGTCCGCACGCGCGCCGATCTGTGTAGCAATACAAGGGCTTGTTCGCTGCAATCGATGATCAGGCGCAAAACCTGCGGCTGCGGTTCCGCCGAAACGGAAGCAAAACCGCACGGGCGTTGCACCGCTGTGGACAGCGTTGCGTCAAAGTATGACGGCGCGGCGGTGGGCTTGCCGCCACCCCCTGCCCTCGCCTAACAGAGGCCGCATCTGCGTTTCCTGGCGAAAGTGACATCCCCGATGAAAGGTCTTGCCCTGCCGTGGACAAGCGTGGGCATTGCCCTGGCCGCGGGCCTGGCCATGCCCTTTGCCGGCGCCAGCCTGTGGCTGGCCTTTGCCGTGGTGGTGGTCTGGCTCGCGTCGCTGTGGCTGGCCAGCCCCGAGCCGGAGATCGTCCAGGTACGCCCGGAGGAAGGCAGCGTCTCGCGCCAGGCGATGGTTGCGCTGGTCGAGCCGTTCAGCGTGCCGGTGCTGATGCTCGATCGCCAGCGCATCGCCTCGGCCAATGCCGCCGCGCGTGAAGCACTTGGCCCGCACATCGTCGGCCAGGATGCCCGCGTGGCCTTGCGCCACCCGGAGGCGATCACGCTGCTCGACAAGCCGGAAGGAACCGCGCTGGTACGCGGGCTGACCGGCGCACGCAGCATCTGGCAGGTCAGCCGCGTCGCCATCGATGAGCGCTTTTCGCTGATCGAGCTGGTCAACCGCACGGCCGAGGCGGACATCAGCCGCGCCCACACCGATTTCGTCGCCAACGCCAGCCACGAACTGCGCACCCCGCTCGCCTCGATCATCGGCTATGTCGAAACCCTGGCCGATCCCGACGCGCGGATCGATCCGGCCACCACCGCCAAGTTCCACGCCACCGTGCTGCGCGAGGCCAAGCGCCTCCAGACACTGGTGGAAGACCTCATGTCGCTTTCGCGCATCGAGGCGGAAAAGCACGAATTCCCGCGCGAGCGCATCGACCTGGGCCAGATGGCCCAGACGATTGCCAGCGAAGTGGGCTTTACCGTGGGCGACGAGCGCATCGTGCCGGAAACCGAGCCTGGCGTGGTCTGCGGCGATCGCCAGCAACTCGACCAGTTGATTCGCAACCTGATCGACAACGCGCTCAAGTATGGCGATGCCGATGCGCCGGTGACCGTGCGCGTGCGCCGCGAGCGCGGGGATGTCGTGCTGGAAGTGGCCGATCGGGGCGAAGGCATCCACCCCGATCACCTGCCCTATCTCACCCGCCGGTTCTATCGCTCCGATCCTGGCCGCAGCCGTGCGGCGGGGGGCACCGGGCTTGGCTTGGCGATCGTCAAGCACATCGTCGAGCGCCATCGCGGCAAGCTGGATATCGCCAGCACGCTGGGCCAAGGCAGTACCGTGACCGTCCACCTGCCGCTGGTGGAGCCGGAGATCACAAAGCAGGACTGAAAACGCACGTTTTCCGTGGCTTGCGCAGTTTTGTCACAATTGACCGCGATTTTGTCATAAACCTGTCACACGCTGGTCGCATTGGCGCAGCATCCACCGGGACACATCCTGGCCACGGGGAACAGAAGGTATTGCCATGGTCATGCTTCGCACGCTTGCTCTTTCCACCGCTGCACTGGGTTCGCTGGCCCTGGCCGGGTGCGGTGGCGCCGACTCCGGCAGCCGCGACCAGGTCCGCGCCGTCGGCTCTTCCACCGTCTATCCCTTTGCCAAGGCGGTGGCCGAACAGCTTGCCAAGAGCGACCCCTCGATCAAGTCGCCGATCATCGAATCGACCGGCACGGGCGCGGGGATGAAGCTGTTCTGCGCCGGCGTCGGCCCGCAGCACCCCGATATCGAAGACGCCTCGCGCCGCATGAAGAAGTCGGAATTCGACGAATGCGTGGCCAATGGGGTGAAGGACATCGCCGAAATCCAGGTCGGCCTGGATGGCGTGGCCTTTGCCGAATCCAAGAACGGCGCCAGCCTCGCCCTCACCCCCGAGGACGTCTACAAGGCCCTGGCCAAGAACCCCTATGGCAAGCCCAACACCGCCAAGACCTGGCACGACGTGAACCCGGCGCTGCCCGCCGATCCGATCCTGGTCTATGGCCCGCCCTCCACTTCGGGCACGCGCGACGCGCTCAAGGAGCTGATCCTGGCCAAGGGCTGCGACGCCAACCCGGAAATGAAGGCGCTCAAGGACAGCGACAAGAAGAAGCATGACGATGTCTGCACCCAGGTGCGCGAGGACGGCGTCTATGTCGATGCCGGCGAGAACGACAATCTGATCGTGCAGAAGATCGAGGCCAATCCCAAGGCCATCGGCATCTTCGGCTTCTCGTACGTCGAGGAAAATGCCGACCGCATCCGCGGCCTGACGATGAGCGGCGTGACGCCGACCTACCAGACCATTTCCGATTTCAGCTATCCCGGCGCCCGCCCGCTCTACATCTATGTGAAGAAGGCGCACCTCAAGGCCATTCCGGGCCTGCAAGCCTATGTCACGCAATGGTCAAAGCTGTGGGGCAAGGATGGCACCCTCGCCAAGCTCGGCATGGTGGTAGCGCCCGACGCCGTGCTGGAACAAAGCGCCAAGGCCGTGACCACGATGCCGTCGCTCGACGGTTCGCAGCTCAAGTAACCAAGGACGGAAAGCCCAGTCATGTCGCCAGCCATTCTTCTCCTGCTCGCCTTCGGGCTGGGCCTTGTCGGCTGGCTGGCGGCCCGCTCGCGCGCCTGGGCTTTCCGCCGCCAGGCCCCGCAATCGCGCCTGCACTCGCTGCCCAGCTTCCACGCCTGGTACGTGGCGCTCTGGATCGCGGTGCCGGCGCTGGTTTTTGCGCTGATCTGGAACGCAGTCAGCCCGGCGCTGATCACCGCCCATGTCCTGGCCGATCCGGCCGCCGCGGCCCTGCCCGGCTTCGGGTTCGAGCGCGAGGCGATGCTGGCGCAGGCCCGCGCCGTGGCCGAAGGCAAGGCCTATGGCGTGTTCATGCCCGAGGCGGAGGGCCTGATCGCCCCCTATCGCGTGGCGCTCACCCGCTATGAGTCGATCGGCCTGGTCGTCACCATCCTGGTCGCGCTGGCTGGCGGCGCCTTTGCGTTCCTGCGCCTCAAGCCCGATTTCACCGCGCGGACCCGCGTGGAGCGCGCGGTGATGGGCCTGCTGCTGATCGCCTCGCTGGTTGCCATTCTCACCACGGCCGGCATCATCGTCAGCCTGGTGTTTGAAACCGTGCGCTTCTTCGGCATGGTTTCGCCCATCGATTTCCTGTTCGGCACCCACTGGGCGCCCGATCCGATGAGCACCGGAACGCCAGACGGTAGCCAGTTCGGCGCGATTCCGCTGTTCTGGGGCACGATCTACATCGGCGCGATCATTGCCATGATCGTGGCCATTCCGCTTGGTCTGATGAGCGCGATCTTCCTCACGCAATATGCCTCGTCCACCGTGCGCAAGGTGATCAAGCCGCTGCTCGAAATCCTCGCGGGCGTGCCCACCGTGGTCTATGGCTATTTCGCCGCGCTGACCGTGGCCCCGGCGGTGCGCGATTTCGCGCAAGGCATCGGCATTTCCAGCGCCTCCACCGAAAGCGCGGTGGCGGCTGGCCTGGTCATGGGCGTGATGATCATTCCCTTCGTCTCCTCGATGGCCGACGACTCCATCGCCGCCGTGCCCGATGCGCTGCGCGACGGCAGCCTGGCGATGGGCGCCACCCGCGCCGAAACCATCCGCAAGGTGCTGGTTCCCGCCGCCCTGCCCGGCATTGTCGCCGGGATCATGCTCGCCGTCAGCCGCGCGATCGGGGAGACCATGATCGTGGTCATGGCGGCGGGCGCCTCGGCCAATCTCACCGCCAACCCGTTCCAGTCGATGACCACGGTCACGTTCCAGATCGTGGCCATGCTGACCGGCGAAGGCAGCTTCGATCATCCCGCCACGCTTTCGGCCTTTGCCCTGGGCATGGTGCTGTTCCTCGTCACCCTGGCGCTCAACTTCATCGCCCTGCGCGTGGTGAAGCGCTACCGCGAAGCCTATGAGTGAGCCGACCATGGACAAGCTGACTTCCTCTGCCGCCGCCGAAACGCTGGCCGCGCAGCGCCGGGCGCGCATGGCCGCCCGGCTCACCCGCCGCCACGCCGGCGACCGGCTGTTCAAGCTGGCGGGCCTGGCCGCCGTGGCCTTTTCCGCGCTGGTTCTGGTGTTCCTGCTGGTGTCGATGGCATCGAGCGGGCTTGCCGGCTTCCAGCGCAGCGAACTGCGTTTCGACCTGCCCCTGCGCGGTCAGCTTTCGATCGACCGCGACCGCCTGGCCCAGCCCGACCCGGCCAGCGCGCTCGAACTCGCCGGCCTGCCCGCGATGGTCGATGCCGCTGCCGAGAAGAGCCTGGGCCAGGGCGGCGCCGCGCTGCTGGCCGATGGCGCCTGGCGCGACGTGGCCGCGCGCATCGCGGAAAAGCCTGCCTTGCTCGATGAAGCCAGTATCGCGGTTTCACTGCCCGCGACCGACGAACTGGCTGCCGCGCAACGCGGCGATGGGCCCGAAGGTCTGCGCCCGGTGGCGCAGCGGCTGGTGGCGCAAGGCAAACTGGTGCGCGCGTTCGACTGGGGCTTCCTGGCCCGCTCCGACGCCACCAGCCCGCAGGCGGTGGGCATCTGGGGCGCGCTCAAGGGCTCGATCATGACCATGCTGGTCACGCTGGTGCTGGCCTTCCCGGTGGGCGTGCTCGCCGCGCTCTATCTGGAGGAATATGCCCCGCGCAACCGCTGGACCGACCTGATCGAAATCTCGATCAACAACCTGGCGGCGGTGCCCTCGATCATTTTCGGCCTGCTTGGCCTTGCCGTATTCCTGGCGATCTTTCCGCACTATCGCTCGGCCCCGCTGATCGGCGGCATGACGCTGGCGTTGATGACCATGCCGGTCATCGTCATTTCCGGGCGCAACGCGATCAAGGCAGTGCCGCCCTCGATCCGCGATGCCGCGCTGGCCATGGGTGCCAGCCCGGTGCAGGTGGTGTTCCACCATGTGCTGCCGCTGGCCCTGCCCGGCATCCTCACCGGAACGATCATCGGCATGGCCCGCGCCCTGGGCGAAACCGCGCCGCTGCTGATGATCGGCATGCGCGCGTTCGTCGCCTCCCCGCCGGGAGACCTGACCTCGCCCTCCACGGTCCTGCCGGTCCAGATCTTCCTGTGGTCCGACGAAATCGATCGCGGCTTCATCGAGCGCACCAGCGCAGCGATCGTGGTGCTGCTGATCTTCCTCCTGCTGATGAACGGCCTTGCGATCTATCTGCGCAACCGCTTCGAGAAACGGTGGTAACATGAACGCCCCCCTTCCCCTCCACGATGCTCCTGCGCAAACCGCGCCGTCGGTCAATGCCCTGCCCGACGATGGCCCGGCCAAGATCAGCGCCCGCAACGTCAGCGTCTTCTATGGCGCCAAGCGCGCGATCGATGACGTTTCGATCGACGTGCCGAATGACTATGTCACCGCGTTCATCGGCCCTTCGGGCTGCGGCAAGTCCACCTTCCTGCGCTCCTTGAACCGCATGAACGACACAATTGCCGGTGCCCACGTCGAAGGCGAGATCCTGCTCGACGGGCAGGACATCTACCGCTCCGGCATGGACGTGGTGCAGTTGCGCGCGCGGGTGGGCATGGTGTTCCAAAAGCCCAACCCGTTTCCCAAGTCGATCTATGAAAACATCGCCTATGGCCCGCGCATCCACGGCCTGACCACCAGCAAGAGCGAACTCGACGGCATCGTCGAAAGCTCGCTCCAGCGCGCCGGCCTGTGGGACGAAGTCAAGGATCGCCTGGCCGACAGCGGCACCGCGCTTTCGGGCGGGCAGCAGCAGCGGCTGTGCATCGCCCGCGCCATCGCGGTCGATCCCGAAGTGATCCTGATGGACGAGCCGTGCTCCGCGCTCGATCCCATTGCCACCGCACGCATCGAGGAACTGATCGACGAACTGCGCGGCCGCTATGCCATTGTCATCGTTACCCACTCGATGCAGCAGGCCGCCCGCGTCTCGCAGCGCACCGCGTTCTTCCATATGGGCAAGATCGTGGAATATGGCACGACCTCGGATATCTTCACCAATCCGCGGGAAGAGCGCACCAAGGACTATATCACCGGCCGTTACGGGTAAGGGAATCAGACGTGGCTGAACATACCGTCAAGGCTTTCGACGAAGATATCACCCGCCTGCGCGGCCTGGTGGCGGAAATGGGCGGCCTGGCCGAACTTTCCATCACCGAAGCGATGGACGCGCTGGTCGGCGGCAACGAGGATCTCGCGGCCAGCGTGATCGCGCGCGACAAGCGCATCGACCAGTTGGAAGGCGAAGTCGATCGCCTGGCGATCCGCGTGCTCGCCCTGCGCGCGCCGATGGCCGACGACCTGCGCGAGGTGATCGCCGCGCTCAAAATCGCCGGCGTGATCGAACGCATCGGCGACTATGCCAAGAACATCGCCAAGCGCGTGGGCCACATCGAAGGGCGCAAGCGTTTCGAGCCGCTGACCCTGCTGCCGATCATGAATGAGTTGGCCAGCGACATGGTGCACGACGTGCTCACCGCCTATGCCGCGCGCGATGCCGTGGCCGCGGCCGAGATCGTGCGCCGCGATGCCAAGGTCGACGCGATCTACGACAGCGTGTTCCGCAACTTCGTGTCCTACATGGTGGAAAACCCCGCCACGATCAGCAGCGTCGCGCAGCTCATGTTCGTGGCCCGCAATATCGAGCGGATCGGCGACCAGGCCACCAACATCGCCGAAATCGTCCATTATGCCGCCACCGGCACTTATCTACCCGAACGGGAAGATGTGATTCCGCCGGCCTGAACGCCGAGGCGCGTTATTCCCGTGTATTTCGTCACGGCCACGTAACAATTGTCGTGCTTTCGCAAGGTTACGGTCAAGGTAGATCCCCGGAGGTAATGCGTGTCTGCTCCCAAGCTGCTTCTCGTCGAAGACGACACCGCGCTGGCCGAACTCGTGGAATACCGCTTCCGCGGCGAAGGCTATGATGTGCGCAGCACCGACGATGGCGACGAGGCCCTGCTGCTCGCCGCCGAGGACACGCCGGACCTGGTGCTGCTCGACTGGATGATCGGCGGCACCAGCGGCATCGAAGTATGCCGCCGCCTGCGCCGCAACAAGGCGACCGCGCACGTGCCGATCATCATGCTCACGGCGCGCAGCGACGAGGACGATCGGGTGCGCGGGTTGGAAACCGGCGCGGACGACTATGTCACCAAGCCATTCTCGCCGCGCGAACTGATCGCCCGCGTCGGCGCGGTGCTGCGCCGCGTGCGCCCGGCGCTGGCCGGTGAGACGATCACCGTGGGGGACATGAGCCTCGATCCCACCGCGCACCGCGTCACGCGCCGCGGCCAGACGATCAAGATCGGCCCCACCGAATTCCGCCTGCTCAAGCACTTCATGGAGCATCCCGGCCGCGTCTTCTCGCGCGGGCAACTGCTCGATGCGGTGTGGGGCAGCGGCAGCGACATCGAACTGCGCACCGTGGACGTCCATATCCGCCGCCTGCGCCAGGCCATTGCCCTGCCCGGCGCGGCCGACCCGGTCCGCACCGTCCGCTCCGCCGGCTACGCCCTCGAAGGCGTCTAAGCTCCTCCCCCACCGGGGGAGGTGGCGGCCGCAGGCCGTCGGAGGGGGCGAACCCCCTCAAGCCAGCGCCGGCACCTGATGTGCCAGGAACTGCAAGCAGCGCCGCAAGCGCGGCATGCGCCCCTGGCGCGGTTCGAACAGGGCGACCACCGGCAGGGGCGGCAGTTCGATTTCGGGCAGCACCGCTTCGAGCGCGCCGCTTTCCAGATCCTCTGCCACTTCCCACAGCGAATGCAGCGTGATCCCGGCGCCATCGAGCGCCCAGGCGCGCGCCACGTCGGCATCGTTGGTGGCAAGGCCAGCGGGCAGCGCCAGGCTTTCCGGCAGTCCCTCGCGCAGCACGGCCCCGGCCTCGTCCAGCACCACCACGTGATCGTGCCGCGCCAGGTCATCCACTGCGCGGGGGCGGCCGCGCCGCTCCAGATAGGACGGCGCCGCGCAGAGCAGGCGCGGATTGCTGCCCAGGCGCCGGCAGATCAACGATGAATTGGGCGGCGGGGCAAAGCTGATCACCAGGTCGTGCCCACTTTCCACCGGATTGGCGAGCGTCTGCACGCTGTCGAGATGCACCGTCACGTCGGCATGGGCGCGGGCGAAGCGCTGCAACAAGTCACCCAGGCGCCGCCGCCCGAAGGCGAGCGTGGTGGCCACCTTGAGCGTTCCGGCCGGGCCGGTGCCGCGATTGCGGACCGCGCTTTCCGCACGCTCCATGTCCGCCAGCGCTTGCCCGGCCTGACGGTAGAACATCTCGCCTTCCTCGGTCAGCGACAGGTGCCGGCTGTTGCGGCGCACCAGGGCCACGCCCAGGCGCGCCTCCAGTTGCGCCAGGCGGCGGCTCACCACCGGCAGCGACAGGCCCAGACGCGCGGCCGCCTGCGACAGGCTGCCGGCCTCGGCCACGCGGACGAATGAAAGCAGTTCGGAAAATCGATCAGCCATGCTTCCACGATAGGAAGCGGGTGTTGCGTCGCAATACGGCCAAGGTTGCAGAACTGTTTGAAATCGTTGCCCGCCCTTGAAATGTTCGCAAAAGACTTTGGAAACACTCATGTTTTCCAAATCTGCAAGTCACTCTTGCGCCCACGAGGCATTCCCATTGGCCTGGCGCATCGCAAAATGAAGGGCTGTTGGCGGGCCATCACGGCCAGCCCGAAAGACATGGGAACCTGTCTATGGCCTCTGCATTTCCTTTCCCCAGACCGTTTCGCAACGCGGCCCATGGCGGCGAGACGCCGCTGCGCTGGAACGATATCGAGGCTTTGCCGGTGCATTGCGCCTTGCTGGCCATGGTCGTCCTTGCCTGGCTGGCGATCAACGAAGAAGGACAGACACTGCAACTGGCGCTGGCCAAAGTGATCGGTATTATCGGCTGCATCGCGCTGCGGCGCGCCTGGCTGGGCATGGATCGCGCTGGCCAGGCGGACGAGCGCCCCTGATCAAAGGTTTCATCACGCATGATCGTTGGCAAGACACCCCGCATCCGCATGACATTCGTGGCCGCGTGGAACACGCTGCTCGCCCTGTTCGTGTGGGACGTGGCGGTAACGGTCTTCTATTATTTCACGCCCTTCCCCGCCCCCGCGCTGCCGCTCACCATCTTCGGCACGGGCCTCGCCCTCCTGCTCGGGTTCCGGGTCAATTCCGCCTATGCGCGCTGGTGGGAAGGGCGCATCGTCTGGGGCGCGATGACCAACGCTTCGCGCAGCCTGGCGCGCGCGGTCGGTTCGGCCCTGCCCGATCATGCCGAGGGACAGGCCTTGCGCCACGAGATCGTGCGCCGCCACATCGCCTATGTCCATGTACTGCGCCACCAGTTGCGCGGGGAGGACACGGCCGAAAGCGCCCACCGCGTGCTGGGGCCTGACCCGATCCCGGAACTCGCGCGTCGCAACGCGGCCAATGGCCTGCTCGAAGGCAATGGCCTGCGGCTCGCCAGCGCGCAGCGCAAGGGCTGGATCGATTCGATGAAATGGAACCGCCTGGAAGCGATCCTGGTCGACATCAGCAATGCCCAGGGCGCCATGGAGCGACTGCGCAACACGCCATTGCCGGCGCAATACCGCAGCTTCCCCACGTTCTTCACGCGGCTGTTCTGCGCGCTGCTGCCGATCGGCCTCGTTGAAACGCTCGGGCCTGCAACGCCATTGGGCTCGGCGCTCGCCGGCTTCATGTTCCTGGCCGCGCTCCAGATCGGCGACGACCTGGTCAATCCGTTCGCCAACACGATCCACGACGCCCCGCTGACCGCGATGTGCGCAACGATCGAATCCGATTGCAACGAGAGCCTGGGCCTGCCCCCCGTTCCGGTGGTTCAGCCCGAAGGCGGCATTCTCTGGTAACTTACAGGCCAATCAGCGGCGAAATGTCGAGATCCGAGACCGTGATCCAGCCCTCGCGGAAATTGGCGTAGAGCAGCGCGAACACCAGGGCAGAGACGACCGTGGCGCGCAAGACCACCAGGCGCGGCCGGAAATTGACCGGCGCGCTGGTGGCATGGCCCTTGGCCGGCGCCACCCCGGCTTCATGCGGGGTGCGCAGGCCGAAGGGAAGCACGGCAAAGGCAGAGATCACCCAGATCAGGGCATAGACCGCGAGCATGGAGCCCCAACGCATCGTCCTTCTCCCTCTTGCGCCAATCGCCTGCGCCGTGGCTCAGCGCTCGCGCAGCAGAACCTGCACCACCGGCTTCTTGCCGCACCAGCGCTGCGCCGTGCGTCGTACCGCAAGCCGCACGCATTCGGCAACGGCCACACGATCGCGCTTGCGGTCGCCTTTCAAGGCCTTGAGCGCCTTGGACACGTCTTCGCGCGCTTCTTCCAGGAACGGCGCCATGTCCTCCTCCAACGGCACGCCGACGCAGCCGATGTCGACACCTGAGGCCTGCTTGCCTTCCAGGGTCACTGCCAGCGCCACGCTGATCAGGCCATTGTTGCCCAGCTTGCGCCGCGCCGCCATGGCTTCGCCATCGGCCGGGGCGATGATATCGCCGTCCAGCACCAGGCGCCCATTGCGCTCGCTGCTGAGCTTGACCGGCCCGTTGGGCGCCAGGCGCACCAGATCGCCGTTCTTTTGCAGGATGGTCTTGGGAATGCCCTCGGCCTTGCCTAGGCGGGCCTGCTCGGCCATGTGGCGCACTTCGCCATGCACCGGCACCAGGATCTTGGGCCGCAGCCATTCATAGAGCGCGACCAGTTCCGGGCGGCCGGGATGGCCCGACACATGGATCAGCGATTGCTTGTCGGTGATCAGGCGCACGCCCTTTTCCACCAGCGCGTTCTGCACGCGGCCAATGGCCAGTTCGTTGCCGGGAATCTGGCGGCTGGAAAAGACCACAGCGTCGCCCGCTTCCAGCTTGATCGGATGCTGGTCCCCCGCGATCCGGGCCAGCGCCGCGCGCGCTTCGCCCTGCCCACCCGTGGCCAGGATCAGCACTTCGCCGCGCGGCAGGTCCATCGCCGCGTCCATGCTGATCGGCTCGGGGAAATCGAGCAGATAGCCCGAAGCCTGCGAAACCTTGATGATGCGATCGAGCGAGCGGCCGGCCACGCAGAGCTGGCGCCCGGTCGCCTCGGCCACTTCGGCCAGGGTCTGCAAGCGCGCCACGTTGGAAGCAAACGTGGTCACCACCACGCGGCGCCCCTTCAACTCGGCAATGGTTTCCAGCAGCCCGGCGCGCACCGCGCCTTCCGAACCGGAAGGCTTGGGATTGAACACGTTGGTCGAATCGCAGACGAGCGCGAGCACGCCTTCGTCGCCGATCGCGGTCAGCTCTTCCTCGGTCGCGGGCGTGCCCACGCGCGGCTCGTCGTCCAGCTTCCAGTCGCCGGTGTGGAACACGCGGCCATAGGGCGTGTCGATCAGCAGCGCGTTGCCTTCGGCGATCGAGTGGGCCAGCGGCACATAGCGGATATCGAACGCGCCCAGCGACAGGCTGCCCTCGTTCTCGATCACGTTGAGCTCGACAACGTCCTCGATCCCGGCCTCGACCAGCTTTTCATACACCAGGCGCGCGGTGAACGGCGTGGCATAGAGCGGCACGCCCAGTTCCTGCGCGAAATAGGGCACGGCGCCGATATGATCTTCGTGCGCGTGGGTCAGCACGATGCCGAGCAGATCCTTCTTGCGCTCCTCTATGAAATCGAGATCGGCAAAGACCAGTTCCACGCCCGGATACCAGGGATCGGCAAAGGTCATGCCCAGGTCGACCATCAGCCATTTGCCGTCACACCCATAGAGGTTGACGTTCATCCCGATCTCGCCCGAACCACCAAGGGCGAGAAACAGCAATTCCTTTCCGGGCTTCACTCTGTTGTCCTGTTCTGGGCGGCCGCAAGGGCGCGCTCTGCAAGCAAGGCCATGCCATCCAACGTAAGATCGGCATCGACATGGTCAAAAATCCGCGTGTGGCGGTCAAATAGCACGGCAAGGCCGCCCGTGGCGATCACCTTGGCCGGTTCCCCGATTTCGGCGCGCATGCGGGCGATCAGGCCTTCCATCATCGCCACATAGCCCCAGAAGACGCCGATGTGCATCTGGTCTTCGGTGTTGCGGCCGATCACGCTTTCGCCCTGGCGTGGCACCGAAATGGCAATGCGCGGCAGCTTGGCCGCCGCGCTCACCAGCGCATCGAGCGACAGGTTGATGCCCGGCGCGATGATCCCGCCCTTGTAGGTGCCGGCGCGGTCCACCCAGTCAAACGTCGTCGCCGTGCCGAAATCGATGATGATCAGATGCTCGCCGGGATGGCGGGCATGGCCGGCAATCACGTTGAGCGCACGGTCGGCGCCCAGCGAGCGCGGTTCGTCCACATCGGCGACGAAGCCCCACTCGGCATCGCCCTGCCCCGCCACCAGCGCTTCCAGCCCGAAATACTTGTCGGCCAGGACTTGCAGGTTGTGCAGCGCGCGCGGCACCACCGTGGAAATCACGATCTGGCGCACGGCCTCGCGGGCAAAGCCCTGGATCTGCATCAGTTGCAGCAGCCACACCGCATATTCGTCCGCCGTGCGGCGCGGATCAGTGGCCACGCGCCAGCGCGCGCGGATCGTGCGATCCTCGAACAGCGCGAACACAACGTTGGTATTGCCGACATCAACCGCCAGCAGCATCACGCATCTCCCCGGGCAGCAGGCGGCGCCGGCTCCCCCACCAGATCGACATCGCCGGCGTGAATCGCAAGCACCCGGCCATCGGCCAGGCGCAATTGCGCCACGCCATCCGCGTCGATTCCGGCAAATCCGCCCATGATCGGGCCATGATCGCGATCGTTGACCGAAACCAGCGTGCCACGCGGCACCGCGCGCTCTTCCCAGGCCGCGCGCAAGGCGGGCCACTGCCCGGCATGCCAGGCGCCCAAGTGCGCGGCCCAGCGCTCCGCGAGAATGGCGGCGAAAGCGTCACGCGCCACCGGATGCCCCAGCGCGGCAAGCGATGCGGTTTCACGCCCAGGCACCACGGGCGCGGACGCGAGATTCACGCCGATCCCGACAATCACTGTGTTCCCCACACGCTCCAGCAGGATACCGGCCAGCTTGGCCTGCCCCACCAGCACGTCGTTGGGCCATTTGAGATAGAGCGCGGGCAGCCCCGGCGCGCAGACGGCGATCGCGTCCCACAGCGCCAGCCCGGCGACCAGCGCCAGTGTCTGCGGCGCGGTTTCGTGCGGCGCCAGGCGCACCGGCGTGGAACCCATGAAATTGCCGAAGCCGTCGCTCCACACCCGCCCGGCGCGACCGCGCCCGGCGGTCTGGCGATCGGCAATCAGCCAGTGCCCTTCCAAAAGGCAATCCCCCCCACCAACGCGCGCAACCAGGGCGGCGTTGGTGGAGGGGATTTCTTGTACCAGTTCGAGCAAGGGCGGCTCAGGCCACGTGGAACAGCGCGGCTGCGGCATTGCCGGCCAGGCCGTGCAGCCAGTTGGTCAGCAGGTAGCCCAGCGGCGAGATGAACAGCGTGGCGATCACCAGCAGCACGGTGTGCGCCAGGTCGCTCTTGCCCGTCACCTTGTCGGTCGCTTCATCGAAATAGAGCACCTTCACCACCTTGAGGTAGTAGAACGCGCCGATCACCGAAGCGGCGATACCGATCGCGGCGAGCGCCAGCAGGTTGGCCTGCACCGCCGCCTGGAACACCACGAACTTGCCCCAGAAGCCGAACAGCGGCGGAATGCCCGCCAGGCTGAACATCACCGCGGCCAGCGCAGCGGCGAGCCCAGGGCGCGTCTTGGACAGGCCGGCCATGTCGGAAATGGCTTCGACCGGTTCGCCATCAGCGTCCTTGAGCATCAGCACGGCCACGAAACCCGCCACCGACATCGCCACGTAGATCGCCAGGTAGATCAGCATCGCGGCCGCGCCCGGCTGGTTGGCGCAGGCGAGACCAATGAGCATGAAGCCGACGTTGTTGATCGACGAATAGGCCATCAGGCGCTTGATGTTGTTCTGGCCAATCGCGCCCAGCGCACCGATCACGATCGACAGCAGCGCGGCAAAGATCACGATCTGCTGCCAGGCGTGGGGCTGTGCCCCGAAGGCTTCCAGGCTCACGCGCATCAGCAGCGAAAGCGCGGCCACCTTGGGCGCGGTGGCAAAGAAAGTCGTCACCGGGGTCGGCGCACCTTCATAGACGTCGGGCGTCCACATGTGAAACGGCGCGGCGCTGATCTTGAACGCCAGGCCGGCGAGCACGAAGACCACGCCGAACGTTGCCCCGGTCGACAGGCCATGGCCCAGCGCCAGGCGAATGCCTTCAAAGCTGGTCGTGCCGGTGAAGCCATAGGTCAGGCTGACACCATAGAGCAGGATGCCCGAAGCGAGCGAGCCGAGCACGAAGTACTTGAGGCCCGATTCCGCCGAACGCTCGTCGCTGCGCAGCATCGAAGCGAGCACATAGGAGGCAAGGCTGTTGAGTTCGAGGCCGATGTACAGCGCCAGCAGGTCCCCGGCCGACACCATGATGCCCATGCCGAGCGCCGCGAACAGCACCAGCAGCGGGAATTCGGCGCGCATGCCGCGCACCCGCTCGAAGAAGGCAGGCGCCACGATCAGCGTCACGCCAGCACCGGCATAGATCAGCAGCTTGGCAAAGGCAGCAAAGGCATCGGCGCGATACTGGCCGGCAAAGGCCGTCACATCAGGCCCCATGGCCGACCCGCACAGCGCGGGCGCGGCAATCAGCGCGCAGACCGCGAGCACGGCGACCGACAGGATGGAGATCAGGCGCGCGGCCTTGTCCCCACCCCAGGCGGCGACCAGCAGGAGCACCAGGCCGGAAACGCTGAGCACTTCCTCGGCCAGGGTGATCTGGAGAGAGCGAAGCAGTTCCATCAGTGCGCCTCCCCGTGCGCGGCTTCTTCATGGGCGGGCTGGCCCACCCCGAGTTTAAATTGCAGGTCGCCCTTGGGCTTGGTCGGGGCGACGCGCGCCTCGATCGCGGCGATATCCTTGCGCATCGGCGCCAGGAAGCTTTCGGGGTAGACGCCCATCCACAGCACGACAGCGGCCAGCGGCACCATCATCGCCCACTCGCGCTTGTCGAGATCGAGCATGGCGGCGGCATCAGCGTTCTTCTGATCGCCGAAGATAACCCGGCGATAGAGATAGAGCATATAGGCCGCGCCCAGGATGATCCCGGTGGTGCAGACCAGGCCCACCCAACTGCTTTCGGCATAGACGCCCATCAGCGACAGGAACTCGCCGACGAACCCGCTGGTGCCCGGCAGGCCGATCGAGGCCATGGTGAACAGCAGCATGAATAGCGCGTAGTAGGGCATGTTGATCGCCAGGCCACCGTAACGGGTGATCTCGCGGGTGTGCAGGCGATCGTAGATCACGCCGACGCCAAGGAACAGCGCACCGGCGACCAAGCCGTGGCTGAGCATGATCAGCATCGAGCCTTCCAACCCTTGCGTGTTGAAGGCGAACAGGCCGATCGTCACGATCGCCATGTGCGCGACCGACGAATAGGCGATCAGCTTCTTGATGTCGTGCTGGACCAGCGCGATCAGCGAAGTGATCACCACCGCCGCCATCGACATGCCCCACACCAGCGGCGCAAGCTGCGCCGAGGCCTGCGGGAACATCGGCAGTGAGAAGCGGATGAAGCCATAGCCACCCATCTTGAGCAGCACGCCGGCCAGGATCACCGAACCGGCAGTCGGCGCCTGCACGTGCGCGTCGGGCAGCCAGGTGTGCACCGGCCACATCGGCATCTTCACCGCAAAGCTGGCAAAGAACGCGAGCCACAGCCAGGTCTGGGCCTGGACCGGGAAGTTGTAGGCCATCAGCGTGGGAATGTCGCTGGTGCCGGCCACGTTGACCATCCAGAACATCGCGATGAGCATCAGCACCGAGCCGAGCAGCGTGTAGAGGAAGAACTTGTAGCTGGCGTAGATGCGATCCGCCCCGCCCCAGATGCCGATGATCAGGTACATCGGGATCAGGCCGGCCTCGAACATGATGTAGAACAGGAACAGGTCCTGCGCGGTGAAGACGCCGATCATCAGCGTCTCCATCAGCAGGAAGGCGGCATAGTATTCGCCTGCCCGCTTCTCGATCGAGTTCCAGCTCGCGCCGATGCAGATCGGCATGAGGAACACGGTCAGCGCGATCAGCAGCAGGGCAATGCCGTCAATGCCGAGCTTCCATTCAAAGCCCGAGAACAGCGCGGCACGCTCCTGGAACTGCCATTGCGCGCCGCCCACGTCGAAGTGCATCCATAGGACGACGCCGAGGACGAAATCGATGAGGGTGGCGATCAGCGCGATCAGGCGGGCCTGCTCGCGATTGGCCTTGAGGACGAGGCCGGCGCCGACGAGCGGCACCAGCAGCATGAGCGAAAGGATCGGAAAGCCGGTCATTGTGCGATCACCCAGCTGATCGCGCCGACGAGACCGACGAGCATGACCAGCGCATAGCTGTAGAGATATCCGGACTGGAGCTTGACCGCCCCGCGGCTGCCCTGCGCCACCAGCCAGGCGGCGCCGTTCGGGCCAAAGCGATCGATGATCCCGATGTCACCCACCTTCCAGAACACGCGGCCGAGCCAGAGCGCGGGGCGCACGAAGATGAAGTGATAGAGTTCGTCGAAGTACCACTTGTTGAGCAGGAAGCGGTAGAGGAAGCCGAACTGCTCGACGAAGGCCGCCGGGAACCCAGGGTTCACGATGTAGGCATAGGTCGCGATCAGGAAACCCGTGACCATCACTGCGAACGGCGACCACTTCACCCAGGTCGGCACATGGTGCGCGGCGTGGATCAGGTGCTCGCTATAGACCAGCGCGCCCTTCCAGAATTCGCCGGTGCCTTCGCTGATGAAGGCATGCGCAAACACCCAACCGGCGAAAATGGCACCGAGCGACAGCACAACCAGCGGCACCAGCATGACCAGCGGGCTTTCGTGCGGGTGATAGCCCGCCGTGCCGTCGCTGTGTTCGTCATGGTGGTGATGATCGTGGCCGTGGCCATGGTCATGTCCATGGTCGCCATGGCCATGCGCATCGTGAACCGCATGCTGGATGTGCTCCGACTGCTCCCAGCGCGGCTTGCCGAAGAAGGTCAGATAGACCAGGCGCCAAGAATAGAAGCTGGTGAGCAGCGCGGCGAACACGCCCATGAAGAAGGCGAAGTGCCCCAGTTCGGTGCCCTTGGCCCAGGCGGCCTCGATGATCGCGTCCTTCGAGAAGAAACCGGCGAAACCGATCTCGAACGCACCCACCCCGGTAATGGCCAGCGTGCCGGCCATCATGGCGAAGAAGGTCAGCGGGATCTTCTTCCGCAGGCCGCCGTAATAGCGCATGTCCTGCTCGTGGTGCATCGCATGGATCACCGAGCCGGCACCCAGGAACAACAGCGCCTTGAAGAAGGCGTGGGTGAACAGGTGGAACATCGCCGCGCCATAGGCGCCGACGCCGGCGGCAAAGAACATGTAGCCGAGCTGCGAGCAGGTCGAATAGGCGATCACGCGCTTGATGTCGGTCTGCGTCGTGCCGATGGTGGCGGCAAAGAAGCAGGTCATCGCGCCGATGAAGGTCACGAAACCGGTCGCGGTCGGGCTGAGTTCAAACAGCGGCGACAGGCGGCAGACCATGAACACACCTGCGGTCACCATGGTGGCCGCGTGGATCAGCGCCGACACCGGGGTCGGGCCTTCCATCGCGTCGGGCAGCCAGGTGTGCAGGCCAAGCTGGGCGGACTTGCCCATCGCGCCGATGAACAGCAGGATGCACAGCACGGTCGCGGTGTCGAAGCGATGGCCCAGGAAGCCGACGGTCGAACCCGGCAGCACCGAAGGCGCGGCATGCAGGATCGCCGGGATCGAGACCGTGCCGAACACCCAGAACACGCCGAAGATGCCGAGCATGAAGCCAAGGTCGCCCACGCGGTTGACCACAAAGGCCTTCATCGCCGCAGCATTGGCGCTGGGCTTGCGGAACCAGAAGCCGATCAGCAAATAGGAAGCCAGACCGACGCCTTCCCAGCCGAAGAACATCTGCACCAGGTTGTCGGCCGTCACCAGCATGAGCATGGCGAAGGTGAACAGCGACAGATAGGCGAAGAAGCGCGGCTGATCCGGCTCCTCGCTCATGTACCCCCACGAATAGAGGTGCACGAGGAACGAGACGCTGGTGATCACCACCAGCATGATCGCGGTGAGCGTGTCGACCCGCAGCGCCCAGAGGAAGTCGAGATCGCCCGACTTCACCCATTGCAGCACCGGGGTGACGCTGGCTTGCGCGTGGCCACCCAGGAACGACAGGAAGATCGGCCACGACAGCGCGCACGAGACAGCGAGCGCGCCGGTGGTGATCACCTTGGCCGGGATCAGGCCGAGTTTCTTGTTGCCAAGGCCGGCAACGATCGCTGCCAGAAGCGGCAGGAAGACGATGACGTTGATGGACGACATGGGTTCAGCCCTTCATCCGGTTGACGTCGTCAACGGCAATCGTGCCGCGGCCACGGAAGTAGATGACAAGAATGGCAAGCCCGATCGCCGCTTCGCCCGCCGCCACCGTGAGCACGAACATTGCGAAGATCTGGCCGACCAGATCGTGAAGAAAGACGCTGAAGGCGACCAGGTTGAGGTTCACCGACAGCAGGATCAGCTCGATCGCCATCAAGAGGATGATGACGTTCTTGCGATTGAGGAAAATCCCCAGCACGCCGAGCACGAACAGGATCGCGCTGACGATGACATAGTGTTCGATGCCGATCATCAGAGCGTAACCCCCTTCCCGACTTCCGGCTGAAGATTGATGGTCGCCTCTTCCGGACGGCGCGAGATCTGGCTGCTCGGCTTCTGGCCGCGCACGTCACCACGCTGGCGATGGGTCAGCACGATGGCGCCGATCATCGCCACCAGCAGGATGATGCCGGCGGTTTCAAACAGGAAGAGATAGCGCGAATAGAGGAGCGCCCCGATCGCGGCGGTATTCGACAGGCCCGCCACCGGCGCAGTCGCCGCGTCGGGCGTGCCGAGTGCCAGGCCACCGGCCTTGTAGGCGCCCACGCCCATGACCAGTTCGGCCAGGAGCACGAAAGCCAGGGCAAAGCCGAGCGGGAAGTTTTTGATGAACCCGGCGCGAAGCTGCGCGAAGTCGATGTCCAGCATCATGACGACGAACAGGAACAGCACCGCGACGGCGCCGACATAGACGATCACCAGCAGCATCGCGATGAATTCGGCGCCGATGAGGATCATCAGCCCGGCCGCGTTGAAGAACGCCAGGATCAGCCACAGCACCGAATGCACCGGGTTGCGGGCGAGAATGGTCACCGCGCCCGAAAAGATCGTCAGCGTGGCGAAAAGGTAAAAGGCAATTGCCTGGATCATGACGCGCGCCCCTTACCGGTACGGTGCATCGGCTTCAAGGTTCGCGGCAATTGCCCGCTCCCACTTGTCCCCGTTCGCCAGAAGCTTGGCCTTGTCGTAAAGCAGTTCTTCGCGCGTTTCGGTCGCGTATTCGAAGTTCGGCCCTTCGACGATGGCATCGACCGGGCAGGCTTCCTGGCAAAAGCCGCAGAAGATGCACTTGGTCATGTCGATATCGTACCGCGTGGTGCGGCGGCTGCCGTCCTCGCGCGGCTGCGCCTCGATCGTGATCGCCTGCGCCGGGCACACGGCCTCGCACAGCTTGCACGCGATGCAGCGTTCCTCGCCGTTGGGATAACGGCGCAGGGCGTGTTCACCACGGAAGCGCGGCGAGATCGGGTTCTTCTCGAACGGGTAGTTCACGGTCGCCTTGGGCCTGAAGAAATACTTCAGGGTCAGCCAGTGCGCTTTCACGAACTCCCAGAGGGTGAAGCTCTTGACGAGCTGTCCGACAGTCATGCGAAGTGTCCGGTAGCCATGAGGTAGCCGCTGACGAGGAACACGAACAGCAGCGAGACGGGCAGGAAGATCTTCCAGCCAAGGCGCATCAGTTGGTCATAACGGTAACGGGGCACCGTCGCCTTGACCCAACTGAACACGAAGAAGCCGAAAGCAATCTTGAGGATGAGCCAGATCCAGCCAGGGATCAGGTAGAGAACCGCCAGTTCCACCGGCGGCAGGTAGCCCCCCCAGAACAGCGTGGCATTGAGCGCGCACATCAAGAGCACGTTGCCATATTCACCCAGCCAGAACAGGGCGAACGCCATCGACGAATATTCGGTCTGGTAACCGGCGACGAGTTCGCTTTCCGCTTCGGTCAGGTCGAACGGCGCGCGCTGGGTTTCGGCCATGCTGGAGATGAGGAACATCACCCACATCGGGAACAGCAGCGGGCTGCACCAGAAGCCGTTGATGAAGCCGAGCCCGAAGCCGTGCTGTGCCTTGACGATATCGTTCAGGTTGAACGAGTTGGCCCACAGCACCACGCAGACCAGGATGAAGCCGATCGAGACTTCATAGCTGATCATCTGGGCCGAGGCGCGCATCGCCGAGAAGAACGGATACTTCGAGTTGGACGACCAACCGGCGATGACGATGCCGTAAACCCCGAGCGACGAGATCGCCAGGATATAGAGCAGGCCGACGTTGATGTTGGCGAGGATCGCGCCCGAGTTGAACGGGATCACCGCCCAGGCGAGCAGCGCCACCGTGAAAGTGATGATCGGGGCGATCAGGAACAGGCCCTTGTTCGCCGCCGAAGGAATGATGGTTTCCTGAAGGAAGACCTTGAGGCCATCGGCAAACGACTGGAGGATGCCGAACGGACCGACCACGTTGGGGCCGCGACGCAGCGCCATCGAGGCCCAGACCTTGCGGTCAACATAGATGACCATGGCCACCGCCAGCATCACCGGCAGCGCGATCAGCAGGATGCCGCAGATCGTGGAGATGGTCCAGGCCGCCGCGAAGGGCAGGCCAAGACCCTGAAAGAACGCAGTCATTCCGCGGCCTCCGCCTGAAGTTCACCGTGGAGCAGTTCCGCCGAGCAGCGTTGCAGCGTCGGGCTGGCCCGGCCGATGGCGTTGTTGAGGTAGGGGTCCTTGATCGGATAGCCGATCGTACCCGCGCAATCCGCCGTGGCCGGGGCCGCCGGCAGCGCGCCGTAGTAGGCAAGGCCTTCTTGGCCGAGCGCAGGAACCTGCGCAATCATCGCAGCGCGGAGCTGTTCAAAGCTGTCGAAGCCGACATTGACGCCAAAGGCATCGGCCAGCGCGCGCAGGATCGTCCAGTCCTCACGCGCTTCGCCCGGAGCGAACACGGCGCGTTCGGCAAACTGCACGCGGCCTTCGGTGTTGACGTAAGTGCCGTCCTTTTCGCTGAACGCGGCAGCGGGCAGGATCACGTCGGCGGCATGGGCCGCCTTGTCACCGTGGTGGCCGATGTGCACGATCATGCTGTCGGCAAACTTGGTCCAGTCGACTTCGTCGGCGCCGAGCGAGATGACCATCCTGGGCTTCGCCGCCACGAGATCGGCCAGGCCGCCGGGCTGGGCATAGCCGAGCATCAGGCCGCCCATACGCGAAGCCGCCATGTGCAGCACGTTGAAGCCGTTCCAGCCCTCGCGCACCAGGTTGAAGCGTTCGGCAAAACCCAGGCCCGCTTCCAGCGCACCCTTGGCCAGCGCGCCACCGCCGATGATGATCGCCGGCTTGGCCGCCGCACCAAAGGCCTCGGTGACGTCGGCCGGCAGGTTGAACAGCAGGCTGGCATCTTCGCCCAGGAACGTGGCGGGATAGGTCGTATCCCAGACCGGGCCGATCACGAAGACCTTGGCGCCGCGCTTGACCGCCTTGCGCAGGCGGGCGTTGAGCAGCGGGGCTTCGTCGCGGATCTGGCTGCCCACGATCAGGATCGCGTCGGATTCCTCGATCCCGCCCAGAGTCGAATTGAACGCCACGGCAGCCAAGTTGGACGCGGTGTAGGCGAGGCCCGTCTGGCGCCCTTCGAGCAGCGAAGACCCGAGCGCGCCGGCCAGTTGCTTGGCCGCGAACATGGTTTCGCAATCAACCAGGTCACCGGCGACGACCGCCACCGACGCGCTCGGATTGATCGAGGCCACGGCAGCAAAGGCTTCGGCCCAGGTCGCGGCGACCAGCTTGCCGTCGCGGCGCAGCCACGGACGATCGAGACGACGGCGGGTGAGGCCATCGACCATGAAGCGGCCGCGGTCGGCCAGCCATTCCTCGTTCACGTCGTCGTTCACGCGCGGCAGGATGCGCAGCACTTCGCGGCCACGGCTGTCGAGGCGGATGTTGGCGCCGATCGCGTCCGAAACGTCGATCGAGAGCGTCTTCTTCAGCTCCCACGGACGCGCTTCAAACGCATAGGGCTTGCTGGTCAGCGCGCCGACCGGGCAGAGGTCGATCACATTGGCCGAAAGCTCGTGCTTGGCGGCCTTTTCCAGATAGGTGCTGATCTGCATGGTTTCGCCGCGATAGAGCGCGCCGATTTCGTCCACGCCGGCGATCTCTTCGGAGAAACGCACGCAGCGGGTGCAGTGGATGCAGCGCGTCATCGTGGTCTTGATGAGCGGCCCCATGTACTTCTCGGTCACGGCGCGCTTGTGCTCGTGATAGCGCGAGCCACCACGGCCATAGGCCACCGACTGGTCCTGAAGGTCGCACTCGCCGCCCTGGTCGCAGATCGGGCAATCGAGCGGGTGGTTGATGAGGAGGAACTCCATCACCCCTTCCCGCGCCTTCTTGACCATTTCGCTGTCGGTGCGGATTTCCTGGCCTTCGCTGGCCGGAAGCGCGCACGAAGCCTGCGGCTTGGGCGGCCCGGGCTTCACTTCGACCAGGCACATGCGGCAGTTGCCGGCGATGCTCAGTCGCTCGTGATAGCAGAAGCGGGGGATTTCCTTGCCGGCGAGTTCGCAGGCCTGGAGCACGGTGGCCCCGGCCGGAACTTCGAGTTCGACGCCGTCTACTTTGACCTTGGGCATTATTCTGCGGCCTCCCGAACGTCGGCGCGCGCGGCGATGCGACGTTCGATTTCGGGGCGGAAGTGGCGGATCAGGCCCTGGATCGGCCAGGCGGCCGCATCACCCAGAGCGCAGATGGTGTGGCCTTCGACCTGCTTGGTCACGTTGAAGAGCATGTCGATCTCTTCCACGTCAGCATCGCCGGTGCGCAGGCGCTCCATCACGCGCCACATCCAGCCGGTGCCTTCGCGGCAGGGGGTGCACTGGCCGCAGCTCTCGTGCTTGTAGAAGTACGACAAGCGGCTGATCGCGCGGACGATGTCGGTGGACTTGTCCATGACGATGACCGCCGCCGTGCCCAGGCCGGAGCCGAGCGCGCGCAACCCGTCGAAATCCATCGGCGCGTCCATGATCTCGGCGGCCGGCACCAGCGGCACCGAGGAACCACCGGGGATCACGGCCAGCAGATTGTCCCAGCCGCCACGAATGCCACCGCAGTGCTTTTCGATCAGTTCGCGGAACGGGATCGACATCTCTTCTTCGACCACGCAGGGCGTGTTCACGTGCCCGCTGATCTGGAACAGCTTGGTGCCCTTGTTGTTCTCGCGGCCGAAGCTGGAGAACCAGGACGCGCCACGGCGCAGGATTGTCGGGGCAACCGCGATCGATTCCACGTTGTTCACCGTGGTCGGGCAGCCATAGAGACCGGCGCCGGCCGGGAACGGGGGCTTGAGGCGGGGCTGGCCCTTCTTGCCTTCGATCGATTCAATCATCGCGGTTTCTTCGCCGCAGATGTAGGCGCCCGCGCCGCGATGGACGAAGACGTCGAAATCATAGCCCGAACCGGCCGCGTTCTTGCCCAGCAGGCCCGCGTCGTATGCTTCGGCCACGGCGGCGAACAGCGTCTCGGCTTCGCGGATATATTCACCGCGAATGTAGATGTAGGCCGCGCGCGCGCCCATGGCGAACCCGGCGACCAGCGCGCCTTCGATCAGCTTGTGCGGATCGTGGCGGATGATCTCGCGGTCCTTGCAGGAACCCGGTTCGGATTCGTCGGCGTTGATCACCAGGAAGCTGGGACGGCCATCCTTGGATTCCTTGGGCATGAACGACCACTTCATGCCGGTGGGGAAGCCCGCACCGCCACGGCCGCGCAGGCCGGAGTCCTTCATTTCCTGGATGATCGCGTCGCGCCCGCGGGCGATCAGATCCTTGGTGTTGTCCCAATCACCGCGCGCCTGGGCGGCCGCGAGGTTCCACGGCTGGTAGCCGTAGAGATTGGTGAAGATGCGATCCTTGTCGGCAAGGGCCATGGCTTACCACTCCCCTCGGTAATCGTGGTTTTCAGAAACCATCGCCGTCAGCGAGGTCGGCCCGCCCACCGGTTCCACGGTGTGGCGGCCCGGCTCCTGCGTGCCGGTCTTGGGCTGGCGCCCGGCAGCCAGTTCGTCGAGGATGTGCTCGATCCGCTCGGCCGTCAGGTCTTCATAGTTGTCGTCGTTGATCTGCACCATCGGGGCCGAAGCGCAGTTGCCCATGCATTCCACTTCGGTCAGCGTGAACAGGCCATCGGCCGTGGTGTGGCCCTTCTTCATGCCCTTGGCCTTGCAGGCCGCGAGAATGTCGTCGGAGCCGCGCAGCATGCACGGCGTGGTGCCGCAGACCTGGACGTGGAAGCGGCCGACCGGCGCGATGTTGTACATCGTGTAGAATGTCGCCACTTCCAGCACGCGGATGATCGGCATGTCGAGCTGGGTGGCGACATATTCCATCACCGGCAGCGGCAGCCAACCCTGCGTGTTTTCCTCGGCGCCCACCTGGCGCTGCGCCAGATCGAGCAGCGGCATGACCGCCGAACGCTGGCGACCGGCGGGATAGCGCGCCACGATTTCCCTCGCCTTGGCCGCATTGGCCTCGGTCCAGGCAAAGTTGCCCCAGCGCGCGCGCAGCTCGGGGCTATCGGGTTCGGGATGACGATCAGCCATTAGCGAATGAACTCCACGCGGGCGCACTTGTCGCCGTCGAAGCTGTAGACGGCAATCACGTCAAACGGCTCGGCGGCGGCAGAGCGCCAGACGCGCTCGTGAAACACGACATAGTTGCCCAGCTCGTTCGAACCGATCACTTCGGCGCGGTTTTCCGGAAACTCGGCAAACATCTTCTTGAGGCCCTCGCGGGTGCCTTCCTTGCCTTCGCGCACCACCGCGCCGCGATAGCCTGCCTCGCAGGCATCGTCGGTCATGTAGGTGACGTAAGTATCGGCATCCTGGGCGTTGTAGGCCGCGATCATGGCCGTGGCGATTTCGGTCAGGCCCGGCATCTCAGCGCCCTCCCGTGCGACGGCGGGCGCGGCCGAACCACAGCCCCTGGCCGAAGTGGAACAGCTCGAAGCCACCGACTGCGCTCGCCAGCATGGCCAGGCTTTCCGGCGCCGTGCCGGTCACGGCAAAGGCAATGAACCATGCCGCTGTCAGGACCAACCCGGTGAGGCAGGCCAGGATCGAAACCTGGTCGATCTGCGCGCGGCTCACCGGTCGCACTCCCCGAACACCACGTCGATCGCGCCCAGGATGGCAGTGGCGTCGGGCAGCATGTGGCCCTTCGACATGAAATCCATCGCCTGGAGGTGCGAGAACGCCGTGGGGCGGATCTTGCAGCGATAGGGCTTGTTGCTACCGTCGGAGACCAGATAGACGCCAAATTCGCCCTTGGGGCTTTCGGTGGCGACATAGACTTCGCCGGCCGGCACGTGGAACCCTTCGGTGTAGAGCTTGAAGTGATGGATCAGGCTTTCCATCGAGCTCTTCATCTCGGCGCGCTTGGGCGGCACCACCTTGCGGTCGGTGCTCTGCACCGGGCCTTCGGGCATCTGCGCCAGGCACTGCTTCATGATCCGGGCGGACTGGCGGACTTCCTCGACGCGCACCATCATGCGGTCATAGCAGTCCCCGCGCGTGCCGACCGGAATATCGAATTCCATGCGGTCATAGACGTCATAGGGCTGCGCCTTGCGGATATCCCAGGGAATGCCCGAGCCGCGGATCATCGGGCCGGAGAAGCCCCAGGCCACCGCGTCTTCCTTGCTCACCACGGCGATATCGACGTTGCGCTGCTTGAAGATGCGGTTGTCCACCACCAGGCTCATCGCGTCGTCGAACAGTTGCGGCAGGCGCGTGTCGAGCCAGTCGGCAATGTCGGTCAAGAGCTTGAGCGGCACGTCCTGGTGCACGCCGCCGGGGCGGAACCAGGCCGAGTGCATACGCGCGCCCGAAGCGCGTTCGAAGAACGTGAGGCAGTCCTCGCGGATTTCGAACAGCCACAGGTTCGGCGTCATCGCCCCCACGTCCATGACGTGCGAGCCGATGTTGAGCATGTGGTTGCAGATGCGCGTCAGCTCGGCGAACAGCACGCGCAGGTATTGCGCGCGCAGCGGCACTTCGATGTTGAGCAGCTTTTCCACCGCGAGCACGTAGGAGTGCTCCATCGCCAGCGGCGAGCAGTAGTCCAGGCGGTCGAAATAGGGCAGCGCCTGGAGATAGGTCTTGTGCTCGATCAGCTTTTCCGTGCCGCGATGCAGCAGGCCAACGTGCGGATCGATCCGCTCGATGATTTCGCCGTCCAGCTCCATGACCATGCGCAGCACGCCGTGCGCGGCCGGGTGCTGCGGGCCAAAGTTGATCGTGTAGTTGGTGATGACCTCGTCGCCCGTGGTGGGCGACTGTTCGAGCGAAAAGCTCATGCCTTGTCTCCCACTGGCTTGTCTCCCGCAGGCTTGGCCGCGTCCTTGTTGGCAGCAGCGCCAGCACCGGTCTGCGCCGGGGTCGGCGTGTCCTTGGGCGTCGCCACCGGCGCCGGAGCGGCCGCCTGCGCGGCCTTCTCGTCACCCGGCAGCACGTAGTCCGCGCCTTCCCACGGGCTCATGAAGTCGAACTGGCGCAAGTCCTGGGCCAGGCGCACGGGTTCATAGACCACGCGCTGGTCTTCCTCGGAATAGCGCAGCTCGACATAGCCGGTCAGCGGGAAATCCTTGCGGAACGGATGGCCCTGGAAACCGTAGTCCGTCAGGATGCGGCGTAGGTCCGGGTTGCCCGCGAACAGCACGCCATACATGTCGTAGACTTCGCGCTCCAGCCAGCCAGCCACCGGCCACAGCACCGTGGCGGTCGGCACCGGGGTGCTCTCGTCGGTGCGGACCTTGACGATCAGGCGATGGTTGCGGGTCAGCGACAGCAGGCAATAGACCACCTCGAAGCGGTCGAGCCGCTGCGGATAGTCCGCCCCGGCAATCTCCATCAACTGCTGGTATTCGTGCTCGTCACGCAGGGTGCGCAGCACGTCCTGGATGCGCTCGCGCACCACCAGCAGGACGATTTCGCCGTGCTCTTCCTTGGCTTCGATCACCAGATCGCCGAGCGCGGCCGCCAGCGTATCCTTGACCCCGTCAAACGGAGCGTAGCGCGGCGCGGAATGCAGAATGGCCATGTGCCCTACCCCCTCAACGCTCAAGCGTGCCGACGCGGCGGATCTTCCGCTGCAACTGCATCACGCCGTACAGCAGCGCTTCGGCAGTCGGCGGGCAACCCGGCACATAGATGTCGACCGGAACGATGCGATCGCAGCCACGCACCACCGAATAGCTATAGTGGTAATAGCCGCCGCCATTGGCGCACGAGCCCATCGAGATGACGTACTTGGGGTCCGACATCTGATCATAGACCTTGCGCAGCGCCGGGGCCATCTTGTTGCACAGCGTACCGGCCACGATCATCACGTCGGACTGGCGCGGCGAGGCGCGCGGGGCAACGCCGAAGCGCTCCATGTCATAGCGCGGCATGTTGACGTGGATCATTTCCACGGCGCAGCAGGCCAGGCCGAAGGTCATCCACCACAGCGAGCCGGTACGCGCCCACTGGAACAGTTCCTCGGTCGAGGTGACGAGAAAGCCCTTGTCCGAAACCTCGGCATTGATGCTTTCGAAAAAGGCCTGGTCGGGCGCGACGATCGGCGAGCCGGGCACAGGCGAGAGAGCAGGGTTGGTAGCCATGTCGTTCATTCCCAATCCAGTGCGCCCTTCTTCCAGGCGTAGATGAAGCCCAGCACCAGTTCGGCGAGGAAGACCATCATGGTCGCCCAGCCGGCCCAACCGGTCTGCTTCAGGCTCACCGCCCAGGGAAACAGGAACGCTGCTTCCAGGTCGAAGATGATGAACAGGATCGCCACCAGGTAGAACCGCACGTCGAACTGGCTGCGCGGGTCTTCAAAGGCGGGGAAGCCGCACTCGTATTCGGCCAGCTTGTCTGCCGTGGGGTTGTGCGTGCCCGTCAGACGGGCCGCCCCCATAGGCAGGAAGACGAAAGCCGTCGAGAGCGCGAGCGCGATCCCGAGAAAGATCAGGATCGGCAGATATTGGATGAGGTCGACCAAGGGGCTGACTCGCGATGAAATGCACTTGGCACGGGGCACTAGTCCCCCCTTGGCGCATGTGCAAGTGGGGTGCAGCGCAATAAAGGGGATTGACCACGCCCATTTGGGCAAGACCGTGACAATACCGAGCCAAAAACCCCTAGATTTTGGCGCAATGGCCCATCACCGCCGCGCCGAATGCCGCATCGCGAGATCGAGTTTGCAGGATTTGCGCAGACGATTGCAGGGCATGCAATCCATCCGCCAACGGTTCACGCCAGGCCGAAGACGAAAACGGGCCAGGCCGCCACGGCCAGGAACGTTCCAAACGGCAGCATCGTAGCGCCGTGGATCGGCCGCCCGCACAGGCGCATGAGGCCGGCCACGGCCAGGCCCAGCCCCGCCGCCCCGAGCAGCACCGGCGGCACCCCGAGTGGCCCCACCCAGGTGCCGATCGCGCCCAGCAGCAGTGGATCGCCACCGCCAAGCCCGGCGCGGCCACGCCAGCGGCGATAGAACGCGGCGACCAGCGCCAGCAGGCCATAGCCCAGCCCGCCGCCGAGGATGGCCCATGCCAGCGCGTCCGCACCTGCCAGCGCGGCCAAACCCAGACCGCTCGCGGCCAGCAGCGCGTTCAGCCGCCAGGGCAGCCACAACGCCCTGGCATCGAGCAGCGCCAGCAACAGCAGTTGCCAGCCCAGAACCATCGCCGGCAGACCCGGAAGAACCGTATCAGGCGGCCCCAGCCAGGCCAGGGCGCCAATCAGCGCGCCGCCCGCTTCGGCAACGAGTTGCCCGGTTCCGATCGACGCGCCGCAATGGCGGCAGCGGCCGCGCAGCGCCAGCCACGAAAGGATCGGCACGAGATCGCGCGGCGCCAGCCGCCGCCCACAGCCATCGCACGCCGAGGGCGCGGCCACGATCGAACGCCCGGCGGGTAGCCGCATCGCCACGGTCCCCAGGAACGATCCGACGATTGCCCCCAATATGGCGCCAATTGCCAAGAGCAGTCCCGGACGCGCTCCCGCAATCAGCATCTGCGCCGCATTTCCCAGACTTGGCCCCATCCCTTGCCGACCCTGCCGCCCTCCGCGCACGCGAGACCACGCGCCAGACCATGCTGCGATGCGTCATGAAACGGCAACCTGGCGCCGCCTTCAATTGCATTCGCGTCGCCCGCTCTCTACATCGGCGCTGGCAACGACAAGATGCCGCCGCCCGTCCAGAGCCGTGGCGGCTGCTTAGCACAGGAAGGACCTGTTACCATGGCCCAGTTCTCCGCCGCCGATCCGATCGTCATCCTCAGCTATGCCCGCACGCCGATGGGCAGCATGCAGGGCGCCCTCGCCGATGTGGCCGCGACCGATCTTGGCGCGACTGCCGTGAAGGCCGCGGTTGAGCGCGCCGGTGTCGACGGCGCCGATGTCGAACGGGTCTACATGGGCTGCGTGCTGCCCGCCGGCCTTGGCCAGGCCCCGGCACGCCAGGCGGCGATCAAGGCGGGCCTGCCCAAGTCGGCCCAGGCCACCACGGTCAACAAGGTCTGCGGCTCGGGCATGCAGACGGTGATCATGGCGTCCGAAGCGCTCGCGGCCGGCAGCATCGACCTGGCTGTCGCCGGCGGCATGGAATCGATGACCAACGCCCCCTACCTGCTCAAGAAGCATCGCTCGGGCGCGCGCATCGGCCACGACATGGCCTATGACCACATGTTCCTCGATGGCCTTGAAGACGCCTATGACGCCGGCCGCGCGATGGGCACTTTCGCGCAGGATACCGCCAATGATTATGGCCTGACGCGCGAGAACCAGGACGAATACACCATCGAATCGCTGCGCCGCGCCAAGGCCGCGATCGCGGAAGGCGCCTTCGTCGAAGAAATCGCGCCGGTCACGGTCAAGACCCGCGCGGGCGAAGTCACCGTCGACACCGACGAAGCGCCCGGCAAGGCTCGCCCTGACAAGATCCCGACGCTCAAGCCCGCCTTCGCCAAGGACGGCACGATCACGGCGGCGACTTCCTCGTCGATCTCCGACGGCGCCGCTGCCCTCGCCCTGACCCGCCAGAGCGTGGCCGACGCCAAGGGTCTCAAGCCGGTGGCCCGCATCGTCGCGCTGGCCGCCCACGCCCAGGAACCCAAGGACTTCACCATCGCCCCGGTCGGCGCGATCAAGAAAGTGCTCGACAAGGCCGGCTGGAGCGTGGCCGACGTCGACCTGTTCGAAGTGAACGAAGCCTTTGCCTGCGTCGCCATGTTCGCGATGCACGACCTCGGCATCGGGCATGACAAGGTCAACGTCCACGGCGGCGCCACCGCGCTCGGCCATCCCATCGGCGCCTCGGGTGCGCGTATCATCACCACCCTGCTGGGCGCCCTCAAGCGCCACGGCAAGACCAAGGGCGTGGCCAGCCTGTGCATCGGCGGCGGCGAAGCCACTGCCTTGGCCATCGAACTGCTGTGAATTGGATCGGGGGTCGTGCAAGGTATCGCACCACCCCCAACCCCCTCCTCTAAAGAGGATGGGGCTTGATCGGCTCTCTCCCCCTCCTTTTCAGAGGAGGGGGTCGGGGGGTGGTGGAAAACTGAAGCAAACTCTGAAGCGTCCGCCCTCAAGGCGTCCCGGCGCCCCACAGCGCATCCTGCGCCATGAAGCCCTTGCGGCCAGCGATATCGACGGGGCACCAGCCATCGCGGCAATCGCCCAGAGCCGCCTGCACGCCTGGCGCCGCGCGCCACAGCACCGGGCCGCTGCCATCCTTGTTGGCGCGGATCGGGGCTATCGCGCCCTTGACCAGCCCGGCGCGGCTGCGGCTGAGGAACTGGGCCAGAACCCAGCCCCGCGCGCCGTCCGGATCCTCGATCAGGCGCCAGCCACCCATCACGCGCAGCACTTTCACCGGTAGGCCGCGCCGCACATAGACCCAGTTGATGCGATATTCGCGCCCCGGCCCGACGCGCATGTTGGTCTGGTCCTTGGACAGCGAGGCCCAATAGGGGGCGTTGCCGTCATCGGCCGCGTGCAGATGCGCCGGCCGCCCGGCCAGGCCCACGGCGCCAGCCACCAGGGCCAGCGCAACGGCCGAACGGATGAGGAAGCGAAACTGGATCACGACAAGACTTCTCCCGCCGCCCTGGAAGGGCGCGCCACGCCTGTTGCGATACAGGATTGATCGCCAAGGGCAACCGCCACAACGGCGATGCGCCCCGCACGATCCCGGCTGTCCACCAAAGATCGCGCCGGTCCGGTCCAACGTCCACTCCGGAGTCCTCTCCAGCATCCGATATCGTCCTTGGTCCGGCTTGACCGCCCCCGCCCCATGCGCATAGCCATGGTGGCGATGAGTCAGCACGCCCGCCCGCAAGACTTGCGCCTCACGCGCCGCATCGAAGGCAAGCCCCGCGTGGTTGTCACGCGCCGGCTGCTGCCCGAAACCCAGCGCCGCATGGCCGAGTTGTTTGACGTCACGCTCAATGCCGATGATCGCCCGCTCTCGCGCCAGGCGCTGCTCGATGCGGTGGCGCAGGCCCATGTCCTGGTGCCGACCGTGACCGACGCGATCGACGCCGAACTGATTGCTGCGGCGGGACCGGGCCTTGGCCTGATTGCCAATTTCGGCGCGGGCATCGAGCATATCGACCTTGCGGCGGCCCGCGCGCGCAAGATCATCGTTACCAACACTCCCGGCGTGTTCACCGACGACACGGCGGACATGACCATGGCGCTGATCATCTCGGTGCCGCGCCGGCTGGCCGATGGCGAGCGCGTGATCCGCGAACAGACCTGGGAAGGCTGGTCCCCTTCCAGCCTGCTCGGCCACCGTCTGGGCGGCAAGATGCTGGGCATCATCGGCATGGGCCGAATCGGCCAGGCCGTCGCCCTGCGCGCGCGCGCCTTCGGGCTGGCGGTGGTCTACCACAACCGCCATCGCCTGCCCGCCGCCGCCGAAGCGGCGCTGGGCGCGCGCTATGAACCCGATCTCGATCGCCTGGTGCGCGAGGCGGATATTCTCTCGCTGCATTGCCCGCACACCGCCGAGACCCATCACCTGATCAACGCGCGCCGCCTGGCGATGATGAAGCGCCACGCCTATGTGGTGAACACCGCGCGCGGCGAACTGATCGAGGAAGCTGCCCTGATTGCCGCGCTGGAAGCCGGCGCGATCGGCGGCGCGGGGCTCGATGTCTTTGCCCACGAACCGGAAGTTGATGCCCGCCTTCGCCGCATGCCCAACGTCGTGTTGCTGCCGCACATGGGCAGCGCCACGTTCGAGGGGCGCCTGGCCTCGGGCGACAAGGTGATCGCCAATATCCGTTTCTGGGCCGATGGCCATCGCCCGCCCGACCAGGTGATCGAAGGCTGGGCCTGACCGGCTATCTCGCCACGGCGCGGTTATCCTCACCATCGCGCTAACCATTTCGGATTTGTCAAAGACTTGGGCCTAGGGTGCCGCGCATGATTGATTCGCTGCGACTTCGCGCAGGCCACGTTCTGGCCGCCCTCACCTTGCTGGCCTTGCCTTCCTTGGCGCATGCGCAGGATGCCGGGCTCGACCCGGCCGATAGCGGCGATACCGCCTGGCTGCTCGCCGCCACGCTGTTCGGGCTGCTGCTGGTGCTGCCGGGCCTGGCGCTGTTCCATGCCGGGCGCGTGCGCGCGGCCAGCGTCGTCTCCATGATCACCCAGACCGCCGCAATCGTCGCGCTGGTTTCGGTGCTGTGGATCGTGGTTGGCTATACGCTGGCGTTCGGCGCGGTCAGCAATGGTTGGCTGGGCAGCGGCAATGCCTGGATGCTGATCGACCTGGGCAATGTGCGCGCCGATACGCTGATCCCCGAAAGCGCCTATGCGCTGTTCGAGATGGTCTTTGCCCTCGCCGCCCCGGCCCTTCTCGTTGGCGCCTGGGCAGATCGCGCGCGGTTTGGCTGGGTCATCGGCTTCGCCGCGCTGTGGAGCCTGATCGTCTATGCCCCGGTGGCGCACTGGGTCTGGGGCGGCGGCTGGCTCGCCACGCGGCTCGGCACGGTGGACTATGCCGGCGGGCTGGTCGTGCATACCAGCGCAGGCGTTTCCGCGCTCGTCGTTGCCCTGCTGATGGGCCGTCGCGAACGCTTCTCCCCCGGCGCGGCACAAAGCGGCAGCAGCCCCGTGCTGACGCTGACCGGCGCGGCGCTGGTCTGGGTCGGCGGGCTGGCACTGGCCGGTGGCAGTGCCTTTGCTGCTGGGGATGATGCCGCCATGGCGCTGGTCAACACGCACGTTGCAACAGGCGTCGCGGCGCTGGCCTGGCTGCTGCTCGACCGCCTGGGCGGCAAACGCCCCGGCCCCACCGGCCTGGCGCGTGGCGCGATGGCGGGCCTCGCGCTGATCGCACCGATGGCTGCCTATGTCAGCCCTGGCATGGCCGTGGTGCTGGGCCTCGCTGCGGCAGTCCTCGCCAAGGGCGCGGCGCATGTGATGCAGCAGCGCTTGCAGATCGACGATTCGCTGGGCGTGTTCGCCGGCCACGGCGTAACCGGCGCGGCCGGCACGCTGCTCACCGCCGTGGTGCTCAGCCCCTCGCTGGGCGGCACCGGCTATGGCCCCGGCATGGACCTGGCGCGCCAGGTGGTGGGCCAGGCGATCGGCGTGGCCGCCGTCGCGGCCTGGAGCGCGATTGCCACCGCGATTGCCGCGCTGATGGTCTCCATGGCCCTGCCCATGCGCGTTACCCGCGAGGATGAACTGGCCGGGCTGGATCGCACCAGCCACGGCGAAGGCGCGTTCGACACGGACTGAACAAGCGCGCCCAACCAACGGTGTTGCAACAAAAAAGCCCGGAGTTTCCTCCGGGCTTTTTTATCAGAAGACCAACCGGATCGGCTCAGTCGCCGGTCAGGATGCGATCCACCAACTGCTTCACCGTGGGGGTGAAGTTGTTGGAATAGAACGGGTCCTGCTTGAAACGATAGGCCGCGTGGCCGGCAAACATCAGGTTCTGGTTGACATCGCCGCCATGGGCGATGTCTTGCAGCGTCTTCTGGATGCAGAAGCTGCGCGGATCGGCAAGGCGCCCGGTGGTGTAGTCGTCATGGTCCTTCCACGACGAGAAGCCGCAGTGCGACAGGCAGCCCATGCAGTCGGCCTGGTCCTTGCGGATTTCGTCGCGCTCTTGCGGATTGACGAAGATCACGGTGTCGTCCGGCGTGCGCAGCGCAGTGGTGAACCCGGCACCGAACCATTCGCGCGCGCGGGCAAGGTCTGCCGGCGTCACCCAGAAGTTCTTGCCCTTCACGCCCACGTCCAGTTGCACGGTGTGCTCGCCCGCTTCCACCTTGGAATAGGGCACCTGGCGTTCGGACCGCGCTTCCAGCGCGCGCAGAAACGGATTGCGCACCGCCGAGGAATAGAACCCGGTTGGCGAGAACTTGTGCAGCAACACGTCGCCCGGCTCGAGCGTGCGCAGGTGATCCTTCCACGCCTGCGGGATCGGGCTTTCCTCGGTGAGCAGCGGCCGCGTGCCGAACTGGAAGGCAATGGCCCCCAGTTCCGGATTGTCGATCCAGTTGTTCCATTCGCGCAGGAACCACACGCCGCCGGCCATCACGATCGGCACGTCATCGCTCACGCCCTCGGCGCGCATCGTGTCGCGCAGCGCCTTGACGCGGGGATAGGGATCTTCCGGCTGGCGCGGGTTTTCCGCGTTGGACAGGCCGTTGTGCCCACCCGCCAGCCACGGGTCTTCATAGACCACCGCCGCCATCAGGTGCGCCACCTTGTGATAGGCGCGCTTCCACAGCGCGCGGAACGCGCGGCCGGACGAAACGATCGGCAGGTAGCTGACGTTGAAGCGCGCGGCGATTTCCGACAGCTTGTAGGGCATGCCGGCGCCGCAGGTCACGCCCGAGACCAGGCCCCGGGTGCGTTCCAGCACGCCTTCAAGCACCTGCTGCGCGCCGCCCATTTCCCACAGCACGTTGATGTTGATCGCGCCCTTGCCGCTGGCGATGTCATAGGCGCGGCGCACCTGTTCCACCGCGCCATCGATGGCATAGCGGATCAGCTCCTCGTGACGCTCCTTGCGCGTGAGCGCGTTGTAGATCTGCGGGATGATCTTGCCTTCAGCGTCATAGCTGTCGGCATTCACCGCGCTGACCGTGCCGATTCCCCCGGCGGCAGCCCACGCTCCCGAACTCATGTGATTGGTTGCGGCAACCCCCTTGCCACCTTCCACCAGCGGCCAGACTTCACGGCCACCATAAAGGATCGGCTTCAACCCCTTGAACGCAGACATATCATTCCTTCGACGCGACCCGGCGCGTGGCATTTGCCGGCTTGCTGCGCGGCACGTGCGATCGATCCCTTGCGATCGTCCGTGCACCGTTGCGCTTGGCCGGCCCTGAAAAACCCGAATACGCTGCTTTACGGCGAAACGCCGCCAAGCGAAAGTCCGGTGTCGTGCTTTTGCCGCATCAACGCGCCGAAATGGGGCGTTGCATCGTCAAAAATCCTCTCCAAAGCGGCGGAAAGACGCTCAATCGTCGTCTTCCACCGCCACCTTTTCGCCCGTCACGCGCTGCGACAGGGCCGCCGCCATGAACGGATCGAGCGCCCCGTCAAGCACGTCGGTGGGATTGGTGCTGACCACGCCCGTGCGCAAGTCCTTGACCTGCTGATAGGGTTGCAGGACGTAGGAGCGGATCTGGTGGCCCCAGCCGATCTCGGTCTTGGCGGCATATTCGCCCGAAGCCGCCGCCTCGCGCTTGGCCAGTTCCGCTTCGTAGATTCGCGCCTTCAGCATGTTCATCGCGGTGGCGCGGTTCTTGTGCTGGCTGCGGTCGTTCTGGCTGGCCACGATGATCCCGGTGGGCACGTGGGTGATACGCACCGCCGAGTCCGTGGTGTTGACGTGCTGACCGCCCGCGCCCGAAGCGCGATAGGTGTCGATCTTGAGGTCGGCCGGATTGATTTCGACTTCGATGTTGTCGTCGATCTCGGGATAGACCCACACCGAGCTGAACGAGGTATGCCGGCGGGCCGAGCTGTCATAGGGGCTGATGCGGACCAGGCGATGCACGCCGCTTTCGGTCTTGGCATAGCCATAGGCGTTCTCGCCCTTGATCAGCAGCGTGGCGCTCTTGATCCCGGCGGCTTCCCCGGCGTGGTAATCGACCAGGTCGACCTTGTAGCCATGGCGTTCGGCCCAGCGCGTGTACATGCGCTGGAGCATTTCGGCCCAGTCCTGGCTTTCGGTGCCGCCGGCGCCAGCATGCACTTCGAGATAGGCGTTGTTGGCATCGGCTTCACCGGCCAGCAGCGCCTGGACCTTGTCGGCATCGGCGCGATTGGCCAGCGCGGCCAGCGTCGCCAGCCCTTCGGCCACCGTCTCGTCATCGCCTTCCATCTCGCCGAGCTCGACGAACTCGATGGCGTCGGCCATTTCCTGGCCGATCTGGTTGACGGTGCCGATCGAGGCTTCCAGCCGCCGGCGCTCGCGCATCACGGCTTCGGCGTTCTTCGGATCGTCCCACAGCTTGGGATCTTCGACACGGGCGTTGAGTTCGTCGAGCCGGCGCACGGCGCGGTCCCAGTCGAGGAACTTGCGCACCAGCGCCAACGCCGCCTCGATGCGGTCGATATGAGCCTGCCCTTCGGCACGCATGACGGTCTTACTCCATACAAACGAACTGGCCGCTTAGCGAAGCCCGCCCGTTTGTAAAGGTGCGCGCTGGCAACCCATCGCGAAACACTCCGCGAACGGGCCGCCAGCGCGGCCTTCAGCCGTGACGGCGGTGCATCGCCTGGACGGCGGCGAGCGTGAGCTTCACGTGATCGCGATAATCGAGGTCGGAATGGACCAGCGTGATCCGGCCATCGGGCGCGATGACATAGCTGGTGCGCGAGGTCAGCCCGGTGGACTTGCCACCCTGCTGGAGATCGACGTCATAGGCCCGGACGATCGCCGGGGTGGCCGCCGCCACGGCAAACTTGTTGCGGCATTCCTCGGTCGAAAAGCGGGTCAGCGTCGCTACATCGTCGTTCGACATGCCGATCACCGTGGCGCCGGCCTTGGCGAAATCGGCCGTGGCGTCGGCAAAGGCATGGGCTTCGAGTGTGCAGCCTTGCGTGAACGCCTTGGGGTAGAAATAGAGCACGACCGGGCCGCGCTTGAGCGCCTGGCGCAGGTTGAAGCTGAACGGCTTGCCGCCCAGCGCGCCTTGCGCGGTGAAATCGGGCGCGCGGGCGCCCTGCGGCAGCGCGGCATGGGCAGCCGCCATCGGCGTGAGGGAAAGGGCGAAGGCCGCCAACGCGGCAAGGGGGGAGCGCGTGATCATGGCCATGCCTCTAGCACAGCGATCGCGCCCTCAATAGATGCCCCCTTGGTCCTCCACGAAGTTGCTCCCGGCCGGGCGCGCGGCCGGCGCCGCCGCCGGGCCACGCGCCGCCCGCGCCTTGCGCAGCGCATCGAGCACGGCTTCCTTGGCGGTGATTTCCGAAGGCTGCACGGTGCGGCGCGGCTCGGTATCGGGCTTGAACGCTTCCCAGATGATCGAGGCCTTGCGGTCGTTGTCCTGCGGCGTGCCGCCGAACACCCGCTTGCCCGAAACGCGATCGATCTTCACCATCGAGACGCCGGCAGGCGCGGTAAACGGAATGTCGGACCAGCGCGGCCGCGTGGCCAGCACGAACTGCTTGAAGATCGGCGCGGCGATGCGCCCACCCTGGGCATAGCCGCCCAGGCTGCGCGGCTGGTCATAGCCCATGTAGACGCCGGCGATGATATCGGGCGAACCGCCCACGAACCACACGTTGGTCGGCCCGCTGGTCGTGCCGGTCTTGCCGAACAGCGGCAGGCCCAGATCGTGCAGCGTCTCGGCCGTGCCGCGCACCACCACGCCTTCCAGCATGTGCACCACCTGGTAAGCGGTGCGCGGATCGAGCACCTGCTTGCCTGCCGGGCGCAGGCGCGGCATCGCCGTGCCATCCCAGCGCGGCATGTTGCAGCCGGTGCAGGCGCGGTTGTCGGCGCGCCAGATCACCTTGCCGTTGCGATCCTGGACATAGTCGATCAGCGTGGCTTCGCGCTGGCGGCCATGGTTGGCGAGCGCAGCATAGGCATTGACCATGCGCGTCACCGTCGTGTCACCCGCGCCCAGCGCCATCGACAGATAGGGCTGGTAATCGCCGATGCCCACGGCCTTGATCGTGCGCACCACCTTGTCCATGCCGGTGTCGTTGGCCACGCGCACGGTCATCAGGTTACGCGACTGTTCCAGGCCCCAGCGCATGGTGTGGCTGCCCGATCCGCCCTCGTTGCCAAAGTTGCGGAAGCACTTCTGCCCCAGCGCCGCGCCCTGGTAGACGCAGAACGTGCCATCGACGATCATCGAGGCCGGCGTCATGCCGTTGTCGAGCGCGGTGGCATAGACGAAGGGCTTGATCGTGGAGCCGGGCTGGCGCTGCGCCTGAGTGGCGCGGTTGAACGAGCCCAGCCGCGCGTCGAACCCGCCCTGCATGGCGAGTATCCGGCTGCTCTGCGGGTCTTCCACCACCATGCCGCCCGAAACCTCGGGCACCACGCGCAGCGCCCAGGTGCCACTGCCCGCCGGGGCAACGGTGATCACGTCACCCACTTTCATCGCGTCGGGCACGCCATAAAGGGTGCCGGTCTGCCCATCGGCAAAGCCCACCTGCCCGCTGCTGCCCCGGCGCGACACCAATACGGCCACGCGCCAGTCGAGATAGCGGATCGACAGGTTGCTGTTGATCAGTTGCGCCTGCCAGTTGCCCTCTTCCATGTCGATGTGCGCGATCGGCCCGTGCCAGGGCCGCCCGGCGGCATAGCGCAACAGCCCGGCGCGCAACGCATCCTGCGCCGCCGTCTGCAATTGCTGGTCGAGCGAGGTCCGCACCCACAGGCCACCGGCATAGACGCTATTCGGCCCATCCTTGGCCTGTTCGCCGAACTGGTCGATCAACTGGCGGCGCACTTCCTCCAGGAAATAGCCGGCATCGGCGGTGTAGCTTTCGGTGCGGCGCGGCACCAGGCCCAGCGGCTGCGCCTTGGCCTGGGCCACGTCGGCCGCGCTCGCCCAGCCGTTCTTCTGCATCTGGTCCAGCACCCAGTTGCGGCGGGTGATGGCCTTTTCGGCAAACTTGGCGCGGCTGTAGGTTTCCGGTGCCTTGGGCAGGATCGCCAGGAACGCCGCTTCATGCAGCGCCAGGTCGCCCACGTCCTTGTCGAAATAGGCGCGCGCCGCGGCCTGTACGCCAAAGCTCTGCCGGCCCAGCGGGATCTCGTTGAGATAGAGCTCCAGGATCTGCTGCTTGGTCAGCACGCTTTCGATGCGCCGCGCCAGAAGCATTTCCTTGAGCTTGCGCGTCACCGAATATTCGTTGCCGATCAGGATGTTCTTGGCGACCTGCTGGGTAATGGTGGAGCCGCCCCGCGCGCGCTCGCCCGAGCCCAGCTTGGTGGCATAGTCCACCACCGCGCCGGCCAGCCCGGTCAGGTCCACCCCGCCATGGGTCCAGAACGTCTTGTCCTCGGCCGAAAGGAACGCATTGATCAGTTGCGGCGGGAAATCAACGAAGCGCAACTGCACCCGCCGCTCGCGCGCATAGCTCGACACGATCTGCCCATCGGCACCGCGCACCATCGTGGGCAGCGGCGGCTGGTAGGTCAGCAGCGTATCGGCAGACGGCAGCGTGCGCTCCACCGTCACCCACAGCAGGCCACGCAGCACCAGCAGCACCAGCACGAGCCAACCCGCGCGGCGGAGCCACTTCGATCGCTGCCACAGGCCGCGAATCCGGCCGAACGGATTGCCGCCCCGCCTGATGCGGAATCGACGGCCATTCGGCTCGCCTTCGGGCTCACGGTCTGGTTCGGGCGCATCGCCGCGCGCAATGATCGGGGGCAGGTCGTCGGCCATCGTGGCCGCGCTCTAGCACGGGGCTTTGCGCGCGCACCAGTGCCTATCGCGTCGCCGGCGTTTCGGCCGGCCGCTATCCGACGCCCGGCGACCGACTGTCCTGCTCGGCAAGAAAAATCGCGATGGCCCGCGCCACGGCGGCGGCAAAGCCGTTGCGCCAGGCCTTGTCGGTCATCGACCGCGCGTCGGCCGCGTTGCTGATATAGCCCGCTTCCATCAGCGCCGACGGCAAATCGAGCGACTTGAGCACGACGAACGCCGCCTCGCGCCGGGGATCGACATGAAAGCGGATCGGCCCCTGCCCTTCGCGCAAAATCAGGTCGGCCAGGCGGATCGAACGGGTGCGCATCTCGCGGCGCGACAGGTCCACCAGGATCGAGCTGACCGCGCCCGATTGCCCTTCGAGAGTCACGCCGTTTACCGTGTCCGCCCGGTTTTCGCGCCGCGCCAGGGCATCGGCCACGGCGTCCGATCCCTTGTCGGACAGGGTATAGACCGTCGCCCCGCCCGCATCGGCGCTGGGCGCGGAATCGGCGTGGATCGACAGGAACAGGTCGGCATGCAGGCGCCGGGCAATGCCCGAGCGCTCTTCCAGCGCGAGGAAGCGATCGTCGCTGCGGGTCAGGGCCACGCGCACATGGCCTTGCGCCAGCAGCGCATCGCGCAGCGCAAGCGCAAGCGCCAGGGTCAACTGCTTTTCGCGCAAGCTGCCTTCCCCGCTGGCGCCGGGATCATGACCGCCATGGCCGGCATCGATCACCACCAGCGGGCGGCTGGCATCGGCCGGGCCGAGGATCGGCGGCAGGTCGATCGGGCGCGTGCCATCCGGCAAGGCCACGCGCACCACATAGGCCGGCACTTGCCCGCCCCGCCCCGCTCCCACGCCAAGCACCACCCGCGCCCACACCACGGCCGCCAGCAACGGCACCACGAACAGCGCGGCGATTGCAAGCCATTGCGGAACCGGCAGGCGGGGAAGCTTAACCATGATCCGCCCGCCTATGCCGCGCCGCGCGCCCCATGGTCCAGTGTTAATCGCCAAGGCCTGTCACCGCGCGTCCGCGTGCCGGATCAGGGTCGCCGCGCATCCGCAGAAAGACGGAGCGTTTCAGGACACGGTTTTAATTGCCGCTTTGTGATTGGGGTGCTAGCACCCATCTAACGGAGCAGTCCGACCGGCTGCTTTCCTCGCCGCGTTGCCGCCGCGCCCAACAGGTGCGCCATGGCAGCAACGCCCACGGCCGATGCGCCAATGGCAGGGGGATGAAGCGGTCGGGCTTGGTCCGGGCGGGCAGGAAGGGAAAAGGCACAGACGCCGCCCTCGCCCGCGCTTGAGGTTGATGCCGTGATGAAGAGCCGCGTACCGTTCCAGCCAAAGCGCCCCACCGGGGCCTTTGTGCTTTGTACGGATACCGGCACGCACGAAGACACCGGCGCTTTTGCCCGTGCAATCGGCAACCGGGGCTCCCGCGCGGAGCCATCGTCGCACGTCTTCACCACCGCAGACGCACACCAACCGCCGCCGGGCGGCGAGCATCATGGCCCCTTGTTGCACAGATTTCTGCCGCGCAGATTTCTGTCGCGCAGCAGCCGGCCCATGCTCCGATCCGGCACATCCGCATTTGCAAGGCGCCTTCGGCCCGTCCGCGTTCCTCACCAGGATCGCGGGCGCACGCCAGGCCCTTGCACCACCACAAGAAACCGCGCCGATTTCCCGGGCACCGACCCGTGGCCGCGCGGCTGGAGACAATGGAATGACCCAGCGCATGCTGATCGATGCGCGCCACCAGGAAGAAACCCGGGTGGCTGTGCTCAAGGGCAACCGTATTGAAGAATTCGACTTTGAATCTGCCGATCACAAGCAGATCAAGGGCAATATCTACCTCGCCAAGGTCACCCGCGTAGAGCCGTCGCTCCAGGCGGCTTTCGTGGATTTCGGTGGCAACCGCCACGGCTTCCTGGCGTTCAGCGAAATCCACCCGGATTACTACCAGATTCCCAAGGAAGATCGCGAAGCGCTGCTGGCCGAAGAGGCTGCGCACGCCGAGGAAGAAGCCGCCCTGCGCGCCGCCGAAGACGGTGACGACGAGGATTACGAAGGCGGCGCCGACTACGAAGGCGGCTACGACGACGCCGAAGGCGTGACCGAGGTGGACACCTCGGAAAAGGACCAGGTCGCCACGATCGAGGGCGGCGTGGTCGAAAACGGTTTCGACCATGACGCCGAAGAGGGCGAGGAAGCCCAGGGCGAAGGCGGCCGTCGCCAGCGCCGTCCGCGCCGCCAGGGCCGTGGCCAGAGCAAGGAAGCCGAAGAACTGCGCGCTAAGCGCATGGCCCTGCGCCGCCGCTACAAGATCCAGGACGTGATCCAGCGCCGCCAGGTGCTGCTGGTCCAGGTCGTCAAGGAAGAACGCGGCAACAAGGGCGCGGCGCTCACCACCTATCTCAGCCTGGCCGGCCGCTATTGCGTGCTCATGCCCAATTCCAGCCATGGCGGCGGTATCAGCCGCAAGATCAGCTCGGCCTCCGACCGCAAGCGGCTGAAGCAGATCATCGCCGAAATGGAACTGCCCCGCTCGATGAGCTGCATCGTCCGCACTGCGGGCCTCCAGCGCACCAAGCCGGAAATCAAGCGCGACTTCGACTATCTCGCTCGCCTGTGGGACGAGATCCGCGAAAGCACGATGCGCTCGTCCGCCCCGGCGCTGATCCATTCCGACAGCGACCTGATCAAGCGCGCGATCCGCGACATCTACAACCGCGATATCGAGGAAGTGGTCGTCGAAGGCGAAGCGGGCTATCGCGCCGCCAAGGACTTCATGAAGCTGCTGATGCCCAGCCACGCCAAGCGGGTGCGCCAGTATGCCGATCCGGTCCCGCTGTTCCAGCGCTATGGCGCCGAAGACCAGCTTTCGGCGATGTATGATCCCGTGGTGCAGCTCAAGTCGGGCGGCTACCTGGTGATCAACCCGACCGAAGCGCTGGTTTCGATCGACATCAACTCGGGCCGCTCCACCAAGGAGCACGGCATCGAGCAGACCGCCGTGGCCACCAATCTGGAAGCCGCGCGCGAAATCGCCCGCCAGTTGCGCCTGCGCGACATGGCCGGCCTCGTCGTGATCGACTTCATCGACATGGAATACGGATCGAACATCCGCAAGGTCGAGAAGGCGATGAAGGACGCGCTCAAGGACGACCGCGCGCGCATCCAGGTCGGCCGCATTTCCGGCTTCGGCCTGATGGAAATGAGCCGCCAGCGCCTGCGCACCGGCGTACTGGAAGCCACCACCCGCGCCTGCCCGCACTGCGATGGTTCGGGCCTGGTCCGCACCGCATCGTCCGCCGGCCTCTCCGCGCTGCGCATGATCGAGGACGAAGCCGCCAAGGGCAAGGGCAGCGTCATCACGCTCTATGCCAGCCAGGAAGCGGCGATCTACGTGCTCAATGCCAAGCGCGCCGATCTCGCCGAGATCGAGATGCGCTATGGCGTGAACGTGGAAGTGATCCCCGAAGGCGAAAACGAAGGCGCCAAGATGCGCGTCGCCTCCCGCGGGCCCAAGCCGGAATTCGTGCCCCGCTTCGAACCCATCGTCGAGCCTGAAGAAGACGATGTGATCGAGGACACCTACGACGAAGAAGAAGAAATCGTCGAGGAACGCCGCGAGCGCGAGGAAAGCCGCGAAGGCCGCAGCGAGGGCGACGGCAATGGCCGCCGCAAGCGCCGCAAGCGTCGTCGTGGCCGCAACCGCGACCGTCGCGACGAAAACGGCAACAGCGAAGCTGGTGACGAGTTCGACACCGACGATGGCGAAGGTCATGACGCCGAAGGCAGTGCCGACGAGGCCGCCGAAGCCGACGCTGCCGACGAAGAAGCGACCGTGGACGGCCAGGCCGATGCCGACGACGATCGTGGCCCGCGCAAGCGCCGCCGCCGCAACCGCCGCCGTCGCGGTGGCCAGCGCGACGATGTCGCAGAGGGTCAGGCCGAAGATGGCGAAGCGCAAGCGGTGAGCGAGGACGCCCCCGCTCCGGCAGAAGCGATCGAAGCGCCCGTCGCTGCGTCAGAGCCGGCACCGGTGGTCGAAGCTCCGGTGGAAGCGGCCCCGGCCGCCGAAGAGGTTGCTCCGGCAAAGCCCAAGCGCGTCCGCAAGAAGAAGGTGGTCGAAGCGCCGGCAGAAGCGCCCGCTGCTGAAGCAGAGGTTGCTGCGCCCGAAGCGCCGGTCGAAGACGCCGCTCCGGCCAAGCCCAAGCGCGTGCGCAAGAAGAAGGTGGTCGAGGCTCCGGCCGAAGCCGCCGTCGCCGCGCCCGCGCCGGAAGCGCCGGTCGAAGAGGCCGCTCCGGCCAAGCCCAAGCGCGTCCGCAAGAAGAAGGTGGTCGAAGCGCCGGCAGAAGCCGCGCTTGCACCGGAAGCCCCGGTTGCGGAAGCAGCCCCTGCTCCGGCCCCCGCTGATGCCGGCGAAGACGCCGCCGCAGAGGGTGACGACAACACGGCCCCGCGTCGTGGCTGGTGGCAGCGCACGTTTGGTGCCTGACAACCGGCCTCGCGAGGCCTGACAAAAAGACCCGCCATCGTCCTGCGATGGCGGGTCTTTCTCGTTTCAACCGCAGTCGCTCGGTCCTTTACGGCAAAGGCCGACACGGCATCGGCTTTGCCGTGTCCAGACGCTTGACTCCATCACGCCAATGACAGATATTTCTGTCATGACAGAAATTGCCGACAGTCCTGAGTCCCTTCCCCCCTCGGTGGAACAGTTCGTGCTGCGCTGGGGCGACATGGGCACGCAATGGGGTGTCAACCGCTCGGTGGCGCAGATACAGGCGCTGCTGTTTCTTTCGGAGCGCCCGCTGACCGCCGAGGATATCGCCGCCAAGCTCGGCATGGCGCGTTCCAATGTCTCGAACAGCCTCAAGGAACTGCTGGCGTGGAAACTCATCCACCGCGTGCCCGTGCTGGGTGACCGGCGCGATCACTACGAGGCCGAGGCCGACCTGTGGCAGATGGCCACGAAAGTCGCGCAGGGGCGCAAGGCGCGCGAGATCGACCCGATGGTCGCCGCGATCGGTGCCGCGATGCAGGATATCGACGATCCCCGGATCAGCGCCAAGGTTCGCCAGCGCCTGGTGACGATGCACGAATTCGTCACCACCGTCGATGGCTGGTACCAGCAGATGCTCCAGGTGCCCCCGGCGCAGATCATGACGCTGATCCGCATGGGCGCCAAAGTCGTCGGCCTGCTCCGCTTCGTCAGCGGCCGGGGCGGCAGCAAGACCGACCAGACCTGACCATCCTTCCCGGCCCTGGACCAAGGCGGCGGAGCCTTGGTCCAGGGTTCGCAGCAAAACCAATTTCTGTCGTTTCAGAAATGCCTGAATTTACGAAAGGTCCCAAACCATGGCCCGCTACCCGGAAGACGATCCCGCCCCGCCCCCCGCGCTCAAGGGCCGGATCGTGGCCGGCTTTTCGCTGGCCCTGGTCATCGCATTGAGCGTCTATCTGCTGATGAGCGCCAGCCGCGCGGGCAACGAAGCCTTTGCCAGCCTGTGGTTCCTGGCCGTGCTCCCGGCCTATCTCTGTGCACTGATCTGCTATGTCGGTGATCCAGCGGGCACGCGGTCGTCCAATTTCTATCTCAGCGTGCCGCCGATTCTCGTCGGCCTGGTGATCATCGGCTCGGCCGCGTTTCTGGGGGAAGGCATCATCTGCCTGGTCATGTTGTCCCCGATCTGGCTGATCTGCGGGCTGATCGGCGCGTTCACCGTGCGCCGCATGCGCCGGCGGCGCAATGATGCGGCCCGCTTCCATGCCTCCCTGCTGTTCCTCCCCCTGTTTGCCGGCTCGATCGAAAGCCAGATGCCGGTGCCGCATGAGACGGTGACGCTGACCCGCTCGGTGATCGTCCACGCCAGCCCGTCGGAAATCTGGCCCTATGCCGTCAGCAATGCCCATATCGGCAACAATGAAGGCCGCTGGACCTTCTCGCAAAGCGTGCTGGGCCTGCCCCGCCCCCGCGCCACAGTGCTCGATCGCCCCGGCGTCGGCGGTGAGCGGACCGCCTATTGGAGCGAAGGCATCGATTTCCAGGAGCGCGTCACCGATTGGCAGACGGGCCGGCGCCTGGCCTGGCGCTTTGCCTTCACCAACAGCACCTTGCAGCATCATACCGACGAACACATCGCGCCTGATGGACCGCTGCTCAAGATCGACACCGGCGACTATCGCCTCACCCCGCTGCCCGATGGCACCACGCGGCTGACCTTGCGTACCAACTACGTGGCGATGACGCACGTGAACTTCTACGCCCGCTGGTGGGGCGAACTGCTGCTCGGCGATATCCAGGACAACGTTCTGGCCGTGGTCAAGCAGCGGGCCGAAGCCCGCCACGCCACGGCCGGATGACCGCTGTCACGACGGGTTGTACTTGGCCAACCAGGCGCCGATCGCATCAAGCATCGCCTTGCGGTCTTCCAGGCGGGTGAAATAGTGGTCCGCCTTGGGCAGACTGACATAGTCCACCGTCTTGCCCGCCGCGCGCATCCGGCTGGCCATGGCATCGGACTGCCCCACCGCCACGGTCACATCCTTGCGACCATGGATCAAAAGGAGCGGCGCGGTGATCCGGTCCACCGCGTTGAGCGGGGAGACAGCGGCGAAATCGGGCGTCATTTCCTTCCAGTCATCGGAAAACTTCCCTTGCATGTAGAAGCCGCCGAAATCGTTCACTTCGCGCCGCAAGCTGGCCACGCCGGAAATCGAGACGCCGCACCGATAGAGCCCCGGATCCTTGGCCAGCCCCCACATCGTGGCATAGCCGCCATACGACGCGCCCACGATGCAGGCGCGCTTGGGATCGGCCAAGCCTTGCGCGGCGGCCCAGGCCAGGCCGTCGGAAATATCGTCCTGCATGGCCAGGCCCATCTGCCCCTCGCCCTTGCGGCGGAATGCGGTGCCATAGCCGGTTGAACCGCGGAAATTGGGTTGGATCACCAGATAGCCGCGGCTGGCGATGTACTGCGCCAGATAGTCCCAGCTTGCCACGTCCTGCGCCCAGGGGCCGCCGTGCGGCAGCATCACCACGGGTAGGTCGTGTGCCTCGCGCCCCTTTGGCACGGTCATCACCGCTTCGATCTCCAGGCCGTCGCGCGCCTTGTAACGCACGATCTTTACCGGCGAGACCGGCACCTGCTTGAGCTGGTCGTTGAACACCGCGATGCGCTGCATCGTGCCATTGGCCACGCTGAAGTAATAGAGCGCCCCCGGGCTATCCGGCCGTGCCAGCGTCACCAGCATCGCGCTGCGATCCGCGCTCAGGCTGGAAATCTCCACCGTCACCCCCTGCTTGGCGACGGACTTGTCGAACGCGGCCTGGATTTCCGCCATTTCGGGATCGAGCCAGTGTACGCGGCTGGGCGCATCGCTGGTCGCCACGCCCAGCACCGCTGAGCGATCCTGCGACATAACCACGTGGTCGATTTCCGTCCCGGCCGGCGCCTCGAACAGCATGCGGCCGGTCTGCTGCGTCAGCATGTTCACTTCGAAGAGCTGGTCGCGCCCTTCGTCGCTGGTGAACGTGGCAATGGCGTTGTCGGTGCCAGGCTCGAACAGCAGAGGGTCCAGCAGCGCTTCGTGCGCCTTGCTGTTGGCCTTGTCGATGGTGCGCAGCGGCTGGTCCGGGTCCGCCCCGCGATAGACCAGTTGCGCCAGGCGGCCGGACTTGGTGTAGGACACGCCGCTGCGCACCACGCCGTTGCCATCGGCCTGCCAGTCCATCACGCCATCACGCGCGCTTTGCACTTCCCGCCCGCGTCCGGTCGCCAGGTTGATCCGGTGCACGGTGGGAAAGAAGCCTTCGTCAAGGTACATCGAATGCTGTGCGGAAACGAGGATTTCCGGCGCGCCGTCGCGGGCCGTCCACAGCACGTCAGAGGCGTTCTGCCCCCCCAGGTTCCACAGGATGCGCGTGACTTTGCCGGTCGCCCGCTCGATCGCAATCAGCCGCGTGACATAGCCGCGATCGCCCTGGCCCAGCGGCACCAGCGCGCGCAGCTTGACCAGCACATAGTCGTTGCCAACCCAGTGCACCCAGTCCGCTTCGGTCTGGTCCGGCACGGCGAGTTGCACCGGCTTTTCCGTGGTGTCGAACAGGTTGCGGATGCCGATCACCTGGGTGCCACCGATCCCGAACTTGCCCGCGATGCGGGTGCCATCGGGCGAGAGTGCGCCATCGGCAAAGAACGGAATCTGGGCAAAGGCATCCGAGCCCGGCAAGGCCGCGGGAACGCCCGGCTGCCCCATGGCCGCCTGTCCGCCTGCCCCGTTCGTCGCTCCATTCTGCGCGCCGGCCGTCGCGGGCGCCGCCGATTGCCCCAGAGCCGGAGAGACAGCCATCATTCCCGCCATGGCGCAGGCGGCAGCCCGCAGCCAGCCCTGCCCGCGCCCCGACGCGCTTCCACCGCGGTTCTTCATTTCGCCCCCGTATCCAAACGATATCAATGTATTGCATACTGCGCGCAACAGTCCATCCCGCGTTGCGCGAAATACCACCACGGTGGATCGGATTGATCGGGAACGGCGTGATCAAAAACGCCACCTTCGCAGGGGCAGCAGGCTTGACCGCCCAGCCCATGTCCGTGCGGATGCTGGCAATAGCGCCTATACCATGGGGCAGACATGGCACTCTCCGCTTGCCCCATGCTGCGTTTGCGCTAAGGACGACTCGTTGAAGCCGACCTGGCCTTGCCGGCCAGCGGCCAGTGCAGCAGGACCCGGTTTTATGGCGACTTTCACGCTCCCCAAGAACTCCACGATCACCGGCAAGGCGCGCCATCACGCCGCCGCCACCAACGGCAAGATCAAGAAGTTCAAGGTCTATCGCTATGATCCCGACAGCGGCGAAAACCCGCGCTACGACACGTTCGAGATCGATCTCGAACAGTGCGGCCCGATGGTGCTCGACGCACTGATCAAGATGAAGGGTGAGCAGGACCCGACGCTGACTTTCCGCCGGTCGTGCCGTGAAGGCATCTGCGGCTCGTGCGCGATGAACATCAATGGCCGCAATGGCCTCGCCTGCACCACCGCGATCGAGGATCTCAAGGGCGAGATCCGCATCACCCCGCTGCCGCACATGGAAGTGATCAAGGATCTCGTTCCCGATTTCACCCACTTCTATGCGCAGTATGCCTCGATCCGCCCCTGGTTGCAGACCGTCTCGCCCACCCCTTCGGGCAAGGAACGCCTGCAAAGCCCGGAACAGCGTGAAAAGCTCGATGGTCTCTACGAGTGCATCCTCTGCGCCTGCTGCTCGACCTCGTGCCCCAGCTACTGGTGGAATTCCGACAAGTTCCTGGGCCCGGCGATCCTGCTCCAGGCCTATCGCTGGCTGGCCGACAGCCGCGACGAAATGACCGGTGAGCGTCTCGACGAGCTGGAAGATCCCTTCCGCCTCTATCGCTGCCACACCATCATGAACTGCGCCAACGTGTGCCCCAAGGGCCTCTCGCCGGCGCGCGCGATTGCCGAAATCAAGAAGATGCAGGCCGAACGCGCCATCTGACGCGCGCGCCCGGCCTCTTTTCGCGTCGTTTCCCGAACGCCGGCCGGCTCCACCCGGCCGGCGTTTCGCATTTTGCAGGATTGTTTCCCTTCGCATGACCCGCATTACCCAGCGCTATGCGCAGCTCGTCGCCTCGGGCGAGTTGCGCCCCGATCGCGAGCAGGCCGCCGCCGCCGCGCGGCTCGACCAGTTGCAGCAGGAACTGGAAAACCCGCCGGCCGCGCCCGGCCTGATCGGCCGCCTGTTCGGCTCCAAGGCGCCGCCAGCGCCGCGCGGGCTGTACATGTGGGGGGGCGTCGGACGCGGCAAGTCGATGCTGATGGACCTGTTCCACGACAATCTGGCCGTCACGGCCAAGCGCCGCGCCCACTTCCACGCCTTCATGCTCGACGTTCACGCCCGCCTGCGCGAGGCGCGCAAGAGCGAGAGCGGCGATCCGATCGTGCCGGTGGCCGCCAGCATCGCGGCGGAATGCCGCGTGCTGTGCTTCGACGAAATGGTCGTCAACAACAGCGCCGATGCCATGATCATGAGCCGCCTGTTCACGGCGCTGATCGTCGAGCACCAGGTCGTGGTCGTCACCACCAGCAACCGCGCGCCTTACGAGCTTTACAAGAACGGGCTGAACCGCGAGCATTTCCTGCCGTTCATCGCCCTGGTCGAACAACGGCTCGACGTGCTCGCGCTCAACGGCCCGGTCGATTACCGCCTGGAACGGCTCCAGGGCGTGGGCACCTGGCACGTGCCCAATGGCCCGGCCGCCACGGAAGCCGTACGCGAAGCATTCTTCCGCATGACCGACTTTGCGCCGGAAGACAGCGAGCACGTGCCGAGCGCGGACCTCGATCTGGGCGGCGGGCGCAGGCTGCACGTGCCCAAAAGCCTCAAGGGCGTCGGCGTGTTCAGCTTCAAGCGCCTCTGCGCCCAACCGCGCGGCGCCGCAGACTACCTCGCCATCGCGCATGCCTACCACACGGTGATCATCGTCGGCATCCCGCGCCTCGGCCCCGAACAGCGCAACGAGGCAGCCCGGTTCGTGACGTTGATCGATGCCTTGTACGAACGGAAGGTCAAGCTGATCGCCACGGCCGATGCTGAGCCCGTTAACCTTTACGAATCAGGCGATGGAAGATTCGAATTCGAACGCACAGTCAGCCGCCTGATGGAAATGCAGAGCCAAGACTATCTCGCCCTGGGTCATGGCGAAGAGTAGCAACTCGCTTCCGAAAACCGACAGATTCGCAAAACACGAAAGCCCGCGATTATTCATCGCGGGCTTTTGCTTTTTATAGCTTTCATCACGCCAACCATCGCAAATAGGCTGGCTGGCATGATTAGCTCCGGCTCTTAGTAGCCGAACAGGATACGAAGCAGCATGAAAACCTCCATCCACGGTTAGAGGCCTCCAAATATCACTAAGCTCTGTGGTTAACAAGAAGTAAACAATTGCAAATTCGGGTGAAGCGCGGGGATGCGTCCCGTTTCGGAACACCCAAGGCCATAAAATCGTTCGGTAAAATGACGCAGGGCAATGACCCGCTCTGATTGCCGAAGCGGGGTTGCCCTTAAGACCTCTAGCGGTCGTTTTTACGATTCAGACGAAGACCAAGCGCCGCCGATCCACGAACATGGACGGCCACCATGATCGTGCGGGATAGACATCATACAGCTTTGCTGTGGCGGCCAAGTCGGGCCTGGTAATCCCGGAACATGACGTCGAATGGTTGCGGCTTGCTCAGATAATACCCTTGGGCATGATCGCATCCAAGGGCAGCCAGAAGCTGAAACGTCGCTTCATCCTCGATGCCCTCGGCAACCACGGCCTGGCCCAAGGCATGCGCCAAGCCGATCGTGCTGGTAATGATGGCACGGTCCCGATCGCTGGTCAGCAATCGCGAAACGAATCGGCGATCGATCTTGAGTTCGTCACTCGGCAGGTCAGCGAGATATGCAAGGCTGGCCTCGCCCGTACCAAAATCGTCGATCGAGAGGCGGAAGCCAAGATCGCGCAGCCGTGACAAGTTACGCACCGCGTCCGCGCGGTTGTTCAAGCCAGACGTCTCGGTGATCTCGATCGTCAGAAGACCTGGATCGATACCGCGCCGCGTCACGATCTCACGGAAGTTCTCTACCAGATCGGGCTTGTCGACCATCTGCCCGGAAAGGTTGATGCTCATCTGGAATCGCTGCCCCAGTGCGTTCACCGCCTGGGCCGCCGTGATTGCCTCCTCCAGCACCCAATAGGTCAAGGCATCGATGCGCCCTGCCCGCTCTGCTTGCAGGATGAAGGCGTCAGGGGCGATGAAGCCGCGCGTGGGATGGTTCCAACGGATCAGTGCCTCTGCACCAGAGATGCGTCCGGTGCGATAGTCCCACTGCGGCTGGAATGCCAACCAGATGTCGCCATTGCGCAGGCCTTCGTCGATGCGAGCATGCAGAGACAATTCCCAAGGCGCATCTGCCAGGCGTTCGGCTTCAAAGACTTCTACCGCCCGCCCATGCCCCAATGCCTCGTTGGCGCTGGCAAGCGCCGAGTTCACGCGAGTCAGCGTGTCGACACCCTCGTTACGATCGAGGCCGAAGTGAATGTTGGTGTCGAACGTATGGTGCCCGATATGCAGCGGCGCTGAAAACAGCGCGCGCAGGCCTTCGAGATGACTGATCTGGACATCCAGCGGCCGGGCTTCCTCGGCCCACGCGAAATGCCCGCCATCGCTGTGGTAGATTTGGCAGGCACCCGAACCGACAGACAGGCGGCGGGCAATCTGGCTGGCACATTCACTGTGCAGTTCCTGGGGCAACGTCGCCAGTATTTCTTCGTAGCGGCCCACGACGGCCACGATAACGTCACGCCCCACTTCAAGTGGTGTAGCAGAAAGCGCGATGAAATTGGGGAGTCCCGAGACACTGGTCTGCTGAATACGACGGGTGCGTTTCTGCCAGAGACGGATCGAGCCGTAGATGACCAAAACCATCAGTGCCAGGTCCGGCTGGAATACCAGACCAATGAAGCGCGCCGTGATCGGCAGGAAGAGATTGATGAACACGACCAGTGCGTAGATCAGAGTCTTGCTCGACCGGCCTGTCAAGCGGTGCGCGACAACCAGCGACAGCACTGTCAGGATGAACAGAGGGAAGACCGTGAGATCAACATTGAGCGGACGCTTGAGTGCCTCGGCACCGGCGATGTCGTGCGCGACAGGGGGGCTAATGTGATGCCCAAAATATCGCACCGGCGTCACGCCGGAGGACGAAGTCACGATAACCGTGCGTCCCGACAAGGTGCCCGCCGGAGCACCGGATTCCAACAGAGTGCTGGCGGCAATGCGCGGAATGCTCTCCGGATCGATCGTGAAGTCTGGGAAGTAATTGCCCGATGGCCGCGGCTGAACACCAGCCAAAGCGACCGACAGCGTCGGATAAGTTACGCCATCCAGCGTAACGGTGTACGGCGCAGACACGACGGCGTGGATGAAGTTGTCGTTCCAAGTCGACAGGTAGATCGGATGACCGGCCGAAATCTCCCTGGACGGAAACTTGAAGGCTCCCGGATCTCGCCGGTTCGCTTCACTGCCACGCACCACGAAGGCCAGGTCGCGGCCAAATCCTTGGACAACCCGCTTGAGCTTGGCGTCTCCAGCGGCATCGAGTCCGTAAGGAACACGCAGATCGACGAAGACACGGCGGGGCATCTGCCGTGCAACGCTGGCCAGGATCTTGGCTTCCTGTTCGGTATCGACGTCACTCATGCCATCGACCGATACAACCACGACGGACTTCGCCGCAGGCCGCGTCACGTAACGGAACGCCGTGCTCCAATACATGTGGCCCGAGACTTCGCTAAAACCCAACCATGGCAGCCACATCACCAGCGTGGCCACCGCAGCAATTCCGATCGGGGATCGCAGAAATTTTCGCATGGACCATCGGCGCAGTTGGGTTACCGATCTGAGCTAGTCCGAAATGGTTTAGATCACCTTACCGTTTACCATCGGTGGTAACGCGCAAGGCCCTATCGGCCGGCCAAATCTATGATCCCAAAGCCGGATCCAGCCGCGCGAGGCTGCGGTCGAGCATCAGCAGTTGCCACAGGACGCGGCTGTGATCGGCGCGGCCGGCGATGTGCGATTCGGCCAGGGCGGCAATCCGGGCCGAATCGAACCAGCCGGCGCGGCTGAGCGCGCTGCCGGTGGCGATCGCCCGGGCCGGGCCGGCAAGCGGCCCACGCAGCCAGGCGGCAATCGGCGTAACGAAGCCCATCTTGGGCCGGAACAGCACATCATCGGGCAGATAGCGCCGCATGGTCTGCTTCATCAGCCACTTGCCGGTGGCGCCGTGCACGCGCATCGGCTCGGGCAGGCGCGCGGCAAACTCGATCAGGCGATGGTCGAGCAGCGGCTCTCGCGCTTCCAGGCTCACCGCCATGCTGGCGCGATCAACCTTGGTCAGGATATCGCCGGGCAGCGTGAACTTGAGATCGGCATATTGCGCGCGGTCCAGCCCGCTGCGCGCAGGGGCCTGGCGCATCAAGTCGATCAGCGGCGTCTCGGCGCGGTAGTCACCACGTAGCCGGGCGAAATCCGGGCTGTAGAGCGCGGCGCGCGCTTCGGGCGCGGTCACCGCCAGGGCGCAGGCATAGCCCACCTCGCCATCCTCGGCCAGGCTCTGGAACGTGGCCTTGGCGCGCAGCGGGCGCGGCGCCCAGTCTGCCTTGGGATAGAGCCGCCCCAGCGCGCCGAAAACCGGGCGGCGCAACCCGACGGGCAGCAACGCCCGCGCCTGCTCCTCGCGATGATGGAACACCTGGCGGCGATAGCCGGCAAAGGCCTCGTCCGCGCCATCGCCCGAAAGCGCCACGGTGACATGCTGGCGCGCCAGTTCGCACACCCGGAACGTGGGCAGCGCCGAAGCATCGGCAAAGGGTTCGTCGAACATCGCCACCAGCCGATCGACCAGCGCAAAATCGTCGGCCGAAACCGTGCGGGCATGGTGCTGCGTGGCAAAGCGCTGCGCCACTGCGCCCGCCCAGCTTGTCTCGTCGAGCGCGGCCACGTCGAACCCGATCGCGCAGGTCTTCACGGGATCGCGGCTGGCTTCGGCCATCAGCGCGACCACGGTGGAACTGTCCACCCCGCCAGACAGGAACGCGCCCAGCGGCACATCGGCCGCCATGCGCGAGGTGACCGCCTTGCGCAGCCGGTGCAGCAAATGCGCCTCAAGGTCTTTCTGGCTGGCACTGTCGCGCTCGGCAAACGACACGTCCCACCACTGTACCGGTGGCGGCGGCGGCGCATCGTGGCGCAGCAGCCGGTAACGCCCGGCCGGCAGCTTTTCCACCCCGGCCAGGATCGATCGCGTATCGGGCACAAAGCCCCAGGCGAGATAATCTTCCACCGCCAGCGGATCGAGCCCGCGCCGCAGCATGGGATGGGCCAGCAACTGCTTGAGTTCGGAACCGAAGATCACGCTGCCATCAGCCAGCGTGGCCATGTGCAAAGGCTTTACCCCAAGCCGGTCGCGCGCCAGCAGCAGGGTGCGCGCGCGCAAGTCATAGAGCGCAAAGGCGAACATGCCGTTGAAGCGCGGCAGGCAGTCCACGCCCCAGTGCTGCCAGGCGGCAAGGATCACTTCGCTATCGCCATCGGTGCGGAATACCGCGCCCAGCGCGGCCAGTTCGCGGCGCAGTTCCTGGTAGTTGTAGATTTCGCCGTTGAACACCAGCATCGCCGCGCCATCGGCGCTGGCCATCGGCTGGGGCGATCCGGCCAGGTCGATGATCGACAGGCGGCGGTGCCCCAGGCCCACGCCCGGCGCCGTCCACACCCCGTCGCCATCCGGCCCACGATGCGCGATCACATCGCCCATCGCGCGCAGCCGCGCCGGATCGACCGGCTTCATCCCCTGGGTGTGAAAGATCCCCGCAATGCCGCACATGCCCCGAAAACTGCTCCTTACGTACCGCGCGCCACGCGGTCGATCCACTGGTCCAGCGGCCCCGTGGCGTCTACAAAAGCAGCCAAGGCCGATGCTGCCGGCGCACTGGCGTGATCTTCGCTCGACAGGATCAGCGTGGCGGTGGGCCGCGCGCGCAGCAAGAGGCGGTCGGCAATGTTCCACAGCTTGAGGTGCATGTTGCTGCCCCCCAGCCAGCCATCGGTGCGATACCAGGTCACCGCCAGGCGATGCACCGGGCCGGGCGCCTGGATCATCGCCCCGCTGCCACCGGCCAGGCCCGTGGCCGGCTTTTCCCAGGCCCAACCGCTGCCCGGTGGCACTGCGCCTTCGCCAAAGCCACCCGCCTCGCGCCCCTCGCCCTGCCCGGCATAGAGCGCGAACGAAACGTCCACGACATGGCCCTGCCCATCAGCATAGCGGCCCAGCAGGCGATGATCGGCCCCGCCATGGCGCGGCTGCCAGGGCCAACCCGAAGGGCCGCCCACGCGATGCCAGCCCGGCACGGTGGGCAGGTCGATCCGCGCCGGCAGCGGCGCCGCCAGCCGCCCGGCAGCCGCACCCCAGGCCACAAAGCCCAGCGCCAACCCGGCCAGGGCCGCCAGAATCACGCCCTGTGCCATGCTCCACCGCGCCGCCCAGGCCAGGCGCCGGTCGGCCAGGATCGGCGCCACCTGCACCGGCGGATCATCCCGCGCGCGGTCGAAAAACGGCCAACCCGCCAGCATGGTCAGCGCCATGACCACGGCAAAGAACACCCAGCCGTAGAACACATGGTCGAACCCGGCGGCAAACTGGATGCCCAGCTGCCCGGCCAGCACGATCGTGCCCCAGGCGCGCACCCCGTTGGCCAGCACCGGCACGACCAGCGCCAGCGCCATGAACGCCGCCCGACGCGGCCAGGACCGGAAGCAGACCTGGCACACCAGCACGCCATAGGCGGTCATGGCGATCAGGAACTTTACCCCCGAACAGGCCTCGGCCACTTTGAAATAGCCCGCCGGGGTGGTGATGAACACCCCGTCGAGCGCCGCCGGAATGCTCGCCAGATGCAGCAGCACCATCACGATCCGCGCCGTCACGATCTGCAGGATCGGGATCAGCTCGTCGCCAAACGGCACCAGGAACAGCATGTAGGCCAGCGGAAACAGCGCAGCCGCCGCCAGGCGCGGCCCCATCAGCGCCAGGAAGCTGGCCTGGAGCATCAGCACGCAGGCGGTCTGCGTGACCAGCGAAAAGCCGGCGAAATCGCCCAGCATCCACAGGAACGCCGCCCCGGCAAACAGCACCAGCCCCGGCCACCATCCCTGCGGCGCAATCTGGCGCAGCGCCGCCCAGCGCAGCGAAACCAGCCAGACGAGTATCGCCGGCACCAGCAGGATATGGTTGTAGGTGGACGAATCCCACCACTGCCCGGCCATCGCCGCCCAATCGGCATGAAACAGGGCAATCAGGCCCAGCCAGGCCAGGCCAAGCAACGCCCAAGGCATCAGATCCTCCCCCACAACGTGGGGGAGGTGGCGGGCCACAGGCCCGTCGGAGGGGGCATGGCCCACGCCGCCGCTCCCCCGCTGCACGAGCGAGAAACGAGAAAGACCATCACGCCGCACGGCGGCCAAACCGACGCTCGAAACCGACCAGCGCCGGCAGCGGTGCCAGAACCCGATCCCAGCCGCATTGCGCGATCACGAAAGCCCGCGCGGCGCGGCCCAGCCCATCGGCGCGGATCGGATCGGACAGCAGCCCCACCGCACGGGCCGCAAACTCCTCCGGCGCAGCGGGCGACACGGCAAAGTCGCGCCCGTCCACGGCGTCGATCCCGGTCGCCGCCTCGGCCGTCAACAGCACCGGGCGCGCCATGGCCATGGCTTCCAGCACCTTGTTCTGCACACCCCGCGCCAGGGTCAGCGGCACCACCACGAGGTCTGCACCAGCGAGCCAGGGCCGCACATCAGGCACCGCGCCGGTCACCCGCGTCCCGTTCACCCCGTCGAGCGCCAGCACCGCCGGGCTTGGCGCGCGGCCCACCACGTTGAATTGCGCGCCGGGAAAGCGCCCCTTGATCAAGGGCATGACCTGGCGGGCAAAGGCCACCACGGCCTCCACATTGGGCGGATAGTCCATCTGCCCGGTAAACACGATCTGCGGCCCGCCCATCACCAGCGGCGGCGCATTCGGAATGCCGGCCGGATCGAAATAGGCGGTGTCGATGCCGTTGCCCAGCGCGCGCACATCGGGCATCGGGCCGCGCCCCAGCCGGCTGCGCAACAGGGCCGCTTCCGCCTCGCTCACCAGCAGGCTGGTCGTCGCGCGGCGCGCCACGCGCGCTTCATAGCGGCGCAGCAGCCAGGCCTCGCGCATGTAGACCGGCGCGGAAAGGCCGGGACGCCGGGCATATTGGCCGAACTTGGCCGAATCAACATCGACAAAGTCCATCACCACCCGCCCCGCGAACCCGGCGGGCACATATTGCGCCATCTGCCCGGAAAACACGAAGATGGTGGTGATCGGCCGCGTGGCCAGCACCTGCCTGACATAGCGCGCCAGCTTGGCCGAGGCGAACGCTGCCAGGCTGATTGGCCGCCCGCCGAGGAGAGCCGCCAGCCCCGCCCCCACCAGCGATCCGCGCCGCCGCACCAGGCAGTGGCTGGTCGCCACGGCGGCCAATTCGGCCTCGTGCGCCATGTCTGCGGCATTGTCGGCCAGGCAGGCCACATGCACCGGCGCCAGCGTGGCCAGTGCTTTCAGGATATGGTGCGAGCGGATCTTGTCGCCCCGATCCGGCGGGAACGGGATGCGATGCGCGAGGAACAGGATTTCGCCCACGTCAGGCCAGCCCGCGCGCGATCAGCGGCCCGATCAGGTTGGCCAGCGGCAGCGGCAGCTTCAGCCACAGCCGGATCTTGGCCTGATAGCGCGGGCTCAGCGGGTTGACGTCGCGCGGGGCCTGTCCATCGGCAGTCCAGTGGGCGTAAGACAGCGGCTCGGGCACGAAACCCCAGTTGCGCTTGAAGTGATAGGCGCCGGAATCAACCTTGGACCGGCCGAAATCGAAGCGCGCCATGCCCCGCGCGCGGGCATGGTTCATCAGCGCATAATACATCACGTCGTTGGCCCGCAGCGCGCGGGCCGCCAGCACGCCGCCGCCCCAATAGGGCATCACCGCGCCGCGATGATAGAGGCTGAGCACGCTGGCCACGGGCTGGCCCTGGTGCAGCACGGTCAGGATATCGGCATCCTCGCCAAAGGCATCGAGCACGCGGGCGAACAGGCGGCGCGGAAACACCGGCGTGCCGAGGTTGCGCACGGATTCGCTATAGACGCGATAGTGCCAGGCGCGATCCTGCGCGCCGCTGCCGGTGCGCACCTCCAGCCCGTTGGCCAGCCCCTTGCGCAGTTCGGCGCGCTGCTTGCGCGGCACGGCCTGCAACTGCGCGGCATCGTCGGCCGCCAGCGCGCCAACAAACCCGGCGTGGCTATCCTGCTTCACATGCCAGCCCGGCCCCTGCGGCAGCACCCCGCCGCGCAGTTCGATGGTCGGGCTGCGCAACTGCCGCGCCAGATCCTGCGCCGCCGTCAGCAGCGCGGGCGCGGCGCTTTCATCCCCCACCACGCCGCCGCCCACGGCAAAGCCGGTGGAAACCAGCGCGCGGCCGAACAGCGGCGAAGACACGGCGTGCAACGGCAGCGCGGCAACGATGGCGTCGCCCTGCTCGGCCAGCAGCAGGTGGCTGGCATGGCCACTGCCCTGCGCCACGGCGGTGAGCCAGCGCGGATCGTGGAACACCCCGGCCAGCGGTTGCGCGGCCAGGAAGCGGGCATAGGCCGCCATGTCCGCCGGCCCGGCTTCGCGCACCTGCGGCGGCGCCAGGCGAAACGGCGCGTTCATGCCGCTGCCGAAAGAACCGGCGACGCGGGATGCTCGGCCAGGCGGGCCGCTTCCCGCGCGGCGACCTCGTCCATCCGGCCCCAGGCAAAATCGCGCAGCAGGCGCTCCAGCTTGGGCGCCATGACCGACAGGTTGGTATAGTGGCGAAAGCGCGAGCGCCACGGCGCGCGATCCTGGCGCGGTTGATCCGGATCGATTTCCCACGGGTGAAAATAGAACGCCGCCGGGCGCCCGGCGGCATTGACCTGGCGGATCGCCCAGGCCGAAACGCCATAGGGCAGCAGGCGGAAAAAGCCGCCGCCCCCGGCCGCCATGCGCCGCCCCGCCAGTTCCGCCGTGGTCACCGGAATTTCCAGCAAGGCGCTGTGTTCCAGCGGGCGGAAGGCAAAGCGCGGCGCCTCGCGCCAGCCATAGTGATCGTGCACGATCGGCGCGACGGAACTGGAATAGGCATAGCCCGCCTGCGCCAGCACCTCGTGCGCCCAGGGATTGCGCGCGTCGATCGAAAAGCTGGGCGCGCGATAGCCGGTCACCGCCTGGCCGCTGGCCTGCTCCAGCGCATCGCGCGCACGGGCAAGGTCGGCGGCAAAGGTGGCCGGGTCCAGCGTGAACACGCGCTGGTGGTCCCAGCCATGGCTCGCCACTTCATGCCCGGCATCGGCGATAGCGCGGATCAGCGCGGGATGGCGCTGCGCCACCCAACCCAGGGTAAAGAACGTGGCTTTCACCCCGGCGGCGTCGAACATCGCGAGGATGGCCTGCACGTTGCGCTCCACCCGCGAGGCCAGGCTGTCCCAATCGGCGCGGTCGATCACGTTCTCGAACGCGCCGACCTGGAACCATTCCTCCACATCGACGGAAAGGCCATTGATGACGGGAACAGGGTGTGGTGCGGGCATGGCGCTCTTTCGCTCAGGCCGCGCGCTTGGGGCGGTCGGTCTCGAACCACTCGATCAGCATGGTCAGAACATGGCGGATCGCCTGCTCCTGCTCGGCCAGGCGATGTTCCAGCACGCCGATGCGCGCGGCGGCATCGCTCAGCGCCGCTTCCAGCGCCTGCGTGCGGGCGGTGCCATCGGCCTGGGCGGCAGCCGCCTCGTCGCCATGGGCGGCGCGCATTTCCGCCACTTCGATCACCGCCTGCTGCAATTCGGCAATCTGCTCGTCGCGGCTGGCCATGGCCGCCTCGATCGCGGCCAGATCGAAATCATGGCGTGCGGGCGCCTCTGGCTTGGCATCGCCGTGGAACGCATCGGCAGTCAGGCCCAGCGCCTGCGACGACGTCGCTTCGACCGCGGGAGCAACCGGCGCGGGCGTTTCGGTAGCGGCAGCAGCCGGCGCCGCGCTGTCGGCGGCCATGTCGTCCAGCACGGCATGCAGCAGCCCGGCTTCGATCCGGCTGGCCTGTTCCAGCGCCCCGGCCAGCAGCACGCGGCTCAGGATCTGGTTGATCCGGCGCGGCACGCCGCCGCTGGCGCGGGCGAGATCGGCATAGAAGCGCGGCTCGAACGACGGGTTGCCGTTCCACCCCGCGCGCACCAGGCGATGCTCGACATAGGGGCCGACTTCCTCGGGCTCCATCGGCGCCAGGTGGTGCGTGGCGATCACCCGCTGGCGCAACTGTTCCAACCGGGGCGAGCCTTGCAGCAGGGTGCGGAACTCGGGCTGGCCGAGCAGCAGGATCTGCAACAGCGGATGCGCGCCCAACTGGAAGTTGGAGAGCATGCGCAGTTCCTCCAGCGCTTCCACGCTCAGGTTCTGCGCTTCGTCCACCACCAGCAGGCAGCGCCGCCCGGCGCGCGCCTCGTCATGCAGGAACATCTCGATCCGCGCCAGGGCGGCAGCTTTGTCGTGCCCGGCCACGTCCAGGCCAAAGGCGCGCGCAGCCATGTGCACCAGTTCCTGCCCATCCAGCTTGCTGGTCACGATCTGCGCCGCCGTCAGTTGCGCAGGGTCGATACTGGCCAACAGATGCGCGGCCAGCGTGGATTTGCCCGCGCCCACCTCGCCGGTGATCACGATGAAGCCCTCGCTCTGCGCCAGGCCATAGCCGAGGTATGACAGCGCCTTCTTGTGGGTGGCGCTTTCAAAATAGAACTCGGGATCGGGCGTCAACTGGAACGGACGGGCCGAAAGGCGGTAAAAATCATCGTACATCGGCGTTACGCCTCCTGAACCGTCATAGCGTGTAGCGCAGGCCGACCAGGCCTGTCGCTTCCAATTGATCCGCAGCCAGATCGCGGCTCACGCCGTCAAGCCCAACCGACGCCGTTGCGGTGAGACGATCGGCCAGGCGGCGATAATAGGACGCATAGATGCCATAGGAATTGGACGTGCCCAGCAGCGCCGTACCGCTGTCGTACCACGCATCATAGACCGCCACGCTGAAGCTGGCATCGCGGCCCAACTGGCCGGAAACGCCGCCGGTGACATACCAGCTCTGGTCCACCGTGCCGTTGGCCTGGGCCAGCACCGTGCCCGGCGCGGCGATGAAGCGGCGGCGGACATAGCCCGCACCCACGCCCAGCCGCAGCCGGCCCATGGCAAAGCCATAGGTCGCATTGACCCCGCGCGCGCGGAACACCGAGGACGAGACCGACGACAGCGCGCCGTTCACGCACGAACCGCCGGTCGCCCCGATGCCGCAGCCGGTGGCGCCGGTGGCAAAGTCGGTCGGCACCTGGCGCAGCGCGTTCGACAGGCTGGAGCCGAAACCGGAAATCCCGTCATAGACCGAGACATTGAGCGAGCTGCGCGTGTTGGGCGCATAGGAAAAGCTGCCGAAATAGGTCGTGCTGTCATAGCGCCGACCGATGAAGGCAGACAGCGAGGTGCGCGGGCTGGGCCGCCACATCACGCCTGCGTCCCAGATCAGGCCGTCGCTGTCATAGGCGATGGTGCGCGGCTTGCTGGTGTCCGTAACGTAACGTCCGTCGCTGCCGATCACCGGATTGCCATTGGCATCGCGCAGCGCATCGCGCGAGGAGACGCGGATATGCTCCCAGCCGACATCGCCCACCAGTTGCACCGTGCGGCTGACCGGCAGCGTCGCCTGAAGGCCGACGCGCTTGTCGTCGATGCGCTGGTCCAGATTGGAGATGTCTTCGCGGTCCCACCCCGCGCTGGCGACCAGCCCCACCGGCAGCACGGTGCCCGCCTTGGTTCCGGCCGAGACTTGCGCCGATTGCACCAGCGAATGGTTGAACAGGTCGATGCGCGGCTGGCCCGCCGCCGGCTGATAGGCGTTCTTCTGGGTCAGCTTGGTATAGCCGGCCAGATAGTTGGCATTGACCGCCACCTGCCCGGCATGCGTCGTCAGGCTCGGCCCGGCATAGAGCGAATAGACCTGGCTCACCGCATCGTTGACCGACAGCGGGTTGAGCGTGGCAGACCCATTGGCCTCCACCCGCGTGCGCGCGGCCAGCGCGCCGGCCTCGATGCTCAGCGTGCGCGGCACGAGTTGGTGCGACACACGCGCCAGGCCCGAAATCGTGTCGGCATCGCCGACCTGCCCCTTTTCCACGAAGCGGCGTTCATAGCGCACCGCGACCTGGCCCTGGGTGCGCCGCCCGGCCAAGGTGGCATCCACCCCCGCCGCCAGCGTGGTATAGGTAACCACGTCGTTGCCCGGCGTGATCTGCGCCAGCAGGTTCTGCGTCACTTCCAGATAGGGGCGGATCGTGGTGCGCACGGCCGGGCCACTACCACTGCCAGACCGGCCACTGCCACCGGCAGGCGTCGAGGGGCGATCGTCGCTGCCCACCTGGTAGGGCAGCACTTGCGCACAGGCCGTGGCTGCGGGAAGCAGGGCCGACCCGGCAAGGACACAGGCGATAATGGAACGCACCCGTTTCATTCCTTGTACCCATAATAGGTGCCGAAGCGCCGCCCGGTGGGCGAGAACCGCGTGCCGTTGAGCAGAAGCTTGATATCGGCGCAGCCCGAAAGGATGCCCACGGCATCGCGCAGCGCCGCTTCGCCGGTCACGTCGGCGCGCACCACCATCACCGCCTGCCCCACGTGCATTGCCAGTTCCGATGCGGGAGAGGCCGCCAGCGCGGGTGGGCTGTCGAAGATCACGATGCGGTTGGGCGCTTGCGCGGTCAGCCGGTCCAGGATCGCGCGGGTGCGGGCAGAGGCGAGATATTCGGTGTCCGAACCGGTCTGGTTGCCGGCCGGCAACACCGACAGGCCCGGAATGTCGGTGGGAATGATGCATTCCTCTACCATCACTTCCGGATCGGCCAGCGCGTCCATCAGCCCCGGCCCGCCCGGCAGGCCGAGCGTCGAAAGCACCGAAGGCTTGGCAAAGTCGGCATCGACCAGCAGCACTTCGTTGTCCTTTTCCGCCGCGATCGACAGCGCCAGGTTCACCGCGCAAAAGGTCTTGCCTTCGCCGGGATGGGCCGAGCAGACCAGAATGCGCTCGCCATGGCGCGCGGTGCGCCCGGCGCGCGAATCCGCCGCCGTCAGCAGAAGTTGCCGCTTCACGATGCGGAATTCCTCCAGCAGCGCGCTCACCGGGCCTTCCGGCTCGATCAGGCATTGCTCGCGCAGCAGGCGGCGATCGATCGGCTGCGGCGCCTTGCGGAAGCGCTGGCGCGAGGGAATGCCGTCGAGCGGCGTGGCCGCTGCATCGACAGCACTGTTGTCTTCCACGCCATCGGCCGCAGGAATGAACACTTGCGCGCCCTCGGGCGCGAAAGACACCGGCACGACCGCCTCGGGCAGCGGTTCCGGCGCAGGATCGGGCTCCGGTGCCGGCGCGGGTACAGCCGCCGGCGGAGCAGCGACCGGTTTGGGCGGCAGCGGCGGCACCGCCGGGGTGCGCAGATGCTGGCGGAAATCGAACGTTCCCGCCGCCCGCTCGATCAGCGAGGGCGCCGTCTTGCGGACGGGCACGCGATCGGGCCCGTCCTGCGGCGTCTGCGGCGTATCGCCCTGGTCGCTCATGTCCTGCGCCTTCATGCCACCATCCGCCGCTTCATGAATTCCACGGCCAGCAGCACCATCAATACCAGCACCAGGCCGGCCGTGGCACCACCGAACAACTTCAACTGCTTCCACTGCCGCGCCCGCGCCATGGCGGTCTGCGTCAGCGAGACCGAGCCGAGCACGATCATGCCGGTCGCCCGCTCCAACTGGCCAGTGGTGGCATAGCTCGATCGCAACTGCGCCATGGCAAACGCAGCGCCGCACCCGGCTGCCAGCCCCACCACCAGCACCAGCATCAGCAGCAGCGGCCGATCGGGCGCCGAAGGGCCACGCGGCGTGCTGGGCGGATCGATCACGTCGAACTTGACCGAATTGTGCTCGCTTTCCACCTGGCCGCGCAGGCGCAACTGCTCGCGATCGCGCAGCAGCTTGTCGTACTGGTCTTTCAGCACGTCATAGTCGCGGTTGATCCGCGCGGCCTCGGCGGCCACTGCCGGTTCACTATATTGCTGGCCGGTAAGCTGGCCGATTTCCTGCTGCAACGAGGCCTTGCGCGATTGCAGCGAGACCAGGCTGGCCTCGCGATCGGCCTTGATCGACTGGAGCGAGGCATAGGCCGGATTGGGCGTGCCGGCGTGGGCGCCTTCGGCCGCCGCCTGGCGTTGCAGGCTGGCGATCTGCGCCTTGGCGGCCAGCACGTCGGGGTGGCTGTCGGTCAGCCCGCGCGCCTTCATCGCGGCCAGATCGGCCTGGGCCTGGGCCAAAGCGCCGCGCGCGCCGCCCAGGGTGCCGGGAATGGTGATCGTCGGCGGTGTGCCCGAAAGCTGCCCATTGATCGAGGCCAGCGCGCTCTGCGCTGCCAGCAGATCGGATTCGACCCCGCGCAACTCGCTGCGCGCGCCTTCCAGCTTGGCCGAGACCGAGCCGGTGCCCGGCATCAGCGCGGCGTTCTTGGCCTCGAACTCCTGCCGCTTCTGCTCGGCCGCTTCCAGATCCTTCTGCCGGTCGGCCAGTTGCTGGTCCATGAAGGCCAGGCTGTCGGTCATTTCGCCGCGCCCGCCGGCCAGGTTCTCCTCGCGGAAGATGTCGATCATCTTCTGCACCACGTCCTGCGCCAGCTTGGCGTTCTGCGCGTCGGTATAGGAACCCCGACCCGACGTGGCGCTGATTTCAAACAGGTTGTCCTGCTGGCTCACCACCTTGATCTGGGTGGCCAGGCCCGCGACGGCAGACTCCATCTGCTTGTCGTTGGTGACCTTGTCGCCCAGCCGCGTGGCGCGCACCACCTTTTCCAGGTTGACCGTGCTGGTCAGCGTCTGCCGCACCCGCTCGATATCCTGCTTGGCATTGCCGCCGATGCCGATCTGGTCGGACAGCACGTCATCGATCTGGATGAAGATCCGCGCCTTTGACTCATAGGAATTAGGCACCATCGCCACCACCAACCAGCCCAGCAGGCAGACCAGCCAGGCCACGCCCAGCGCCAGCCAGCGCCGGTGCCAGATGCCGTAGAGCGCAATGCGCACTTCATCGATCAGATTGCTCATGGCCAGAAGCGCCCCTGCCCCGCCATGGTCAGAACGCGCTTTCGGGAATGATGATCACGTCACCGGGCATCAGCATCACGTTGGCCTTGGTGTCCCCCTTGCGCAGCAGATCGCTGATCCGCACGGCATATTCGGTCTGCTTGCCGGTGGTCTTGTCAAACCGCACCAGCCGCGCGCGATTGCCCGCGGCATATTCGGAAAGACCGCCCACCGCGATCATCGCGTCGAGCAGCGTCATGTTGGCGCGATAGGGAATCGAGGCCGGCTTTTCCGTGGCGCCGACGATTCGCACCTGCTGGCTGAACGTGCCGGCAAACTTGTTGACGATCACCGAAACGATCGGCTCCTGGATATATTGCGAAAGCTGGAGCTTGATGTCTTCGGCCAGCATCGAGGGCGTCTTGCCCACGGCCGGCATGTCGGTGATCAGCGGCGTGGTGATGCGCCCGTCGGGCCGCACCTGCACCGAGGCACCCAGTTCCGGGTTGCGCCACACGAAGATGGTCAGTTCGTCCAGCGGGCCGATCACGTATTCCTCGCCCGGCCCTTCCTGCAACGCGACGAACGAGGCCGGCGGCAATTGCGGCCCATGCGCCCCACCGGCGCAGCCGGTGAGCAGCAGCGACAGGCACGCCGTTCCCAGCCCCAGACGGGCGAGACGACCGCGCGGCGCGGCGTTCGGGGTGGGGCCGGAAAGAGACGGCATCGCGAACGGTTCCTTTGTCTGGCTCTTGCACCGGCCCCTCGTATTGTCCCTTATCGGGATAAGCGGAGCCTGCGACCTTCACCATCGGCTATCGACAAAAAGGGTGAAGATACGGTTAGTCTTGTTCTCCCCCGGCTCGTCCGACAAGCCGCTTGGCGCCCCGGTCCCAATTCGGGACGTGTGCCCGCCCAAACCTTAACCCGCGCTGGGCAGGCCGTTTTCCGCCAGGATTTCCACTGCCGGGCCATGGCCCAGGAACGCGGCCGGGCTGGCCGTGGCGCCATAGGCCCCGGCACAGCACACCGCCACCACGTCTCCCTCTGCCCCCTTGGGCAGGGCGGCGCGATCGGCCAGCCGGTCCAGCGGGGTGCACAGGCAGCCCACCACGCTGGCCACCTCATCAGCCGGGGCATCCATGCGATTGGCCAGCGCCAGCGGATAGTTGCGCCGCACCACGGTGCCGAAGTTGCCGCTCGCCGCCAACTGGTGGTGCAGCCCGCCATCGGTCACCAGGAACACTTCGCCCCGGCTCTCCTTGCGCTCCACCACGCGCGCAAGATAGACGCCTGCCTCCCCCACCAGATAGCGCCCGAGCTCCACGGTAAGCCGCGTGCCGTGGAGCGCCGGGCCATGCTCGGCCAGCCGCTGCGCCAGCGCCGCGCCCACTGCGTCCAAGTCCAGCGGCATGTCGCCGGGAAAATAGGGAATGCCAAAGCCGCCGCCCAGGTTGAGCGCGGGCAGCGGCACTTGCGCCTCGTGCGCCAGGCGCAGCGCCAGGTCGAGCGTGGCGGCCTGCGTGGCGATGACGGCCTGCGCATCCAGCGCCTGGCTGCCGGCAAAGATGTGAAACCCGCGCCACTCCGCCCCGCTCGCCACGATGCGGCGGGCGAGCGGCGGCACCTGTTCCGCATCCACGCCAAACGGCCGCGCCCCGCCGCCCATCTTCATGCCCGATCCGCGCAGATCGAAATCGGGATTGACCCGGACCGCCAGGGCCGGGCGGCGGCCGACCGCTTCGCCCAGCGCCAGGGCGCGCTCCACCTCGCGCGCGGATTCGCAATGCAGCGTCACCCCGGCGGCAATCGCCGCAGCGATTTCCGCGTCACGCTTGCCCGGCCCGGCAAAGCCGGCACGCGCCGGATCGATGCCCTGCGCGGTGATCAGCGCCAGTTCCCCGGCCGAGGCGATGTCGAACCCGTCGACCAGCCCGGCCAACAGCGCCAGCAGCGGGCCGAACGGATTGGCCTTGACCGCATAATGCAGCCGCATCGCCGGCGGCAGCGCCGCGCGCAACTGCGCCACGCGGGCGCGCACCACGGCGGCGTCATAGACGAACAGCGGGGTGCCATGCTCCTGCGCCCAGGCTCGGGCCGGCCGCCCGGCAATCAGTAGGTCGGCGCCCTGCGCGGGAAAATGCGGCGGGATCGGGCCAAGCGGTTTCATGCCTGCCCCTTATGCCTTTTGCGTCAAGGCGCGGTAAAGACGGGCGCGATCGTGCTTGCCATTGGGCGACAGCGGCATGGCCGCGCGCCAGTGCACCGCGCGGGGCAGCATGAAGGCCGGCAGGTCTTGCGCCATGGCCGCGCGCAGCGCCGCCTCGTCGCCCGCCGTACCCGGCATGGCGCGGCAGACCAGATGGATCGCCTGGCCCAGCGCGGCATCCGGCAGGCCCAGCGCCACCGCTTCGGCCACCAGCCCGGTGGCCAGCGCCGCCTCTTCCACCTCCTGCGGGCTGACGCGGTGGCCCGATGTCTTGATCATCGCGTCGCGCCGCCCGACGAAATGCAGCAGGCCTGCGCCATCGCGGCGCACCCTGTCGCCAGACCACACCGCCATGCCGCCCAGCGTCGAAAAGGCCGGCGCGGGGCGAAAGCGTTCGGCCGTGCGCGCCGCATCCTGCCAATAGCCCTGCGCCACCAGCGGCCCGGCGTGGACCAGCTCGCCCTCCTCGCCGGGCGCGGCGGCTTCGCCCGCATCGTTGACCACCATGACTTCGGCAAAGGGAATCGCCGTGCCGATCGAGGTGGGATATGCGTCGATCAGCGCTGGATCGAGAAACGTGGAGCGGAACGCCTCGGTCAGGCCATACATGGCAAACAGCCGCGCCTGCGGGAATTGCCCGCGCAAGCCGCGCACCAGATCGGGCGTCAGCGCCCCGCCGCTGTTGGTCAGGCGGCGCAACGTCTGCCCGGCGCTATCGGGCCAGCGCGCCTGCACCAGTTGCAGCCACAAGGGCGGCACCGCCGCCAGCGTAGTGATGCCGTGGCGCGATACTGCGCGCACCACGTCGCGCGGCAGCAAGTAGTCCAATGGCACGGCACAGGCGCCCGCCGCCCAGGTCGAAAGCAACTGGTTCTGCCCATAATCGAACGCCAGCGGCAGCACCGCCAGCACGCGGTCATCCGCCGCAAGGCCCAGGTAATGCACCACGCTGACCGCGCCGAGCCACAGATTCGCCTGGCTCAGCATGACGCCCTTGGGGTTGCCGGTGGAACCGCTGGTATAGAGAATGGCGGCCAGGCTTTCCGGCGCAGCGGCCGAAGGCGGCAGCGGCGCAAGCGCGTCGAGCGCGGCCAGCACGGCGGCTTCGTCGTGCACCACGGCGCCGGCGGCATCGCCCGGTTCGAGCGTGTCCAACCGCCCGGCATTGGCCAGCAGCAGCGCAGCGCCGCTGTCGGCCAGGATATGCGCGGCCTGCGCCCGGCGCAGAACCGGGTTGATCGGCACGTGGACCAGCCCCGCGCGCACCGCCGCCAGCGGCATCAGACAGGCGAGCAGGCCCTTGCCCAGCCATGTCGCCACCCGCGCATCGGGCTCCGCTCCCGGCTGCGCCGCCAGCCACGCCGCCAGTTGCCCTACACGCCGATTTAACCCCTCGTGGCTAAGCACCTCGTCCTTGAGCACCAACGCGGGTGCCTCGCGCTTGCCCCGCAAGGCAAGATGGTCCAGCGGATGCACAGTGGGGTCGGGCGGAACGGTCACGGCACTCCTGACGGAACGAACATAGGGGAACCAGGCCAAGCGTGGCGTGCCGGGTCTATCATGCCGAACTTGCCCAAGTGCAAGACCATCCGCGCCTTGCCGCGCTGATGGGGCGCGGGGCGGCGGCCGGGCCGTTCGACCGGGCAGACTGGCTGGCCCTGCTGGCCGAACGGCACTTTGCCGGGCAGCGCGCCTTTCTCGCCGTGGCCGAAGATGGCGATGGCGCGCAGCTTGCGCTGCCGCTGGTCGCCACCGCGCAAGGGCTGGTCGCCTGCGGCAACTGGTACAGCTTCTGGGCGCGGCCGGTCACCGATGCGCCCGAGCGCGCAGAAGCGCTGCTGACCGCGCTGGCGCGCACGCTTGTCCGCCACGGCGCGCTCGATTTTGCGCCATTGCCCGCGCGCGAGGCAGGCTGGATGGCCCGCGCGTTTCGGGCTGCCGGCTGGATCGCGGCGGTCGAGCCGGCGCATGTCAACCGCCACCTGACGCTGCGGGGCGCGGATTTCGCCACCTGGTGGGCCACACGCCCCGGCGCGCTGCGCGCCACGGTGCGGCGCAAGGGCGCGCGGGGCGACGTGCAGTGCCGGGTGACGACGCAATTCGACGCGGCCGATTGGGACGCTTACGAGCAGGTCTATGCGGCAAGCTGGAAACCGGCGGAAGGCGACCCCGCGTTCCTGCGCCAATTCGCCGCGCGCGAAGGCGCCGCCGGGGCGCTGCGCCTGGGCCTTGCCCTGCACGATGGACGCCCGGTCGCCGCGCAGATGTGGACCATGGAGGCCGGCACCGCGTTCATTCACAAGCTGGCGCATCGCGAGGACGCCCGCGCCGCATCGCCCGGCACGCTGCTGTCGGCCGCGATGTTCGCCCATGTCATCGATGTGGACCGCGTAGCCGCGATCGATTTCGGCACGGGCGATGATCCCTACAAGGCGGACTGGATGGACCAGACGCGCACCCGCTGGCGCCTGAGCGCCCATCACCCCGGCGCATTGCGCAAATGGCCGGCATTGGCGCGAGCGCTGGCACGGCGGGCGGCCGGGCGCACCCGGCTTGCCCCGCCCGATGGCGATGGTTAAGGCCCCGCAAATGTCTGAAACCATCCCCGCTTCGCTCGATACCGATCTGCGCGCCCTGCTGGCCGATGTGCTGGGCCTGGCGCCGGCCCGCGCCGCCGCGTTCACCGCGCAGACGCCGCTGTTCGGCGCCCTGCCCGAACTTGATTCGATGGCGGTGGCCGGGCTGTTCACCGCGCTGGAGGATCGCTTCGGCTTCGTGCTGGAAGAAGACGAGATCGACGGCGATCTGCTGGAAACCTATGGCGCGCTGCTGAGCTTCGTGGCGTGCAAACGGGGCCATGGCTGACGCGCTGCGCCCCCTGCGCTGGCCCTGCCCCGGATCGGGGGCGGATGGCGAGTGGGCGCTGGTGGCAGGGCCGGAACATGGGGAGCAAACATGCCCTCCCCCAACCCCTCCCGCTGGCGGGAGGGGGGATTCCTTGCGCGTGCTGATCGTGCCGCCGTTGTTTGACGAGATGAACCGGGCGCGGGCGATGCTGGTGGCGGTGATGCGCGATCTGGCGGCGGCTGGCATTGCCAGCGTCCTGCCCGATCTGCCGGGCTGCGGCGAAAGCGTGCAGGACTTTGCCGCGCAGAGCCTCAACGCCTGGCGCGCGGCGACGGCGGCGGCGGCGCGGCATTTCGGCGCCAGCCACGTTTTGGCGCTGCGCGGGGGAGCCTTGGTGGCGCCGCCTGCCCTGCCCGGCTGGGCGCTCGATCCGCTGCATGGCGATGCCGTGCTGCGCCCCCTGCTGCGCGCCGCTGCGCTGGCGGCGCGGGCGCGCGGGGAAGAGAGCGGCGTGGCAGCGCTGCTCGAACAGGGGCGGGCGCAGGGGCTGGTGCTGGGCGGCTATCGCTGTGGCGCGGCGCTGATTGCCGGGTTGCAAGGCGCGACCATGCAGGGCGAAGGGCTGCGCGCGCTCGCGCTCGCCGATCTGGCCGCGCCCGGCCCGGCGCCGTGGCTGCGGCAGGAACCAGCCCCGGCCCCCGCCCTTGCCGCCGCGCTTGCCGCGCGCGTGGCGCAGGATCTGGGCGCATGAACCGCACGGTCATCGGCTTTGCCTGCGAAGGCGAAACCCTGTTCGGTACGCTGGACATGGGGCTGGCGAGCGGCGCGGTCGGGCTGCTGCTGGTCTCTGGCGGCAACGAGATCCGCAGCGGCGCCTGGGGCGGCCAGGCAGCCCTGGCGGCAGCCCTCGCGCGCGAGGGCATCCCGGTGTTCCGCTTCGACCGGCGCGGGGTGGGCGACAGCAGCGGCGCGAACCTCGGCTTCCGCGCCAGCGCGCCTGATATCGCGGCGGCGCTGGCCGCGTTCCGCAGCGCTGCCCCGCATGTGAAGCGCGTGTTCGCCCTGGGCAATTGCGATGCGGCCAGCGCGCTGATGCTCCATGCCGCGCTGCTGCCGGGGCTGGACGGGCTGATCCTGGCCAATCCCTGGACCCTCGACGCTGAAAATGAGACGGCACCGGTCCATTCCGCCGCGGCGCTGCGCCAGCACTATCTGCGGCGGCTGGTCGATCCCCGGCAATGGGCGCGGCTGCTGGCCGGAAAAGTGGCGCTGGACAAGCTGGCACAGGGGTTGCGCACTGCTGCCGCACCCCAAGAAGGCTCGGCTCTGGCGCAAGAGATGCGCGCCGGGCTGGCGGCGTTCACCGGCCCGGTCACGATCCTGCTGGCCGAAGGCGACCGCACGGCGCAACTGTTTCGCGGCCACTGGGGCAGTGACCCGCGCGTGATCGGCCATCAGGGCAACAGCCATTCCTTTGCCGACGCGCCGGAATGGCTGCTACGCCAAGTGATGCAGGCGATCAGGCCTGGGTGAGCTGCCCCACGGCAAAGTCCAGTTCCGCCACGAAGCGTTCGGCATCGAGCGCGGCCATGCAGCCGGTGCCCGCCGCCGTCACGGCCTGGCGATAGGTGTGGTCCATCACGTCGCCACAGGCGAAGACGCCAGGAATGGCGGTCTTGGGCGTGCCGGGCTGGACCACGATATAGCCGCTTTCGTCCAGTTCCAGCTTGCCCGCGAACAGGCTGGTGGCGGGCGCATGGCCGATGGCGACGAACGCGCCGTCGGTTTCCACGCGGCTGCCTTCGCCGGTCACGGTATCGACCAGTTCCACCGCCTTGAGGCCGCCCGCCAGCGGATCGCCGGTGAAGGCGGCCACGGCCTTGTTCCACAAGACGCTGATCTTGGGATGGGCGTGCAGGCGCTGTTGCAGGATGCGTTCGGCGCGCAAAGCATCACGGCGGTGGATCAGGGTGACGTGCTCGGCGTGGTTGGTCAGGTAGAGCGCTTCCTCCACGGCGGTGTTGCCGCCGCCGATCACCACCACCTTCTTGCCGCGATAGAAGAATCCGTCGCAGGTGGCGCAGGCCGAAACGCCCTTGCCCGAAAGCAGTTGCTCGCCCGGCACGCCCAGCCACTTGGCCTGGGCGCCGGTGGCGATCACCAGCGTGTCGGCCTCGAACACGTCGCCGCTGTCGGCGCTGGCGCGGAACGGCGGGCCGGACAGGTCGATGTCCACGATCGTGTCCCAGATCATCCGCGTGCCGACGTGTTCGGCCTGGGCCTGCATTTCCTGCATCAGCCACGGGCCCTGGATCACGTCGCGGAAACCGGGATAGTTCTCGACGTCGGTGGTGATGGTCAGCTGCCCGCCGGGCTGAAGCCCCTGCACCACGATCGGCTCCATCCCGGCGCGCGCGCCATAGATGGCGGCCGTCAGGCCTGCCGGGCCGGAACCGATGATCAGCATGCGGGTCTTGTGCGTCGTCGCCATGGAAACTCCTTCCGATGGCGCGCGAGATAGGGGCTGGCCGGAAAAAACACCAGCCCAAGGAAAACTTCGTCGGGGGCGATCAGGCCTGTTGACGCTGCGTCACGCCTTCCAGCGCGCGGCTGACGACCACGGCAGCGGGGGTGGGCTTGGGCACCAGCACGCCGCCCAGCTTGCGCACGGCTTCATCCATGCGATCGAGATCGCCGGTGTGCAGCACATAAGGCACCCCGCGTTCGGCCAGCGCCTTGGCCACCGGAGCACACGTCTGGCCATGGGCCAGCGAAACGTCGAGGATCGCCGCAACGATCGGCTCGGCTTCGGCAATCGCAAGTGCTTCGGCCAGTTCCAGCGCGGTGAGCGGCACGCAGCCAGCATCTTCCACTGCGAATTCCAGGTCGAGCAGGATCAGCGGCTCGTCATCCAGCACCAACACGCGGCATGCCGCGTCGTTGCAACAGACCTGCCCCATCAGACCACGTCCTCGCGCAGCGGAACGCGCAGCCGTGCCCTCAGTCCGTCCGGATGCCAGTCCCGCATGATATTGCCCCTTGCCATGTGCAGCATGCGATCGACGATCCCACCGACGGGCGCCGCTGCGTTGGTATCGGGCGGCACCACCGAGGGGCCACCCTGCTCGATCCAGTCAATGACGATCGTCGGCGCCTCGCTGCTGCCGTTCTTCTGCCACGCCACGGTGACCTGGCCGCCATCGCTGCTGAGCGCGCCGTGCTTGGCCGCGTTCACCGCCAGTTCGTGCAGCGAAAGGCCGAGCACCGAGACTGCCGAGAAATCGCTGCGCAGGCCATTGCCCTCAAAGCGGATGCGCTGCCCGTCGGGATCATAGGGCGACAGCACCGAACGGATCGCCTGGCCCACTTCGATCGATCCGCTTGATGCTTCATCCAGCGTCGTTTCATAGGCACGGCCCAGCGCCTGGATGCGATCGTTGATCTCGCGTGCTTCGGTTTCGATCCCGCGACTGCGGCCGGTGAAATTGACGATGCCGCCGATCACCGCGAACATGTTCTTCATGCGGTGCGACAGCTCGCGCGCCAGTTCGCGGGCATGGCGTTCATCGGCGCGCGCGGCGCGCACGTCGGACACGTCCCACTGGCTGCCGAAATAATAGATCAGCCGTCCCTGGGCGTCATAGATCGGGCCAAGATGCAGGGCGTTCCAGAATGCGGTGCCGTCCTTGCGGTAGTTGAGCAATTCGACCACCACCACGTCTTCGTTGGCGAGCGCGGTGCGAATGCGCGCAACCGCTTCCGGATCGGTGCCCGGCCCCTGGAGAAAACGGCAATTGCGGCCGATGATGTCCTGCTCGTCATAGCCGGTCAGCCAGCGGAACGCGCGGTTGACGAAGACGATCGGCGCATCGGGTGCATGGGGATCGCACAGGCACACGGCCATGCGGGTCTGCGCCATCGCTTGTTCGAACAGCACGCCAGAGGCACCGGTGAACGCATCATCAGGATGATTCGCCAGGAAGCGATCGGCACTGTCGTCATAGGCACCGCCCGCCTGGCTGGCGCGACGTGGCCCGGCAGCCTGCCCGGCCCCACCAGCATCGTAGCGCAACTCGCTTGCGCCATTCGCGGCATCACCTGCCTTCCCGGCATCGGTCGGGCGTTCTGGCGCCTGATCTGCCTTGTCACTCGACAAACGTTTGTTCCCGATTATTCAACGACCCGAGCCCTCGCCCGATAGCGATGGCCCCACGTATTGGCGGCAAAATGCACCGATGCCCTGTGCGGTTCCCTGCCAGATCAAATAATTTTACAGTCAACCCTTGGCGCACCAATATCGCTGCCATCGTTGGCAGTACCCTCCCGGCTCAGCGCCGCGAAGTCCGGCGCCGGCAAAGCTTGTGCCATCCAGCCAGCTCTGCCCTCAAGACCAGGGCCATTTCCGGTGCAGATCGCGCTGCTGCCTGTCACAAGCGGTTGCGCCGGGGAAGACGATCGGGCAACGTAGAGCGACATGACCCTGATGCCGCGTCCCCGTCTCTGGTCCATCCGCGGCCTGCAATCGTGCAGCCCAGCCGTGCGCCATGGCGTGGCCGTGGCGCTGTTTTGTGCCGCTTTCGGCATTCGCTGGACGGCCGACGCGCTGTTCCCACCGGGTTTTCCGTTCCTGACGTTCTTCCCGGCGGTGATCGTCGCCACATTCGTGGCCGGGCGCGGCCCCGGTATCGTTTGCGCGGTGCTGAGTGGACTGGCGGCTTGGTACTTCTTCGTGCCCCCGGTGTTCAGCTTCGTCGTGACACCGCAAGTGGCAACGGCCATGCTGTTCTACAGCGGCGTCGTGGCGGTCGACATCTTTCTGATCGACGGACTGACCCGCCGCCAACGCCAGTTGGAAGAGAACGAGGCGCGCCTCGCCGAGATGGCGGCGCACCAGGCGCTATTGTTCAAGGAATTGCAGCACCGCGTTGCCAACAACCTGGCGTCGGTGGCTTCCATGCTGCGCCTGCAACGCCGCCAGATCGAGCGTGACCCGGCCCTTGCGCTGCCGCTGATCGACCGCGCCGACCAGCGCATCGAGATGATGGGCCGGGTGCATCGCCAGCTCTACGATCCCGCCGCCCAGTCCAGGCCGATCCGCGAGATTTTGAGCCATGCAGTGGATCTGGCCCGCGAAATGGCCGATGCAGATGCGGTGGACGTGCGCGTCATCGCCGATGATGTGCGCCTTGACGTAGGTCGCCTGCTGCCGCTGGTGCTGCTGCTGACCGAACTGCTGGCCAACAGCTTCAAGCACGCCTTTGCCCCGGGCGAGCGCGGCCGCATCGATGTGCGGCTGGAACAGGCCGAAAACGACATGCTGTGCCTGACCGTGGCGGACAACGGCAAGGGCCTGCCTGCGTCCGACACGCAACCGGCCATTGCGGGCCTGCCCCGCTCGCGGCGCGGGTTGGGCACGGCGATCATTGCCGGGCTGGTGGCGCAACTGGGCGGCACGCACCGCGTGCGCAGCGGTGCCCAGAACCCCGGCAGCGCGCGCGGCGTGACCACCGTGGTGGCCTTTCCCGCAACGCACGCCGCCGGGGCCTAGCACTACTTTGGCAGATTATGCATTGGCGGGTCGCTGGGGCGGCATCCGCAGTGCGG